>NZ_SISG01000001.1:0-1463395 GCF_004310685.1 Glaciihabitans arcticus | reverse complement strand
CAGCAACTCCGCTCCCGGACGGCGTTCTGCGGGCAGTACGCCCACCTCGACGAGTTCATCGAGGGTGACCGACAGCACCTGGAAGGGAGTGAATCCCGCATCCCCGGCCTTGGACGGATCACCCGATCGGGAGAGGTCGTCGGGCACCGTGAAGGCCGCACGGAACAGGCCCGGCTCGGTGCGGGCGAAGCTGAGGTAGCCGGTGCCTACCGCACGCAGGCGTGCGCGGGCGTCGGCGACCGCATCGCCCGAGTCGACCACGGCCGCACGTGCCGCGAACATGGCGTTCGCAACGAGTCCCTGCGCGGTCGCGGAGACCACGATGAGGAGCGCCTGGCGGTCGGCGAAGTGGCGGTAGGCGGCGTTGGGGGAGACTCCCGCACTGCGCGTCGCCTCGCGTAGCACGATGGCGTCGGGTCCGCCCGCGCGGGCCATTTCGATGCCGGCACTCACGAGCGCGCTGCGCAGGTCGCCGTGGCGATACGTATCGCGCGACTGCGCGAGTGGATCGCTCATGGAACTCCTACGCTTACGCTGAAATCTCGGGTGACCGTGCAACCGGGCTTGTGGACAGTGTACACATCATGGCGTAGGGTCCCGCACAGTGGTAATTTGCCCGTGAACAATAGTGGTCGGGGCGGTGCGCCGCCAGCCCCCTGCGGGGGAGCGCACAGAGTTGTTTAATGGGTCAGCGGGCTTGTGCCCGCGCACGTGTCGAACGGAGTGGTTGCAGTGGGAAAGCTCGTCTATGGGATCGGCTCGCTGGAGATCACCATCGAGGATCGTATCCTCGCCCACCTCCAGATAGTCATCGTCGCCAAGCTCCGTCGTGATGAGGGCTTTGTGATGTCCTGGAAGGACGACCCAGAGGTCGGCGACGGCCGCTCCAGCATCTGGCTGCACCGCGCGGTTCCCCTCTACTTCAAGTTCGATTCTCCCGACCAGCCCGAGATCAACCGCCAGTGGGTCGAGATTCTCACAATCTCCGCAAACAGCGCGGCCGGCCTGCGTCTTGTCGAGGAACCGACCGAGCAGCGCTAGTCAGAAACAGCGCCAGTCGAAACAGGACTAGTCGAAATCAGTTGTTGTCTCGATCTCGCTCTGCGCCTGCATCATCGGTCGCGGAGCCCCGATCTGAAGTGACCGCTTCGCCAGGTCGGCGACGAGTACGTCGTTCTCGAGTTCGGCGTGGTGTTCGGGTGCCGTCGAGCAGGCGAGCTGGCTCGCCGGCCCGATGAGCATGGACGCCTCGCCGGGGGTGCCGTCGTCGTGGAGGATCGGGAAGTTGACAACGTCCGACCCCTCGCTGTGCGCGAGGGCATCGGCGTAGGCGACTATGGCATCTGCGATCGCGCTTCCGGTGAGGAATGATCCGCTGGCGTAGTAGATGCGCTTCATGATTCCGAGCCTCCGAGCTTCCTTAATACGAGTGTGCCTACGGGTCCTTCGAGACAAAACCCCTTGCGGCCAACGCACAGCAATCGCCCTGCCTCGCCATGCGGTTGAATGGCGTGATGACCTCCGCGCTCTTTCCGCTGCTCCGGGATGACCTCGCTGCCGCGGCCTTCACGGTCGACGCGCTCGGCACCCTGTGGGGTGAGGATGCCGCGGCCGCCCTTCACCGCGGCCAGCGGGTCCCGGCTCGCCGAGCGCTGGCCCGGGTCGCGGGCGGAGGTCCCCTCGGCACCCTCGCGACACTCTTTGTGCTCGGCCTCGAGTCGTCCCGTGCGTCGGCGGAGGGCGCCCTGCCCCGACTCGGGGTGGAGGGCGCAGAACGGCTCGGCCTCGTGGCCCTGGAGGGCGACTCGGTGCGTCCCCTGCTCGACCTCCGGCCGTACAGCTTCGTGGACGCGAGGGGCGCGGGCGCCTGGTGGATCGCGAGCGACCTCGGCGAGCTGGCGCTGGGCGGCGCGATACCGGAGCATCACGTTCTGGGGGTGGGCGGGGCATCCACCACTCTGAGCGGACTGATGTTGAGCGAAGCGGTCGATAGCGTGCTCGACCTGGGCACGGGCTGCGGCATCCAGGCACTGCACGCCTCGCGCCACGCGCGCCGCGTCGTCGCCACCGACATCTCGCAGCGCGCCCTCGACCTGGCCGCGTTCAACGCGGCGCTCAACGACGTCTCGAACATCGAGCTGCGGCTGGGCAGCCTGTTCGAGCCGGTCGCGGGGGAGCGCTTCGACCAGATCGTCTCCAACCCGCCGTTCGTGATCACGCCGCGCACCGAGGGTGTGCCGGCCTACGAGTACCGCGACGGCGGCCTGGTCGGTGATGCGCTCGTCGAGCAGGTTGTGCGCGAGAGCGCCGACCACCTGACTCCCGGCGGCGTTGTGCAGCTGCTCGGCAATTGGGAGTACCGCAGCGGCGATGACGGACTCGAGCGTGTGCAGGGCTGGCTCGAGAACGTGTCGCTCGACGCCTGGGTGATCGAGCGGGAGACGCAGGACGCGGCGCTGTACGCCGAGACCTGGATCCGGGACGGCGGCACACGCCCCGGAACCCCCAACTTCGACCGGCTCTACGCAGCGTGGCTCGACGACTTCGAGGAGCGCGGTGTCACCGGGGTCGGATTCGGCTACCTCACGCTCCGCGCTCCGCTCGGCGGCACCGTGACCCTGCGCCGCTTCGAGCGCGTGGACGGAGCGCTCGGGCGCAACGAAGCGGGGCTGGGCGCGCACATCGCGGCGTCGCTCGCCGCCCACGACGCGCAGCTCGCGCTCTCCGACGCCGACCTCGCGAGGATTCGGCTCGTGGTCGCCGGCGACGTCACCGAGGAGCGCTACTATTGGCCCGGCGACGAGGACCCGACGGTGATGGATCTGCGCCAGGGCGGCGGCTTCGGGCGTACCGAACCGCTCGGCACAGCGCTCGCTGCCGTCGTCGGGGCGAGCGACGGAGAGCTGAGCGTAGGTGCGATCTGCGCGGCCATTGCCGAACTGCTCGGCGTCGACGAGACAGAACTGCTCGCCGAGGTGCTGCCCGAGATCCGTCGACTGCTCGTCACGGGGTTCGTCGCGGTGGCGTAGCGCTTCACACGTCCCTCCCACCATTCGCACATGGCGCGTAGAAGTGCCGGTGCGATTATCGGGGGATGCTCCGCCGACATCCCGTGCTCACCGTCGTCGGTGCTGTCTACTTCGGGATGCTCTGCTTCATGGCGCTTGGCCCGCGATCCGTGGGTACGGCGACATTCGCGGGCGGCGTAGTCCTGTTTCTCCCCATCGGACCCATCCTCATCGGACTCTTCGGACGGTCGCGCTGGATGTCCGTAATCTTGCTCGGCCTGCTCGCCAGTGTGTGGGTGCAATTGGCCTGCATCGTGTGGCGATCGGATGCCCAGCTCTCCCTCACGGAGCTCGCCTCCAACGCACTGGGAGTCGCGGCCGGTACCGCCCTCGCCGTCGCCGTTTCGAGCGTCGTTTCACGGCGAGAGCGGATTCGTCATCCCTCGTTCACACGACTTTCTCAGACAGGTGGGTCAGGGTGGACGCTAGAAAGTCCTCCCGACTGAGCCCGAATGGTGCGAGACACCCGCCATCGATGCGGCTCCCCATCCGGTCACTGAGGCCTCGCCCCACGCGGTGAGCCATGCCTCGCGCAATGACGTGCGTTCATATTCGCCAGTGTTGACATTGGCCAGAGCAGTTCCGCACGCCCATCGGTGCGAGATCTCATCGGAGTTACCTGTATTGCATACCCGTTCAACCTTCACCCCTGCACGCCCTTCCGGACGACGCTCACGCGAACCCCGTCACCTCGGATTTATGGCCGTCAGCCAGCGCTTGCTCGCGATGGGCGCTTTGACCGTCGCCGCATTCATGGCGACCATCGCTACACTGCCCGCCTCGGCCGAGATCGTTGCCGAGCAGACGGTCGTGGTGCCGACCCAGTCGTTCAGGGCTGACGAGATTCCGCAGGAGAAGATGACGGCTGCCGCCCCGGCTGCAGCAGCCCTGCGTGAAGACCTGTCGGTCAGCGCCTACTCGGTGGTGAACTACCCGCTGCCCGCCGGCACAACGATCAGCAGCGGCTTCGGCTACCGGATTCCGCCGTGCTCCGGCTGCTCGAGCTACCACAAGGGCGTCGACCTCCTTGGCGGTGCGGGCAACGGCATCCACGCGATCGCCGATGGCACGGTCACCGAGGTCAGCACCGGGTCGGGCGGACTCGGGGTCTACGTCGTCATCGACCACGTGATCGACGGCGAGCACGTGAGCAGCCTCTACGGCCACATGGCCTACGGATCGCTCAGCCTCTCCGTCGGTGACAAGGTCGTCGGCAAGCAGGTCGTCGGCCAGGTGGGCAGCACCGGCCAAAGCACCGGTCCGCACCTCTACTTCGAGATCCGACTCGGCGGTACACGCGCCATCAATCCGATGCCGTGGCTCGCCGCGCACGTCAACGCCTGATCCCACCCCTCCGGGTCATCATTGACCCATGACGTCACCCGAGGATCGCTATTCCGGGGACGTGCTCGCCGGCTTCACCCATCGGCACGTTCCCACCGTGCATCCCACCGTGCCCGCCGAGCGCGGCCTGGTCGTGGAGCTTGCCGAGAGCGGCTTCGTCGGCGCCGTCGTGCGCCTCGCCTCCGGGCTTGTCGAGCTCGAGGACCGCCACGGCAAGATCCGCACTTTCCCGCTCGGTGGAGGCTACCTCGTCGACGGCGCACCGGTGCGCCTCGTCGCGCCCGTGGCTGTCGCATCCACGGCTCCGCGTCGTACCGCCTCCGGTTCGCTCGCTGTTCGGGATGTCGCGGCACGCGTCGCCCTGCCCTCTCGCATCTTCGTGGAGGGCCGCCACGACGCCGAGCTCGTCGAGAAGGTCTGGGGTGACGACCTTCGCATCGAGGGCGTCGTCGTCGAATACCTCGAGGGCGTGGACGACCTCGAGCAGCTCGTCCGCGACTTCGGGCCCGGACCCGGGCGACGCCTCGGAGTGCTCGTCGACCATCTGGTGCCCGGCTCGAAGGAGACCCGCATTGCCGACGCTGTCGCGCGCGGCCCGTTCGGTGCGCACGTGCTCGTGGTGGGGCATCCCTATATCGACGTCTGGCAGGCCGTGAAGCCCGGGCGGCTCGGGCTGCGGGACTGGCCGGTGATCCCGCGCGGCATCGAGTGGAAGCACGGGATCTGTGAGGCGCTCGGCTGGCCGCACGAGGAGCAGGCGGACATCGCACGCGCCTGGCAGCACATCCTGAGCCGGGTCGGGTCGTTCGCGGACCTCGAGCCCGCGCTCCTCGGTCGAGTGGAACAACTCATCGACTTCGTGACAGCGCCCGCGGAATAGACCCGCGCCGCTTGGAGGGTTCCACGAGGTTGCTCGCGCCGGGGCATCCCGCCCAGCACACTGAGTGCATGACCGACGACGCAACCCGCAGCCGCACCATCACCTGGCAGGACCCGATGATCGGGGCATCGCGCGCGAAAGAGATGGCGGGCCTCGATTACCTGCAGGCCATGATCGATGGGGATGTCCCGCCGCCACCGATCATCACGTTGATGAACATGACGCTCGAGAGCGTCGGTACGGGAACGGCCACCTTCAGCTGCCTGCCGAACGAATCGCACTACAACCCGATCGGATCCGTGCACGGCGGCTTTCTCTGCACCGTGCTCGATTCCGCTGCGGGATGTGCCGTGCACACAACCCTGCCCGCCGGGGTCGGCTACACGTCCCTCGAGATCAAAGTCAGTTACCTGCGAGCGGTGAGCACCACGACCGGCACGCTGACGGTCGTCGGCCGGGTCACAAAGCCCGGATCACGCGTCGCCTTCGCCGAAGCAGTCGTCACCGATGGTGAGGGCAGGATCGTGGCGACGGCGACGAGCACACTGCTCGTGTTCCCGGTGCAGAGAAACTAGCGAGATCTGACCATCTCGACCGCACGGTCGAGGCTGAGGGACTGGCCGACTTCGACCGCGTGATGAAGGTCGGCGCCGCACAGGGCTACAAACACCGGACCGACCTTGTGGACGTAGCCGAGGGTGTCGTTGTCGGTGAGGACGCTGTACAGGTCGTCGCTGATGAGCGCGACTTCGGGTCGGACGGGAAGACTGAGTACCACCGTTGCTCCTCACGATCTGTGGGCCGCATCAGAGCGATGGGCCGGTCGAGTGCCCCATTGTGGGGTAGACAAGATCATTCAACCACTCCGCATCGTTTCAACAAACGGGTTGATCAAATATGTCGGGGATGTTACGGCCCTACTCGGTGGTCTCCCAGATTCGCGGTCAGACCTGCGACTTCGGGCGGTTCGTGTCGCCCTCGGGCTCTGGCATGAAAACGAGCCCCTGCGTGCTGTTGGCCGACTGGGTGAGCAACTCGAGCCAGTCTCGGTTCATCGAGATCGGACGGCTGCCGGAGAACCGGAAGTAGAGCGGGATGCCCTTGTCGACCCAGATCGCGCTTCGG
Organism: Glaciihabitans arcticus; assembly: GCF_004310685.1. Lineage (NCBI taxonomy): Bacteria > Bacillati > Actinomycetota > Actinomycetes > Micrococcales > Microbacteriaceae > Glaciihabitans > Glaciihabitans arcticus. Next base: position 1,456,978 of record NZ_SISG01000001.1, on the reverse strand, counting down.
CCGTCGCCGACGCTGACGTCGTCTTTCCAGGAGAAGAAGAATCCCTCGCCGCGACGGAGTTTTGCGCCGATCACCACCTGCAGGTGCGCCATGGCACGGTCATCGAAGATGATCTCGATGTCTGAGTCTGCGTACAGGATCTTGCCCATGTCGTACCTCTGCTGCGATGGGGACCCGTTATGAGCACAACGGGTGAAACGAGAATAGCCCCTACCGCCCACCAACTTCCAACCGACTGTGCAGACGCTCAGAACAGGGTCGGAGCCTGCATCGCGGCGACCGCGAGGGTGGGCGGCAACTCCTCGGCAATGAGGGCGGGCAGTGGCGTGCGCTCGGCGCTGTCGCCGCGGATCGCCCCGCTTGTGGCGAACCCCAGCGCCGCCGAGCGCACGCCGCCCGTCGTCGGATCTTCGGTGCCGCGCTGCAACCCGTGCGCGCGGATAAGCGGCTTCATTCGCTCCGCGAGCCAACGCCGGTAATCCTTGGGCGCGTACGAGTTCGTGCCGTAGTAGAGGTAGCTGTACTTCTCGACGAGCTCGGGATGCTCGCGCTCCAGCCACTGCATGAACCAGTCCTTCGTGCCGGGCCGCAGGTGCAGCGCGGTGTAGAGCACGGTGGTGGCGCCGGCCGCCTTCGCCTGGCGGAGTGCTTCATCCAGATGGGCCTTGCTGTCGGTGAGATAGGGGAGGATCGGCATGAGGAACACGGAACAGTCGAGACCCGCCTCGCGTGCGGCCGCGACCGTCGCGAAACGCGCCTTGGCGGTCGGGGTTCCGGGCTCGATCGACTGCTGCAGGTCGTCATCCATGATCGCAATGGACATGGCGAGGTCGACCGGCACGCGCTTGTTCGCCTCGACGAGCAGCGGCAGGTCGCGGCGCAGGAGCGTGCCCTTGGTGAGGATCGAGAGGGGAGTGGCTGATTCGGCGAGGGCGGCGATGATGCCCGGCATCAGTCGGTACCGGCCTTCGGCGCGCTGGTAGGGGTCGGTGTTCGTTCCCAGGGCGACGGGATGACGCCCCCAGCTCGGCTTGCGCAGTTCCTTCGCGAGCACCTCTGCGACGTTCACCTTGACGATGATCTCGTTGTCGAAGTCCTTGCCCGCGTCGAGGTCGAGGTAAGTGTGAGTCGCCCGGGCGAAGCAGTACACGCAGGAGTGGCTGCACCCGCGGTACGGGTTGATGTTCCAGCCGTAGGGCAGCGCCTTGCTTGCGCCGGGCACATGGTTGAGCGCGGTCTTGGCCAGAACCTCGTGGAAGGTGATGCCCGCAAACTCCGGGGTCTGCACGCTGCGCACCACGTTGCTCAGTCGCACGAGGGCGTTCGGGGACTCCGAGTTGATCGCCTGGCCGTCCCATCGCATGCGACTATTCGAACATACGTTCGAAGGTTAAGCAAGCAGCGAGATCGCCGTGCTAGCGGTTCGCAGGAGGACAGCACCCACGGGTTCGAGCACAGTGTCAGCCGTGGCGACCTGGACCCGCACGCGACCACGGTTCAGGGTGAACACGTCGCCGTTGACCTCCGCCGCGATCGTCGAGAAGCGCGGGTCGGTGAGTTCGGGATACTCCCGGCGCAGCGCGATGAGGTCGCGGTAGAGGTCGAGCAGACGGGCGTGGTCGCCATCCTCTCGCTCGTCCCACAGAAGGTGCGAGCGCTCGAAGGTCGCGGGGTCCTGCGGGTCGGGAACGACCGCCGGGTCCCAACCCATCTTCGCGAACTCGGCGATGCGTCCCTTCGCCGTGGCCTCGCCCAGCTCGGGCTCCGGGTGCGAGGTGAAGAACTGCCACGGTGTTGAGGCGCCCCACTCCTCGCCCATGAAGATCATGGGGGTGAACGGCGAGCACAGGTTCAACACCGCGGCGATCGCGAGGCGTTCGAAGCCGAGCCCGGGCGAGAGCCGGTCACCGGTTGCGCGATTGCCGATCTGGTCGTGGTCCTGGGCGAAGGTGACGAGGCGCCACGCCGGCACTTCGGCGGGGATCGGGTGACCGTGGTTCCTCTCGCGGAAACTCGAGAGGGTTCCGTTGTGGAAGAAGCCCTCTGTTGTGGTCTTGGCGAGCGCGTCGAGCTCCGCGAAATCCTCGTAGTAACCGGTTGTCTCGCCGGTGACGGCCGTGTGCACGCTGTGGTGGTAGTCGTCGCTCCACTGCGCGGTCAAGCCGTAGCCGCCGGCCTCGCGCGGCAGGATCAGCTTCGGGTCGTTGAGATCGGACTCGGCGATGAGGGATAGCGGCCGCCCGAGGTGCGCTGACAGCACGTCGACCTCTTCGGCGAGTTGCTGCAGCAGGTGCTTCGGCGAGTCATCGATGAGCGCGTGCACGGCGTCGAGGCGCAGGGCGTCAACCCGGTAGTCGCGCAGCCACATCAGCGCGTTCTCAATGATGTAGTCGCGCACGGCCGGCTCATCGAGGTTGACCGAGTCGCCCCAGGTGTTGGCGCTGCCGGTGCGCAGGTAGGGGCCGAAACGCGGCAGGTAGTTGCCGCTCGGGCCGAGGTGGTTGTAGACGACGTCCTGCACAACGCCGAGCCCGCGCTCGTGGCAGGCGTCGACGAAGCGGGCGTACGCCTCCGGTCCGCCGTACCCCTCGTGCACCGTGTACCAGAGCACACCGTCGTAACCCCAGTTGTGAGTGCCGTTGAAGCCGTTGACCGGCAGCACCTCGACGAAGTCGATGCCGAGGTCGACGAGGTGGTCGAGGCGCTCGATTGCGGAGTCGAGCGTTCCCTCGGGCGTGAAGGTTCCGATGTGCAGCTCATAGATGACGGAGCCGGCGAGTTGGCGCCCCGTCCAGCTCACGTGCTGCTCGGGGACGTCCGCCGTGGCACTCAGCCGGTGCACGCCGTCGGGCTGGCGGCGCGAGCGTGGGTCGGGCAGCGCGGTCGGATCGTCGTCGATGACGAAGCCGTAGCGGTGGTCGCCCTCCTCGAGGTCGAGGTCGCGCGAGACCCACCAGCCCGCGTCACCTGCGACGAGAGGATGCAACGCGCCATCGACCTCCACGGACACCGCCTCGGCGCTGGGCGCCCACAGCTCGAAGATCATGATGCCGACTCCTCGTGGTCCATCGGTGCAAGCAATGCGACGGGATACCGGGCAAGCAGGGTGGCGAGCGGAATACCGCCGCCTTCGTACTCGATGCCGGTCAGAACGTCGATGTGCGGGCGCCCGGGCACGGTGATGATCGTGTCGCCCCAGCCGCCGGACTTCTCCAGCCCGACCGGAAGGCGGGTGGCGACGGTCACGGCGCCGCCGCGATCGAACACGACCGCGTGACGCGCGGCGGTGCCGAGCGCTTCGAGCGGTGCGTATCGGGTGAACAGCTCCGGCCGGTCCCGGCGCAGACGTAGCGCGCGGCTCGTGACGAGCAGCTTCGCCGCCCCCGTTTCATCGATGGGCGGGTGCGCGCCCGCGTCGATGGCCTCGAGGTACAGGCGGCGGATGTCGTAATCCACAGCACGGCGGTTGTCGGGGTCGACGAGGCTCGTCTCCCAGAGCTCGCTGCCCTGGTACACGTCGGGGACTCCCGGGGCGGTGAGTTGGATGAGCTTCGCCGAGAGCGAGTTCGACCAGCCGTACGGGGCGACACGGGACACGAACTCGTTCACGAGGTCGCCGTCGAACGCGCTGTCGATGAGCGCGTGCATCCTCGTTTCGAACTCTTCGTTCGGCTCGGTCCAGTTAGTGGACATGCCCGCCTCGCGGCTGGCCTTCGTCGCGTAGTCGTGCAGGCGGTCGGCGGAGGCGGGCCACGCGCCGACGATCGACTCCCAGAGCAGGTTCTCGAGCGGGCCGTCGCCGAGCGGGGCACGCTCGCGCAGCTGGCCGAGTGTCGTCGACCACTCCTCCGGGAGTTCGGACAGCACGGTGATGCGTGCCCGGGTATCCTCGCCGCGCTTTGTGTCGTGGGTCGAGAGCGTGGTCATCGACGCAGGAAAACGCGCCTGTCGATCGAGCTGGCGGCGGTGGAACTCCTCGACGCCGATCGAGAACTCGCTCGGGTCGGCACCCACCTCGGTCAGGGAGGTCAGGCGCGTATAGCGGTAGAACGCGGTGTCCTCGACGCCCTTGGCCATCACCATGCCCGAGGTCTGCTGGAAGCGGATCGCGGCCGGCTCGGCGGGGTCGGAGAGCACAGGGATGAGCGACTCGATCGTCGCGGTGAGCTCGGGGCGCGCGCGGCAGGCGAGGTCGGCGGCCTCGTGCAGATGCTCGAGGCCCGAGGGCAGATAGCTCCGGTAGACCGGGAAGCAGGCGAGCAGCTCGGCGAGGGCGTCGGCGGTGTGCTCGGTGGTCTTGTGATTGCGCGCGATGTCGCGCTCGATGCGCAGCACCTCCGAGTGCAGGATGCCGTCCGCGATCGCGCGCTTGGTGCGACGGATCAGCGTCGCCCACTCGAGCGGCTGGGCGCGGCCGCGCAGCTCGTTGTCGATCGCGTCGAGGGCGGAGCGCCCCGCGCGATCGACGAGGATACGGTCGACGTCGGCCAGGGCGTCGTAGCCGGTGGTGCCGGCGACCGGCCAGAAGGCGGGCAGCTGCTCCTCACCCTCGAGGATCTTCTCGACCAGCACGTAGGTGTCGCCCGTCGCCGCGGCGAGGGTGTCGAGATAGCCACCCGGGTCCTGCAGGCCGTCGGGATGGTCGATCCGGAGGCCGTCCGCGATGCCCTCGCGCACCCAGCGCACGATCTGCTCGTGTGACTCGTCGAAGACCCACGGCACCTCGACGCGGATGGCGGCGAGAGTGTTGACCGCGAAGAACCGTCGATAGCTGAGTTCCGCGTCGGCGCGACGCCAGTGCACGAGCTCGTAGTGCTGGCGCGAGTGCACGGTGGCGGCATCCGCACCGTCGTCGGCGGTGCCCGGCGCGATCGGGTAGTGGTTGTCGAAGTAGTGCAGTTCGTCGCCGACGACCTCCAGCGTCTCGTCGTCACCGAGCACCGGTATACGCAGACGGGGTGCGAAGTCCCAGTCGATGTCGAAGGCCTCGGCGTAGCGGGAATCCCGGCCGTGCTTCAGCACATCCCACCACCAGGCGTTCTGGCTCGGGTCGGAGACGCCCACGTGGTTCGGAACCACGTCGATGAGCACACCGTGCCCCGCATCGTGCGCGGCCTTCGACAGCAGCTCGAGCCCCTCGGCGCCACCGCGCTCCACATCGATGGTCGAGTGGTCGACGACGTCGTAGCCGTGCGTCGATCCCTTCGTCGCCTGCAGCACGGGGGAGAGATAGACCCAGTCGATTCCGAGCCCGGTCAGGTAGTCGACGAGCTCGCTCGCGGCCTGCAGCGGGAAGTCGGCGGTCAGCTGCAGGCGATAGGTGGATGCCGGAACCCTCGCCATGCTCATTCCGCTTCCGTCTTGGCCGACAGCGAGTTGGCGGCGTTCGAGTTGGTCAGCACCTGCAGCGACGCAGCGACGGCGGTGTCGAGATCCGGCGCGGGCTCGACCCAGGCGCGCAGCACCACCGTCGATCGCGGCAGGATGTGGAGGGTGCTCTCGGCGTGCCGAGGCTCCACCGACACGGCAATCCCCGCAGTGTCGACCACGACCTCCCACGACGGCGAGAACTCTTCGGAGGGCAGCACGAAGTCGACCGGCTCGTCGTTCGCGTTGAAGAAGACGATGAAGTTGCGGTCGCTGATGCGCTCGCCGCGGGCGTCCTTTCCTCGGATGCCCTGGCCGTTGAGGAACATCCCGACGGCACGTCCGAGCGGGGTGTCCCAGTCCTCGGGCACCATGGCGTCGCCCTCGGGGCTCAGCCACACGATGTCGGAGAGCGGCTCGCCCTCGCCACGACGCACGGGGCGCCCGTCGAAGAAGCGGCTGCGACGGAAGGTCGGATGCTCCTTGCGCAGTCGCGCCACAGCGGCCACGAACTCGACGAGGGAGAGGTCGGCGTCGTCCCAGTGCACCCAGCTCAGCTCGGAGTCCTGCGCGTAGACGTTGTTGTTGCCCTGTTGCGTGCGTCCGAGTTCGTCGCCGTGCAGCAGCATCGGCACGCCCTGCGACAGGAGCAGGGTAGCGATGATGTTGCGCTGCTGGCGGGAGCGGAGCTCGAGGATGGCCGGGTCATCCGTCGGCCCTTCAACACCCAGGTTGTACGAACGGTTATGTGATTCGCCGTCGTTGTTGTTTTCACCGTTCGCGTCGTTGTGCTTCTCGTTGTACGACACGAGATCGCGCAGCGTGAAGCCGTCATGAGCCGTCACGAAGTTGATGGATGCGACGGGTCGTCTTCCCGAGTGCTCGTACAGGTCGGCGGATCCGGTCACCCGGGCGGCGAACTCGCCGAGGGTGGAGGGCTCGCCGCGCCAGAAGTCGCGCACGGTGTCGCGGTACTTGCCGTTCCACTCCGTCCACTGTGGCGGGAAGTTGCCGACCTGGTAGCCGCCAGGCCCGACGTCCCAGGGCTCGGCGATGAGCTTGACCTGCGAGACCACCGGGTCCTGCTGCACGAGCTCGAAGAAGGTGGAGAGCTTGTCGACGTCGTAGAACTCGCGGGCGAGGGTCGACGCCAGGTCGAAGCGGAAACCGTCGACGTGCATCTCGGTCACCCAGTAGCGCAGCGAGTCCATGATGAGCTGCAGCGAGTGCGGGTTGCCGGCGTTCAGCGAGTTGCCGGTGCCGGTGTAGTCCATGTAGTGCTGCTGGTCGTCATCGACGAGACGGTAGTAGGCCTTGTTGTCGATGCCGCGCATGGAGAGGGTCGGGCCGAGGTGGTTGCCCTCGGCCGTGTGGTTGTAGACCACGTCGAGGATGACCTCGATGCCGGCGGTGTGCAGCTCGCGCACCATGGCTTTGAACTCCTGCACCTGCTGGCCGAGGTCACCGTTGCCGGCGTAGTCGTTGTGCGGGGCGAAGAAGCCGATCGTGTTGTAGCCCCAATAGTTGCTGAGGCCCTTCTGCTCGAGCGTGTCGTCGTGCACGAACTGGTGCACGGGCATGAGCTCGAGGGCGGTCACGCCGAGCTTCTGCAGATGCTCGATGGTGGCGGGGTGGGCGATGCCGCCGTAGGTGCCGCGCAGGTCTTCGGGGATCGCCGGGTTCAGCTCGGTGAGCCCCTTGACGTGTGCCTCGTAGACGAACGTGTCGGGGTACGCGGTGCGAGGATGACGATCCCCGGCCCAGTCGAAGAACGGATTGATGACGACCCCGAGCATGGCGTGCGGCGCGCTGTCCTCGTCGTTGCGCTGGGTCGGGTCGTTGAAGTCGTAGGAGAACAGCGACGGGTGCCACTCGATGTGGCCGGTCGTTGCCTTGGCGTAGGGGTCGAGCAGCAGCTTGTTGGGGTTGGCCCGCTCACCGTTCGAGGGATCGTAGGGTCCGTGAACGCGGTAGCCGTAGCGCTGCCCGGGCTGCACCTGCGGCAGGAAGCCGTGCCAAACGAAGGCGTCCACCTCGGTGAGTTCGAGACGCGTCTCGGTGCCGTGATCGTCGAACAGGCAGAGCTCGACGCGCTCGGCCGCCTCACTAAACAGTGCGAAGTTGGTGCCGTTGCCGTCGTATGTTGCTCCGAGCGGGTAGGCCGATCCGGGCCAGACGTTTCCGTGTTCCGTATTCTCCATGCTCCAACGGTACTGGCCCCCATTCGGGCCGCCCGCCGAATGAGTGACATACACGTAGATGCGGGGTGAACCCTAAGAATTCGCCGGGTGCGATTAGGGTGGGCGGCATGCTCCTGCCGTTACCGACAGTATCGATCGTCATCCCCGCATGGAATGAAGAGGAGACTATCAAGGCATGTGTGCTCGCGGCGCTCGAGCAGACGGTGCCCGCGCACGAGATCATCGTCGTCGACAACCGCTCGACCGACAACACAGCCGCCATCGTCGCCGCCCTGCAGATCGCGTTTCCGGATGCCCCGCTGCTCTACGTCACCCAGAACGACGAGCAGGGGCTCGTGCCCACTCGCAACCTGGGACTCGATCGGGCCAGCGGGGACGTGATCGGTCGCATCGACGCGGACTCCGTGCTCGAGCCGACCTGGGTTGAGGAGGTGCAGCGGGCGTTCACCGATCCGCTCGTCTCCGCCGCCACCGGCCCCGTCATCTACTACGACATGCCGCTGCGCCGCTGGGGGCTCAAGGCCGACGACACCGTTCGTCGCGTGATGATCAAGCTCGCGCGGGAGTACCACTTCGTGTTCGGCAGCAACATGGCGCTTCGGGCCGAGGCGTGGAACGTCATCCGCACCGAAGTGTGCCGCGATGTCGACGACGAACTGCACGAGGACATCGACATCTCCGTGCACCTGCACGAGCACAGCCTGCGCGTGCAGTACGTCCCGACGATGGTGACCGGCATGTCCGCCCGTCGCATCGACGACTCACCGCGCGACTACTACTACTACGTGACGCGCTTTGAGCGCACCTACAAGCGCCACGGCGTGCGCAACCTCGGGGTGCGAGCGCCGATGTGGTTGTTCCTCGCGCTGTATCCCGCACTCAAGGCGGTCCGCAAGGGCCAGGAGTGGCGCGCCAACGCCGACGCCGACGCCTGACCGGGACGTGTCTGCAATTCGGGCACGTGCCCGATAGCCCGGTAGGGTTGTACATGAACACGGGAGTCCGGTGAGCCGGGCTGAGAGGAAGCTTCTCCAAGCTTCGACCGTCGAACCTGATCTGGATCATGCCAGCGCAGGGAGGCAATCTCTTACAACCCGTGCCCCTCTATGAAAGGGCACGCACAGTGCAGAAGAAATATGCAGTCATCGCGGCAATCGCCGTCATCACCCTCGCGGGATGTTCCAGCCCCGCGCCCGCGCCGGGGTCCGACCCGGCCAAGCTCGTTCTGGTCACCCACGACTCGTTCGCGCTGAGCGACGGCGTCCTCGCCGAGTTCACCGAACAGACCGGCATCGAGGTCGAGGTGCAGGCCGCGGGTGACGCGGGCGAGCTCGTGAACAAGCTCGTTCTCACCAAGGACTCCCCGCTCGGCGACGTGGTCTTCGGCATCGACAACACGTTCGCGAGCCGGGCCGTCAAGGAGGGCGTGCTCGCCGACTACGTGTCCGGCGACGTGACCCCGGCCGAGGATCCGTACCTGCTTCCCGCCGATCAGGGCGGTGCACAGCTCACCCCGATCGACAACGGCGACGTGTGCATCAATGTGGACCACGAGTGGTTCGCCGAGGCCGGCATCGCCGAACCGGTCTCCCTCGAGGATCTCACCGACCCGAAGTACAAGGACCTGCTGGTTGTGCCGGCGGCGACGTCATCCTCACCAGGTCTGGCCTTTCTGCTCGCGACGATCGCCGCCTTCGACGACGCCGGATGGCAGGACTACTGGGCCTCGCTCGTAGACAACGGTGTGAAGATCGACGCGGGCTGGAGTGACGCCTACTACGTCGACTTCTCCGGGCCGTCGAGCGAAGGGGACCGGCCGCTCGTCGTCTCCTACGCCTCGTCGCCACCGTTCGAGGTTCAGGAAGACGGCACGGTTCCGACCGGCGCCCTGCTCGACACCTGCTTCCGCCAGACCGAGTATGCGGGCGTCATCGCCGGCACCGAGTACCCGGAGGCCGCGGGCAAGCTCGTCGACTTCCTGTTCTCGACCACCGTGCAGAACGACATCCCCGAGAGCATGTACGTCTTTCCGGTGAACGCCGCCGCGACGCTGCCCGAGGGCTGGGCCGAAATCGCGAAGGTCGCCGAGAACCCCTACGTGATCTCGCCCGCGGAGATCGACGCGAACCGTGAGACATGGCTCGCCGAGTGGGCGGCCATCGCCACCCCGTGATGTCCTTGGCGCGCCGGCGACCGGGCTCCGTCCTGTGGATGGTGCTCGGCGTCGGCGTGCCCCTCGCGTTCCTCGCGGTGTTCTTCGTCTGGCCGGTGCTCGCGATCATCGGCCGCGGGCTGTTCGGCGAGGGGCCGCTGCTCGAGGTGCTCACCCGGCCACGTACGCTGCGGCTGATCGGCCTCACCCTCGCGCAGGCCGCGATCGCGTCGGTCGTCTGCGTGCTGGTCGGGCTGCCGATCGCGCACGTGCTCTACCGCCTGCGATTTCGTGGGCGGGGGCTGTTGCGCGCTCTTGTCATAGTGCCGTTCGTTCTGCCGACGGTGGTCGTTGGAGTCGCCTTCAGGACCCTGCTGCGCGAGGGCGGCCTGCTCGGGTTCCTGCAGCTCGACGGCACCTTTCCCGCGATCCTGCTGGCCCTCGTATTCTTCAACATCGCCGTTGTCGTGCGCACCGTGGGCGGCACCTGGGAAGGACTCGACTCCCGTCAGGAGGAGGCGGCCCGTGTACTCGGCGCCGGCCCCGTTCGGGTATTCCTGACCATCACAATTCCCCGCCTGTCGGGCTCTATCGTGGCGGCCGCGTCCATCGTCTTCCTGTTCTGCTCGACCGCGTTCGGGGTCGTGCTCGTGCTCGGCGGCACCCGCTTCGGCACCATCGAGACCGAGATCTGGCTGCTCACCACCCAGTTCCTCGACCTGAGAGCCGCGAGTGTGCTCTCCATCACCCAGCTCATCGTCGTGTTCGGGATGCTGCTGCTCGCCGCCCGCGCGCGAGGTCGCAGCACGGCGCAGCGTCGAGTCGCGGCTCGGCTCTCCTCCCGGCCGCCGCGTCGATCGGATGCGCTCCCCATTGCCGTCGCTGTGGTCACCGCCCTCCTGCTCGCACTGCCGATCGTGTCGCTGCTTCTTCGATCGCTCCAGACGCGCGATGGCTGGGGGCTCGGCAACTACCTCGCCCTCTCCGGAACAGGCACTCGCAACGCGCTCGTTGTGCCCGTCTGGACGGCGCTCGGCAACTCTCTCGCAGCGGCGGCACAGGCGACGGTGCTCGCGGTCGTCATCGGACTGTGCGCATCCCTGGTGCTCTCCCGCACACCGCGCAGCGCGCGTGGTCGCCGCGCCCTCGAGTGGTTCGACGGGGCACTGATGTTGCCGCTCGGCGTCTCGGCGGTAACCGTGGGATTCGGGTTCCTCATCACCCTCAACCAGCCACCGCTCGACCTGCGCTCCTCACCGATCCTTGTGCCGATCGCGCAGGCGCTCGTGGCCCTGCCGCTCGTCGTGCGCACCGTGCTTCCGATTCTGCGGGGCATCGACCCACGGTTGCGGGAGGCGGCGGCGGTGCTCGGATCGGCGCCGTGGCGGGTCATGCGGGACGTGGATCTTGCCGTCGTCGCGCGACCCGCGCTCGCGGCATCCGGACTCGCCTTCGCGGTCGCCCTCGGCGAGTTCGGCGCGACCAGCTTTCTCAGCCGACCCGACCGCCCGACGCTGCCGGTCGTGATCTTCCGGCTGATCGGACTGCCGGGCGGCGACAACTTCGGCATGGCCATCGCGGCCGCCGTCGTGCTCGCCGCGGTCACCGTGCTGGTCATCGCCCTCGTCGAACGCCTGCGCGTCGGCACGATTGGAGCCTTCTGATGTCACTCTCCGTGGAGCACGTCTCGGTCACGCTCGACCGCACCCTTGTCGTCGACGACGTCTCGCTGACCGTCGCGTCGGGGGAGGTGCTCGGGCTTCTCGGGCCATCCGGCGGTGGAAAGTCCACACTGCTGCGCGCCATCTGCGGCCTCGAGCCGCTGGGGTCGGGCTCGATCTCCTGGGACGGCGACGACCTCGCCGGCGTGCCCGTGCACGAGCGCGGCTTCGCTCTGATGTTCCAGGACGGGCAGCTGTTCACCCACCAGTCGGTCGCGCAGAACGTGGGCTATGCGCTGCGCGTGCGACGCGTGCCGGCCGAGGCGCGGGTGACCGAGTTGCTGGCGCTGGTCGGCCTGTCCGGGTTCGAGGAGCGCCGGGTCACCGAGCTCTCCGGCGGTGAACAGCAGCGGGTCGCGCTCGCCCGGTCGCTGGCCGCCTCGCCACGCCTGCTGCTTCTGGATGAACCGCTCTCTTCCCTCGACCGCGAACTGCGCACCCGGCTGGCCGCCGACCTGCGCGCGATCCTGTCCTCCACAAGCCAGACCGCGCTGTTCGTCACCCACGACCAGGACGAGGCGTTCGCGGTCGCCGACCGGGTCGCCGTGCTCATGGCCGGACGCCTCGTGCAGTTGGGCACGCCGGCCGAGCTGCGAGACGCGCCGGCCACCCCCGCCGTCGCGCGGTTCCTGGGGTTGCCGTGAGTCCCATCCTGCTCATCGACGGCCGGTCAGGATCCGGCAAGACCGAGCTCGCGACCGCCCTGCGCGACCTCACCGGCGCCCAGCTCGTGCGGATGGACGCGCTCTACCCCGGCTGGGGAGGACTCGAGGCCGGCAGCCGGGCTGTGACGTCGATGTTGACCGACGGGCGGTGGCGGGAGTGGGATTGGGCGTCATCCCGACCCGGCGACTGGCGTGAAGTCGACCTGTCGCAGCCGCTCATCGTGGAGGGGTGCGGAGCGCTGTCCCGCGCGAACCGCGAGCTCGCCGACCACGGCGTGTGGGTCACCCTCGACGACGCGACCCGCAAGCGGCGGGCTCTCGAGCGGGACGGCGAGCTGTACGCCCCGCACTGGGACCGCTGGGCGGCGCAGGAGTGGTCGTTCATCGTGCGTGAACTGCCGATCACCCTCGCCGACGAGAGCATCGACGGGCGCAACGTGATCGACGCCGTGACACGCGACGTCGAACGGTGGCGCGCCGTGCTCGACCCTGCGAGAGTGGACGGGTGACTGGTCCCTTCATCTCCGTGTCCGAACTGTCCGACGCTCTCGCCGAGCCGAACCCGCCGATCGTGTTCGACGCGAGCCTCGAGCTGCACGCTCCGGCATTCGACGGCGACTACCGCATGAATCCAGGGCGCGACCGTTGGCTGGCCGGCCACATCCCCGGCTCGCAGCACGTCGACGTCGCCACGCAGTTCAGCGACACCAACGCGCCGACGCACTATGCGCATCCCGAACCGCAGCAGATCGCGGATGAGCTCGCCCGGCTCGGCGTCTCGCGCGACAGCCAGGTGGTCATCTACGACACGACCGGTACGATGTGGGCGGCCCGCCTGTGGTACCTGCTGCGTTGGATCGGCGTCTCGGCCCGCGTGCTCGACGGCGGCTACAAGGCGTGGACCGCGGGCGGTCACACCGTCGAGACCGGGGAGCGCCCGCCCCGCCCCGCCTCGAGCCCGTGGAAGGGTGAGTCGGTTCGACGCGCCTGGGTCAGCAAGGAGGAGCTCGTCGAGCGCGCCGCGGACGACGAGCGTCCCCTCGTGTGCAGCCTGCCGGCCGGGTCCTTCACGGGTGCGGATGCCACGCGCTACGCGCGCCGAGGTCGCATCCCGAACAGCGTCAACGTCTCGAGTCGCGACCTGTTCGGCAGCAACGGCACTCTGAAGAGCCGGGTCGAGTTGATTCTCGCCTATGACGCGGCCGGGGTGGATGTGGCGGAGAACTCATCGGAGGTGCTGCTCTACTGCGGTGGTGGCATCTCCGCCTCGGCGGGTGCCCTCACGCTCGCTGCGATCGGGCAGAAGGCGGTGCGCATCTATGACGGTTCACTCGAGGAGTGGAGCGCTGACCCCGCACTGCCCCTCGTCACAGGCTAGATTTTTCAGTTTCGCTCGCTTTCCTCTTGCCGTGGCCCCCGAACGGGGGTAAACCTAGGTAAGGGGGTTGTCATGGATGAGAGTCCGAAAGACACCGGTTTTATCGTTCGCACGAGTTTTGTGGTGGCCGCTCTTGCGGTGGTCGGGGGAATGGTCGCTCTGCTCATCGGGGCACTCGGGCACAGTCGTGGCTCCGAAGGGTTCTACTCCTGGATCGGCATATCGATCTGGCTGTTGACGCCCGGCGCCTGCCTCGCGATGCTGACGCTGCTCGTGGTGCACTGGCCACGGGGTGGGCACCAGCACGGCTCCGATAGTCTGGATTCCATGCTCGAGAATACGGGGCAGGGCACCCGTCGCTGAGCTAGGCCCAGCCGAGCTCGTGCAGCTGGTCGTCGTCGAGACCGTAGAAGTGCGCGATCTCGTGCACGAGGGTGACGTGGATCTGATCCTTGAGGTCGTCGAGATCCACGGCGATGGCGAGGAGCGGTTCGCGGTACAGGATGATGCGGTCGGGCAGCTCGCCGAACCCGTACTGCCCACGCTCGGTGAGGGCGACGCCATCGTAGAGACCCAGGAGGTCGAGCGATCCGTCCTCGGGGCGGTCCTCGGTCACGAAGACGACGTTGTCGAGGTCGTCGACCATCTCGTCGGGCAGCGCGTCGAGTTCGTCGATCACGAGTTTCTCGAACTCGTTGGCGGGGATGTCGTCGATCATGTGGTTCTCACTCCTCGATCGCTCCAATCAGCGAGTCGGTGACCCAGGCGAGCCAGTCGTATACGTCCCGCAGGGCGAGCGAGTCGTCGTCATCCGCGCCCTCGTCCCCATCGGCCTCGATGCCGAGCCGAGCCGCGATCGTCAGGCGGATATCTGCGAGGGTGCGGAGCCAGGACTGTGCCTCGGCGTCATCCAGTGCCAGTTCGCCGCCACTGTTCAGAGCGGCGTCCAGGCTGGCCACGACAACACCGGCGTTGGCGACCTTACGGCTCGCGAGGCTGCGTTCGGTGAGGCGGCGAAAGTCTCCGGATGCCCCGGGCTCGGCATACGCGTTCGGAAGCAGCCGGGCGATCGCCGGGTCGTCATTGAGCGTGCTCGTGCCGCCCATGCCGACCGACTCGAACAGTGCGGCTGCATCGGGGTCGTCGAAGTGTGGAACCTCGACGAGCCCGCCGAGGAGTGCGGCGATCTGGCCGGCGAGGGAGGCGATGAGCGTGGCCTCGGGGCGGGTGAGGCTCGCGCGGATGACGCGGTCGTCGCCGCGCTCGAACGGGATCACGCGTCGACCTGCTGCAGGGTGGCCCACAGGCCGAAGTCGTGCATTGCCTCGACGTGGACTTCCATCTGCTCGCGGGATCCCGTGGCGACCACGGCTCGACCGTCGTTGTGAACCTGAAGCATGCGGCGGTCGGCTTCTTCGGCGGAGAATCCGAAGTAGCTGCGGAATACGTAGGAGACGTAGCTCATGAGGTTCACGGGGTCGTTCCAGACGAGGGTGACCCAGGGGGTGTCGAGCCGGCTGGCGGTGACGGACTCCTCGCTCAGCTCCGGCCGGTCGAGGGTCTTTGTCACGAGTCCAGCCTGTCATGTTCGGGGACAGGTGTGGGATGGGAACGCTGGCGCTAACGCAGAAACGGCCCCGCTTTCGCGGGGCCGTTTCGTGATGGGGTGAACGACGGGGCTCGAACCCGCGACATCCGGCTCCACAAGCCAGCGCTCTGCCAACTGAGCTACGCCCACCAAACGCGTTGTTCTTGCGACTGTATTTCTACCGCCACAAAAGGCAACCCAGCAATTGTATTACAGGTGCGGGGCGAACTGGTCCACAACGGCCGCCGAAATTGCCTGGGCCTCTTCGCTGGTGGGTCCGGGGTCGGCCACAAAGGCCGCCTTGCGGTAGTACTGCAGCTCGCGGATCGACTCGAGAATGTCGGCGAGGGCGCGGTGTCCGCCGTTCTTGGCGGGGGAGTTGAAGTACACGCGGGGGAACCAGCGACGCGACAGTTCTTTGATGGAGGAGACGTCGACGCTGCGGTAGTGCAGGTGGCCGTCTACTCGGGGCATAAATTTGTTCAGGAAGGCCCGGTCGGTGCCGATGGTGTTGCCGGCGAGCGGTGCGCTCTGGGGGTTGGGCACGAACTTCAGGATGTACTCGTGCACGGCGTACTCGGCGTCGGCGAGGGATACGCCGTTCGGGATCTCGGTGATGAGTCCGCTCTCGGTGTGCATGTTGCGCACGAAGTCGTTCATCGTGTCGAGCGCCGACTGGTCGGGCTTGATGACGATGGTGAAGCCGGGGTCGATGAGGTTGAGGTCGTAGTCGGTGATGACCACCGCGACCTCAACGAGTTCGTCGATCGTGAGATCGAGCCCGGTCATTTCGCAGTCGATCCACACGAGGCGATCAGCGGAGGTAGCCATTGCTGAAGTCTACCGGCGGCGTGCGACGGCGATGGTCGCGGCGCCTAGGCTGAACGGGTGGCAATCCTCCTGATTCTCAACGGCGTCTTCAACTTCGTGACTTGGCCGACGTTCTTCCGACGCGTAGCGAAGGACCCGCGTGCGAAGGACGCAAACGGCAAACCGACCGCGTTCTTTACGGTTCACCTCATCCTCTTCATCATCGGTGTGACGCTGGGGGCCGTGTCGGCGCTCGCCGGTGTGCTTTCTCTCATCGGTGTCTGGTAGAACTAGGGACATGACTGACACAGGTGTGACCATCGAACGCGGCGACGAATACATCGTCTTCTACAAGGGCGGACCCTACGACGGCCGCACCGACACCCGCATCTCCACCGATGGCAGCTGGGACTCCGAAGTCACCGTTCTCGTCGCGCTCGACGGCAAGGAGACGCAGGTCGTCTACGACACACCTGCAGCCCACAAGGTCGGCGAGCAGGTTCAGGTCACCTACACGTGGGACGCCGCCGACGGCGAGCCGCTCGAGGACCTCGACGAGCGTCGGGACTAATTAGCCCGCTCCGACGGTTGGCCCCAGCGTGAACCTGCTCTTCTTCTCCTCCTCCTTCTGCGACCCGTGCATTCAGACCCGCGGGGTGTTGAAGCAGGTGGCGACCCTTGTGCCCGCCGCGAAGATTGCTGAACTGGATGTCGCGCGCGAGACGTCCGAGGCAGAAAAAGCCGGTATCCGCTCAACTCCGACCGTCATCGTGACCTCGGCTGACGGCACCGAGGTCTTCCGTGCCGAGGGAGTCCCCACCGTCAACCAGGTGCTGGTGGCGCTCGCGAAGGCCGTATAACCAGCCTGCGGTATCGTTTAACCGCGCCTCTGTAGCTCAGTGGATAGAGCAAGAGCCTTCTAATCTCTTGGTCGCAGGTTCGATTCCTGCCAGGGGCACCCCGCGCTACCCTTGGCGCATGGATGACTGCGTGATCCCCGATCGGCCGGCGGACGTGCCGAGTTCGCCCCTGCTCGACCGCATCCGTGACTGCGTGATCGGCGACGACCAGGTCATGCCCGGTCCGTTCGGGCCCCGTCGCGTCACCTACGCCGACTACACCGCGAGCGGCCGAGCGCTGAGTTTCGTCGAGCAGTTCATTCGGGATGAGGTCCTGCCGCGGTACGCGAACACGCACTCGGAGTCGAGCGGCACCGGACTCCAGACCACCCGGCTGCGCGAGGACGCGCGCGCCATCATCCACCGCTCGGTGAACGGCGACGAGGACTCCGTCGTCATCTTCGCCGGGAGCGGGTCCACTGCGGCGATCAACAAGCTCGTGGGGATCCTCGGCATCCGCATTCCGGCGGCGCTCGACGAGAAGCACGGGTTGAGCGCGAGCATCCCCGCGAACGAACGGCCCGTCGTCTTCATCGGTCCCTACGAGCACCACTCGAATGAGCTGCCGTGGCGGGAGTCGATCGCCGACGTGGTCACGATCCACGAGAATGCCGACGGCCACATCGACGCCGTGCACCTCGCGGAGCAGCTCGAGCGCTACAGCGATCGACCGCTGCGCATCGGCTCGTTCAGCGCCGCGAGCAACGTCACCGGGATCACCACCGATACCCACGGCATCACGCGCCTGCTGCACGAGCACGGTGCCCTCGCCTTCTGGGACTTCGCGGCGTGCGCCCCGTATGTGGACATCGAGATGAATCCGCGCAGCGGCGTCCCCGCCGAACGCAAGGACGCGATCTTCATCTCTCCGCACAAGTTCATCGGCGGGCCGGGAACGCCGGGTGTGCTGGTCGTGAGCCGGGGCATCCTGACCAACACCGTGCCCGACATGGTGGGCGGCGGCACCGTCGCCTACGTCAACCCCGAGGAGCACAAGTACCTCGCCGACCCCGTGCACCGCGAGGAGGCCGGTACGCCCGCGATCATCGAGTCGATTCGCGCGGGGCTCGTCTTCCAGCTCAAGGAGGCGGTCGGGGTCGAGACGATCCAGGCCTGCGAGCGCGATTACCTCAGCCGCGCGATGCAGGCGTGGGAGTCGCACCCGTCGATCCAGGTACTGGGCAATCCCGATGCCGAGCGGCTCTCGATCGTGTCGTTTGTCATCAAGCGCCCGGGCGGTCGCTACCTGCACCACAACGTGGTGGTCGCGATCCTGAACGACCTGTTCGGCATCCAGTCGCGGGGTGGCTGCAGCTGCGCCGGCCCCTACGGACACCGCCTGCTCGGCATCGATCTCGACCGCTCCCGGGAGTTCGAGCGCGAGATCACGGGCGGCTGCGAGGGCATCAAGCCGGGCTGGATCCGCATCAACTTCAATTACTTCATCAGTGAGACGGTGTTCCGCTACATCGTTAAGGCCGTGACGCTGGTCGCTGAACACGGCGCTCGCCTCGTGCCGCACTACCGCTTCGACCACGTCTCCGGGCTGTGGCACCATCGTGACGGCACGGTCGAGCCTCCGCTGCGGCTGTCGCAGCTCGCCTATGACGAAACCGGCGCGCTGACCTGGCCCCAGCGCGATGACACGGTGGATGAAGCGGCTCTCGCCGGTTACCTGGCTGAGGCCGAGCGGCTCTTCGCCTCGCTTCCCGCTGCGTCGTCGGACACGCACGCCGCCGACCAGCTCTCGCTCGACGTGAAGGACGCGCTCGGCTCAGACTTCGAGCATCTGCGTTGGTTCGACCTGCCCGTGGAGAGTCTTCGATGAAACGCCTGCTCACACTCGCTCTGCTGCTCGTACTGACCGGCTGCGCACCCGCCGCTCCCGAGACGCCCGAGACCGTCGTCGCGACCTTCCAGGTCGTGGGCGAGACCTACAAGGTAGAGCTCGCAACGCCTGAGCTGATCGCGCATGCGCAGAAGTTGCTCGCCGGCGAGGAGGTCGCCACGATCCCGAACGGCACGGTCGTGCGCGACGAGGCGGGGGTCAATGGGCCGTGGTCGTGGCACATCGATCCGGCCACGCTCGAGTTCGCGGACATGACGATCGAGGTCTGCGACGGCCTGCCCTCCTATGTGGAGGACAGGACGGTCACGTCAGAGCAGTACTGCCCGTGGTCCGCGAAGCTGATCGCGATCGACGGACTGCCCGGCTCTTAAGCTCTAGTCTTCGCGCAGTCGGGGACGGACGAGCGGCGGTGCCGAACCGTTCGGGTCCTCGTCGATGGTCGCTTCGATTACGTCGCCGTTGGCGTCATAATGCACCTCGTTGTCGATGTGCGGCTCGAAGGTGCGGCCCGCCGGGGACGGCTCGTAGGGCGGGTTGTAGAAGGGCTCTTCTTGCGGAGCTTCATTCTGGGAACCCACGTCCTGCGATGTGTCCTCGTCCCGCTTGTCGTTCTGGGGCGTGACACTCACGGCCTCCGAGAAATCCGCCTCGGAGAACGAGTACGGCGCCGTCTCCACGGGGGAGGAATCGGTGACCGGGTGCGCATTGACCGTGGTGAACACGGGCGCGGTGCTCGGGTTCGAGCTGTCTGCCGCGAGCTGCTCAGCAGCGAGGCGATCGGCGGCCGACTGTTCGGCTGCTGCACGCTCGGCGTCGGCGCGCTCGGCTTCCGCACGCTGGGCGGCGGCCTGGTCCTCGGCGGCGAGCTCGGCGGCGGCATCCGCTCGTTCGGCGCTCGAGGTCTCGGCCGCGGACTGCTCGGAGGCCGCCTGCTCGGCTGCCCACGCGCGCTGCTTCTCCACGAGGTCGGCGTCGACGGGGGATTCCTCGTACCTGAACTGCTCGAGGTCCGCGGCGAACAGCTTGCGGGCTCGGGACGGCTTCTGCTGCCACTCGATCAGGCGGTCGCGGAACTCGAGATAGTTCTGCTCGGACTGCACGCTGAAGTCGGCGGAGTTGCTGCGGATCACGGGAAGCTGGTGCTCGGCCCAATCGGCTGCGGCGCTCGCACCGTTGGTGGGCAGCAGGCGCAGTCGAATCGTGGCGGCGTTAGCCTGGGCTTCGAGATGGTCGCGCGTGGCCGGCGGAAGGTTGCTCCACTGCGCGGAGTTGCGGGCCACCTCGACGATCGCACCGATCGCGGCAGTGCGATCGGAACGGTCTGCGCGCCCGAGGATGCGGTTGATCGCGGAGCGCGAGATCCAGACAGCGATGAGCGTGGCGATGATGATCGACAGGAACGGGAGGATCGCCGTCGAGACCACGCGCCACCCCTCGTCCGAGTAGAACCAAGTGACGAAGTCGTTCCAGATTTGCATGCACAGACGATACCCCCGAAAAGGGGGCGGGTGGCCGAGGCGCGCTGTTAGGGGGATCGTTGCCAGAAAAACCCCAAGTTGTGCGGTGCGCCCCGCACTACGTCAGAGGCTCAGGGCGTCAGAACGTTCAGGGCGTCATCCATTCTCCAGAATTCGCCGATCGAGACGAAGCGCTTCTGAAGCACCAGCATGCGCTTGGCTCGGTAGCGGTAATCGCCGCGCTCGACGAAGCGCTCGATGTAGCCGACCACCTCGCCGCTCGAGCGCGTGACGCGCCAGAGCTCGTCGTGCAGCTGGATGACGGCGACGCCGGGGCGCGCGATACGTGAAGGGGTCGAGTAGTGCGTTGTTGCGAAATCGAGAATGGTCACGGGAACTCCAGACGATCAAGCCGGCCCAACGGAAGTGATAGTTCGACATTAGAACATACCTACGACACTCGACGTCGGGGTTATGGTTGGAAGATGAACACCACGCGCACTAAGCGAGGGTTGATCATCGCCCTCGCAGCCCTTGTCTTCAGCAGCTCCGCGCTCTCTGCCTCGGCGGCAACACCACCGGTCGGCGTGTTCCCGACCTGGACGGCGACCGGGACGGGCTTCGATGCCACCTTCGCCGGTGCCTCAACAATCCCCGTTGCGCACCTCACCACCACCTCGGCCACGACCCCGACCATCGCGCAGGGTGCTTCCGCCTTCCTCGGAGCGAACACGGGATTCGGCGACCGGTTCGGCAGCTCGCGCAAGCAGCCCTACCTCACCATCTCCGCGGCGTCCGTGGTCACGCCGTCCGCCACCACTCTCACCTTCGACGCCCCGACCGTGCCCGGCTGGGGCTTTGCGCTCGGTGACGTCGACGCCGACTACGTGTCGATCCAGGCGTTCAACGGCGCGACGCCATTGACGACCGCCGAGCTCGGGTTCCAGACCCCGGGAAACTACTGCCTGAACGCCTCACCCAAGCCGACCGGCTGCTCGAACATCACGGTCACCGACGCACCCGCGTGGTGCGGAGCCCCGACGCCGGTGCCCGGGTGCGCGACGCGCCCCGTCGACACCTATCTCGGCACGGGGCTTGATACGCAGGGCGCGTACGGCTGGCTGGTGCCGACCGTTCCCGTGACGCGAGTGGTGCTGACCTATGGGGTGTTGATCGGGTTCCCGTCCTTCCAGTTGTGGCTTGCGGCAGTGTCACCCGCGGCCACGGTGACCGGCGAGGTCGTGATCGGCGGCGGCGACGATGTTCCTGTTCCCGCCGGGACATCCCTCACCCTGCTCGATAGCGCGGGCACGCCGGTCACCGACGTTCTCGACGAGCCGGTGCTCGTGCCCGTCGCCCCGGACGGCACGTTCGAGTTCGAGACGGCGTTCGGTGACTACCAGCTCGATCTCGTCGCTCCGCCGGAGGTCGTGGTCGAGCCAGGCCTGTTCCCGGTGCCGCTCGCCGCGAATGCCGACGTCGTCGACCTGGGCGACCTGCTGGCGGCTCCGCTCATTCCGGCCGCGCCCGGGGATCCCGGTGATTCGCTGGTTCCGACCGGTGTGGATGCCACGTTCCCCGCGATCCTCGCGGGGCTCGGGCTTCTCGGCGGCGGGTTCGCTATTTGGCTGGCGCGGCGTCGGGGCTCGGCAGGTCCGGCACCAGCGCCAGGTCGGCGTCGATAACCTTCCCCGATCGTGCGGTCTGGGCGAGGATGATGCCCACGAGCACCACAACCGCGCCCAGGATCTGGATGACGTTCAGGCTCTCACCCAGCCAGAGCCACGCCACAACAAACGCGAAGATGACCTCGGACGACGCCACGATGCCGGCGGCCGTTGCGCTCAGGTGCTTGAGCGCGAGGAACGACAGCAGGAACGGCAGGAACGATCCGAGCAGCACACACCACGCGAGCGGCACCCAGAGCGGCAGCAGCACGGTTTCGAGGTTGCCGCTCAGCGAGACGGATTCGGCGAGCAGCGCGGGACGCACGTTCCACCAGCCGCTGAAGAACGCCCAGAAGAGCGAGGCGAAACCCGTCGTCCAGAACGCGACGGCGAGCGGGGAGGTGGCACCGACCTGACGCTCCCCGACGAGGAAGTAGATGGTGAGCGATGCCGCGGCGATGAGGGCCATCACCACGCCGAGCCCGTTCAGGTCACTCGCCCAGATCTGGGCGACCACGGCGAGACCGAGCAGTACACACGCGATGGCGACCCATAGTCGGGGCTTGACCTTCTCCTTGAGGAACACGAACGCGATCACCGCGACGAACAGCACGGCGAGATATTCGAGCAGCAGTGCGATGCCGACCGGCAGCAGCTGGATCGCGAACGCGTAGGACGCCTGCAGCACGGCGACGCCCGTGACCCCGAGGATCGCCATGATGCCGACCTGCCGCCGGCCGATGCGGAAGGCGCTGCGGTCGACCAGGAGCAGGATGACACCTGCGATCACAGCGGTGCCGAGCACGCGGAACTGGGTGAGCTGGGTCGGGCTGATGCCCGCCTCGATCACGACCTTGGTGACGCTTCCGTTCGCGCCGAACAGCAGCGCCGCAAGCAGCGCGTAGACGTATCCCACCTAGCGCAGCTGGGTGCCGTCGACGGCGAATCGCTCGATGGCGGCGATCTCCTCGGCGGTGAGCGGCGCGGCCTTCAGTGCACCGAAGTTGTCGTCGAGCTGGGCGACGCTGGAGGCGCCGATGAGGGCCGAGGTGACCTGCGGGTGGCGCAGAACCCAGGTGAGTGCGAGCTGGGCGAGGCTCTGTCCGCGCTCTTCAGCGATCGCGGTCAGCCCGCGAACCCGCTCGAGGTAGACGTCTCCGATGGCGCCGGGCTGGAGCCAGCGTCCCTCGGACGCGCGCGATCCCTCGGGCACGGTGCCCTGGATGTAGCGATTGGTGAGCAGGCCCTGCGCGAGCGGCGAGAACACGATGCTGCCGGCACCGATCTCATCGAGCACCGGGAAGAGCCCGTTCTCGATATGACGGTCGAACATGTTGTAGCGCGGCTGGTGAATGGTCAGCGGAATGTTGTGCACCGCGAGCGCCTTCTGTGCGGCAAGAGTCTGCTCCGGGCTGTAGTTCGAGACACCCACGTAGAGCGCCTTGCCGCTCGTTACGGCGGTCGCGAGCGCGCCCATGGTCTCCTCGATGGGAGTCTCCGGGTCGGGGCGGTGGGAGTAGAAGATGTCGACGTAGTCGACGCCGAGGCGGCCGAGCGACTGGTCGAGGCTGGAGAGCAGGTTCTTGCGCGAGCCCCACTCGCCGTAGGGTCCTTCCCACATGTAGTAGCCGGCCTTCGAGGAGATGATCATCTCATCGCGGTGGGCACGGAAATCTTCGGCGAAGATGCGGCCGAAGTTGGTCTCAGCGGATCCGTCGGGCGGACCGTAGTTGTTCGCGAGGTCGAAGTGCGTAATCCCGAGGTCAAAGGCACGGCGCAGGATGGCCCTCTGGTTGTCGAGGGGCTTGTCGTGGCCGAAGTTGTTCCAGAGGCCGAGCGAGACGGCGGGGATCTTCAGGCCGCTGCGGCCGACCCTCTGGTATTCGATGGTGGCGTAACGATCGGCTGCTGCGACATAGCTCATAAGCACAGCCTATGGGGCGCCAGCGGTGCCCCTGAAACTAAGCTTCTGCAATGACCACTTTTGTTCTCGCGGGCGGTTGCTTCTGGTGCCTCGATGCCGTCTATCGCACGTTGCGCGGCGTCTCGGCCGTTGTTTCCGGCTACACCGGCGGGCTCACGGCCTTTCCCGATTACGAGTCGGTGTGCACCGGGATGACGGGTCACGCCGAAGCCGTTGCCGTCACGTTCGACCCCACGGTCATTCCGGAGGACGTCATCCTCGATGTCTTCTTCAGCCTGCACGACCCGCGGCAACTCAACCGCCAGGGCAACGACCGCGGTACCCAATATCGCTCTGCGATGTTCTATTCGGATGACGCCCAGCGGCTCCTGTTCGAGGCCGCTCGGAACCGGGCGTCTGATGCGTGGGACGGTGGCGTGGTCACGACCATTGAGACCCTTCCGCGCTGGTACGAGGCCGAGGGCTACCACCAGGACTTCTTCGCCAAGAACCCGGGTCAGGGCTACTGTATGGCCGTGGCGCTGCCGAAGGTCGTGAAGATCCGCAAGTCCTATGCGGAGTACGTGCTGTCGAGCTGACTACTTGACGGAGACCCGGCCCTGCTGCCACAACTGGACTGCGGCGACCCGTGGATTCGACCTCTCGTCGTCGGCGACTCCGAGGGATGTGTACAGCCGGGCAAGCATCGTCTCTGCGGCGCGCGTGGTGGTGCCGCGGTGTTCGGCCACAGCCCGGGTCGAGGCTCCGTGGGCGAGAAGCCGAAGCACGTCTGCCTGGGCGGCCGTGACGAGAATGGTTCCACCGGTGGTCATGCCCCGTGGAGAGGCGCCGTCATCGTCGCCCGAGATGGAGAGCATCACGGCCGAGGCGAGGTCGTCGATGCCTGCCAGCTTGGACTTCACCAAGTAGACCACGCCCGTGGGCAGGTCGGCGGCGTCGTCGACGGCGAGTTCGGGGGAGGCGTGGGAGGTGAGGACCACGATTCCGATCCAGGGGTATTCGGCGCGCACCCGCCTGAGAAGCGCAACGCCCGATTCGCCCGGGCCGAAGTTGAGGTCGCTGACGAGTGCGTGCGGTTCTGTGGAATCGACGAGCTGCCACGCCCCCTCGGTCGTGGTAGCCGTTGCCACCCCGAAGCCCTTCGCGCTGAGCCCGCCGGCGACGAGGGAGATGGTGAAGGCGTCGTCGTCGGCGACGACGACGCGTAGCTGGCGCCCCGCCTGCTCAGACATCCGTGTTCCCTTCGAGCGCCGTCGCGAGCGCCGTGAGCAGCTGCACGGTAGTGAACGGTTTGGAGAGAAAGGCGCCCAGAGGAATGCTGCCTGTGATGTCGATGCCGGCGTTCCCCGACGACATGACAACGGGGATGCGAGGGAATTCCTCGCCAAGACGCTCGACAAGAGCCGGGCCGTCCATCACCGGCATGGTGACGTCAGTCAGCACCAGCGCCACGGCGCCGCCGCGTGAGCGGATGAAGTCGAGTGCCTGTTCGCCGGAACTTGCCACGGCGCTCGTGTAGCCGAACTCCTCGAGCGTCTGGCGCGTGAGGTGCCGGATTGCCGCCTCGTCGTCTACGACGAGCACCAGTTGCCCGGCTCCGCGCTTGAGCTCGACGGGCTCGGCGCGGCTGTCGCCGGCAACGCCTTCCGACGCAGCGGACCCGGCACTCGGCAACGAGATGCGGAAGACGGATCCTTCGCCCGGAACGCTCTCCACCTCGAGGCGACCACCGTGGCTCTCAACGATGGCCGCTGATGTAGCGAGTCCAAGGCCGGTCCCATCGCCGACGGCCTTCGTGGTGAAGAACGGCTCGAAGATGCGAGCGAGGGTGTCCGGGTCAATGCCTGTGCCGGAGTCCTGCACCGTAATCACCACGTGGGCCGCAGCGGTATCGGGGTCCACGGCGTTCTGAGCGGCGATCGTCAGGATCCCACCGCGGAGCATGGCATCCCGTGCGTTGGTGGCGAGGTTGACCAGCACCTGCAGAAGCTGGGTCGGGTCGCCGGTGACCGCGTCGAGTTCGGGCGGCGTCTCCGTGACGACGGTGATGTTGCGCGGCATCACTTCTCTCGCGAAGGAGCCCACGTCGTCGACGATCCGCAGAACATCGATGCTCACCTTCTGCCCCTCGACGCCGCGGGCGAAGGAGAGTACCTGTCGGATCATCGCCGCTCCTCGTTTCACGCTCGCCTCGATGATGCCGAGGATAGCCGTGCGGTCCGGGTCGGTCTCCTCTCGCGCGAGCATCTGCACCGACATGAGCATCGGCGCGAGGATGTTGTTGAGGTCGTGCGCGATTCCGCCGGAGAGGGTTCCCAGACTCTCCATACGCTGGTCGCGCTGGCGGATGGCGTCATCCCGCTTTCGCTCGGTGATGTCCGAGTTGACCGCGAAGATGCTCTCCGGCGCGCCGGAGGCGTCGCGCACGAGGGACCAGCGGCAGTCGGCGACAAGCGTGGCGCCCGAGCGGCGGATCTGCTCGAGTTCGCCCGACCAGTGACCGTGCTCGATGGTGTGCGCCGTTGCCGCGTCGAAGGCGGCAGTGTCGGTGTAGAGGACGCCGCGAATCGACTTGCCCAGCACCTCAGCCGCTGTCCAGCCATAGATCTCCTCGGCAGCGCGGTTCCAGTACTGCACCGAGTGGTCCATGCCACGCACCAGGATCGCGTCGCGGGCGACGTCGAGAAGTGCGGCTTGCGAAACGAGTCGCTTCTCCGATTCGAGGATGTGACGGCGCGTGATCTCCTCGTCGGTGACGTCTCGCACATAGACCGCGAGCCCGTCATCGACCGGGTAGACCGTGGCCTCGAGCCATGCGTCCAGCGACACGAACCTGTCCCGCACCGTGACGGTGACCCGCTCCGCAACGGCTTTGCGGTAGGCGATGCCGAACTCCGATCCATTCATCTCGGGGAACAGGTCCCAGACGGAGTTGCCGAGCAACTCCTTCTCGGAGAGCTGGGCGATGCGTTCACCGGGCGGGTTCACCCATGTGAAGTTCCAGTCGTGATCAAAGAAGTAGACGCCGTCCGTGATGCCATTCAGCGCTGTGCTGAGCCGTTTCTCGAGCATCCGGCCTGAACGCTCGAGGCGCTCCAGCTCGTCGACGTCGCGAGCCATGCCGATCACTGCGACCACCGCGCCCTCGTGCCGGATCGGGTAGTTGGTCACGTCGGCGTGGAATGTCGATCCGTCCCGGCGTACACCCGCGGCGCGGAAGTGAGTGAGCTGTCCGCCGCACGCACGATCGAACTCGTCTGCGACGCGTGTGTCATCAGGTTCCGCGACCGTCGGACGGAAGTCGGTGCCCCGAAGCTCGTCCCACGAACAGCCCAGGCGCTTGAGCAGGGCGTCATTCGCAAAGACGAAGGTGCCGTCGGTGTCGAGCACGAAGATCGGGTCGGGGCTGCTTTCGACGAGAGCCTCGAATCCGGCGGCGCGCACGATGGACATCAAGGACTCGGACGTCGTCATCTGCTCGCCCGACGGCTGAGGAGCGAATCGACGGCATCAAGGAACAGCTCGAGCTCGATCGGCTTGGCCAGAAAGGTTATTCCGGGCGCCAGCGGCGAGCGCGAGTCCCCGCTGATCACGAGCACCTCGGGGGAGTCGTCCAGTTCGTCGATCGCCGCGAGAGTGTCAAGCAGAGACAGGCCCGGCATGTGCGCGTCGGTGATGAGCAGGTCCGCTTGATGGCGAGCCGATGCATCCACCGCAGTCGTGCCGTCGACGGCCTCGACGACCTGGATTCCCCTCTGTGAAAGGGCCCTCCGCATGACCATGCGGATGAGCGCGTCATCATCGGCGACTATCACTGTCACCCCAGCTGTGCTGTGTGTCATCACGGGTGAGTCTACGGTGCCGGTTCGACGACACCACTGGCGACCAGCGCGTCGAGGTCTCGAGAGACGGATTCCAGATGCGCGATGACCGACTCCGAGACGATGGTCGAGCGCTCGGATTGCGGTCCCGGTCGCTCCTCGGCGTGGAAGGTCAGGGCCATCACGCAAGCCGCCAGGCGACCCTGCAGCGGACCGTGCAACACGTCGGCGAGGCTGGCTCGAACGCGATCGACGCGACTCGCCATGGACTCCTCGAGTTGTCTCGCCTCGTCGACGAGCCGCACCGTTTCCCTCTCGGTATTGATGTTCGCCGATGCGAGCCCCATCGCAGTACTGATGGCGAGCGCGCTCGCCGTGACGCCCGGAAGGAGGGTTCCCGCGAGTATCCAGTCATAGGTGTCGAGCTGGCCGAAGTTGATGTAGACGAGCAGAAGCGACCCGGCTATGCCTGCGAGCAGGGTTGCGGCAACGAGGAACGCCACCGAGTGGGCTTGGCTGCGGCGGGCGATCCGCTCCTGCACCACCATCAGGCTGATCAGCACGACCGTCGTGAAGAACACGCAGAGCAGGCCCTCTGCCACGTCCGGCAGCCCCTCCGCGAGGAGGGCGTTCGGCACGATCACCGCGGTCAGGGCAATACCGGTGAGGACTCCGGAGAATACGGGTCGTTCACGCTCAAAACTCACGGCAGCGCCCAACAGTGTCGTCTCTTCGGGGGGCGCTGACGGTCCGGGGGAAGCCGCGGAGCCCTCGGCGATTATCGAGTCCGCGTCGCGGGAGATCGCGGCGATGCGGTTACCGATCGCTCGGTACATAGCCGGCTCCAGTCGCGGGCCGGCCATGGCTAGCGAGTGCGAGATATCCGAGATGGCCGGCGCGACGGCGTCCCGGATCGCGCTGACGAGGCGCGCGCTGAGCTCGCCGGTGGACTGGCGCGAGCGACGGAGAGCGTCATCCCGAAGCTCGCGGGCGGCGGTATGGGCGACGAGCAGTCCACGCCGGAAGTCGAGCTGGGCTGCCGTGTAGCCGAAGACCGGAATCCAGACCAGGCAGATGGAGATCCAGAATGTGATGCGAATCAGGAACTCGCCCTCCCCGTCGCCGAGGGCGATGCAGACGAGACCGCCGACCACGCCTCTGGCGATCCCCACAGCGATCCACATGCCAACCAGCAGTTCGATCGGGATGACGCTCCACCGCCGCCGCGCTGTAGCGACGATCGCCTGTGCGACGAGTGCCGCGCAGAGATGCTGGGCGACGGCCGATGCAATCAGCAGGGACGGGGTCGGCACCCCACGAGTGGACTCCTGCAGCAGGACGAGAAGTGATGCAGGGGGGAATAGCGCCAGCGAGCCGGACGCGGTCGAGGCCCAACGGCCACCGAGAGCATCACGGAGATCGAGCATTCTGTCACACCCCTCTTCCGCTGCGGCAACCACGGCTCGCGTCATCCACGCCGTGCTGCGAATCGTACGCGCCCACCCGGAAAAAGATTCGGCCCCACCAGTCCTAACCCGAATAGGAATGGTGGGGCCGTGAAGCGAACTGTCTTCGAAGATTCCCTAACCCCCGGGTATCCCTAGCGCCGAAGTTGCAGCCGCTGGTGTATCTGGATTCAGTGTGTCGCAGGGGACAGCCTCGCGCAAACGGTTGCAGCCTGCCATGTTCGCTGTGCGAACAGAACGGTCTACCAGTGAGAATTCCCCGCGCTACTGGCGTCGGGGCGGCGGGGGTCGTAATGTCGAAAAGTACGCGAAAGGAGCTCAACGATGAGCGACACAACACTGGAACTTCACACCTGGGTGGCCTTCGGGCCGGCGGGAGCACTCGGTTCGATCCACAGCACGAGCGAGGGCTTCGCCGTCAAACTACTGGCCGATTCGGAGTGGAGCGCACCGTTCCCCTCCCTAGAGGTGGCCAAGAGCGCGTTCTACGCGCGGCTGGTTCCCGGCTCGGACTGGCCGGAGTTCAAGGAGCACTAGCCCTCCTGTCCTTCAACGGCTCACAAACGCCGGTCGTCTCCACAGATGGAGACGGCCGGCGTTTTCGCGTTTCTCCGCGGCGCAGGATATTGCGCAGCAGGTCCCGCGGCGGCTTTCCCGGCACGAGTGCTCTCGCGGGACCTGCGCTCACCGCACTTCTACCCACAGGAGGACCCCATGACCGACACCATCACGCTCACCGGCCTCGTCGCCACCGAGCCCCGCCACCTGACCACGAGCGAGGGGCTGCCCATCGCCTCGTTCCGCCTCGCATCGACCCAGCGGCGGTACGACCGCGCCAAGCAGACCTGGCTCGACGGCGAGACCAACTGGTACACGATCACCGCGTTCCGCCAGCTCGCGAGCAACGCCACCCTGTCCATCAAGAAGGGCGAGCGGGTGATCGTCACGGGCCGCCTGCGCATCAAGGAATGGACCAATGGCGAACGCACCGGCACCACCGTCGATATCGAAGCGGAGGCGATCGGTCACGACCTCACCTGGGGCACAGCCGCCTACGTGCGCAGCGTCTCCATGGCGACTGTCACGAGCGCGCACCAGGCGTCGGAGCCGCCGGCGTCCGATGAATTCCCGGTAGGTGCGGCAGAGGATGACGCTCCCGCCGCCGCCGACGCACCCGCGGCCGAGCCGGTGGGCGCCGTGCCGTTCTAGCCGCCTAGACTTTCACCGGGGCCGCGACGGGCTCCGGGAAACCTGGGGGCGGCACGGCATGAAGCGGATCTCGACTCGCGGCATGATGGCGACGGCGATGCTGGCTGCCGTTGTGCTTTCTGCCGTGCTCGCCGGCTGCACGACCGAGCCCGAGCCGGCGCCACTGCCTCCGGTAACGTCACCATCGCCGTCCAGCTCGGCAGAGGGTACCGCCGACCCCGGGTACAACCCCGCGGGCGACGCGCGAGACAACAAGCAGTACTTCGACACGGTCAACCGCGCCGTCATCGCGCTCGACAAGACCCCGGGCGGCAAGAAGTTCATCGATAACCTCGTGAAGGCCGGATTCGTGAAGGCCGACATGCAGGTCACCGAAGACCTCACGGCGGTCGAGCTCGTGGCCGACAACATCCAGTTCTCGGTTCTGCTCGGAGGCGCCTGCCTCGTCGGACAGTACGGCAACGTCGGCTACCAGAGCGTTGTGCAGCCGGTGCTCACCTCGGGCAAGTGCATGGTGGGAAAGACCCGCGACATCGACTGGTAGCAATCGGGGCGGCGAGCGTGGGGCATCCACTTCTCTAGAATGGATGCATGGCCGAATACATTTACTCGATGGTGCGCGCCCGCAAAGCGGTCGGCGACAAGCTCATTCTCGACGACGTCACCATGTCCTTCCTTCCGGGCGCCAAGATCGGCGTCGTCGGACCCAACGGTGCCGGAAAGTCCACGATCCTCAAGATCATGGCCGGCCTCGACACCCCGAGCAACGGTGAAGCCCGTCTGAGCCCCGGCTACTCGGTCGGAATCCTCATGCAGGAGCCCGAACTCGACGAGACCAAAACCGTTCTCGAGAACGTGCAGGATGGCGTGCGCGCCATCAAGGACAAGGTCGACCGCCACTCGGCGATCGGCATGGAGATGGCCGAGCCCGACGCCGACTTCGACGCACTGCTCGCCGAGATGGGCACCCTCCAGGAAGAGATCGACGCCGCAGACGCCTGGGACCTCGACTCCCAGCTCGAGCAGGCCATGGACGCATTGCGCACGCCCCCGGGCGACTCCGCCGTCTCCAACCTCTCCGGTGGTGAGAAGCGCCGCGTCGCGCTCACGAAGCTGCTGTTGCAGAAGCCCGACCTCCTGCTGCTCGACGAGCCCACCAACCACCTTGACGCCGAATCCGTGCTCTGGCTCGAGCAGCACTTGGCCAAGTACGCGGGCGCCGTTCTCGCCGTCACTCACGACCGGTACTTCCTTGACCACGTCGCGGAATGGATCGCCGAAGTCGACCGTGGACACCTGTACCCCTACGAGGGCAACTACTCGACCTACCTCGAGAAGAAGTCGGCCCGCCTCGAGGTGCAGGGCAAGAAGGACGCCAAGCTGGCCAAGCGACTCACCTCCGAACTGGAATGGGTACGCAGCAACGCCAAGGGGCGCCAGGTCAAGTCGAAGGCACGTCTCGCCCGCTACGAGGAGATGGTCAACGAGGCCGAGAAGACCCGCGTTCTCGACTTCGAGGAGCTCGTGATCCCCGTGGGACCGCGCCTCGGAGCCCAGGTCATCGACGCCAAGAACCTCAAGAAGGGCTTCGGCGAGCGTGTGCTCATCGACGGCCTCTCCTTCACCCTGCCGCGCAACGGCATCGTCGGCGTGATCGGTCCGAACGGTGTCGGAAAGACGACCCTGTTCAAGACGATCACCGGCCTCGAGCCGCTCGACTCGGGCGACCTCAAGATCGGTGAGACGGTCGACATCTCCTACGTCGACCAGGATCGTGGCGGCATCGACCCGCAGAAGACGCTGTGGGAGGTCGTGTCCGAAGGGCAGGACTTCATCCAGGTCGGCAAGACCGAGATCCCGTCGCGAGGATACGTCAGCCAGTTCGGATTCAAGGGTCCCGACCAGCAGAAGAAGGCCGGTGTGCTCTCCGGTGGTGAGCGCAACCGCCTCAACCTCGCGCTGACGCTCAAGCAGGGCGGAAACCTCCTCCTGCTGGATGAGCCGACCAACGACCTGGACGTCGAGACACTCGGCTCGCTCGAGAACGCCCTCCTCGAATTTCCCGGCTGCGCCGTGGTGATCACTCACGATAGGTGGTTCCTCGACCGGATCGCCACGCACATCCTCTCTTATGAGGGGACCGAGGATGACCCGTCGAACTGGTACTGGTTTGAGGGCAACTTCGAGTCTTACGAGGAGAACAAGATCGAGCGCCTCGGCCCCGACGCGGCCAAGCCGCACCGCAGCGCCTACCGCAAGCTCACGCGCGACTAGGCCTCCGGATGCCCCGCGTCGTCGCCGTGAGCCGTGATGCGGCACACCGATTCTCGAAGCCCGTCGTCGATCAGATCGTGCTCGTCGCGGGGATCGGAATCGAGGGTGACGCGCACGCGGGCGAAACCGTGCAGCACCTGTCGCGCAAGCGGGTCGATCCGTCGGCGCCGAACCTGCGGCAGGTGCACGTCATCCATTCGGAGCTGTTCGAGGAGGTCGGCGAACACGGCTTTACCGTCGCGCCCGGCGACATGGGGGAGAACATCACCACAAGCGGAGTCGACCTGCTGACCCTGCCGACCGGGACCGTGCTGCAGTTCGGAGACGACGCCTCGATCGAGATCACGGGGCTGCGCAACCCCTGCTCGCAGATCAATGGATTCGAGCCCGGGCTGCTCAAGGCCGTGCTCGGCAAGGACGAGAACGGCGTCGTCGAGCGCAAAGGCGGCGTGATGTCGATTGTTCTGTCGTCGGGCGCGGTCCGTGCTGGCGACGAGATCACCGTGATGCTGCCGCCCGAACCGCGAACCCCACTCCAGCCCGTCTAGAGGACAGCCATGACCCGCCTGCACGTGCCCATCCCGCTCCGCTGGAGCGACTTCGACGCCTACGCGCACGTCAACAACGCCGAGATGCTGCGGTTGCTCGAGGAGGCGCGCATCCAGGCCTTCTGGCGGCCCGACGAGGGCACCGGACCCGGCGCGGACACCGCCATCATGGACGCCCGGCCCGGCGCCGAGGCCCTAGCCCTGATCGCGCGTCAGGAGATCGAGTATCTCGCCCCGATCCCGTACATGCGGGCTCCGATCGACATCGAGATGTGGATCGGGCGCATCGGAGGCGCGAGCCTCGAGATCTGCTACGAGCTGTACTCGCCGGTCGGTGTGGTGCCGCGTGTGCTGTTCACCCGCGCCGCGACCACCCTCGTGATGGTGACCGCGGCGACCGGCAAACCGCGCCGCATAGAGCAGAACCTGCGAGACGCCTGGTCGCCGTACATCGAAGAACCGGTGCAGTTCGCCAAGCGAGGCTGACCGTGGACATCGCCCTCATCGCGAGCCCCCTGCTGGGGAGCGCGTCGTGGGAGCCGGTGGCCGCGCTGCTGCCGGGCGCGCAGGTTGTCTCTGCCGAGACTCCACCGGCCACGGGCATCGCCTACGCGCAGCAGGTGCTCGACGCGCTGCCGGACGACCGGCAGTGGGTGCTTGTGGCGCACAGCAACGCGGGTGCGGTCATCCCGTATGTGGCATCGCGCCGTTCGGTTGCGGCCCTGGTCTTCGTCGATGCGATCCTGCCGCCGCCCGTGGGGGAGCAGCCGCTTGCGGCGCCCGGGTTCATGCCGTTTCTGGCGTCGCTCGCCTCATCGGGGGAGTTGCCGGTGTGGACGTCGTGGTGGGATTCCGTTGCTTCGCTGTTTCCCTCCGCTGCGGTTCAGTCCGCCGTCTCTGACCAACAGTTGCGGTTGCCGCTTTCGTACTTTCAGTCGACCATGGACGTGCCGGCCGGTTGGGATGCCGTGCCCTGCTTCTACGTCGCATTTGGCGACACCTACGCTTCCGAGCGGGCAGATGCCTCGGCTCGCGGCTGGGATGTGACCATCCTCGACGGGGCGCACCTGCACCAACTCGTGGATCCCGCTGCGGTCGCATCGGTGATTCGCCGGGCTTGTGGATAAGTTGCTCGAACATGTGTTCGAAGGTTCAGTATTGATGTATGAATCTTTTGGAGCAGCACGGCACGATTGTCACGGCGCTTTCTGCCGTGCCTCGGTCGTACTCTTCTGTTCTGGATGACGATCTGCTTGCCCTCGGTCGCGTCGTTGCCTCCCTTCAGAAACTTGCTTCCACGCACGCGGCGTTGATTGCCGGTGAGGTTGCGCGCCGGTCGGCTCCGGCGCTCGGGTCTTCGGGGTTGGCGCAGCGCACCGGGCATCGCACGCCGGAGGAGCTGGTGCGGGTCACGACCGGGTCGACGAAACGGGATGCGCGGACGGCCGTGCAGATCGGTGTCCTCGCCACGGACTCGACGGTGGAGCCGTGGCTCGCCCCTGTCGCCTCGGCAGTCACCGCGGGGACGCTGTCTATTGATGCGGCGGCCGCTATTCGCACCGGGCTGGGCGTTCCCACCACCGATATCACCGCCGCGGTGCTTGCCGAGGCGGCTGCCGGGCTGTGCGAGGTGGCCCCGTCCGTGGATGCCGACCGGTTGCAGCGTCTCGCCCGGGATGCGCGGGATGCGCTCGATGAGGACGGCATCGCTGACCGGGAGGCTGCCGCCCACGCGCGGCGGTCGTTGACGTTTTGGCGCACCCCCGATGGTGGTGCACAACTGCGCTGGGTCATGGATCCCGAGACCGCAGCCACCGTCGGCGACCTCTTCGATCGGGCCACCTCCCCTCGGCGTGGTGGTCCCCGGTTCGTGAACCCGACCGACGCGACCCTGGCCGAGGCGATCACCGCCGATACCCGCACAACGGAGCAACTCGCCTCAGACACCTTCGCCCACCTCCTCACCGCCGGCGCCGACACCGACTCCACCCAGCTTCTTGGGTCGGGTGGGCCTGTGGTGAAGATTCTCGTGGCCGCTGACACCCTCACCGCACGCGAGGGTCATGCCCGGATCGAAGGCTCACCGACGCCGGTGTCAGTGCAGACGGCGGAACGTTTGGCGTGCACCGGGGTCACCGTCCCGATCCTTTTCGACAGCGCCGGGCAGATCCTCGACCTCGGACGGGACCAGAGACTGTTCACCAAACGACAAAAACAGGCCCTCGCCGCCCGGGACGGTGGCTGCATGTGGCTCGGCTGCGACCGACCCGCCTGCTGGACCGAAGCCCACCACATCGACCACTGGGTAAGAGACGGAGGCACAACCGACATCGCCGACGGCATCCTGCTCTGCAAACACCACCACCTGCTGCTCCACAACAACCACTGGGAGATCCTCCGCACCGGGCCCGAATACCGGCTGGTTCCACCCCCGGACATCGACCCCGACCAGACCCCCATCCTGCTGCGCTCCAAAAGCGCCGCCCTCACCGAACTCTTAGCCAAAGCCCGATGAACGGCACCAACCTGCCCGGCAGTCACCCGGCGTATCGGCGACAGGTAACAGCGTCGCGGCGTAGGGCCGGCGGCACTCGTCTCGGTGTTGCCGGGCGACACGCTCCTGTCTGCGCCGGCGCAGCAGCTACGGTGCACGCCGACGCCGCAGCTACCTCGCGCGCAGGCGCCGCAGATAGTGACGCGACGGCCACTCCCGAAGAATGCGAGGCGCGAGACGGACGGCGACCCGGGCGACCGCCCAGGCCACGCTCGCTCGGCGTTCGCGCGCGGGTGACCACGGCAGCGCAAAGGCCGCGCGGAGATCAGGGCCGAGCAGTGAGGCGGTCAGCAGCGCGACGAACGGCAGACCCGCGCGCAGCCACGGTGGCGCGACCACCGGATGAAACAGGTCGCGCGCCACCTGGCGGGCGTCATCGCTCACCTCGAGCTCAGTCGCGAGCTTTGCGAACCACGGATCGAACTCCGCGCGGCTCGCGGGCCAATCCGCGAGGGGCACCTGCAGGCTGGTGGCGAGCGGAGCGTAGCGGGCGAGGATCGCGTCGGCTAGCGAATCGGTGCCGTCTGTATCCACAGGACCGTAGAGCTTCTCGTGCACGACAATCGCGGAGTCGTAGAGCGTCGCGGCGACCCAGAGCTGATGCGGGGGATCCGTCGCGCCCGGGATGCCCTGGTGTGCGCGGTCCACATAGCCGGCCACGCGGGTGGCCTCATCCGGAGTGCCGAGCACCACCGCGTAGACGAAGGTGAGGGTGTTGCGCAGGCGGTCCAAAGGCCGATGCGCGAAGTCGCTGTGTTGGGCGACTCCCGCGCCGACTACTGGATCCGCGACCTGAAGGAGGATCGCCCGAGCACCACCCGCGATGAGGGCACCGTTCCGCGCGAAGGTCTCGACCGGGTCTCGTCTCACGACTCCGACGATAGCCGGGAACCAAGCGCGGCTCGTCCGCCGCCAGTGCGACAACCGGCCCACACTGTCGAGCCCTGCGGATCGAGTCGCTCCGCTGCAAACCAGCAGACCAGCAGACCAGCAAACCAGCAAGCGAGCCAGCGAGCCAGCGGGCACGGCAGCCAGGCAACCGAACATTAGGCGCCCGAACAGCTCAGCCCTGCGGCACCCGCACCATACCCTCCTGGGCGACCGAGGCGACGAGAACGCCTTCGCGGGTGAATATGCGCCCCTGCGAGAGGCCGCGTCCACCGATCGCGTTCGGGGACTCCTGCACGTAGAGGAGCCAATCATCCACCCGGGCGAACCGATGGAACCACATCGCGTGGTCGAGCGACGCAGCCTTCAGGCCCGGGGTGCTCCACGCGAGACCGTGCCCGCGCATGATCGGCTCGAGGATGGAGTAGTCGCTCGCGTAGGCGAGAGCGGCACGGTGGAGGTTCGGGTCATCCGGGAGCTTCGAGAGCGTCTTGAACCAGACCGCTTGGTGCGGAACGTGCGGACCCTCCACGGCGAAGTAGATCGGCGAGGGCACGTGACGCAGGTCGAACGGACGACCCGTCGCCCAGAACGTGGCCACCGGGTGGTCGATTCCCGCCAGGACCTCGGTCGTGCTCGGCAGGGACTCGGGCGCGGGGATATCGGACGGCATCGCGACCTGGTGGTCGAGACCGTTATCCACATCCTGGAAAGAGGCGATCATCGACAGGATCGGCAGGCCGCCCTGGTACGCCTGCGTGCGCCTGGTCGCGAACGAGCGCCCGTCATGGATGCGGTCCACCGAGAAGGTGATCGGCGCATCGATATCACCCGGGCGCAGGAAGTAGCCGTGCATCGAGTGCACAAAGCGCTGCTCGTCGATGGTGCGCATCGCGGCCACGAGCGACTGCGCGAGCACCTGCCCGCCGAAGACACGACCCTGTGGCATCCACTGGCTGGGCCCCGTGAAGATGTCTTCGCTGGTGCGCGCACCCGTATCGGTCAGGTCGAGGGCGGCAAGAAGCCCGCTCACAGGGTCGCTCATGCCCTGTAGTTTAGAACGGACATGAGTAGCGCGTTCACCCTTCAGGACTCCCTTTCGCTCAGCGACCTCAGAACCTTCGTCGCGCGCGCCGGCCGAGTCGAAGACGGGTCGGTTCGACTCATCGCCACCAACGGTGTGCTTGCCGTCTACGCGGCGGTGCTCTACCCGTCCGGACTGCTCGACGAGAGCCCCACCGTGCTGGGCCTGCGCACCTTCGCGATCGTCGACGACGCCGATTCCGCGCCGACCGTCTTCGATGCCGTCGTTCCGGTCGGATCCCTGCTGGGCCGCCTCGAACGACTCGAAGGCGAGGTGCGGGATGCCGCGGCGCCCGTCACCGTCACCCTCCCCATGCAGGTGCACACCGTCACCTGGGCGGCGATCTCCCCACCGCGTGGCGGGTGGACCCCGCTCGCGCCGCTGCCGAGCGACGTGCTCGACGCGTCCGCCCGCGCCGGAATCGAGGAGATCGCCACAGCGATCCCCACCGGCACGGGGGAGCAGATCGTGCACCGCGTGCGCTCCGAGGTCTGGGCGCGACCGATCGCCGGCCACCAGCACGTTCCCGCCGGAGCGGCCTTCGCCGCCTTCGGTCTGGGCTTCCTCGCTACTCCGGCACCGAACGCTGCGCCGGACGCCGAGCCGGAGACTGTCCGCGTCTACGAGACCGGCCCCTGGACCCGCCTATCGACCAAGCGGGGTCACGTGCTCGTCAAGCGTCGCGCCTGGTCGCTCGCCCAGTGATCACAACGCACACAGCACGCCCCGCGGAGACGCGGGCGGCTCGACGGGACAGCGCGCGCGTCCCGTCCACCACCACCCCGTGACCCGCCGCGATTCGCTCGGCCGGTCCTTCCGCGGGCTCTGGTTCGCGACCGGGGCGGCGAACCTCGGCGACGGGGTTGTGCTGTTCGCACTTCCGCTGCTCGCGATCGCGGCCGGTGCGAGTGATGGACTTGTCGCCCTCGTAACGACCCTCGCCACGCTGGCCTGGCCCCTCTTCGGCATTCACGGCGGCTGGCTGGTCGACCATCTCGGGGCGCGGCGCATCCTGTTCTGGGCGAATTCGGTGAGAGGCGTGTACCTGGTCGGTCTCGCCGTCGCCATGCTGTTCGGTGAGCTCGAGTTCTGGGTGGTCGCCGTCGCTGCGGTGCTCTACGGTGTGGCCGAGGTGCTCGTCGATACGAGTCTTGTCTCCGCCGTGCCCGGCACCGTGCGGATGAGGCACCGCGGCCGAGCCAACGCGAGGATCGAAGCGACGATCACGGTATCCAACGAGTTCGCGGGCGCCCCGCTCGGCGGGCTACTCATCTCGCTCGGTCACGTCTTCGCAGTTGGTGCGGGCGGAGTGCTCTACCTGCTCGCCCTCGTCGGGATCGCCTTCGTGCGACCCGCGAGCGAGCGGCCAGGCACGGCTCCGATCCCCGTCACCGAACCCGACCGCCGCGTGCGAGCCGGCATGAGTTTCCTCTGGGCGAGCGCGACGCTGCGCTGGCTGACCCTCATCAACGCGGGCATGAATCTCGTCTGGGGCATGTTCATGTCGGTCATCGTGCTCTACGTGGTGCGTCCGGGACCGCTCGACGCGAGCGCGTTCGCCTACGGTTTCGTCTTCACCGGGATGGCGGTCGGCGGACTCCTCGCGAGCCTCGCCTACGGCTGGCTGCGCAAGCGCGTCGGCGTATCCGTGCTGCTCGGCATCGATACCATCGGCACCCTCATCCTCGTGCTTGCCCCCGCGCTCGGGGTGGATTACGTGCTGCTCCTGGTCTCCGGCGCGGTCGCCGCGGCGGGGAGCAGCGTGTGGCGCATCCTGAACTCGGGCATCCGCCAGCACCTCGTGCCGGACTACCTGCTCGGGCGGGTGTACTCGGCATCCCGGGTCATCAGCTGGGGAGCCCTGCCCATCGGTTCCGCCCTGGCCGGGCTACTGGTGACCGTGAGCGGGCTGAACAGCGTGTTCGTGGTCGCGAGCTGCATCGCGGGCGCGATGATCGTGGCATTCGTAGTGCTGGCGTTCGTGCATCCGCTCAGGAATGCGGACGGGCACAACAATGCCAACGGGCACGACGACGCCAACGCGCACGACTCGGACTAGACGCCCGGGAGGTTGTCCACCGCGTAGATGCTGGCAGCGACGACGATGCCGATGAACGCGATAAATGACAGCGCCATGTAGACGATCGCGATCCACAGGGTCGCGAAACCCTTTCCGGTGCGACGGCGGGTGACGACCGCGCGTCCGATCAGGTAGACCGGGGTCGGCAGGAACGCGAACGCCCAGTGGAACGGCTTCGGCACACCCGAGTCGCGCAGCGTGCGCCAATCGAAGTAGGCGAGGGCGACGGTGACGCCGTACAGGATCCAGCTGATGACGCCGGTGACGAGGTCGACCATGGCGAACTCACCCGTGGTCGCTCCCGACGCGGAGCTCTCGAAGTAGCCGGGGATGACGAGCGGTACCCCGCTGAGCAACGTGCGCACGGCGAGCAGTCCGACGATCGCCCAGATCCAGTTGTTGTAGGCGGGGGTGCCGACCGGTGCGGCGAGCGTCTGCGGCGCGAGCGTGTAGGGCGTCTCGTAGCTCTCTGTCCACTGCGTGCCATCCCACCAGCGACTGCGGCCGGATCCTGCGGGATCGGGGTACCAGCCCGCGATGACGGTGCTCAACTGAAGCCGTTGCTGATCGAGGTGATGAGGGCGACGGTCGAGACAACCCACACGATGACCACGATGACGCAGGCGACGACGTAACCGACGGAGACCCAGAGCGGCAGCATGCCGCTGCCGATGCGGCGCTTGAGCACGATCGAGCGACCGACGAGGTAGACGAGCGAGGAGATGAACGCGAACGCCCAGTGGAACGGCGACGCGATGCCGCGGGCCTTGAGCTCCTTGTGGTCGAAGAAGGCGAGAGCCACGGTGCCCCAGTAGGCGATGAAGCTCACCCCGAGCATCAGGAAGTAGCCGGGCGTGAAGATGGCGAACGGGTCGTTGACGGAGTACGCCGAGGCGAGCACGTAGCCCTGGAAGTCGAAGGTCACGAGGGACAGGAACGAGACGGCGAGCAGGCCGATGATGATCCAGAGCCACAGGGTGTACGGACCGCTGCCGGTGGACGTAACGGGGGCGGTGATGGTCGCGGAACCCACGGCCGCGGGGCTCGCATCGACGGGCGCCGAGGGGTCGTGATAGTGCTCGGTCCAGGCCGTGCCATCCCACCAGCGGCTCTTCGGGGCTCCGGAGGGATCGGGGTACCAGCCCTCCGGGGTGGTGGGTGTTCCATCGATGCTCATGGTGCTGCTCCCTCGCTAGTGGTCCGAGGAAAGCTTAGTTGAGCGTCGTATCGCCCAGCCCCGCGACAGCCCGACCCGCCTGACGACCGCTGAAGATGCAGCCGCCGAGGAACGTGCCCTCGAGCGAGCGGTATCCATGCACGCCGCCACCTCCGAAGCCGCTCGCTTCGCCGGCCGCGTACAGTCCGGGAATGGGCGAGCCCGTGGCATCCAGAGCCTGTCCGGAAAGGTTCGTCTCGATGCCGCCGAGGCTCTTGCGGGTGAGCACGTGCAGCTTCACCGCGATGAGCGGGCCGGCCGACGGGTCCTCGAGCTTGTGCGGGGGAGCGACGCGAATGAGCTTGTCGCCCCGGTAGTGCCGCGCCTGTCGAATCGCGTTGATCTGCGAGTCCTTGGAGAAGTCGTTGTCGAGCTCGCGGTCGCGCCCCTCGACCTCGAGCCGCACCCGCGCGAAGTCGATTTCGACGTCGGGGCTGAGCGCCCGCATGCCTTCGAAGAGCTTCTCGAGCGTGTCGGCCACCACGAAGTCAGCACCCTTCGCCTTGAACGCCTCGACCGGCTCGGTCGCGCCCTTGCCGAGCCGCTGGCGCAGCAGCTCGCGCACGCTCTTGCCGGTCAGATCGGGGTTCTGCTCGCTGCCCGAGAGCGCGAACTCCTTCTCGATGATCTTCTGGGTGAGGATGAACCAGGAGTGGTCGTGCCCCGTCGTGCGCAGGTGCTCGAGCGTGCCGAGCGTGTCGAATCCGGGGAACAGCGGAACGGGCAGGCGCGTGCCGGTCGCGTCCAGCCACAGGCTCGAGGGACCAGGCAGGATGCGAATGCCGTGGCTCGCCCACACCGGGTCGAAGTTGGTGATGCCCTCGACGTAGTGCCACATTCGATCGCCGTTGATGAGGTTCGCCCCGGCCTGCTCGGAGATGCCGAGCATCCGTCCGTCGACGTGCGCGGGCACACCGCTCAGCATGTGCTTCGGCGGCTCGCCCATGCGCGCCGGCCACTGCTTGCGCACCTGCTCGTGGTTGCCGCCGATACCGCCGCTGGTCACGATGACCGCGCCGGCCTCGAGTTCGAAGTCTCCCGTCATCTCGCGGTTGCTGGCCGCACCGCGCCCCGCGTTATCAGGGGCGAGGATGGCGCCGCGCGCTCCCACCACGGCGCCTCCGCGCGTCACGAGTCCGTCGACGCGGTGCCGGAACTTCAGGGTCACGAGGCCCCTCTCAACCCCCTCGCGCACGATGCGCTCGAAGGGCGCGACCACGCCGGGACCGGTGCCCCAGGTGATGTGGAAGCGGGGCACGGAGTTGCCGTGCCCGTTCGCGCCGTAGCCGCCGCGCTCCGCCCAGCCGACGACGGGGAAGAAGCTCACGCCCCTCTCACGAAGCCACGACCGCTTCTCGGTGGCCGCGAACTGCAGGTAGGCCTCCGCCCACTGGCGCGGCCAGTTGTCCTCGGGGCGGTCGAAGCCGGCCGACCCGAACCAGTCCTGCCGGGCCAGTTCGAACGAGTCTTTGATGCCCATCCGCCGCTGCTCGGGGGAGTCGATGAGGAACAGCCCGCCGAACGACCACCACGCTTGCCCGCCGAAGCTCGCCTCGGGCTCCTGCTCGAGCACGGTGACCCGCTTGCCGGCGGCCACGAGCTCCGCTGTGGCGACGAGCCCGGAGAGTCCCGCTCCGATGACTATGGCGTCTGAGGTCATCCGTAACTCCTTCGTCCTGAATGGTGCTCCGATAGTAGTGGGTCGAGTGACCCACTCACGCAAATGCTTGCTTCTGGGTGATGCGCTCGGTAGCGTCGCCAGTATCCGGGCAACGTCGCCCGGTCGACCAGAGGCTACAAACCGAGGTCGTCGATCACCCCTCGCTGCGTGTGCAACCCACCCGGGCGAGGACGGATCAAGGAGACACCGATGCGCGAAACCGTATCCGCTGACAACGAGCTCGCTGAACTTCTCGGCCCCGACTGGGTGCCGGTTCAGTTGCTGACACCGGATGGGGACCGAGTCGCCCATCCCGACTACGACCCCTGGATCGCCGACCTGACCGACGACGACCTCGTAGCCCTCTACGAAGACCTCGTCGTCGTGCGCCGCATCGACACCGAGGCGACAGCCCTGCAGCGCCAAGGCGAGTTGGGCCTGTGGCCGCCGCTGCTCGGTCAGGAGGCCGCCCAGATCGGCTCGGCCCGTGCCCTTCGGGATGACGACTTTGTCTTCACCAGCTACCGCGAGAACGCCGTCGCCTACTGCCGCGGAGTCGAGATCGCCGAGCTGATGCCGGTCTGGCGAGGCACCGCCCTCTCCGGCTGGAATCCGTTCGACGTGGGTATGGCCACCCCCGCCGTGATCATCGGCGCGCAGGCGCTGCACGCCACCGGCTACGCGCTCGGCTGCCAGAAGGACGGCGTCGACTCGGTCGCGATCGCCTACTTCGGCGACGGGGCGACCAGCCAGGGCGACGTCAACGAGGCGATGATCTTCGCCGCGAGCTTCCACGCCCCGGTGATCTTCTTCTGCCAGAACAACCAGTGGGCGATCTCCGAGCCGGTCGGGCTGCAGGCGGCCCGTCCGATCGCGGGGCGCGCTCCGGCCTTCGGCATCCCCTCGATGCGCGTGGACGGCAACGACGTGCTTGCCGTGATGGCGGCGACTCGCATCGCCCTCGACCGCGCCCGCAATGGCGGCGGCCCGATGTTTATCGAGGCTGTGACGTACCGCATGGGGCCGCACACGACGTCGGATGATCCGGGTCGGTATGAGAACCCCGCTGAGAAGGCCGAGTGGGCCGCGAAGGATCCGGTGGATCGACTCGAGCGGCTGCTCGCGGCAGCCGGGCTGCTGACCGA
The DNA here is from genome assembly GCF_004310685.1 of Glaciihabitans arcticus. NCBI lineage: Bacteria > Bacillati > Actinomycetota > Actinomycetes > Micrococcales > Microbacteriaceae > Glaciihabitans > Glaciihabitans arcticus. The sequence goes on along the minus strand of NZ_SISG01000001.1, from coordinate 1,413,355 downwards.
CGGGGTGCGGGAGCGCGTTGCATCCCGGGCTGCTGCGGTCGCCGCAGAACTGCGTGCGGGATGCCTCGGGCTCGCGGATCCCGAACCGCTCACCGTCTTCGATTACGTGTACGCCACGGGTGACCCGGAGCTCGAGCGACAGCGCAGCCAGTACTCGGCGTACCTGCGTTTATTCGACGCAGGCCAGTTCGGGGATGCGTCATGACGACCCTGACTCTTGCCAAGGCGCTCGGACTCGGCCTGCGCCGTGCCCTCGAGGACGACCCGCGCGTCGTGATCATGGGGGAGGACGTCGGCACGCTCGGCGGGGTGTTCCGCGTCACGGACGGGCTGCAGGCCGACTTCGGCGCGGACCGGGTCATGGACATGCCGCTCGCGGAGTCGGGGATCATCGGCACGGCGGTAGGGCTCGCGTTCCGCGGGTATCGGCCGGTGTGCGAGATTCAGTTCGACGGATTCATTTACCCCGGCTTCGACCAGATCGTGGCGCAGGTCGCGAAGCTGCACTACCGCACGGCGGGGAACGTGCGGATGCCGATCACCATTCGTGTGCCCTTCGGTGGCGGCATCGGGGCGGTCGAACACCACTCGGAGTCGCCCGAGGCCTACTTCACCCACACCTCGGGGCTGCGCGTCGTCGCCTGCTCGAACCCGCAGGACGGCTACTCGATGCTGCGGCAGGCGATCGCGTCGGATGACCCCGTGCTGTTCTTCGAGCCGAAGCGGCGCTACTGGGTGAAAGGCGAAGTGGACGAGACGCTCGACCTGCCGCTACACGCCGCCCGCGTAGTCTTGCCCGGCACCGACGTGACCCTCGTGACCTACGGACCGCTGGTATCGACCGCACTGGATGCCGCGGCCGCAGCCCTCGCCGATGGAATCTCGATCGAGGTCATCGACCTGCGCTCGCTGTCCCCGGTCGACTTCGCGACCGTCGAGGCCTCGGTGCGGCGCACCGGCCGACTCGTCATCACGCATGAGGCTGCCCAGTTCGGCGGTGTCGGTGCCGAGCTTGCCGCAGTCATCACCGAGCGCTGCTTCGAGCACCTCGAGGCGGCGCCCGCCCGGGTGACCGGCTTCGATACGCCGTATCCGGCGGCGAAGCTCGAGGAGCACTTCCTGCCCGACCTCGACCGGATCCTCGACGCCGTCGACCGCGTGCTGGGCCGCCAGAATTCACTGACGGGATGGGTGGCAAGCGCATGAGCGTCCGCGACTTCAAACTGCCCGACCTCGGGGAGGGACTCACCGAATCCGAGCTCGTCGGCTGGCGGGTTGCGGTCGGCGACCCGATCGAGCTCAACCAGGTGATCGCCGAGGTGGAGACGGCCAAGGCACTCGTCGAGCTGCCGTCTCCGTTCGCGGGGGTTGTGGCGCGACTATACGGGGAGCCCGGCGAGACGATCCAGGTGGGGGCGCCGCTGATGTCGGTCGAGGTGGAGTCTGTCGAGGAGGCTGCGGAGCCGGCCCGGGCGGAGCGCACACCTGTTCTCGTTGGCTATGGGCCGACCGTCGGGGATGGGTCTGCGCCGAAGCGGAAGGCACGTGGTGGAGTTGCGGACGGTGCCGGCGCCGACTCGGCCGTGGTCTCCACGCGATCGACCGGCTCTGCCGGGGAGACACCACGTTCCACGCCGCCGGTGCGCAAGCTGGCCGCGAGCCTCGGCGTCGATCTCGCGTCCGTTGTCGGCAGCGGCAGCGACGGCCTGATCACGCGGGGGGATGTGGAGCGCGCGGCATCCGGCGCCACTGTCTCTGAGCCAGCTCGCCCTTCAACAAGCTCGGGGACCGACCGGCGCACCCCCATCTCCGGCGTGCGCAAGCTGACCGCCGAGGCGATGGTCGCGAGTGCGTTCACCGCCCCGCACGTGACGGTGTTCCTCGACGTGGATGTCACGCGCAGCGTGCGGCTCGTCGAGAGGCTACGCGAGACTCCTGAATTCTCAGAACGCCGGCTGAACCTGCTGGTGATCGTGGCGCGCGCCGTCACGCTGGCGCTCGGCAACCACCCTTCGCTGAATGCGCGATGGGATGCCGCAGCTCACGAGATCGTCGAACTCGGGTCGATCACCCTCGGCATCGCGGCCGCAACGCCGCGCGGACTGATGGTGCCCAACCTCAAGCGGACGGAGCAGCTCCGGCTCCCCGAACTCGCCGACGCGCTCGCCGGTCTCGTCGCGACGGCCCGAGCCGGGCGCACGAGCCCCGCGGATCTCACCGGCGGCAGCTTCACCATCTCCAACGTGGGGGTGTTCGGCGTGGACGCCGGAACCCCGATCCTCAACCCGGGGGAGGCGGGCATCCTCGCCCTCGGCGCGGTGCGCAAGCGGCCGTGGGAGCACCGGGGCAAGGTGAAGCTCCGCGACGTGATGACCCTCAGCTTGTCGTTCGACCACCGGGTCGTCGACGGGGAGCAGGGATCCCGCTTCCTGGCCGAGGTCGGTGCGATCCTCGAGGAGCCGGGGACGGCGCTCGCGAGGATCTAACTCGCCGCGCTAACTGCTCAGCGCCGCGAGCGCCATCGCCGTGAGCAGCGCGCGCACCGAGGGGCGAGCCGCGCTTCGGGCACTGTGCGGCGTCGAATTGATGAGGCCGAAGGTCGCGCGCGCGCGGATGCGCAGGTCGGTACGGGGAACACCCGGGTGCAGCTCCGCGAGCACGTCCACCCAGGCGTCGATATACGTGCGCTGCAGGCGTCGCACGGCCTCGTTGTCGTCCTCGGTGAGGCTCGCGAGGTCGCGATCCTGCACCACGATGACGTCGGGATTGGAGAGCGCGAACTCCACGTGGAAGGCTACGAGCTCCTCGAGCGCCGTCCGCGCATCCGGTGCCGAGTTGATCACGCGCCGCCCACCCTCGACGAGCCCCTCGCTGACCTCGATGAGCAGTGCGGCCAGCACAGCCTGCTTGCCAGCGAAGTGCCGATAGACGGCCGGTCCGCTCACGCCGGCGGCCGCGCCGAGATCCTCGAGAGAGACTCGGGGAAACCCGCGCTCGGCGTAGAGGCGCGCCGCGGCATCCAGCAACGACTGCCGACGATCTGCCTTGGCGAGGCTGCGGGCCGTGGGTTCCATGACCACAGTCTAGACATTCCGGTTAACCGCGACTAACCTGAATCCCAGTTAGTCACCACTAACCCACCTGCAGCAGGCCACAAGCCGGGAGCACAGTCGATGAAGACTCTGAGTACAACGCGCGGTGCGACGTTCGAGAGAAACGACGCAGACCAGCGGATGCTCGTGTCCGAGCTGCGCGAGAGACTCGCCCGCACCGCACTCGGGGGCACCGCGGCCTCCCGCGAGCGTCACGTTGCGCGCGGCAAACTGCTCCCGCGGGAACGCATCGACGAGTTGCTGGACGACGGCAGCCCGTTCCTCGAGATCGCCCCGCTCGCCGCCAACGGGCTCTACGGCGACGAGGTTCCCGCTGCGGGCGTCATCGCCGGAATCGGTCTGGTGCACGGCCGCCACGTACTCGTGATCTCGAACGATGCGACCACCAAGGGCGGCACCTACTTTCCGCTCACGGTGAAGAAGCACCTGCGCGCACAGGAGATCGCCTTCGAGAACCGCCTGCCGTGCATCTACCTCGTCGACTCCGGCGGCGCGTTCCTGCCGCGGCAGGACGAGGTCTTCGCCGATCGGGACCACTTCGGCCGCATCTTCTTCAACCAGGCGCGCATGTCGGCGGCGGGGATCCCGCAGATCGCGTCCGTGATGGGCTCCTGCACGGCGGGCGGCGCCTACGTTCCGGCAATGAGTGACGAAACGATCATCGTGCGCGGACGGGGCACGATCTTCCTCGGCGGGCCACCGCTGGTGAAGGCCGCGATCGGCGAGATCGTGACCGCCGAGGAGCTGGGCGGCGGCGAGGTGCACGCACGGGTGTCCGGGGTGACCGACCACCTGGCCGAGAACGACCGCCATGCGCTGCAGCTGGTGCGGGACATCGTGGAGACGCTGCCGAAGGCGATAGAGGCGCCGTGGAGCGTCATCCCGAGTCGTGAACCGCTGGCCGATGAGGGCGAGCTCTACGGGGTCGTGCCGACGGACGTGCAGGAGGCGTACGACGTGCGCGAGGTGATCGCGCGGCTGGTCGACGCGAGCGAATTCCACGAGTTCAAGAAGGAGTACGGCGCGACCCTCGTCACCGGCTTCGCGCGGCTGCACGGGCACCCGATCGGTATCGTCGCGAACAACGGCGTGCTGTTCAGCGAGTCGGCCACCAAGGGCGCGCACTTCATCGAACTGTGCGACCAGCGGGGGATTCCGCTGGTCTTCCTGCAGAACATCTCCGGTTTTATGGTCGGGCGCGACTATGAGGCCGGCGGCATCGCCAAGCACGGCGCCAAGATGGTGACCGCCGTGGCGACCACGCGCGTGCCCAAGCTCACCGTCGTGATCGGCGGCTCGTTCGGTGCCGGCAACTACTCGATGTGCGGCCGCGCATACTCGCCGCGCTTCCTCTGGATGTGGCCGGCCGCCCGCATCTCGGTCATGGGCGGACCGCAGGCGGCGTCGGTGCTGAGCACGGTCAAGCAGGGCGCCAGCGAGTGGACCGTTGACGAGAAGACCGCATTCGAAGCGCCCATCCGCGAGCAGTTCGAGACCCAGGGCAACCCGTACTACTCGACCGCCCGTCTCTGGGACGACGGCATCATCGACCCCGCCGACACCCGCACGGTGCTCGGGCTCGCCCTTGACGTGTGCGCGGGAGCGCCGCTCCCCGAGCCGGGCTTCGGCCTGTTCCGGATGTGACGGGAATGTTCGAATCCGTACTCGTCGCCAACCGGGGCGAGATTGCCGGCCGGGTGATCCGCACGTTGCGCTCGCTCGGTATCCGCTCGGTCGCGGTATACACCGACGCCGACCGCGGGGCGCGCCATGTCGCGCTCGCCGACGCGGCCGTGCGCATCCTGAGCTACCTCGACATCCCCGCAGTGATCGCCGCGGCGGCCGGCGTCCAGGCCATCCACCCCGGCTACGGCTTCCTCAGCGAGAACGTCGAGTTCGCCCGAGCCTGCGCCGACGCCGGGCTCGTTTTCATCGGTCCGGATGTCACGGCTCTCGACCTCATGGCCGACAAGATCCGCGCCAAGAAGCACGTCTCGGCGCTCGGTGTTCCCGTGATCCCGGGCATCGCCGAGCCCGGCATGGGTGACGCGACTCTTGCGGAAGCGGCGAACGACGTCGGCTTCCCCCTCCTCGTCAAGCCCTCGGCGGGCGGAGGCGGCAAGGGCATGGAGGTGGTGCGCGCGGCGGACGAGTTGCCCGACGCGCTGGCCACGGCCCGACGCGTGGCGGCCGCGGCCTTCGGCGACGACACCCTGTTCCTCGAACGACTCGTCGAGCGTCCGCGTCACATCGAGGTGCAGGTGCTTGCCGATGCGCACGGCACCACCCTGCATGTGGGTGAACGGGAGTGTTCTCTGCAGCGCCGGCACCAGAAGGTCGTCGAGGAGGCGCCGAGCCCGCTGCTTGACGCGGCCACCCGCGCGCGCATCGGCGAGGCGGCCTGCGAGGTCGCCCGGTCCGTCGACTACACCGGAGCCGGAACCGTCGAGTTCCTCGTCTCCGCGAACGACCCGACCGAGTTCTTCTTTATGGAGATGAACACCCGACTGCAGGTCGAGCACCCGGTCACCGAACTGGTCACCGGTATCGACCTCGTCGAATGGCAGCTGCGCATCGCCGCAGGCGAGCCGCTGTCGTTCGCGCAGGATGACGTCACAGTCACCGGCCATGCCGTCGAGGCGCGCGTCTACGCGGAGAATCCCGGGCGCGGCTTCCTGCCGACGACCGGCACCATACTGTCCCTTCGTGAGCCCGCTGACGTTCGGGTCGACAGCGGTCTTGCGGAGGGGCTCACCATCGGCGGCTCCTACGACCCGATGCTGTCCAAGGTCATCGCCCACGGCCCGGATCGGGCCACGGCGCTCGCGCGGTTGTCTGCGGCGCTCGGTGACACGGTGATCCTCGGGCTGCACAACAACCTCGAGTTCCTGCGCGACCTGGTCGACGCGCCCGAGGTGCGTGCGGGCGACCTGGACACCGGGCTGATTGAGCGCTTGCTGCCGGCGATCCCGGCGCGAACCCCCGATGACGACATGTTCGCCGCTGCCGCCCTGTGGCTGCACGCGCAGCGGGCGTCGACCGGGCCGTGGAAGAGCCCGAGCGGCTGGCGGCTGGGAGTGGCGAGGCCGACGCGCTACGTGCTGTCCGCGGTTTCGGGAGAGAACGTGGAGGTGCTTCTCACCGGGACGGCCGAGGATGCGCAGGTCGCGATCGGAGCGCGGACCATGAGCGGCGGCATCCGGAACAGCAGCATCGAGCTGGACGGCGTGACCACCACCCCGACCATCGTGCGCGACGGCGACAGCCTGTGGATCAGCGGCGCACGATTCAGTGCCGAACTGCGCATCGTCGGTCGCGAACAGCGACTTGCCGAGCAACTCGCGGCGATGACCCGCGAGCCCGGCGCGGTCAGTCCCGACGTGCGGGTTCCGATGCCCGGCACGGTCGTTGCGGTCGGTGTCTCCGACGGGGACACCGTCGAGGTCGGCCAGGTTCTCATCACCGTCGAGGCGATGAAGATGGAGCACAAACTGCTCGCCCCCGTAGCCGGGACAGTCACCCTGTCCCTGCGCGTAGGCGACCTCGTCACACTCGACCAGGTCGTCGCACAGATCACTACCCCACACCAGGAGGAGCACGAATGAGCCACGAACTCAGCCCCGCGGAACAGGCCCTCAGCGACGAGGTGCGTGAGTTCGCCGACACGGTCGTCGCGCCGGCCGCGTACGAGTACGACACGAAGCGCGAGCTTCCGTACGACATCATCGCGACGATGGGGGAGATGGGGCTGTTCGGCCTGCCCTTCCCCGAGCAGTACAGCGGACAGGGGCGCAGCTACTTCGAACTCGGGCTCGCCATCGAGCAGCTCAGCCGCGTCGACCAGTCGATCGGCGTGACCCTCGAGGCGGGCGTCGGGCTGGGTGCGATGCCGATCTTCCGACGCGGTACCGAAGCGCAGAAGGACGAGTGGATGCCCGTGCTCGCGTCGGGCAAGGCGCTTGCCGGCTTCGGACTCACCGAAGCCGACGCGGGATCCGATGCCGCGGGCACGAAGACGACCGCGGAACTGGTGGATGGCGAGTGGGTGATCAACGGCTCGAAGCAGTTCATCACCAACTCGGGCACGCAGATCACACGGCTGGTGACGGTGACCGCGGTGACCGGCACGAGGGACAACGGGCGGCCCGAGCTCAGCGCGATCCTCGTCCCGAGCGGCACCCCCGGTTTCACCGTCGAGCCCGCTTATGACAAGGTCGGTTGGCACACCTCCGACACCCATCCGTTGACCTTCGAGAATGTGCGGGTTCCCGAGGCGAACCTGCTCGGTGAGCGGGGTCGCGGCTTTGCGAACTTCATCGAAACGCTCGACGAGGGCCGGGTCGCCTTCGCCGCACTCTGCACGGGTGCCGCGCAGGGCTGTCTCGAGGAGGCCATCCGATACGCGAAGACCCGCAACGTGTTCGGCAAGGCCATTGGCGAGAACCAGCACATCGCGTTCACGATCGCGCGGATGCAGGCGAAGGTGCACGCCGCACGCCTGGCCTGGTACGACGCTGCACGGCGGATCGATGCCGGCGTCCCTTTCAAAATGGAGGCCAGCATGGCGAAACTCCTCGGCAGTGAGGCCGCGATGGATAACGCTCGCGCCGCTTCGCAGATCTTCGGTGGCTACGGGTTCATGAATGAGAACCCCGTGGCGCGGCACTACCGCGACTCGAAGATTCTCGAGGTGGGTGAGGGCACCACCGAGGTGCAGCTCATGGTGATCTCGCGAGAGCTGGGCTTCTGATGGATATCGAACAGCGCGGCCTCTGGTTCGAGGAGTTCGACCTCGACGCCCGCTACCTGCATCGCCCCGGTCGCACGGTGACCGAGGCCGACAACACGCTGTTCACGACCATGACGATGAACACGCAGGCTCTGCACCTGGACGCGGCATGGTCGGAGAAGCAGGAGTTCGGCCAGCGGCTCGTGAACTCGATGTTCACCCTGTCGACGATCGTCGGCGCCTCGGTCGCCCAGCTCACGCAGGGCACGATCGTCGCGAATCTCGGGTTCGGCTCGGTGGTCTTCCCGCATCCGCTGTTTGCGGGAAACACTCTCTACTCGGAGACCCGCGTGCTCGAGAAGCGGCTCTCCGCGTCCCGCCCCGGGCAGGGGATCGTCACCCTCGAGCACACCGGACGCAACCAGGACGGCACGGTCGTCGCGGTCGCGGTGCGCACGACCCTGGTGCGGTGCGCCCCGTGAGCAGCTTCGAGATGGGGCCGTCGCTGCTGTTCTGCCCGGCAGATCGGCCCGACCGGTTTGAGAAGGCGGCCGCGCGAGCCGACGCCGTCATCCTCGACCTCGAGGATGCCGTCGCCCCCGAACACAAAGGCGCCGCTCGCGATGCGCTGACCGGGTCGTCTCTCGACCCGGTGCGGACCATCGTTAGGCTCAACGCGTTCGACTCGGGTTTCTTCGCCGACGATCTCGTGGCCCTCGCGCACACTCCGTATCGCACGGTGATGGTGGCGAAGAGCGAGAGTGCCGAGCAGCTCTCGGGCCTCGATCGGTTCTCCGTGATCGCTCTCTGCGAGACGGCGACCGGCGTGCTGGCCGCCCCCTCGATCGCGGCCCTGCCGCAGGTCGTGGCGCTGATGTGGGGCGCCGAGGACCTTGTCGCCTCCCTCGGGGGAACGTCATCCCGATTCGCCGACGGCACGTATCGCGACATCGCTAGGCACGCGCGCAGTTCGGTACTGCTCGCGGCCGGCGCCTCGGGCAAGGCAGCGATCGATGCCGTGCACGTCGACATCGCCGACCTCGAGGGGCTGGACGCCGAAGCCCGGGATGCAGCGGCCTCGGGTTTTGCGGCGAGTGCCGTCATCCACCCCTCGCAGGTCGAGACGGTTCGCGCGGCGTTTCGGCCGACGGACGCCGAGCTGGACGCGGCTCGGCGCATCGTGGAGGCCGCGGCGTCGAACGGTGGGGTGTTCCGCCTCGACGGACGGATGGTGGACGGCCCCGTGGTCCGGCATGCGGAGCGGGTGCTCGCGCGGGTTCGGCCTACGATGGACTGAGTACCCGACGGAGGAGGACCCGTGGCTGGCATGGCGATCGGCAGCCTTTTCGGTGACCGCTATCGCGTCGAGTCGCTCATCGGTGTGGGCGGTATGGCTTCCGTGTATCGCGCACGGGACGAGTCGCTCGGCAGGCTGGTCGCGCTCAAGGTACTCTCCGGCGACGGCACGGCCGCGGACACTGCGGGTGCCCAGCGCCAGCGCAATGAGGTGCGCCTGCTCGCGAGCCTCAGCCACTCGTCCCTCGTGACCCTGTTCGACGCCGCACCTCTCGCGAGCGACACGGATGACGAGGAGCACCTGTGCCTCGTCATGGAGCTCGTTGATGGATCCAACCTGGGCGAGCGGATCGCAGCCGGGCCCGTTTCTTCGGCCGACGCGGCGCACCTGACCGCGGACCTTGCGGAGGGGCTCCACGTGGTGCACCAGAACGGTATCGTTCACCGCGACATCAAACCCGCGAACGTGCTGCTCGCCGATTCGGCGCTGCCGGACCGGGAGTTCCGCGCCAAGCTCGCCGACTTCGGCATCGCGTCACTCGTCGACTCGACGGGCATCACCGCGACCGGCACGATCATCGGCACCGCGGCCTTCCTCAGCCCGGAGCAGGCGCTCGGCCGCACGATCACCCCCGCCACGGACGTCTACTCGCTGGGGCTTGTGGTGCTCGAGGCGCTGACCGGGCGTCGCGAGTTCGCCGGCTCCATGGCCGAGTCGGTATCGGCGCGGCTCGGTCGTGACCCGGAGATCCCTGCGGTGCTCGGCGCGGACTGGGTCGCGCTCCTCACCGCGATGACGTCCCGCGAGCCCACCGACCGGCCCACCGCCCTCGACGTCTCGGTGGCAGCCCGGGGGATCGCCGCAGGCGCCCCGGTCGCCGTGCCGACGCTGGTAGCGACGGCCGTGCTGGACCGGCCGACGGAGGCACTGAACCGGCCGACGGAAGCTCTTGCGCGGCAGACGCAGTCCTTCGATCACTCGACGCAGTCAGTCGACCAGCCGACCCGTGTGCTCGAGGCCGACGCGGGAAAAGCAGCGCTGCAGCAGACCGAGGTGCTCGCCGCCCCCGCGACCCGCGTGCTCCCTGCGTCGACCCCGACCCCGACCCCGACCCCGACCCCGACCCGCCGCCCGCGCCGAGCCCTGTGGGCGATACTCGCCGCGGTTCTGCTGCTCGTGCTGACGGCGATCGTCATCCCGCGTCTGATGCCAGCTACCGAGGCGCCACAGACCACCCGCGAGCTGCCGGTCAACGAGGGGGAGCTCGGCACCTCCCTGCAGCGCTTGCTCGAGAGCGTGACCCCGTGATGCGCGCCGCCCTCGTGCTCGCCGCGGTCCTGGCCCTTGCCGGGTGTGCGTCGGCCGAGTCCACCGAGCTGGACGCCTCGGCCGCCGACCAGCTGCAGACCTCCGTCGTCGAGGTGGCGACCCTCGCTGCCGACGGCAACGTGACGGGCGCGATCGAGCAACTCGACGCCCTGCAGACGACTCTGGATGACGCTGTGGCCGCCAACGACGTATCCGAGGAGCGTGCCGCGACCATCCAGGCCGCGATCGACGCGGTGCGCGCCGATCTCGAGGCGCTCATCCCGGAGCCCGAACCGACGCCGACGCCGACCGTGACCAACGAGAAGCCGGGTAAGGGCACCGAGAAGCCGGGCAAGCCCGAGAAGCCGGGTAAGCCCTAGCGCTGCCCACGCCTTGGATTCACTAAAAAGATGGAACCATCGCACTTCTACACGGGCATCGTTGCCGAACTGTATGGCGCACTCAAGTCGAGTGCGCAGTCCTGGGAGCCATACGCCGCCTTCATCGACCAGTCGGGTCAACCCGCGCTCGAGCTGGGTTGCGGGGATGGTGAGCCGATGCTCGAACTGCTGCGCCGTGGATACGAGGTCCACGGGGTGGACTCGTCAAAGGACATGCTCTCTCGTCTGCGCTCGTTCGCCCGCGAAGGCGGACTGGATGCGACCGTGTTCTGCCAGCGGATGGAGCAACTCGACCTGCCGTTCTCCTATCGCTCGATCTTCCTTGCCGGCCCAACCATCACGCTGCTCCCGGATGACGAGACGGTGCTGGCGTCCCTCGAACGGATTCGCGCACATCTCGCTGAGGGCGGCAGCACACTCGTTCCCCTGTTCGTTCCCCGCGGCACACCGCCCGGCGACATGGGCGCAATCAACGAGACGATCGACGCCGATGGTGCCGAGCTCCGAGTGACGACCGTCAGCCAGATCCGGGATGAGGTCTCTCGCACGCAGACCACACTCCTGCGCTACGAGAAGACCGCCGACGGAGTCAGATCGGCCGACGACCGTGAGTGGCTCATCCACTGGCACACTCCCGAGTCGTTCGAAGAGCTTGCCGTGCGGGCGGGCCTGCGCGTGACGGGATTCGATGTGCAGGACGGCACACCCGGCGAGCCGGGTTCCGAGTGGACGGTCACGCTCAGCGGCGTGTGAAATCCATCACCGAGCTGCGGCGGAAAGTCTTTCCGCCGTCAAAGCGTCGCGCAGCGTGCGGTTGAGGATATGCCACTCGCCATAGACGAACCCGAAGTCAGTGCTCATGCGCGCGCTATCGTCCGCCCCGAGACGACGGTTTGTTGTTCCCACATGCAGGACCGTTTTCCGCCAGTTCCCGGATGTACGGGGACGGTTCCGACGCCGCAACCGCTTCCATCCTGCATTTGGGAACGAAGTACTGGGCGGAAGGGCGGCCGGGTGGGGTCAGTACCTGAGGAAGATGCGCTGCAGCTCGCTGGGATCGCGGGTGACGGTGAGGGCGAGCGCGCCGAGCAGGGCGGCGCGCTGGGGATTCTGGTCGTCGACGGTGATCCAGGAGTTCGCGGCATCCGCACTCGCACCGATCGTCGTCACCTGGCCGCTGCCGGTGCGCGTCGCGCGGATCAGCAGCGCGCCCGTCGCGGCCAGCGCGTCGATCAGGCGAGAGGCGACGGTGCCATTGCCGAAGCCGGCGTGCACGATGACGTCGTATCCGGCGAGTCCCTCGATGAAGCGCGCGTCGAGGCCAGAATGCGCGTAGACAACGGCCGACGTCGGCAGTGACTCGATGCCCGCGAGGGAGAACTCCGACGCGAGCGTGTGCGGCCGCGACACCGAGCGGTAGAACACGGGAACGCCCGCGATCACTGCCCCGAGCGGCCCGTGCGGCGACTCGAACGAGGAGACGCGCAGGCTCGACGACTTGGTCACGTCGCGCGCCGTGTGGATCTCGTCGTTCATCACCACGAGCACCCCCTGCCCGGCGGCCGCAGGGGACGCGGCGACGGTGACCGCGCCGAACACGTTCATGGGTCCGTCCGCGCTGAGCGCCGTAGCGGGCCGCATCGATCCGACGACGACGATGGGCTTGGCCGAGCGCACGGTCAGGTGCAGAAAGTAGGCGGTCTCCTCGAGTGTGTCCGTGCCGTGCGTGATGACCACTCCGTCCACGGCGTCCTCGGCGAGAATCGAGGTGACCCGCCGGGCGAGTCCGAGCAGCAGCTCGCCGGTGAGGTCAGAGGAGTCGATCTGCGCGAACTGCTCCCCGTCGACCCGCGCGATCGCGTGAAGTTCGGGTAGCTGCGCGAGCAGGTCGTCGACCCCGGTTGCTCCGGCACGGTAGCCGGTGGTGTCGGTGCTGGATGCCGCGGCCCCCGCAATCGTGCCACCCATCGCCACCATGCGGATGTTGGGCAGCGCGGCGCGGGTCATGCGGTAAAGCCTAGCTATGCCTTCCCCCGGATCCTCCGCGAGAGCGCCTCGGCCGCGTTGCGGGTGGCCCGGCCGAGCGCCCTCCACTCGCGGTCGTCGATCGCCGCGCCCCGGAACGTGAGCCCCACGGCCGCCGCCGGATACCCGTTATGGTCGAGCACCGCCGCCGCGACCGACGCGTACTCGAGGGTGATGTCGCCGTCCTCTACCGCCCAGCCGCGGTCGCGCGTGTCGGCGAGCAGCGAGCCGAGGGCGGCGAGAGTGGTGGGACCGGGGCCGCTGCGGGTGACGAGGGCCGTTGCATCCGGATAGATGGCATCGACCTGGGCGGCGGGCAGCGCCGCCAGCATCGCGCGACCGGTGGCGGTGAGGTGGGCGGGCAGGCGCACGCCGATGCTCGTGACCACGGCAGGCGCGCGGGAGGCGGCGACTTTCGACGCGTAGACGACATCCGAGTGGTTGAGCAGCCCGAGGTGCGCCACGACCTGTAGCCCGGTCTCCGCGACGAGCCGCTCGAGCACGGGCTGGGCGAGCCGGCCGAGCGAGGCCGACCCGAGCACCGATGACCCGAGCTCCGCGAGCAGCGGACTGAGCGCGTAGGCCTGGTTCTCCGGAGAGTGGACGAGGAAGCCCTCATCCTGCAGTACCCGCAACAGATGATAGGTCGTCGATCGCGGCAGTCCGAGGTCCCGGGCAACGGTCGAGGCGCGAACCGGCCCGCCATGGCTCGCGAGGTACTTGATCACCTGCAGGGTCTGGCGCGCGGCGGGTACCTGGGTCATGGCCGTCCGTTCATCTGGTATCCCAGACAGAATAGCGGTGATGGGAGCCTTCGAACCGCTCTAATTACAGTCATGACAATCGTGACGATCGGAACCGGGGCGCTGACCTTCGAACAGGTGGTCGCCGTCGCGCGACAGGACGCCCACATCGAACTCGGTGCCGAGTCGAAGCAGGAGATGGCCCGAAGCCGCGCGGTGATCGAGGCGATGGCCAACGACAGCCGCCCGCACTACGGCGTCTCGACCGGGTTCGGCGCGCTCGCGAGCAAGCAGATCCCGGTCGCCCTGCGCGCCCAGCTGCAGGTGTCGCTCATCCGCAGCCACGCGGCCGGCTCCGGCCCAGAGGTCGAGCGCGAGGTTGTGCGCGCCCTGATGCTGCTGCGTCTCTCCACTCTCGCCACGGGGCGCACCGGCGTGCGACCGGTCGTCGCCGAAACCTACGCCGCGATCCTCAACGCCGGAATCACGCCGGTCGTGGGCGAGTACGGCAGCCTCGGCTGTTCGGGTGACCTCGCCCCGCTCGCCCACTGCGCGCTGGCCGCGCTCGGCGAGGGCGAGGTGCGGGTGAACGGCATCCTCACACCGGCCGGTGAAGCGCTCGCAAACGCCGGCATCACGCCGCTCGTGCTCGAGGAGAAAGAGGGCCTCGCCCTCATCAACGGCACAGACGGCATGCTCGGGATGCTCGTGCTCGCGCTCACGGACCTGCAGGCCCTCGTGGCCACAGCGGATCTCGCGGCCGCGATGAGTGTTGAGGGACTCACCGGAACCGACGCCGTGTTCGCCGCCGACCTGCACGCGCTGCGCCCGCATCCGGGCCAGGCCACGAGTGCTGCGAACATGCGGAGCATCCTCAAAGAGTCGCCCATGCTCAGCCACCCGACCGAGTTCACCCGCGTTCAGGATGCCTACTCGCTGCGCTGCGCACCCCAGGTGCACGGAGCCGTGCGCGACACGATGTCCCACGCGACGATGGTGGCCGAGCGGGAGCTGGCCAGCGCGATCGACAACCCCGTGGTCACGATCGACGGCCGGGTCGAGTCGAACGGAAACTTCCACGGCGCACCGGTCGGCTACGTGCTCGACTTCCTCGCGATCGCGGTCGCCGACCTCGCGAGCATCAGCGAGCGCCGCACCGACCGCTTCCTCGACGCGAGCCGAAACCACGGGCTGAACCCGTTCCTCGCCGACGACCCCGGCGTCGACTCCGGTCACATGATCGCGCAGTACACCCAGGCCGGCATCGTGAGCGAACTCAAGCGCCTCGCAGTGCCGGCGAGCGTCGACTCGATCCCGTCGAGCGCGATGCAGGAGGATCACGTGTCGATGGGATGGCATGCGGCACGCAAGCTGCGAAAGTCCATCGATGGGCTGTCGCGCGTCGTCGCGATCGAGCTTCTCACCGCGGCGCGAGCGATGGACATGCGGGCGCCCGTGGTGCCTGGAGCCGTGGCATCCGGAGTCGTCGCAGCCCTCAGAACCCGGGTCGAGGGACCCGGCACCGACCGCTACCTCGCGGCGGAGATCGCGATCGCCCACGAACTCGTCGTCGACGGCACCCTATTGGCAGCAGCACGCAACGCAGGAGGAGAAATCTCATGAGTGGTCCCCGACCCGTCCGCGCCCACCGTGGCACAGAACTGCACACCCTCGGCTGGCAGCAGGAGGCCGTGCTGCGCATGCTGCAGAACAACCTCGATCCGGAGGTCGCGGAGCACCCCGACGAGCTCGTCGTCTACGGCGGTACCGGCAAGGCGGCCCGCAACTGGGAGAGCTTCGACGCGATCGTGCGCTCGCTCGAGACGCTGAAGGACGACGAGACCCTGCTCGTGCAATCCGGCAAACCGGTGGGGATCATGCAGACCCACGAGTGGGCGCCCCGGGTGCTCATCGCGAACTCCAACCTGGTCGGCGACTGGGCCAACTGGGACGAGTTCCGCCGCCTGGAGAAGAAGGGCCTCACGATGTACGGCCAGATGACGGCCGGTTCGTGGATCTACATCGGCACCCAGGGCATCCTGCAGGGCACCTACGAGACCTTCGCGGCCGTCGCGAACGGGCGCGGCGGAACCCTCGCCGGCACGATCACCCTGACCGGCGGGCTTGGCGGGATGGGTGGCGCGCAGCCGCTCGCCGTCACCATGAATGACGGTGTTGCCATTTGTGTGGATGTCGACGCCTCGCGCATCCAGCGCCGCCTCGAGCACCGCTATCTCGACGTGATCGCTGCATCCGTCGATGAGGCACTGGAACTGGCGTACACGGCGCGCGACGGGAAACAGCCCCTCTCGATCGGCCTGCTCGGTAATGCCGCCTCCGTCTTCCCGGAGTTGCTGGCGATGAACGCACAGATCGATATCGTCACCGACCAGACGAGCGCGCACGACCCGCTCGCCTACCTGCCGGTGGAGTACAGCTTCGAGGAATGGGCGGCAGCGCGCGAGGAGCCCGGCTTCATCGAGGCATCCCGTCGCTCAATGGCGAAGCAGGTGGAGGCGATGGTCGGCTTCCAGAAGGCGGGTGCCGAGGTCTTCGACTACGGCAACAACATCCGCACCGAGGCGCTGACCGCGGGCTACGCGGATGCCTTCGCGTTCCCGGGCTTCGTTCCCGCCTACATTCGCCCGCTGTTCTCGGAGGGCAAGGGACCGTTCCGCTGGGCGGCGCTCAGCGGCGACCCGGTAGACATCGCGGCGACCGACCGTGCGATCCTCGAGCTGTTCCCCGACAACATACAGCTCGCCAAGTGGATCCGCATGGCGGGGGAGCGTGTGCACTTCCAGGGGCTGCCGGCCCGCATCTGCTGGCTCGGCTGCGGCGAGCGTCACCTCGCGGGGCTCAGGTTCAACGAGATGGTCGCCTCGGGCGAGCTCAGCGCGCCCATCGTGATCGGTCGCGATCACCTCGACTCGGGGTCCGTCGCCTCGCCCTACCGAGAGACGGAGGCCATGAAGGACGGCTCCGACGCGATCGCCGACTGGCCGCTGCTCAACGCCCTCGTCAACACGGCTTCCGGCGCGACCTGGGTGTCGATCCACCACGGCGGCGGGGTCGGCATCGGCCGCTCCATCCACGCCGGCCAGGTGACGGTCGCCGACGGCACCGAGCTCGCCGCGCAGAAGCTCGCCCGGGTGCTCTCCAACGACCCGGCGATGGGCGTGATCCGCCACGCGGACGCGGGATACGACGAGGCGATCGAGGTGGCTTCTCGGTTGGGCGTTCGCATCCCGATGACCGAGGGGCCGGGGCAGGACAGCCCCATTCACGACAGGGTCAGCTGATGCCGCTCTCCGTAGACCCGCACTGGCCCCGCTCCGGCGACTGGCCGGCACCGACCGGTGACCCCGTCGACCTCGCCCTCGTCGGTCTGCCCACCTTCCGCACCTCGCTGTCGGCGACGGGTGCCGACAAGACACCCACCGCGGTTCGGGACGCCCTGCGCTACTACAGCGAATTCGCCCGCACCCCGCTCGCCCTGCGGTTCGCCGATTTCGGCGACGCGACAGCCCCCGACGGTTTCGAAGAGGATGCCACGGCCCTCGTCGCCCACGCCGCCGCCGTATCCCGGCTCGTCGTGGCGCTCGGCGGGGACAATGCCGCAACCGTGCCGGCGGCCCTGGGCACCTGGGGATCCCGGCTGGACACCGCCGGGCTCGTCACGCTCGACGCCCACCACGACCTGCGCGACGGCGTGAGCAACGGGTCCCCGGTTCGCCGTCTGATCGAACTCGGGCTCGCAGGCACCCGCGTGGTGCAGGTCGGCATCGCCGATTTCGCCAATTCGGCGCACTACGCGGCGCGCGCCGCCGACTACGGGATCACCGTGATCCATCGTGATGAGCTGCACCGCCGCCCCATGGCGGATGTAGTGGCCGAGGCGCTCGAGATCGCGGGCTCCGCCGGTGGACCCGTCCACGTGGACCTCGACGTGGACGTCTGCGATCGCTCCGTCGCTCCGGGCTGCCCCGCTTCGGTTCCGGGCGGTATCGCCGCCCACGAGTTGCGGGCTGCCGCGCGGGCTGCGGGAGCGCACCCGAGTGTCGAGTCGATCGACCTCACCGAAGTGGATGCCACCGCCGACACCCCCGACCAGCGCACCATCCGCCTCGTCGCACTCTGTGTGCTCGAGGCAGCGGCCGGGCTAGGCTCGCGCCCATGACCACGACACTCATCGACGACATCGGACTGCTGGTCACCAACGATCCACAGGTGGGCGAGCTCACGGCAGAGCTGCGCAACGCCGCGGTGGTCGTCGAGGACGGCATGATCGCGTGGATCGGCGACTCGAGCACAGCGCCAGCCGCAGACGAACACATCAACGCTGCGGGGCGCTGCGTCATCCCGGGCTTCGTCGACAGCCACAGTCACCTCGTTTTCGCCGGCGACCGGACGGACGAGTTCGAGGCGCGGATGAAGGGCGAGAGGTACGCGGCGGGCGGCATCCGGCGCACGGTCGGGCTGACCCGCGCCGCGACCGACGAGCAGCTGCTCGCCAACGCCACCGCACTCGTCGCCGAGATGCGTGCGCAGGGAACGACCACCGTGGAGATCAAGAGCGGCTACGGGCTCACCGTCGTCGACGAGACCCGCGCCCTGCGCCTCGCCCGCGAGCTCACCGAGGAGACCACTTTCCTCGGAGCGCACGTCGTGCCGGCCGAGTACGCCGACCGCCCCGACGACTACGTCGCCCTCGTCACCGGCGAGATGCTCGATGCCGTCGCGCCGTATGCGAAGTGGATCGACGTCTTCTGCGAGACCGGCGCGTTCGACCTGGACCAGGCGCGCGAGATCCTCGAAGCGGGCATGGCACACGGCCTCGGCGCGCGGATGCATGCCGGGCAACTCGGTGAATCCGCCGCCGTGCGTCTCGCGGTTGAGCTCGGCGCGGCATCCGTCGACCACTGCACCTTTCTCAGCGACGCCGACGTCGACGCCCTCGCGGGTTCGGAGACCGTCGCGACCCTGCTGCCCGGCGTCGAGTTCTCGACCCGTCAGCCGTACCCGAACGCGCGCCGCCTGCTCGATGCGGGCGCGCGAGTCGCGATCGCGACCGACTGCAATCCGGGCTCGAGCTTCACGTCGTCCATGCCGTTCTGCATTGCCGTCGCCGTACGCGATCTCGGGATGTCCCCCGCCGAGGCCCTCCACAGCGCAACCGCGGGCGGCGCGCGTGCGCTCCGTCGTGACGATATCGGGGTGCTGCGGGTCGGCGCCCGCGCGGATCTGGTGCTACTCGACGCCCCCTCCTATGTTCACCTCGCCTACCGTCCGGGTGTGCCGCTGATCCACCGGGTGATGTAACGCGGGAATTCGGTGACACGTCACCGAGTTGTTCCCGGAGTACCTGACAGACCCGAGTACCCGACAGAACAGGAACCCCCATGACCATCCTCGTTACCGGCGCCTCCGGCCACCTCGGCCGCCTCGCCATCGAAGCCCTCCTCGAGCGCGGCATCGCCGCCGACACGATCGTCGCGGGGGCGCGCCGGCCCGAGGTTCTCGCTGAACTGGCGGCACGCGGCATCCACACCGTCGAATTGGACTACACAAAGCCGGACACGATCGCCGCCGCGCTCGACGGCGTCGACCACCTTCTGCTGGTCTCGTCGAGCGTGCCCGGCAGCCGTGTCGCCGAGCACACGAACGTGATCGAGGCCGCGAAGGCCGCAGGCGTCGAGCACATCGTCTACACGAGCGCGACGGACGCGCGCGAGTCGGCGCTGATTTTGGCCCCAGAGCACAAGGCCACTGAGGAGGCCATCGAGGCGTCCGGCATCCCGGCCACGATCCTGCGCAACGGCTGGTACTCCGAGAACTACACCCGCGTCTACGAGACGGCGGTGCAGACCGGCGAGGTGGTCGCGAGCGTGGGCGATGGACGTGTGTCGAGTGCGAGCCGCAAGGACTACGCCGAGGCCGCTGCCGTCGTGCTGAGCGAGCCCGGCCACATTGGCAGGGTCTACGAACTCTCCGGCGACACCGCGTGGGACTTCGCGGAGCTTGCGGCGACCATCGCGCGTATCGCCGGCACTCCCGTCGTCTATCGACCGCTCACCGCCGACGAGCACAGCGCAGAACTGGCTACGGCGGGCCTCGACGCCGGCACGATCGGCTTCATCGTCGGGCTCGACCAGAACATCCGCGACGGTGTGCTCGGACAAACCCCCGGTGACCTGGCGCGACTCATCGGCCGCCCGACGACACCGCTCGTCGAGGGCCTCGCCGCCGCCGTCTAGTCGGTTACTTCCACTGCCACGAGTCGAGGATGGCGTCGATGATCGCATCGCCGTTGTCCTCGACCGTGGTGACGGAGACGAGGAAGAACTGCACGTCGCCGTTCGCTGTCGGGTAGGCGCTGGGCGAGTACGAGACGATCGCCGCGCGGGTGACCGTGTCGGCCGAGTCGCTGTCGAAGCGGCTGAGGTTGGCGGGCTCTCCCCCCAGGCGCACGGGTTCGCGCAGGCTGGTCACGGTTCCGAAGTCGGGAAAGTAGTTCTCTTCCAGGTACTCGACTGCTCCGTCGACGGAACCGTCGGTGCTCCACGACTCGGTGGTCTCCGCGCGGATCGGTTCGACATAGACGGAACCGTAGATCGCCCCGACACCGGTGTTCACGAACTCGCCGTTCTCCAGCTCGCCCCACAGCTCGAGCTGGGTCGCGCACAGCGCGGCGTCATCGGTGGAGATGTTGTTGAGATAGCTGGACGGCCCGTCGAAGGTGAAGCACGGGGTCTCCACGGGCAAGAGGGTGAGTTCGCCGCCCGCCTGCTCGTCGCCGGGTACTTCGAACTGGCTGTCATCGGGGCCGAACGGGGGCGCCGACTCTGCCTGCGGGATGATGACGAACCACACGACGATGATCAGGATGTTGGTCAGCAGCGCGAGGATCGCCAGCGAGAGTCCGGTGATGCTCAGCCCCTTGCCACCCGGCTTGCGCAACGCAAGACTGCCGAGCACGATACCCGCGATCGCGAATACCGCACCCACGAAGGGCACGAGACCGAAGAGGAATGCGAGGATTCCGATCACGAGGGCGAGAATGGCGAGCACTCCTGCCCCCGGTTTGGCCGGGGAATAGGCCTGGTACGGGCTCGGCGCGGCCGGTCCGGGGGAGTACGGTCCTGGAGCGGAAGGACCGGTCGCATACGGATTCGCCGCGGGCGGTGCGTACGCGCCGGCGGGAGGGCCGGCTGGCGGGGCAACGGGTGGGGTGACGGGCGGCACGGCCGCATCCGGAACTGCAGCATCGGGAGCGCCGGAATCGGGCGTCGGCGGAACGGGAGGAACGGGCGGCACGCCGTCGTTGGTGTCGTCAGTCATGGCGAGTTCTCTTCCGTTGTTAGTGACTATTCGTCGAAGGTGTTAACCATCGCATGAGCGGCACGCTCGAGGTACCCCCACATGGTCGTGTCGTGCAGCGGGGAGAGCTCGAGGCTGTCGAGGGCCACGCGCATGTGGGCGAGCCAGCGATCGCGGGCATCGGGGTTGACCGTGAACGGAAAGTGTCGCTGGCGCAGTCGCGGGTGGCCGCGTTCCTCGCTGTAGGTGCCGGGGCCGCCCCAGTACTGTTCGAGAAAGCCGGTCAGTCGCTGGATGGCGCCCTCGAGGTCGGGCTGCTCCGGGTACATCGGCAGTAGCACCGGGTCGGTGGCGACGCCCTCGTAGAACTTGCGCACGAGCTTCTCGAAGGTGGGTCGGCCGCCGACCTGCTCCCAGAAGTTGCCCTGCACCGACTCCCCGCCCTGGCTCACACGCAGGGTCACCGGGTTCGGCGAGTTGTCCTTGACGGGAACGTTGTTGGGCACGATCTTCGGGTCGGTCACTTCGTATCCTTCGGGGGTAGCTGGATCGACCGCGGTTCCGTGGGGCGCTTGCCCGCACGCTTCGGCAGCTCGGTCGACACCGGAATCTGCGCGGTCTTCGGCGGGCGTGCGCCCTTGACGGACGCCGCTCCCTCGAAGCCGCTCAGAACGATGCTGTTGAGCGCCGGAAGCCGCACGCCCATCTCGTCGAGGCCGCGCTTGAGGCGAGCGCGCAGCTCGCGGGCGACGTCGTCCTTGTTGTTCGGGCGGGTCTTGATCACCAGGCGGATGACGACGGCCTCCGCCGAGATCGACTCGATGCCCCAGATCTCCGGCTTCTCGAGGATGCGCGAGCGCCACTTGGCGTCGGTGGAGAGACCCTGTGCGGTGGCGAGGATGCGCTCCTGCACCGCCTCGACGTCGGATTCGTAGGGCACCGCGAGGTCGATGATGACGCGCGACCAGCCCTGCGACATGTTGCCGACGCGCAGAATCTCGCCGTTGCGCACGAACCAGAGGGTTCCGTTGACGTCGCGCACCTGCGTGATGCGGATGCCGACCGCCTCGACCACACCCGTCGCGGGACCGAGGTCGACGACGTCTCCGACGCCGAGCTGGTCTTCGACGACCATAAACAACCCGTTGAGGATGTCCTTAATGATGTTCTGCGCGCCGAATCCGAGTCCGGCGCCGAGAGCACCGGTCATGAGTGCGAAGGCTCCGGTCGCCTCAGGCAGCACCTTGCCGATGATGGCCACGATGGCCACCACGACGACCGCCGTGGTCACGACGTTACTGAGCACGGTGCCGAGCGAGCGAGTGCGCTGCACGACCCGTACCGCGGCGAGCGGGGAGGAGAAGAGCGCTTGGGTGTCGTCGACATTCTGTTTCTTCTTGACGCCCGAGACAACGCGGTTGACGACGCGGCGGATCGCGAACTGCAGCACGATCCGTACGATCACGGCGACAATGATGATGATGAGCACCGTCAGCGGGGTCTCGAAAGCCTCGAAGAAGGCGACGAAGCCCTTCATGTAGGCCGGCCAGGTGAAGGTTTCCATATCCTGCCAATTCTAGCGAGGGGCCCGCGTCGCGACCTGAAAGGATGGGTGCATGAGTTCGCGCAGCGTCATCCTCTCGATTGCTGCTGTCGCACTTCTCACGGGCTGCGCAGCCGTGCCGAGCGAGGCCGAGGCGAGTGCGCACCTCGCCGAGCAGCTCGATTCGGTCGAGCAACTGGTCGGCGGCGAGTGGTCGGCATCGGCGCTCGGCTCGCGCGAGTGCAGCCACACCCTGACCTTGCGCGGTACCCAGGCCGGCGAGTACCGCTTCACGCAGGAGCCGGTCGACGGCGACGAGAAGTTCGAGCTTGTGCTCGAGGCCTGGACCGACCTCGGCTACGAGCCCCGCGAGCTTCCCAAACCTGCGACGAACCCGATCCGCACCCTCGAGGCGACGACTCCGGATGGCACTGCGCTCACCTTCAGCGCGACGGACGGGTCCCTCACCCTCGAGGGCCTCGGAGCCTGCTCCGCCAACTAGCGAAGCGGGCTGGATCAGCCGACGAGGCCGTGCTCGAACGCGAAGATGACCGCCTGCACACGGTCACGCAGCTCGAGTTTCATCAAAACCCGCCCGACGTGCGTCTTGACGGTCGACTCGCTGAGCACAAAGCGCTCCCCGATCTCGCCGTTGCTGAGCCCCTCGCCGATCGCCAGCAGGATCTCGTGCTCGCGCGGTGTGAGCGTCTCGAGCGGTCCGCCCTGCGGTGCGGGCATCCGCGCGCCGAACAGGTCGAGCATGCGCCGGGTGACGCGGGGCGAGATCGCCGCCTCGCCTGCCGCAACCGCCCGCACCGCCGCGAGCAGCTCGGTCGGTCGAGTGTCCTTGAGCAGGAATCCGCTCGCCCCCGCGCGCAGCCCGCCGAAGGCGTACTCGTCCAGGTCGAAGGTGGTGAGGATCAGCACGCGCGTGCCCGGCGACAGGCGCAGGATCTCGGCCGTCGCCGCGATGCCGTCGAGCCCGGGCATCCGCACGTCCATAAGCACCACGTCCGGCTTCTGCGCTGAGGCGATACGCACTGCCTCCGCACCATCGGCGGCTTCGGCGATCACCTCGATGCCGGGCTCGGCATCGAGCAGCATCCGGAAGCCCATGCGCACGAGCGTCTGGTCGTCGACGATGAGAACCCGGATGTCCCGCGCCCCCGCTTCGCTCTGACTCATGCGTCTCCGCTCCTGTCGTGATTGAGGGTGGCGGCGAGGCGCCAGCCGCGGGTCGGGCAGGGTGCGCTCTCGAGCGTGCCGCCGTACACGGCCACCCGTTCGCGCATGCCGACGGTGCCGTGCCCGCCAGTGCCGATGGGCTCCGTGGAGGGTGCGCCGTCATCCGTGACGACGATCGACGTCGAGCCGCGTCGGAACCGCACGTCGACCTCGACGTCCGCCGGGCCGAGCGCGTGTTTGAGCACGTTCGTGAGTGACTCCTGCACGATGCGGTACACGGCGAGCTGCAGGGCGGGATCCCCTGGCTCCTGTCCGCGGGAGACGAATCGCACCGGGAGTCCGGCAGTGCGGAAGCCTTCGACGAGTTCGTGCAGGTCGACGACGCCGGGCTGGGGTGCGAGTTCCGCCACCTCGTTCTCGTTCAGAACGCCGAGCATCCGGCGCATGTCGGTCAGGGCGGATCGTCCCGTCTCGGCGACCCGGCGCATCCCGTCACGAGCGCGCTCCGCATCCTCGGGCGCGATCGCGGCGGAGCCTTCGGCCAGCGTGACCATCACGGTGAGGCTGTGCGAGACGATGTCGTGCATCTCCCGGGCGATACGGCTGCGCTCGTCGAGGGCGGCGAGTCGAGCGAGCTGTTCGCGTTCACGTTCCAACCGGGCGGCCCGGTCGATCAGGGCGGTCACGTAACGCCTGCGGTTGCCGATGTTGATGGCGACCAGCACAACGATCAGCAGGAAGACCGCGGCAGGCACGCCGCCGTCGAGCGTCATCCCGACGATGCCGGTGTCCGTGTTGTCGGTCGGCGACGACAGGAGGTACGCGATCGTGGAGATCGGCACTGAGGCGGCGTAGGCGATCCAGGCGGCACGCGCCGACCGGTAGATGGCGAGTCCGTAGACGGCGATCGGGATGAGCGCGAGGTCGGAGAAGCCGATGAGCGGAGCCGCCGCAAGTGTGCCCGCCCACGCGGCGAAGACGGGAATCCATGGCCGGGAGCGACGGAACAGCAGCGCTCCGGCGGCGATGGTCAGCACCACGAGCCCGGCGATGACCATGGGGATCGGCTTGGGCGTCACCTCAGAGCGAGGGACCGCAGCGGTGAGCAGGGTCAGTCCGATCGCCCCGAGCCAGTACCCGATCGCAATGAGTGAGTCGGTGAGGCGCGGGTGCCGGGCCCAGAACCTGCGGATCACACCGGGCGTGCGCGGCATGCGCAGGTCGGCCTCGGACAAACGGGTTCCCTCGTCCGGCGCTGGCCAGTCGAGGGAACCCGGGGGTGAAGTCACGTTGGAACGCTACACGCTGCTAGACGTCGCGGCGCTTGAGAAGCACGGCCCCGATAGCCAGCGGCACAGCCGCCCACAACCCGACGGTGAGCGCCGACTCCCACAGCGCCAGTCCGTCGGCGCTCGGCAGGATCATGGCCTCGCCGGCATTGACGAGCAGGTACGGGATGAGGTTCGCCGCCCACTCGGCCTGCGTGACGCTCGCGAACACCATGAGGATGGTCGGCAGCAGGAGCAGCACACCGAGCGCCGCGGCGATGCCACCCGCACTCGAGCGCAGGATCGTGCCGAGGCCGAGCGCGAACAGGGACACCGCGGCGAGATACAGCGAGGCGAGCAGCACGCCCGTGACGACCTCGCCGGTGATCTCCGGGTGCACGCCGTTCGAGGCCAGCACGAAGAAGGCGAGAGCGCCGGACGCGACCGAGCTGATGAGCCCCACCACGAAGGTCGACACGAAGAGCACAACGGCCTTCGCGGCAAGGGCGCCGAGGCGCTTCGGCACGGCCGTGAACGTCGAGCGGGCCATGCCGGTCGTGTACTCGCCGCTGATGACCAGCACACCGAGCACCGCGACGACGAGCACGCCGAACGTGGTGCCGAAGGTCGCGGCCTGCAGCAGGGTGCGCTCGGGGGAGTCAATCAGGGGTCCGAAGTCGCTGTTTCCGAGGGTGCTCGAGAGCAGGAACGCCATCCCGAGCGACACGATGACCACGATCGCGTACGACCAGATGGTCGAGCGCAGGGAGCGCAGTTTGATCCATTCAGACCGGATGACGCCCGGCGCGCTCAGGCCTGAGCCCGAACTGGTTCGGGCGGGCACGGGCGGGGCGGTGATGGTTGCGGTGCTCATCGAGCTACCTCCTGGGTGAGG
This sequence comes from Glaciihabitans arcticus, assembly GCF_004310685.1. Lineage (NCBI taxonomy): Bacteria > Bacillati > Actinomycetota > Actinomycetes > Micrococcales > Microbacteriaceae > Glaciihabitans > Glaciihabitans arcticus. The sequence goes on along the minus strand of NZ_SISG01000001.1, from coordinate 1,387,528 downwards.
GCGCCGGTCGAGTATTCGACGTCGTCGCGGGTGAGTTCCATGTAGGCCTCTTCGAGGGAGGCGTTGCCGGGAGTGAGCTCGTGCAGCACGATGCCTGCACGGGCGGCGGTCTCGCCGACCTGCGCAGCGCTCAGGCCGGTGATGGTCAGCTGGTCGCTCTCGGCGGACGCGACGGTCACGTCGGGAGCGGCGAGCGCCTGGGCGAGGGCTGCGGCCTGCGGGCTGCGCAGGCGCACCGAGGTGCCGGATGCCGCGGCGAGGATGTCCTTCATCGGGGCGTCCGCGATGATCGAGCCACGGCCGAGCACGATGAGGTGATCGGCGGTGACAGCCATCTCGCTCATGAGGTGCGAGGAGAGGAACACGGTGCGTCCCTCGGCGGCGAGCGACCTGACCAGGGTGCGCACCCACAGCACGCCGTCCGGGTCGAGCCCATTGACCGGTTCGTCGAGGATGAGTGTCGCCGGATCCCCGAGCAGCGCTGCCGCGATTCCGAGGCGCTGGCCCATGCCGAGCGAGAAGCCGCCGACGCGTTTGCCGGCGACGGACTCGAGTCCGGTCATCCCGATCACTTCACGCACGCGCGCCTTGCCGATGCCGTGGGTCGCGCCCATGGCGAGCAGGTGGTTGTAGGCGGAGCGACCCGTGTGCACGGCCTTCGCGTCGAGCAGGGCGCCGACCTCGCGGAGCGGTGCGGTGTGCTCGGCGTAGCGCTTGCCGTTGACGAGCACGCTGCCCGCGCTCGGCCGGTCGAGGCCGACGACCATACGCATGGTCGTCGATTTGCCGGCGCCGTTCGGGCCGAGGAAGCCGGTCACCTGCCCCGGCTGAACGGTGAAACTGATGTCGTTCACGGCGGTCTTGGCGCCGTAACGCTTGCTGAGTCCTTCTGCGGTGATCATGCTTCAAGGCTAGAAAAAGGGATGCCCCGCCCCATCGACCCGCGGCACCATCTTCTGCGCCCTCGCGTCGTACTCGGGTACCACAAGAGCCCGGCACCAGAGTGGTGCCGGGCTCTCAATGACTCGGGATGTACCGCTAGCTCGCGTCCTTCGCCTGGGCACGCAGCGCGCGCTCGACACCTGCGAGGTTCTCCGTCACGAGGCGACGCAGGGCCGGGGTCTCGGGGTTGGCGTCGAGCCATGCGCGGGTCGCGTCCACGAGTGCCTGAGAGGCGAGCGGCGCGGGATAGAGCCCCACGATGAGCGTCTCGGCGATGTGGTAGCTGCGGTTCTTCCAGATAGTGGTGAGGCTCGAGAAGTACTTCTCGACGACCGCCTCGAGCGACACGGGGTCGTTCGTGTGCTGGAACCCCATCGCGGTCTGGCGCACGATAGTGTTCGGCTGCTCGTCGGAGTCCACGAGCAGCGCGAACGCGGCGAGCTTGGCCTCCTCGGTCGGGGCCGTCGCGCGGGCACGGGCGGCCGCCTGTGCACCGTTGGCGGTGTTGTCCTTCGCGAGTGCCGCGTCGATCTCGGCGCTACCGGCAGCGCCGTTCAACACGAGACCCTCGAGCAGCTCCCACGACAGGTCGGTGTCGATCTCGAGTCCCTCGAGCGCGGAGCTGCCGTTGAGCAGTCCCTGCAGCGCCTCCACGTGCGCGGGCGTCGAGGCCAGGTTCGCGAAGAACTTCACGAACTGGAACTGCGCGTCCGATCCGGCTTCAGCGCCCTGGGCGAGGGCCCAAAGCGAGTCGCCGACGTGCTCGATGGTGGCGGCTCGCTCGGCGGGGTCCACGTAGGCCCGGGCCACCGTTCCGAGCTGCGTGAGGGTCGTGCGAATGGTCGTCGACTCGGTCTCGGTCGCGATATTACCGAGCACGAGGCGCACGTAGTCGGCGGGCTTGGTCTCGGCGTCGCGCGTCGAGTCCCAGACCGAGCCCCACACGATGGCACGGGCGAGCGGATTCTCGATGTCCTTGAGGTGCTCGATGGCGACCGCGAGGGACTCCTCGTCGAGACGCACCTTTGCGTAGGCGAGGTCGTCGTCGTTGATCAGCACGAGCGCGGGCTTCTCGAGTCCGATGAGCTCGTTGACCGCGGTGCTCTCTCCGTCGACGTCGATCTCGACGCGGTGCTTGCGCACGAGCTGCCCATCCTCAAGCGCATAGAAACCGATCGCGAGGCGATGCGGGCGGATCGTCGGGTAGTCCACGGCCGCGGTCTGAACGACGTCGAACGACTTGATCGTGCCGTCGGGCGTGGTGACGATCTCGGGGCGCAGAGTGTTCACGCCAGCGGTCTCGAGCCAGAGCTTCGACCACTCGCCGAGCTGGCGTCCACTCGTGATCTCGAGTTCGCGCAGCAGGTCGCTCAGCTCGGTGTTACCGTACGCGTGCTTCTTGAAGTACGCGGCGACACCGGCGAAGAACGCGTCGATGCCCACCCAGGCGACGAGTTGCTTGAGCACCGAACCGCCCTTGGCGTAGGTGATGCCGTCGAAGTTGACCTGCACGTCTTCGAGGTCGTTGATGGTCGCGACGACGGGGTGGGTCGAGGGCAGCTGGTCCTGGCGGTAGGCCCAGCTCTTCTCCATGGCCTGGAACGTGGTCCACGCCTCGGTCCACTCGGTGGCCTCTGCGGTCGCGATGGTCGACGCCCACTCGGCGAACGACTCGTTCAGCCACAGGTCGTTCCACCACTTCATGGTGACGAGGTCGCCGAACCACATGTGCGCGAGCTCGTGCAGGATCGTGACGACGCGACGCTCCTTGATGGCGTCGGTCACCTTCGAGCGGAACACGTAGGTCTCAGTGAAGGTGATCGCGCCGGCGTTCTCCATCGCGCCCGCGTTGAACTCGGGCACGAACAGCTGGTCGTACTTCTCGAACGGGTAGGCGTAGTCGAACTTCGCCTCGTAGTACTCGAAGCCCTGGCGGGTCTTCTCGAAGATGTAGTCGGAGTCGAGGAACTGGCTGAGCGACTTGCGAGCGAACAGTCCGAGCGGGATGACGCGGCCGTCGCTCGACGTGAGCTGGTCGCGCACAACCGCGTACGGTCCCATGATGAGCGCCGTGACGTAGCTCGACAGGATCGGGGTGGGCGCGAACGTCCAGGTACCGTTTTCGCCGTTCACGACGGGCTCCGGCGTCGTCTGGTTGCTCACGACCTCCCACGCTGCGGGCGCGGTGACCGTGAACTGGAACGTGGCCTTGAGGTCGGGCTGCTCGAACACGGCGAAGACGCGACGCGAGTCGGGCACCTCGAACTGCGTGTACAGGTACACCTCGTTGTCGACCGGGTCGACGAATCGGTGAAGTCCCTCGCCCGAGTTCGTGTACTCGGCGTCGGCGACGACCTCGAGCACGTTCTCCTCGGCCAGGTCGTCGAGCTGGATGCGAACTCCGTCACTCACGCTCGCCGCGTCGAGTGCGGTGCCGTTGAGGGTGACCGAGTGCACGGTGCGGGTGAGCGCATCGATGAACGTCGACGCCCCGGCTTTCGCCGTGAACCGCACCGTGGTGCTGCTGCGGAAGATCTCCGGCCCCGTCGTGAGGTCGAGATCGATCTCGTAGCTCTGCACGTCGACGAGCGCTGCGCGCTCCTGGGCTTCGACTCTAGTCAGGTTCTCTCCGGGCACGCGGCACTCCTTTGTTGGGGCTTTGACTGGGCGCTGCCGTGATCGACGACGGCACAGCAATCAACTGTAGTTGGACTCCCGCGTCAGGCGACGAACACGGCGCGGTTGCCGACTTCGTACACGACCGGCGCCCGCAGCAGCGCAATTGTCTCCTCGATGGCGTCGGCGAGCAGCTGGCGCAGCACGGCGTCGGGGTCGGTGATGCACGCCTCGGCGATACCGGTGACCGCGAGGCCGAGCAGCAGGTCGAAGGACCTCGCGTCCAGGCCGCCGATCGAGCCGCCCACGTCGGCGGTGAACTCTCGAGCCCACTTCTCCGCGCCCGGCGCCGATTCGAGAGCCGAGCGGATGTCGCGGCGCAACCGCACCCCGACCGCTCCTTCGGCGCTCGCCGCGCCCATCTCGCACCGCACGAGTCCAGCAGCGAGGGCGCGCTGTCGACTCTCCGCCGCGATGGGAAGGGCTGCGGTGGCCGCGAGGGTGCAGACAATCAGCGCGATGCGTGGGTCGCCTCCGTTCAGGCCCACGACCGAGGGGATCATCGGCGCGAGTGCCGACCGCCCGGCATCGGTCGTTGTGTCGTTCACCGCGCGCGCGAGGGAGGCAAGGGCGGGGTGTGTGCAGGTCGGGTGGTCGCTCCAGCGTTCGCCGGCGAGGTACGACGCGAACTCCATGAAGCAGGCACCGCCGCGGGCGGATCGATGGCGTCCGCGGCTCAGAACGGGCACGGAATCGGGAACGGGGGAGAAATGGCGCATGGCGGCCTCCACTGGACAGTTCGTTCACCTCATTGTGCGCTTCTCTCCGCCTGAGGGCCAGACTACAAATCGGTACGCTTGCGGCATGGCATCCACGGTTTTCGACCGCTCACATCCCAACCCCGCACTCATCACGTCCGCACTCGCGTCCAGCGAGCTCGCGCCCTTCTGGATGGAGAGCCTCGACATCCCGAACTGGCCACGCCTCGAGAGCGAGGAGAAGTTCGACCTCGTGGTCGTCGGCGGCGGGTACACCGGGCTGTGGACGGCGCTGCTCGCCAAAGAGCGCGACCCGGATCTGCGGGTGGCGATCCTCGAGGCGAACACGGTGGGCTGGGCGGCATCCGGTCGCAACGGCGGCTTCTGCGAGGCGAGCCTCACCCACGGTGAGAACAACGGGCAGCGGCGCTGGCCGAAGGAACTCGAGACCCTCGACCGCATGGGGTTGGAAAACCTCGACGAGATCGAGGCGACCGTCGCGAAGCGCGGCTGGAAGGTCGACTTCGAGCGAACCGGAACCCTCTCGGTCGCGACCGAGAAGTATCAGGTGCGGGAGCTGGAGTCGTCGACGAGCGACGTGGATCTCTACCTCGACGAGGCGGCCGTGCGCGCGCAGGTCAACTCGCCGACCTACCTTGCGGGGCTGTGGAGCACGCGGGCCACGGCGATGATCCACCCGGGCAAGCTCGTCGCCGAGCTCGCGAAGGCCTGTGCAGAGGCCGGCGTCGAAATCTTCGAGCACTCGCCCGTGCGCGGAATCGACACCCGCACCGAGGGCACAACGGTCGTCGTCGAGACCCGGCACGGTTCGGCCTGGGCGTCGAAGGTGGCGCTCGCGACGAACGCGTTCCCGTCGATCCTCAAGCGCTACAAGCTGCACACCGTGCCGGTCTACGACTACGTGCTGATGACGGAGCCGCTCACCGCCGAGCAGCTCGCGAGCATCGGCTGGGAGGGCCGGCAGGGCATTGCCGATCTCGCCAATCAGTTCCACTACTACCGGCTGACCGCCGACAACCGCATCCTCTGGGGTGGTTACGACGCGATCTACCACTACGGCGGCGACATCAAGCCCGAGTACGAGGACCGCCCGGCGAGCTACGAGAAGCTCGCCAACCACTTCTTCACGACCTTCCCGCAGCTCGAGGGCGTGCGCTTCAGCCACCGCTGGGGCGGCGTGATCGACACTTCGACCCGCTTCACCGCCTTCTTCGGCCTCGCCCGGCAGGGTCGCGTCGCCTACGCCGCCGGCTACACCGGGCTGGGCGTCGCGGCGACCCGCTTCGCCGCGAATGTCATGCTCGACCGGCTCGGTGGCCTCGACACCGAGCGCACGTCCCTCGAGATGGTGCGCAGGGTTCCGCCGCCCTTCCCGCCCGAGCCTGCCGCGTTCCTCGGCGTACAGGCCACCCGCGCCGCCCTCAATGCGGCCGACCACAACCGCGGCAAGCGCAACCTGCTTCTCAAGACGCTGAATGCCGCGGGCCTCGGTTTCGACTCGTGATCGACCTCGTGGCGGCGCAGGCCGTCTCCCTCGCTCACGACCCCGTGCCCGCCGAGCAGGTTGTTGCGGGGGAGCCCTCGACCGGTTCGGTTGCCCTCGGAACGCTGGCCGACGCCGAGTACGGCGTCTGGGAGATGACTCCGGGCGCGATGAGCGACGTCGAGGAGGACGAGCTCTTTGTTGTGCTCTTCGGGGTCGCGACCGTGGCTTTCGCGGATGGTGCGTTCTGGACCCTCGGCCCCGGATCCACCGGCCGTCTGGATGCCGGCTCCCGCACCGTCTGGACGGTCACCGAGACTCTGCGCAAGGTCTACGTCACGGGCTGATCGCGTCAGCGGTCGTCCCTAGACTGGGATCATGCGCATCCACATCGCGACCGACCACGCTGGCCTCGAGTTCAGCCAGGATCTGCAAGCGCACCTCACCGCGCAGGGACACCAGGTCATCGACCACGGTCCCTCCAGCTACGACCCGCTCGACGACTACCCGAGCTTCTGCATCAATGCCGCCAGTGCGACTGTGCGCGACCAGGAGGCGGGCGTCGAGGCACTCGGACTCGTGTTCGGCGGCTCCGGCAACGGTGAGCAGATCGCCGCGAACAAAGTGACCGGCGCGCGTGCGGCCCTCGTCTGGAACGTTTCTACCGCCGAACTCGCGCGCGACCACAACAATGCCAACGTCATCTCCATCGGTGCTCGCCAGCACTCGGTCGACGAGGTGAAGCTGTTCGTCGACACCTTCATCAGCACCCCGTTCACCGGCGAGGAGCGCCACGTGCGACGCATCGCGCAGCTGGCCGAGTACGAGACGACCGGGGCCATCGCGGGGCAGCAGGTCGACTAATGCCCGAAGGTCACTCCGTCCATCGCATCGCGCGACAGTTCCAGTCGCACTTCGTTGGCAAGACGGTTCACGCTTCCTCGCCGCAGGGCCGGTTCGCGGGCGGCGCGAAGGAGATCGACGGACTCGAGATGACCGACGCCAAGGCGGTCGGCAAGCAGATGTTCCTCGAGTTCGATCACCGCATCTGGCTCAAGGTTCACCTCGGCATGTACGGCGCGTGGGATTTCGCCGGCGACCTGACCGCGGACGCAACCACGGCATCCGCGAATGGACGCATGGGCCAGACGAACCAGCGCGGCACGGTCCTGTCCGATGATGCCGAGGCCTCCAACACCAGCATCGGCGCACCCCGCACGACCCGGCTGCGCATGGCCGAGCAAGAGAAGGTCGGCGAGCCCACGCCCTTCCCGCCCGAGCCGGTGGGTGCCGTTCGGGTGCGTCTGCTGACGGATGCCACGAGCGCCGACCTGCGCGGACCGACAGCGTGTGAGGTGCTGCAGCCCGAAGAGGTCGCGGCGACTATTGCGAAGCTCGGTCCCGATCCGCTTGTGGATGGTGGCAGGAAGGGTGAGCAGCGCTTCGTAGACCGGGTGCGCTCGAAGCCCACCCCCATCGGTCTGCTGCTCATGGACCAGACCGTGGTCGCCGGCATCGGCAACGTCTACCGCGCGGAGCTGCTCTTCCGCGCGCGGCTCGACCCGCACAAGCCCGGCAGGGATGTGCCCGAGGAGCTCGTGCGCGCCCTCTGGAAGGACTGGACGAAGCTGCTGAAACTCGGCGTCAAGCTCGGCCAGATGATGACCATGGACGGCCTCAGCAAAAAGAAGTACGAGGCGGCGCTGGCCCGCCGCGACGACCGGCACTGGGTCTACCACCGCGAGGGCAAACCCTGCCGTGTCTGCGGCACCCCGATCGTGATGGAGATGGCGGCAGGTCGCAAGCTGTACTACTGCCCGACCGATCAGACGTAGGCGACGCGACGTAGGGGTTTCCCGGCTCATGCCATGCTGGAGCCATGCGCCACACACCCACCTACGTGCTCACCGACGTCGACGAGGTCAAGCGCCTCATCCGCGAGAACGCGTGGGCCACGATCGTCTCCTACACACCCGACGGGCTCGTCGCCTCGCACTATCCGTTTGTGCTCGAAGAGGACGCCGAGGGCATCAGCCTGGTCAGCCACGTCGGCCGACCCGACGAGAAGCTGCACGGTCTCGGCGAGCGCGAGGTGCTGGTCATCATCCAGGGACCGCACGGCTACATCTCGCCCGGTTGGTACGAGGGCGTCTCCTTCATCCCGACCTGGAACCACGTCACGGCGCACCTCTACGGCACCCCCGAAATCCTCAGCGACGAGGAAAACTTTCGCGTACTCGACGACCTGGTCGATCATTTCGAGAAGAGGATGCCCGACCCCGTGTCCCTCGACATCGACGAGACCTACGCCCGCCGTATCGCCAAGGGCACCGTGGGCATCCGCCTGCGCGTGACGCGGTTCGATGCCCGCCTCAAGCTCAGTCAGGACAAGCCTGCGCACGTGATGGAGACCGTGCTCGGCGCGCTCGAGTCCGACGGCCCCTACAACTCGAAGCCGCTCGCCGCCGAGATGCGCCGCGCGCAGGAACGAAAGACTGACAGTGCAGCTGACTAACGTCGTCTCAGCCGGTCGCCCGGTGGATCTCACCATCGAGGACAGCATCATCACCGCGATCGAGCCGTCGTCCGGCACGGGGGAGTACTTCGTCTCGCCGGGACTCTGGGACAACCACGTGCACTTCAGCCAGTGGGCGCTGGTGCAGCAGCGACTCGATGTCTCGGCGGCGACTTCGGCGCGCCAGGCGGTCGACATGGTGCGGGCGGGGCTCGAACGTTCCGACATCGCGTCCCCGTTCATCGCATTCGGGTTCCGCGACGGGCTGTGGCCGGACGCACCAACCGTCGAGCTGCTCGACGAGGTCTCGGTGAGCCATCCGATCGTCCTGGTGAGCGGTGACCTGCATGCGGTCTGGCTCAACACCCCGGCTCTTGCACAGTACGGGCACGCGGGGCATCCGACCGGGCTGCTTCGGGAGGACCCGGCGTTCGAGGTCACGCGCCGCATCGACACGGTGGACCCGCTGCTGCTGGACCGGTGGGTGGACGCGGCCGCGCGGCACGCGGCATCCCGAGGCGTGGTCGGAGTGACCGAACTCGAGATGGACTGGAACCTCGACACCTGGCAGCGCCGCATCGACGGCGGGATCGACTCGCTGCGGGTCGAGTTCGGCATCTACACGCCGCATCTCGACCGCGCCGTCGAACTCGGAATGCGCTCGGGTCAGCGCATCAACGACCTGCTCACCGTCGGGTACTACAAGGTGCTCACCGACGGCTCGCTCAACACGCGCACCGCCTACTGCTTCGACGACTACCCGGGCACACCGGGGGAGCACGGCATGCTCACCATGCCCACCGATCAGCTCATGCCGCACCTGCGCAAGGCCGTCGCCGCCGGGATCGTGCCGACCGTGCACGCCATCGGCGACCACGCGGTGTCGCTCGTGCTCGATGCGTTTGAAAAACTCGGGTCGGGCGGACGCATGGAGCACGCGCAACTCGTGGGCCAGGCCGACTTCGCGCGATTCGCCGCGCTCGGGGTCATCGCGAGTGTGCAGCCCGACCACATGCTCGATGACCGGGATGTCGCGGACCGTTATTGGGCCGGACGCACCGACCGCACCTTCGCGTTCAGGAGTCTGCTCGACGCCGGGGCTCAGCTCGCGCTCGGCTCGGACGCGCCCGTGTCACCGCTGGATCCGTGGGTCACGGCGGCGGCCGCAGTCGGTCGCACGAGGGGTGGGCGGGAGCCGTGGCATCCCGAACAGCGCATCAGCACCGCCGAGGCCCTCGCCGCGTCGACGCGCAACACGGTCGAGGTCGGGCAGGTCGCTGACCTGATCCTGACGGAGAGTGACCCTTTGCTGGCGGATGACGCCCAGCTGCGCGAGTTCACCGTCGCGGCTACGCTGCTCGGCGGGCGTCTCACGCACGACGCCCGTTAACGCACAACGCTGATTGAGTAGGCGCTCCAGCGCCGTATCGAAATCCGGTTTCGATACAGCCGCGGGCGGCTTACTCAACCAGCGTTGAGGTGATTTCTTCTAGCCAGCGAGGTGCGCGAAGAGGAACCAGCGGTCCTTCTCGAGGCCGCGAGCGATCTCGATGGCGACGTCCTGCGAGGCGGGGTCGAGCGGGCCGAGCTCGTCGATCGCGGCGCGAACCGTGACCAGCGTGGCGTCGATCGACGCGATGACCTGCGCGATGACCTTGTCGGACTGCTGGAACCCTGCCTCGAGCGGCGGGTTGGTGGCCTTGGCGCCGACGGTCTGGATGCGCACGTCGAGCGGAAGGCCGAGGGCGACAACACGCTCGGCGGCGGTGTCTGCGTAGTCGTGGGCGTGGTCGACGACCGAGTCGAGCAGTTCGTGCACGGCCTGGAAGTTCGCTCCGCGAACGTGCCAGTGCGCCTGCTTGCCGTCAACCGCGAGAGCGGTGAGATCGATGACGACGGGGCCGAGGAACTGGGCGACGCCGGATACGACGTCTGCACTCATGGAGCTCTGGGGAACAATCTTGGTGTCAGTCATTGTGTGACTCCTTCTTTCGTCGAGTACAACGCTACTCAGGGCCCGATATTCCGCAAGGAAGCTGAGGCAACGCTAACGAAGGCCCACCTAACGATGAACAGCCCAGGGGGGATAACCCCCGTGCGCTTCCGTGCGGCTGCCGGATGTGCCGCAGCCCCGGGAATGGCGACGCTGGTTCTGTACCTTTCCACGAGAGAATGAGCAGACACCATGAACCCCGCACCGAATACCACCGCGCTGAATAGCTACGGCAGCATGTGGCGCCGCGTACCGAAGGAGCTCGGCTACCTGCTTCTCGGATACCCGCTCGCTCTCGCCGCGTTCATCACCACCATCACCCTGGTCTCCACCGGCCTCGGCACGATCGTCACCTTCTTCATCGGCGTGGTGCTGTTCATTGGCGCGCTGTATGTCGCACGCGGTTTCGGCACGCTCGACCTGAAGCTCCTCGAGTGGACCGGCCAGCCGCAGATCGAGCGCCCCGAGTGGGGCCAGACGAAGCCCGGTTTCTGGGGATGGCTTGGCTCGATGTTCGGCAACGGCCACTATTGGTTGTACCTGCTGCACTCGATGGTGGTGAACTTCATCCTCGCCCTGCTGACCTGGACAATCACCATCGTCTGGGTCTCGGTGATCGCGAACGGGGTCAGTTACTGGTTCTGGGGACGTTTCACCTCACGCGGCGACGACAACTGGACGATCTCGGAATGGCTGTTCAACGCCTCCAACCTCTCGCCCGAAGCCCTGCTCGTCTGGGACAGCATCTTCTACTTCCTGCTCGCGGTGGTCTTCGCCGCGGTGCTGCCGTTCGTGAGCCGCGGGCTCACGTCGTTCCACCACCTCGTCGCTCGCGGCCTCCTCGGTGCTTTCAAGTCGGATGCGCTGCGTCGCCAGGTCGGAAGTCTCGCCGCCGCCGGCGTCGCGGCTTCCTCCGCCGAAGGCCACTCGCTGCGTCGCCTCGAGCGCGACATCCACGACGGACCGCAGCAGCGGCTCGTGCGCCTGCAGATGGACCTTGCCGCCGCCGAGCGCCAGTTGGATGCCGAGCCGGAGAAGGCGCGCGTGCTCATCGCCGAGGCGATGGAGCAGTCCCGCGAGGCCCTCGAAGAACTCCGTGCACTGTCGCGCGGTTTCGCGCCGCCGATCCTGCTCGACCGCGGTCTCGTCGCGGCCCTCGAGTCCGCTGCCGTGCGCAGCGCCGTGCCGACCACAATCGTCAGTGAGCTGCCCGAGGGTACATCCCTGCCGCAGGAGATCGAACGCAACGCCTACTTCGTGGCCAGTGAGGCCCTCGCGAACGCGAGCAAGCACTCGGGTGCGACGGCTGTCGTCGCGACGGTGGCTCTGGATGCGTCCGGCGCCCTGCTCGTGGAGGTCAGCGACAACGGTTCGGGGGGAGCGGTCTCCGTGGAGGGGCACGGCCTCGCCGGGCTCGAGCAGCGCCTCCTGGGTCTCGGCGGAACACTCGCGGTCGACAGCCCTGTGGGTGGCCCGACGGTCATCGCGGCGCGCATCCCGCTGGGTTAGCCCGCGCCCCTAGTCTGGGTGCATGACGACACCAGCCCTTCGTGTAGCCGTTGCCGACGATTCGGTGCTGCTGCGCGAGGGGCTTGTGCGCGTGCTCGTCGAGGCGGGAGTCGAGGTCATCGGTTCCTTCGGTGATGCGGATGCCCTGCTGGCCGAACTCGAATCGTTGAAGCCCGACCTGCTCGTGCTCGACGTGCGCATGCCGCCCACGTTCAAGGACGAGGGGGTGCGCGCCGCGATCCGCGCCCGCGAGCTGCAGCCCGGTGTGGGCATCCTGTTGCTCTCGCAGTACGTGGAGGTCGCCTACGCGCAGGAGCTGCTGTCGTCGGGTGAGGGAGGGATCGGCTACCTGCTCAAGGATCGCGTCGCCTCGCTCGCCGAGCTCGAGGATGCCATCTCCCGCATCGCCGGCGGCGGCACCGTGCTCGACCCCGAGGTCGTCGCCCAGCTGCTCGGCCGCCGCCACGACCCGCTGGCCCGCCTCACTCCGCGCGAATTCGAGGTGCTGGGGCTGATGGGGGAGGGACGCACGAACGCCGCCATCGCCGCCGCGCTCGTGATCGGCACGGGTGCCGTGGAGAAGAACGTGACGGCGATCTTTCAGAAGCTCGGCCTCGACGACTCCGGCAGCGACCATCGCCGCGTCCTCGCGGTGCTGGCCTGGTTGCAGCGCTAAGCCTTTACCGCAGGTCCGCTACCTTCCGCAGCGTCGTCCGAGCCGTGTTGAGGCTCTTCTCGAACCGTGCGGCGAGCACCACGAGCAGCGTGCCGCCGACGGTGCCGACGACGATCCAGACCAGCCAGCTGTTCTGCTCGTAGAGCTCGCGCAGCAGCGGTGAGAAGGTCGCCACAACGTGCACGATCGTCACCACGCTCGCCACGAGGAACGGCGCCTGCAGCTTGCGCACCAGTCCGATGACGATGATCACGATGCCGACCACCGCGAGTCCGATCGCTCGCCAGAGCGGCCGATCCTCGAAGCTCGCGAGGAGTGACGGCACCATGAGCACGAGCATGCCGGGGCCGAGGTGCGGCCAGCTGCGTGCCTCGCTGTTGCGTGCGAGGTGGATGGCCCCACCCACCAGCAGCGCGACGGCCACCGGCAGGCTCGAGTACTCCACCTCGTCGACCGCGCCCACGAGCAGGGCGAATGCTGCGGCGATCGCGGAGAAGCCGAGCCCGACCCACGACACTGTGCGCGTGAACGGGGAGCTGTCGATGACCACAGAAAGCACGTGCACCGCGGCGAACACAATCACCAGGCCGAGCGCCCGCGGCAGGGATTCGGGTGAGCCATCGAGCGCCGTGATCTCGAACAGGAAGCCCATGGTGAGGGCGACGATGCCGAGACCTTCGGCGAGGCGCTCCCGCGTGCGCCGGGTCTCGTTATCGCGCGGGACGCTCTGGCCGACGGCGCCGAGCAGCAGCACGAGGAGCCCGACGGCGAGCCAGGCATCGAGTGTCGCATCCGGAAGCCCCGGTGTTGAGGAGATGAACCACGAGCGGCCGATGGTGACGACGAGCACGCCGAGCGCACCGGCGATGCTCGCGACGTCGAGGTAGGGGCGCAGCGCGGCGCGGCCGGGCAGGAAGCTGCCGGCGAGCAGGAGTGTGACCGACACCGCGCCGACGATGACCGCACGCTCGACCGGGCCGGTTGCGGCGTTGAGCCCGACCGGGAGGATGGCAACGAGGAGTCCGCCGAGGGCGATGAGGGGCGCGGCGTCCCGTTCGGCTCGCAGGCGGTGTGCCCGCCAGACGAAGAGTGCGATGAGCAGCAGGGCGCCGGCGAGGGGCAGCACGTACGGTTCGACGTCGCGCACCTCGCTGCCTGCCAGTCGCCACCACAGTCCGCCGACGGCGAGGCCGAGTGCGACCCAGCCGAGGTGCTTGCGCGGGGAGGCCGCGCCGAACAACCCGTCGGGAGAGATCGCGAGCAGCAGCGCGGTGACGGCCGCGATCTCGAGCACCACCCAGGCGGTGTCGACCGGGCCGAGCACGGTCAGGAAGGGCGCGAGTCCGGCGGGAACCGCGAAGCCGATCTCACGCTGCACGCGGCCGAGGGCGGGGCGGCCGACGAGGGTGACGACGAGAGCGGCCGCGGAGGTGGCGAAAGCGACGATCACGAGGGTCGCGGCGAGCTCGATGGGGTCCAGCGTTCCCCGGAGGGACGCGACACTCATGATTGCGGCACCCGCGACGGCGGTCCAGCCGAGAACGGATCGCAACGGTCCGCGGTTAACTGCGCCGGCGATCACGTTCACAAGAGCGCACAGCACGATGACGCCGAGCACCCGGACCTGGGCAAGGTCGCCCCCGTCGAGCGCAGTCGCCTCGAACAGCACGAGCGTCGCGAGGCCGACGGTTGCGAGCGCCTGTCCGACGGTTGCGCGAACACCCGAGGTCTCCTCGGCGCGATGTCGAGCCTGCCCGAACGCCGCAACCAGCAGCAGCACGAACGCGCCACCGAGCCAGGCATCGAAGCGCGGGTCGGGGGTCTCCGTAGCGACGACGAGGGCCGCAGCACGTGCGACAGCGACGGTCAGCACCCCCGCGGCGCCCGCAGCGGCGGCGACGTCGAGGTAGCGGCGCAGCGGCAGGACGGCGGTCAGCCAGCTTCCGCCGACGAGGAGCACGGCGCTCGAGCCGCCCACCACGAGCGGACGCACGAGGTCACCCGTGCCGCCGGTCACGGCGAGGGGGAGGATTGCTACCAGCAGGCCACCGAGGGCGATGAGCGGTGCGGCGGCGCTGCTGTGCTTCACCCGCCAGCCGAGGAGCGCAACGAGCAGCAGCGCGCCGGCGAGGGGCAGGACGTAGGGCTCGAGAGCGGTGACGTCATCCTCACCGAGGCGCCACCAGAGTCCGGCGGTACCGAGCGCCAGCGCGAGCCAGCCGAGGAAGCGGCGGGGCGACGCCGAGGCGAACAGCCCGTCCCGGTCGATGGCGAGCAGCAGCGTCGCAACGCCCGCAATCACGAGGCTGAGCCACGTGGTGGTGGTGACGGGCGCCAGCAGTGCAAGCACGCCGACGATGGCGACGCCCAGATCCATGGCGTCGCGCGGCACAGCCGAGGGCCGCACCAGGGAAACAGCAAGCGCGCCTGCAGCGACCACCGCAACGGCGATCACCGGGGACAGGTTCGCGAGGGGTGCGCTGTCGATAACGCGCGCGAGCTGGGAGACCGCGAAGAATACGGCGGCGGCGAGGCTGGCGGATGCCACGATCCGCTCGGTCGCCAGTGCGGTGTCGCGACGCACAACAAGCCACAGCAGAAGAGCGAGCACGAGACCCGCGGTGACCAGCATGCCCGTGAGCGGCTCGAGCAGGATCGTTCCGGCCGGCGCCAGGAACCACAGCCAGGCCGCGGTGAAGAGGGAGACGGGCAGGCTCATCAGGAAGAGCACACGACGGTCGATCGTCGAGAGCACCCGGGGAAGCGCCGCGGCGATGACGAACAGCGCCAGAGCGAACATGCCGCCGAAGCGCACGGCGTTGTCCGCGTTGTCGCTAGCCGAGTCGCCGGGTGTGTACTGCTGCGCGAGCCCCACAGCGCCCACGTACCCGAGCAGCACGGCCGCAGCGAGCAGTCCGGCCCGCGACGCGACAGCCGTGAATGCCCAGCGCGCACCGATCAGCAGCAGGATGGTGATCGCGGACCCCGCGAGCCACGAGTCGAGACTTGCCCACGACGCGAGGTAGCCGAGCGCCGTCGCGACGAGCCCGCCGACCGCGACCACCGAGCGGATCGACTGCGGCAGCCGCTTTCGGAAAGCAATAAGAGCCGCCAGGCCGAGCGCTCCGATGAGCAGCCAGCCGCCGACCACAAGCCACTCGGTGGCCAGCAGCGGCACCGCGGCAACGGCCACGCCCGCGACAGAGATGGTCACCAGCAGGCGCCGTGCGAGCAGGCGACGGGATGCCGCGGAGAACACGATCACGAGGGCGACGACGATCCCGAGCGCAGCGACAGCAGCGCCCGATCGCGTCGACACCTCGACGAGGGATTCACCGAGCTCGAGCTTCCACGCGAACCGAACGACACCGTTGAACGCCGCGCTCGCCACGAGCCAGGCCGCGAAGCTTAGGGGGACGAGGGCCGTGACACCCGCGATAATCGCGGCTCCGAGTTCGGCGATACGGAGGGCGCGGATGCTCGGCGCGTGAGCGAGCCCGCGCCACGCCGTGTCGAGCAGCAGCACGGTGAGGGCCGCGGCGACGGGCGGCACGATCATCCCGAACTCGGGCGTCGGGTCGTGCAGCAGGGTGGCGCTCGCCGCAGACGCGGTGCTGAGACCGGCAAGGGCGGCGAAGGCGAGGCCGAAGTCACGCACGGGGCGGATCTCGACCGCTCGACCGCGCACGGCGAGGGCGACGTGTGCGAACGACAGCACCCCGACACCCAGCACGGCGAGGCTGGCCACAAAGAAGGATCTGCTGTCGGTGAAGAACGCGGGCAGCAGGCCGCCCGCGAGGGCGAGGAACGCAACGCTGAGGGCGATGAGTCGTTCGGGTGTGCCGCGGCGTTCCGGGCTGGATGACGTCTCGGCGCGCCGCGCAAACGGATGCAGCAGCCCGACCGTGGCGGCAGCCATCAGCGCGAGGTAGGCGCGCGCCGGCGTTTCGAGGTTCTCGCCGAGGCCGTAAACGAGCACGCCCGCGCCGATGCCGAGGGCGCTGAAGCCCGCGACGCTCGGTACACGCAGGCCCGACAGGCGGTGCCAAAGCACGAAGCCGAGGGCGGAGAGCAGGAGGGTGGTTCCCCAGTAGACCTGTGGCTGGGCGCTCTCCGCGCCGAAGAGGTTGTTGGCGCGGACCGCGAAGGCGTCGAGGTAGACCAGCACCACTGCGAAGACGGCGATGCCCTCCGCGGTCGCGGCGTAGCCCCGACGGCGCAGCAGTGAGGCGATCGTGAAGGTTGCCACGGTGATCGCCGCGATGATGGCGCTCCGCCACTCGATGCCGTAGTTCACGAACGCGTAGATGAGGAACGAGACCGCGGCGAGCGAGAGCAGCGAGATGCCAGCGATCAGCACGAGCACCTGGATGCTGGAGCGCGATCGGGCCGGCGACGGTGCGGCGGGCCCGGCGACGGGGGGAGTGACCGGCGGGGGGAGGACGGGCGAGATAGGCGGGATGGGTGCCGCAAACACCGGCACCGGCTGCGATAACACAGGCTGCGCCACAACCGCGGGTGCAGCCACCTGGGCAGCGGCAGCGCGCTCAATGCGCTCTTCCCGCTCGGCTGCGACCTTCGCGGCACGCGCGGCGGACGTCTCGAAGCGGATGCGCCCGATGATGTTCAGTCGCTCGTCAAGCGCGGCGACGGCCTCGGAGGAAACCGTCGCGAGCTGCGCCGCGGCGGGATGCCCGAGGTCGAGCGAGCAGTAGTCGCACACGGTGCTCGTGAGCAGGTGGAAGCAGGCCGGGCATTGCGCGCGATTGCTGAGATCGGCCGGAGTGCGCGGGAACAGCACGTGCCCTGCGTACGCGGCGAAGTTCTCGGTTGGTTCGGTCATTCATTCCCCCTGAACGGACGTCCCTCAGGGTAGCGGTCGAACGAGGATTGCTCCGCGATTGTCCACGGATGTCGCGGGACGGCGGCGGACGGCCGGAGCTAAACTGTGCCCACTCGGTCACAAAGGATCCCGCCATGCTCCGCTCGTCCCGCCGCGCTCTGCCGCTCGCGCTCGCCGTTGTTCTCGGACTGCTCGTCGCGGGAGTCGCACCGGCGAGTGCCGCACCGGCCGCACCGGCGGCCCTCGCTGCCCGCACCGTCGACCGGGTGGGCGGCGCCGACGTCTACAGTGTCGCCATCGCTGCGTCGAAACTGGCGAACCCCGTGGACGGAACGGGCATCACCGCCGTCGTGACCTCGGGCACCAGCTTTCTCACCGGGGTCGTCGCGGGTGCCGCGGCCGCGAATCTCGATGGGCAGCTTCTCCTCACGGCGCCGACCGCCCTCGGTGCTGCAACGGCAGCAGAACTCGAACGCCTCGCCCCGCAACGGATCATCGTCGTCGGCAATAGCACCGTGGTCAACGCCGCGGTAGAGACCCGGTTGCGGGCGATCCAGCCCAACCTGGTGCGCATCGGAGCCGCCGACCTCTACGCCACATCGATCCTGCTCGCGCAGTTCGCTGACGCGAGTTCCGTGGTCATCGCGGGCGGGGCGACCAGTCCGGCGACCCTGAGTGCGGCGGTGCTGGCGGGGTCGCAGGGTGCGCCTCTCGTACTCGTGCGCCCCTCGGACACCGCGGTTCGGGCCGACCTTTCGGGCCTCTTCACCACGGCAGGCACATCCCGAGTCACCGTCATCGGCGAATCCGCGGCGGTGTCCGCCTCCTTCGCGAACGCGGTCACGAAACGCGGTATCGCGGTGACCCGCGTGCGGGGAACCAGTTACGCCAAGTTATCCGCGGCCATCGCCGCTCGTTTCTCCGCACCCGGGCGCGCATTCGTGATGTCCAACACGGGATATGCCCTTGCCGTCGGGTCGATCCCGCTGGCGGCCGCGTCGGGGGCCCCGGTCATCTACTCGACAGCACACTGCGCTTCACCCCAGCTGATCGCGTTCGCGAGCGCCGCGCCCGTCGCTCGGATCACCCTGCTGGGACCGGTGACGAAGCTGCATAACGCGGTCGGCACCCTGCTCGCCTGCCAGAGCCTCACGAAGGCTTCGAGCTATTGGGTTGTGGCGAACAAGAAGAACAAGCTCAACCCGGTGAGTTACGTGCCCGCCGACCTGAGGCTGCCGGCCGTGAAGCGCACTGGCTCGCACCTGCTGCGCAAGGCAGCGGCGACATCGCTCGAAAAGATGAACGCCGGGTCGGTTGCCGCGGGCGCGGGTCGCGTCGGGCTCGCCAGCGGCTACCGGTCGTACCCGACCCAGAAGGCGCTGTACGCCCGGTACGTGCGCACCATGGGCCAGAAGTGGGCGGACTCACAGTCCGCACGCGCGGGCCACAGCGAACACCAGACCGGTCTCGCGGCCGACGTCGTCGCGTGCAGCGCATCAGCCTGCGGCTCGATCTATACCTTCGCCGACTCGAAGCAGGGAACGTGGGTGAAGGCCAACGCGTGGCGGTACGGCTTTATAGTGCGTTACGAGAAGGGCTACACGAACGTTACGGGCTACGCGTCTGAGCCGTGGCACCTGCGCTACATCGGAGCCGCCGCTGCAGCCGATTACAAGCAGGGCGGGTTCCATACCCTTGAGACGTATTTCGCGTATCGCGCCGCACCCGGCTACTGATGCTCTACCGCGAACGGGGAGACCTCACCGAGCATCCTCTCGAGGGCGGTGACGTCACCGAGGGCCTGGTGCGCATCGGAGAAACTGTCCGTCGGCCGAGCGCCGTCACCTCCGAACCAGTGCGCAGACTGCTCGAGGGCCTCGCCGAACTCGGCTTCGCGGGCGCGCCTCGCCATCTTGGGGTGGATGCCGCCGACCGCCACGTGCTCGACTTCGTCTCGGGAGAGGTCGCGACCCGTCCCTGGCCGGCCTGGCTCGGCGATGAGGACAGGCTCGCGAGCGTCGCCCGGCTGGTGCGCGCCTACGATGACGCGGCGCTCGAGATCGGCCTGCCCGAGTGGTCGAGCGCCATGCTTCGGGATGACCCTCCCGGCACCCCGCCCACGATCGCGGGGGAGCCTCAGTTCATCGGCCACGTCGACATCACTCCCGAGAATGTGGTGTTCCGTGACGACGCGGCGTTCTCCCTCATCGACTTCGACCTGGCGCGGCCGGCGACCCGTGCCGAGGAGGTCGTCAACATGCTGCTCTGGTGGGCACCCTGGGTGCCGGTCGAGGATCGCGAGTACATGGTGGAGGGCGTCGATCCGTTCCACCGCGCGGGGGTGATCGTCGACGCGTACGGGCTATCGGACGCGGAGCGGGCGAGCCTGGTGCCGTTATCCCGAAATCTGGCCGACCGCTCGTGGCACCTCATGAAGCACCGTGCCGAGACCCTCGGCGGGGGCTGGGCGCGCATGTGGGGCGAGGGTGTGGGCGACCGCATCCTGCGCCGGCAGCGCTGGCTGGCACAGAACGAGGCTGCGCTGCGCGAGGCCGTGCGGTGAAGGGCTTCTGGGAACCTATTGCGACGGCGATGAGCAGGTCGCCCCGGCAGGCGACCACCTGCATCGTCTTCAGCGTTCCGGAGAATCGTCTCTCGGCGATGGATGTCGCCATCGGGCCGGCCGTGCCGCTTCCGGGGCGCACGACCTCGATCGTCTCGGTTCACGCCCAGCAAGGTGGCGAATCAGCGGAGAACATGCGAGACCTGTTCGTTGTACTGGGAGGGTCGCCACTCGAGCGGGATGAGGCTCTCGAACGCTTCGCTGAAGTAGGCGACGGACTGCTCTATCGTTGCTCGGCCACGTTTCTGAACCTCATGGTTGAGGAGGAAGCCGCAACTCTGCGGGTGCTCCACGAAGAGCAGGCAGGAGGCGAGAGCGAAACCCCGCGCTGGTTGGCGAGGCGGAATGCGCTGGATGAAGCGTGGCTGGCGGGGAGCTCGTGGCATCCCGATCAGGTGAGCACCGGCAACAAGCTGTTCAGGCTGGGTCTGGCGCGGATGGCCCACGAGAAAGGCCAGGCGCTCTACTGCTGGTACGGCCCGAGCGTGCCCGAATACGTGATCGAGAGCGGCACGGGGCCGTATCCCGGAAGCAGTAAAAAACGGAGGGGATGACGGGAATCGAACCCGCATCATTAGTTTGGAAGACTAAGGCTTTACCACTAAGCTACATCCCCGCAGATGGGCGGAAACGTCCGCCCGACTACGAATAGTTACTGTACCCGACGCGAGCCTGTTTGCCCGAATCGACACCGCTCCGCTCTCAGCGATATGGCTTCTCGTACAGCTAATCCCACCGTTTCAGTCAGCTAGACTTGCCGAGGCCAAATTTCGGATGCCCAGCAGCCGACGCCACTAGCAGTCCACAGCATCACGGGGCGTAGCTCAGCTTGGTAGAGCGCTCGGTTTGGGACCGAGAGGTCGCAGGTTCGAATCCTGTCGCCCCGACTGCAACAACCAGATACCGTTCAGAACAACCTCAGGAGATCACCCCATGGTGAAGACCACGGTCGAGAAGCTCAGCCCCACCCGCGTCAAGCTCAGCATTGCCATCACGCCGGAAGAGCTGAAGCCGAGCATCACGCACGCCTACGAGCACATCGGCTCGCAGGTCAACATCCCCGGCTTCCGCAAGGGCAAGATCCCGCCGCAGCTCATCGACCAGCGTGTCGGTCGCGAAGAGGTTCTGAACCACGCCGTCAACGACGGCCTGGACAAGTTCTACAAAGAGGCAGTGCGCGACGAGAAGATCCGCACCCTCGGTCGCCCCGAGGCCGACGTGCTCGAGCTTCCCAGCGTCAAGGACTTCAGCGGCGACCTGCTGATCGCAGTCGAGGTGGATGTCCGCCCCGACTTCGACCTCCCCGAGTACGAGGGCCTGAAGCTGACCGTCGAGGCGATCGAGGTCAGCGCCGACGACGTCAAGGACGAGCTCGACCAGCTGCGCTCGCGCTTCGGCACGCTTGTCACCGTCGACCGCCCGGCCAAGAAGGGCGACTTCGCCCAGCTCGACCTGGTCGCGATGATCGGTGGCGACGAGGTCGACACCGCCAACAGCATTTCCTACGAGGTCGGCTCCGGTGAGCTCATCGAGGGCATCGACGAGGCGCTCGACTCGCTCTCCGCGGGCGAGACCACCACGTTCGAGTCCGAGCTGCTCGGTGGCGACAACGCCGGCGAGAAGGCGGAGATCACCGTTTCGCTGCTCGCCGTCAAGGAGCGCGAGCTTCCCGAGGCCGACGACGACTTCGCCCAGATCTCCAGCCAGTTCGACACCATCAAGGAACTGAAGGCAGACCTCAAGGAGCAGATCGCGAAGTCGAAGGTCTTCGGCCAGGGTGCCGAGGCACGCGACCAGATCGTCGACGAGCTGCTCAAGTCGGTCGACATCCCCGTTCCTGCGAAGCTGGTCGAGGACGAGGTGCACCGTCACCTCGAGGGTGAGAACCGCCTTGAAGATGACGTTCACCGCGCTGAGGTCACCGAATCCAGCGAGAAGACCTTCCGCAGCCAGATCCTGCTCGACTCGATCGCCGAGAAGGAGGAGATCAAGGTGAGCCAGAACGAGCTCACCCAGTACCTCATCCAGGGTGCGGCGCAGTACGGCATGGAGCCCGGCGAGTTCATCCAGGCCCTCGACAAGAACGGCCAGATCCCGGCCATGATCGGTGAGGTCGCCCGTTCCAAGGCGCTCGCAGTCGTTCTCGGCAAGGCGAAGATCGTCGACTCGAAGGGCGCCGCAGTCGACGTCTCCGAGTTCACTGCAGGCTTCGACAACGCCGACGACGACTCCGACGAGGCCATCGCGGCCGACCACGAGCAGGATGGCGGCCACGAGCACGGCGGCGCCAAGGACAGCCACGGCCGTTCTGCGAACCACGAGCACTACGGTCACGACCACAAGTAGCTCGCGCTTTTAGGAAAGGCCCGTCACCTTCGAGGTGGCGGGCCCTTTCTGCATCCCTCGACGCCGCGAATGGCCAGAGATCGACCTTCGTTGGCCGCGGAGCAGCACTCTTTGGCCATTCTGCGCAGAAACCCCGCGACTAACTGCGCACCGAGCGCTGGTAGATAGGCAGGTAGTCGGCAAGGGCCATCAGGGCTACGGATGCCGCTTCCCGCTCGCTCCCGCGACTCGCGAGTGCCAGCGCGAGGAATGCCGCGGCGGGTCCCGTCCACTGGTCGGCGGGGTGAGCGACCAGCAGCCGCTCGAGGAGGGCGACGCTCTCGTCCACCTTGCCCAGGTTGCGGATGGTCGACGCCAGCTGGATCGTCGCACGCACCTCGCGGGTCTCATCGAGACCGAGTTCGAGGGCGCGGCGGTAGAGCGGCTCGGCCTCGGTCTCGAGTCCCGTGGAGTCGCGCACACAGGCCGCCTCGAACACGGCCACCGCGTCGTCGGCACCGCGTTCAGCGACCAGCGCATCGATGGCTGCTATGAGGTCGCGGTCGGCAAGGTCATCCGCAGTCGCCCACACGGCTTCGACCCGCTGCTGCCAGTCGTCGGTTTGCGGGGCGCCCCAGTCGTTGCTCATGTACCCAGTTGAACACGCGCAGTCTGCCGAGGGCGAACACGCCGGATTCGCGGGAGCGCCTCCGATAGATTCATAACCAAGCAATAACGCAGAACCCAATTACAAACAAATGGAGCGCGACAATGGCCCAACCGGCATTGGTCTCAAGCATCTTCGACCAACTCCTCAAGGACCGCATCATCTGGCTTGGCTCAGAGGTGCGTGACGACAACGCCAACGAGATTTGCGCGAAGATCCTTCTTCTCGCGGCGGAAGACCCCAAGAAGGACATCTACCTCTACATCAACTCGCCCGGTGGCTCCATCACGGCGGGCATGGCGATCTACGACACGATGAAGTTCGTACCGAACGACATCGTCACCGTCGGTATCGGCATGGCGGCCTCGATGGGCCAGTTCCTGCTCTCGAGCGGAACCAAGGGCAAGCGCTACATCACGCCGAACGCGCGCGTGCTGCTGCACCAGCCGTCGGGTGGCTTCGGTGGTACCTCCGCCGACATCCAGACCCAGGCCTTCGTCATCCTCGACATGAAGAAGCGCATGGCAGAGCTCACGGCCGAGCAGACCGGCAAGTCGGTCGAGCAGGTCCTCATCGACAATGACCGCGACAACTGGTTCGACGCGAAGGGTGCTCTCGAGTACGGCTTCGTCGACCACCTCCGCGAGTTCGCCTCCGACGTCGTCGGCGGCGGCGGCACCGACGAGTCAGTCTCCGACGACCCCGACGTCGCGGCGAAGAACTAAGGGAAGCAGATCATGGACAACTTCAACCTTCCCGGCTCCGGCATGGCTCGCCCCACGCCCGACGCACGGTACATCCTCCCCACCTTCGAGGAGCGCACCGCCTACGGCTACAAGCGCCAGGACCCGTACGCCAAGCTGTTCGAGGACCGCATCGTGTTCCTCGGCGTGCAGATCGATGACGCGTCGGCGGATGACGTTATGGCCCAGCTCCTCGTTCTCGAGAGCCAGGACCCCGACCGCGACATCGTGATGTACATCAACTCGCCCGGTGGATCCTTCACCGCGATGACGGCCATCTACGACACGATGCAGTACATCCGTCCGCAGATCCAGACGGTTGTGCTCGGCCAGGCGGCCTCCGCTGCCGCCGTGCTGATGGCTGCCGGCTCGCCCGGCAAGCGTCTCGCCCTGCCGAACGCGCGCATCCTCATCCACCAGCCCTCGACGGGTGATGCGGGCCGCGGCCAGGCATCGGACATCGAGATCCAGGCGGCGGAGATCCTGCGCATGCGCGGCTGGCTCGAGTCGACCCTGTCGCACCACTCGAACCGCACGCCCGAGCAGGTCAATAAGGACATCGACCGCGACAAGATCCTGAGCGCGGCCGAGGCCCTCGAGTACGGTCTCATCGACCAGGTGCTCGAGACCCGCAAGAACGTTCCTGCGGCCATCGGCCAGTAACTCGCACCACAGAAAAGGGCCGTTCCCCTCGGGGAACGGCCTTTTTGTGTGCTTGCTCTGTGTGACAGCGCTGTTACGCCACAGCTACTTCTTTCGCGGCCGGATCAGCAGCAGCGTGACACCCACGGCAACGAGCACCGCGAGCACTGTGCCGCCGATCCAGAAGAGGGATGACGTATCCACGCCCGCCTCCCCCTGCTGCTCGGGAGCGGCGGTGGGGGTTCTCGTGCCTGAATCTCCTGCCGAGTCCTCGCCGCAGACGGGAGGAGCGGACGAGCCCTCGCTCGCTGTCACGTCGCCGCTGGGCGCCCAGGTGAAGTCGAACTCGTCGCTCACCGGGTGACCGTCGGCCGACACGACCTGCCAGATGAACGTGTAGTCGCCCGGTTCGCCGATGGCGGCAGGCATGGACAACGTTGCGTCGGAGATGGTGAGGCAGCCGTCACCGTAGTAGCGCCCGGCGTCATCCAAGATCTGCAGTCCGAAAGCCGTGCCGTCGCCGACCAGGTCGAGGAGCTGGTCGCTCGTGGTGACCGAGAATTCTTCGGGCAGCTCGGTCAGCGTTTCGCCGTCCTGCGGAGTGGAGGACACGAGGCTGTTGTGTGCCTGTGCCGGGGCGGCGAGCCCCAGCACAGGCAGCACGGCAACCAGTGCACCGACCGTCGCGAGGGCGGCGAGCCTGGATACGGTGGACATGCCTACGCGGCTAGCTTGCGACGAGCGGTCACCGCGAGCACGATGCCCACGGCGCCGACGACGAGAGCGCCGATTGCGAGGATGCGGGCGAGAACGTCGTCCCCCGAAGCGGATGCATCGGACTCGTCGGCCGCGCCGTGCTCTTCTTCTTCAGCCGCTGCGCCGCCATGGTGATCGGCCGGGGCTGCATCGTTGATGTACAACACAGGGGCGGGGTGCTCAGCGTCCTCGCCGTCCTCACTCCAGCTCACGACCTCGCCGTCGCTGTAGGTCTGCTCTGCGGAGAGCTTGACCGAGCCGGTGTCGGGCACCGGTCCGAGTGAGAGCGGGAAGATCGCGAGCTGTCCGGCCTCGATACCGGAGCCGGCGTCGGCGGTCCAGACGACGCTCGTCACGGCCTCGGTGATCTCGGACTCGCCGACCTTGACCGGCTCGGGCAAGGTCTCGCGCACAAGCTCGGTCGTCCAGCCGGCGACGGGCACGTAGCGCACGCTCGAGAACGGAGTATCGGTCGGCAGGCTGACCTCGACCTTGACGGTTGACTCCGTCTCCGACTCGTTCGGAACCTTGACGTTGACGACGATGTAGGCACCGGGATCGGCGGCTCCGGGGTCGATGCTGACGTGGGCGCTGGCGGCAAGCGGGGCAGCGAGGGCGAGCATGGTGCCGGCGCCCACTGCGATGACGGCGCGCGACAGGGTGGATTTCTTCATGGTTTTCCTTCAATGGTTGTACTGCAGAGGTAAGGGATGTCGAGGCGCTACGCGAGAGCCGGGGGACCCCTGTGCTGCAGTGAACCGGTCAGAAAAAGGAAAAGCCGCGGGGCGCGGACGGACAGCTCGATGCGGGCGGGGCGGGGGACGAGGATCGGCACGCGGGTGATCCCGGCCAGGATCGTGACGAGGAAGCGGGCGAGAGTCGCCCGCATGCCCCAGAATGCCGCCTCACCGCGGCGCAGCACCACGATGGTGGCGATCGCCGCGAAGGCGTGGGCGAGGTACATCCAGACACTGGTGTGATGCACGGGGGAGGAGGCGACGTCGAAGACCATGCTGCCCGCGTGATTGTGGCCACCACTGGAGAGAACGGTACCGGTCGCCCCACCGAGTGTCGCGAACAGCAGGTGGAAACCAACCTGGCTGGCCCCGACGGCGAGGCCCGTACGCAGCAGCGACAGCGAGCGTCCGGTGAGTGCAACACAGACCAGCACCGAGAAGGCGAGTGCGAGAGCGAGCGAGACGAGGTTCGGTGTGCCACCGCCGGCGAGGGTGTGGCTGGCTGCGGCGATGAGGGTCGCGAAGAGTGCGGCGACCCAGCCACGGGCAAATCGTGCCCATCTGGTCGACATCGTCACCCCCAGCTCGAGAATTGGTGTTGCCTGACAAGACTAGTTCGGAACGGCACGCCGAATGGATTCCCCACAGGGTGCGAGCGTGTGTCCGTGCCACAGGTTAGGCTCGGATTCACCATTCGGCACGCACGAGGAGGAACAGCATGGCTCGCATCGGGGAATCCGCCGACCTGCTCAAATGCTCCTTCTGTGGCAAAAGCCAGAAGCAGGTGCAGCAGCTCATCGCCGGTCCGGGCGTCTATATCTGCGACGAGTGCGTCGAACTGTGCAACGAGATCATCGAAGAGCGCCTCGCCGAAGCTGGTGAAGAGACCTCGAGCGAGTTCGATCTTCCGAAGCCGCGCGAGATCTACGCGTTCCTCGAGGAGTACGTCATCGGCCAGGAGGCCGCCAAGAAGGCCCTCTCCGTCGCCGTCTACAACCACTACAAGCGCGTGCGCGCCCGTAACACCATCACTTCGGTCGATGCGGTGATGGATGACGTCGAGATCGCCAAGTCGAACATCCTGCTCATCGGTCCCACCGGTTGTGGCAAGACCTACCTTGCGCAGACCCTCGCAAAGCGCCTCAATGTTCCGTTCGCCGTCGCGGATGCAACTGCTCTCACCGAGGCCGGGTATGTTGGCGAAGACGTCGAGAACATCCTGCTCAAGCTGATCCAGGCCGCGGACTACGACGTCAAGCGGGCCGAGACCGGCATCATCTACATCGACGAGATCGACAAGATCGCCCGCAAGGCCGAGAACCCGTCGATCACCCGCGACGTCTCCGGTGAGGGTGTGCAGCAGGCGCTGCTCAAGATCCTCGAGGGCACGGTCGCCTCCGTTCCGCCGCAGGGTGGTCGCAAGCACCCGCACCAGGAATTCATCCAGGTCGACACCACGAACGTGCTTTTCATCGTCGCCGGTGCCTTCGCCGGCCTCGAGGAGATCATCTCCAACCGCGCAGGCAAGAAGGGCATCGGCTTCGGAGCGCCGCTGCACTCCAAGGGCGACGACGTGAACCTCTTCGGCGAGGTCCTTCCCGAAGACCTGCACAAGTTCGGACTCATCCCCGAGTTCATCGGTCGCCTCCCCGTCGTCACCACCGTTACCCAGCTCGACCAGGTCGCGCTCATGGACATCCTCACGCAGCCGAAGAACGCGCTCGTGCGCCAGTACCAGCGCATGTTCGAGCTCGACGGGGTGGAGCTCGAGTTCGAGCACGACGCCCTCGAGTCGATCGCCGATCTCGCCGTGCTGCGCAAGACCGGCGCCCGCGGCCTGCGCGCGATCCTCGAAGAGGTGCTCGGACCGATCATGTTCGACGTGCCCTCCGATGACGACGTCGCCCGCGTGATCGTGACTCGCGCCGCCGTGCTCGAGAACGCCGCGCCCACCATCGTGCCGCGTGAGGCGCCGCGCGTGGAGAAGTCCGCGTAACCTCCCCGCTTCCGCGGCTTTAGTTCCTTTTGCGCGGCCGGAGCGTGTCACAACGTCCGTGAGCACGGCATGCCGCCAATATGATGTTTGGAACAACGAAAGGCGAGCCCATGCTTCAGCCCATCCTCGCCGGCTTCGTCGCGGCCATCTCCGGCTTCGCGTCGTCCTTCGCGCTCGTGATCGCGGCCCTCGTCGCGGTCGGCGCGACGGAGGCCCAGGCCGAGTCTGGACTGCTCGCCCTGTGCCTCGCGATCGCCGTCGTCAGCACGGTCGGGGCGCTCTGGCTGCGCATCCCGTTGGCCATCGCGTGGTCGACCCCGGGTGCGGCGGTGCTGCTGGCCGCCGCCGGAAGCGGCATCACCTTCTCCGACGCAGTCGGGGCCTTCATCGTGAGCGGCGTGCTTATCGCGCTGTGCGGCCTGTGGCCCGCCCTCGGCCGGGCCATCACGAGCATTCCGAAGCCGCTTGCGAGCGCGATGCTCGCCGGGGTGCTCTTCCCGATCTGCACCGCGCCGTTCCTCGCCATCGCCGATCCGGACCTCGCGCTGTACGCACTGCCGATCCTTGTGGTCTGGCTTGTACTGTTCCGCCTCGCTCCGCGCTGGGCCGTGCCTGCCGCGATGGTCGTCGCAGTGATCTCGATCGTCGTCTACGCGGGAACGGACTGGCTCACCGCTGCCGACATCGCTCCGCAGCTCGCGGTTGTCGCGCCGACCTTCAACCCGGCCATCATCCTCAGCCTGGGCCTGCCGCTGTTCATCGTCACCATGGCCGGCCAGAACGTGCCCGGCTTCACCGTGCTGTCGGCCAACGGGTACCCGCCGCCGCCCCGCTTCGCGCTCGTCGGCACCGGGCTGGGTTCCGCGGCCGGTGCCGTGTTCGGCGCGCACTCGATCAACCTCGGCGCCATCACGGCGGCGATCATGTCGGGGGAGGAGTCGCATCCCGACAGGGCCAAGCGCTGGGTAGCCACCCTCACCAACGGGTTGCTGTACATCCCGCTCGGGTTGGCATCGGGTGTCGCCGTCGCGCTCGTGAGCGCCGCGCCGAGCATCCTCATCACCGCCGTCGCCGGACTCGCCGTGATCGGCGCCCTCATCTCGAGCATGGTCAACGCCCTCGAGGATGCGAAGCATCGCGTCGCCGCGATCGTCACGTTCCTCGTCGTCGCGTCGGGTATCGCGATCTACAACATCGGATCGGCCTTCTGGGGCCTCCTCATCGGCGGCGTGGTTATGGCGTGGTTGGGGTGGACGCGCCGCTCCCGAACAGACGCGGCCAGCGACGCCGACTAGCGCCAGGAAACCAGACAGCCCGAGCCCATGGTGACGTGAGCCCGGGCCATCCCGCCCCTATTTGATCGTGATCGGGTTGCTGTTCGCCTCTCCGTCATTCCACCCGGGACGGCTCGCGACGATCCGCAGGTAGACCTCGTCTCCCGTGACCGTGCCGTCGCTCGCGAGGGGCGTGTAGCTCTTCGCCGTCGCCCCGGGGATGGCGACCGAGTTGCCCGCGATATAGCGGAACCACTGGTAGGTCTCGGTCGTGGGCGCGGTCCACTTGACGGTGTTCGACGTGAGCGGCGAGCCCAGCGCTCCGGTGCCGGAGATCTCCAGATAGGAATTCCAGACGATGTAGTCACCGCTCGTGTGCACGATGCTGACCGCGGCCGAGGTCGCACTGCCGGTCGAGTAATTGGCGCGTTTCGCCCTGACCACCACGCTGAGCTCCGCGCCATTGTCGGCGCCCTGCACCGTGTAGTGCTTGCCGGTGGCGCCGGGGATCGGCGCTCCCGACCGCAACCACTGGTAGCCGAAGACCAGGCCGGACATGTTCCACGTTCCGGCGGACACCGTGATCTTCTCGTCAACCGCGTAGTGGCTGTAGCTGTACTCGCCGCTGATCTTCGGCAGGGTGAGCGCCGTCGGCACCAGTGCGTTCACGGTCACCGGTCGGGCGATCGTGGTGACGGCACTCGGGTAGCCGAGCAGGGCGCCGGTGACCCGCACAGAGACGACCCTGGCGACATCGGCTGCGACCTGCGTGTAGCTGGCGCCGGTTGCGCCGGCGATGGGTTTTCCATTGCGCAGCCACTGGTAGTGAGCGGTCGTGCCGGCAACGCTCCAGGTGCCGGTCGTGACGGTGAGCACGGAACCGACCTTCGCGAAGCCCGAGACGGTGCTGGGGGTAACCGCGGTGATCGCCGACCCGAGCTGGGCCGTGACGATCATGACGCCGGGCAGATAGCCTGCCCGCTCGGCCTGCACGCCGACGCGGAGGTACCGTCCGGCGTCCGCGGCGACCGGCGTGTAGCTCGCCGAGTTCGACACGGCGATGCCGTTGCCGGTCAACGGGTCAACCGACTGCCAGACGTACTTAATCGACGTCGCCGGGCGCGACCAGCTGCCCGCACTAACCGTGAGAGCAGCACCGACCTTGGTGACCTTCGGTGCGCTGACGTTCATGAGCTGACCGTTGCCGGTCGGTCCCGCGTCGACGATCGTGCTGCCGGTGATGCGTCCGGCCGCTTTTGCGGAGATGACCACGCTGTAGTGCCAGCCGAAGCGATCCGCCGGGATGACGTAGCTCGCCTTCGTCGCGCCCGGGATGACGGTCCAGCCGCTGCCGTCAACCGAGGTGCGCCACTGGTAGGCGAACGCGCTCGGCACGCTCCAGACACCGGCTGCGACGGTGATCTTCTCACCGCTGTGCGGCGCATTCGAGAGGGTCGGCGGTGTTGCAACACCGGGGACGGGTGCCGCGCCGAGCACGACCTTCATCGACGGTGTGTACGTCGTCACCGTGCCGTATCGGAAGGCGGATCCGACCAGTCGCAGGCGCAGCGTGCTGCCGAGCATGGCCGGGGTCGGGGTGAGTGTCGCCGACGTCTTTCCGGCGAGATTCTTCCAGGTCGAACCCGAGAGCTGCTGCCACTGCAGGGCCGTGACCGCCGTGACGCTGCCCCAGTCGACAGTGGGAGCGGTGAGTGGGCTGCCCACGCCTCCCGTGCCGACGATCATCGGCGGCACGGAGGCGTGCAGGGTTCCGGCGCGTGCCACGAGGAATCCCGAATCACCGGGTGCGTATCCGGGAGCCGAGGCCTCGACCTTCACGATGAGCGGGCGATTGCCGATGGCGGAAGCGTCGACGCTGTTGGTGGTGGAGAGCGGCCCGACGAGCTGGTTGCCCTCGTCGATGGCGAACCAGCTGTAGCTGAACTGCACCGCCGTGGGGGTCCAGGTGCCGGTGGACACGCTGTAGACAGAGCCCGCCCGGGAGACGAGGGGCGTCTTGCTCGGGGCGAGGAATCCGGCCATGACGGTACCGGCAGCGACGGTGGTTGAGCCTGTTTTGTGTCCGGGGCGTGCGGCGGTGACATCCACGAAAAGAAGCTTGCCCTGGAGGCTCAGGGGGATCGTCAGGGTTGCCTTCGTCGCACCGGGGATGATGGTGAAGGGCCCGCCCGGCTTGGTCGCGTACTTCCAGCGGTAGCCGTTGGAGGACTGCGCGGGTACCCAGGTGCCGGGTTTGGCCTCGACTGTGCCGTTGACGGCGACCGGGCCGAGCACCAGCACACCCTTGCCGGGGGCGAGCGAGATGGCGGGCGCGAGCCCGGCACCGATCGGTCCCGAGGGCTTCGAGGTGACCGATCGGGTTGCGAATCCGGGGCTCGACGCGGTCGAGATGACGCGCACGTTCTTACCCAGCATGGACAGCGGAACGGTGAGGTTGCCGTTCGTGGCGCCCGCGATGTTCTTCCAGGTCGAGCCCGAACGGTGCTGCCACTTGTAGGAGTAGGTGGTGGGGAATGGCGTCCAGAGCAGCGAGGGGGCGGAGAGCGAGTCACCGACTCGGCGGGGTCCGCCCACAGCTAGTGAACCGCTGGCAGTTGCAGCTGCACCGGTGCGAGCGGTGCGCGTTGTCGAACCGTCCAGGTAGCCGGCGCGGGTGGCCGTCACCGTGACCGTGATGCGTGACTTTGTGCGGCCCGCGAGGCTCAGCGTCTTTCCGCTGACGGTCGTCGGGTCACCGGGGTGCGCCTGGACGTGCCAGACATAGCTGTAGCCGGTCGGGATGACGGACCACTTGCCCGTCGAGACCGTAAGCTTGCCGCCCTTCGAGGTGACCTTGGGGGCGCTCGTCAGGGTGATGGTTCCGGGCAGGGCAAGGCCGGCATCGAGGTTCTGCTGGGGAATGTCGTCGTACCCCGCGCGCTCGTAGTCCACCCAGACGGAGAGATAGGGCCCCGAGGTGATGTCGACCGCTGTCACGACGTGGGTGGGGCCGGAACCGACGACCTTTCCGGTGCCGGCGGGGACCGCGGAGGCGACCCAGGTGAAACTCGTGACAACCCCCGGCATCGCGAACGAAGCGGGAACGGCGGTGAGCGTGCTGCCGACGTGCCGGTCGCCCGTGATGGAGCCAGGGGCGGTCTGTACGGGTGTGCCGACCACGATGTCAGCCGTGGCCGAGGTCGTGTAGCTGCCCGTTCCGTAAGCGAAGTCGGTAGCGGAGACCCGCGCCGAGATCGACGTGTTCACGTCTCCGGCCGTGTAGACGTAGCCGGCCGAGGTGGCACCGGCGATGGGCTTGCCGTCGCGCAGCCACTGGTAGCCGAAGGTCACGTCGGGGCCGGCGTTCCAGGTGCCGGACGTTACCGACGCCGCGCCGCCCACCCTACCGAGGCCGGGGGAGAAGGAGGGCACAAACCCGGCGAGGGGGTGCAGGCCTGCGGCATCCCGCTTCGACAGCCAGAGCGGACGGTCGCGGTCCTCGTTGTTGCCGAGCCCGACCACTGTGATCGTCGCTCGCACCCAGCTGGTGTCGCCCGCGGTGAGGCTGCCGAGGATCAGGCGGTAGTCGCCGGGCGCGAGCCCATCGAAGGTGTAGTGCCCGGACGAGTCGGTGGTGGTGGTGGCGAGCGGCACCTGGTCGACCGGGCCGGAGGCGTAGCCGAGGCCGACGACGAGGTTCGGGATGACCGGGTTCGGCAGCGCACCCGACTTCGCGATGACGCCGGAAATCGAGCCGCCGGCCGAGAGCTGGATGTTCTTCGCCGTCGCGCTCGTCGCGGTGCCGACCACGAAGGTTGACGCGGTGAGCGGGTTGGTGCCGCCGCCGAGGAAGGCCCTGCCGTAGACGGTGCCCGAGGCGGGCAGCGGGGCGCTCGTGCGCGGTGCGAAGGCGAGAGTGTAGGTGCCCGGAGCGAGCCCGGCGAGGGCGTAGCCACCCGCTGCCGTGGTCGTCGCGGAGACCGGCAGTTTCTCGGCCGACGTGTACGCGCCGACGGTTCCGCTGAGGCGGTACGGCATCACCACGACGCCCGCGAGCTTCTCGACCTGGTTTGCGTTGAAGCTTCCCGTGACGGTGCCCGAGGCCTTGCCCGCGCCGCCGAGTCGGAAGGTATAGGCAGTGGATGCGGCCGGGGCGACCCCGACCTCCGTTGCGCCCGCGAGCGTGATCGACGGGCCGGAGTACTGCGGCGCGTACGCGGGGGAGGCGGACGTGACATCCACCGCGCGCAGGCGGTAGTAGGCGGGTTCGAGCCCGGCGACCGTATAGGCACCGGTGGCAGCGGTCTTCGCGGAACGCACTTTCGTCCAGGCGCCCGAGGCATTCTTCGCAAGCACCTCGACCGTGTAGCTCTTCAACGCCTTGCCGGTCGAGGTCAGCACCTTGCCGGCGATCGAGCCGCCGAGCGCGACGGTGGCGTTGATCCACGACTGGTGCGAACCGGCGTCGGTGAGGGTGATCGGCTGGGCGGCGTCGATGCGCGTCACAGAACCGAGGTACTGCTCGAACGTCGTGGCGCTGGTACCGAATCGCAGGGTGTAGCTGCCGGCCGCGAGGGAGGGGAAGGTGAACGAGCCGCCGGCCTTCGACACGGTCGAGGCGACAGCGGTGGTGGGAGCAGCAAGGGCGACCACGGATATCGGCACGCCGACGAGGAGGGCTCCACTCGAGCTCGCCACCCTGCCGGAGAGGGCGATGGGTGCTGCCTGCGCGGTGATCGGCACGAGCAGGCTCGCGATCACGGCGATTGCGGCAAGCACGGCCACGATGGGCCAGGCGCGGCGGGTGGAAAGGGCGGTGGACATGATTCTCCTCGGGCTGTGAACGGGTTGATGCCAGTCTGGAGATCGGCCGCTTCGCTGGCCTGAGTAGTGATTGCTCAGTTTGCGGAATAGCCGATGCGGGTATGCGGGTTGCCCCTAGCGTGACTTCCCCCATCCCGCTCTCCGTGCTCGATCTCGCCTCCGTCTACGAGGGCATGTCCAACGCCGAGGCGATCCGCCAGACCATCCAGACCGCGCAGGTGGCCGACGCGCTCGGCTACGAAAGGTTCTGGGTCGCGGAGCACCACGGAATGCCAGCCGTCGCGAGCTCGGCACCCGCCGTGCTGATCGGGGCGATCGCCGCCGCGACCGAGCGCATCCGGGTCGGCTCGGGTGGGGTCATGCTGCCCAACCACTCCTCGCTCGTGGTGGCCGAGCAGTTCGGAACCCTCGTTGCCCTGCACGGCGACCGCATCGACCTGGGGCTCGGTCGCGCGCCCGGAACCGACCAGCTCACTTCCTCGGTGTTGCGCCGCGGGGCCGGCCCGGACTCGGTCGACGACTTTCCCAACCAGGTCGTCGAATTGCTTGCCTGGTTCGGCACCATCCCACCCCTCGAGAACGGCATCGGATCGAAGCTCGTCGCCGTGCCCGGCGCGGGCGACTCACCGCAGCTCTGGCTGCTCGGCTCGAGCGGGTTCAGCGCCCAGCTGGCCGGCATGCTCGGCCTTCCGTTCGCGTTCGCGCACCACTTCGCCGGCAGCGACGACACCCCCGCGGCGTTCGAACTGTACCGCGAGCGTTTCGAACCCTCCGCCCTGCTCGAAAAGCCTCGTTCCATGGTCGCCGTCTCTGCCCTGGTGGCGGATGACGCGGCGCAGGCCGAACGCCTCGCTCTGCCCAATTCGCTCCTGTCGGTGCGGTTGCGCTTCGGTGGGCGACCCACCCGCATCCCGTCCCTCGCCGAGGCCGAGGCGCACGAGTGGACCACGGCCGAGACCGTCTTCGTCACAGAGCGCAACCGCCAGCAGGCGGTGGGCGATATCGATCACGTGACCCGGCGCATCCGGGCTCTCGCGGATTCGACCGGAGCCGACGAGGTGCTCATCGCCCCGCAGGGGCCGGACCTCGAGACGAAGCTGCGGACCCTGAGGGAAGTCGCGACGCTCGCCCGCTAGGGCTGTCAGACTGGTCGGTGTGAACAACGACCTTCCCCGCTTGCCGTCCTCCACGCTCCAGGTGGTCCTGAACCTCGGCGAGAAGACCGCCAGCCGCCTCGGCCTGCCGCGCGGATTCGAACACCCCGAACTCGACGCCGAGTGGGATGAGGAGGCGAAGGTGACCGTCGTCTCGATCGGTTTCGAGCGCGGGGATATCCACCTCGATGTCAGCTCAGACGGAATCGACCTGCACTATCACCGCCCCGACGGCGAGTCGACTGACGTCTCGCCGTTTCCCCGCACCGCCGCAGATGCCCTGCTCACCTGGGCGACGGCGTTCGCGAAGGACGTGCACGCGCTGATGCCCGGCCTCGAGCAGAACGCCGAGGAGGCAGCCGCGTGGCAGGAGGCCGGCTACTCGATCTATGTCTGCGAGACCGATCCCGCCCAGCTCGACCTGCTCGACGTGGAGATCGAGGGCGAGATACTGATGCTGCCCTGGCTGGGTGCCGGTTCGGTCGACCACCAGCACGCGGACGGCGACAACCACCCGATCGAGCTGCTCTGGACGGAGGGTGCCGGGGATCCCGACACCCCCATCGCCCGCGCCTGGCTCGACCCGCGCACGGAGGAGCCTCGCTCGTCCGGCGCACCGGGCACCGATTGGAGCCGGGTGGGGCTGTCCGAACCGGAGGCGCTCCGCTGGCTCGAGAGCCTCTACCTCAACCACCACGTTATCGAGGACCCGGCATCCGCCGTGTTCTTCGCGGCCCTCGAGCGGATCGCGGGTATCGACGGGCTCCCGCGCTAGTCGCCCAGCCCGCGACGCTTGAGCAGCGGCTCGATGACGGCGTCGCGTCCCCGGAAGTCGCGGAACGCCTCGAGCGGATCCTTCGACCCGCCGACGCCGAGCAGACGGTTGCGGAACCGATCGCCGTTCTCGCGCGTGAGGCCGCCGTTCTCCGTGAACCAGTCGACGGTGTCCGCGTCGAGCACCTCGCTCCAGATGTAGGAGTAGTAGCCGGCGTCGTAGCCGCCCGCGAAGGTGTGCGCGAAGTACGTGCTCGAGTAGCGCGGGGGCACGGCCGGGTTGTCGAGTCCGATGTTCGCGAGGGCAGCGGCTTCGAAGGCCGTGACATCCTCGATCGCATCATCGGCCGTGATCACGTGCCAGGCCTGGTCGAGCAGGGCGGCAGCGAGATACTCCGAGGTGCCGAAGCCCTCGTTGAAGGCGCTCGATGCCTGCAGCTTGTCGACGAACTCCTGCGGCATCGCCTCGCCGGTCTCGTAGTGCACCGCGTAGTTGGCGAGCACCTCGGGCCAGAGCATCCACATCTCGTTGACCTGGCTCGGGAACTCGACGAAGTCGCGGTACACGTTCGTGCCGCCCGCCTTCGGGTATTCGACCTGCGCGAACAGGCCGTGCAGCGCGTGCCCGAATTCGTGGAACAGCGTGTTCACCTCGTCGTAGGTGAGCAGCGTGGGCTCGCCCGCGGCCGGCTTCGACACATTGAGGTTGTTGGTGACGATGGTGGGATGCCCCAGCAGCCTGTTCTGCTGGATGAGCGAGTTCATCCACGCCCCGCCCCGCTTCGAGTCGCGGGTGTAGAGATCGTACGAGTACAGCCCCACGGGAGATCCGTCTTCATTGTGCACCTCGAAGATACGGGCCTCGGGGTGATAGGACTGCAGGTCGGGACGCTCGGTGAAGGTGATGCCGTAGAGCTGGGTCGCGGCGAAGAAGACGCCCTGCTGCAGCACACGCTCGGCCTCGAAGTAGGGCCGCATCGCCGCGGTGTCGACGTCGTACTTGGCCTGGCGCACCTTCTCCGTGTAGAAGGCCCAGTCGTGCGCCTCGATGGGATGCGGGGCGATCTCGTCGAGGTCCTTCTGCTCGGTGAGGGCGTTGCGCGCGGCGGCGGGGGCGAGCTTGCCGAGCATCGCGGCGACGGCCTCCGGAGTCTTCGCCGTCTCGTCGGCGGTGACCCAGGCGGCGTGGTTGTCGTAGCCGAGCAGGCGGGCACGCTCGGCGCGGAGGCGCGTGATGTCGAGCACAATCTGCGAGTTGTCCCACTCGTTGCCTCGCGATCCCTTCGATCGCGAGGCGTCGGAGATGCGCTTGCGGGAGTCACGGTTCGTGAGCGCGGAGAGCGAGGGGTGGCCGGAGAAGTTCATCATCGTGATGAGCCACTTTCCCTCGAGGCCGCGCTCTCTGGAAGCCTCAGCCGCAGCGGAGAGCTCGCCCGCGCCGAGCCCGTCGAGTTCGGCGACGTCGTCGAACGCGACCGCCAGGTCGTTGGTGTCGGCGAGCAGGTTCTTCTCGAACTTCGTCGTGAGAGTGGAGAGCTGCTTGTTGTACTCCCGCAGCTTCTCCTTGTCGTCATCGCCGAGGCCGGCTCCGGCAATCGTGAACTCGTCGTA
The DNA here is from genome assembly GCF_004310685.1 of Glaciihabitans arcticus. Classification (NCBI taxonomy): domain Bacteria; kingdom Bacillati; phylum Actinomycetota; class Actinomycetes; order Micrococcales; family Microbacteriaceae; genus Glaciihabitans; species Glaciihabitans arcticus. Next base: position 1,350,046 of record NZ_SISG01000001.1, on the reverse strand, counting down.
GTAGCGGGTCACGATGTACTTCGCCTCCGCGTCGAGGTCGAGGGTCTCGAGTTGGTCACGGATGGTCTTTATGCGCCAGTAGAGCTGGGCATCCAGTTTGATCGCGTCGGAGTGGGCGGCCAGCAGGGGCGCGATCTCCTCTTCGAGATCGTTGGTGAAGTCGTTGCTGTCGGCAGACGCCTTGTTGAAGAAAACGATGGCGACGCGTTCGAGCAGCTGTCCGCTCTGCTCGAGCGGGATGAAGGTGTTCTCGAAGGTCGGCATGTCGCGGCGGCGCGTGATGTTCGCGATCTCCCGCAGTTGCTCCTCGAAGCCCTTGTCGAAGGCTTCGCGGTAGTGCTCGTCGGTGATCTCGGCGAAGGGCGGAAGTCCGTAGGGCAGCGTGCTCGGTTCGAAGAAGGGATTCGTCATGCGTCCAGCCTATTCTTTGGGGGTGACTGCTTCTGAGAAATACACCCACGGCCACCATGAGTCGGTGCTCAAGTCGCACACGTGGCGCACCGTCGAGAATTCGGCCGAGTTCCTGATCCCTTCGCTCACACCCGGCCTCTCGCTGCTCGATGTGGGCTGCGGCCCGGGCACGATCACCGTCGACCTCGCACGTCGGCTCGCCCCGGGTTCTGTGGTGGGTCTGGATGCCTCGGCCGACGTAATCGCGCAGGCTCGTCAGTTCGAGGAACCCAACCTGTCATTCCTCGTCGGGGACGCCTACGCGCTCCCGTTCGACGATGACAGCTTCGACATCGTGTTCACCCACCAGACGCTGCAGCATGTCGCGCGTCCCGTCGAGGTGCTGCGCGAGCTGCGTCGGGTCGTGAGGCCCGGCGGGGTGGTGGCTGCCCGCGACGTCGACTACGCCGGGACCATCTGGTACCCCGAGCTGCCGGGCCTCGATCTCTGGATGCGCATTTACCAGCAGGTGCACCGCGGCAACGGTGGCGAGCCGAACGCCGGGCGTCTGCTCAAGGCGTGGGCGCTCGAAGCCGGGTTCAGCTCGGTGGAGAGCAGCGCTTCGGTCTGGAACTTCGCCGACGAAACCGATCGCGAGTGGTGGGGGAGCATGTGGGAGGCGCGGGTGCTGCAGTCCGCCTTTGCCGGTGACGCGCTCGGCAAGAGTGCGGCGACGCAGGACCAACTCGAGGAGATCAGCCGTTCGTGGCGGTCGTGGGCCGAGGCTCCCGACGGCTGGCTTGCCATGCCGCATGGCGAGGTGCTCTGCCGGGGTTAGCTGCGCTGCGGCCACGAATACAGCCGCATGGCGAGGTGCTCTGCCGGGGTTAGCTGCGCTGCGGCCACGAATACAGCCGCACGGCGTGGTGCTCTGCCGGGGTTAGTCAATACTCGTTTACCCCGCTGGCGTATCCTGCCCGGGTGACCTCCCTCGACCGCCGGCTCGGAACGCGCGACGCCGTATTCCTCGGTCTCGGGTCGATGCTCGGCGCGGGCGTCTTCGCCGCGTTCACCCCGGCCGCACAGGCCGCCGGATCGGGGCTGCTCGTCGGCCTCGTCATTGCCGCGATCGTCGCGTTCTGCAACGCGACCTCGAGCGCGCAACTCGCCGCCGTGTACCCGACCTCGGGCGGCACCTACGTTTACGGGCGGGAGCGGCTCGGTGAGTGGTGGGGCTTCGTCGCCGGCTGGAGCTTCGTCGTGGGCAAGACCGCGAGTTGCGCGGCCATGGCGCTGACCTTCGCCGCCTATGCGGCACCCGCCGGGTGGGAGCGGCCACTCGCGGCGATCGCGGTCGTCGTGCTGGGCATCGTGAACTATCGCGGCATCGCGAAGACCGCAGCACTCACTCGTGTGATCGTGGTGATCGTGTTGCTGGTCCTGGCGGTGGCTGTGGCCTCCGCGGTGCCGGCCGTGTCGTTCCAGCACGAGCTCTTCAGCTCCGGTCCCTACGGCATTCTCCAGTCCGCCGGGTTGCTGTTCTTCGCATTCGCCGGGTACGCGCGCATCGCCACGCTGGGGGAGGAGGTGCGGAATCCCGCGCGCACGATCCCGCGCGCCATTCTGATCGCGCTGGGTATCACCGTTCTGGTCTACGCCGCGGTTGCCGTTGTGCTGCTCGGGTCGCTCGGAGCCGGGGGCATCGCCGGTGACGCCGCACCGCTCGCGGCGTCCGCCGTCGGCCAGTTCGCGTGGGCGGCTCCGGTGGTCCGCGCGGGGGCGGCGATCGCCGCGCTCGGAGCCCTGCTCGGGTTGATGGCGGGCATCGGACGCACGAGCCTGGCGATGGCGCGGGAGCGCGATCTGCCGGGATGGCTTGCGGGGGTGCATCCCGAATATCGTTCGCCGTATCGCGCGGAACTGCTGCTCACCGTCGTGGTCGTCGTGCTCGTGCTCACGCTGGATCTACGCGGCGCGATCGGGTTCTCATCGTTCGGGGTGCTCGTGTATTACTTCGTGGCCAACGTCGCCGCGCTCAGCCAGCCGGCGGCGGACCGACGCTACCCGCGAGTGATCGCCGCGCTCGGGGGAGTGCTGTGCGCCGTGCTCGCTGCCACGCTGCCCTGGCCGTCGATAGCGGGCGGAGTGCTGGTTCTGGTGGCCGGAGTCGTCTATCGGCTCATTCGATTGCGGGCCTCCTCCTAACCTGCAAAGAAACAGTTGCAAAGAAGTGCTTGCAAAGAAAGCTTTGCAAGCGTATCTTTGCATTATGAGCAACGACAGCACCCCCGAGCTTCCGCCCCCGTCCACACAGGCGACGGTCGACATCCCGGCGCGCATTGTCGACATGGAGGGCCTGAAGGCGCTGGCACACCCGCTGCGCGTGAAGATCCTCGACACCCTTTCCACCTATGGCGAGTTCACCGCGAGCGGCCTGGGCGAGCGCCTTGGCGAGTCGAGCGGTGCGACCAGCTACCACCTGCGCCAGCTCGAGAAGCACAAGTTCGTGCGCGAGGTGCAGGGTCGCGGCACGGGTCGCGAGCGCTGGTGGGAGCGGGTTCCCGGCGGAATCATGGTCGGCAGTCCGAGCGAGGAGTCCACGCCGTCCGAACGCGCGGCGAGCAAGCTCGTGCTGCGCGAGTGGATGGTCAACCGCCGGATCGTCCTCGATGACTTCCTCAACAACGGCGACGATGTGCTGTCGCAGGCGTGGATGGAAGCCTCGGTCGTCTCCATGTCCAACCTGAATCTCACACGCGAACAGGCCTCAGACCTCTCGACCCGCCTGCAGGGCGTGCTCGACGAGTTCGTCGTCGCGTACCGGGGCCAGAAGGTTCCCGGCGCCCGTCCCGTTCAGACACACATCAACGTGTTCCCCGTCATCGACGGCACGCAGGTTCCTGAAACGACAAGCAAGGAAGTCCCATCATGACCACCATCACCATCGAGTTCACTCGCTCCCGCCGCCAGGGTGCGGCATGGCTCGCAACCGGCCTCGCCGTGGCCCTGCTCGCCTGGGCGGAGACCCGCTTCCAGCGTACGATCGACCACGCCGAGCAGGCGCGCCTCGTCGCGAACGCCGCGAGCCTTCGTCACCGCGAGCACGCCGCCCTGCGCTTCGTGCAGCCGCAGCGCTGATGACTGCTCCCGCTACGCCGAAGCTCCCGCTCGGCCGGGACTTCGGCAAGCTGTGGGCCGCCTCGGTCACCTCGAACCTCGCTGACGGCCTCGGTCGCACCGCGATCCCGCTTATCGCCACCACCCTCACCAAGGATCCCGTTCTCATCGCGGGCATCAGCGCCCTCGCCTTTGTGCCCTGGCTGCTGTTCGGAGTGCTGTCGGGTGTGATCGTCGACCGCGTGGACCGTCGCTACGCCATGGCCGTCGCCAACGGACTGCGGGTGCTCGCCGCGATCGCGATCGCCCTCCTCATCACCACCGGTGCTATCACCATCTGGTGGCTGTACGCCGCAGTGCTCGTGTTCGGACTCGCCGAGACCGTTTACGACAACGCGACGATCGCCGTTATGCCCAGTGTTGTGCCGAAGGGCGGCCTCGAGCGCGCCAACAGCCGCATGCAGGCCGCGGACACGCTGGTACAGAATTTCGTCGCGACACCGATTGCGGGTGTGTTGTTCGCCGTCGCGATCGTCATCCCGATCTGGTCGACGGCCGCGGGTTTCGCGGTGGCCGGCGCTCTCGCCCTGCTGCTGCCGGCCTCGGCGGCGCGTGCGCTGCGAGCCGAGCCGGCCGCCGGCGAGGCGCGGGCCACGGCCGGCGCAGACGTGCGGGAGGCGATGTCCTTCCTCCTGGGGCATCGCTTCCTGCGCAACCTCATAGCGGCGACCGCGCTCATCGGCCTGATGCTGACGCTCGCCCAGGCGACGTCGATCCTGTTCCTGCTCGACACGCTCAGCGTGCCCATCTGGGCGATCGGTTTCGCGACCGCCGGTGTCGGCGTGGGCGCGATTGCGGGTGCCCTGCTCGCGAGCTTCTTCGTCGAGAAGATCGGCCGCGGCCGGGTCATGTTCTTAGGCACACTCGTCAGCAGCATCGCGATGGCGCTCACCGGTTTCGGCCCGAACGTTTGGATCGCCGTCTTCTTCTACGCGTTGAGCGCGTTCGGCATCTCCGTCTGGAACGTGTCCTATGGCTCGCTGCGCCAGGAGCTCATCCCGGGCCCGCTGCTCGGTCGCACGATCGGCATGATCCGCACCATCACGTGGGGGCTGTTCCCGATCGCGGCCGTGCTCGGCGGATTCCTCAGCCGCATCGACCTGCGCCTGCCGTTCTGGGTCGGCGGAGGCCTGAGCGCGATCGTCGTGCTGGTCGCCGCCCGGCTGATGCTGTCGTCGAGCGACCAGAAGCCCTATGAGGCGCCCGCTTCAGACGCCGCTGCAGAAGCTCAGGATGACGTCGCCGCCGAACCGCAGCCGCGCGTCGAACCGGTCGAGCCGCTCTAGCTGCGGTGGCCGCTCCAGCAAACCTCGCGTTCTAGTCCTCGTATGTGGTCGCGACCGCGCCGTCGTGCCCCACGCGAATGGTGGTGCCGTCGTCGAGCTGCACAACGGGACGTCCCTCGAGCCAGGTGAGCGTCCAGCGCCACTGCTCGGTGGGAGCCTCGGCGAGCTGCGCCTCGGCGTCGCGCACCGCGAGCACAACCGCTTCAGGAAGGGTCGCGGGCGGCGTCGCGCCGACCGCCCAACGGGTTCCGAGCTGCATCAGTTGTGTCCCTGGCTGTTGTGGTCGTGGTGGTGGTCGTGCGTGCTGGGCTGGTCGTCGAGGGGATCTGTCGCGAGCACCTTTTCGTAGGTGACCCAGCTGGTGCGGGTAGCGACCCGGTCGTACACGCGCTGCGCCGCGGCATTGTCGGCGGCCGTGATCCAGCGGAGGGTGCCGCCGCCGCTCGCGGTGGCCAGCTCCGACAGCGTCTCGATGAGGGCTGTAGCCGCACCCGCGCCACGCGCTGCGGGATCCACGTACAGGTCGTCGAGGAACCACCCCGGGCCGCCGGTGAAGGTGTCGTACTGCAGGCGGAAGTGCGCGAAGCCGATCGGTCGATCGTCTGAGTCGGTTACCACCAGCGCGTCGATCTCGCCCGAATGCCCGATCAGGCGCTCGAAGACGTTGTCCACGATCTCCTGCGTGAACGCGGTCTTGTAGAACACCCCATAGGCCACGAACAGACGGGCCCAGTGCACCTTGTCGCCGGGACGGATCGCCCGAACCGCAGGCGCTTCCGCAGCAGTGGCGGCGAGATCGTTCAGGTCGCTCATCAGCTTGCCTCGGGTGTGACCTCGGCGAGCACGATGTCGGTGACGGAGATCTCGTCGGCAACCATGAATGTGACATCGGCGATGCGGCCGACGGCCTTGAGGTCATCGAGTCCCTGCTCGAGCAGGGCAGGTCCGCTGATCGTGGCGGAAGTGACCTCGGTCTTCTGCGACGCCTTCGCGTCGGTCTTGGCGCGGCGGATGCCGATGAGGGCCTCACTCACGAGGGGCAGGAGGCCGGTCGGTGTGGCGTCACCGCGGGGCGTGGGCCACGCGGCGGTGTGCACCGAGTCGTTGTGGGTCCAGCTCCAGACCTCTTCGGTCGCGAACGGGATGAACGGCGCAAACAACCGCAGCAGCACGTCGACCGCCTCGCGCAGCGCGAGTACGGCGCTGGCCTGGCCTTCCGCGCTGGACGAGCCGTAGGCGCGCTCCTTGACCAGCTCGAGGTAGTCGTCGCAGAAGACCCAGAAGAAGTGCTCGGTGACCTCGAGCGCCTTGGCATGGTCGAATTCGTTGAATGCCGTGGTCGCGACGCCGATCACGCGGTCGAGCTCGGCGAGCAGGTCGAGGTCGAGCGCTTCGGAGATTTCAGCCAACGGGGAGATGCCGGCCGCAAATATTGAGTCCTCGGATATTTGCCCCGTAACAGGGAAGCTGTACACGAACTTGGCCGCGTTGAGCACCTTGATGGCGAGTCGGCGGCCGATCTTGATCTGCTTGGGGTTCTGCGGGTCGAAGGCCGCGTCGGTGCCGAGTCGGCTGGATGCTGCCCAGTAGCGCACCGCATCGGATCCGTGGTCCTCGAGCATCGCGGCCGGGGTCACGACATTGCCCTTCGACTTGGACATCTTCTTACGATCGGGGTCGACGATGAAACCGGAGATGCCGGCGTTCGCCCACGGCACCTTGCCGTGCTCCTGCTCGGCGCGCAGCACCGTGGAGAACAGCCAGGTGCGGATGATGTCCTGGCCCTGCGAACGGAGCGAGTACGGGAAGACCAGGTCGAACAGCTCGGGGTCGCGCTCCCAGCCGCCGGCGATCTGAGGCGTGAGGCTCGAGGTGGCCCAGGTGTCCATAATGTCGACCTCGCCGACGAAGGTGATGCCGCGGTCGGCCTCGCTGTATCCGGCGGGAACGTCGGCGGCGGGGTCGACGGGCAGCAGGTCTTCGGTGGGAACGATGACCGCGCCCTTGTTGCCCTCGGCGTCCAGTTCGTACCAGACCGGGATGGGCACGCCGAAGAAGCGCTGGCGAGAGATCAGCCAGTCGCCGGTAAGGCCGCCGACCCAGTTCTCGTAGCGAACGCGCATGTGGTCGGGGGTGAAGCCGATGTCCTTGCCGGCCTGCAGCAGGCGCTCGCGCAGTTCGGGATCGCGCGCGCCGTTCTTGATGTACCACTGTCGGGTGGAGATGATCTCGAGCGGCTTGTCGCCCTTCTCGAAGAACTTCACCTGGTGGGTGATCGGACGGGCGTCGCCGACCATCTCACCGCTCGCCTTTAGAAGTTCGACGGTCTTCGCCTTGGCGCTGAACACGGTCTTGCCGGCGAGCTCCGCGTAGATCTCCCGGGCCTCGTCGGAAAGGATCTCGGGGCCTTCGGCCAGGATGCGTCCGTCCGCGCCGATGATGGTGCGATTGGGGAGGTCGAGTTCGCGCCACCAGACCACGTCGGTCACGTCGCCGAAGGTGCAGATCATGGCGATGCCCGATCCCTTGTCCTTCTGGGCGAGGTGGTGCGCGAGGATCGGCACCTTGACGCCGAAGAGCGGGGTGGTGACGGTGCTGCCGAATAGTTCCTGGTAGCGCTCGTCGTCGGGGTGCGCGACGAGGGCGACGCACGCGGCGAGCAGCTCGGGGCGGGTGGTCTCGATGTGGATGTCACCACTCGGGTTCTCCGCCGTCGGCGTGCCGTGGAAGGCGAGGCGGTGGTACGCGGCGGGCTGTTCCTTGTCTTCGAGCTCGGCCTGCGCGACGGCGGTGCGGAACGTGATGTCCCACAGCGTCGGGGCGTCGGCCTGGTAGGCCTCGCCGCGCTCGATGTTGCGCAGGAAAGCTCGCTGCGCCGCGGTCTGGGCTTCGTCGCCGATGGTGCGGTAGGTCTGCGTCCAGTCGACGGAGAGCCCGAGCATGCGCCACACATCCTCGAATTGCTTCTCGTCTTCGACGGTGAGGCGCTCGCACAGTTCGATGAAGTTGCGGCGGCTCACGGGCACCTGGTCGGCAGCCTTGGAGGACGCGTTGTCGCCGCCCTCGAGCGGCGGGACGTAGCCCTCGACGTAGGGGAGCGACGGGTCGCAGCGCACGCCGTAGTAGTTCTGCACGCGACGCTCGGTGGGGAGGCCGTTGTCGTCCCAGCCCATCGGGTAGAAGATCGTTTTGCCGAGCATGCGCTGGTAGCGCGCGATGAGGTCCATGTGGGTGTAGCTGAACACGTGGCCGATGTGCAGGCTGCCGGACGCGGTCGGCGGGGGAGTGTCGATCGAGAAGATGTTCTCGCGGGTCGCAGAGGCGCGGTCGAAGCCGTAGGTCTTCTCGGCCTCCCATACCGGACCCCAGGTTGCTTCGAGCCCTTCGAGGGCCGGCTTCTCGGGCATGGGACGGCGGAAGGCGCTCGATGACATGGGAACTCCGTTTTCCTTATATGCGGCACCGTGTCGGTGGAGAGGTGCCTGAGTGTGTGGTGCATCCAGCTTAACCGAGCGGGCTGGACCCGGGGTGCTGCGCCGGGCGGCCGAGCGGCCGAGCGGCCGAGATGGAGAGTTGCCCTAGCTCAGGCGCAGCTCGGGCTCGGTGCGGTAGATGCGCCCCTGCGGACTCGTCCACTCGAGGGTGCCGGGAGCAACCGTCGCGCTTGCCGGAATCTGGCGCACACTCCACGCCGTCTCGCCCTTCAGGGTGTGATGCCCCTGGCACAGGCAGGCAAGATTGTCGTGATCGGTGCCGCCGCCCTCGGCCCAACCGAGAGTGTGATCGATTTCGGTGCGCATCGCCGGTTGCGAGCAGCCGGGAAAACGACAGGTGCCGTCTCGGGCCCGCAGCCAGTTGCGCACCACCTCGGGTATTCGATAACTGTCCCTGCCGACCGAGAGCACCGCACCCGTTTCGGGATGTGTGAGCAACCGGCTGAGACTCGGCGCCTCTGAGGTCAGTTGGCGGGCCATGTCGGCGTCGATGGGACCGTAACCCTCGAGCGTCGCCGGCTCATCTGACTGCCGCAGCAGTGTGAGTGCGGGGACCGTGACCATAACGCGGGCGGTGACTCCGCGCGGAACCGGGTGGGTCGCGCCCGCCCAACTGCCCGGGTCGGCAGGGTCGAACCCGGGCGTCTCGCCACGCAGGAGCAGGGCACGAGCCGCGTCTGCCCGGCGCTGTGCGAGGGTACGCGGGTCAGCGGGCACCGTCGCGGACAGGTCGGTGAGTCGTTGGAAGATGGCGACAGCGTCTGCGGCGGGTAGGTAGACGTTCAGCCAGGCCATTCCGTCGCGGTCGGGGCACAGCTCCACCTCGCGATCGGCTTCTGCGCGAACGCGCCGCTCGACCATGGTCTCGGGGTGCAGTTTCTCGCGGAGGCTGCGGACCTTGCGGTCGAACTGAGCCGCGGTCAGCCGTTCGGCGAAGGCGAGCGCCACTTCCTCGAGGGCCGCGATGTCGGCCGGATCGAGGCAGGAGGTCTGATCGACCATGACGCGCGCGTGCCGCTCGCTGATCGCGGCCGTGCTGAGCGCCTCGAAAGTCGCGGGCAGCGAATTCACCAGCATCTCGGCCTCGGCGAGCTGTCGTTCGGCGGTTCGCTCCGGGATGCGTGTTGCGCTCGCAAGCTCGGCTCGGAGGGAGCGCAGCCGCAGGGATGAACCCGGCCCTGGCTCGTCGTCGAGCAGGGCGTTGAAGACGACCGCCTGATGAAGGGCCGTGACCCGCTGGGCCTGCAGCATGGCGATTACGTTGTCGATGCCGATGACCGCGTCGATCGACTCGGAGACCACGCGTTCGACGGCACCACGAGTCAGCGATTCACTCGGCGTGAATTGCTCAGGTGGGGCCAGGAATGTCATGCGGAAAGTCCATCGGACCCCACCGACACCAGAGGCGGTTATCCACCGGAAAACGGGCCCACTGTGAACAAGTTTCTTCAAAGATTTTTTGGGGAGGACAAGAGACACTCCCCAGAGCCCTCCCGTACGACTACTTGAGTACTGTCACCGTGCGGTGCGTGAGCAGCCCCGCGGCATCCTCGAGGGTGACCGTGTAGACCTGGCTGGCCAGGGTGCAGTCGAAGGTGAGGTTGTCGTAGCGGAAGGTGGTGGGCAGATCCGACTCATACGGGGCTGCCTTCGCGTCGGTGGTCGCGATGCCGATGTAGGCGGTCTCGGCGCCCGATCCGGCCCAGGTGAAGAGCAGCGGACGTGTGATGTCGCCGTCGACGCAACCGGCGGACTCCGGGGCGGTGAACGCGTCGAAGACCGGTCCGGGCGCCGCAGGTGGAGCGACCGACTCGACGGGGGTCGGCTCCGTTGTGGGGGTCACCTCAGGCGTGGGAGTCACGGTCGGTGCGGCGGTCGGCGTGGTAGTCGCCTCCGGTGTTCCGGTGCCCGGGGAGAGCGTGAGAACGAGAAGCACGATGATGCCGACAAGGAGCACTCCGGCGATGGCAATGAGCGTGTACATCAGCGCGCGCGACTTCGGCTCGGCACGGGCTTCTGCGATGGCCGCGCTCGCCGAGGCCGGCGGCAGGGGCGGACCGGAGCGCTGGATGAGCTCGGTGGGGCGATCGTTGCCCGCGGGCGTGGGAGCCGCGGGGAAGATACGTGTGGCGTCGTAACTGCCCGCATCCACAGAACCAGGCTGGGCGTCGAATCGCTCCGTCGGCAGGTCGGAACCAGGCGGGGCGTCGAACCGCTCGGTCGGCAGGTCGGCGGACGGCTGCCCAGACGACGGCTGCCCAGACGACGGCTGCTCCGACGAGGGCTGCTCCGACCCTGGAACGGTGAACCGCTCCGTCGGGGTGTCTTCGGGGTCGGCGGGTGTGGGCTTGTCGTCGCTCATGGCCGCAATTCTAGGGGCGGCTCATGAAAGAACACCGACGCTAGAGCGCGTCGATGGCCCCCTGGAAGCCGCGGCAGACGGGCGTGACCGCCGCATCCAGGTACGGTCCGAACTCGCCGCGGGTGGTGCCGGCGTTGGCCCAGTCCTGCGCTGCGGCGACGGCGGCGCCGAACGCGGCGAAGCTCGCGGCGCGTCCCAGACCGCGGGCGCCGGCGGGCAGGCGGTCGGCCACAAACGATCCGAGCACGTGCGCCTGGGCCGACAGGCGGCTCATTGCGGAGGCCTGCAGCTCGTGCACGCTGCCGATCATCGAGTACTGCGTCAGCGCCCACGGCACGCGGTTGGGGCCGAAGTCGGAGGCGACGGCGAGCAGGGCATCCCGAATTGCAGACATCACGGGGGTGTCGGTCGACGACGCACGTAGGGACTCCATGAGCAGCCCCAGGCTCTCGTCGAGGTCGACCCAGAAGACGTCACTCTTGGAGGGGAAATAGTTGAAGAACGTGTTGCGGCTCACACCCGCCCGCTGTGCGATTTGGTCGACGGTTGTTCCCGCGTAGCTGTTCTCCAGGAACAGCTCGAACGCGGCCTCCTGCAGCATCGCGCGGGAGGAGGCGAGAGGGCGGCCACGAACAGAAATTATGAACTCCGGGAATGATTAATGGACTGAGTCTATTTATGTAGGATAGATCACGCACCCCACGGAAGATTCCCGAAAGAAGTCATGCTCACATCACGGCGCCTCGGCGCAGCAGTCTCTGTCATCGCGGCCTCAGCGCTCCTCGCCGGTTGTGCCGCACCCTCAGGCCCGGTCGAGCAGTCGCTCACCTTCGCCATCGAGGGCGCCAACCTCAGCGCCGGCCACATGGACCCGCACTCCAGCCAGCTCGACGTGAGCGCACTCGTCGGCCGCAACGTTCTCGACTCGCTGGTCGCGCAGGACACCGACGGCAGCTTCGTGCCGTGGCTCGCCACGTCCTGGGAGATCTCCGACGACCAGCTGCACTACACCTTCCAGCTTCGGGATGACGTCACCTTCACCGACGGCGAACCGTTCAATGCAGAGGCCGTCAAGGCTAACTTCGACCACATCACCGCCGAGGAGACCGCTTCGGCGCACGCCGCGAGCATGCTCGGTGCGGGTGCCGCGTACGTCGACACGACCGTCGACGACGAGTACACAGTCAGCGTCAACTTCTCGACTCCCTACGCTCCCTTCCTGCAGGCGGCCAGCACTTCGCTGCTCGGCTTCTACTCGCCGAAGGTGCTCACCGAGAGCGCCGACAAGCTGAAGACGGGCGGGCCGGATGTCACCGTCGGCTCCGGTCCCTTCATCCTGACCGAGTACGTGCCCGACCAGGAGCTCGTCTACACCGCGAACCCCGACTACAACTGGGGTCCGGAGAACGCCGAGCACACCGGCGCATCCGACATCGAGGACCTCACGATCCGCATCCTGCCCGAAACGAGCGTGCGCACCGGCGCCCTCACGAGCGACGAAGTCGACATCGCGACCAACCTGACCCCGAACACGATCGACCAGGTCGGCGACGGCTTCACGGTCAAGTCGGCCGAGTACCCGGGCATCCCGTACTCGATCCACGTCAACGAGTCCTACGGGGTCTTCAAGGACCCGCTCGTGCGCGAGGCGTTCTCGATCGGGTTCGACATCGACTCCGCGGTGGACAGCATCTTCTTCGGCCAGTTCCAGCGCGCCTGGAGCGTTCTCGGACCGACGACCCCGAACTCGTACGACAAGTCGCTCGAGGGCTCCTGGCCGTACGACGCCAAGAAGGCCGGCGAGCTTCTCGACCAGGCCGGCTGGACCGAGCGCGACTCCGAGGGGTACCGCACCAAGGACGGCAAGCGCCTGAGCGCCCGATGGATCGCGTACACACCCATCCCCGACGATCGGGCTGCGCTGGCAGACGTCATCCAGTCGGATCTCAAGGACATCGGCTTCGAGATCAAGCGTGAAGCGCTCGAGCCGGCCGCGTACAACGAACAGTACGGTCCGCGCACCTACGACCTGACCGACTGGAGCTTCGCGAACGTCGACGCCGACGGTCTGCGCAGCCACTTCCACACCGGCGGTTTCCAGAATGCGTCGACGGTCTCCGACCCCGAGCTGGACCAGCTGCTGGATGACGCCGTGGCGACCAGCGACGAGTCCGTTCGAACCGGGCTCTACGAGCAGGTGCAGCAGTGGAACGCGAAGGAGCACCTCATGGTGCCGATCTACGTGCCCTCGCTGCTGACCGGCTACTCGGACACCGTGAAGGGGCTCACCTTCGACCTGTACGGACGCCCTTTGTTCTACGGTGCCTCGATTGGTGCTGAATAAGCGCGATACTGAATCCGTGACGTCGAGCAGGAGTGCAGCCGCTCGCCTGCTCGGCCACCTCGGCGGCATGCTCCTTATCGTGTGGGGTGCGGCGACGGCGGGCTTCCTCGCCCTGAAGCTGATACCGGGCGACCCGGTCGAGGTCATGCTCGGCGTGCAGGCGCAGGTGAGCGAGGAGACCAAGGACGCGATTCGTCGCGACTGGGGTCTCGACCAGCCGGTGCTCGTGCAGTACGCCCAGTACCTGGGTCGACTCGTGCGCGGCGATCTCGGGCAGTCGTACCAGTTGCGGCAACCGGTCGCCGAGACGATCGCCTCGCAGGCGGGGCCGACCCTGGCCCTCACCGGCCTCGCGATCGGCTTCGCGCTCGTTCTTGCCCTGATCGCGGCCCTGCTCGTGCGCGGTCGCCGATGGAACTCGGTCGTGGGGCTGCTCGAGCTCGTTCTCGTGTCGTCGCCGACGTTCTGGATCGGGCTTGTGCTCATCGCCGTCTTCGGCTTCGGGCTGCATTGGTTCCCGGTCACCTCGACGAAGGGTTTCGCGGCGCTTGTGCTGCCGGCGATCACGCTCGCGCTGCCGATCGCGGGCATCCTGAGCCAGGTCTTGCGGCAGGGTCTTGAGGCGGCCGCGACTCAGCCGTTCGCCCTCACCGCCCGCGCCCGCGGCATCGGTTACGCGCGGCTCATCGGCCGCCACACCCTGCGTCACGCCGCCGGCGACGGGATCACGCTGAGCGGCTACATCCTCGGCTCCCTGCTCGGTGGGGCCGTGCTCGTCGAGACGGTGTTCGGTCGGGCCGGGCTCGGCCGCGTGACACTGCGCGCCGTGATCGACCGCGACCTGCCCGTTGTGCTCGGCATCATCGTTGTCGTCGCCGTGCTGTTCGCGATCATCAACCTGTTCGTCGACCTCGCGCACGAGGCTCTCGACCCGCGATTGCGGGTGGCGTCATGACCGTCCTCGTCGCTCGTCGCACCCGCCGACCGGCAGCCCCCGGAGTGGTCATCGCGAGCATCTTCCTCGGGCTGCTGCTCTTCGCCGCGCTCTTCCCGACGCTGGTCACCCCGATCGATCCGCTGCGGGCGCAAATCTCGGACGCACTGCAGGGTCCGAGCGCCGAGCACCTGTTCGGCACCGACCAGTCCGGGCGGGACGTCTTTGCGCGAGTCGTGCACGGCGCGCGCTATTCGCTGGCCGTCGGGTTCGGGGCATCCCTCATCGCACTGGCCGCCGGCCTTCTCATCGGACTGGTCTCGGGCCTCTCGCCCAAGCCGGTGGACACGGTGATCGGCCGCATCATCGTGATCGGGATGGCCTTCCCCGAGTTCCTCGTCGCGCTCCTCGTGATCGCCATCATCGGCCCGGGTCCCTCGAGCCTCGTGATCGCGATAGCGCTCGCAGCCACACCCGCTTACGCGCGGATCGCCCGCTCGCAGACGCTCGTCGTGTCGCGCGCGAGCTACGTGACGGCCGCGGTCTCGCTTGGAGTTCCGCGTTGGCGCTCGGTGCTGCGGCACGTGCTGCCGAACACGCTCGGCCCGCTGCTCGTTATGGCGACGATCGGTGTCGGTACGGCGATCGTCTCGGCGGCCGGCCTGAGCTTCCTGGGTCTCGGTCCCGCAGCCCCGACGCCGGAGTGGGGTGTGATTCTCGCGGAGGGGCGCAACCTGCTCGATCGCGCGCCGTGGGTGGCGCTGTTCCCGGGCCTCGTCATCACGGCGACGGTCATCTCGACGAGTGTCGTCGGCCGCCGCCTGCGGGGAGGTGCCCGTGCTGCGCGTTGAGAATCTCGTGGTCACGATCGGCAGTACCCCCGTCGTCGACGGCATCTCATTCGAGCTCGAGCCGGGGGAGTGCCTCGCCCTGGTCGGGGAATCCGGCTCCGGCAAGACCATGACCGCGAACGCCCTGCTCGGGCTGTCGCCCGGCGCGGTGACCGCCGACGTGCTCTCGATCGACGGCCGCGATGCGCGCGGTTACGGCGAGCGGGACTGGCGGAACCTGCGGGGCCGCTCCGTGGCACTGGTGAGCCAGGATGCGCTTGTGGCGTTGGATCCGCTGCGGCGAGTGGGCGCCGAGGTCGCGGAAGCCCTTGAAGTGCACGAGGGCTCGCTCACCCGCGCGCAGGTCGGGGCACGGGTCATCCAGAGCCTGCAGAACGTGGCGATGCCGGATGCCGCGGCTCGCGCCACCCAGTACCCGCACGAGCTCTCCGGGGGCCTTCGTCAACGAGCCCTGATCGCGTCGGCTCTTGTGGCCGGCCCCGGCCTCCTGGTCGCGGACGAGCCGACGACCGCCCTCGATGCAACGGTGCAGGCGCAGATCCTCGACCTGTTGGGCGAGTTGAAGGCGCAGGGTCTCGGCCTGCTGCTCATCAGCCATGACCTGACACTGGTGGCGCGGCTCGCGGACCGGGTTGCCGTGATGCGTGAGGGCCGAATCGTGGAGACGGGTGCAGTCGCCGAGGTGCTGGGTAACCCGCGGCATGAGTACACCCGGGTGCTGCTCGCGGCCGCGCCCACCCCACGCACGACGTTCGTCGAGGGCGGCGACACCGTGCTGGAGGCCCGCGGGCTCACGAAGCGCTACGGTGCCCGCACCGCGGTAGACGACGTGTCGCTCTCGCTCCGTGCAGGCCAGACGCTCGGCATCGTGGGGGAGTCCGGCTCGGGCAAGAGCACGGTCGCTCGCCTGCTGCTGGCGCTCGAGCGGTCGGATGCGGGTGAGGTGCTGCTCGACGGTGAGCCGTGGAGCGTGCAGGCCGAGGCGCAGCGGCGGGCTCGCCGTGCGCGCATCCAGCTCATCGACCAGGACCCGTTCGGCGCCTTCGACCCGCGCTGGAGCGTGGAGCGCATCCTCGGCGAGAGCGTTGCGCTCAGCGAGAAGGTCTCCAAGCAGAGAGTGCTCGAACTCCTGCATCAGGTCGGCCTCGGCGAAGCGCACCTGAACCGGAGGGCGCGCGAGCTCTCCGGCGGCCAGCGGCAGCGCGTCGCGATCGCTCGCGCGCTCGCTCGTCGGCCAGGGATTCTCGTCTGCGATGAGCCGGTATCCGCACTCGACGTATCGATCCAGGCGCAGGTGCTCGAGCTGCTGTCATCCCTGCAGCGGGAGCTCGGCCTCTCGATGATCTTCATCTCGCACGATCTCGCCGTGATCGCCCAGATGAGCGACCGGATAGTGGTCATGAAGGACGGCGCTGTCGTTGAGCAGGGGGAGGCGAGTTCGGTGCTGCGGGAGCCGCGGCATCCGTTCACGAAGCTGTTGCTCGAAACTTAACTTGTTCTATGTTAAATAGAACAATAGAATCTACCCATGTTGATTCGCGTAGACCCCGGCTCGGTGATCCCGCTGTTCGAGCAGCTCGCCGCCGCCGTGCGCTCGGAGGTGCTGCGCGAGTCGGTGAAGACCGGCGAGCGACTGCCCGCAGCCCGCGAGCTCGCCGAGACCCTCGACATCAACGTGCATACCGTGCTGCGTGCGTACCAGCTGCTGCGCGATGAAGGACTCGTCGACCTGCGTCGCGGCAGGGGAGCGGTCGTCACCGATCGCGCCCGCGACTATGCGGCGCTCGCCGCCGTGCTGCCCCAACTCGTAGCCGAGGCCAAACGCCTCGACCTGTCACCCACCGCGCTCGCCGCGCTCATTCGAGAGGCCTACTGATGATCCGTGCATTCAGCCCCACCCAGCGCATCCGCATCATCCTGATCGCCGGGGTCGTGCCGTTGGTCATCGCCGTGGTGGGTGTGATCGCCCTGCTGTCCTGGACCGACCTGCCCGACCCGATCGCCGTGCACTGGGGGCCGACCGGTTCTGCGGACGGCTATGGCAGCCTGCTCGGGCTCGCCACGTTGTTCCTGCTCAGCGTGGTCGCCTTCGCCGCGATCGTCACCGTTGCAATCGCGCGCCTGCGAGCAAGCACGCGCCCCTCGGCCCAGCCGCGCTTCCTCGTCGGCATGAGCGTCTGGTTCGCCACGCTGCTCACTGCTGTGCTCGTCGGATCGGTCGGCATCCAGCGGGGGCTCGAGGATGCCGCGGCCGCTCCATCCGTATTGCCCGTGCTGGGCCTGGCTCTTGTCGCCGCCACCCTGCTCGGGCTGATCGCCGGTCTCGTGGCCCCGAAACCGGTCACCCTCGAACCGAGCTCGGTCGAGGAGCCGAGATTCGCGCTCGCGCCCGAGGAGCGCGCCGTCTTCACCCGCACCATCGCCCCGTCGCGGATCGCGATCGTGTCCTTCGCCGCGGCGACCATTCTCGTCATCGCGACGGCCGTGCTCGTGGCCGTCGTCGGCCGCCCGGCGATGTTCGTGATCATCGCCGTCGTGTCGCTGGTGCTCGTGCTGTCGTTCGCGAGCCTCAACTGGCGCCTGCGCATCGGGCGCGACGGGGTGCGGCTGCGCGCGGCCGGGGGATATCCGAGGTTCACCGTGCCGATCGACGAGATCGCCGCAGCATCCGTCGTCGACGTGCAGGCGATGGCCGAGTTCGGCGGGTGGGGAATCCGATTCGGCGCGGGTGGGCGCACCGGCGTCATCCTGCGATCGGGCGAAGCCCTCGAGATCACCCGGCACACCGGCCGCAGCCTTGTGGTGACTGTCGACGACGCCGCGACCGCCGCCGGTCTCGTGAACGGGCTGGTGCAGCGCTCCCGCGCGTGAGGAAGCTCTCATCTGGCCCTCATCTGCGAGCGCCGCTCGGCATACTTGACCCATGAGCGCGCGTGGATTGCCGAGATGGTCGGTGCGCGCGCGCATCCTCGCCTCGATGCTCGTCGTCACGGCCGTCGGTATGGCCCTCGCGGGGGCCGTCACCTTCCTGGTGCAGCGTGAGCGCACCCTCGAGGAGATGGACGCCCGCCTGCTCGGCAGCATCGAGACGGCGCGCATCATCGTCTCGGGTGACGCACCGACGACCGCGACCGACGGTACGGTCGGTCAGGGCCAGGTCTTCCCGACCGTGAGGGCCGCCCTGCAGGGAATTCTCGAGAGCGACGTTCCTGCCCATGACGAGAGCGCGCTGGGCATCATCGACGGTGTCGCCTCGTACGTGCCCGGCGTCGAAGTCGATATCCACCTCGAGAACGAAGACGCCTTCGTCTCCCGCATCGTCGAGGAAGTCGATGACGGCAGCGTACGCCAGGGCACCGCCGTGGTCGCGGGCACCAACGTGCGCTATATCGCGAGCCCGATCGAGGTGGCCGGAGATCCCGAGCAGGGCATCTACCTCGTGACGCTGAACTCCGACGAGGAACTCGACGAACTCGTTTCCGCGTTCAGCACGTACGCGCTCGTCGCCCTGTTGGCCCTTCTCGTCACGGGGCTGGTCGGCTGGTTCGTGGCGGGCACGCTGCTGCGGCCGATCCGTCGGCTTCGCGCCGCGGCATCCCGAATCACCGCCTCTGATCGCAACGAGCGCATCATCGTCGAGGGGCGGGATGACGTCTCGGAGCTCACCGTGACCGTGAACGACATGCTCGACCGCCTCGACTCGGCCATGAACAGCCAGCACCAGCTGCTCGACGACGTGCGGCACGAACTGAAGACGCCGCTGACTATTCTGCGAGGCCACCTCGAACTCGTCGATTCATCGAAAGTGGATGACGTCGAGGCGACGCGCGCCCTAGCCCTGGACGAGCTCGACCGCATGGCAGCCCTCGTCGATGACATCGACACCTGGGCCAGCGTGCAGTCGAGCACCCCGAACCTCGAGGAGGTGGATGTGGCGGCCTTCACGGATTCGGTTTTCGCGAAGGCGAGCGCACTTCCCGACCACTCGTGGGAGCTGTCCGGCCGGGCGACGGGGGTCGCCCGGCTGGATGCGCATCGGGTCACCCAGGGCTGGCTGCAGCTCGTCGACAACGCCGCCAAGTACTCGCCGACGGGGTCAACGATCGTGCTCGGCAGCCTCGTGACCAACGGCGCGGTCGAGTTCTGGGTGCAGGACGCCGGACCGGGTATTCCCGCGGGGTCCGAGGACCGCATCTTCGAGCGCTTCGGGCGCATCGACGCCGGTCGCGGCATCCACGGATCCGGACTTGGCCTGCCCATTGTGCGGTCGATCGCGCACGCGCACGGCGGTCGCGTGAGCCTCGCCTCGAGTGACGCGGGCTCGCGCTTCGGCATCGTGATACCCCTGACGGAAGGCCCCCAGTGAGCAGCATCCTCATCGCGGAAGACGAGTCGCGCATCTCGAGTTTCGTCGAGAAGGGTCTTCGGGCCGCCGGCTACAGCGCAACCATCGTCGAGACCGGTCCGGATGCCCTCGCTCACGCGCTGAGTGGCAGCTATGACCTCGTGCTGCTCGACATCGGACTCCCTCAGCTGGACGGCTTCGAGGTGCTGCGGCGCCTCCGGGCGCGGGACACGACGATTCCGGTGATCATGCTCACCGCACGCACCTCGCTCGGGGACACCGTCGCCGGGCTCGATGGTGGAGCGAACGACTACATCCCGAAGCCGTTCAAGTTCGACGAGCTGTTGGCCCGGGTTCGGGTGCGACTGCGCGATGCCGGACAGGGCGCTTCGACGACGCTCTCCCACGGGCGTGTGTCGCTCGACCTGCACACCCGACGCGCCACCATCGGCGACCGCCAGGTGGATCTCTCCGCCCGCGAGTTCGCCCTCGCCGAAGAGTTCCTGCGTCACCCGGAGCAGGTGCTGAGCCGCGAGCAGCTGCTCAGCCGGGTCTGGGGCATCGACTTCGACCCCGGTTCCAACGTGGTGGACGTCTACGTGCGGTACCTGCGCGACAAACTCGGCGCCGACGTCATCGAGACCGTGCGCGGCATGGGCTACCGCCTGAGCTGAGCGGGCTCGCTCACGCGTTCGAGCCGGGCGCACAAAAGCCCCCGGCGAACCGGGGGCCTTGTCTGAGTGCTGCCTAATCGTCGGAGCCGTGTCCGCCGCCGTGGCCGGAGCTGTCGTCTGAGCCGCCTCGACCGCTACCCGAGTTGTCGTCGTCGCCCGAGCGGTCGCGCCCGCCGTGGTGGCCGGAGTCATCGGTTCCGCTGTGGTGATCCGAGTCGTCCGTGCCCGAGCTGTGGTGGGTCCCGGAGCTGTGGTGGCCGCTGTCGTCGGACGAGCTGCTGGATGACGGTGCCGGGGTCGGCGTCACCGGAGTGGCCGGGTTGTCACCGCTGCCCTGGTCGGCGGTGCCGTCATCGTCGGTGCTGTTCGACGGCGAGTTGCTGGGGGTGGGCGAGTTCGTCGACGAGATCGGCGCGACGGGTGCCGGGCTGTTCGACTCGGTCGCGGCGGTCGCGCCGGCGATGGCACCGCCAACGGCGAGAGTGAGGCCGATGACTGCAGCTCCGGCGATGGCCGGCCAGTTCTTCTTGATTGTGAGGTTCATGAGTGTTCTCCTTGGGGTGTGGGTTCTCTCGAACCGAATACCTCAAGCCTCGCGGCGGTTGATGAGACACCAACCAGAGGGCGATGAGATCGCTCTCATCTAGTCGTCGGAACCGCCGCCGCCACCCTTACCGCTGTTGCTGGATCCGCTGCTGTCATCGTCGTCCGAACCTCCGCCGCGGCCGCTGTTGTCGCCGTGGTCGTCGCCGACGTCTTCGGACCCGTGCGGGGTGACGGCAACGGGAGCCGTGGAGGTCGGGAGGGGAGTCGCGGGAGTCGGGGCATCCGGAGCAGGCGTCACGACGAGCGGGTCGACCTGCACAACGCGCCCCGAGTCGCTCGGAGCCGTGGCCGCCGCAACGACCGCCGCACCCGCGCCGACGACGATGACGGCGCCCACGATCAGGGCGGGCAGCAGGATGGCACGGCGCATGCTCCCATGATGCCCTCGCTCGCGAACTCTCGCAGCGAACATGAGAGCATCCTCATCGGCTGTGGCGTAAACTCGTGGAACTGGCAGTGATCCGTTATCAGCGGGGAGCCTTCGGAAGAACACTATTGCTGGTTGAGTAGGCCGCCCGCGGCCATATCGAAACCCGCGACAGCAAGTAGAACCGAACAGCAGTTTGAGTGGCGAGGCGAGAGCAGCGCAAGCGGGGTGGTACCGCGGCCGAGAGGTCGTCCTCGTGCAGAGACGAATCGCACAGGAGACCACATGCCGTACCCCCTCAACGCCCCCGATGCGAACGGCGTGCCCGCGTCGCCCAACTTCCCGGCGATCGAGGAGGGCATCCTCGCATTCTGGAAGGGCGACAACACCTTCCAGGCGTCCATCGACCAGCGCGAGGGCAACGACGAGTGGGTCTTCTACGACGGCCCGCCCTTCGCGAACGGCCTGCCCCACTACGGTCACCTGCTGACCGGATACGCGAAGGACCTGTTCCCGCGCTTCCAGACCATGCGCGGCAAGCAGGTGCACCGCCGCTTCGGCTGGGACACCCACGGCCTGCCCGCCGAGCTCGAGGCGATGCGCCAGCTCGGCATCACCGAGAAGTCGCAGATCGAGGAGATGGGCATCGCGACGTTCAACGCGAAGGCCCGCGAGTCGGTGCTCGAGTACACGAAGGAGTGGGAGGAGTACGTCACCCGCCAGGCCCGCTGGGTCGACTTCGAGAACGACTACAAGACCCTCGACGTGACCTATATGGAGAGCGTCATCTGGGCGTTCAAGCAGCTGCACACCAAGGGTCTCGCCTACGAGGGCTACCGCGTGCTGCCGTACTGCTGGCATGACGAGACGCCTCTGTCGAACCATGAACTGCGTATGGATGACGACGTCTACAAGATGCGCCAGGACCAGACGGTGACGGTCACGTTCCCGCTCGTCGGTGCAAAGGCCGAGGCACTCGGTCTCACGGCCGTTCGCGCGCTCGCGTGGACCACCACGCCCTGGACCCTGCCCACGAACTTCGCGCTCGCTGTCGGCCCCGCGATCGCCTATGCCGTGGTGCCGTCCGGACCGCTCGGGGCCGGCGACGGTGCCGAGGAGGGCGTGGCCGAGTACCTGCTCGCGCTCGACACGGTCGGCGCCTATGCAAAGGACCTGGGCTACGCGACTCCCGCAGAAGCCGTCGATGCCGTGAGCCGCACCGTCACCGGTGCCGAGCTCGAGGGCGTCGACTACGACCGACTGTGGGACTATTACGCCGACGTCGAGGAGTGGGGACTGCAGAACGCCTGGAAGATCCTCGTCGCCGACTACGTCGCCACCGGCGAGGGCACCGGAATCGTGCACCAGGCGCCCGCGTACGGTGAAGACGACCAGATCGTGACCGGAAAGGCGGGCATCCCGGTCATCATCTCCGTCGACGACGGCGGCAAATTCCTGCCGATCATCACGGATGTCGCCGGTCTGCAGGTCTTCGAGGCCAACAAGCCGCTCACCCAGAAGCTGCGCGCCGACGGCCGCCTGCTGCGCGTCGCGAGCTACGAGCACAGCTACCCGCACTGCTGGCGCTGCCGCAACCCGCTGATCTACAAGGCCGTGTCGAGCTGGTTCGTGCGCGTGCCCGAGTTCCGCGACCGCATGGGCGAGCTGAACCAGGAGATCAACTGGGTTCCCGACAACGTCAAGGACGGCCAGTTCGGCAAGTGGGTGGGCAACGCCCGCGACTGGTCGATCTCTCGCAAC
This sequence comes from Glaciihabitans arcticus, assembly GCF_004310685.1. NCBI lineage: Bacteria > Bacillati > Actinomycetota > Actinomycetes > Micrococcales > Microbacteriaceae > Glaciihabitans > Glaciihabitans arcticus. The sequence continues at coordinate 1,327,455 of NZ_SISG01000001.1, read as the reverse complement.
CGCTACTGGGGCAGCCCGATCCCGGTGTGGAAGAGCGACAATCCCGAGTTTCCGCGCATCGACATCTACGGCTCGCTCGCCGAGATCGAGGCAGACTTCGGACGGCTGCCGCTCAATGAGGCCGGCGGGCCCGACCTGCACCGTCCCTTCATCGACGACCTGACGCGCCCGAACCCCGACGACCCGAGCGGCCAGTCGACCATGCGCCGTATCGAGGACGTGCTCGACGTCTGGTTCGACTCCGGCTCGATGCCGTTCGCCCAGGTGCACTACCCGTTTGAGAACCAGGAGTTCTTCGAGGAGCACAACCCCGCCGACTTCATCGTCGAGTACATCGGGCAGACGCGCGGCTGGTTCTACGTGATGCACGCGCTGTCGACGGCGCTGTTCGATCGCCCCGCGTTCAAGAACGTGATCAGCCACGGCATCGTGCTCGGTTCCGACGGCCAGAAGATGTCGAAGAGCCTTCGCAACTACCCGAACGTCGCCGAGGTCTTCGACCGCGACGGCGCCGACGCCATGCGCTGGTTCCTGATGTCGAGCTCGGTGATCCGCGGAGGCAACCTCGTGGTGACCGAGGAGGGCATCCGCGAGGGTGTGCGCCAGCTGCTGCTGCCTCTGTGGAGCACGTACTACTTCTTCACGCTCTATGCGAATACGAGCGGGTTGAGTAGCGACGAAGGAGCGTATCGAAACCCAGCGGACGGTTTCGATACGGCCGCGGGCGGCCTACTCAACCAGCGTGGGTACACCGCCCAATGGCGCACCGACTCCACAAACGTGCTCGACCGGTACCTGCTGGCGAAGACGCATCAGCTGGTGGTGGATGTCACGGCTCACCTCGAACGCCTCGACAGCCCCCTCGCCGCCCAGTCGCTGCGCGACTTCGCCGACGTGCTGACGAACTGGTACGTGCGTCGCAGCCGTGACCGTTTCTGGGTCGGAACGGACACCAACGCGTTCGACACCCTGTTCACCGTGCTCGAGACGGTCACCCGTGTCGCGGCCCCGCTGCTGCCGCTCGTCTCGGAGGAGATCTGGCAGGGGCTCACCGGTGGCCGCAGCGTGCACCTCGAGGACTGGCCCGAGGCGAGCGCCTTCCCGCAGGACGACGAGCTTATGGCGGTCATGGACCGCGTGCGCGAGATCGCTTCCTCGGGTCTCGCCCTGCGCAAGGCGAAGAGCCTGCGCGTGCGTCTTCCCCTCGCGAGCCTCACCGTGGTGACCGCGGAGACCTCGGGACTCGCCGGATTCTCGGCGATCCTGCGCGAGGAGCTCAACACGAAGGACGTGTCCTTCGAGGTACTCGAAGCGGGCAGCCTCGAGCGTCACGGCATCTCGCGCAAGCTCAGTGTCAACGCGCGGTCGCTCGGTCCGCGGTTGGGCAAGCAGGTGCAGAGCGTCATCCAGTCGTCAAAGGCGGGCGACTGGTCTGTTCAGGGCGACGGTGTGCGCGTGGGGGAGATCGACCTGCTGCCGGGCGAATTCGAGCTCGAGCTGCACTCGGCCGACGAGTCGAGCGCCATCGCGTTCCTCTCCGACGGCGGCTTCGTGATCCTCGATACCGAGATGACGCCGGAGCTTGAGGCCGAAGGGCTCGCGCGCGACGTCATCCGCGCCATCCAGGACACTCGCAAGGCGGCCGGGCTGAACGTGAGCGACCGCATCTCGCTGAGCATCATCGGCGACGCCGACGATCTCACGGCACTCTCGAATTACGAGGCTACGATCGCCGCCGAGACCCTTGCCACCGAGGCGAACTTCACGGTCGGCGAGGTACCGGAAGTCGGTGCCGCGGTCGACACCAGGGCCGGCGGGCAGCGCACCACGCTTGCCGCCGGACAGTACGCGAACACCGGTGTGCTCGTGATCGATGTACGCAAGGCAGGAGCAGTGAATGTCTGACACCACACCCCCGAAGGACCCGTTCGACCGCGAGGGCGGCCAGTCGGATCGGGATGACGACTACGACGAGCGCCTGGATGCCGAGGCCGACGAGCCGCTGCACCCGCTCGCCGACCTCAGCCCCTTCTCCGAGCCGGATGACGGCTCCGAAGGCACCAACCTCGACGAGGATTCCGACTGGGAGCTCGAGGACACCGAGTACCAGGAGGACGCCGACGCGGTCTACGAGCAGCTGCTCGCCCGCATCGGTGAGGCGGCCCCGCAGCCGCGCCTCGAGGCCACGCGGCGCGTCGTCGAACTGCTCGGCGACCCGCATCGCGCGTACCCGATCATCCACATCACCGGCACCAACGGAAAGACCTCGACGAGTCGGCTGACCGAGAGCATTTTGCGCGCCTACGGCCTGCGCACGGGCCTCATGACAAGCCCACACCTCGTGCGCGTCAACGAACGCATCGTGATCGACGGCAAACCGATCAGCAACCGCGCCCTCGCTGTCAACTGGGACGACATCCAGCCCTACCTCCTGATGGTGGATGCCGAACTCGCAGCCGCGGGCGATCCCGAGCTCACCTTCTTCGAGGCTCTCACCGTGCTCGCGTTCGCGAGCTTCGCCGACGCACCCGTCGACGTCGCGATCATCGAGGTCGGCATGGGCGGCGAGTGGGATTCCACGAACGTCGCCGACGGCCAGGTTGCCGTCTTCACCCCGATCGCGCTCGACCACACCCAGCGACTCGGCTCGACCGTTGCGGAGATCGCGCGCACGAAGTCGGGCATCATCAAGCCCGCGGCGTCCGTGGTCTCGGCGCTCCAGAGCCCCGAGGCCCTCGCCGAGCTGCAGCGCGCGGCGGAACTCACCGAGTCGACCTTCGCGCTGCAGGGCAGCCAGTTCGCCCTCGAATCGACGACCGTCGCGGTCGGCGGCCAGCTCATCTCGGTTCGCGGCCTCGCCGAGACCTACAGCGATCTGTTCCTTCCCCTGTTCGGCGATCACCAGGCGCAGAACGCGGCGGTCGCTATCGCTGCCGTGGAGTCCTTCCTCGGTGGTGGCACCCAGCCGCTCGTCGGCGACGTGCTCGCCGAAGGGCTCGCCACGGCTACGTCGCCCGGTCGCCTGCAGATCATCGGCACTGATCCGACTGTGCTCGTGGACGCGGCGCACAATCCGCACGGTGCAGCGGCGCTCGCCAGCGCGCTGGGGTCGTACTTCACGTTCGACGAGATCACCGTGGTGATCGGTGTGCTCGACGACAAGGACGCCCGCGGCATCATCGAAGCACTCGCCCCGATCACCGAGCGCTTCCACGTGACCCAGTCGCAATCCGATCGCGCCGTGCCCTACGACCAACTCGCCGAACTCGTGCTCGAGATCACGCACGAGGACGCGACCTACCAGTTCGAGTCCTTCGAGCACGCGCTCTCCGACGCCCGCGCGTGGGCGGCCGAGGAGCCGCGTCGCGGCGTCGTCGTCACCGGATCCATAACCCTGGTCGGCGAGGCCATCGCCCTCGCCGCGATCGAGGGGTGGAAGTAGTGGCTCGAGTTCGCGTGAAGCGCGAGCGCTCCGTCTCGGAGTCGCTGCTCTCGATCGTGCTCGCCCTCGAGGCGCTGCTCATCTTCTTCGCGCTGCTCACTGCCTTCGGGCTGCGCACGGCAGAGCCCGCACTCGCCTTCGGCGGCGGGGGAGCGCTCATCGTGCTGCTCGTTCTCGCCGGGCGCCTGCTGATGTACCCGTGGGGAGTCTGGCTCGGCTGGGCTCTGCAGCTCGTGATCATCGCCACGGGCATCCTGCTGCCACTCATGTATGTCATCGGACTGGGCTTTCTCGCGCTCTGGATCTTCTGCTTCGTTCGCGGCAGGCAGATCGATGCGCAGAAGGCCGAATACCTTCGCAACAACCCCCCAATAAATACCGAGGAGAACAACGCATGAGCGTCGAAGAGACACTGGTACTGATCAAGCCCGACGGCGTCGCGCGCAACCTGACCGGCGAGATCCTTCGCCGCATCGAGGCGAAGGGCTACCAGCTCGTCGACGTCAAGATGCTCGAGGCGCCCCGCGAGCTGCTCGCCGCGCACTACGCCGAGCACGAGGGCAAGCCGTTCTACGAGCCGCTCGTCGAGTTCATGGAGAGTGGCTCGATCGTCGCGCTCCGCGTCGCCGGCAACCGCGTCATCGAGGGCTTCCGCTCGCTCGCGGGCACGACCGACCCGTCGACGGCAGCGCCCGGAACGATTCGTGGCGACCTCGGCCGCGACTGGGGCCTCAAGGTGCAACAGAATCTCGTGCACGGCAGCGACTCGGTCGAGAGCGCCGAGCGCGAACTCGCCCTCTGGTTCCACTAGCTTTCACCTAGCTATTCGGTAGTCGCCGCCGCGTCATCGATGCTTCCCACGAAGGTGAGGAACTCGGTGGCGTCGGTGGGCGACCCGACGTAGAGCTGGCCGTTCACCAGAACCGTCGGCGTGTTCTCCACCTCTGCGAGGTCCGAGTTCGGCAGCGGGCCGCGTGCGCGCTCGGTCGCCTGCGTGACCCAGTTCTTGAAGCTCTCGTTGCGAACGCAGTTCTGGATGTCCCCGCTCTCCGCTCCCTCCGACGCAAGCACCTCCAGCAGCTGGTCGTCGGTCATGCCGGTGGTGCCCTCCGTGGGCTGGTTCACGAACAGCGCGGCGTTCACACCCAGGTACAGCGTCGGCTCGTAGTTGGCGACGCAGGCCGCGGCGTTCGCGGCCCGGCTCGAGTACCGATTGCCCTGCGATGTGCCGTCGAGGAACGAGACCGGGTGGATCTCGAGTGAGGCGATCCCGCCCGCGACCCAGGTGGCGATGTTCTCGCCGTTCGCCGTCTCGAAGTCTTTGCAGAACGGGCACTGGTAGTCGAGGTAGACGACGATCGAGACACCCGACGCCGGATCCTGCGGGGTAGGCGTGGGGGACTCGTCCACCTCGAGGGCCGGGGTCTCCACCGGCACGATCTTGTCGCCGTCGCCGAGAAACTGGATGCCGTCACTCGACATGTTCAGCGGGCTCGCGGCTGCGGGCTTCACCACGTTCATCAGCACGATCACGATGATCACGGCGGCCGCGATCGCCGCGAGCAGCACCGAGCCCTGGATGAGCCAGCGGTTGCGCCTCTTTCGCCTGGCCGCGGCCTCGCGCAGCTCGCGCGCGTGCTCGCGGGCCTCGTCGCGACGCTCGCGCTTGGTGGTGGGTGCGGGGGTCATGTCGCGCTCCTTCCGCTAGATGTGGTTGATCACGTCGAGCCGCAGCTGCGCGATCGCTGCGATGACGAGGTAGGCGCCGAAGGTGATCGTGGGCGTCCAGCGGTAGAGCGCTGCGGAAGTGGACCGCAGCGTCATCCCGCCCCCGAAGACGCCGGAGGAGAGGTTTCGAAGAGTCACCACCAGGAACAGGGGGATGGTGACCGACCAGGTGACCATGCACCACGGGCATAGGGTTCCGAGCACGAAGATGCTCTGGCTGATCAGCCAGATGACGAAGGCGAGACCAAGAGCGACGCCGGCGTTGAACGTGATCCAGTACCAGCGGTCGAAGCGCGCACCGGCTAGCAGTGCGGCGCCGACCACGATCGGAGCGATCCACGCGCCGAGTCCGATGATCGGGTTCGGGAAACCGAGAAGCGAGCCCTGCCACGACTCGAGATTCGCCGAACACTGCACCAGCACACTGAAGTCACAGCCGAGCGAATCCTGCGGATCGGTGAGCAGCGCGAACTTCTCCACGGTCAGGGCGAAGGCGGCGAGCCAGCCGATCGCGCCCGCGAGGATCATGAAAATAGCGAGGGCGAGAGGGCGTTTTTCGACGACGGGCAGGGTCACCCCGGGATTATTGCACGGGTTGAAGCACGTCCAACTGGGAATGCATGCGATAATCGGGGTACGTCTAACCGGGCCGCGCCCAGCCAGACGCAACAACAAGCTTTCCGGGCAGCAATCCGGGCCACCGACCAGCGAACGCTGAGGTGAGCGGATAGCCAGCTCCGGTGCGCAGAAGTGACAGCAATGCGCAGTAGTGACCAAGGCGAAGTGACCAGAGCAACAGTGTTCGTCAGCAATAGTGCTGAGTAGCACTGACTAACTGCCGGTCGCAGGCCATAAGGATTAGTAGCGGACCCGCTCCGGCGGGTCATCGCACGAGAGAGTACCCCGGTGGGGCGCGGTTTCCACCCGGGCGAGGAGTGCACCACTCATGGTGAATGACAACCAGACCAACGAACCGAAAAAGCGTCGCGGACTGTTCGGCTCGCGCAAGGCGGCGCCTGAACCCGTAGCCGCCCCCGTGCCTGAGCCCGTCGTCGAGGCGCCCGTTGAAGCACCGGTCGCCGAGGCACCCGCCGCCGAAGCTCCGACCGAGGCACCCGCCGAGAAGGCTCCCGCTGCGAAGCGTGCACCGGCCAAGCGCAAGCCGGCGGTCGAGGCGATCGTCGATCCGGCTCTTGTAGACACTGACGCCGAGGTCGACGAAGAACCCTTCAAGGTCGAAGACGCCCCGAAGGCACGTACCCGCTCGCGCAAGCCCGCTGGTGCTTCCGCCGCATCTGGTGGTGCAGAGGATGACGCAGAGCCCACCGAGGCCCCCGCGCCGCTGACCACCACGTCGCTGCTGTTCCAGGCTCCCGCCATCGACCCGCTGCCCCCGCTGCGCGCCCCGCGCGGTGGCCGCGACTCACAGCCCGCCCGTGACGGTTCCGGCCGCGACGGTGCTCGCGACGCCGACCCGCAGGACGAGACCACCGGCGTCCGTCGCCGCTCACGCCGTCGCCCGGGTGAAGAGGCCCGCGACGGAGATGACGCGCCCAACACCGTCGTACGCGTGCGCCAGCCGCGCCCCGAGCCCGTGCTCAGCAACGAACCCACCCGGGTCAAGGGATCCACCCGTCTCGAGGCCAAGAAGCAGCGTCGCCGCGATGGCCGTGACGCAGGGCGTCGCCGTCCGGTCATCACTGAGAGCGAGTTCCTCGCCCGCCGCGAGTCGGTCGACCGCACCATGGTCGTGCGCTCCAAGTTCGAGCGCATCCAGATCGCCGTGCTCGAAGACGGTGTGCTCGTCGAGCACTACGTCGCCAAGAGCCAGGACATGTCCCTCATCGGAAACGTGTACCTCGGTCGCGTGCAGAACGTGCTTCCCTCCATGGAGGCGGCCTTCGTCGATATCGGACGCGGCCGCAACGCCGTGCTCTACTCCGGAGAGGTCGACTGGGATGCAGCGGCCGAGAACTCGGCGGAGGGCAAGCAGCAGGCCCGCCGCATCGAGCTCGCGCTCAAGCCGGGCGACAAGGTGCTCGTGCAGGTCACGAAGGATCCGGTCGGCCACAAGGGCGCCCGTCTCACATCGCAGATCTCCCTCCCGGGCCGCTACCTCGTCTACGTGCCCAACGGCTCGATGAACGGCATCAGCCGCAAGTTGCCCGACACCGAGCGCGCACGCCTCAAGAAGATCCTCAAGGAGGTGCTGCCCGAGAACACCGGTGTCATCGTCCGCACCGCGGCCGAGGGCGCGACCGAAGAGCAGCTCACGCTTGACGTCAGCCGCCTCACGAGCCAGTGGGCAGAGATCAGCCGCCTCGTCGAGACCGCTCAGGCGCCCGTGCTGCTGCACTCGGAGCCCGACCTGCTCATCAAGATCATCCGTGACGTCTTCAACGAGGACTTCCACAAGCTCGTCATCGAGGGCGGCGACGCCCAGGAGGTCATCGAGGCCTACCTGCGCTCCGTCGCTCCCGACCTCATCGACCGCGTCGAGACCTACGAGGGAACCGCCGACTCGTTCGACGCGCACCGCGTGAGCGAGCAGATCGAGAAGGCGCTCGACCGCAAGGTCTGGCTGCCATCCGGTGGATCGCTCGTCATCGACCGTACCGAGGCCATGACCGTCGTCGACGTCAACACCGGCAAGTTCGTCGGCTCGGGCGGAAACCTCGAAGAGACGGTCACCAAGAACAACCTCGAGGCCGCCGAAGAAATCGTGCGCCAGCTGCGCCTGCGCGACATCGGTGGAATCATCGTCGTCGACTTCATCGACATGGTGCTCGAGTCGAACCGCGACCTCGTGCTGCGGCGCCTCGTCGAGTGCCTCTCGCGTGACCGCACCAAGCACCAGGTCGCCGAGGTCACCTCGCTCGGCCTCGTACAGATGACACGTAAGAAGCTCGGTCTCGGTCTGCTCGAGACCTTCTCGGAGCCGTGCGAGCACTGCGCCGGCCGCGGAATCATCGTGCACCACGACCCCGTCACCAAGCACCGCCCGCAGACCCAGACCGAGCAGCCCTCGACCGGTGGTCGCCGTGGGCGTGGCAAGGGTGGATCGTCATCCGGAAGCAACGGCAACGGCAACAACCAGGGTGGCTCTGCCAGCACCGCGCCCAAGAACGGCAATGGAGCACAGACCCACGCGATCACCGAGGACGTGCGCCACGCGCTCGCCCAGATCGCCACGGCAACCGTGCCGCACGCCGAGACCCCGACCGAGGCCATCGAGATCGTCAGCGCTCCGGTCACCGCTCCCGAGGTCGCTGTCGCGGCCGCCGAGAGTGCCGTCGCGATCCTCGACATCCCGGTGCAGAAGCAGCGCAACCAGCGCCGTATCAGCACCAAGGACGCCGAGTCGATCCTCGACTCCGTGCTCGAAGCACTGCCCGAGCCGAAGCAGGCCGGACAGGGTCGCCGCACCTCGCGTCGCGCCGGCAGCTCCGGTGCCGTGGTGAGCGCGCCGATCTCCGAGGACTAAGCAGGCAACCTAGAATTGGCGGGTGGGGACTCGCTTGGAACACCGTCATCCGGTGTCTGAGCACCCCACCCGCCCTCTTCTCGTTAAAGCGCGCATTTCGCCGGCGCGCTGGACCTGGCTCGCGGTCGGCCTGGGCGGCATCGCCGCGCTGTTCGTCATCCGGAGCCTGACGGCAGAGACCATCGATGCGGGTTTGCCGAACCAGCTGCAGGACCTGCTGACCCTGGCGATCAGCGTGATCGTCGAGTCGATGCCGTTTGTCATCCTCGGCATTCTGCTGTCGATCGTTGTGCAGGTCTGGGTGCCCGACACCTGGATCGTCAGGCTGCTGCCGAAGAACCCGTTCGCCCGGCGCGCAGTGATCTCTTTTCTCGGGATGTTCCTGCCGGTCTGTGAGTGCGGCAACGTGCCTCTCGCGCGCGGGTTGATGGTCAAGGGCTTTACGGTCTCCGAGTCGATGACGTTCCTGCTGGCGGCGCCGATCCTCAACCCGATCACGATCATCACGACGCACGCCGCATTCGGCTGGGACGGCTGGGTGCTCGTCGGACGACTCGTCGGCGGCTTCGTCATCGCAAACCTCATCGGCTGGCTGTACAGCCGTCATCCCGACCAGCAGTCCCTGCTGACGCCGCGGTTCGCTGCGGAATGCCGGGTCACCCCGTCGCACGATCACGGCTCGCGGTGGACCGAGAGCGTCACCCTGTTCGTACGGGAGACCTCGGTCATCATGCCCGCACTTTTCATCGGCTCGGTCGTGGCCGGCGCGATCCAGGTGCTGGTGCCGCGCGCGCTGCTCGTGACCCTCGGCAGCAACCCGCTGTGGTCGATCCTCGCGATGCTGCTGCTGGCCTTCGTGATCTCGGTCTGTTCCAATGTGGATGCGTTCTTCATCCTCCCGTTCGCGAGCACGTTCCTACCGGGGTCGATAGTCGCCTTCCTCGTCTTCGGGCCGATCATCGACATCAAGATGCTCGCCCTACTGCGCACGACGTTCACGACGAGGACCATCGTGCAGCTGACCATTGTCGTCGCGCTCCTGAGCGCTCTGCTGGGACTGGTGATCAACCTTGTGGCTTAACCTTCAGCGTTGGAGCGGACTCGCGCTCTCGACCGTGGTCGTCGTCGCGACGCTGTGGCTCGCGATCACCAACCAGTTGATCCTCTACATCCACCCGCGCTACGTGGTGTTCACGGTCATCATGGCCGTGCTCGCCCTCGGGGTCGCCGTGCTCGCGCTTGTTCTGCCGCCGGCGCACGACCACGAGGAGCCGGTCACGGGCTGGCGTAAGGCGCTCTCGGTGAGCGCAATGGTGCTCACCGTCGCGATCGCCGCAGCTCTCATCGTCGTGCCGCCCGCGACCCTCACGAGCGCCACTGCGGGACAGCGGGAGCTCAACAGCACCAGCGTCGGGGCCGACGCGCAGACGGTGGACGGGGCATCCTCGCAATCCGCCGCCGCCTTCGTGAAGTTCACCGTCGTCGACTGGGCGTCGCTGCTGCGGCAGACGAGCGACACCGCCTTCTACGGCGGCAAGGGTGCCGACGTGGTCGGTTTCATCACCGCCGACGAGGATGACCCGCAGAACGTGTTCTGGGTGTCCCGCTTCATCGTCACCTGCTGCGCGGTCGACGCGCAGCCGATCGGCGTGCCCGTCTACGCGCCCGACTGGGAGTCGAGCTACGAGCTCGACGGCTGGGTGCGGGTAGCGGGTGAGTTCGAGAGCAACCCGAGCCGCGACAGCTCGCACCCGATCGCGCTGGTGCCCTCGAAGATCAGCAAGATAGAGATGCCCGATGAGCCCTACCTATTCTGAGCGCTCCTTTCGCCGGCTGTTCTCCACGCTCGTCGTGACCCTTCTGGTGCTGTGCGCCGGCTTCCTCGGGCTGGGGATGCTGCAGGGACCGAAGCTCTCCAGCGCACAGTTGGACATCACGCGCGCCATCGACCAGCCGGGACAGCTGTTGAGGCTCTTCGGCAACCAGGCGATCGCGGCGGTCGACGCGTCCCAGGTGACGGTGACGCCCGCCGCACCCTTCACCGTGGAGACCTCCGGCGAAGTGGTCGCACTCGCCTTCACCGAGCGGCTGCGGTACAACACCGCCTACAGCGTGCGCGTGACGGGAGTCACAACGACAGCCGACGAGCGGGAGTCGGAGTGGAGCTACGCGTTCGAGACATCCGCGCCGCCGCTCGTCTACCTCGATCGCGGCGCGGAGACCGATGAGATCATCCGCACGGGTGTGAGCGGCAACGAGCGCACTGTGCTGTGGTCGGCACCGCACATCCAGGACTTCGCGGTGCTCGGCCAGGCGCTGGCCGTGGTGACGCTCACCGACCGGCAGACGAGCGAGCTCGCCCTCGTGGACCCGGCCGACGGCAGCACGGAGGTCATCACCCTGCCCGCGGACGGTGCGATCACTCAGTTCGCCGCGTCCGATACGGGCGTGCTCGGCTTCAGCTTCACGAGCAAGGAGCCAGTCGCGGGTGGTGACCTCGTGCGCACGCTGATGCGCCTCGACCTCGATGCCGGTCGCGCACCGGTTGCGGTCGAGGGGCTCGGCGGCGCGGCGCTCAGCGTGCTCGACTGGATGTTCGTGCCCGGCAGCGCCAACCTCATCGCCCAGACCGGCGACCAGAGTGTGATGCTCGTCGAGGCGGGCGGCGGCATCCTGCCCCTCGGCCAGTACGCCGAGATCGACCACTTGTCGATCGACGGCACGGTGCTCACGGTGCGTGACACGTTCGGCTCGCTCTCGCTGACCATTCCCGACCTCGACGAGCAGCGCATCACCCCGTCTCCGCTCGATGCGGCGCAGACCTTTGGCGGCGAACTCGTCATCCAGCCCGACGGCACCCGCGTTCAGAAGGTGGTCGTGCCGCTTCTCGACACCGCCGGCTTCGCCTCCTATCTGGTGCAGGATGACGGCACCGCCGCGCGAGCCGTCTACCAGACCGTCGATCACGCCGGCAGCATCGAGCGATTCGAGCTCTCGCCGAACGGGCAGTACGCCGTGATCGAGACGGTGCCGGATGTCGCGACCGCCGTCTCGGACGACTACTTCCTCGACGCGCGCGACACGAGTGTCACGACCGTGATCGTGGATCTCGAGACCGGCGCCGTCGTTCGCACATTCGACGGGTTCGCGGTGAGCTGGTAGCTACAGCCCGCGCTTCTCCTTCTGCGTGATCCGTAGCCCGCTGTCACGTAGCCGAGTGACCATCTCGCGCACTCCGACCGGAGTCGCGCCCTGGGCGACGAGCGCGTCGTACCGCTCGGCCGGCACGTCGTAGTGGTCCCCGTCGAAGCCGCGGCGGGGCAGACCGGCGATCTCGGCGAATGCGTGCAATTCGTCCAAAGACTCGTCGCTGACGAGGTGCGCCCATAGAGTGTTGTGTGCCGGCCATATCGGTTGGTCGATCAGCACGGTCATACAACGAGTTTAGAGAGAAGGGCGCCCCGGATGTCCCAGACAGCAGAACGCGTCACCAAGAGCGTGACGAAGAACCTGGGGCGCAGGGGAGCGTGGCCCGCACTCCTGACTGCGCTCGGAGTGGCCGCCTTCCTGGTGATGCAGAACGTGCTCTCGAGCCTCGTGACCATGCTCGGCCTCATCGGAACCCCTACACAGACCACGGTCGACGGCCTCGAGCAGCTGGAAGTCATTCACGTGTCGGACTACATCTGGCAGGGCGTGCTCACCCAGACGCTGATCATCTCGCTGCCGCTCGCCTTCGGCGTGTTCGTCAGCTTCTGGATCCTCGCCCCCATCGGCGAGGAACTGCAGCTGCGCTTCGTCGTTGCGCGTTCCGTACTTGCGGGTGCGGTCGGAGCCGTCATCATCTTCCTCGTCGCTGTGATCTCGGCGCTCGTCGGATCCATCGAGAGCGGGGGCATCCTCAGCTCGTGGTCATTCTCGCCGTACGCCGACTTCTTCTCCTCGGCTCTGCAGGCGCTGACCACCGCTCTCGGCAGCTTCGTCTTCACCCTCCCGCTCGTGATCCTCGGGGGAGTGCTGCTCTGGACCTGGACTCGCCACACCGACCGCGAGCACGACCCGTCCGGCATCCTCGACGAGGTCTGATCGACGAGGTCGGATCCCGGCACACGCCGCGCGGCTGGCACTCGGTCGGCATCCCGCGGCTTAGTCTGTAATAACTGATGGTGTTCGGATTCGGCAGCGCCGCGCGCGTTTGACCGGGAGCCCGGTGATCGGCTAGTCTTGACCCTTGGTGTGCGTTGGCTTTTGCCGCGCATCTCACCACAGGTTTCAGCAACACGTTCAGCAACACAGCAGCGCTCGCCCATAAGGGCCAGCCAAAGAATCTCACGTAAGGGCAAAAAGTGGTTTACGCAATTGTGCGCGCCGGTGGTCGGCAGGAAAAGGTAGAGGTCGGCACCATCGTCGTTCTCGACCGCATCAAGGCTGACGAGAACGGCAACGTTGAGCTCGCTGCAGTACTGCACGTCGACGGTGACAAGATCACGCACGAGGCCAAGGCCCTTGCGAAGATCAAGGTCGTCGCCGAGGTCCTGAACGACCTCCGCGGACCGAAGATCGTCATCCAGAAGTTCAAGAACAAGACCGGATACAAGAAGCGCCAGGGCCACCGCCAGGAGCAGACCCGTATCAAGATCACCAGCATCGCGTAAGGGAGCTGTAAACAGATGGCACACAAAAAGGGCGCAAGCTCCACTCGTAACGGTCGCGACTCCAACGCCCAGTACCTCGGCGTCAAGCGCTTCGGTGGCCAGGTCGTCAAGTCGGGCGAGATCATCGTCCGCCAGCGCGGCACCCACTTCCACCCCGGCGTGAATGTCGGCCGTGGCAAGGACGACACCCTCTTCGCTCTCGCAGCGGGCTCGGTCGAGTTCGGCGCCAAGGGCGGCCGCAAGGTCGTCAACATCGTTGTGGCTGCCTAGTCACCCGGTAACACTTCTTATGCATGGGGCGAGCTTCGGCTCGCCCTTATGTATTTGTCCACCCAGTATTTTTTCACGCAGTTCTACCCATCAGGAAAGGTATGAGGAACCATGGCATCGTTCGTTGACCAGGTAACCCTCCACCTCATCGGTGGCCACGGCGGAAACGGCTGCGTCTCCGTCAAGCGTGAGAAGTTCAAGCCCCTCGCCGGCCCCGACGGCGGCAGCGGCGGCGACGGCGGTGACATCGTTCTCGTGAGCGACGTGCAGACCACCACGCTGCTGAACTACCACCGCTCGCCCCACCGTCGCTCCGAGCACGGCCAGCCCGGTCAGGGCGACCACAAGTCGGGCACCTCCGGCGCCGAGATGGTGCTGCTCGTTCCTGTCGGAACCGTCGTCAAGGACGTCGAGGGCAACGAGCTCATCGACATGAGCGAGCACGACATGCGTTTTGTCGTCGCCGCCGGCGGCCAGGGCGGGCTCGGCAACGCCGCCCTCGCCACGACCAAGCGCAAGGCTCCGGGATTCGCCCTGCTCGGCACCCCCGGCTTCGAGGGCGACGTACTGCTCGAGCTGAAGGTCGTCGCGGACGTCGCGTTCGTCGGCTACCCGTCCGCAGGCAAGTCCAGCCTCGTCGCCGCGATGTCGGCAGCGAAGCCGAAGATCGCCGACTACCCGTTCACGACCCTGCACCCGAATCTCGGCGTCGTCGAGTCGGGTGAGACCCGCTACACCGTCGCAGATGTTCCCGGCCTCATCGAGGGAGCGAGCGAGGGCAAGGGCCTCGGTCTCGAGTTCCTGCGCCACGTCGAGCGCTGCTCGGCTCTGCTGCACGTGCTCGACTGCGGAACGCTCGACCCGGGTCGCGACCCAATCAGCGACCTCGACATCATCCTCGGCGAGCTTGCCGCGTATCCCGTGCCGGAGGGCCAGACGCCCCTGCTCGAGCGCCCGCAGTTCATCGCCCTGAACAAGACCGACGTCCCAGAGGGCAAGGAGCTCGCTGAGCTCGTTCGCCCGATCCTCGAGGAGCGCGGATACCGCGTCTTCGACGTGTCCGCCGTCAGCCGTGCAGGACTGCGCGAACTGTCGTTCGTGCTGGCCGAGCTGGTCGAGGCCGACCGTATCGTCAAGGCGACCGAGGTCGCGAAGCCGCGCATCATCATTCGCCCGCGCGCCGTCAACGAGAAGGAATTCACCGTCAAGGTGGAGGGCGGCTCGTTCGGAAACGTCTACCGCGTCATCGGCACCAAGCCCGAGCGCTGGGTCGCGCAGACAGACTTCACCAACGACGAGGCCGTCGGCTTCCTCGCCGACCGCCTGGCCAAGCTGGGTGTCGAAGACGAGCTGTTCAAATCGGGCGCAGTGCCTGGCTCCACCGTCATGATCGGTGCCGGCGGAGGTGTGGTCTTTGACTGGGAGCCCACCGTCTCCTCCGCGGCCGAGCTCATCGCGAGCCCCCGTGGTACCGACACCCGTCTCGAGGAGGGCCGTCGACTCACGAGTAAGACTCGCCGTGCCGCCTACCTCGAGCGCATGGATGCCAAGACCGCCGCACGCGCCGAGCTCGAGCTCGAGGGTGCCGGTGGCGTCTGGAACGACGACGAGGGCTTCGAGGTCGAGATGAGCCGCACCGAGCGCGCCCGTCGCGAGGCCGAGCTGGCCGAGACCGAGGGTGCAGAGTTCGCCGAGGCCGAATCGGCCGACCGTGACTAGTTCGATCACCTCCCGTTCGCAGCTGCCCAGCGCAAAGCGCATCGTCGTCAAGGTGGGATCGTCATCCATCAGCGGGCCGAACGTCGGGCAGATCGAACCGCTCGTCGATGCGCTGGCCGCGGCACACGCGCGGGGGTGCGAGGTGATCCTCGTGTCTTCGGGTGCTATCGCCACGGGCATCCCGTTTCTGAAGCTCGACGGCAGACCCACCGACCTGGCGACCCAGCAGGCCGCGGCCGCTGTCGGCCAGAACGTGCTGATCTTCCGCTACCAGAACAGCCTCGACCGGTTCGGCATCATCGCCGGCCAGGTGCTGCTGACCGCCGGTGACATGGAGAACGACACCCACCGTCACAACGCGCAGCGCGCCATGGAGCGTCTTCTCGGCCTGCGCATCCTGCCGATCGTCAACGAGAACGACACGGTCGCGACGCAGGAGATCCGCTTCGGCGACAACGACCGCCTCGCCGCGATGGTCTCCGAGCTCGTGAACGCCGACGCGCTCATCCTGCTCTCCGACGTCGACGCGCTGTACACGCTGCCGCCATCCGAGCCGGGTGCGGTGAAGATTCCGGATGTCCCGTTCCACGACGACCTCGCCGGTGTCACGTTCGGCGACATCGGGTCCGCGGGCGTCGGCACAGGTGGGGCCGGAACCAAGGTGGCGGCCGCACGGCTCGCCGCCGCGGCAGGCACGCCCGTTCTGCTCGCATCGACCTCGCAGGTCGCCGAGGCGCTCACGGGAGCCGACATCGGCACCTGGTTCCACGCCGCAACCTCTTGATTTAGCGCCCTTTTCGGCGAATGCTGGAGCGATGTTGACCATCGGATCCATCGTCTGGGGCACAACGGATGTGCCCGCGTCCATCGCTTTCTGGGCGGCCGCGCTCGACTACGAGCCGAAGTACGAGCCCGAAGACGACTGGGCGCTCCTCATTCCACGCAGCGGAGAGGGTGTGCAGCTCGCCATCGACAAAGTGTCGTCGGATGCCCCGAAGCGCCACCACCTCGACCTCTACGCCGCAGACCAGTCCGCAGAGGTGAATCGCCTGCTCGGCCTCGGCGCCACTCGCGTCGACTGGGACTACCCCGACGACGCCGACTATGTGGTGCTGGCCGACCCCGACGGCAACACCTTCTGCGTTGTGCAGAAGTAGTCGCCGCTAGGCTCGGGGTATGTCCGAGACGACCCTCACCGCCGCCACCCTGACGCAGAAACTGGAGCTCGCCCGCTCCGCTTCGCGCGTGCTCGCCACTACGAAGGCCGACGTGAAGAACGCGGCCCTGTCTGCCATAGCGAAGGCCGTCGTCGCGGGCGCGAGCCGGATCATCCCGGCCAATGATCTCGACCTCGCCAACGGTCGCGAGAACGGCCTCTCGACCGGGCTGCAGGATCGTCTCCGCCTGGACGAGGCACGTCTCGCCTCTCTCGCCTCCGCCGTCGAGGAGATCGTCGCCCTCACTGACCCCGTCGGCCAGAACGTGCGCGGCAGCACCCTGCCCAACGGCGTCACCCTCGCGCAGGTGCGCGTGCCGTTCGGTGTCGTCGGCGCCATCTACGAAGCCCGTCCGAACGTGACCATCGACATCGCCGCTCTCGCGCTCAAGAGCGGCAATGCGGTTGTGCTGCGCGGCGGATCGGCCGCCGAGAACACCAACCGCGTGCTCGTCGAACTCATCCAGGACGCCCTCGAGAGCGTCGGGCTGCCGCGCGAGGCCGTGCAGACCATCGACGAGTTCGGTCGCGAAGGCGCGAAGCAACTGATGCAGGCGCGCGGATACGTGGACGTGCTGATCCCGCGGGGGAGCGCCGACCTCATCAACACCGTGGTCGCAGAATCCAAGGTTCCGGTGATCGAGACGGGAGCCGGGGTCGTGCACGTCTACCTCGACGAGAGTGCGGACATCCAGATGGCGACAGACATCGTGCACAACGCGAAGGTGCAGCGTCCCAGCGTATGTAACGCGCTCGAGACTCTGCTCGTGCATTCGAGCGCCGCCGAGCGCCTGCTGCCGACGGTGCTGGGCGCCCTGCGGTCGAGTGGCGTGACGATTCATGCCGACGAACGTGCCCTCGCCATATTCGAGGATGCCGTGGTAGCCACCGAAGACGACTGGACGACCGAATACATGAGCCTCGATCTCGCCGTGCGTGTGGTCGACGATCTGGATGCCGCGCTCGAGCACATCCGCACCTACTCCACCCACCACACGGAATCGATCATTACCAACGACCTCGCGCGCGCCGATCGCTTTCTCGCCGAGGTCGACTCCGCGGTGGTCATGGTCAACGCCTCGACCCGTTTCACCGACGGCGGGGAGTTCGGTTTCGGCGCGGAGGTCGGCATCTCGACCCAGAAGCTGCACGCCCGTGGACCGATGGGACTCTCCGAACTCACCAGTACCAAGTGGATAGTGCGCGGCAGCGGCCAGGTGCGCGGATAGTATTTAGTAGTCAGAATCAGGGAGAAACCATGTCGCTCATCGCTACGGTCATCGAGACCGCCGAACACACCGAATCCATCTCGCCGTTCATCCCGGCCGGAATCGCCTTCGTTGTGCTCCTCGCCCTCGGCGTCGTGACCTGGAGCTACCGCGATGTGGCTAACCGTCACTCGCATAAGACCGGCGACCACGACGCGCACACCGCAGGCCACTAGGCCCGACCATGGTCGAGGTCGAGGTCGCACAGCGACGTGCGCGCATCGGCGTTATGGGTGGAACCTTCGACCCGATCCACAACGGTCACCTGGTGGCCGCGAGCGAGGTGCAGCAGAAGTTCGACCTCGACGAGGTCATCTTCGTGCCTACCGGTGAGCCGTGGATGAAGCAGGACGTCACCGAGGGGGAGCACCGCTACCTCATGACGGTGATCGCCACGGCGGCCAACCCGCGCTTCACCGTCAGCCGGGTCGATATCGACCGCGGCGGACCCACCTACACGGTCGATACGCTCCGCGATATCCGCGCCTCGAGGCCCGAAGCGGACCTGTTCTTCATCTCGGGCGCCGACGCAGTCGCCCAGATTCTCGACTGGAAAGACGTGGGCGATGTCTGGTCTCTCGCCCACTTCATAGCAGTTTCCCGGCCAGGTCACACGCTGGCCATTTCCGGATTGCCCGAGCAAGGCGTAAGCTCGTTGGAAGTGCCTGCGCTGGCGATCTCTTCAACGGATTGCCGAAACCGGGTTAGCCGGGGATTCCCGGTGTGGTATTTGGTCCCCGACGGTGTTGTTCAGTACATCTCCAAACACCACCTGTATCGGAGCAACTCATGACCACCTTTCAGGATCCGCCGCCGCATTCGCGGAGAGCGGTGCGACAAAGTGAGCGCGGTGAAAACCCCGACGCTCAGGCGAACTTCGCCCAGTTCACGGGTGACCAGCCCGTTGCTCCCGCCGAAAACCCCGCTGAGGGCGCCGAAAACGCTGTTGCTGAGCCCTTCGCCGGCCCTGCACCCACCGGTCGCCGCGCGCGCGCCGCCGCCCCCGACGATCGCGACGCGCAGGCAACAACGCCTCCGCAGGCCGAACCCCTCAACTACGCCACCCAGGGTGGCGCATCGACCAGCGCGCACGAGCCGTGGGCGCAGCCCTCCACGCACGCGCAGGCGCCCGAGCAGGCCTACCGCGTTCGCGACTTTAGCCCCGAAGGCCGCCGCACGGCCTCCGCGCCGCAGCAGCCTCAGCCCTGGGCGACGACGCCCGGTGCACGCCCCACCGAGGGTGCAGCCCCGCTCGAGTACCGCACGCAGGCGGCTCCTCCGCGTCTCCCGGTGCCGGCACCCGAGACCCAGCAGGCGACTCCGCCCGCGCAGGTCACGACGCCGCCTGCCCAGGTCACCTCTCCGCCCTCCGCCTTCCTCCCGCCTGCGGCGCAGGCGCCACAGGTTCCCGTGCACGCCGTGCCGGCCCCGGCCAGCCCCGAGCCGCAGACTATGAGCCGTCGCGAGATGCGCGCCCTCCTTGCGCAGCAGGAGGCTGCAGCCGCTTCGGCAGCGCCCAGCGTTCCGCCGCTCGTCGAGCCGGTCGCTCCCAGCTCCGCCTCCGCCCTCTCCAATGCCATGGCGGAGTTCGAGGCGCTGACCCGTGCCCGCACCGCGCCCGCCGAGCAGCCAGAGCTCGCGGCAGACCAGACCACTCCGCCCGCGGAGCAGACCACACCTCCCGTGCGCGAGACCGATGCCGACGAGGCTTTCTCGGCTGCCGCCGAAGCTCGCGAGGCACAGGACGAGCGCGCCCGCGTCGAATTCGCCGAGCGTGAGGCCGCCGACCAGGCCCGCCAGCAGGCCGAGCACGAGAGCCAGGCAGAGGCCGTGCGTCACGCCGAGCTGCGTGCCGAGGAAGAGCGCCAGGAGCAGGCCCGCCGTGCGGAGGCCGCTGACACCGAGCGCGCCGAGGCTCTGCATGCCGCGACCCTCGAAGCCAACGCACTGGCTAATGCCCAGACCGAGCGCGACGCAGCGGCCCTCGTCGCCGAGTCGCAGGTGCAGCTCGCGCCGCAGTTCGTCGAACCCGAGGTCACCGAGCAGCCGTTCTCGTCCGCAGCGGGCCACTGGTCCCGCCAGGGTGAGCTCGACGACGAGACGCAGCCCTACGAGAACACGCTGAGCCGTGAGGTCGGCGGCAGTAACATCGCCACCACGACGAGCGCTCTTGTGCTGCCCGTCATCCCGGCCCCTGATTTCTCGACGGCCATCGGCAACACCGGTGACATCCTCGTCACCGGCAGCATCGACCTGCCGCGCAGCCTCGGCACGACCGGCGGCGACGCCCGTCGCTACGACGACCCCGATGTCGACAACCTGTTCGACGCCTTCGACAACGAGATCATCAGTACCGACTCGGCCCCCGTGCGCGCCATCCGCGCCGTGAGCACCCACACCTCAACCCACGGCGTTCTGGCGAACGCCCAGCCCAAGACCAGCCGACTGCTGCCCATTCTCCTGGGCACCACAGTCGTCCTCGCCGCTGCCGTCGTCACGCTCCTCGTCGTGGCCTTCGTCAACGGAATGTTCTAATCTCCGATTTTCCGCCTGTGACTTCTTCACACACCATCTCCCAAAGGACCCAGTGACTGCTACCGATCGCGCCCGCGAACTCGTCAACGTGGCGGCTCTCGCCGCCGACTCGAAGCAAGCCGAAGATCTCGTCGCACTCGACGTATCCGGACCCCTGCCGCTGACCGACATCTTCCTTCTCGCGACGGGGCGCAACGAGCGCAACGTCGTCGCCATCGCCGGCGAGATCGAGGACAAGATGATCGAGGCCGGCTCCAAGCCGCTGCGCCGCGAAGGCCGCGCAGAGGGCCGTTGGGTCCTGCTCGACTTCGGCGACGTCGTCGTTCACGTCTTCCACGAGGAAGACCGCATGTACTACTCGCTCGAGCGCCTGTGGAAGGACTGCCCGGCGATCCCGCTGGAGATCAACGCCGGCCGCGTCCCAGCAGACGCCGAAGCGACAGCGGAGTAACTATTTCAGACCGCGCTGCAGCCATGGCCGCAGGGCCCGCGTCACGGCGGGCAGGGCGAGGTACGTCATGATCGGCGAGACGATCACCACGAGCAGCAGCACCCGCCACGGGAGCGCCCAGTCGTGGGTGAATCCGGCGATCGCCCAGTTGGTGATGAGGCTCAGCGGGTAGAAGACGATGAAGATCGAGATCATCTGCTTCCAGCGCGGCGGGGTCTTCTTGACGGGCGCGATGACCTCGACGGTCGTCGGCTCGTCGAACCATCCCTCAATGCCGGTGCGGCGTTCCTCGGGGGAGTGCTCCACCATGCCGAGGGCTGACGCGACCCACCAGGCGCGCTCGGGCGACTTCTCCCACACCTCGAGATCCGAGGCGTTCGCGAAACGGTAGAGCATGTGCCACTCTTCGCTGTCGGGATCGGGGCGCACCCATCCCGAACCGAGATAACCGGGGCTCGCGCTCAGCAGGTCCTGTCCGGCACGCGCCCAGGCGGCGACCTCCTTGGCCCGCTCCGGGTCGACGATGCGGGTGATGGAGACGGTGATCGGAGTTGCCATGCAACAAGTCTGCCTGAACTCTGCTGCCTGATCAGCCGGATGCCGCGGCGCGGGCTCTCCGCAGGTGCACGAGGAACACGATCACTGCGCCCAGCAGCGCGGCCAGCCCGATTGCGGTTGTCACAAGCACCCGCGTGAGTACGGCGGCGCCCGCCGGAGGGCACGCCTCCGTCACGAACTCGTAGACCCCCTCGGACTGCTCGCCACCAAAGTACCCCGTCGCGCCGCTCCACACGAGGCCGGGCAGGCTGCCGCAGGACCACTCTGACTTTTCCGGATCGATTGACGCCGGCAGGGTGACCGTGACGGGGGAGACCGCAGTGAGGAGGGCGGACCCGCCCGCGAGCAGGCCGACCGCGAGCAGGATGGCAGCAATGATGAGGAGCGGGGAGCGCGTCATCCGCACAGTATGGCAGCGGCGGTTCGCACGGTCACCGATCTGTAGTAATCTTTTCAAGTTGGCTTTTTGAAGCCGGCATACCGAGGGTCCATGGCGCAGCCCGGTAGCGCACCTGCATGGCATGCAGGGGGTCAGGGGTTCGAATCCCCTTGGATCCACTCAAGGTAGACACACCCCGATCGCGAAAGCGGTCGGGGTTTTGTGTTTTTGGGCTGATCTTGGAGAACGCCCAGAGGTCGCTGCCAGGTACCCCGTTCGGCCCCCCGTTAGGGGGACACGCGCCTAGGGTTGGTCTCACCCCCGTTTGGCACATCGACCCGAAATCGAGTACCCGCATGACGCTTACCGCTGAGACCCCCGCTGCCCCGACCGTCTTCGACGTCAACCCGCCCAGTGAGAGCATCTTCTCCGCCCTCCCGGAGGAGGGCAAGGAGTTGATCGCCGAGATCGACGACCCCGACTTCGAACTGCTCGAACGTTCCATCGAACTCGTTGTGCAGAGCCAGGTCTTCACGCCCGTCGGCCTCGAGCATGCGCTGCAGCTCGAGCCCGAGGTCGTCGAGCACCTCACCGACGAGCTCGAGGCACTCGGAGTGATCGAGCGCGACGAGTCCGACGACCACCACGAGGTCGCCGTCGAGGTAGAGGACCTCTCCCTGTTCCTCGTTGACGTGCGCCTCAATCGCCGGGACGCCACCGCCGCCTGACCGGCACCCACGGGTCACTTAGAGTGGGCCCATGGACCAGACGCTCGACCTCGATCCACTCGACACCGAGCCGAAACGGGATGACGTTCGCGCCTACCGCGACTCCAGCCGTAGTGCGGGTGTCCCCGCCTACGACTCCGTTCCCATGTCGTTCCGCTCCGTCGCAACGACCGCGCTGATGGTCGTCTTCACGCCCGGCATCGCCGTTTCTGGTGTCTGGGGGTTGTTCTCCGAGGAGTTCAACGCCGGCCGGGTCATCTGGAGTATCTTCTCGCTGCTGATTGCGGCCGGAGGCGTCATCCTGCTGGCTCGCGTGCGTTTCCCGCGTCGCGGCAGCAGGCTCTGGTCGGAGCGGCTGCGCACCTCGCGGTTCGCCGAGCAGAACGGCGCCGACTACGAGGCGTCTTCGGCGCAGGTAGACGAGTCGGGTCTGATCTTCAACCACGGCACGGACCGTCGGGTGTCCGACCGGGTGCGCTTCCAACGTGAGCCGAAGTTCGAGGCGGGCAACCTGCACTATCGGGTCCTGCTGCCCAAGGGCGCGACGATGGACTTCCACTGGGGCTACCTAGCGGTGCCGCTCGAGCGGCGCTTCCCGCACACGGTGCTCGACTCGCGCTCGAACAACGGCCTGCGCGGCATCACGCTTCCCGCGACACTCGCCAATCGGGGTGCGATCGAACTCGAGGGCGACTTCAGCGAATTCTTCGAGCTGACCGTGCCCGCGGGCTATGAACGGGATGCGCTCTACCTGCTCACGCCCGACCTCATGGCGATCCTCATCGACGAGGGCGCCGACCTCGACGTCGAGATCGTCGACGACACCCTGTACGTGTACCGCACCACCCCGTTCGACCTCGCCTCGAGTGACGAGTGGCGTCGCATCCGGCGCATCGTCGACACGATCGGCGATCGCACCCAGACGCGTACCTCGCGCTACCGCGACGAGCGCACGGGCGACCGCTCGCTCGACCAGGTCGCGCCGCAGGGCCGCCGCATCGGCCCCGGCTCGCTGTCGTTACCCGCGAAGATCGCGCTTGGCGCCACCCTGGTCGGGATTGTCGCTGCGTTCATCACCGGGGTCCTCACCTAGTCGCGCCGCACAATCGGCTGGGAACGCTGACCACCGACTGGACACTCGCTGGACGCACCAGCGAGTCTGGGAGCATGTCAGAACTCACCGCACTCGCCCTCGTCTGCACCCTCAAGGCCTCACCGGCCGCCTCGAGCAGCGAGAAGCTCGCCAAGGACATCCTGTCCGAACTCGCCGACCACGACGTCACGGGGGAGATCGTGCGCGTCGTCGACTTCCACGTCAGCCCCGGCGTGACGGTCGACGAAGGCGCTGGCGACGAGTGGCCCGGCATCCGCGCGAAGATCCTCGCCGCTGACATCCTGATCGTGTCGACCCCGACGTGGATGGGCCAGCTGCCCAGCGTCGGCATGCAGGTGCTCGAACGTCTCGATGCCGAACTGAGCGAAAAGGATGACGCCGGGCGGCTCACGATGTACAACAAGGTGGCCATCGTCGGTGTCGTGGGCAATGAGGACGGTGCCCACCACATTGCGTCGCAGCTCTTCCAGGGCCTCGGCGACGTCGGATTCACCATTCCCGCGCAGGGCTCGACCTACTGGAATGACGAGGCCATGGGGAGCCGCGACTACGTCGACCTGCCGCAGGTGCCCGAGGCCGTTGCATCCGCCACCAAAGCAGTCGCGGCTAATGCCGCGCACCTCGCGAAGCTGTTGAAGGATGAGCCGTACCCCTCGTAATGGGGTGACAACCGGGGCCGGCGGCGCTCCGAACCATAGTCATGCACGAACTCGACCACCCCGCCGCTGACCCTTTCGGCGACAACCTGGACTTCAGCGCACCGATCTTTCCGACCGAGTACGACCTCATCGATCGCGTGATCGAACTGGTCGTGCAGAGCGGTGCGTTCTCCCGGCCGGCACTCGCGGCGGCCCTTCGGCTTGCCGAGCGCAAGTCGATGCGCCTCACCTTCCAGCTCGAGACACTGGGCATCATCGGCGGGGGAGACCTCGACGGTCCCCGCCGTGTGCTCGTGTCGATCGCCGAGCTTGGATCCGTGCTGGGCGACCTTCGTGCCGACCGCCGGGCACGGGCCGAGGCGCACGCGGCCTAGGCTTGACGGGTGACCCGACGACCCCTCGACTGGCTGATCTTCGTCTCCATCGGGCTCGTGGCGGGTCTACTCTCCGGCCTGTTCGGGGTGGGCGGTGGCATTCTCATCGTTCCGGCTCTCGTCCTGGCCGCGCGCTTCGACCCGCGACTCGCGAGCGGCACCTCCCTCGCAGCGATCGTGCCGATCTCGCTCATCGGTGTGGTGAGCTACGCCGCCACTGGCAACGTCGACTGGGCGGCCGCCCTGCTGCTTGCGATCGGGGCCATCGTGGGCGCCCAGATCGGTACCCACCTGCTCGCGATCCTGCCCCGACGCGCAATCCAGTGGGGCTTTATCGGCTTCATCGCGGTAGTCGTCGTGTCGCTCTTCCTGGTCATTCCCTCGCGTGATGCCTCGGTCGAGTTGAACCTGCTGAGCATGGGTGCTCTCGTGCTGACGGGCCTCGTCGTCGGTGTTCTGTCCGGCCTGCTCGGGATCGGTGGAGGCGCGGTGATTGTCCCCGTGCTCATCCTGCTCTTCGGGGCGAGCGACCTCGTGGCCAAGGGCACCTCACTGCTGGTGATGGTGCCCACGGCCATCTCGGGAACGTTCGGCAACGCACGGCGCCGAAATGTGGACATTGGTGCGGCCGCAGTCATCGGAATCTCGGCGTGTGCCACGACTGCGCTCGGTGCCATTGCGGCAGCGGCGCTCAGCCCGCTCGTTGCCAACATTCTCTTCGCCGCGTTCCTGATCGCGGTCGGCGTCCAGCTGGTCGTGCGCGCCCTGAAGAGAAACTAGCGCGGGCGGGGAGCGGGAGGCGGCGGAATCTCCTTCGCCGCGATCACGTCGGCGAGCTCGACAGTGACCAGCCCCTTCGCCGTGGCGACGACGACCTGCGTCTCGTTGCTGCCGGACAGGTAGCCGAGAACATCCGTCGCGGACTTCTCCTCGTTGTGCAGGAGATGGCGGATCACGACCCGGGTTCCGTCGGACGCGTTCCGCAGGAAATCGGCGTGCTGGGTCATCCACTCACCGTATCAGCGGGCCCGGAAACGGGCCTCGGATCATCGACCCCAAATGTTCATTCCGGGGCCATCGTGCCGACATTCGGGGCTGTCAGGGTGACGCTCGCTACCCCGCCTGCCCGAAGGAACCCGTGTCACTCGATAGCCCGCGTCTGTTGACGACTCTGCGCGACCCCGCGGACGTCGCCTTCCGTGGAATCGCGCGCGGCGGCGGCATCATCGTGCTCGCCATCATGTCGCTCGTCGGGGCCTTCCTCGGCTTCCGAGCGTGGCAGGCACTCTCCGTCGCGGGGTTCTCCTTCCTCACCGAGGAGGCGTGGGAGCCCGACTCCGGAAAGTTCGGCATCGCCGCCGTGCTCGTCGGCACCGTGCTCATCGCTCTCGTCGCCGTGATCATCGCCGTGCCGCTCGCCCTCGGCACCGCGCTGTACATCACGGAGTACGCGCCTATTAAGATCCGCCAGTTCCTCATCGGTCTCGTCGACCTCATGGCCGCCATCCCCAGCGTGGTCTACGGCCTGTGGGGCTTCTTCTTCCTTCAGGGCAACATCACCCCGATCTCCCGCTGGATCTCGTCGACGTTCGGCTGGATCCCGATCTTCGCCGTGGACGGCGCAGATCCCCAGGATCCGTTGGCGAGTGTGACCGTGTACACCTCGTCGACCTTTATCGCCGGCATCGTTGTCGCCTTCATGATCTCCCCGATCATCACCTCCATCATGAGAGAAGTCTTCGCCCAGGCTCCGCTTGGCGAGCGCGAAGGTGCACTCGCGTTGGGCTCCACCCGATGGGGAATGATTCGGTCCGTTGTGCTCCCCTTCGGGCGCGGCGGCATGATAGGCGGCACGATGCTCGGCTTGGGTCGGGCGCTCGGCGAGACGATCGCGGTGTACATGATCATCTCGCCAGTGTTTGTCATCCAGCCGCACATCCTGCAGAACGGCGCGAACTCGGTCTCCTCGCTGATCGCCCTGCGCTACGGCGAGGCGACGGAGTTCGGCACCTCGGCGCTGATGGCCGCCGGTCTCACCCTGTTCGCGATGACGCTCGTGATCAACTTCGGCGCCTCCGCCGTCGTCGCTCGCTCGCGGTCGGGGGAGAGCAGCTGATGACCGATACCCTCCAGCTCACCGTGCCCGCGCCCGGCACCGTGCTGCGCGATGATGCGGCCATCGACGCGGCCCGCCCGGTGCGCGAGGAACGCCGTCTCAACGGTGTGCGAATCAGCGACGTGCTGTCGGCCGCCGGTGCGGTCATCGCCTCGCTCGCCCTCACGAGTGTGCTCGTCACGAACGTGCTGCCGATCAACGGGCCGATCCCGTTCGCCGCGATCGCCTACATCATCTTCATGGCGCTGTACGCGCTGCTCGTCTCGCTCGATGAGGATCGCCCCGTCGTCATCGACCGGGTCATCCTCGTCGGCGTGCACACGCTCGCGATCACCGTATTCGTCACCCTCGGCTTTGTCGTCATCTTCAGCCTCGTGCAGGGCGCGCAGGCGCTGCCGTTCCTCAACTTCTACACCGAGGACATGTCGCTGGCCGGCCCCCTCGACCCGCTGAGCGAGGGCGGTGTGCTGCACGCCATCGCGGGCACGCTGATCCAGATCACCATCGCGCTGGTCATCACGATTCCGCTCGGGCTCACCACGGCGCTGTTCCTCAACGAGGTGCCGAGCTCCTTCTCCCGCTTCGTGCGCACGATCGTCGAGGCGATGACGGCGCTCCCGTCCATCGTCGCCGGACTCTTCATCTACGCGAGCTTCATCCTGCTGTTCGGCCTCGAGAAGAGCGGTTTCGCGGCATCCCTCGCCATCAGCGTCATGATGCTGCCGATCATGATCCGCAGCGCCGACGTGGTGCTGCGTCTTGTGCCCACGACGCTCAAGGAGGCCTCCATCGGCCTCGGCGCCGGACAGTGGCAGACCGTGTGGCGCGTCATCCTGCCGTCGTCCCGCTCGGGACTTGTGACCTCGATCATCCTCGCGACGGCGCGCGGTATCGGCGAGACCTCGCCCGTGCTGCTCACGTCTGGCTTCACCGCCTCGCTCAACCTCGACCCGCTGCACGGCCCCATGGTGTCGCTGCCGCTCGCGATCTTCCAGTTCGTCAAGTCGCCCGAGCCCACCATGATCGCGCGCGGCTTCGGCACCGCCGCCGTGCTGATGCTCATCGTGCTCGCGCTGTTCGTCGTGGCGCGCATCATCGGCGGCCAGACGATCGACGTGCGCAACCGCCGCACCGAGGCCCGCCGCATCTTCTGGGCGGCCGTCGCCGTTCCCTTCCTCGCGGTCGGACGCTGGATGACGCCCTACGCCACGCGCGTGAAGGCGTGGGCCGCGCCGTACCTCGCGGCGGCGGGAGCGTGGGTTGCCCGCGGTGCTCGCGCCGCGGCATCCCGCACCGCACCTGTTCGCGCTCGCGTCGCGGCATCCCGCACCGCACCTGTTCGCGCTCGCGTCGCGCTTTTCGCCCGCCGCGCCTGGGCGTCGATCGTGCTGTACGCCCGCGCGTTCGGGCCGTCGACGGTGGCGATCAGCCGCCGAGTTCTCAGCGAGGCCAACGCCCGGCTGCCCGCCCGCCTCACCCGCACCCCGAAAGAAGACCAGGAATGACGCGCTTGCGCCCCCGATTCACGATGCTTCTCGTGGCAGCGGTCGCCGCCATGGTGGCCTTCCCCGCGTCTGCAGCCACGGCGGCCGACTACGTGCCGATCAGCGGCGCCGGCTCGTCGTGGAGCGCCAACGCGATCGATCAGTGGCGCCGCAACGTGCAGCAATACGGGATGCGCGTCAACTACGCGAGCACCGGCTCCTCCGACGGCCGCAACCAGTTCAAGGCGGGCACCGTCGACTTCGCCTCGTCCGAGATTCCCTACGGCTTGAAGGACGGCGCCGTCGTCGACGCACCGCCGAGCCGCGGTCATGCCTACATGCCGCTCGTCGCGGGTGGCACGGCGTTTATGTACAACCTGTCGACCGGTGGCAAGCAGATCACCAACCTGCGCCTGTCGGGCACGGTGCTGACCAAGATCTTCACCGGTGTCATCACGAGTTGGGATGACGCTGCCATCAAGGCCGACAATCCCGGAATCGCACTGCCCAAGCGCAAGATCGTGCCGGTGGTGCGCTCAGACGGCTCCGGTTCGACCGCGCAGTTCACGACCTGGATGGCGAACCAGTACGGCAGCCTGTGGAACGCATACTGCGCCAAGGCGGGCCGGTCGTCGCCGTGCGGCGTCACCTCGAACTACCCGACGGTGAGCGGCAAGGGCTTCGTGGCCCAGCCGAACTCCCAGGGCGTCTCGGGATATGTCGCCCAGAAGGCCAACATCGGAACCATCACCTACGTCGAGTACTCCTACGCGCTCAAGACCGGATACCCGGTCGCCAAGATCCTCAATAAGGCCGGCTATTACGTCGAGCCGACGGCGTCGAACGTCGCGGTGGGGCTGCTCGGCGCGAAGATCAACACCGACAAGGGATCCAGCGCGTACCTGACGCAGATTCTGACCGGCGTCTACAACAACAAGGACGCGCGCGCCTACCCCCTCTCGTCGTACTCGTACCTGATCGTGCCGACCAAGGTGGAGAGCAACTTCACCGAGGACAAGGGCAAGACGCTCGGCGGATTCGCCTACTACTTCCTCTGCGAGGGCCAGCAGCAGGCCGAGGTGCTCGGCTATTCGCCACTGCCGATCAACCTCGTGAAGGCGGGCCTCGAGCAGGTGCGCAAGATCCCGGGGGTCGAGGCGAAGGCCATCGACATCACCAAGTGCAACAACCCGACCTTCTCGAAGGACGGCACCAATACCCTCGCCAAGAAGGCACCGGCTCCTCCGTCGTGCGACAAGCAGGGCTCGGCCCAGTGCGGAACAGGCACCGGCGGCGCGAAGGCCGACACCCCGGCCACCGGTGACAGCGGTACCGACGAGGACGAGACCGAGGGCGACAGCGAGACGATCGGCGACGGCGGAGGCGACTCCGGCGGAGGATCCTCGGGCGGTGGGAACAGCCAGGTCGATGGTCCGCAATACTGCGAGGCCGATACCGGCGTGTGCGCCAACGTCGTGGCCCTGCCCGTCGAGGTGGAGAGTGAGCCGACCTGGTCACTGCAGCAGTCCCTGATGGTCGCGGCAGTGGCGCTGCTCCTCGGTGTGGTCACAATTCCACCCACCGTCGGTCAGTTCATCGCGCGCAAGAGGAAGCAGTCATGAAAAGCTCCCAGCTGATCCGTTTCGGCAACCTCACGCTCGTCTTCGGGCTCCTCGCGACGACGGTGGGCGCGAGCCTGCTGTTCCTGCCCGACACGGCTGACGCGGCGCCGCAGTTCGTGGTGCAGCCGAAGACCTGGCTCACCCCCTCGGCGCTGTCCGTCGACTGGGAAGACCAGCACGCCGCTGCCCCCGTGATCGAACCCGCGCCGACCGAGGCACCCATCGCGCCCGTCGCCACGAACACGCCTACCGCGACCCCCGAGCCTGCCCCGGCGCCGACGGAGATCCCGACCGAGCTGGCAGCCGCCGACCCCGACGCGGCGGCATTCGCCGACCTGCGCGTCACGGTCAGCCAGACCCAGAACCTCGTCAACCAGGGCATCCGCATCACCTGGACCGGCGGCACCGCGACGTCACCGGGGGAGTACGCCGCCAACTACCTGCAGATCATGCAGTGCTGGGGCGACGACCCGGCCGGTCCCACCCCGCAGCAGTGCCAGTGGGGTGCGCCGAACGCGACGATCGGCAACCTGACCGGCACCAACGCCGCCGGTCGCAACCTGCTCGAGGGCGAAGACCCCCTGCAGGCCTACACCGCAGACATCAAGCGCACCCCGCCGCGTACCAACCCGAACCTGCGCAGCTTCGCCTTCCCGTTCACCCCGGTCAAGGGCGCCTCCGACTTCGACCCCGGCAAGTACTTCACCGCAGCCACCACCAACGAGGTGACTGCAGCGCGCACCGGCTCCAACGGCACCGGATCCGTCTCCTTCGAGGCGCACACGAGCCTCGAGGCGCCCCATCTCGGCTGCGGCGCGGCAACCGATTCCGGCGCGACACGCGACTGCTGGCTGGTCATCGTGCCCCGCGGCGAGCACAACCTCGACGGTTCGCTGGCATCGTCATCCTCTGCAGCGGGCCGGGTCAAGGGCAGCCCGCTCTCCGCCGGCGCCTGGAAGAACCGCATCGTCGTGAAGCTCGGCTTCCAGCCGGTCGCGGTCTCCTGCCCGATCGGCAACTCGGAGACCCGCGTGGTCGGCTCAGAGCTGCTCGCCGACGCCTTCACCTCCTGGCAGCCCGCCCTGTGCTCCTCGGGCACTACCTACGGCTTCTCGCAGATCGGCGACTCCGAGGGACGCCGCCAGATCGTGACCGACGTCGAGGGCGGCTCGAAGCTCGCGTTCGTCACCGATCCGCTCGATTCGGCCATCGCCGGCGACAGCACGATCGCCTACGCGCCGATCGCCTCGTCGGCGATCGTGGTCGGCTACTCGATCGACTACAGCCTCAACGCGAACGCCGCCAACTTCAGCAAGAACGGCACGATGGTGAACGACCTCGTGCTCAGTGCACGGCTTGTCGCCAAGCTGCTCACGCAGTCTTATCGAGTGGATGTCCCGGGCCTCGGCACCGGCGACCCGATCCTGTCCGGCAACCCGCGCAGCCTCATCACCGACCCCGAATTCCTTGCGCTGAACCCCGAGTTCCTCGGCTTCGCCAACCTGACCGCGCCGGACGGACTGCTCGTCGCCCTCGGCAGCAGTGACGCGAACGCCCATGTCTGGCAGTGGCTGAAGTCTGACCCGCTCGCGGCATCCTTCCTCGCCGGCGACTCGGACGAGTGGGGCATGCGCATCAACCCGCAGTACAAGACGCTCGAGCTGGCGACGGCGAATACCGACTCGTTCCCGAAGGCGGACCTCACCACGTACCAGCTCGCACCGGCGCCCGAGCCCGGCTTCGGAACACTCGACCTCCGCCCGTACATGAGCGACATGCACGAGTCCGCCTACCGCGCCCTCAGGGCAGACGCGGGTGTGAAGATCGTCTGGGACGACACGAAGACCCCCGCCGGCTACGTCTCGACCGGACCACAGCTACCCGGACAGCGACTCATGCTCGCACTCACCGACGCGGCATCCGCGGAGCGTTACGGGCTGAACACGGCTCGACTCGTGAACGGCGCCGGCCAGGCGACCCCTGCGACGACGGAGACCGTGACCAGGGCCATTACCGCGATGACAGACTCCGAGATTCCCGGGGTCAAGCTCAACAACCCGACGGCCCGTACGCTCGGCGCCTACCCGTTGAGCATGCCGACCTATGCGGCGATCAACGTCTGTGCGACGCCCAAGGCGACACTCCTCGACTATGCCGACCTGCTGACCTATGCGTCAGGCCCGGGCCAGTCGCTCGGCGATGCAAAGGGCCAGCTTCCGATCGGCTACGTCGCCCTCGACGAGAAGAACAAGAAGGTCGTGGCGACAGTCGTGGCGAAGCTCAAGAAGGAGGCGACCGGCAAGGGCGCCTGCACCGTCAGGGAGCCCGTCGCCGAGGAGTTCGAGGAGATCGCGCCCGACTTCGGATTCGAGGAGGACACGTCCGAGGAGCCCGAGGTCGCACCCACCGCGGACCCCGAAGACGTCGAGCTCGCCACGACGAAAGACGCTCCGCTGAGCCCCGCGCGACTGGGAATCCTGGCCTCGCTCGCCCTCGGCCTGCCCTGTCTCCTGGGCGGTCCCCTGCTCTCCCGTCGCGGGCGCAAACTGTCCGATCTCGGCGAGCTGTGACAGTACTCACACCGTACATATTCCGTTCATCCAAGTCGCGTGCCGCGTTAGCTGAGCGCTTCTAGCTTTGGCTCGCCCGTCGCTGAGAAACACCTGTGTGCTCTGCCGCCGGCATCAACCCCGAGAGAGGAAACACCCCATGAAGGTCACCACCTTCTGCAAGTTCGGCATCACCGCGGGAGCCGCAGCGCTCCTCGTCGGTGGCCTCGCAGTACCGGCCGCAACGGCCGACCCGGCACCCACCACTCCCACCACCTTCGGCACGCTCGTTGGTCTCGGCTCCGACACGACCCAGGACGTCGTCAACGGTCTCGGCGCAGCCATTCCCGGAAACAAGATCGCTTCCTACGATGCAGTGGGCAGCCAGTTCGTCACGACCCGCGCGGGCGGCGTCGACGTTCCCCGCGCGTCGGCTTCCGGACCCGGCCGCGACCTGCTTCGCGTCGCCATCGGACAGATCGCCGGTGTCTCGATCACCAGCGCCGGTGTCGCCACCCCCGTGAACGCGAACAACTCGGTCGGCCTCGTCGACTTCGCCCGCAGCTCGAGCGGACCGGCAACCGGCGACCAGACCGGTGAAGGCGTCCTCGCCTACATCCCCTTCGCCCGTGACGCTGTCAGTGTTGCGGTAGCAGAGGGCAGCCCCCTTTCGGTCGTTCCGTTCGTGCTCGGCAACAACACCACCGCCGGCTCCACGGTTCCCTCGCTGTACAACATCTACCGCGGATCGGTGAAGTTCGCTTTCCTGAACGCAGACGAATCGTACAACTCCGTGGGCGCAGCAGCAGCTGACGCCCCGGCCGGTACCACCTCCCACG
This sequence comes from Glaciihabitans arcticus, assembly GCF_004310685.1. Lineage (NCBI taxonomy): Bacteria > Bacillati > Actinomycetota > Actinomycetes > Micrococcales > Microbacteriaceae > Glaciihabitans > Glaciihabitans arcticus. The sequence continues at coordinate 1,294,265 of NZ_SISG01000001.1, read as the reverse complement.
CGATCAAGGCTGTCCTGCCGAAGAGCGGTTCGGGCACGCGCTCGTTCTTCATCGGCAAGCTCGGCCTGGACGAGACCGCAGTCGGTGGCCTCATCACCGCGGGCACGATCACGGCCAAGTACGGCACAGGCAACGCCGACGTCCAGGAGCACGATGGAACCGCCCTCGTGGGCGACGCGGCGGCCATCGTGCCGTTCTCGATCGCACAGTGGGTCGCCCAGGCAAACTCGGTTGCTGGTGTCTCCGACCGTCGTCACGGCGCGCAGATCCTCGGACTCAACGCGACGCCTGCCGTCACGTCGGCTGCAAGCGTCTACTCGACCAACCCGAACTACACGGCCATGGTCCGCGACGTCTACAACATCGTTCCCTCGAAGCTCGCCGATGACGCCTCCAGCGACATCGCGAAGGCCTTCGTCGGTGCGAACTCCGAGGTGTGCACGGCTACGTCCACGATCAGCGCCTACGGCTTCCAGCTGCTGCCCGGCACGACGCCCGAGACCACGTGTGGCTTCTCCAACCTGCGTGCATACGTCGGCTCGCCGAGCAGCGTCTCGGTCGAGTTCAGCGACTCCACCGTCGCCGTCGGATCCACCGTCACCGCAACGGCCACCGTCGGAACGTCCAACCACAACAAGGGCGGCACGGTCTTCATCGTCGACGCCGCCGACAACACGGTTGCCCAGGCGCCCATCGCCGCCGGTGCAACGACCGTAGCCATCCCCGTCACCCCGACCGCGATCACGAGCCTCAGCCTCCACGCCGAGTTCGTGCCGACCCTCGCCGGTGTCAAGGGCAGTGTTTCTCCCGACGTCGCGCTCAACGTCACGGCTTCCCCCTCGGACGTCACGGTCTCCGCACCGTCGGCGACCCGGGTCGGCGTAGCCGTCCCGGTCATCGCCTGGATCGGCGGAGTGAACGTCAATGGTGGAACCGTCACCTTCCGTGACGGCGAGACCGTGCTCGGCACGACAGTCGTCGGAGCCGGCGAGCAGGGTGCCTTCTTCTCCTTCATCGCGAAGAAGACCACCTACGCGCTGACCGCGACCTACGCGGCGCCCACCGGATCGACCACCTCGGGCAGCGTCAGCGCCGTCAAGGCGATCGAGCTCGGCAAGGGAACCCCGAAGATCACCCCCGCCAAATTCGTCTCGGTGAAGGCCAGCCAGAAGGGCAAGGTCGTGCTGACCGTGTCCGGTGTTGCCGGAGCGGTTCCGACCGGCACCGTGACCATCCGCGAGGGTGCGAAGGTGCTCGTGAGCAAGACCATCTCGAGCTCGACCGGCAAGGCGACGGTTATCCTGCCGAAGCTCAAGAAGGGCACCCACAAGCTCGTCATCACCTACAACGGTGACACGCGCTGGAACACGGGCACGAAGAGCCTGAGCATCAAGATCAAGTAACACCCGCACCACACCTGCGCACCGCCCCGGGGAGACCCGGGGCGGTGTTCAGCGGTTACAGACTTTCATCCCGAGGACGCCCGCATGACCATGACACCGATCGACGCCGCCGACGCGAGCCCCGTCTCCCGCTCGCTGCCGCGCCTCGGTGAGCCTGCCCGCTTCCGAGTCGCCGGCACCGCGGCGGTCGTCATCGGCGCACTCCTGTTCGGCTTCTTCGTACAGTACGTCGGGGTTTCCCAGCTGAGCTACGCACGCGACCAGCAGGTGGCCCTCGACGCGTTCCGCTACGAACTCGCCAACGCCACGGCGCCCGTCGGCCAGGTCGGCCCGAACAGCAAACTCCTCGAGATCGGCACGCCCGTCGCACTGCTCGAGATCCCGGTCATCCGCATGCGCGAGGTGGTTCTCGAGGGAACGACGTCGAGCACCACCGTCTCCGGTCCCGCCCACCGCCGCGACACCCCGCTGCCCGGTCAGGCCGGTGCGAGCGTCGTCTACGGACGCCAGGCCTCCTACGGCGCACCGTTCCGCAGCCTCTCCGTGCTCCGCGCGGGCGACAAGATCATCGCGACCACCGGCCAGGGCGAGGCCACCTACCGGGTCACCGGCGTGCGCTACACGGGCGACGAGCTGCCCGAGCCGATGACGTCGGGGGGCGGCCGCCTCACCCTGGTGAGCGCGTCCGGTGTGCCGTTCATCCCGGATTCAATCATTCGAGTGGATGCGAAACTCACCTCAGAAGCGCAGCCCAGCCCCGGAAAGGTGATCGGCTACGCGGCACTCGACGCCAACGAGCTGACGATGGAGGGTGACGCGGGCGGATGGCCGCTGCTCGTCATCGGACTCATCGCTCTCTTCGTGACCCTCGCGCTGTTCACTGTTTCGCGCCGATTCTGGGGCAGGTGGCAAACCTGGATCGTTGCCGTTCCCGTGCTCATGGCCCTGGGCAGCTTCTCCGCCCAGCAGGTCGCCGTTCTTCTCCCGAATGTCATCTGATGCCCGCTAAGAAAGAGATCGACATGATCGAATCGCAACCCACCTCGCTCGAGACCGCCGACACAGTCGAGCTCACCGAGTTCGACACGGCGCTCCTCGCCGCGGGCGACCCCGGTATTGTGTCGGGTCTGGCTTCGCTGCAGGCGCAGAACATCTCGGCCTGGTTCGGCGATCACAAGGTGCTCGACCGGGTCTCGCTGCTGATGCCCGCGGGAAAGGTCACGGCACTCATCGGGCCGAGCGGTTGTGGCAAGAGCACCTTCCTGCGCACACTCAACCGCATGCACGAGCTGGTTCCGTCCGCCTCGCTCGCGGGGGAGGTGCTGCTCGACGGTCACGACATCTACGACGCCTCGCGTCGCATCACGCAGGCGCGTCGCGAGATCGGGATGGTGTTCCAGAAGCCGAACCCGTTCCCCGCGATGAGCATCTTCGACAACGTCGTGGCAGGCCTCGCCCTCACCGGTCTCAAGGTCAGCAAGTCCGACAAAGCCGACCTCGTCGAGGAGTCGCTGCTCAAGGCGGGCCTTTGGACCGAGGTCAAGGATCGCCTCCGCCAGGCCGGCGGCGGCCTCTCTGGTGGCCAGCAGCAGCGCCTGTGCATCGCCCGTTCGCTTGCCGTGAAGCCGCGCATCCTGCTGATGGATGAGCCGTGCTCCGCCCTCGACCCGACCTCGACGCGACGCATCGAGCAGACGATCACCGAGCTCTCGACCGACGTCACCATCGTCATCGTCACCCACAACATGCAGCAGGCGCAGCGCGTCTCCGACCAGTGCGCGTTCTTCCTCGCCGAGGCGGGCACGCCCGGCCAGATCGTCGAGCACGGACCGACCGACGTGATGTTCGACTCGCCGCAGGACTCCCGCACCCTGGACTACGTCAACGGCCGCTTCGGCTAACCCGCTGGGGCTGTTGGGAATTCAGGGGTCTTGTAGCGACAGGTCTCCCGAGCGAGCTGCGGCGTCCTCCGCCGCGCAAGAACCCTGAGTTTCCGAAAGCGCGCTACCAGGAGCCGGGCTTGTAGTCCTTGAGGAAGATGCCGAACAGGTCCTCGCCGGCCTCGCCGCGCACGATCGGGTCGTAGACGCGGGCCGCGCCGTCGACGAGGTCGAGTGGGGCGTGGAATCCCTCCTCGGCCAGGCGCACCTTGGTGAAGTGCGGGCGCTCGTCGGTGATCCAGCCGGTGTCGACCGCGGTCATCAGAATTCCATCGGTCTCGAACATCTCGCGCGCGCTCGTGCGGGTGAGCATGTTGAGCGCCGCCTTCGCCATGTTGGTGTGTGGATGTCCCGGCCCCTTGTACCCGCGACCGAACACGCCCTCCATGGCCGACACGTTCACCACATAGGTGCGCTTCGCGGGCGAGGCGGCCATGGCTGGGCGCAGGCGGGACACAAGCAGGAACGGCGCCGTCATGTTGGCGAGCTGCACCTCGAGCAGCTCGAGCGGCTCGACCTGCTCAACGTTCTGCGTCCACGAGTTGATGTGGTTCTCGTCGGGCACGAGACCACCCGCGTCGATCGCGGTTCCGGCGGCAAGACGCTCGAGCGAGGAGGATCCCGCGGCCATCGCCTCCGCTGTCAGCTCTTCCGCGGTACGGGCTGCGGCGGCGAGAATCGGGTGCGAGGTCACCGACTGCGCGAGCGCGAGCGGGTGGGCGTCGTTGGTGTGACCGAAGGTGACCAGCTCGGGAAGCGGCCCGTCGGGCAGCGGGGCGAGTTCGGCATCCACGAGCGGCTTGTAGGCGCCGGGGGAGCGGCGAACCGTCTGAGCCGCGTTGTTGATGAGGATGTCGAGCGGTCCCGCAGCGGCGACATCGTCGGCGAGCCCGATCACTTGGGCGGGGTCGCGCAGGTCGATGCCGACGATCTTGAGGCGATCAATCCAGTCGGCCGAGTCGGGCAGGGCAGTGAAGCGGCGCACGGCATCGCGCGGAAAACGCGTGGTGATGGTGGTGTGCGCGCCATCCCGAAGCAGTCGCAGCGCGATGTACATGCCGATCTTGGCGCGTCCGCCGGTGAGCAGGGCACGCTTGCCGGTCAGGTCGGTGCGGGCGTCGCGCTTCGAGTGGCTCATGGCCGCGCAGTCCGGGCAGAGCTGGTGGTAGAAGGCGTCGACGACCGTATACGGCTGCTTGCAGATGTAGCAGGAGCGCGGCTTGAGCAGTGTGCCGGCGGTAGGAGCCGTCGTGCTGGTCGAGATCGGGATGCCCCGGGTCTCGTCATCGATGCGATCGGGGGCGCCCGTCGCTGTAGCGGCGACGACCGCGCGGTCGGCGTCGGCGATGCGCGCACGCTTCTTGAGGCGGCCCACGCGCTTGACGTCCTTGAACATCTTGGCGGTGGCCTGGCGCACTGTCACGTAGTCGGGGTCGCCGTCTTCGAGGTGGGCGAGCTGGGCCAGCACGCGGAGGGTGACCTCGAGCTCTGCGGGGTCGATCGTGACGGGATCGGGCTCGGGCAGGTCTTCGGAGGGCACACGCAATTCTAAACGCTCGGACCGTACGCCCCGATCAGCCGGTCGACCCCGCGCTCGAAGCTGCCGTCGAGGGAGATCGGCAGCGCGAATGCCCCGGCCTCCTCGAGCGTGACGAACCCGTGCAGCAGCGAGCGCAGACTGCGCACGAAGTCGATGCCTTCGGTCTCGCTCAGCTGCCACGGCAGGACGACGCGCAGCATGACCCGAACGGCGTGCGTGCTGGCGACAACGTCATCCGGATCGTTCGGGTAAGCGGCGCGCAGCGTCAACGAATACCGCCCGGGATGACGCCGCGCCCACTCGCGATAGGCGTGGGCGACGGCGCGCACGGCGACATCGCCCGTGCTCTCGCCGGCCGCCGCATCGAGGGCGTCACCGAACTCGGTCTTCGCGCGTACGGCGACCGACTGGCGCAGGGCGTCGAGGCTCGCGACGTGCTTGTAGAGGCTGGGCGCGCGCACGTCGAGGCGTGCGGCAAGTGTGGAGAGGGTGAGAGCGGTGATGCCCTGCTCATCGACGAGGGCCGCGGCCTCTGTCGTGACGCGGTCGGCGGTGAGCCCGGCCCTAGGCAACGGGAAGTCCCTTCACGAAGTCCATGAGCGCGGCGGCGACGAGTTGCGGCCGCTGCGACTGCGGGTAGTGGCCGGCCTCGGGCACGATCGCGACGGTCGAGCCGAGCTCCGTGCCGATCCAGTTCGCTTCCTTCACAGGGTCGGGAAAGTCGGGATCCTTGTCTCCCATGACCACGAGGGAGGGCGTCGTGACGCGGGGGAGGGCGAGTTCGGCGTGCTCGTGGCTGGTGCGGGCGGTGAGCGACAAGGCGCGGGCGTGACCGGGGCGGCGGAGGGCAGCCACGACGGTCGCGACGTATTCCTTGAGGTCGGCGGGTTTCGTGCCGGCGAACAGGGTGGGGAAGTACGCCTTCCAGCTCAGGGAGACCCAGGCCGGCAGCATCATTACGCGGAAGACGACCATCATGGCGGCACCGGCGTTGGGGTTGCGCACGAAGGGCCCGAGCAGCGCTATGCCGCGCACCAGCTCCGGGTGGTCTGCCGCGATCCGCACCGCGGAGGCTGCGGCCAAGGAGTTGCCCACGAGAACGGCGGGCTCGCCGAGGTGCCGGAGGAGAGCCGCGACATCCTCAGCCGTCTGCTCCCCGCCGTAGGCGCGGAAGGTGGCGTCACTGTCGCCATGGCCGCGCAGGTCGGTGGTGACGACGCGGTGGCCAGCCTCGACGAGCAGTGGCACAAGGAAGCGGTAGCTGGAGCGGAGGTCGCCCATGCCGGGAACGAGTACAACGAGCGGGCCCGAGCCCGTGCTGTCGAAGGCGATGCGGCCCTCGGGGAGGGCGAGGAACTGTGTTTGGCTAATGGTCATAGCCACAAAGCTAATGGCGTTAGCCGGGCTTGTCAAGTAGCGCGAGATGGCACAGTAGTCTCATGCCCGTAAAGATCCTCCTCGATTGTGACCCCGGCCTCGACGACGCGCTCGCGCTGCTGCTCGCGCACGGTGATCCCAACATCGACCTCGTCGCCGTGACCACCGTCGGCGGCAACGTCGGCATCGAGAACACCACGAAGAACGCGCTCGAGCTGCGGGAGTACCTCGGTTTCGAGAAGGTTCCCGTTGCTGCGGGAGCGGGCCGTCCACTCGTGCGGTCGATCAAGGACGCGTCACAGGTTCACGGCGAGAGTGGGATCGGAACCGTCGTGCTTCCCGAGGCCGTGCTCGCGGCATCCCCGGATCACGCCGTCGACGTCATCGTCGACACCATCACGGCGTTCCCTGGAGCGATCCATCTGGTCGCGACCGGGCCGCTCACCAACATCGCGCTCGCCCTCGAGAAGAAGCCGTCGATTGCGCGGCTCGTCGCCAGCTTCACAATCATGGGCGGCTCCTTCACGCGCGGCAACGCGACGCCGGCCGCCGAATTCAACATCTACGCCGACCCGGAGGCCGCGAAGATCGTCTTCGACGCCGACTGGCAGGTAGTGATGATCGGACTCGACCTCACCCTGCAGGCGGAGGCCCACGAGGGTGTGATCGCGCGCTTCAGAAAGCTCGGCGCGCTTGCGGAGAAGCTGATCATCCCGCTCGCGACCCACTGGGTGAACCCGAATGACGACGACTGGAACGGCCAGGCCGTGCACGACGTGTGCGCCGTCGCGTACGTCACCCGCCCCGACCTGTTCGCCTCGCGGCCCGCTCGCGTCGAGGTGGAGACCCGCGGCGAGTTCACCGAGGGCATGACCGTCGTGGACTTCAACTCGCCCACCCCTAATGCGATCGTGCCCATCACCCTCGACGTGAACGGATTCTGGGCATACGTGGAAACCGTTTACGCGCGGGTCGCCGCGAATCACACCGTCTAGCGCGTCGCCCTGACGCGGGGCTAGCCTGTGCCCACGGAGGTATCGGTGATAGCCCACTCAGAACTGTCGTCCAGCGAAGCGCTGCCGAAACGTCGACACGTGGAACTGGTAGTGGTGCACGGCATCGGGCAGCAGAAGACCTCGCAGACCCTGCTCGAGTGGGCAGAGCCCGTGCTCAGGCGCCTCGACTGGCTGGCGCTGCAGAGGCGGATCCTCAGGCCGACGGCGCCGACCGGTATCCGTCGCGTCGGCGTCGACCGCCTCGACGAAGTTCGCCCCCTGCGCGTGCCGACCGGCGCGGACGACCCCGACGACTCCGCTCTGCTGTTCGAGAGGGTCGTCACGTCGTCGCCGGAAGACAACCAGGTGCGCGCCTACGCGGAGTACGAGGGCAACGATTCGGAGCCGCGACTTCTCGACCTCACCGTGACCGAGGCCCGCTGGGCGGATGCGTTCCTCGCCATGGGGCGGTCGGAGGTCTTCGACTGGGGGCTTGGCTTCGCCTTCCGGGCGATCCTGCGGCTCGGTATCTACTTCGGCCGGGTGGTGACGCTCCCGCCCCGTCGCGAGTGGAACCGTGCGAACCCGTTGCGCAAGCTGTTCGCCGCCCTCCTCTGGATCGTCGCCGGCCCGCTCCTCGCAGCCCTGTGGATGGTGCTCGTGGCCGTCGCGCTGCTCGTGGTCGTCACGCTCCCGCTGGCCGGTCCGCTCCTGCTCATCCCGGGCCTCAAGACCTGGCTCGATCCGCTGATGCGCACGCTCGTCGAGTTCATCGGCGACGCCGCCGTGTGGACGCGTCGCCCGGTTCGTGCGGCCGCGATGCGCGAGGTGGTTCGGGATGGCGTGCAGCGCGCCCGCGCCCGACTGGATGCTATCCCCGACGACGCCGACACCGAGAAGCTGCTGGTGGTGGTCGCGCACTCCGAGGGCGCGGCGATCAGCGCGGAGACCCTGTTCAGCCGGGTGAGCGGCGAGCGGGAGGTGCAGGTCGACGTGCTCGTCACGGTGGGGGCCGGGGTCACCCTGCTCGGTGTGTCGAACTGGCTCGGCTACATCGCCGACGAGGACGACCTCGATGCGACATCGCTGTATCCGCGCAATCTCGTGCGCGCGTGGGCCAATCACCACCCGGAGACGGCGTGGCTCAACATGTGGGGCATCTGGGATCCCGTGCCCTCCGGACCGATCTCGAACGGGGAGGCGGCGCGCAACGAGCGCTGGCGGTTCGCGAACGGGCTCCGGCTCGAGGCGTCCGACGCGATCGGCCCGCGCGAGTATCCCGTGCACAACACCGGATTCGCCTTCACCGACCACGGCGCCTACTCGAGCAACATCGCGCAGGTCATCGATCCGGTGACGCGCATCGTCATGGGACTCGACCGCCAGGCCGGCCCGACCTTCGTCGAGGAACCGGGTTTGCACGCCCAGGCGGTCGTGCGCGAGGCGAACCACGTGCGCAGCGTCAAGGCGGCTGGCCTGCAGCGCGCCGCCATCGTCACGCTCGCCCTGCTCGCGCTCGCACCCCCGTTGTTCGCCGGATTCGCCGCAGGGGGACGCCTCATCCTCAGCGGGCTGGTCGCGGCCTTCGGTCCACTTGTGCGACCGCTCGAGTCCCTGTTCGGATTCGACCTGAGCCGCAAGCTGCTCGAGACACTCCTCGCCAACGACCTGCTGATGGGCGGTGGCACCCTCATCGGTACGGTCGCCCTGCTGTCCTGGTTCAGCTCGCGGCTCTGGCGCAGCTACGTCGAGCGCATCACCTGGCAGCCCGAGGGTGCGACGCCCAGGCTGTGGGCGGCGGGGCTCGTGTTCCGGATCGCGCTGGCGGTGGCCGCCGTCGCCGGGTTGGTCGTGCTCGTCTGGCCCTTCGCAGGCAGCCATCCGATCCCGGCCTGGGCCGCCATCACGCTCGGCATCGCCCTCGGCGTCTATGTGGTGCTCGAGCCGCTGCTGAGCCCCGTGCCGCGCATCGTGGAGGCGCAGCGCTAGGAGCGGTCGGCACACCCCGCCCCGGTAGGGCAGGATCGGAAGCATCATGTCTCTGATGTCGCGCGCCCCCAGCCCCTGGAATGCGGATGACGCGTTCGACGCGTTCGCCGAGTGGTCCGACTCGCGCGGGCTCGCGCTGTACCCGGCGCAGGAGGAGGCGCTGATCGAGATCGTGAGCGGGGCGAACCTCATCCTCTCCACACCGACCGGCACAGGTAAGTCGCTCGTCGCGATCGGAGCGCACTTCGCCGCCCTCGCCCAGGGCAAGCGCAGCTACTACACGGCACCGATCAAGGCCCTCGTGAGCGAGAAGTTCTTCGCCCTCGTCGAGATCTTCGGTGCCGAGAACGTGGGCATGGTCACCGGTGACTCGAGCGTGAACGGCGACGCGCCGATCATCTGCTGCACCGCAGAGATCCTCGCCAACCTCGCCCTGCGCGGCGGCGAGGACACCGCCGTCGACCAGGTTGTGATGGACGAGTTCCACTTCTACGCCGACCCCGAACGCGGCTGGGCCTGGCAGGTGCCGCTGCTCACCCTGCCGCGCGTGCAGTTCATCCTGATGTCGGCGACTCTTGGTGACGTCACCCGCATCGCCGACGACCTGAGCACGCGCACCGGCCGCGAGACCGCCGTCGTCACCGGTGTCGAGCGCCCGGTTCCCCTGAGTTACAGCTACGTCACCACCCCCGTGCACGAGACGGTGGAAGACCTGCTCGCCACCAAGCAGGCGCCGATCTACATCGTGCACTTCTCCCAGCTCGCCGCCCTCGAGCGCGCACAGGCGCTCACCAGTGCGAAGATCATCACCCGCGAGCAACGCGACGAGATCGCCGAGGCGATCGGTGCCTTCCGCTTCACGACGGTGTTCGGGCAGACGTTATCCCGACTCATTCGGGCCGGCATCGGCGTGCACCACGCCGGCATGCTGCCCAAGTACCGCCGTCTCGTCGAGCAGCTCGCCCAGCAGGGGCTGCTGCGGGTCATCTGCGGCACCGACACCCTCGGCGTGGGCATCAACGTGCCGATTCGTACCGTGCTGCTGACGGCCCTCACCAAATACGACGGCACGAGGATGCGCCAGCTCTCCGCCCGCGAATTCCACCAGGTCGCGGGGCGGGCCGGGCGCGCCGGCTACGACACCGCGGGAACCGTCGTCGCCCAGGCGCCCGAGCACGAGGCCGAGAACGCACGCCTCGTCGCGAAGGCCGGGGACGACCCCAAGAAACTGAAAAAGGTCGTGCGCAAAAAGGCGCCCGAGGGGTTCGTGTCGTGGGGCGAGCCCTCCTTCACGCGGCTCATCAACGCGGAACCCGAGACCCTCGTCTCGAGCATGCAGGTGAGCCACTCGATGCTGCTCAACGTGATCGGCCGTGATCGTTCCACAAGCGGTGGCGACGCCTTCACCGACATGCGCGACCTGATCTTCGGCAGCCACGACCCGTGGAAATCGCAGCTCGCGATGGCCCGCAAGGCGTTGTCCATCTACCGCACGCTGAGAGCTGCGGGCATCGTCGAGCAGCACGTGGTACCGGTGTCGCTGTCTGGCCAGGACGACGACGACCTCGTCAGCTGGGACGACCGCATCGAGATCCGGCTCACCGTCGACCTGCAGCCGAACTTCGCGCTCAACCAGCCGCTCTCGCCGTTCGCCCTCGCCGTGTTCGAGCTGCTCGACCCCGAGTCGCCGACGTACGCGCTCGACGTGATCTCGATTCTCGAAGCGACTCTGGATGACCCGCGCCCCGTGATCTCGCAGCAGCAGTTCCTCGCGCGCGGGGAGGCGGTTGCCGCGATGAAGGCCGAGGGCATCGAGTACGACCAGCGCATGGAACTACTCGAAGAGGTCACCCACCCCAAGCCGCTTAAGGAGCTGCTGGATGCGGCCTTCGAGCAGTACAGTGCCACCCAGCCGTGGGTCGCGGACTTCGAGCTGTCGCCGAAATCCGTGGTGCGGGACCTCTACGAGCGCGCGATGACCTTCGCGGACTTCGTCGGGTACTACAAGATCGCCCGCAGCGAAGGGCTCGTGCTGCGCTACCTGTCAGACGCATACCGCGCCGTGCGGCAAACCGTGCCGGATGAGGCCAAGACCGAGGACCTGCTCGACCTGATCGAGTGGCTGGGCGAGCTCGTTCGGCAGGTCGACTCGAGCCTGCTCGACGAGTGGGAGAGCCTGATCAACCCGGTGGCACCCGGCAAGAAGCCCGTGCTGCCGCCTCCGCCGCCGTCCGTGGTCGGGAACCCGCGCGCGTTCCGGGTTCTGGTTCGCAACGAGCTGTTCCGCCGGGTGCAGCTCGCGGCGCTGGACGACCTCGAGGGGCTGCTCGCGCTCGACCCCGATGTCGATTGGGAGACCGCGCTCGACGGGTATTTCGGGGAGTATGACCACCTCGGCACGGGTCCGGATGCCCGTAGCTCGAGCATGCTCACCGTCGACGAGGGAGCCTTCGTCTGGACCGTGCGGCAGACCTTCAACGATCCGGCCGGTGACCACGACTGGGGTATCAGCGCAACGGTCGACCTCGCGGCCTCCGCCGAGGCGGGTGTTGCGGTGATCGCCGTAACCAGCGTCGGAACGGTGACCGGCTAAAGCCCGAGGTGCTTGTCGAGGTACGTGCTCCCGAACTTGCCTGAAGGGTCGTAGTTCGCCACCAGGGCGCGGAAGTCGTCGAGCCGCGGATAGTTCGCCCGCTCGACGCGGTCGAACAGCTTGCCCCAGTGCGGGCGGGCGCCGAGCGGCAGCAGCAGCGCCTCGATCGCGGGGAGCACGGCGGCGACCTCTGTGGGCAGTTTCTTCCAGGTGAAGTGGATCGCCACTGCGTCCGTGCCGTACGCGCCGCTCAGCCATAGGGTGTCAGCGCTCATGGTGCGCACCTCGGTGACGTGCAGCAGGGGCGTGATGGCATCCCGAAGCTCACGAACAGCGACTAGCGCTTCGACCGCATTGTGGCGCGGAACCAGATACTCGCTCTGCAGCTCATCGCCGTTCGACGGGGTGAAGCCGAGTTTGAAGTGGGCGAGCCGGTCGCTCCACGGGCCGGGCACGCCGTCCAGCTCCGTTGTGTTGCTCGCCGGCTGGTCGGGGATCATGTGGCGCCCCACTGGCTGCCGGGTCGCGCCGAGCAGGTCGGTCGGGGGAGCCGGAGCATCCATTCGACTCTTCAACCAGACGGCAGGGATCGTGTCGCCCGCCCAGGTCGTGAACAGCGAGACGCTGTAGGCGCTACCGGTCACCGCGTCGAGATTGTTCAGCAGCGAGGACCACGGCAGGTCGTCGAACATGTCCTGCCGCACATCGAAGGTCGGCTGCACATCCAGCGTCACTGCCGTCACAACGCCGAGCGCACCCAGTGCGACCACGGCGCCATCGAAGTCCGGGTCGCCGCGGCGCAGCGTCACGAGTTCACCCGAGGCCGTCACCAGTTCGAGTGCGGCAACCGCTGACGACAGCGTGCCGTTGCCGTCGCCCGAACCGTGGGTACCGGTCGCGATCGCTCCGGCGACCGAAATGTGGGGAAGCGATGCGAGATTGTGCAGCGCCCAGCCACGTGCCTGCAGGGCGGTCGCGACGTCGCCGTAGCGCAGCCCGCCCGCGACCGTCACCGTGCGGGCGGTCTCGTCGAGGTCGGTGCGCGCCGGCAGCCGGTCGAGGGCTACAAGCGTACCCACCGTGTCCGGTAGGGCGGTGAACGAGTGCCGGGTGCCGAGGGCGCGAATCCGCTCGGTGGATGCCACGAGCTCCCGGATCTCCTCGACCGAGCCCGGGTGCGCGATCTCCGCCGCCGTGTAGGTGTAGCTGCGGGCCCAGTTCTCAGCCAATTCAGATGCCATCCGACCATTGTCCACCGCCCTCCCTACACTGAACGGATGGTGGCCGAGATCGAGAGACGATTCCGGGGCGCCACGTTCTACACGAGTCGGGATACGTTCAACGAGCTCGCGATCGCCGTGCAGCGGTTCCCCGCCAGCAGCACCGGCGGCCGCAACACGGCGCCCATCAACTACGTACTCGTGCACGGCATCGGCGTCTCGGCCCGCTACTTCCAGCCGCTCGCGCGGGAACTCGCCAAGCGCGGCACGGTCTGGCTCGTCGACCTGCCCGGCTACGGCTCCGCCCCCAACCCGAAGCGCGACGTGTCGATTCGGGACCACGCCGAAGTCGTCGCCGCCTTCCTCGCGCGCTCAGGAATCGAGAACCCCGTTGTGGTCGGCCACTCGATGGGGTGCCAGGTCGTCAGCGAGCTTGCGCTGCTGCATCCCGAACTTGTCGACTCGATTGCGCTGCTTGCGCCCACCATCGAGCGCGGCGAGCGGCGGCTGCTCACGCAGGCCACCAGGCTCGGCCTCGACATGCTGCGCGAGCCGCTCCGGGCGAACTGGGTGGTGCTCACCGACTACCTATTCCGCTGCGGGCTGCCGTACTACCTGCGCCAGCTGCCGCACCTGCTCGGCGACGCGATCGAGGACCGCCTGCCCAGCATCACGGCGAAGGCGGTGGTCATCGCCGGACATCGGGACCTCGTGGTGCCGCCGACCTGGGCCGCAGAGGTCGCGGCGCTGCTGCCGAACGGCGAGCTCGCCATCGTCGAGGGGCCGCACGTCATCATGTTCACCGACCCGATCTCAATAGCAGCGGTGCTCGAGAGACGGTTCGACCCATGATCAGGCGCGCGTTCTTCTGGTGGCTCGACTACGTGTACGTCGGCTGGTGGCAGTTGCGGCATTTTCTGGGTGGTCGGGATGCATCGCGCTACCTCAACGGAGAGCTCGCGCCCGTGCTGCTCATCCCGGGCGTCTATGAGACGTGGCAGTTTTTGCGGCCCGTCGCCAACCGGCTGCACGCGCTCGGTCACCCCGTGCACGTGCTCTCGGAACTGCGCTACAACCTGCTGGGCGTCTCCGAGTCGGCCGCGCTCGCGCAGGCCTACATCGAGGCGAAGGACCTGCGCGGGGTGATCATCGTCGCGCACAGCAAGGGTGGACTCATCGGCAAGCACATGATGGTGCTCGACGACACTTCGGGCCGCATCGATCGGATGACCGCCATCGCGACCCCCTTCGGCGGCTCGATCTACGCTCGCTACTTCCTGGTGCGCGCGATTCGAGCATTCCGCCCGAACGAGCCGACTCTCGCTATGCTCGGCGCCAACGCGGCGGCGAATACCCGCATCACCTCGATCTTCGGCGTCTTCGACCCGCACATTCCCGCGGGCTCGCGGCTCGAAGGAGCGACCAACGTGCAGCTGCCGGTCTACGGGCATTTCCGCCTGCTCGCCGACGAGCGCGTGCTCGAAGCCGTCGAGAAGTCGATCGGGGACTAAACGGCCCCGTACGGGTGTTGACTGTGACTATGACCGACACCTCCATGAGCCGCGACCAGCGCCTTGTCCTCACGATCGCCGTGCTGGCGTCGTTCGTCACCTTCCTCGACGGATCGGTCATCAACGTCGCGCTGCCCGCGATCAGCGAGGAGTTCCGCAGCGGACTCACCGTGCAGCAGTGGGTGGTCGACGCGTACCTCATCACCCTCGGCACGCTGATCCTGCTCGCCGGATCGCTCTCGGACGCCTTCGGGCGCATGCTCGTGCTAAAAGTGGGACTCTACGGCTTCGCCGCGACGTCGATCGCGATCGCCCTCGCGCCGACCGCCGAGATCCTCATCATCGTGCGCGGACTGCAGGGGGTAGCGGGAGCGCTGCTCGTGCCCTCGTCGCTCGCCCTCATCATCTCGAGCTTCCGCGGCGTCGCGCAGGCCAAGGCGATCGGACAGTGGACCGGGTGGACGAGCGCCGCGTTCCTGGCCGGCCCGCTGCTGGGCGGACTGTTCGTGGACTACCTCAGCTGGCGACTCGTGTTCGCGATCAACATCATCCCGATCGCCATCACCCTGTATCTCATGGTGAAGCTCGGCCAGAAGAACGAACGGCCGGAGGGCGCGGGCATCGACTGGTGGGGCGCCGTGCTGGGCATCGTCGGCCTCGGTGGACCCGTGTTCGCCCTCATCGAGCAGGCCAACTACGGTTGGGGCAGCCCCGTCATCTACCTGCCCTTCGCGATCGGACTCGTCTCCCTCGCGGCGTTTGTACTGCGGCAGCGCACCGCGAAGCACCCGATGCTGCCGCTCGGACTGTTCGCCGTGCGCAACTTCTCGGTGGGCAACATCGCCACTGCTCTCGTCTACGGCGCGCTCTCGCTCGGCGGATTCCTCGTCGTCGTCTACCTGCAGGAGGTGGCCGGCTTCAGCGCAACCCTCGCCGGCCTCGCCTTCCTGCCGATCACGATCGGCAACATCGCGCTCTCCTCGTGGTTCGGCGGGCTGTCCGGCAAGTTCGGCCCCCGGCTGTTCATGGGCTTCGGCCCGATCATCGGCGGGCTCGGCTACCTGCTGATGCTGAACATGGGGGAGCAGGTCAACTACTGGACGCAGGTGCTGCCCGGGGTGCTGCTCTTCGCCGTTGGACTCAGCGCGACGGTCGCGCCGCTCACCGCCGCGATCCTCGGCTCGATCCCCGAGAACCAGTCCGGCATCGGCTCGGCGATCAACAATGCCGTCTCCCGCATCGCCGGGCTCATCAGCATCGCACTCGTCGGTGTCATCATCGGCAGTGAGCTGACCGTCGACAGCTTCCACCGCGGGCTCCTGGTGACGGCAGCACTGCTCATCGCGGGCGGTATCGTCTCGTGGATCGGCATCCGCAACCCGGAGAAGGTGCCCGAGCCGATTGCCTGAGCGGGCTGGGCACTCCCTCGGACCTCCCTCCCGAACCAGCAAAAAGTGCTCCAACCGCTCGCGTGTGCAACACCTATTGCTGGTTGAGCGAATGGGCGTTGCCGCGAAACCGTGAAAAGTGCTTCAAGGTTCTGACGTTGGAGCACTTTTTGCTGGTTGACCGAGGGGCGAGGGGCGAGGGGCGCGGGCGCACGGCGAGGGCGCCGGGCGGGTTGCTAGGCGATCAGGCGGGTGCCCGAGAGGGCGAGCATCGCGACGATGACGAGGGCCGCCGCGATGATGAGCTGGAACAGCAGCCGCGTGGGCGCGCGCACCGCCGCGAGTCCCCCCGCGAGGACCGCGAGCGCGAGGGTGAGGGCGAGCCCGATCCACTGCGCCGGAAGCGGCGGCTGACCCGCGCCGAAGGCCACGAGCAGGGCCGACGCCGCGAGCGCGACGGCAATGACGAGCCCTGAGGCGCGTGAGCCGAGGCGGTGGGGCAGTCCGCGCACGCCCGTGGCCGCGTCATCCACAAGGTCGGGCAGCACGTTGGCGAAGTGGGCGGAGACACCGAGCAGGGCGCCGGCCCCGAGGCCCCACCACGCGGCCGGCGCGGGCTGCGGCAGTGCGAGGGTCGCGAGCAGCGGCAGCGAGCCGAAGCTCACGATGTACGGCAGCACGGAGAACGCGGTCTTCTTAAGGCCAGCGTTGTAGCTCCAGGCCGAGGCGATGAACACCGTGTGGGCGAGCGTGACGAGCGCTCCGAGCGGCGCCGTGAGCACAATGGCCAGCGCCGCCGTCACAAAGGCGATCGTGCGAATGGATGACGCGGCCACCCAGCCCCGCGCGATCGGCTTGTCGCTGCGGCCGACCGCGGCATCGCGCTGGGCGTCGAGCCAGTCGTTCGACAGCCCGACCGAGAACTGGCCGAGCAGCATCGCGAGGCCGAGCAGGGCGACGCGCCAGGGCTCCAGCCCCACGCCGATGCCGAGCACGATCGTCACGGTCGTGACTGCGAATGCCGGCCCCGGATGACTGGACAACAGGATCGCAACAGGTCGGGAGGGGGTGCGTTCCATCCGGTCATGCTAGCCCGGCCGCGGCTCCAGACAGGGGGCCTTGCAATTTCTTGCAATCACTTGCGTATAATTTCGGCCATGTCGAAGAGGCTTGCAGACGTAGCCCGCAAAGTCGGGGTGAGCGAGGCGACGGTCAGCCGCGTGCTCAACGAGAAGCCCGGCGTCTCGGAGGCCACCCGCCAAGCCGTGCTCACCGCGCTCGACGTGCTCGGCTACGAGCGTCCGACCAAGCTGCGCGGCGAGCGTGCCCGCCTCGTCGGGCTGTTCCTGCCGGAGCTGCAGAACCCGATCTTTCCCGCGTTCGGCGAGGTTGTGGGGGGAGCCCTAGCCCAGAACGGCTACACGCCCGTGCTCTGCACGCTCACCTCGGGCGGCATCTCCGAGTCCGACTACGTCGATCTCCTCCTGCAGCAGCAGGTTTCCGGAGTCGTATTCATCGGCGGCCAGTACGGCCAGCAGGACTCCACGCACGATCACTACGACCGGCTCAGCGATCTCGGCCTGCCCACCGTGCTGGTGAACGCCAAGGTTGCGGCGCTCGACTTCGCCACGGTGTCGACCGATGACGCGGTCGCCACCGAGCAGGCCTGGAACCACCTGCGCCAGCTCGGGCACACCAGCATCGGCCTCGTTCTCGGCCCGAAGGATCACGTGCCCTCGCAGCGCAAACTCCACGCCGCCAAGCGCGTTGCCGCAACCTCGGGCGTCGCGCTGCCCGACTCGCACATCGTGCACTCGCACTACTCGCTGGAGGCCGGACAGGCCGCCGCGACCCGGCTGCTGCAGTCCGGGGTGACGGCCATCATCTGCGCCTCCGACCCGATCGCGCTCGGTGCCGTGCGCGCTGTGCGCCGTGCCGGACTCACTGTGCCCGGCGACGTGTCGATTGTGGGCTACGACGACTCGGCCCTGATGAACTCGGTCGACCCGCCCCTCACCACGGTTCGCCAGCCGATCGAGCCGATGGGACGCATGATCATCGAACTCCTCGTCGGCCAGATCAACGGCTCGGCGACGCGCGTCGACGAGTACCTGTTCGAGCCGGAACTCGTCGTGCGCGGCTCGACCGGTCCCGTGCGCCCGCCTGCGACATCCCGGTAGAGAAGCGCAAACACCGCAAGTTTCTTACTATTTGTTTAGTTCTTGCGTCATTCTGTCAAGAAGGCTACATTCGCAGCAGTGCGGCTCGCCCAGCGGGTCGCGCATGCCAACAGTGGCGTTGACAGAAACGAGCCTGCGCGGTGGGAACTCCCCTTGCACCCAGCACGAGCGACCCCCTGTGGTGGCGCTCCGCGGTGATCTACCAGGTCTATATCCGCAGTTTCGCCGACGGCAACGGCGACGGGACCGGCGATCTGGCCGGCGTTCGCTCCCGCCTCGGCTACCTGCGCGACCTCGGCGTCGACGCCCTGTGGTTCACGCCGTGGTACGAGTCGCCGCTCGCGGACGGCGGGTACGACGTCTCCGACTACCGGGCCATCCACCCGGCGTTCGGGCAGCTGGACGAAGCCGAGGCGCTCATCCGCGAGGCGCTCGAGCTGGGCATTCGCACCATCATCGACGTTGTGCCGAACCATCTCTCGGAGCAGCACGAGTGGTTCCAGGCGGCCCTCGCGGCGGGCCCCGGCTCGCCCGAGCGGGAGCGCTTCTGGTTCCGCCCCGGCAAGGGCGAGCACGGTGAGGTGATGCCCACCCGCTGGGTCTCCAACTTTCAGGGCGACACGTGGGCTCGCACGACCGACCCCGACGGCACGCCCGGCGAGTGGTACCTGCATCTGTTCGCGCCCGAGCAGCCCGACCTCAACTGGAACTCTCCCGAGGTGCGCCGCGAGCACGAGGACGTGCTGCGCTTCTGGTTCGACCGGGGTGTCGCCGGCGTTCGCATCGACTCGGCCGCGCTGCTCGTCAAGGATCCCGAGTTTCCGGAGGTGCCCGACAACCCACGCCCGGGGGAGCACCCCAACACCGATCGCGACGGGATCCACGACATCTACCGCTCCTGGCGCTCCGTCGCCGACGAGTATGCGGGCGCGCGCGTGCTCGTCGGTGAGGTCTGGCTGCCCGACACCAAGCGTTTCGCCGACTACCTGCGCAGCGACGAGATGCACACCGCCTTCAACTTCGACTTCATGGCGAGGCCGTGGGACGAAGCCTCGCTGCGCGAGTCCATCGAGACCATGCTCGCGGCCCATGCGCCCGTCGGGGCTCCCTCGACCTGGGTGCTCAGCAACCACGACGTGACGCGCCCGGTGACGCGCTACGGACGCACGGACAGCTCGTTCGCCTTCGCGAGCAAGCGCTTCGACATCCCGAGCGACATCGCCGTGGGTACGCGCCGCGCGAGGGCCGCCGCCCTGCTCACCGCCGCGCTGCCGGGCTCGCTCTACATCTACCAGGGCGACGAACTCGGGCTGCCCGAGGTGGAGGACCTGCCGCTCGACTCCCTGCAGGACCCGATGCACTTCCGCTCGCACGGCACGGACCCCGGGCGTGATGGATGTCGCGTGCCGCTCCCCTGGGGCGGGACCAGCTCGCCGTTCGGCTTCTCGAGCGAGGGGGTGACCCCGTGGCTGCCGCAGCCAGAGAGCTGGGCCGCGCTCACCGTGGAGCGCCAGGAGCGCGACCCCGCGTCGATGCTCGCGCTCTATCGTTCCGCGCTCGCCCTCAGGCGCAGCGAGCCGGGCCTCGGCGACGGGCGCCTCGAGTGGCTGCCGAGTGAGGCGGGCGTGCTTGCCTTCTCGCGCGGGAACGGCTTCGTCAGCGTCACCAATCTCTCCGACGGCGCTGTAGTGCTGCCGGAGCACACCGAGCTCCTGCTCGCGAGTGAGCAACTCGTCGACGGGAAACTGCAGTCGGACTCCACGGCCTGGCTGCGCACCTGAAGCACTGCACCACACCCATCCACACGAAAGGCACGACAATGAAGTCACCAGGAAAGGTAGCCCTCGCCGGATTCTCGGCGTTGGCGATCGCAGCAACCCTCGCCGGCTGTTCGGCCGGCGGCGGCAGCGGAAAGCTAGAGCTGCGCGTCGGCACGTTCCCCGCGGGCGCCGACCCCGCTGCGTACGAGGCCTTCGAGAAGCAGGAAGCCGACTTCGAGAAGGCCAACCCGACGATCGACGTGATCGGCGAGGAGTACGAGTGGAAGGGGCCCACCTTCGCCGTGCAGCTCGCGGGCGGCAGCCTGCCCGACGTCTTCACCGTGCCGTTCACCGAGGCGAAGACGCTGCTCGAGAACGGGCAGCTCGCCGACGTCACCAAGCAGGTCGAGGATCTCGGCTACGCCGACAAGTTCAACCCCGTCATTCTCGAGGGCGTGCAGGACAACGACGGCAAGATTTACGGATTCCCGCGCCAGGCCTACGCGATGGGGCTGCACTACAACCGCGAACTGTTCACGGCTGCCGGGCTCGACCCCGACAAGCCTCCGACGACGTGGGATGAGGTGCGTGCGGCCGCCAAGACCATCTCGGAGAAGACCGGCAAGGCGGGCTTCGCGACCATGACGTTCAACAACACGGGCGGCTGGCAGCTCACCGCGCAGACTGTCGCCCGCGGCGGACGCACCCAGGTGGACAACGGCGACGGCACCTACACCGAGACCATCGACAACGAGGGAACAAAGGCCGCGCTGCAGTTTCTGCACGAACTCCGCTGGGAGGACAACTCGATGGGCAGCAACTTCCTGCTCGACTGGGGCACCATCAACCAGGAATTCGCGGCCGGCAACGTGGGCATGTACACCGGTGGATCCGATGTCTACACGGCACTCGTGCGCGACTTCTCGACCGAGCCCGACATCTACGGGTTGGCCGTCATCCCGAACGAAGGGGACGACCCGGGCACGCTCGGCGGAGGCGACATCGCCGTCGTGAGCCCGACCGCGACCGAGGAGGAGAAGGAGGCGGGCGCCAAGTGGATCGACTACTACTACATGCAGCGCCTGCTCGACGAGAAGGCGGCGAAGTTCGACGCCAAGACACTCGCCGACAGCGACCAGGCGGTCGGAACCCCCGTGCTGCCGGTGCTCGACCCCGAGACCGAGGAACAGCGCGTCGGCTGGATCGAGAAGTACATCAACGTGCCCCGCGACCAGATGACCTCGTTCATCGACAACATCGGAACGCAGCTGCCGGTCGGGGAGCCGAAGGGCAAGACGCAGGAGATCTACGCGCTGCTTGATGCCGTGGTGCAGGCCGTGCTGACCGACGAGGACGCCGACATCGACGCCCTGCTCGAGCAGGCGAACAAGGACGCCCAGGCGATTCTCGACGCGAAGTAGTCCCGACACTGACTCCGTCGGCCGAACGATCGGCCGGCGGAGTCACAAACGAAAGCACCCCATGACCACCACCCAGGAGCCACCGGCTCTCGCCATCCAGGCGGCGAGCGAGCCGTCCGCCGGCCCGCAGCGCCCTCGACGAAAGCGCACGCCAGCCACCTGGGTGCGTGGCGGCGGGCTCAGCACCCTGCTATTCCTGCTGCCGATGCTCTTTGTGTTCGGCATCTTCAGCTGGTCGCCGATCGTGCAGTCACTCGTGATGAGCCTGCAGAAGACCAACCTGCTGACACCGGCGACCTTCGTCGGTCTCGACAACTTCGCGAACGTGCTCGCCGATCCGCTGCTCGGCCGGGCCGTGGTCAATACGTTGTACTTCGCCGGTCTCGCGCTCGTGTTCGGGTTTCCGCTGCCGATCCTGCTCGCCGTCCTGATGAGCGAGGTGAAGCGCGGCAAGGGGCTGTACAGCGCGCTCGCCTACCTTCCGGTCGTGATTCCGCCGGTCGTGGCAGTGCTGCTCTGGCGCTTCTTCTTCGACGCGAGTCCGAATGGCGTGTTCAATTCGATTCTGGGGTGGGTGGGCATCCCGCCGCAGTCGTGGCTGCAGAGTGCCGAGACCGCGATGCCGTCGCTGGTGCTCGAGGCCACCTGGGCTGCCGCCGGGGGCAGCATCATCATCTATCTCGCGGCGCTGCTGAGCGTGCCGCCCGAACTCTACGATGCGGCGGAAGTGGATGGCGCTACCGTCTGGCACAAGATCTGGCACGTGACGCTGCCGCAACTGCGCGGTGTTCTGTTCATCATGTTGATCCTGCAGGTCATCGGCACGGCGCAGGTGTTCCTCGAGCCGTACCTGTTCACCGGGGGCGGGCCGAACAATTCGACGATCACGGTGCTGCTGCTGATCTACAAATACGCCTTCCAGAACAGTCTGGGCGGCAACTACGGCGAAGCGACGGCGCTCAGCGTAATGCTCGCGGTCGTGCTCGGCATTCTGTCCTTCCTGTATTTCACGGTCACCAATCGCTGGAGCCAGTCATGAGCCGCGCTATGAATAACGACGAGGATACGCAGGATCGGGGCATCCTCTCGGTGTTCGATCGCCGGCGGTGGCGCGCCAGGGTCGGCCTCTCCGGGGTGCACTTCTTCCTGTTCGCGGGGCTCGTCGTCGCCGGCCTCGGGCCGGTGCTCTGGCTCGCGAAAGCCGCGCTCACCCCGACTCAGGACACGCTCACCGAGCCGATGGCGATCTTCCCGAACGGGGTCGACTGGGAGAACCTGACCAAGGCCTGGACCGAGGTTCACGTGGACCAGTATTTCTTCAACACGATCGTGCTCGCGCTTGGCGCCTGGGCCGTGCAGCTCGTCGTCGCGACGACCGCCGGCTACGCGCTCTCGGTGTTGAAGCCGCGGTACGCGCCCGTGTTGAACGGGGCCATCCTCGCGACGCTGTTCATTCCGAGCGTGGTGTTGCTGGTTCCGCTCTATCTGACCATTCTCAAGCCGCCGCTGCTGGGTGTCTCGCTGCTCAACAACTACTGGGCGGTCTGGCTGCCGACGGCGGCGAACGCGTTCAACATCCTGCTGGTGAAGCGTTTCTTCGACAACCTGCCCCGCGAGGTGTTCGAGGCGGCGCGCACCGACGGCGCGGGGCCGTTCCGGCTGTTCTGGTCGGTGGTGCTGCCGATGTCCCGGCCGATCCTCGGGGTGCTCTCGGTCTTCGCCGTGATCGCCTCGTGGAAAGACTTCCTCTGGCCGCTGCTCGTGCTGCCCAATCCGGCGATCCAACCACTGTCGGTGCGACTTCCGACCATCCAGCAATCGACGGAACTGGATGTGTTCCTCGCCGCTCTCGCGATCTCGACGCTCATCCCGATCATCCTGTTTCTGGCCTTCCAGCGGGTGTTCCTGAAGAGCGCCGGGCTCGGAGGAGCCGTCAAGGGTTAGGGCACTATCGTTGTGGCCATGCCCATCGCTTTTCAAGCGCCCGACCTTGCCCTCCTGCTCCCCGGACGCTGGCGAGTCACGGCCACCAACTTCCCGCTCTGGCTCGGGGGAGAGCGGCTGAATCCGCACTTCACCTACGGTCTGCTGGGGGACGCCCCGCTCACCCTCTCCGACGATGTGTCGTACACGACTCGCGAGGGCGAGGAGAAGCACATCATCGGCACTGACCGCTGGAAGGGCGATGCTTTCGTCTGGCGCGGCAAAGGACTGCTGAAGATCGCGAAGAGCCGATGGTCGCTTATCGGATCGAGCGATGACGGCTCAGTACTGGCCATCCGATTCGAGCGCACCGTCGCCACGCCGGCCGGGATCGACGTGCTCGTGCGCGACGGCGTTGACCGGCCCGAACTGCGCACTCTCGTCGCCCACAACCACGAGCAGTTCGGTCTCAGCACCGAAGAGTTCGCGACCCTGACCTGGCTCGCCGCGCACTAGCCGCTGCGCTACTCGTACCGCAGCGAATCGATCGGCGACTGACGTGCGGCTCGGGATGCCGGCAGCACGGCCGCGACGAACGCGATGCCCATCACCAACAGCAGGGTGCCGACGATCGACACGGGATCGAACGCCAGGATCTGCAGCCCGGGCAGGTTCGCGAGCAAACCGTTCGCAAGCACACCGCTGATGGCCGACCCGACCCCCATCGCAATGCCTGCACCGATCGCACTGCCGAGGAAGCCGATGAAGACCGCCTCGAAGCTGAACAGGGCGAAGATGCGCCCTCCACTCATTCCCATGGCCTTCATGAGTCCGATCTCGCGGGTGCGCTCCTGCACGCTCATCAGCAGGGTGTTGATGATGCCGAAGCCGGCGGCGAGCAGCGCGATCAGGGCGAAGGCGTTGAGAACCAGGATGATGCCGTCGACGACCGTTGTGAAGGCACCGAGCTGGTCGGCGACCGTCGTGCCGACGAAGCCGTCGTCGACGAGGTCCTGTTTGAGCGCGGCGGTATCGCCCGGGTCGTCCATGCGCAGCGTCGCGCTCGCCCAGGTCTCGGTCGACGACTCCGGCAGCCCCGTGGACTGCAACGCGTAGAGCTCGGCCGTGAGCGAGTCGTTCATGCTCGCGGTCGAACCGAACAGGGTCGGCTCCTGCACTCCGCTCACCATCGCCTCGACCTCGTGCTGCTCTCCGGTCGAGTGGGTGATACCGAGCATGACGGTCTCGCCGATGGCGTCGTCATTGCTGTCAAAACCGAGGGGCGCGATGTAGTCGGTGGGCAGCACGAGCTGCAGGTCGTCGCCCGCGAACGGCTCGCCCGCGACCAGTTCGATGGCCATGCCCGCGGTGAGTTCGCTCACCGGGATCTCGTACCGAGCGCTGTCGCCCGCGCTCCACTCGACGAAGTCGGGGCGGACGGACACGCTCGGCTCCACCGAGAGCACGCCGTCCAGCCCCCTGAGCGTTTCGAGATCGTCGGCATCGAGGGCGGTGACGGTGGTGCCGGGAGGGCCGTTCGCGTCGACCTGCGCCGCGGCATCCGGATCATATTCGGCGGGGCCCTCGCTCTCGAGGGCGGCCTCGACCGGTTTGGTCACCGTCATCACGTCGCTTGCGCCTACCGACGAGAGCTGGGTCTCGATGTAATTGTTGATGCCCGTGCCGAGGCCGTTCGTGATGGTCAGGGTGAATGCGCCGATGAAGATGGCGATCACGGTGAGGCTCGTGCGCAGCCTGCTGCGGAACGAGTTGGCGACGGCGGTGCGGATGATGTCGAGGGCTCTCATGCTGCAACCTCCGTGCAGGCGAGGCTGTCCACGATGTGGCCGTCGCGCAGGTAGATGCGCCGGTCGCAGCGCGCGGCAAGATCCTCGTCGTGAGTAACGATCACGAGCGTGATGCCCTGCTCGCGGTTGAGGGCGAACAGTTTGTCCTCCACAACCGCGCCGGTGGCCGAGTCGAGGTTGCCCGTGGGTTCGTCGGCGAAGATGATGCGCGGGTTGTTGACGAGCGCGCGGGCGATGACGACGCGCTGCTTCTGGCCTCCGGAGAGGTTGGTGGCGCGGTTGCCGGCCTTGTCGACCAGATCGAGCTGGGTGAGTGCCTCACGCGCGAGACGCTTGCGCTCGCCCGAGCGGATGCGGGCGATGGTGAGGGGAAGCATCACGTTCTCGAGCACACTCGCGTTCGGGGTGAGGAAGAACTGCTGGAACACAAAACCGAAGGTGCGGTTGCGCAGCGCGTTCAGCTGCCTGCCCTTCAGTCGCGCCGCGTCCGTGCCGTCGACGGTGAGCTCACCGCTCGTCGGCTGGTCAAGCAGCGCGAGGATGTGCATGAGCGTGGATTTGCCGGATCCGCTCTTGCCGACGATCGCCACCGACTCACCCTCCTCGATGTCGATCGTCACGTCGGTGAGCGCCTCGAAGCGGGTCGCGCCGCTGCCGTAACTCTTGTTGAGATTCCTGGTGGACAGTACTCGTGGGGTCATGCTTCGAGACTCGCAGCCAGGGGGCGCGCTGTCGTCGTCCCGCGGGCCGCACCTGAGCTACGCCCGGGGGAGTAGCGCTGTGCTTTTCACCGAACGGTGTGCTTTTCACCGAACGCCGTGCTTTTCACCAAACCTCTAGTGCAGGCCGAGGGCTTCCAGGGCCTCGGCCGGGCGCTCGACCGCGGCGAAGTGCCCGCAGTCGTCGATGACCGTCACGACGGCATCGGGCTGGATGGCCAGAAGCCGCTCGAGGTCGTCGGGTCGCACGAAGGTGTCCCTGTCGCCGCGACAGGCACGGATGGGGCAGGAGATGCTGCGCCACCTCGCGTCGGCGTCGTAGCCGCGCACGAACTCGGCGGCAGCCGCGAAAGACACGGGACGCACCTCCGTCGAGAGGCTCGTGATCACCGTGCTGTCGACCCGGTAGGGATGACGGAACAGGGGGAAGACTGCCGTCCTCAGCAGGCCGACCCTGCGGGCGAACCGCACAACACCGGCGCCCTTTGACAGCCCCTGCATGACCTTCCACAGCATCGTGAAGGCCGGCAACACCCCGAAATTGCGCACGGGATGATCCACGCTCGCGATCACCGACCAGGTGGTGCCCGAGACCATGCCGACCGACAGCACGCACTGCGGCCAGATCGAGGCCATGTGCAGGGCGATGAAGCCGCCCATCGAGTGCCCGATGACGTCCCACTCGGTGTAGCCGAGCTCCTCGGCGACATCCTTGACCAGCCCGCAGATCGTCTCGATGGTGTGCGTCGACGGGTCGTCGTTCAGGCTGCCGTCGCCCCAGCCGGGCAGATCCAGCAGCACGGGATTACGGATCACGATGCCCGCCTCGTCCGCTGCAGCGAGCAGGGGTGTCCAGGTCGTCCACGATCCAGCAGCGCCGTGCAGAAAGATCGTCGCCCGGGTCGAGGTGCGCTTCGGCCGGTGCCGCGCAACCGCGCTGCCGAGCGGATTGTGCACCTCGGTCTCGACGAGGCCGAGCGCCGCGGCATCCGACACCAGGGGGAAGGGGGCGTAGGGCACGAGCCGTAGCTTAGCGGGGCGGTGTTCGCGCCATAAAGTCCCCGTACCCGGCCTCCGCCTTCCTCGTGTTCGGCAGGGTGGCGAAAGGGCTGAACTCGAAGCCTCTCGTGCCCAGCGGCTTCTTCCAGAGCCCCACGATCTCGCCGTTTTTTACGATCGTCGGCTGGAAGATGCCGTTATTGCCGGGTACCACAGCGGGCGCGTGCTCGGCGGCGAGCGGCGCGCTGCGATCCTGGTAGCCGAGCAGGTACTCGTCGAAGCCGGGCAGGAGGAAGGTGCCTCGGGTGGGCTCGAGATGCTCGGCCAGGTAGTAGGTCGTGCCGTCCACCTCGAGCTCGCGCGGCTTCGCGACCGCGACACCCCGGCGGGCCTCGCCGAGGGTGAGGGACGCCCACCATGCGAAATCCCGCACCGTCGCCGGCCCGTGGCTCGCGAAGTACCGCGCTGCCCACTCGCCGAGCGCTTCGTCGCCCTCGAGCCGTTTGGGCTGCGTGACCCACTCGTCGAGCAGCACGAAGGTCTGGACCTTGCCCTGCACCGGCCCGAAGACGAGCGTTCCGGTCTGGCTGAGAGACCAGAGCAGGTGGTAGCCGCGCTGGCCCGTTGTCTCGATGCCGTGCTCGTTCCAGAGGTTATGGATGGCGTCCCGGGTCAGCACCCGCCCTCCGCTCAGTGCTTGCCGGGCGACGTCTCGAGCCCGCTCGATGTCTGCCTCAGCGAGCCCGAGCTGCTCGCGCCTGAGCCGCGCACCGCGGATCAGGCGGGGAGTCGTGAGCTGCAGCATCCAGCCCAGATCTTCGGGCGCGACGAGGTGAAGGGTGCCGCGCATCGGCCAGGAGCGCACGATCTCCGCGTTGGCCAGGGCCTGTTCGACATCGGCATCGGTGAGGCCGGGAGCCCGCAGGCCGACCGACCACTTGGCGCCGGCAAAATCCTGCGCCTGCATGGCGGTCATGTGCCGGATGACGTCTGCCGCGCTCGCGCCCTCCTGGGGCGCCCCGATCCACTGCGCGGTCAGGCGCAGCGACGTGAACAGCGTGCGCGAGCGGTTCATGGCACCCAGTATGGCGCGGTCGGGTGACGGTGCTAGCGTCACGCCATGACGCTCCTCGACATTGCGCTGCCCTCTGAGATTCCCGGAACAAGCGAAAGCCTGCGCGCTGTAGTGGGCGTGCCGGATGGCGAGGGTCCGTGGCCCGCGCTGGTGGTACTGCACGAGGCGTTCGGCATCGACGAGGAGATGCGCAAGCAGGTCGCGCACATCGCGTCGCTCGGTTACCTCGCCGTGATGCCGGACTTGTTCAGTGAGGGCGGTTTTAGGCGCTGCATCACCGCGACCATGCGATCCATGGCGAGTGGTACCGGGCGCGCGTATGCCGACATAGAGGCGGCGCGGCAGTTCGCGCTCACCGACAGCCGGTCGACGGGATCCGTCGGGTCACTCGGGTTCTGCATGGGCGGCGGCTTCGCGCTGATGACCGCCGACTCGGGATTCGGGGCCTCCTCCGTGAACTACGGAATCCTTCCGTCCGACCTCGCTGGTGCCCTCGAGAACGCGTGCCCGATCGTGGCATCGTTTGGCGCGAAGGACCGCACGCTCCGGGGAGCGGCGGCGAAGCTCGAGACCGCGCTCACGACAGCAGGCGTCGCCCACGATGTGAAGGAGTATCCGGATGCCGGCCACGCCTTCCTGAACGAGAAGCCCTCCGGTCCGGCCGTGATGCGGCCGCTCATGCGAGTGATGGGCATCGGGCCGCACCCCGAGGATGCGCCGGACGCCTGGCGCCGCATCGACGCATTCTTCGGGGAGCACCTGCGCTGACTCGCGCGTTCGGCGCAGCGAGAGCGGGCGAGTTGCCCGAAAACGTCCCCTGTGTGGCGCTCGAGGCAGCAGAAGTGGGCAACTCGCGGGTCGAGTTGCGAGTTACGCATCCAGAGCACGCCGGGAAGCTGCGCAACTCGCGAATCGGCTCGCATGGTCGGGTGGGAGGCCGTAGAGCGCGGCTCAGTCCGAGGAAGCCCGCGCGATCGCGTCCGCAGCCCGCACGAGCGCGAGGTGGGAGAGCGCCTGCGGCGTGTTTCCCGCCTGGCGCTGCCCGATGACGTCGTACTCCTCGCTGAGCAGCCCGAGGTCGTTGGAGTACCCCACGAGGCGGTCCATCAGGGTGACGGCATCCGACAGCCGCCCGGATGCCGCGTACTGCTCGACCAGCCAGAACGAGCAGGCGAGGAACGGGTTCTCGCCCGAGGGCAGCCCGTCGACGCCGTCCTCGGTGCGGTAGCGCATCAGCAGGCCGTTCTCGAGAAGCTCGGCCTCCATCGCGGCGACGGTCGCCAGCATGCGCGGGTCATCGGCGGACAGGTAGCCGACCTGGGCGAGCTGGAGGAGTGAGGCATCAGTTCCGGTGGAGCCGTAGTACTGGGTGTAATACCCGAGCGAAGTGTTGAAGCCCTGGTCCTCGATCTCATCCCGAACCTCTGAGCGCAGCGTGCGCCAGCGCGCAACCGGCCCGTCGAGACCGAAGTCCTCGACCGCGCGGATGGCGCAATCGAGCGCCGCCCAGAGCATGACCCGCGAGTGGGTGAAGTGCCGAAGGGGTCCGCGGATCTCCCAGATGCCGTTGTCGGCTCGCTGCCAGTTGTCCTCCACAAAACCCATCAGCGCTCGCTGCAGCGGCCAGGAGATGTCGGGCTCCTCGCGGCCGAGCTGGCGGGCGGCCTGCAGCGCGATCATGACCTCACCGAAGACGTCACCCTGATATTGCGTGAACGCCCCGTTGCCGATGCGCACGGGGGAGGCCCCGTCGTAGCCGGGGAGGCTCTCAAGCTCGTACTCCGAGAGACGCCGCTCGCCGCTCAGTCCGTACATGATCTGCACGTCGGCGGGGTCGCCGGCGATGGCCCGCAACAGCCAGGTGCGCCACGAGTCCGCTTCACTCTCGAAGCCGTGGTCGAGCAGCACATGCAGGGTGAGGGATGCGTCCCGCAGCCACACGTAGCGGTAGTCCCAGTTGCGCTGGCCGCCGAATTCCTCGGGCAGGCTCGTGGTGGCCGCCGCCACGATTCCGCCGGTGTCCTCGTGGGTGAGAGCTCGCAGCACGAGCAGCGAGCGGTGCACGGCGTCGTGATACACGGGCGATGCGGTGCAGGATGCCGCCCAGTCCGTCCACCACTCCTCGGTGGCGGCAATGCGAGAGTCGACGTCGATGGGCTCGGGCGGCTCACGGTGCGCTGGAAACCAGGTCAGGGTGATGTCGACGACGTCGCCGGCGTTCACCGTGAAGTCAGATGTGTGCGCGTGGTCGTTCGCGACGAGCTCGGGCCCGCGCACAACGACCGCGTCCGGGCCGGCCACGGCGACGACGGCGTTGCCGCCCGCCTCGGGCACCTGCCGCATCCACGGCATCGCGGCGGAGTAGTCGAAGCGGATGCGCAGCTCCTGGTGCATCGCGACCGAGCCGCTCATCCCGCGCACACGACGGATGACGTCGGCCCTGCGGTCGCCGTGCGGCATGAGGTCGGTGGTCTCGACGACGCCGTCGGGAGTGGTCCAGGTAGTCACGAGCGTGAACGTGTCGCCGACGTAGCGGCGCTCGGCGGTGATCCCGGAAGCGGTGGCCTCGGTCGACACGGGGGCGACGAGCCAGCGACCGTTATCCTCATTGCCGAGAAGGGCACCAAAGGTCGAGGCGGAGTCGAACCGGGGCAGGCACAGCCAGTCGATGCTGCCGTCGCGGCCCACAAGCGCGGCCGTGTGACAGTCTCCGATGAGCGCGTAGTCCTCGATCTTCTGCATGGCACTCATTGAACACTGCAGTGGCTGGGAATCAGGGACGCACGTCGGGGCGGTCGTCGTCGGTCATGATGCCGGCGTCGGAAAGCTGCTCGGCGAGGCCGGCCCCGTCGGGAGCGAAGACCCAGAGCGCGGCGTCATCGGTGCCCTCGTCGGCGGCACGGCTACGGCCACCCGCGAGCACCGCCTCACTCGTGGACAGCTGGCGGATCGCGATGGCCTTCACGTTGTCGGGGTGCGCGGCCGCGAACTCGGCGTAAATCTCCTCGTCGTGCTGACCGTCGTCGCCGACCAGCAGCCAGCGCATGGTCGGAAGCTCCTCGGCGATGCGCTCGAGGCTCGTCTGCTTGTGCTCCTTGCCGCTGCGGAACCAGCGATCGTGCGTCGGTCCCCAGTCGGTGAGCAGCAGCGCCCCCGCCGGGTACAGGTTGCGGTCGAGAAAACGGCGCAGGGTGGGCGCGACATTCCAGGCACCGGTCGACAGGTAGATGATCGGTGCTCCGGGATGTGCCCGCACGAGCCGTTCATACAGCACAGCCATGCCGGGCACGGGTCGGCGTGCGTGCTCGTCGAGCACAAAGGTGTTCCACGCGGCAAGCATCGGACGGGGGAGAGCCGTCACCATTACGGTGTCGTCGATATCAGAGATCAGGCCGAAGCCGATGGCCGGGTCGATGACGAAGATCGTGGCCGTGACGGGTTCGCTGTTGTCTTCCGCCGCGATGCTGATGCTCTGCCAGCCGGGTTCGAGGTCCACCTCGATGCGGGTGTCGACAACGCCGCCGCGGTCTGCGGTGACCTTGTGCTCGACACCACCCGCGGAGATCGTTACGACGACATCGTCGACGGGGATGCTGAAGAAGCTGCGCCAGCCGCGGACCTTGGCGACCCGCTGGCTCGCGACGTCGCCGCGGGTGAGCACCACACGGCAGAGCACGCGGATCCAGCCGGGTCCGCCGTAGCCCGAATACGGGATGATCGTGGTCTTGAGCCCGCGCTTGCGGCCACGCTTCTCGCGAAGCTCGTGGTACCAGTCCTCGATGCGCGCCGCGCGGTGCAGGATCGGGGCCGCGAGTTCGCCGTTTCGGGCGACAGGCGTCTTGCGGGTTCGGGCCATTGGTCAAGTCTGGCATGTCTCGATGGATCCCACGGGATCGGGGCACGGGCTGAGCCCACGAGAACCACACCCAGCCTTTTCATAGACTCGTCATGAGAGAATGGTGAAATTAGCCCACATTTTTTCGGTCGCGACAAGTTGCCAGCCCTGCCCCGTTGGCGTGTCGTAATGAGAAAGTCTCCCGCCCCCGCAATGGGGGCGCGTAGTATGACGGGCGAACCATTTCATAGGAGGCAGCCGTGTCGGCAGCAGCAGTAATCGATCCGCAGTCCCCGGGGTCGCTTCCCCTGCGCAACGAGCCCGTGCAGGCGCGTAGCACCGCGCGTCTCGCCGCCCTACTCGACGCCGCGGCGTCGGTGGTCGACGAGATCGGCTACGAGCGCCTGACGACGGCCATGGTCGCCGAGAAGGCCGGTGCGTCGATCGGCACGGTCTACCGGTACTTCCCCGATCGCATCGCCGTGCTCCAGGCTCTCGGCGCCCGCAACCTCGACCGTGTGCTGCGTCGCGTGCACGACGAACTGGTCGACGAGCGACACACCAACTGGCTCGACGCCCTGAGCTCATCCTTCGGCGTTCTCGTCGAGGCTTTCCGCAACGAGGCGGGCTTCCGCAGCCTGCGCGTCGGTGACGTCATCGACATTCGCCCGCGAGCGAGCGAGCGCACCTTCAACTCGGTCGTGGCCGACACCCTGCTCGACGGACTCGTCTCCCGGTTCGGCGTCGCCGACACCCCCGAGACCCGATTCGCGTTCGAGGTGGCGCTCGAGGTGTCCGACTCGCTCGCATCCCGAGCCTTCGTCTTCGACCACAGCGGTGACCAGGCCTTCCTCGACGCCGGACGCCAGTACGTATACGCGATCCTCTCCCAGCACTTCGGTGCGGTGGAGAACGTTTCCTAGCACGCGAAGGCCTCAACCCCCGCATCGGAGGCGGGGTTACTCGTTGATCTCTGAGTTTCCCTACAGTGCGACGAAGTATGACCAAGCGGGAATGACAGTTGCGGCGAATACTGTTTAGCTGAACGCCAAGGCAAGTGTCGATTCGTGATGCACACGAGGAATGAGCCAACCAATGATTGAATTCCGTGCGGTCTCCAAACGGTTCCCCGATGGAACCCTTGCGGTAGAGGAGTTCAATCTCGTTATACCGTCCCGCCAGACCACAGTGTTCGTCGGATCCTCCGGATGCGGCAAGACCACCCTCCTGCGCATGATCAACCGCATGGTCGATCCCACGTCGGGCACCATCGATATCGATGGCGAGAGCATCTCCACGATCGAGCCGGTGGCCCTGCGCCGCAGCATCGGTTATGTGATGCAGAACTCGGGGCTGCTTCCGCATCGCCGCGTGATCGACAACGTCGCGACGGTTCCGCTGCTCAAGGGCGTACCGAAGAAGGAAGCCCACGCGCACGCGCTCGAGCTGCTCGACACCGTCGGCCTCGACCGCTCGCTCGCGAACCGGTACCCGAGCCAGCTCTCCGGTGGCCAGCAGCAGCGGGTCGGCGTGGCGCGCGGGCTGGCCGTGAACCCGAACATCCTTCTGATGGATGAGCCGTTCGGCGCCGTCGACCCGATCGTGCGATCCGACCTCCAGCAGGAGCTGATCCGCCTCCAGCGCGACCTCGACAAGACCGTGGTCTTCGTGACCCACGACATCGACGAGGCGTTCCTGCTCGGCGACCAGGTCGTCATCCTCGAGAAGGGCGCGAAGATCGCGCAGGCCGGTTCGCCGAACGAGATCACCGCCAATCCGGCAAGCGACTTCGTCGCCTCCTTCATCGGTGTCGACAAGGGCAAGCGCGCGCTGAGCCTGTCGGGCGAGGGCGATTCACGAGTGCTCGTCGACAGCGACGGTCGCGCCGCGGGAGTGCTGGTGGATCGGGACAGCCGGTGAACTGGCTGCTCAACAATCTGCCTCTCGTAGGCACGCTGTCGTGGGAGCACATCGTGTTGAGCGTGCCGCCCGTGATCATCGGATTCGTCGTGGCGATCCCGCTCGGCTGGCTCGCCCACCGCTTCCGCCTGACACGGGGCATCCTGCTGACCATCGTCGGACTGCTGTACACGATCCCGTCACTTGCGCTGCTCGTCATCCTGCCGCCCATCATCGGCGTGAGTGTGCTGAGCGCCACCAACGTGATCATCGCTCTGTCGATCTACGCCGTAGCACTGATGGTGCGGTCGACCACCGACGCGCTCGATTCGGTCGACGCGGACATCATCCAGTCGGCGACCGCCGTCGGCTACTCGCCCTGGCGCCGCTTCTGGCTCGTGGAGTTCCCGATCGCCGGACCCGTGCTGCTCGCCGGCCTCCGGGTCGTCGCGGTGAGCACTGTCAGCCTCGTCACGATCGGTGCCTTCGTCGGTGTGCGCAGCCTCGGCTACCTCTTCATCAACGGATTGCAGCGATCGATCCCGCTCGAGATCGTCTCGGGCATCGTGATGACCGTCGTCATCGCCCTCGTCTTCGACCGCCTGCTCGTGCTGCTGGGCCGGGTGCTGATGCCCTGGACCCGAACCGTCAAGGTGACCAAGCGCCAGCAGCGCGCCGTGTTCACAGCGGAGGCGACGGCATGAATCTCTTCCTCGAAGCGTTCCAGTGGATCTTCACGCCTGTGTGGACCATCGTCACGACCGAGCGCACGAACGACATCCTGCTCCGTCTCGGCGAGCACCTCGGCTACACCTTCGCGTCGCTGATCGCCGCGACCATCATCGCCGTGCCGATCGGTTACGCGATCGGTCACACCGGCAAGGGACGCGAGATCGCCGTCGCCTTGTCCGGAGCGGCCCGCGCGCTGCCGTCCCTCGGCCTGCTCACGATTCTCGCCCTGACATTCGGCATCGCCCGCGCGCCGATTGCTGCGGTCGTTGTGTTCCTCGTACTCGGTGTGCCGTCTATTCTCGCGGGAGCCTACGCGGGCCTCGAGGCAATTGATCGGCGTACCATCGACGCGGCACGTGCCGTCGGCATGACCGAGTGGCAGATTTTGACCCGGGTCGAGATCCCACTCGGCCTTCCGCTCCTGCTCGGCGGGGTGCGCAATGCCGCCCTGCAGATCGTCGCCACGACCACCCTCGCCGCGTATATCGGACTGGGCGGTCTCGGGGTCTACATCTTCGAGGGCCTGCCCATCCGCAACTTCACCGAGATGCTCGGTGGCGCGATACTCATCGCCCTGCTCGCCGTCGCGCTCGACGGAGTCTTCGCGCTGTTGCAGAGTTTCGCCGTGCCGCGCGGGGTCACCGCCGGGCGAGTCAAGATCGTCCGCACGAGTTCATCCCGAACTCGTGCGGTGGCGGGAACATCCGCCGTACCAGGAAGAGGATAAGAATGTTCACAGCACTGAAAAAGGGCCGACTCGCTATTGGCGCAGTCGCGGTCGGGGCGTCACTGGCCCTGGCAGGGTGTGCTTCGGGTGACCCACTCGCCACGGGTGGAGGTGACGACGACGCTGCCAAGGGCACCATCGTCGTCGGATCGCAGGCGTACTATTCGAACGAGATCATCGCCGAGATCTACTCGCAGGCCCTCGAGAACGACGGCTTCACCGTCACCCGCCAGTTCCAGATCGGACAGCGCGACGCCTACCTCCCCGAACTCGAAAGCGGAGCAGTCGACCTGATCCCCGAGTACACGGGCAACCTCCTTCAGTTCTACGCGCCCGACACCAAGGCCACCACCGAGGACGACGTCTACGCCGAGCTCGGCGGAGCCCTGCCCGCGAGCCTCACGGTTCTCGAGCAGTCGCCCGCGACCGACCAGGACTCCTACAACGTCACCAAAGCCTTCGCCGAGGAGAACGACGTCAGCTCGATCGCCGACCTCGCCGGCATCGACGGCATCATCCTGGGCGGTAACGCCGAGCTCGAGACCCGCCCCTACGGCGTCAAGGGCCTCAAGGACACCTACGACGTCGACGTGACCTTCAAGGCCATCGGCGACAGCGGCGGACCCCTCACGGTCCAGGCCCTCAAGGACGGCGTCATCACCGTCGGAAACATCTACAGCGGTGACCCGAACATCGCCGCGAACGACCTCGTCACCCTCGAGGACCCCGAGGGACTCTTCCTCGCCTCGAACGTCGTTCCGCTCGTCAACAAGGACGTCGCCGAGGACGTCGCCGATGTCATCAACGCCGTCGACGCGAAGCTCGACGCTGCCGGACTCTCTGCGCTCAACGCGCTCAGCGTCAACGAGCAGCAGTCGTCCGAGCAGATCGCGACCGACTGGCTGACCGAGAACGGCTTCCTCAAGTAGGCAGCAGCAGAACACGGGAGGGGCGGATGTATCATCCGCCCCTCTTTCTGTTTCCCGGGCGGATTTTCTGGGTTTGCGCGGTGGATGATCATCAACCCCTCGCGCGGCATGGGAGGATGAATCACATGTCCCGACAGTCGCGCCTCCGTATCGGCGCCGGTGCTCTTGCGCTGCTGGCGGCGCTCGCCCTATCCGGCTGCGGTAGCGATGAGAATGCGGCCCCCGCAGGCAAGGTCGTCTCGATCACCATCGGGTCGCAGGGCGCCATCGAGAATGAGATCCTCGCGCAGGTCTACGGCCAGGCGCTCGAGGCCGAGGGGTATGCCGTCTCCTACAACGAAGGTGTCGGCAACCGCAAGGCATACATCGCCGGACTGCAGACCGGCATCGTCGACCTCGTGCCGGAATACTCGAGCTCGCTGCTCGGCTTCTTCGACTCTCGATCGGGGCTCACCACCGTCGAGGCGATGGAGACCGCCATGCCGGCATTCCTCAAGCCCCTCGACCTGCGCGTTCTCTCGCCCTCGCCCGCACAGGTCTCCTATGCCTTTGTGGTGCGCAAGGACTTCGCCCGCGAGCACAACCTCGTCAACATAGGTGACCTCGCCGATGTCGCCGCGGGCATCACGTTCGGTGGTGCCCCGGACTTCCCCGATCGCAGCTACGGCGTCTCGGGACTCTCCCGCATCTATGGCGTCAACGACTGGAAGTTCCTGTCCTACAAGTCGACGAGCGATGCCGACCGCGAACTCATCGACGGGCTGCTCGCCGATGACATCCAGGTGGCCGCGATCCACACTTCGGCGCCCGCCATTCTCGACGCCGGGCTCGTGGTGCTCGGGGATCCGCAATCGATGATTGCGGCGCAGAACGTCATCCCGATTGTCAACAAGGCCTCGTACACCAAACGCTTGAAGGCGATTGTGGATGGCGTTTCACTCGGACTCACCACCCAGGACCTGCGGGGGTTCAACAAGCTCCTCGCCGACGAGGACCACGCCTCCGCCGAGGTTCTCGCCCACAATTGGCTGAAGACCAAGGGCTACCTCGACTGACATCCCGCTCAGCCCGGGGTGTTGGCGTCTCCGTCTCCCGGGTGCACCATGTGGCGCTCCTCGGACCTGGCAATGAGCTTCTTCACCACGAAGACGAGCAGTGCGAACGCGGCGATTATGCCGACGAAGATGTAGCCCGCACCGTGCAGCTGGTCGGAAAGCTCCCGGTAGCTGCCCGCGGCGAGAGATCCGACCGAGACGTAGGCGAACGCCCAGAGCACACACGCGGGTATCGTCCAGGCCATGAACTTGCTGTACTTCATCGTGCTCATGCCAACCGTGAGCGGCACGAGTGAGTGCAGCACCGGCAGGAAGCGCGAGATGAAGACGGCCGGCCCGCCCCGGCGATCCAGATAGTTCTCGGCACGCTGCCAGGATCGTTCGCCCAGGCGTCGCCCGAGGCGGGAGTGGCGGATCCTCGGCCCGAAGAACCGGCCGAGGGCAAAACCAATGCTCTCGCCGCTCAGGGCACCGATCACCACGGTGACCACGAGGGCGAAGTACTCGACGGGTCCTTCGACGGCCGTGCTCGCCACGATGACGATCGAGTCACCCGGAACCACAAGGCCGACGAGGATGCTTGTCTCGAGCAGGATGCCGACACCGGCGAGCACGGTGCGCAGCACGGGATCGACTGACTCCACGAGGGCCAGGATCCAACCGAGGATGTCGTCCACGCTGTCGAGAGTATCGGTCGCGCCTGCGAGTTCGCGTCGTCCGCTCGGCGTGCGCCGGATCAGTCGATCGGATGAGCTCAGTCGATCGGATGAGCTCAGTCGATCGGATGAGCGAGTGCGCCGAGGCGCGTGCGCCACAGTGCGAGCCTGCCGGGTAGCGCGGCGAGTTCAGGGCCGTCGACCCAGCCCGTCGCAATGCGGATGCCGTGCAGCGAGCTCAGCACCCACAGCTCGGTGCCGTCGAGCTCAGACGGCGTGACCGATTCGTGGTGCAGCTCGACGCCGATGGCGGCCGCGAGGCCGAGCAGGGCGCGGGCGGTCACGCTGTGCACGCGCTCCAGGTCGGTGGACGGGGCGCAGAGGAAAGAGCCACGCCACCAGACGAGCGCGGAGTAGGCTCCCTCGACGACGTAGCCGTCGGGGGAGAGGATGACGGCCTCGTCGCCACCTCTCTCCTGCGCCTCGGTGCGCAGCCGCAGCATCGCGTCGAGGTCGGGACCCTTGATCGTGGGGTTGGTGCGCGGATCCGCGCCGGTATGGGTTGCGAGTACGGCGGTGAGGCCGCGCTGCGGGGCGCTGCGCAGCCGGAACACGAGCAGCGCCGCTCCGCTTCGCGATTGCAGCTCGACGCGCGGGAACCAGTCGCCCGCGCGCGGGATCATCGCGATCACGGCATCCCAGAATCCCTCGAGGTCGAGGGCGTCGTGCCGCTCGTCGGCGATCGAGTCGAGAAAGCGGGACCGGTGCAGCTCGAGCGCGAGGGTGCGCCCGTCGCTCACGAGCCAGGAGTCGGCGACCTCGATCAGCGTCTCGGTCATGTCGCAGTAGTCGAGGTACTCGAGCACGCCGTCGTGCCAGCGGTAGGTCGACGCCGTCGGCGCATCGGGAGTGCTCATAGTCTTAGGGTATGCAACCCGGGGTCCTCACGTGCGCGGTCGCGGACTGGGTCGACCCGGCGGCGGCCTTTGCCACCCTCTTCGGCGAGTCGCGCGCCGCGTTCTGGCTGGACAGCGCGGACACGGGGCGCAGCTTTATGGGCACGGGTGCGCCGCGCATCGCCGGCGGGAGCGCAGAGGGCGACGGAGCCGCGCTGCTCGGCGACATCACCGCCGATCTCGCCGCCCGTCGAACGCAGCAGGCGTCCGGCCCGCTCGGCTGGGTCGGCTGGCTGGGCTACGAGCTGCGCGCTGCCACGATGGGGGTCTCGACCCCGCGGGTGTCCCGCTACCCCGACGCCGCATTCCTCGCCGTCGACCGGGCCGTGGCCTTCGACCACGAGACGCGGGTGGTCAGTATCCTCGCGCTCGGGGATGACTGGAGCGGCGAACTCGGCGCCTGGCGGGACGCGGCGATCGCCGCGCTGCAGGGGGCGACGGTGGCGGGCGCGGGGCATCCCGAACCGGCCGACGCTGCCGAAGTGGCCTGGGCCTACGCCGACGACGAGTACCTCGACCTGATCCGGGCCTGCCAGGCGTCGATCGTCGCGGGCGACGCCTACCAGCTCTGCCTGACGACCGAGGCGAGTGTGGATGTCACGCCCGACCCGCTGACCGCCTACCTCGCCCTGCGCGCCTCGAGTCCGAGCCACCACGGCGCGTTCCTGAGGCTCGGTGACGTCTCGCTGCTCAGCGCAACGCCGGAACAATTCCTGACCGTGACGCCGCTCGGCGTGGTCGAGTCGAAGCCCATCAAGGGAACACGGCCCCGTGGGGCCAGTCCCGCACAGGATGCAGCGCTCAAGGCCGAGCTGCTCGCGAGCGACAAGGAGCGCGCCGAGAACCTCATGATCGTCGACCTGATGCGCAACGACATCGCGCGAGTTGCCGAGGTCGGATCGGTGAGTGTGCCGAGCCTGCTCGCCGTGGAGAGCTACGCGCACGTGCATCAGCTGGTGAGCACCGTGCGCGGGCAGCTGCGCGAGGAACTGAGCGGCATGGATGCGGTGCTCGCGTGCTTCCCGGCGGGTTCGATGACGGGCGCTCCCAAGCGCAGCGCGACCCTGCTGCTCGACGCGCTCGAGGGTCGGCCGCGCGGCATCTATTCGGGGGCCTTCGGGCGGTTCGGGCTGGACGGGTCGATCGACCTGGCCATGGTGATCCGGTCGATCGTGCTCGACCCCGAAGGTGCGACGGTCGGCACGGGCGGCGGCATCACGGCGCTCTCGGTGCCCGAGGAGGAGCTCGCCGAGGCGAAGCTCAAGGCCGCGGCGCTGCTTCGGGTTCTAGGAATCGAGCAGGTCGGCTAGCTCGTCGAGCTCGATGTCCCAGCCGCTGCGATTGTCTTCGAGACGGCGGCGGCGGTGGGCGGTTCCGCCCGCGATCTTCTCGAAGCCGGACTCGACCACGGTGAGCACCGTCGCGTCGCCGTCGGCCTCGAGCGTGAAGCGCGCGGTCGTCGAGTCGTCATCCTTCAGCTCGAGAGACGGCTCGCCGGCCCAGCGCCAGGCGGCGACCGACTTCGGTTCGAGCTCCTCGAAGACGACGGCGAACTCGCCGTGGCCCTCCCACGCGAAGACTCCCGTCGAGCCGACCGCGATGGTGCCCTCGAAGGTCGCCGAGTCGCTGAACCACTGGCCGAGCAGCTCGGCCTCGGTGAGAGCCGCCCAGACGCGGTCGAGGGGAGCCTCGAGGCGGATCGTGCGGTGGATGGTGTGGCCCTTGATGACGGCGCGGTCAGACATGGTTACTCCTGCTGTGGGATGGACTCCGAGGGTGACACGTTTGCCGGGGTGCGTGCAACACGCACCGGGCCGTCATGAGCCGAAACATGCCGGTAACCTTGTCTGGGGCCGCGCAGGCGAACGCACGCCACCGCCCCGACCCCCGCAGACGAATCGAGAGTCTTCCATGCAGCACGAGAACCACAACGACGACGGCCCCGAGTACGACATCGACGCCCTCCAGGCGAAGTGGCTGCCGATCTGGGACGAGCTGAAGCCGTTCCGGTCGGGGGATCCGGACGACAAGCGTCCGCGCAAATACATCCTCGACATGTTCTCCTACCCCTCCGGCGACCTGCACATGGGCCATGGTGAGGCCTACGCCCTCGCCGACGTCGTTGCGCGCTACTGGCGCCAGCAGGGTTTCAATGTCATGCACCCGGTGGGCTGGGACTCCTTCGGCCTCCCCGCCGAGAACGCGGCCATCAAGCGCGGCGTGAACCCGCGCGACTGGACCTACGGCAACATCGCCGAGCAGAAGGCGTCGATGCGCCGCTACGCGACCTCCGTCGACTGGGACCGCGAACTCGCGACCAGCGACCCCGAGTACTACAAGTGGAACCAGTGGCTGTTCCTCAAGCTGTACGAGAAGGGTCTCGCCTACCGCAAGGAGAGCTGGGTCAACTGGGACCCGATCGACCAGACCGTGCTGGCCAACGAGCAGGTGCTTCCGGATGGCACCTCCGACCGTTCGGGTGCCGTCGTCGTCAAGAAGAAGCTCACCCAGTGGTACTTCAAGATCACCGACTACGCCGACCGCCTGCTCGACGACCTCAACCAGCTCGAGGGCACCTGGCCGGCCAAGGTGCTGACCATGCAGCGCAACTGGATTGGGCGCTCCATCGGCGCCGACGTCGACTTCCAGATTGAAGGTCGGGATGAGAAGATCACCGTCTTCACGACCCGTCCCGACACCCTCTACGGCGTGACGTTTATGGTCGTGGCGCCGGACTCCGAGCTCGCGGCCGAGCTTGCGGCAGGATCCACGCCGGAGGTGCAGGCCAACTTCGCCGAGTACCTCGCGCAGGCACAGAAGAACACGGAGATCGAGCGACAGGACGCGACCCGCGAGAAGACGGGCATCCCGCTGCGTCGTTTTGCGATCAACCCCGTGACCAAGGAGCGCATCCCGATCTGGACGGCGGACTACGTTCTCGCCGACTACGGTCACGGAGCGGTCATGGCCGTGCCCGCACACGACCAGCGCGACCTCGACTTCGCTCGTAAGTTCGAACTGCCCGTCGTCGTCGTGGTCGACACGAACGCGCCGGTGACGGCCGCGATCCCCGTGCTCGAACTCGACGAGAACGGCCAGGCGATCCTGCCCGACGACCTGCCCTCGCTCGACCCGGGAACCACCGGCGAGGCGCTGCACGGCGACGGCCGCATGATTAACTCCGGCCCGCTCGACGGGCTCAGCAAGAACAACGCCATCAAGCGCATCATCGAGCAGCTCGAGGCCGAGGGCGTCGGACGCGCCGCCAAGACCTACCGACTGCGCGACTGGCTGATCAGCCGCCAGCGCTTCTGGGGCACCCCGATCCCGATGATCCACGGAGCGGACGGCGAGCTCGTGCCCGTGCCCGAGGACCAGCTGCCCGTTGTGCTGCCGCCGACCGAAGGGCTCGACCTGCAGCCCAAGGGCCAGTCGCCGCTCGCGGCCGCCACGGACTGGGTCAACGTGCCCGACCCGCGCGATGGCAGCGCCGCCCTGCGCGACGCCGACACGATGGACACCTTCGTCGACAGCTCGTGGTACTTCCTGCGCTTCCTGAACCCGCAGGACTCCACCCAGGCCTTTGATCCGAGGCTCGCCGAGAAGTGGGCGCCGGTCGACCAGTATGTCGGGGGCGTCGAGCACGCCATCCTGCACCTGCTGTATGCGCGCTTCATCACCAAGGTGCTGTTCGACATGGGCCACGTCTCGTTCACCGAGCCGTTCAGCGCGCTGCTCAACCAGGGCATGGTGCTCTCCGGCGGCTCGAAGATGTCGAAGAGCAAGGGCGGGGTGAACCTCGGTGACGTGATCGACGAGTTCGGCGTCGACGCCATTCGCCTGACGATGGTGTTCGCCGGCCCGCCCGAGGACGACATCAACTGGGAGGATGTCTCGCCCGCGGGCTCCGCCAAGTTCCTGGCTCGCGCGTGGCGCCTCTCCGGCGATGTGACGTCGCACAAGGACGTCGAGTGGAAGACCGGCGATGCGGCCCTGCGCAAGCAGACCCACCGCTTCCTGCAGGACGCCCCCGGCCTCGTCGAGTCGTTCAAGTTCAACGTCGTCGTCGCGCGCCTGATGGAGCTCACCAACGCGACGCGCAAGGTCATCGACACGGGCGCGGGTGGCGGCGACGCCGCCGTGCGCGAGGCCACAGAGGCCATCACGATCGGGCTCTCGCTGTTTGCTCCGTACACGGCCGAGGAGATGTGGGAGCGTCTCGGCTACGAGCCGTCCGTCGCCTACGCCGGCTGGCGCAAGGCCGACCCGAACCTGCTCGTCGAGGACTCCGTCACCGCCGTTCTGCAGGTCGACGGCAAGGTGCGCGGCCGCGTCGAGGTGTCGCCGAAGATCAGCGGTGAGGACCTCGAGAAGCTCGCGCGCTCATCGGAGGCCGTCATCCGCTCGATCGGCGACCGGGAGGTCGTGAACGTGATCGTGCGCGCCCCTCGCGTCGTCAACATCGCGACCCGCGAGAAGTAGGCCGACCGCATCGTCCGTCACGGAGCGAGATGGGCGGAAAGTGTCCTGACCGTGTCGGCGAGTTCAATCGGTTCGATGACTACCACAGGAGCGGTCAACGCAAGGCGGGCAACCGTCATCGCGAGCCGGCCGGGGTCCTCGCTTCGGATCCGGATGACGCAGTGATCCCCGCCCACTTCGATCGGTGTGTGGTCGATCCATCGCAGCACACCCTCGAGTTCGGCGAATGTGGTGTGGATGGAGAGCGTCGCATCGTGGTGACGCGTCGTTGATCCGAGCGCGCTCGC
Source organism: Glaciihabitans arcticus (assembly GCF_004310685.1). NCBI lineage: Bacteria > Bacillati > Actinomycetota > Actinomycetes > Micrococcales > Microbacteriaceae > Glaciihabitans > Glaciihabitans arcticus. The sequence goes on along the minus strand of NZ_SISG01000001.1, from coordinate 1,250,866 downwards.
GACATAGCTCGCCGCATTGTCGCCCGGGATCTCGCGGGGACTGAACGTGCTGCCCACCGGCCGGGTATTCCGCAGTCTGTCGAGACGAAACGTCCGCCACTCACGGCGATGGTCATCCCACGCCAGGAGGTACCAGCGGTGGCCAGCCGCGACGAGTCGGTGCGGCTCGACCTTCCGGCCGCTGCTTTCCCCATCGCCTCGCCGATAGTCGAAGCGCACGTGCTCCTGATCGCGACAGGCCGCGGCGAGCACACTCAGCGCCTCGGGGTCGATGACGTCGCCGTCGTCCGACCAACCCAGGAAGGAGACGTTCGAGCGAAATGCCGAGACTCGTCGACGCAGACGATGGGGCAGTAGTGTCTCGATTTTCATCAACGCGCGAAGCGACGTTTCTTCCATACTTTCGATGGCGGCCGCAGCGGCGTAGCGAAGCCCGACGGCCACGGCGACGGCCTCGTCATCGTCGAGGATCAGGGGTGGTAGGTGTGCCCCTGCCGAGAGTCGGTAGCCCCCGTAGCGTCCGGACGTTGAATCGACCGGATAGCCAATGTGGCGGAGGCGATCGATGTCGCGGCGTACCGTCCGCTCCGTGGTCTCGAGCCGCGCCGCGAGTTCTGAACTGTGCCAGAAGCGCTGAGTCTTGAGGAGGGAGAGCAGCTGCAGTGCTCGGCCGGTCGGATCGTTCCTCATAGTGCGAGTCTGTCAATCATTGAGGACCCCATGTGTCCTCAATGCTTCCTATCTTCGTCAATGACCGGTCCCGCCGATCGGCAAACGAACCCAAGGAGCATCCGTGAGCACATTCGATTTCCCCCAACCAGTCCGTATACCTGTAAATGGTGTGTACCTCGAAGTCTTCGAAGCGGGCGTAGAGAACTCCGGCAAGCCCATCGTGCTGTGTCACGGATGGCCGGAACTCGCCTACTCGTGGCGTCATCAGGTGCCCGCCCTTGTCGCGGCGGGTTACCACGTCATCGTCCCCAACCAGCGAGGCTTTGGCAACTCCTCTCGACCCAGCGAGGTCACGGACTTCGACATCGAGCACCTGGCGGGTGATCTCGTGGCACTCCTCGATCACTTCGGATACGACGCCGCCACTTTCGTCGGGCACGACTGGGGCGCGATGGTCGTATGGGGACTTGCCCTGTTGCACCCCCACCGCGTCACCAGGGTGATCAACCTGAGCCTGCCGTACGTCGAGCGAGGAGAGACGGCCCCGATCGAGCTGATGGAGAGCTATCTCGGAAGTGACTACTACTTCGTCCACTTCAATCGGCAGCCCGGCGTCGCGGACGCTGTGTTGGACCAGAACACATCCCGGTTCCTTCGCAACCTGTACCGGAAGAACGAGCCGGCCGGCGTCTCCCAGCCGGGCATGTCGATGATCGATCTGGCTATAGCGGAGATCCCACTCGGTGAGCCGATCATGAGCGACAGTGACCTGGCCGTCTTCGTCTCGTCTTTTGAGGCCTCGGGCTTCACCGGCGGAATCAACTGGTACCGGAACGTGGACCGCAACTGGCGCCTGCTGGCGAGCGCCGATCCCATCATCCGCCAGCCTGCGCTGATGATCTATGGAGATCGGGATTCGATTCCGAAGTCGGAGAATCTCGCCCACTTCGTGCCTGACGTGGACGTTGTCAGCCTGGACTGCGGCCACTGGATACAGGAGGAGCTGCCCGATGACGTGAACCGAGTGATCGTGAGCTGGCTGGAGCAGCACGACGCCCTATAGGCCTCGAGTCGTCAACATCGTGACGCGCGAGAAGTAGTCCACCGTTTTTGATTTCCGCCTGCGGCGGCTGCGCGGACTTCGTAGCCTCCCGGGATGGGAGTTGTAGCGCGGAACCTCGAGAAGCGCGCGCGCCTGCGCATTGCCGTTGGCGGGGCCGTGGTGCTGCTTGTCGTCGGGCTCGGCTGCGCCGTGCTCTTCTCCTCGTTGTCGTCGGCCGGATCGACCTCGGTGGTCACCCCGGGCGACTCGCCGTCGTCCGACCCCGTCGTGTCGTCGGCGATCTATGTGCATGTGCTCGGGGCGGTGTCACACGCGGGGCTGTATGCCCTGCGGGAGGGTGATCGGGCCGTCGACGCCGTGGCGGCCGCAGGCGGCTTCGCGGACGACGCCGACCAAGCGGGGCTCAACCTTGCGCGTTTTGTGAGCGACGGCGAGCAGATCGTGGTGCCCGTGGTCGGGGCGGCTCCTGCTGTCGCCGCGCCCGGTACCACGGTCGCGGGCAAGGTGAATCTCAATACGGCGGATGCCGCGGCACTCGAAACTCTTCCGCGCGTGGGGCCGGCCCTCGCCGCCCGCATCCTGGAGTGGCGCGAGACGAACGGCCGGTTCACGGCCATCGAAGACCTGCTCAGCGTGACCGGAATCGGGGACAAGACCTTCGAGGGGCTGAAGGAGCTGGTGAGTGTTTGAGCACAGGGTGTCCGACCTGCGGCTGCTGGCACCGGCTTGTGCTGCCTGGCTCGCGGCTGGGGTGGTGGTCGCCCTGCCCGACACCGCCGTGGTCATCGCCCTGGTGCTCTGGGCAACGGGGGCGGTACTGCTGGTCGTGCTGCGCCGATCGACCTGGGCCGGGCTGGTCGCCGTGTGCTGTGTCGCGGGTGCGCTGTGCTGCACGGTGATCGCGGTGCAGCAGCCTCTGCGGCGGCCTGAGCCGCTCGCCGAAGCGGCACAGGCGGGGCGCCTGGCGTCGACCCGTGTGGTCACCCAGACGACACTCGGACCGGCGCGCGACGGGCCGTGGCGCGCGACGCTGGTGGGCTACGAGGTAGGGAAGGGCGCGGCATCCGTTCGCCTGCCGGTGCTGGTCTTCGGCGGGCTCCCGCCCGAGGAGGTCGGCATCGGCGCAACGATCGAGCTGCGCGGAACTCTCGCGGTCACGACCCCCGGAGACGACGCGGCGTTCCTGGTCTTCGCCGAGGGGGAGTCAAGGGTCTCGCGGGCTCCGCCGTGGTTCCAGGACTGGGCAAACGGTCTGCGGGCGCGGTTCCGCGAGGCGGCATCCGAGCTGCCCGGCGACGGTGGTGCGCTGCTGCCGGGGTTGGCCATCGGGGACACCTCCGCGGTCGACGAGACACTGGACGCGGCCATGAAGGCGAGCAGTCTGAGCCACCTGACAGCGGTCTCGGGGGCGAACTGCGCGATTGTCATCGGCCTGATCATGCTCGCAGGCGGGGCGGTCGGGCTGTCCCGCGGATGGCGAGTGGTGGCATCCATCACCGTTCTTATCGGATTTGTAGTGCTCGTGACCCCGGAGCCGAGTGTGGTGCGCGCCGCGGCCATGGCGATACTCGTGCTGCTCGCTCTCGCCACGGGCAGGCCGGTGCGCGGGATGCCCGTGCTCTCGCTCGCCGTGCTCGTGCTGCTCGCGAGCGACCCCTGGCTCAGTCGCGACTACGGTTTTGTGCTGTCGGTGCTCGCGACGGGCGGCCTGCTCATAGTCGCGGGCCCGCTTGCGCGTCTGTTCGCCCGGTGGATGCCGTCAGGGCTCGCCGCTGTGCTCGCCGTGCCGGTTGCCGCGCAGCTGGCCTGCCAGCCGGTGCTGATCCTGCTGACCCCGTCGATTCCCGTGTTCGGGGTAGTGGCCAACCTGCTCGCCGAACCGGCGGCGCCCCTCGCCACCGTCGTCGGCCTGCTCGCCTGCCTCGGGCTCGTGGTGGTGCCTCCGCTCGGCGAGTTGCTCGCGCGCATTGCCTGGCTGCCCTCGGCGTGGATCTCCGCCGTCGCGCGCTTCTTCGGCGGCCTTCCGGGAGCGCTGCCGTGGCTGCCCGGAGCGCTCGGTGCCCTCCTGCTCGCCGCGGTCACGGCACTCGGGCTCGTGGCGGCGCTGGGGCCGGGATCCGCCCGCTGGCGACGCTGGTGCGCGCTGCTGTCGCTTGCGCTGTTGGTGGGGCACCTGGGGGCCGTGGCGGGCATCCGGGTGCACGAGCTGCTCACACGCCCGGGCAACTGGCAGATCGCCGCCTGTGACATCGGGCAGGGCGATGCCGTGTTCGTGCGCAGCCTCGGCGAGCTGGCCCTCATCGACACCGGGCCGGAGCCCGAGCGTCTGGGGCTGTGCCTCGACGACCTCGGCATCGGCCGGATCGACCTGCTCGTGCTCACCCACTTCGATCTCGACCACGTGGGCGGCTTGGACGCGATCCTGGGTCGGGTCGACCGGGTGCTCGTCGGACCGAGCGGCGAGGCCGCTGACGACGCCATCGTGGCGGAGCTTGTCGCGGGTGGCGCGCGCGTCGAGCGGGCATCCCGCGGCCTGTCCGGGCTTCTCGGCGAGCTGCGCTGGACCGTGCTGTGGCCCCGGGAGCGATCGGCGGTCGAGCCCGGCAATGACGCGAGTGTCGCGATGACGTTTGAACCGGTGGGCGGGTGCGTAGCGGGATGCCTCAGCTCGCTGTTCCTCGGCGACCTGGGCGAGCGGCCGCAGGCGTTGATGCTGGCGGCCGGCCCGATTCCCCGAGTGGATGTCGTCAAGGTCAGCCACCACGGCTCGGCCGACCAGAACGACCGGGTGTACGAGCGGGCCGGCGCGACGGTCGGGGTGATCGGTGTCGGCGCCGACAACGACTACGGACACCCCAACCCACGACTGCTCGACCTGCTCGCGGCCGTGCACACGAGTGCGGTGCGCACCGACCGGGACGGCATGGTCCTGCTCTCGCCGACCGCGGGCGGCGGCGTCGCTGTGTGGACGCAGAAGTCCGGTGACGGCCCCGACGGATAGGCTTACAGCGATTGAAGCAGCACCCGAACGAGGAGCACAGTGGCAGCCAGACCGGCAGCGAAGACCGCGACAAAGGTCGCCATTCCTCAGCTCTCCTGGGACCGCGTGCGCCCGGCGCGTGTGGTGCTCGTCTCGGGCACGGAGGGGTTCCTTGCCGACCGCGCGATCCGCCTGCTGCGCGACACCCTGCGCATCGAAGACCCGAGCCTCGAGGTCAGCGACCTCGAAGCCGACCAGTACGGCCCCGGGGAGCTCATCACCCTCGCGAGCCCCTCACTGTTCGCCGAGCCCCGCCTCATCCGCGTCACGAACGTCGAGAAGTGCACCGACGCCTTCATCGCCGAGACGCTCGCCTACCTCGAGTCGCCTGCCGACGACACCTACGTGCTGCTGCGCCACGCCGGGGGAGTGCGCGGCAAGAAGCTGCTCGACGCGATCCGCGGCGGTCTCGGCGGCGGCATCGAGATCGTCTGCGCCGAGCTCAAGAAGGACACCGAGAAGATGGAGTTCGCCGCGGCCGAGTTCTCCAGTGCCGGTCGGCGCATCACCCCGGGTGCACTGCGCGCCCTCGTGGGCGCGTTCTCCGACGATGTGTCCGAGCTTGCCTCCGCGTGTCAGCAGCTGCTCGCCGACGCGAGCGAGGAGATCACCGAAGTCACCGTCGAGAAGTACTATTCGGGGCGCGTCGAGACCAATGCCTTCAAAGTGGCGGATGCGGCTATCGCCGGCCGGCACGGTGAGGCTCTCATCCTCTTGCGGCATGCACTGACCTCGGGCGCAGACCCCGTGCCCATGCTCGCGGCTTTCGCGGCGAAGCTGCGCACCATGGCCAAGCTCGCGGGCGCACGTGGCAACTCGGGGCAGCTCGCCTCGCAGTTCGGGCTTGCTCCGTGGCAGGTGGACCGCGCGAGGCGCGACCTCGCCGGCTGGACCGACGACGGGCTCGGCGCCACCATCGAACTACTTGCCGAGACGGATGCCCAGATCAAGGGTGGCGGCCGCGACCCCGTCTACGCGCTCGAGCGCATGGTGCGAGTCGTGGCGTCGCGGGGTTCGGGCGCCTAGCTGAACGATCCGAACCTCGGTCGCAGGCTCCCTCGGCGCTGGGGTCGCGCAATCGCTGGCGCGATTGACATAGCTCCACCGCGCAGCAAAAAGCCCCGCCCGGCGAACCGGACGGGGCTTTTCGACGAAAGACTACTTGGAGAGCGCCGCAACCTGCTTGGCGATGGCCGACTTCTTGTTGGCGGCCTGGTTCTGGTGGATGACGCCCTTGCTGGCTGCCTTGTCGAGCTTCTTGCTCGCAACGATCAGTGACGCGGTTGCTGCGTCCTTGTCGCCGGTCGCAATGGCGGTGCGGGTCGCGCGGATAGCGGTCTTGACCTCGCTCTTCACGGCCTTGTTGCGCTCCTGCGACTTCTTGTTCGTGAGGATGCGCTTGATCTGCGACTTAATGTTTGCCACGTGTATAACCTTCTTGTTTACTGAACGGGATGGGGCAGCCGAGGAAGAGAATCAACCTTCGATTCCCGGCCGCGATTCGCGCTGCAGCTTCAGGATGGAGCGAGCGCGCAAGCCAACAGGCAACATTACCATCCAGGGACTGTTAGGGCAATTGCGCGAGGGCCTCAACAAGTATGCGGGTAAAAGCCTCGGGCCGCGTGACACTCACCATGTGTGTCGCGCCGCGTACGTGAACCAGGCGACCCCTGCGCGCGGCCCGCAGGTATCGACGCTCCTGCACGCGGAAGTGGTCGAGGGTGCCGTTCACCAGCCAGACGGGCGCGTCGATCGCCGCAAGGGACCGCGGCAGGTTCAGCACACGCAGTTCACGCAGGGCGTCATCCATCACCTCAAGGGCGACGCCACCCGAGATGACGTCGTTCGCGAGGTCGGGGTCGCGCACAAAACGCCGGACCATGAAGTTATTGAGGGCGAGCCCGCGATCGCTGAAGCGGTGGATGACGGCCGCACCCACCCGCCACCCGTCGAGAATCAGCCGGGTGGGCTGGGTCCCGCAGCTCGCGGCCAGGATGCCCCGCACGGGGCGCTCCTCGAGCCCTGCGTAGTGCAGGGACAAGTAGCCGCCGAGGGAGAAGCCGACCAAGAAGGTATCGGGGCCGCCGTCGGCAACCGCGCGCTCGATCGTGCGCACCGATTCGGCGACGGTGAAGCGCTCGGCCATACGGGAACCGTGCCCGGGAAGGTCGGGCGTGATGACCGTGTAGCCCAGCCTCTCGAGCTCGAGACGCTGCACGCGCCACATCGAGGAGGAGGTTCGAAGGCCGTGCACCATAACGACGGAACCGGGCATGCGCTCCAGCGTAATAGCCTGAGTACATGCCCATGCTTGCGCCGCACATCTCCTCGGTCCCGGGATCGGGCATCCGCCGGGTCTACGAGATCGCCGCGGGTCTCGAGGGAGTGAACTTCCTCGTGGTGGGGGAGCCCGACGTGCCCGTCGCCGCCCACATCGCGGAGGCCGCGAAGCGCGCGTGGGATGCCGACGAGACGAACTACACGGCCAATGCGGGCATCCCGCCGCTGCGCCGGGCGATCGTCGACAAGCTGGCCCGGGAGAACGACATCCACGTCGACGAGAGCCAGGTGACCGTCACGGTCGGCGCGACGCAGGGGCTGCACCAGGCCATGGCGCTCACGCTGGGGCCCGGCGACGAGGTGCTTGTGCCCGACCCCGGCTATACGACCTTCACGATGAACGCGCACATGCTGAGCGCGGTCGCCGTGCCCTATGAGCTGCGCCCCGAGCGCGATTTCCAGCCCGACCTCGAGCAGCTCGAGAGCCTCATCACCGAGCGCACCCGCGTGCTCATCGTCAACTCGCCGTCCAACCCGCTCGGTGTTATCTTCGACGCCGAGATGCTGCAACGGCTGCTGGATTTCGCGAAGAAGCACGACCTGTGGGTGATCAGCGACGAGGTGTACGAGTACTTCACCTGGGGCGAGAAGCACTCGAGCATGGCGAGCTTCGACGAGGACAACCGCGTGCTCAGCGTCTTCTCGTTCTCGAAGACCTACGCGATGACCGGCGTGCGCGTCGGCTACCTCGTGACGCCGCGCAGCTTCGAGGCCACCATGCGCACGGTTCAGGAGGCGACGGTCAGCTGTGTCGCGACACCCGACCAGTACGCGGCCCTCGCCGCCATCACCGGTGACCACGGGCACGTCGCGGACGCCAAGGCCCACTACCGGAGCAACCTCGCGGCTGCCACCGAGCTGCTGGCGAGCCGGGGCATCCCGTATCTGACACCAAGGGGCACCTTCTATCTCTGGATCGACCTGAGCCACGCGACCGGTGGCAACGTCGCAGCCTGGGCGGAGCGGTTCCTGCGCGAGCAACTCGTCGCCGTCGCCCCCGGCAGCGCTTTCGGGCGCTCGGGTGAGGGCTGGATCCGCGTCTGCCTTGCCGCCCCGCAGGCGGACATCCTCGACGGGCTCGGCAAGCTGCCCGCACCAACGCCAGGAGAAGCCTCATGACCGGTCAGCGCATTGTCATAGCCGGCGCAAGCGGTTTTATGGGGCAGTACTTCGTTCGCAGGTTCCGCGAGGAGGGTGAGACCGTCGTTACGGTCGGTCGCTCAGGCTCCGACGTGACCTGGGGCGACACCGCCGCTCTCGAGGCTGCTCTGGATGGCGCCGACCTGCTCCTGAATCTCGCGGGCAAGAGCGTCAACGCCCGGTATTCGGGGAAGACCATGGCGGCGATCTTCAGTTCGCGCCTGCTGACCACCGGCGAGCTCGGTCGCGCCGTCGAGGCGGTGGCCAGCCCGCCCAAGGTGTGGCTCAACTCGAGCACAGCGACGATCTACAAGCACTCCGACGAGCGCCCGAACACCGACGAGGACGGCATCATTGGCGAGGGCTTCTCGGTGAACGTCGCGAACGCCTGGGAGGGCGAGTTCTTCGCGCACGCCCGTGACGAGACACGCCAGGTGGCGCTGCGCATGGCGATCGTGCTCGGCGACGGCTCGGCCCTGGCGCCTCTGCTCGCGCTCACCCGCCTGGGTTTCGGCGGAACGCAGTTCGGCGGCAAAACCCGCGGCGGCCGCCAGATGTTCAGTTGGGTGCACATCGAAGACGTCTATCGCGCGATCCGCTTCCTGCAGCGGGATGTCACGATCGACGGCACCGTCAACATCTCGTCCCCGAACCCCGTGCGCAATCGCGAGCTGATGGCGACGCTGCGGCGTGTTCTTGGGGTGCCGTTCGGCATCCCGCTGTTCCGCTGGATGCTCGAGTTGGGCGCCTTCGCCATCCGCACCGAGACCGAGCTGCTGCTCAAGAGCCGCTGGGTGCTCCCGACCCGCCTCCTCGCGGAAGGCTTCGAGTTCGAGCACCCCGAGCTCGAGGGCGCGGTGCGCGACATCACCGGTAGGGCTTAGCGCGAGAACGGGGCCGCGACCGAAGTCGCGACCCCGTCCACGGGGAGGGCTATTCGGCCGAGGGTGAAGCCGGAGTCGAGGCGGGGACTGCTGCAGCCTTCGCCGCATCCTTCTCCGCCTTGAGTGTCGCCTTCTCGTCCGCGTCGTACTTCTCGATGAACGCCGCGCGCTTGGCGCCGGGCAACCAGCCCTTGTTGACGACGCGCACCTGGAAGATGGACGCGGCGACCACGAGGATCACGCCGATGACGATCGTGAGCACCACACCGACCGCGACGTTGCCGCTCAGCAGGCTCACACCGATGAGGGTTCCGAACCAGCCGAAGTCCGCGTCGCCGAAGGTGCTGTTCGCGAAGCCGAGGCCACCGAGAACCAGCAGCAGGATCGCGGGCAGGATCGTGATGAGCACGCCGTTGACGAAGCCGCCGAGCACGGCACCCTTGCGGCCGCCGGTCGCGTTGCCGTAGACGCCGGCGCCACCACCCGTGAAGAAGTGGGGCACCATCCCGGGCAGGATCAGCGCGAGCCCGAAGACGGGGCCGAGCCAGATCGCGAGCACGCCGAGGCTGATCAGGCCACCGACGAAGGACGCCAGGAAGCCGATGAGCACGGCGTTGGCGGCGAAGGGGAACACGAGCGGGATGTCGAGCGCGGGCTTGGCGCCCGGAACCACCTTCTCGGCGATGCCCTGGAAGGCGGGGACGAGCTCACCGAGCACCGTGCGCACTCCGTAGAGGATGATCGCGACACCGACACCGAACTGCAGTGCCTGAGCGAACGCGGCCATGATGTAGGCGCCCGCGTCGGGGGATCCGAAGACGGCGAGTGCCTGCTCCATCGGTAGTGAGAACAGTCCCCAAATGGCGAAGACCATGTAGATCAGCACCATCGAGACCGAGGTCGCTACCATGGAGTCGCGCAGGAACTTGAGGCCCTGCGGGAAGTTGATCTTCTCGGTCGACTGGCTCGTGCCACCGACGGCCTGGCCCGCGGCGCCAGCGGCGATGTAGCCGAGGGTTCCGAAGTGGCCGATCGCGATGCTGTCATCGCCGGTGATGCGCTTCGTCCACGGGTGGGCGAACGCGGGCATCACGACCATGATCACGCCGAGCAGGCCACCACCGACGAGGATGACGAGCCAGCTGAGGTTGTCACCGAAGCCGACCGAGAGCACAACCGCCAGCAGGATCGACATGAACACCATGTGGTGACCGGTGAGGAACACGTACTTGAGCGGCGTGAACCGCGCGAGGAGCAGCATCACGATGAACCCGACGACGAGCACGTAGGCGCTGGTCGCCCCGTACTGCTCGGCCGCGAGTGCCGTGATGACCTCATTGGTCGGGATGACGCCCTGGGCGCCCGTGACCGCAAGGATCAGGTTGCCGAGCGGGTTGAGCGAAGCGACGACGACGCCGGCGCCCGCCCCGAGGATCAGGAAGCCGAGCGCCGCCTTGAGGCCGCCGCCGATGACGTTTCCGGCGGGCCGCTTGAGGGCGATGAGTCCGATCGCGGTGATGATTCCGACGAGATACGCCGGAACATTGAGGATCTGCTTGCCGATGAAGTCGAGTACAACAACTAACCACTCCATTGTGGGGTGCTCCTTCTGTCTGGGTGTTTCGGGTTGATGGGTGGACGTACGGTCTAGTCGAGGGCGATCTTGAGCTTCTCGGTGATCTCGTCGAGGTCGAAGAAGTTGTTGATCACGATGACTTCGGCGTCGATCTCGCCGATCTCGGGCACGAACTCCTCGGAGGTCAGCACGATCTGCGCGTCACGGGCCATGCCGCGCGCGACGCCGATGTCGGCAGCCTCCACGTCGGCATCCACTCCGAGGGAGCGCAGCACCTTCTCGGTGTTCATCTTGAGGAGAACGGACGTGCCGATCCCCATTCCACAGACGGCGACGATCTTGATGCTCATGGTGGGTACCTTTCTCGAGGGTGGGACTATCAAGCGCTCAGCTGGCTGAGCAGGGTCTTGAGGTCGGCGGGCGAGCTCGCGGCCTTCAGGCGGGCGAGAGCCGCGTCATCCGACAGCACACCGGCAAGTGCGGACATCACTTCGAGGTGTCCGTCGTGGTCGGGTGCGGCCAGGCCAATGACGAGGGACACCGGGTCGTTGCTCGGGTGGCCGAAGGGCACGGGCTCGGTCAGCGAGATCCAGCTGAGGCCCGCGCGCAGCACAGCGGGGGACGGGCGGGAGTGGGCGAGGGCAAGGCCGGGCGCGATGACCACGTAGGGTCCGAGCTCGTCGATCGCGGCGATCATCTCGGCCGTGTAGGCCGCGGTGGTGACGCCGCCGGCGACGAGTGCATCGCCCGCGAGGGTGACGGCGCCGCGCCAGTCGGGGGCGGAGGCGGCAACGGAAATGGAGCTCTCCGAGAGGGCGGCATCGAGAGCGTTGCTCGTCTCAGCGGCTTCAGGCATTCGGAATCTCCTTGGGCTTTCCGGCCGCGTCAGTGCCGCCTTCGCCCGAGCCTATACCGACAACAGGACTTTTGACCACATGTGAGCCAAAGTGTCTCAGCGTGCCGTTTGGCGGGTGAGTCGGCTGATCCGGTCCGCCTCGAAGAGGGCGTCCTGTGCGATGAGGGATGCGCCGAGCACCCCCGCCTTCTGCCCGAGGCGACTCGACGCCACGATGAGGCCCTGGCCCGAGAAGTCCCGCGACTTCGCCAACAGCGCTCGCCGGATGGCCCCGACGAAGGGCTCGCCGGCCTGGGATAGGTTGCCGCCGAGCACCACCACCGCGGGGTTGAGTATCCCCACGACATCGACGAGCGCGTCGCCGATCTCGGCCCCAGCGGCGGTGAGGAGCTCGAGCGCATCCTTATTGCCCCTCGCGGCGAGGGCAACGATGTCGGCGCTTGTGCGCACCGGGTAGCCGCGCGCGATCAGTTCGCGACGGATGTAGTACCCGCTCGCGATCGCCTCGAGGCAGCCCTGCCTGCCGCAGGTGCACGGCTCGTCGCCGCCGCGGGAGAAGTGCGCGAAGTCCCCGGCGCCGCCTCGCGCTCCCCGATAAATCTGCCCGTCGAGCACCAGTCCGCAGCCGATGCCGAGCCCGAGCTTGAGCACGGTGATGTCCCGGTACTCCGGCCAGCCGAGACGGGATTCGCCGATCGCCACGATGTTCACGTCGCGGTCGACCGCGAACACGGCGGTGAAGTCGTCGGGGAAGTAGTCCTTGACGAGGATGCCCTGCCACTCGGCGTTGATCTGCGGGGAGGCGAGGCGGCCCGTCGTCGCGTCGACCGGTCCCGGAACGCCGACCCCGACGCCCCGCACGTCGGCGCGGGTCTTGCCGAGCTGCAGCAGCAGGTGGTCGAAGACCTGGATGGCCCACTTGAAGATGTCTTCGGGTCCGTCGGCGAGGCCGATGTCCGCCTCATCCTCGATGAGCACGGTGGAGACGAGATCGGTGACACCGACCCGGGTGTGCGAGCCGCCGACATCGATGCCGAGCAGCAGACCGGCATCCTTGTTGACAGCGAAATGCTCGGCCGGACGTCCGCCCTGCGAGTCACGCTGGCCGGCGATCACGATGATGGATGCGGCGAGCAGCTCGTCGAGCCGGCGGGCGAGGGTGATACGCGACCAGCCGAGCTCCTCGATGAGGTCGGTTCGCGTCGTCGCGGCGCCCGACCGGATGAGTTCGAGCACCACGCCCGAGCCGGTCGACAGAACGTGCGCCATGTCGGATCTCCTTCGATTGACTTAAGTACATTTGTATACCAAAGTGAGCAACATGGCTATCGAACACCGTCGTTCACAAGAATCCGACCCTCGACTCGAGTCGCGCGCGATCGCCGCTGCGACCGCGATTCCAGCACACGTCGTGGAGGCGAAGGGGCATGGACACGCCGGAACGGCCATGGCGCTCGCACCACTGTCGCACGTGTTGTTCTCGCGCGTGCTGCGCCACAACCCCGCGAACCCCGACTGGGCCGTGCGCGACCGCTTCGTGCTGAGCGCCGGTCACGCGAGCCTGCTGCTCTACGTGCAGCTTTTCCTCACCGGCTACGGCCTCACCCTCGACGACATCGCGGCGAGCCGCAAGCTGGGCTCGCTCACCCCCGGGCACCCCGAACGCGGCCACACACCCGGCGTCGACATGAGCACCGGTCCTCTCGGCCAGGGCGTCGCTTCGGCGGTGGGCATGGCGCTCGCCGCACGCCGTGAGGCGGCTCTGTTCGCGGGCGACACGGGCATGCTCGACCAGACCATCTGGGTCGTCGCGGGCGACGGCTGCCTGCAGGAGGGCGTCTCGGGGGAGGCCTCGAGCCTCGCAGGCACGCTCGGCCTCGACAACCTTGTGCTCATCTGGGACGACAACAGCATCACTATCGACAGCGGTAGCGTCGAGGCGTTCAGCGAGGACGTGCGCGCCCGCTACCGTGCCTATGGCTGGCGGGTGCTCGAAATCGACGACGCTACCGACACGGAGCTCATCGAGAGTGTGCTGCGCTCTGCCCGAGAGTCGGACGGGCGACCCACCTTCGTCGCGCTCCGCTCGGTCATCGGTGCTCCCTCGGTCCGCTTCTCCGGCACCTCCGCCGCGCACTCGGGCGGGTTCGGGGCCGAAGAGGTCGCTGCGGTCAAGGTCGCGCTCGGCTTTGCGGCCGACGCCCCGCTCAAGGACCTCGTGTCCGACGAGGTGCTTGCGTACACCCGGCTTGCGCTCGATCGTGGGGTCGCGCTCGAGCGGGCATGGCGCGAGCAGCTCGCCCGCTGGGACGGCGCCGACGCCTGGCTCGCCTTCCGTGCGGGTGCGGATGCCGCGGCGCAGCTCGCCGCGATCGATTCGGTTGCGCTTGCCGCTCCGGGCAGCCCCGTCGCCACCCGCAAGACCAACGGCGCCGTGATCACGGCCCTCGCGGATCTCCGCACCTGGTGGGGCGGCTCCGCCGACCTCGCGGGTTCCACGAACGTCGCCGTGCCGGGCTCGGCCGTCTCGGCGGATAATCCCGGCGGCGAGTTCGTGCGTTTTGGCATTCGCGAGCACGCGATGGCCGCGATACTCACCGGAATCGCGCTGCACGGGCCGTGGCGGCCGTTCGGATCGACGTACCTGGTGTTCAGCGATTACATGCGGCCGAGCATCCGGTTGGCGGCACTGATGCAGGTGCCCGTGGTCTACGTCTTCACCCACGACTCGGTCGCGGTCGGCGAGGACGGCCCGACCCACCAGCCTGTCGAGCAGGTCGCGTCGCTGCGCATCGTGCCCGGGCTCGATGTCGTTCGCCCTGCTGACGCCGCCGAGGTGCTCGCCGTGTGGCGACGCCTCGTGTCGCGGCCGGCCGGACCGACCGCGCTCATTCTCGGTCGACAGGACGTGCCCGTTCTGGGTGCGCGCGACAACATCGACGTGGGGGTCGCGAACGGCGGCTACGTCGCCTGGCAGAGCGGGGCGGGCGATGAGCTCGCGATAATCGCGACCGGCAGCGAGGTCTCGCTCGCGATCGAAGCGGGTTCCCAGTTGGCGGATGTCGCCGTGCGGGTCATCTCGATGCCCTCGGTCGAATGGTTCGTGGAGGCCTCCGACGAGTACCGGGAGTCGGTGCTGCCGTCATCCCTCACCGCGCGCGTCGCGGTCGAGGCGGGACGCAGCGACGGCTGGTGGCGGTTCGCCGGAACACGTGGCGAGGTCATCGGAGTCGAGGCATTCGGTGAGTCGGGGAGCGGTCCGGAGATCCTCGCGCTGCGCGGAATCACCGTGGATGCGGTGCTCGCGGCCGCCCGCAGCACCCTCGCGCGCACCTAAGGCCTCGGTTCGTGGGAGAATTGCCGACAAATGTCTCCCCGCGCAAACACAGCCCTCGAGCCTGCCTCCACCGATCCGGCGTTCATCCGCAACTTCTGCATCATCGCCCACATCGATCACGGCAAGTCGACCCTTGCCGACCGTATGCTCCAGATCACGGGAGTGGTGAGCGACCGCGACATGCGCGCGCAATACCTCGACCGCATGGACATCGAGCGCGAGCGCGGCATCACCATCAAGAGCCAGGCCGTTCGTATGCCCTGGGAGCTCGACGGCAAGACCTACGCGCTGAACATGATCGACACCCCCGGGCACGTCGACTTCACCTACGAGGTGTCTCGCTCGCTCGCCGCGTGTGAGGGTGCGATCCTGCTCGTCGACGCCGCGCAGGGCATAGAGGCCCAGACGCTCGCGAACCTGTACCTCGCGCTCGAGAACGACCTCACGATCATCCCCGTGCTCAACAAGATCGACCTGCCGGCAGCCGACCCCGAGAAGTACATCAAAGAGATCGTCGGGCTCATCGGGTGCAAGCCCGAAGACATCCTGCTCGTCTCGGGCAAGACCGGGGTAGGCGTACCGGAGCTTCTCGACCAGGCGACCCGTCTCATCCCGCCGCCCGTCGGGGATGCGAACGCGCCCGCCCGCGCGATGATCTTCGACTCGGTCTACGACGCCTACCGGGGCGTGATCACCTACGTGCGCATGATCGACGGAAAGATCAACCCGCGCGAGAAGATCATGATGATGAGCACCAAGAGCGCCCACGAGGTGCTCGAGATCGGTGTCAGCGCGCCCGAACCGACGCCCACCAAGGGTCTCGGCGTCGGCGAGGTCGGCTACCTGATCACCGGTGTGAAGGACGTGCGCCTCTCCAAAGTCGGCGACACGGTCACCTCGTTCGCGAAGCCCGCGACCGTCGCGCTCAAGGGCTACTCCGAGCCCATGCCGATGGTGTTCTCGGGGCTCTACCCGATCGATGGCAGCGACTACCCGCTGCTGCGCGAGGCGCTCGACAAGCTCAAGCTGTCGGATGCCGCACTTGTCTACGAGCCCGAGACGTCCGTCGCGCTCGGCTTCGGGTTCCGCTGCGGCTTCCTCGGCCTGCTGCACCTCGAGATCATCACTGAGCGCCTCGAGCGCGAGTTCGGCATCGACCTGATCGCCACGGCGCCGTCCGTGATCTACGAGGTCACCACCGACGACAAGAAGACCGTGACCGTCACCAACCCGAGCGAGTTCCCGGGCGGCAAGATCGCCGAGGTGCGCGAGCCGGTCGTCAAGGCGTCCATCCTGCTCCCCAAGGACTTCGTCGGAACCGTTATGGAGCTGTGCCAGGGCCGCCGCGGCACCATGCAGGGCATGGAGTACGTCGGCGAGGACCGCGTCGAACTGCACTACACGATGCCGCTCGGCGAGATCGTGTTCGACTTCTTCGACCAGCTGAAGAGCAAGACCGCTGGCTACGCCTCACTGGATTACGAGCCGATCGGCGACCAGGCTGCTGACCTCGTGAAGGTCGATATCCTGCTGCAGGGTGAGGCCGTCGACGCGTTCAGCGCGATCGTGCACCGGGAAAAGGCGTACGCCTACGGAGTCCTGATGACCGAGCGACTCAAAAAGCTCATCCCGCGCCAGCAGTTCGAGGTGCCGATCCAGGCAGCCATCGGCGCACGCATCATCGCCCGCGAGAGCATCTCCGCAATGCGCAAGGACGTTCTCGCCAAGTGCTACGGCGGTGACATCACCCGCAAGCGCAAGCTCCTCGAGAAGCAGAAGGAGGGCAAGAAGCGCATGAAGATGGTCGGACGCGTCGAGGTTCCGCAGGAGGCGTTCGTCGCAGCGCTGACCGGCGACACCGAGGCGAAGAAGAAGTAGTGACGGTTCCGGCGGCCAACTTTCCGTTCGCCGGCATTACCCTCTCCGAGGCACCGGCTCCGCCCGGCTACCGGCTCGTTTCACGCCGCACACTCCTGACCTGTTCATTCGAGGATGCGCTGCCCGTGCTCATGACCTGGGGTATCAAGACCCGCGCGGGGTTCCGCGTCTCCTCCTCGGCGCCGGTCGCGGTCGGCGACGTTCTTGAGGTGCGGCTCGGGCCCGTGCGCGAGCCGGTTCGGGTGGCGTGGGTCACTTCTGCCGGCTTCGGCTACGAGACTCTTGTGGGACATCCTCTGGCAGGCGAGGAGGCGTTCCTGCTGGAGACGGACTCCCTGGGCCGGCTGTGGTTCGTGAATCGCTCCATCTCCCGGCCGGTCGGCGCGTGGCGTCTTGTCGCTTGGCCGCTTCGGCTCGCGCAGGCGTTCTTCGTGCGGCGCTACGGTCGCGTCATGGAATCGTCCTGATGTGGATTATTGACCTGATCGGGGAGATCTTCTTTCACGCGATCGGCGAAACAATCGTCGGGGCATTTCGGCGTGCCCGGGTGTGGCGCAAGGCGCTCGACCCGGCCGTGCACGCGGCCACAGCGCAGCAGGTCGGGGAGTACAAGGCCCAGCCGCGTCAGCCGCGCGCGCTGACGCTGCAGGAGCGCAACCTGCTGTTCGCCCTCATCGATAGGATGCCCGGCGGCCGCGAGGAAGCTCTCGTTCAACTGCGAACCGCTCGGCACGCCGGTCTCGCCCACGCCGGATCACACGTGTGCTTCACCATCGAGGTCGTCGACGAGGCTCCGGAGGTGCCCGACGGCGTCCACCTCGTCGACCGCAAGGTGCGCACCGAGGGCGACTCGGCGGGATCCCTGCAGCTGCACTTCGTGAAGGGCAGGCTCGCCCTACTGGCCTGGTCCGAGCTCCCGGCCGGACGCGACCCCTACGTGCCCTCGCAGCTCCCAGCCCTCGACCGCCTCCTCTGAGCGTGGGGGTTGTGGAAATTCAGGGCTTTGGCACCGCCATCCGCCTGAAACCTTTCCCGTGGTGAGTTCTGCGACCAAAGCCCTGAATTTCCGAAAGGCCCGGGGTCAGGGGCGGGCCAGCGCGGTCGCGTTGTGCTGCGCGATGATGTCGGAGTTGACGGCGGCGCCGACCATGAGTCCCTGGGCGGCTGACGTCACCACTTGTGCCATCGGGTCGGAGACGTTGCCCGCGGCCCAGATGCCCGCGACGGAGGTCGCCCCGAACTCGTCCACGGGAATGTGCGTGCCGAGCCCGCGGGGATGCTCCACGGGGAGCAGGCCGAGCCCGGCGACCATGTCGGCACGCGGGGACATCCGGGATGCCACGGCGAGAGCCTCGACGGCGTGCCGGGAGCCATCGGCGAGGGTGATCGAGGTGAGTGCGTCATCCCGCACATCGAGCGAGGCGACGGCGCCGTGCACGACCCGGATGCCGCGTGCAGCGAACAGGGCGGCATCGTCGGCGGAGAGCGTGATCGCCGGATCGAGGTAGACGGTCACGTCGTCGCTGAGCTCGCGGAACATGACCGCCTGGTGCGCGACCATCGTGTGCGTGCCGAGGATGCCGATCGTGCGATCGCGCACCTCCCAGCCGTGGCAGTACGGGCAGTGGATGGCGTCGCGTCCCCAGCGGTCGGCGAGCCCGGGGATGTCGGGCAAGTCGTCGGTCACGCCCGTGGCGAGCACGAGGCGAGGCGTTGTGAAGGTGTCGCCGGCATCCACCGAGAAGCCGGGTCGCACCGCTGTCACTGCGGCGTCGAGAAATTGCACGCCGTACTCGGCCGCCTGCTCGCGTCCGATCCGCTGCAGCTCGCGCGGGTCGATGCCGTCCCGAGTGAGAAAGTTGTGCACCCCGTCTGCGGGCGCATTGCGCGGCTGACCGCCGTCGATGACGAGCACGGAGCGGCGGAAACGGCCGAGGGCCGTGGCGGCGGCGAGCCCGGCGGCCCCGCCCCCGAAGATGATGACGTCGAAGTTGTTCATTCCTTGATCGTGCGCCGGGGCGTCCAGAACCAGCAAGCTCTCTTGCCGAAGTGGCAAACTGAGAGCTATGGATGACGTTCTTGCCGCGGTCGGACCGCGACTCAAGGTGACCCGCACGCAGCGCGGTCTCACGCTCGCGGGTGTCGCCGCCGAAACCGGCATCTCGGTGAGCACCCTCTCGCGGCTTGAGTCGGGCCAGCGCAAACCCACGCTGGAGCTGCTGCTCCCGCTCGCGAGCCTGTACGGGGTGCCGCTCGACGGGCTGGTGGGGGCGCCGGCGACCGGGGATCCGCGGATACACCCGCGACCCATCACGAAGTTCGGGCAGACGATCCTGCCGCTCGGCAAGGGTGCGACAGGGATGCAGGCCTTTAAGCACATGATCCAGGCCGGTCCGCTGGACCGCGTGCCCGAGCTCAAGACGCACCCCGGTCACGAGTGGATGTACGTCATCCGCGGGCGGCTGCGCCTCGTGCTCGGCGAGCACGACCTCATCCTGGGCGCGGGGGAGGCCGCCGAGTTCGATACCCACACGCCGCACTGGGTCTGGCGGGCGGACCAGAACGCCGTCGAGTTCCTCAGCCTCTACGGCCCGCAGGGCGAGGAGATGCACGTGCGCGCGTCTACCCGAAAGTCCTAGCCTCGCAGCGGTGTTGGAAACTCAGGGATCTCGTCGCGGCGAGGGTGTAATCAGTCCCTGTGAGCACCTCGGCGACCAAAGCCCTGAATTTTCGAAACCCACCGCGGGGAGTCCGACGGGAGACGCCGGCGGTCAGTCGCGCCAGCTGTACTCCGGCGCGTAGCCCAGCAGGCGGCGGGCCTTGTCGATGGAGAGCAGGGTATCGTGTGATCCCGGTGTCGGCGTGAACGGAACTTCAGGAAAACTGTCGGCAACCAGTGAAGCCGACGGCAGGGGAGAGACCGTGTCGGCCGCCGCGATGATGAACGCCTCGAAGCCCGGCTGGGCGGCGGTGAGCGCGAGACGCACGGCCTGCGCGCCATCCCGAGCGTCGATGTAGCCCCACAGGTTCCACTGACGGGATGAGGTCGTGAACGACGAGAATCCTGAATAGTCGGAAGGGGCCATCACGTTCGAGAACCGCAGCGCGCTGATCGACAGCGCGGGATCCCAGCGCACCAGCTTGCGCGCCATCTCCTCCTCGAGGTGCTTCACGAGCGAGTAGACCGACTCGGGCCGGGTGTCGTATTCCTCGTCCACCGGGATGTACGGCGGTGCCACGGAGAACGGCAGCCCGAGCACCGTCTCGCTCGACGCATAGACGATGCGCTGGATGCCCGCGCGCCTGGCCCCCTGGAACACGTTGAACGTCGCTGCCATGTTGTTCTGGAACACCGCCGAGTCGGGCGCCAGGCCAGGGGCGGGAATCGCTCCCAGGTGCACAACCGCGTCCAGCCCGGTGTGCTGGTCATTGACGCCGTGCAGGGCGTCGATGACCTGGCCGTAATCGGTGAGGTCGGTGCGCACAAATCCGTCCTCATGGGCACCCTGCGAGTCGAGGACCACCACGGAGTGACCGTGCGCGCGGAGGTCCGCCACGACCGCCTGTCCGAGTTTGCCATTACCGCCGGTGACCGCTATCGAGAGGGAGTCCATGTCCCCAGTGTGTCAGGCGGCGGCCCGGCGCAACCTACGATTAGCCCATGACCCTCGAACCCTGGCAGCGTCCCGTGACCTACGCGGCGGTAGGCGCGACCCAGGCGAAGGACCTTCTCGAGTTCCCGCCCACCGGCTACCGTCCGCTCGAGCGCCGCGTGCGTATCGGACACGGCGATGAGCGGTTCGACTGGGCCTGGACGACGGCGATGAGCTGGGGCATCCAGCGTCTGAGCGGCTTTCGGGTGGATGTGCTCCAGGCGCCGCGCGAGGTCGTCGAGCTGAGCTACCGGCCCGTCTCCTTCGACGAGAGCGGTGAGCCGGTCGAGCCCGCCGCGATCGGCGCGCCTGCCGAGACGATGTTCGGTCCGGATGGCACGGCCTTCGTGATCCCCGGCGACACCGCCATTCTGCGCATCCCCTTCGGGCCGTTCCGGGTGTCGGCGCCCGCGCGGGTGGTCTACGTCCTGGACGAGCCGGATCGCAAGGGTTTCGCGTACGGCACGCTGCCCGGGCATCCCGAGAACGGAGAGGAGGGGTTCATCGTCGAGCGTGACCCCGACGATTCCGTCTGGCTGCGCATCACTGCGTTCTCCCGACCCGCGAACTGGTTCTTCTGGCTCGGCTACCCGGTGCTGCGGCTCTCGCAGGCGTTCTACACGCGCCGCTACGAGCGTGCGCTAGCGGGTCCCATCTCCTAGCGCTTCGAGGATCCCGGGCAGCCCGGTGGCGAGGTCGGCCACGACGACCCGCGCGCTGGTGGCCCGCAGATCGTCGAGGGAGAAGGCGCCGGTGCCCACGGCCAGGAACTCCATGCCCGCAGCATCCGCCGCGAGCCCGTCGTTCGGGGTGTCGCCGATGATTACGATGCGCGCATCGGGCAGCTCGGCGCGGGCGCGCCGGGTCAGGTCGGTGCGCAGCGGATCCCGCTCGCCGAAGTAGGAGTGCTCCCAGTCGAAGAGATCGGCGGAGAGTCCCGCGCCGGTCACCTTGTACCGCGCTCGGGCCGCGGAGTTGCCGGTGAGCAGACCGCTGGTCCAGCCGCCGGCAGAGACAGCGGCCAGGGCCGAGGCGACCCCCGGGCAGAGTTCGCGGTGGTTGCCGGCATCGTGCCGCAGCCGCGACAGCTCGTCGAGCTGGTCGACGACGAGCGGGTGCAGGGCCGGGTCGAGATCGAAATGGCTCAGGTTCTCGGTGATGATCTGCCCGTCGGTCTTGCCGTGGGTACCGGGCAGGCGGTCTCCGAGCGGACGCCCGACGACGATCTCGAGTGCGTCGTGGTACAGGTTGCCGGCGTCGGCCCCGTTGTAGACCAGCGTTCCGTCGACGTCCCAGAGTATGAAGTTCACCCGTCCATGGTGACAGACAGGGGGTGGGAGAATTGACGGATGCCCTCCGCCCTCCCTCTCGCCGATCCGGCACCCGCCGACGGCCTTCTGCCCGCGAGCGTGCTCGAGGGCGCCGGCGACAGGAGGTTCGGCGTCTACCTGCACGTGCCGTTCTGTCGGGTGCGCTGCGGCTACTGCGACTTCAACACGTACACGAGCGAGGAACTCCGCGGCGCCAAGCGCAGCGACTACGCCGGACAGGCGATCGCCGAGGTCGAGTTGGGCGCGGCGGCGCTTGCGGCGTCCGGACTGCCTGCGCGTGCGGCATCCACGGTCTTCTTCGGCGGAGGTACGCCGACCCTGCTGCCGGTCACCGACCTTGCGGCGATGCTCGCCAGCGTGGTCGAGACGTGGGGCCTCGAACCGGGCGCCGAGGTGACGACCGAGGCGAACCCCGACTCCGTCGACCTCGAGTACCTGCTGGCCCTCAGGGCAGCCGGCTTCACCCGCGTCAGCTTCGGGATGCAGTCCGCCGTTCCGCACGTTCTCGCGACCCTCGAGCGCACCCACGACCCCGAGCGCATTCCGCTCGTTGTGGCCTGGGCGCGCGAGGCCGGCCTCGCCGTCAGCCTCGACCTCATCTACGGCACGCCGGGGGAGACCCTCGCCGACTGGCGCACCTCGCTTGACCGCGCGCTCGCCCAGCAGCCCGACCACCTGTCGGCCTACGCCCTCATCGTCGAGGACGGCACCAAGCTCGCGCGCCAGATCCGGCGCGGCGAGGTGGCGATGCCGGATGACGATCTCGCGGCGGACATGTACGAGCTGGCCGATTCCCTGCTCGCCGAGGCCGGTTACGAGTGGTACGAGGTGTCGAACTGGGCGCGTGCGGCCGAGCAGCGTTCGCAGCACAACCTCTCCTATTGGCAGGGCCATGACTGGTGGGGCGTCGGCCCCGGCGCGCACAGCCACGTGGGCGGGGTGCGCTGGTGGAACGTCAAGCACCCGGCCGCCTACGCGGAGCGGATTCTTTCCGGGGTCTCCCCGGCAGCGGGCCGCGAGACTCTCGATGCAGCGACCCGAGCCACGGAGACCGTGCTCCTGCGCACGCGGATTCGCGAGGGACTGCCGATCGCCGAGTTGAGTGCATCCGGTCGCACGGCGGTGGCGGGGCTGATCGCCGACGAACTGGTCAACGCGGCAGCCGCCCTGCGCGGAACCGTGGAACTGACCCTGCGCGGCCGGCTGCTGGCGGACGCCGTCGTACGACGGCTGACTGACTGACTACGTGATGACTGCGCTTATTTGATGAATTCGATCGTGAGCGGGTACGTGTAGAACTCGCCCTTGTTCGCGGCTATGGCGGCGATGATGCTGAACACGATGATGACGATGCCGACGGCGATCACCACGAAGAAGCCGATGATGACCAGCATGAGCACGCAGCCGACGAGCGAGGCGAGCAGCATGGTGATCTGGAAGTTGAGCGCCGTCTTGGTGTGCGCGTTGACGAAGGGTCCGCGGTCCTTCAGCACAAGGTAGCCGATGAGGGCCGGCCAACCACCGAAGAGCAGGGCGCCGACGTGCACGAGGGTCGCCCAGAGGCGTTCGTCGGCGGGGCTCATGGGCTGCACCGGCGCGGGCTGAAACGGCGGCTGGGCGGGCGGCTGGTAGGGCGGAGGTGTCGTTGACATGCCCCCATTAAAGCCCGAAGGCCGGGATCGATGTGATCCCGGCCCTCGAAGTGTCGAGAAGTTACTTGATGAAACGGATCGCGAACGGGTAGCGGTAGGCGATGCCGTCCTTCGCCTTGAGGAAGCCCTGGATGGAGAAGATGACCTGGACGACGAACAGGGCGAGCGGCAGGATCCAGCCGATGAAGCCCCAGATGCCCAGGGTGACCGCGGTGAGCACCGAGTTCACGATGAAGATCGCGACATGGCCGATGGCGACGGTGATCTGGAAGTTCAGCGCCTCCTTGGCCTCCTGGTTGGTGAAGGCGCCGCGGTCCTTGAAGACCAGCCAGATGATGAGCGAGGGCAGGAAGCTGAGGATGCCGCCCAGGTGCGCGAAGGACGCCCACTGGTTGTCCTCGGCCGTGGTCAGGGGTGCCGCAGCTGCGGGAGGAGTGGGAGCAGTCATGATGTGATGCCTTTCAGGTGGAACGTTGTGGGGTACCGAACCGCTCGGTGACGATGTCGGGTTGACGAACGCGCTGGCCCCCAAATGGGGCGACCGAAACGCACAGAGACAAGGTAGCGCTTGGATTACCGTGCGTGCAACGCCTGCGAGGGGGTGTGTCGCGATACAATTGGCAGTCAGGCTTATGGAGTGCTAGCGGCGAAGGGCGGGTGCAGCATGGTTTCCGACCGCAGCCTCGAAGTCCTTCGAGTGATTGTTCAGGATTACGTCGCCTCGCGCGAGCCCGTCGGGTCCAAGTCGATCGTCGAGCGCCACTCCTTCGGCGTCTCGGCCGCGACGATCCGCAACGATATGGCCCTCCTCGAGGAGGAAGAGCTGATCGTCGCGCCCCACACGTCGTCCGGCCGGGTGCCCACCGACAAGGGCTATCGCGTCTTCGTCGACCAGCTGGCCGACCTTCGGCCGCTGACCAGCGCGCAGCGCACCGCGATCGAGACGTTCCTCGGCCAGTCTGTCGACCTGGATGACGTACTCGCCCGCACCGTTCGACTGCTCTCGCAGCTCACCCACCAGGTCGCCCTGGTGCAGTACCCCTCGCTCACACGCTCCAAGGTGCGTCACGTCGAGCTGGTGCCGCTCGCCCCGCGCAAGCTCATGTCGGTGTTCATCACCGACACGGGGCGCGTCGAGCAGCGCAACATCGACCTTCCCGCCGACCTCGACGGCGAACTGCTCACCACGCTCCGCACCCGACTGAATGCGGGAATCGGCGGCCTCGGTCTCGCCGACGCGGCAACCGCTCTAGCGGCGATGCCGCAGCAGTTCGGGCCGCAGCAGCGTCCGGTCGTCGAGCGCATCGTCTCGAGCCTCGTCGAGCAGGCTGCCGAGAATAGGCAGGACCGACTAGTCATGGCGGGTGCCGCGAACCTCGTGCGCACGGAGGAAGACTTCAGCGGAAGCATCTACCCTGTGTTGGAGGCGATTGAGGAGCAGGTCACCCTGCTCCGGCTCTTCGGAGAGGTCGGCAGCGACAAGAACGA
This sequence comes from Glaciihabitans arcticus, assembly GCF_004310685.1. Lineage (NCBI taxonomy): Bacteria > Bacillati > Actinomycetota > Actinomycetes > Micrococcales > Microbacteriaceae > Glaciihabitans > Glaciihabitans arcticus. The sequence goes on along the minus strand of NZ_SISG01000001.1, from coordinate 1,225,956 downwards.
CCAGCACGGTGTCGCGGTGAGCATCGGTCGTGAGAACGCGGAGTTCGGCCTGGGGGAGACCTCCGTGCTGACTCATGGCTACGGTGCATCCGGAACAGCTATCGCGAGGCTCGGTGTGCTCGGGCCGACGCGAATGGATTATTCGAACAACATGGCGGCAGTGCGGGCGGTAGCGCGCTACCTGACCCGCCTGCTGGGCGAAGACTGAACTACAACCTGAGGAATGACGGATAACGTGGCAGACCACTACGAGACACTCGGTGTCGAACGAACCGCGACGGCTGACGAGATCAAAAAGGCGTATCGCCGTCTCGCGCGCGAGTTCCACCCCGACGTGAACCCGAGTGAGGACGCATCCGACCGCTTCAAGTCGGTCACGCACGCCTACGACGTGCTGAGCGACGCGCGCCAGCGCGAGGAGTACGACCTCGGACCCAACCCCGGCTTCGGCGGCGGCGGTGCGGCAGGCTTCGGCGACATCTTCGAAGCGTTCTTCGGCGCAGCGGCCCCCGGAAGCGGCGGCAGCGGTGCAGCCCCCCGATCCCGCAAGGAGCGTGGCGGCGACGCCCTGCTTCGTGTCGATGTCGACCTCGACGAGGTCATCTTCGGCACCAAGCGCGACCTCGAGGTCGCGACGGCCGTGCTGTGCGAGGCCTGCGAGGGTTCCTGCTGCGCTCCCGGCACGCGCGCAGTGGTGTGCGACATCTGCCACGGTTCCGGCCAGATCCAGCGCGCCGTGCGCAGCCTCCTGGGCAACATCATGACGTCGAGCCCGTGTGGCACCTGCCGCGGGTTCGGTACCGTCATCCCGAGCCCCTGCCCGACCTGTGCGGGACAGGGCCGCGTTCGCGCGACCCGCAAGATGACCGTAGACATCCCCGCCGGCGTCGACACCGGCCTGCGCCTGCAGCTTCCCGGCCAGGGCGAGATCGGCCCGGCCGGCGGCCCGCACGGCGACCTGTTCCTCGAGATCAAGGTCAAGCACAACGACATCTTCAGCCGTAACGGCGACGACCTGCTCGCGACCCTTGAGATCAGCATGGCCGACGCCGTGCTGGGCACCACAGCGAAGTTCCCCGGGCTCGACGGCCCGATCGAGCTCGAACTCAAGCCCGGCACGCAGAGCGCCGAGGTCGTGACCCTCAAGGAGCGCGGCATCTCGCGTCTGCGCGGCAACGGACGCGGCGACCTGAAGATCGGTGTGCAGGTTCTGACCCCGACCAAGCTGAACGCCAGGGAGCAGGAGCTGCTGCGCCAGTTCGCCGGCACCTACAAGGCCAAAGCGCCGCAGCTCGCCGAGTTCCAGCAGGGACTCTTCGCGAAGCTGCGCGATCGGTTCCTGCACGTCTAGCTTCCTATGGCCCACTTCTACCTCAACGAACTCATCGAGAGTGCCGCCGTCGGCGACCGCGTGAGCATCGACGGCCCCGAAGCCAGGCATGCCGTCACGGTGAGCCGCCTCGCGGTCGGCGAGACCGTCTCGATCGGCAACGGCCGCGGTCTCGTCGCGACCGGCCCCATCGTGACCGCCGAGCACACCGAGCTCGCGATCGAGGTCGCTGAGATTCGGGATGTCCCGCGCGGGGCCCCCGCGATCGTGCTCGCCCAGGCGCTCGCGAAGGGCGACCGCGACGAGCTGGCCGTGCAGGTGTCGACCGAGCTCGGTGTGGATGCCGTCATCCCGTGGACCGCCGCCCGCTCCATCTCCCGCTGGGAGGGCAGCAAGATCGCGAAGGGGCACGACCGTTGGTCCGCGATCACGCGGGAGGCCAGCAAGCAGTCGATCCGCGCGTGGCTGCCCGACGTGCTCGACCTCGTCTCCACCAACCAGCTCGCCAAGCTGGCCGCCCACACGCACCTGCTGGTGCTCGAACCGACGGCCGAGCAGGCGCTCACCGCCGTCGAACTGGATGACCGCGACGTCGTTCTCGTCGTAGGCCCCGAGGGTGGCATCGCGCCGCACGAACTGGACGCGCTGGTCGCGGCCGGGGCATCCCTCGTCCGGCTGGGGGACGGCGTTCTGCGCACCTCGACGGCCGGTCCCGCAGCGATTGCTGTGCTGAGCGCGAAACTCACCCGCTGGTAACTCGCGACGGTTTAAGCTGTACCCATGTCAATTTTCAGCAGGATCGTCGCGCGCGAGATCCCCGCGGACATCGTCTTCGAGAGCGAGGCGATCATCGCATTCCGCGACATCGCACCCCAGGCTCCCGTGCACCTGCTGGTCGTTCCCAAGACGGAGGAGTTCGCGAACGTCGCCGAGCTCGCAGGGGGCGACCCCGCACTGCTGTCCGAGATGGTCTCGGTCGCCAATGACCTGGCCGCCGAACACTCCAACGGCGAGTACCGTCTCATCTTCAACTCCGGTGAGAGCGCCGGTCAGGCCGTGTTCCACGTCCACGCTCACGTACTGAGTGGCGCACTGCAGGAAGGCACCCTTGCCGAGTAGCGACAGCAGCCAGATCCCCGGATTCGACCGAATCGACGTGGAGGTGGACGGTGTCGCGATGGTGCGACTGCTCGGCCCTCAGGACCGACTGCTGCGCACCGTCGAGAAGCAGTTCCCGCTCGTCTCCGTGCTCGTGCGCGGCAACAGAATCACCATGTCGGCCCCGTCGGACAACACCGAGGCCGGAGACCAACTACACGAGGCCAGGCAACTGGTCGAGGAGCTCATCCAAATGGTAGAGAACGGCCAGGACCTCGAACCCGCGGAGGTCACCCGATCGGCGAAGATCCTGCACGACAAGGCCGGCAGCCCCGCCGAGCTGCTCAGCCAGGCGATCCTGACGAGCCGCGGCAAAAGCGTGCGCCCGAAGACCCTCGGGCAGAAGGACTACGTCGACGCCATCGATGAGAACACCATCGTCTTCGGCATCGGCCCGGCCGGCACCGGAAAGACCTACCTCGCCATGGCGAAGGCCGTGCAGGCCCTGCAGCGCAAGGAGGTCGAGCGCATCATCCTGACGCGTCCGGCCGTCGAGGCGGGGGAGCGGCTCGGGTTCCTGCCCGGTTCCCTCACCGACAAGATCGACCCCTACCTGCGCCCGCTGTACGACGCGCTCAACGAGATGATGGACCCCGAGATCGTGCCGAAGCTGCTCGCGGCCGGCACCGTCGAGGTCGCGCCGCTTGCCTACATGCGCGGTCGCACCCTGAACAATGCGTTCATCATCCTCGACGAGGCGCAGAACACCAGCCCCGAGCAGATGAAGATGTTCCTGACCCGTCTGGGCTTCGGCTCGAAGATGGTCGTGACCGGCGACGTCACCCAGGTCGACCTGCCCGCGGGGGCGAGCGGCCTGCAGTTGGTGACGCGTGTGCTCGCGGAGATCGACGACATCCACTTCTCGCGACTGACCAGCGCCGATGTGGTGCGCCACACCCTCGTCGGCCAGATCGTCGACGCCTACACCACCTTCGATGCCGAGAAACTGGCGCGCGACTACGACCGCGCCCCTCGCCCGACCTCGCCCCGCTGGAGACGATGACATGTCCGTAGAGATCAACAACGAGTCCGGCATCCCGGTCGACGAACCGACCCTGCAGCGCCTCGTGAGCTTCGCGCTCGACGAGATGCGCGTGCACCAGGACGCCGAGCTTGCCATTGTGCTCGTCGACGAGGCCGCCATGGAGCAACTGCACGTGCAGTGGATGGACGAGCCTGGCCCGACCGATGTGCTGAGCTTCCCGATGGACGAACTGCGCCCCGGCAGCGACGAGGCGATCACGCCTCCCGGCCTGCTCGGCGACATCGTGCTGTGCCCGCAGGTCGCCATCGGCCAGGCGGAGACCGCGGGCCACTCGACTCTCGACGAACTGCTGCTGCTGACCACGCACGGCCTGCTGCACCTGCTGGGCTTCGACCACGCTGAGCCTGACGAGGAGAAGGAGATGTTCGGCATCCAGCGCGACATCCTCCTCGGGTTCGCCGTCGCCGAGCGAAAAAGGTAGTTCGGCATGATCCCCGTCTTCATCACCGTCGCAGTGCTGCTTGTGCTCTTCGGTGGGCTGCTCGCCGCCGCGGACTCAGCACTGTCGGTGCTGAGCCGCACGGATCTTGTCGACATCGCGAGCGACAGCAAGTCGAAGCGGTCGCTGCTTGCCATCTCGAACGACGTCGGCACACACCTCAACGCGATCAACTTCATGCGCGTCGTCTCCGAGACGACGGCCGCCGTGCTCGTGTCGCTGACCTTCGCCTACTCGTTTCCCGATACCTGGTGGATCGCGCTGCTGTTCAGCGCCCTCATCATGACCGCCGCGTCATTCGTGCTCGTCGGATCGAGCCCGCGCAGCGTCGGACGCGCGCACTCGCGTGCCATCATCCGTTTCACGGCGCCGCTCATCCGCGGCATCCGGCTGTTCCTCGGCCCCATCGCCAACGCCCTCGTCGCCGTCGGCAACCGGGTCACGCCCGGTCGCCCCAAGACGGCGACGTTCTCCAGTGAGGAGCAGTTGCTGAGCATGGTGGATGAGGCCACCGAGCTCGAGGTGCTCGAGGAGGACGACCGCGAGCTCATCCACTCGATCTTCGAGTTCAGCGACACCGTTGCGCGCGAGATCATGATCCCGCGCACCGACATGGTGACTATCGACCACGACGCGACGATCGGCACGGCCATGGGCCTGTTCCTGCGCACCGGAGTGTCGCGCCTGCCGGTGACCGGCGAGAACATCGACGAGATCCTCGGTGTGCTGTACCTGCGCGACGTCGCCCGTCTGCACTACGAGCGCCCGCTCGGCGCCGAGCAGATCACCGCCTCCGAGCTGGCCCGCCCCGCGTTGTTCGCGCCCGAGTCGCAGAAGGCCGACAGCCTGCTGCGCCAGATGCAGCTCGACTCGAACCACCTCGCCATGGTGGTGGATGAGTACGGCGGCATCGCCGGCCTCGTCACGCTCGAGGACATCATCGAAGAGCTCGTCGGCGACATCTCCGACGAGTACGACCACGATGTCGCCGAATACGAGGATCTCGGAAACGGCCAGTACCGCGTGAGCGCCCGGCTGCCGGTGGACGAACTGGGCGACCTGTTCGGCATCGAGCTCGACGACGACGAGGTCGACTCGGTCGGCGGCCTGCTCACCAAGACCCTCGGCCGCCTGCCCGTCGTCGGCTCGACCGCCACCATCTCCGGCCTCGTGCTGCGCGCCGACCGCACGGAGGGGCGCCGCCGGCGACTCAGCACCGTGCTCGTCGAGCGCGACCAGGCTCTCATCGACGTGCAGGCATCCTTCGCCGACGGCGATAACCAGAAGACTTCCGCAACAGAAACGAGCAGCTCATGACCGACGAGATCCAGTTCCGGGCGGGGTTCGTGTCCTTTGTCGGACGCCCCAACGTGGGCAAGTCGACCCTGACGAACGCGCTGGTGGGCGAGAAGGTCGCCATCACGTCGTCCAAGCCGCAGACCACGCGCCGCGCCATCCGGGGCATCGTGCACAAGAGCAACGGGCAGCTCGTTCTCGTCGACACTCCCGGAATGCACCGCCCGCGCACCCTGCTCGGCGAGCGGCTCAACAGTATCGTGCAGACCACCCTCGGTGACGTCGATGTCGTCGGGCTCTGCCTGCCGGCCAACGAGAAGCTCGGACCTGGCGACAGGTTCATCAGCGAGCAGCTCGATTCGTTCCCCCGCGCGAAGAAGGTGGCCATCGTTACGAAGATCGACGCCGCGTCCCGCCCCGCCGTCGCCGAGCAGCTGCTCGCGATCTCGGCGCTGCGCGACGACTGGGAGGCGATCATCCCGATCTCGGCGACCAGCAACATCCAGCTCGACATCCTCACGACGCAGCTCATCGGCCTGATGCCGGTGTCGCCCGCCCTCTACCCCTCAGACGCCGTCACCGACGAAGGACTCGAGGCGCGCATCAGCGAGCTCATCCGCGAGGCGGCGCTCGAGGGTGTGCAGGACGAACTGCCGCACTCGATCGCGATCACCATCGACGACATGATCGATCGCGACGACAAGGACCTCGTCGAGATCTACGCCAACCTCTTCGTCGAGCGCGACAGCCAGAAGGGCATCATCATCGGACACCAGGGCGAGCGCCTGCAGGATGTCGGTGCCCGCGCCCGCAAGGAGATCGAGAAGCTCGTCGGCAAGCAGGTCTTCCTGTCCATGCGGGTCAAGGTCGCCAAGGAGTGGCAGCGGGACGCCCGCCAGCTGGGGCGCCTCGGCTTCTAATACGCCGATCGGATGATCTTTGCCGCCTGACGGCTGATTAGCGCGTCGAATCGTCGCGGTGGACGGCCCGGACACCTAGCGTTGGAGTATGTTCCGAGTCCTGCGCCCGTACCAGTACGCGGTCGACGCCTTCCTGGCGGTCGCTTACCTGCTCTGCAGCGTCGCGGTGCTCGGCAGCAACCAGTCCGGGGTCGGGTATGCCGGCTACTTCGTGCTGCTCGGCTACGCCGCGGCTCTCGGTGTGCGCCGTATCAATCCCACGCTGGCGCTCTCGATGGCCTGGTTCTTCTCGCTCCTGCAGATGATTGTCGGGATGTACCCCAACCTGTACAACGTCGCGACCCTGATGGTGCTGTACACGACCTCCGCCTACGGCGGCCGGGTGATCCGCTGGGTCGGGCTCGCGTCCGTGGGCCTGGGTGCATTCATTGCCGCCGCCTACCTCACCCTCGGCGGCTCCGGCATGGGAGTGTCCCTCACCCTGCTCGGCTGGAGCGACCTTCCGCTGATCGTGCTGCAGTTCGCCGTGCTCTTCGGAGGCCTGTTGACAGCCCTCGGCGGTCCGTGGCTGCTCGGCCTCCTTGTTCGCGCGGTCATCCGCAACCGGGAGAGCACCGCGGCCCGCCAGGTCGCCGAAGAGGTCGTGATCGTCGAGCAGGAGCGCAACCGCATAGCGCGCGACATGCACGACGTCGTCGCCCACTCGCTCGCCGTCGTCGTCGCCCAGGCCGACGGAGCCCGCTACGCACGCGCCGCCAACCCGGAGGCCGTCGACGAGTCCCTCATCGCCATCTCCACGACGGCTCGCGAGGCCCTCGCCGACGTGCGCCTGCTGCTCAGCCAGCTGCGGTACAGCGAAGGCGACGGCCCGCAGCCGGTACTCGCCGACCTGGACCGGCTGCTCGACCAGATGCGCGCATCCGGACTCACCATCAGCTTCGCCGAGACCGGCCAGAGCCGTTACCTCGGCACCGGACAGCAGCTCGCGCTCTACCGGATCGTGCAGGAGGCGCTCACCAATGCGCTGCGCCACGGGCAGGGCGAGAAGCCCGTCACCGTGACCTTCGACTGGGCGCCGTCGAGCGTCGACGTCACCATCGAGAACACCATCGAGGGCACGGTTCCCTCCGTGAGCCTCGGGCACGGCCTCGCCGGAATGCGCGAACGCGCAGCCCTTGTGGGAGGCTGGCTCACGGCCGAGCCCACGGGCCAGCGTTTTGTCGTCACAGCGTCCGTCCCCACCAACCAGCAGGAGATCAGGGCATGAGCACTCCCATCCGCGTCGGCCTCGTCGATGACCAGGCGCTGTTCCGTGCGGGCATCCGAATGCTCGTCTCCTCCCAGCCCGACCTCGAGTTCGTCGGGGAGGCAGGAAACGGTGTCGAGGGCATCGCGATGGCGGCCGAGCACCGGCCCGACGTCATCCTCATGGATATTCGCATGCCCGTGATGGACGGCATCGAGTCCACGCGGGCTATCCTCGCAGCTGCCGAAGCGCGCGGCGGAAAGGCTCCGCGCATCGTTGTGCTCACCACCTTCGACCTCGACGAGGCGGCCACGCGAGCGATCCGCGGGGGAGCGAGCGGCTTCCTGCTCAAGGACGCCGACCCCGAGTTCCTGCTCTCCGCGATCCGCACGGTGCACTCCGGCACCGCGGTCATCGCCGCGGCGGCGACGCGCGAGCTGTTCGAGCACTTCGACTCGCAGCAGGGCGCCGGCACCGAGCCCGAGGCGTTCACCCACCTGACCTCGCGCGAGCGCGAGATCTTCCTCCTCGCAGCGCGCGGCCTCAGCAACGCGGAGATCGCCGGGAACGAGTTCCTGAGCGAGGCGACCGTCAAGACCCACATCAGCCGTGTGCTCGGAAAACTCGGCCTGCGCGACCGCGTGCAGCTGGTCGTCTACGCCTACGAGAACCGCCTGACCGACTGAGGATCATCCTTCTGGATTACCGGCGGGGGACTTGCGCCCGATTCGCGTCATCCCGCGTCTTCGTAGCGTTGGAGTCATGGAAAACACCTCAACCGACCCCGGCCTCGTCGCCCGCGTCGAGTCCCTCAGCAAGTCCTACGGCACCGCCGGCAACACCGTGTCGGCCCTCAGCGAAGTGTCCCTCGGTATCCGCCGCGGCGAGTTCACCGCCATCATGGGGCCGTCCGGTTCGGGCAAGTCCACGCTGATGCACATTATGGCCGGCCTCGATTCGGCCAGCTCCGGTCGCGTCTACCTCGGCGACACCGACATCACCTCGCTCGACGACAGCGCCCTCACCATTCTGCGTCGTCGTCGCATCGGCTTCGTCTTCCAGTCGTTCAACCTCGTTCCCACGCTCGACATCGAGGGCAACATCCTGCTGCCGTTCGAACTCGACGGTCGCAAGCCCTCCACGCAGGAGCGCAGCTGGATCGACCAGCTCATCACCTCCCTCGGCCTGCGCGACAGGCTCGGTCACCGCCCGCACGAACTCTCCGGCGGACAGCAGCAGCGTGTCGCGATCGCCCGTGCCCTCGCCACCCGCCCCGACCTCGTCTTCGCCGACGAGCCCACCGGCAACCTCGACTCCCGCACCAGCCGCGAGGTGCTCACGCTGCTCGCAACGGCGAGCAAAGAGTACGGCCAGAGCATCGCGATGGTGACGCACGACCCCATCGCCGCGTCCTACGCGGACCGCATCCTCTTCCTCGCCGACGGTCGCGTCGTCGATGACCGCGCCCGCTCGAGCGCCGAGGACATCAGCAGCTACATGCTCGGGATGGAGCAGCGCGCATGAACGGCTTTAGCCTGCGCGAGCACGCGCCCAGCATCCTCGTCGCGACCCTCAGCAGCGCCTTCGGGGTCGCCGTGCTGCAGTTCTTCGGGGTACTCAGCCAGCTCATCATGGCCGACGATGTCACCGGATCCAGCGACACCGTCGCCTACCTCCTCGGCTTCGTGGCCTGGGTCTTCATCGCGATCGCCGTCTATACCGGCGCCGTCGTCACCTCAAACACCTTCTCGACCATCATCGCCGGGCGCACCCGCACCATCGCGCTCATGCGCCTGATCGGGTCGAGCGCCCGTGCCCAGCGGGCCGCGGTCGCTCGCGAGGGACTGCTCGTGGGTGCCATCGGATCCGTCATCGGCGCGGTGGTCGGCAGCGTCGTGACCATCGCGACGGTCACGGGCGGCAAGTTCCTGAGCGTGATCCCCGAGCTGGACTTCCGCTACTTCGACTGGTCCCTGCTGCTCCCGGTTGTGACAGTGGTGCTCACAACGTGGGCCGCGTCGTGGGTCGGCTCCCGCCGGGTGCTCGTCGTCTCGCCCATGCAGGCGATCGGTGCATCCACCGAGCAGAGTCGCGAAGAGGCTTCCGCGTCGAAGGGGCGCTCGGCTGCGGCTGTGGCCCTGTTCGGAACCGGCATCGCCATCCTCGTTCTCTCGATGCTCCTCGGTCTGGTCACGCCTCTGGCCGTGCTCATCGGGATCGTCGGCGGGCTGCTCTCATTCACCGGACTCGTCACGGGGGCGCACCTCGTGATGCCGCCCGCCCTGCGCCTCGTCGGACGCCTGCTGGGATCGAGCGCCTCATCCAGGCTCGCGGCCGAGAACGCGGTGCGGTACCCCGAGCGCTCCTCGCGCACCACCATCGGGCTCGTCATCGGCGTCACCCTCGTCACCATGTTCGCCGTCGCGCTGCAGAGCTACCAGAACATGCTCTACGCGGCGCAGGCCAACAACCCCACGTACTACGCGGGGATCGACGAGAGCCTGCTGCTGACCGTGATCATCTTCTCGGTGCTCGTGGGGTTCAGCGCAGTGATCGCTGCCGTCGGAATGGTCAACAACCTGTCGCTCAGCGTGCTGCAGCGCACCCGCGAGCTGGGGCTGCTGCGCGCGCTCGGCTTCACCGCCCGGCAGGTGCGGTCGATGATCCTCGCGGAGAGCGCGCAGCTCACGCTCGCGTCAGTGCTCGTCGGGCTTGTACTCGGTACGTTCTACGGGTGGGCCGGGGCGCAGTCCCTGCTCGGCAGCATCAACGGGTCGCCCGGCATCGTGGTGCCCGGCATCCCGCTCGTGTTCCTCGCCGGGGTCGTTGTGCTCGCGGGCATACTCACGGTGAGCGCTTCCGTCGGCCCGTCCCGCCGCGCGACCCGCATCGCGCCGGTCGCCGCCCTGGCGGTGCAGTAGAGCGCGCTGTGTTACGGAAATTCAGGGGTCTTGTCACGAGACGCCGCTGTACCCCGGGTTTCGGCCCGGGGTACGACCGTATTCCTGAATTTCCGACACCGGTGCTAGCCTGAGGGCATGTTCGGTCTGCTCCTTCTTAGCTGCCGCGACGAGTCCTAACCCCAGGCCTCACTCGTCGCGGAGTTCGCTGATGGCTTGACCCACGAACACGAAGCGAGAGAACGAGACCATGAAGAACACCCAGTCGGCTTCTGCAATGCCGATCCATAAGTACCGTCCGTACCACGAGCAGCTGTCCGTCGAGTTGCCCGACCGCACCTGGCCGTCGAAGCGCATCACCGAGGCGCCCCGCTGGTGTGCGGTCGACCTGCGCGACGGCAACCAGGCCCTCATCGACCCGATGAGCCCCGAGCGCAAGCGCATCATGTTCGACCTGCTCGTGAAGATGGGCTACAAGGAGATCGAGGTCGGCTTCCCGTCCGCGAGCCAGACCGACTTCGACTTCGTGCGCAGCCTGATCGAGGAGAACCTCATCCCGGATGACGTCACCATCCAGGTGCTCACCCAGGCCCGCGAGACGCTCATCAACCGCACCTACGAGTCCATCGCCGGCGCCAAGCGTGCGATCGTGCACCTCTACAACTCGACCAGCATCCTGCAGCGGGATGTCGTCTTCCGCACCGACAAGCAGGGGATCATCGATATCGCGCTCGAGGGCGCACGGCTGTGCAAGGTCGCCGAGGCCACTGTTCCCGAGGTCGACGTGCACTACGAGTATTCGCCCGAGAGCTACACGGGAACGGAGCTCGACTTCGCCGTCGACATCTGCAACCGTGTGGTCGACGCGCTCGACGGCACCCCCGAGCGCCCGGTCATTATCAACCTGCCCGCGACCGTGGAGATGGCGACACCCAACGTCTACGCGGACTCCATCGAATGGATGTCGCGCAACTTCGCCCGCCGCGACAGCATCATCCTCTCGCTGCACCCGCACAACGACCGCGGCACGGCGATCGCCGCCGCCGAGCTCGGTTACATGGCCGGCGCGGACCGCATCGAGGGCTGCCTCTTCGGCAACGGGGAGCGCACCGGCAATGTCGACCTCGTCGCCCTCGGTATCAACCTGTTCACGCAGGGCATCGACCCGCAGATCGACTTCAGCGACCTCGACGAGATCAAGCGCACCGCGGAGTACTGCAACCAGCTGAAGGTTCCGGAGCGCAGCCCGTGGGCCGGCGACCTCGTCTACACCGCGTTCAGCGGATCCCACCAGGACGCCATCAAGAAGGGCTTCGAGGCCATGGAGGCCGAAGCCGCAGCCAAGGGCGTGACCGTCGACGACCTCGAGTGGGGCGTGCCCTACCTGCCGGTCGACCCGAAGGACCTCGGACGAAGCTACGAGGCCGTCATCCGGGTCAATTCGCAGTCGGGCAAGGGCGGCGTCGCGTACCTGCTCAAGACCGACCACGCCCTGGACCTGCCGCGCAAACTGCAGATCGAGTTCAGCGGTGTTGTGCAGGCCAAGACCGATGCCGAGGGTGGCGAGGTGACGAGCGCCGCGATCTGGGACATCTTCCAGGACGAGTACCTGCCCGCACCGTCCGACCGCCCCGAGGACAAGTGGGGCCGCTTCGAGCTCACCCGCACCCGCACGGCGAGCGACCTGGCCGGCGAGGTGGCGCTGCAGATCGACCTTCGAGTCGGGGAGGAGCACACCTCCGCGGAGGCGACCGGCAACGGTCCCATCGCCGCATTCCTCAACATCATGGCCGAGCAGGGCATCGACGTGAAGCTGTACGACTATGTGGAGCACGCGCTCAGCGCCGGTGGCGACGCCCTCGCAGCGGCCTACGTCGAGCTCAACGTCAACGGAACCCGACTCTGGGGCGTCGGCATCGACGCCGACATCTCGACGGCATCGCTCAAGGCCGTCGTCTCGGCGGTCAACCGCGCGGTGCGCTCCACGTCCGACGACCGCGAGCTCGCCTCGGTCTGAGTCTCACGTACAACGCCCCCGCCCGCCCGGGTGGGGGCGTTGCGCGTCCCCGTGGGCGCGGTTGTTGCGGAAATTCAGGGATTTGGTCGCGCAAGCCGCTGAGGCGGGAGCTTTGGAGATAGGCGCTGACCAAAGCCCTGAATTTCCAGATCTCACGGACCCTAGGGGGAGGCGCGCAGCTCAGCGGGCGCGGCGCCGCAGCGTCGGTATGCGCTGGATGTGCCGCTGCTCCGGCAGGCTCCACTTGAACAGCACCGCAAGCACCCGCACGCCGAACGTCACCACCACACACACGACGGCGGCGACGAGCACGTTCACGCCGAGCGCCGCGAGTCCGACCAGGGTTCCCGCCCCGGCGAGGGCGGCGATCGCATAGAGCGACCCGACCTGCATGATCGCGATCGGGAGGGTCAGCAGCAGGTCGCGCAGGATCGAGCCGCCGACGGCGGAGAGTGCTCCCACGAACACGGCGGGCACGGGCGGAACGCCCATCGCGAGGGCTTTCGTTGTTCCGATGGCCCCGAACAGTCCGATGGTCAACGCGTCCAGCACGGTGATCAGCGCCGACAGTCGGGTCAGGACGCGCTGCAGGAGCATCCCGAGCAGGGCGGCAAGGGTGGCGACGGGCAGGTACCAGTTGCTCTGCAGGGCGGCGGGCAGCTCGCCGAGCAGGATGTCACGCAGCAGGCCGCCGCCGAAGCCGGTCGCGATGCCGATGATCGCTACACCGAGCAGGTCGAGTCGGCGGTCACGGAACTGCGCCGCGAACAGCGCCCCCTGCAGCGCGCCGATGCCGACGGCGAGGAGGTCGGCCCAGAGCGGGATCACGAACAGGGTGGGAGTCACCTCCCTATTCTGGCGGCTCCTCGGCGAGGAAGTCGGCGAATGTCCGTCCGGCCGCCCGGGAGGACGGCGCCAGGTGGTGCCCGGCGCGGAATGCCTGCCAGATCTTCCCGAACAGTGAGAACCCGAGCACCCGCTTGCCCGGTGCGTACAGGGTCGCGAGTTCGCGCCCGGTGAGCACCTCCGGCCGCCGAGATCCGGCAGGCGGCCCTGCGGTGCGCCGAGCGCGGCATCAGCCAGCACACTCGCGACGACCCGGGTGTCGATCGGCTGGATGGACAGCGACGGCGCGAACACGACTGGCAGCCGGCGCTGCGGCGCGAAGAACACCCCGACGACGAACTGGTGGAACTGCGTCGTGCGGAAGATCGTCGTCGGTACGGTACTCGCCTCGACGATCTGCTCGGCCGCGAGCTTCGCCACCTAGTACGGGTAGGGGATCGCGTCGATCCCGACGATCGAGATGAAGACCAGGTGCTGGATGCCCGCCGCCTCGCACGCGGACACGAGCCGTTGCGCTTCCTCCGCCTGGCGCTTGCCGGCCGCGAGGTGAACCACGGTGCTGATCCCGTCGAGAGCGTCCGCGAGGCCCGCGCCGCTCGCGAGGTCGGCCACGCGGACGCCGGGTGCAGCGCGGCGACTCAGGACCGTGACATCCGCCCCTCTGTCTCGCAGCATGGGCACGAGGTCACGCCCGAGCGTGCCGGTGCCCCCGGTAACCAGAATCGCGCCTGTCGTCACAGCTCCATTGTCGTGGCAGAGCGGATAATGGAACAATGCCCCTCTATCGTGACGAAGCAGTTGTGCTGCGCACCCACAAGCTGGGTGAGGCCGACCGCATAGTCACGATGCTCTCGCGCAGTCACGGCAAGATCCGGGCCGTCGCGAAGGGTGTGCGGCGCACCGGGTCGAAGTTCGGCGCGCGGCTGGAGCCGTTCATGGTGGCCGACGTGCAGCTCTACGAGGGCCGCAGCCTCGACATCGTGACCCAGGCCGAGTCGTTGGGCTCCTACGGATCCGAGATCACGAGCGACTACGGCAAGTACACGGCCGCGAGTGTCATGCTCGAGACGGCCGACAAGATCACCGACGACGACGGGTCCCTGCAGCAGTACCTCCTGCTGGTCGGTGCCCTGCGTTCACTGGCCCGCGGCGAGCACGACTCGAGCGTGACACTCGACTCCTACCTGCTTCGCGCGCTGTCGATTGCGGGATGGGCACCCAGCTTCATCGACTGTGCTGTCACCGGGGCCCCCGGCCCCCACACGGTCTTCGTGCCGCAACTCGGGGGCGTGGTGGCGGATGCCGTGGCTCCCCCCGGGTCGCCCCGACTCGAGCTCGCGACACTCAGCCTGCTCGGCTCGCTGCTCACCGGTGAGTGGGATGCCGTCGAGGCGTCCGAGGAACGCCATCGCAGCCAGGCCAGCGGTGTCGTCGCGGCGTACACGCAGTTCCACCTCGAGCGCACGCTGCGCTCCCTGCAGCACGTGGAGCGCTCCGCGTGAGCGTGCGTAAGACCCACAAGGACGCCGTCGACTTCAAGCCCCTCGACTGGACCGGTGTCTACCCGCCGTCCTTCGCCCGCGGTGCGGTTCCCGAGCACGTGGCCATCGTCATGGACGGCAACGGACGCTGGGCCAACGGGCGCGGCCTCACACGTATCGAAGGCCACAAGGCGGGGGAGGCGTCGCTGCTCGATGTCGTCGCCGGCGCCATTCAGGTCGGCGTCAAGCATCTCAGCGTGTACGCGTTCTCCACGGAGAACTGGAAGCGATCCCCCGAGGAAGTCAAGTTCCTCATGGGGTTCAACCGGGACGTGCTGCACCGCCGCCGCGACCAGCTCAACGACTGGGGAGTTCGCGTTCGGTGGGCAGGCAGGAAGCCGCGACTGTGGACATCCGTGATCAAGGAACTGCAGTTCGCCGAGCAGCTGACCGCCCACAATTCGGTGTTGACCCTCACGATGTGCGTCAATTACGGCGGACGGCAGGAGATCGTCGACGCCGTGCGCGCCGCATTGGCTGCGGGGGAGACGATCACGGAGAAGTCGATCCAACGGCACCTGTATACGCCCGACCTGCCGGATGTCGACCTGTTCCTGCGATCGTCGGGGGAGCAGCGGATGAGCAACTTCATGCCCTGGCAGAGCGCGTATGCCGAGATGGTGTTCCTTGACACGCTCTGGCCCGACTTCACCCGCGAACAGCTGTGGGAGGCCGTGGGCGTGTACGCGACCCGCAACCGGCGCTTCGGCGGCGCCGTGGATGCGCCGACGCCATGACCCGCCCGCTGATGAGCCGCTTTCGCGACCTGTTCTACGGTCGCGACGCTGAGGTACAGAACACCACTGCGTCGGCGCTCAGCAACCTCGGCCAGATCGAGATGTTCGGGGTCGTCATCGAGAAGCCCATCTTCGAGAGCACGCAGCGCGAGGAGTTCGAGCCCGACGACTTCCTGCCGGCCGAGAAGCCGTGGGAGCTCCGCGACTAGCAGTTCTGGAAATTCAGGGGTCCTGCACCGCGTGCCCTGACCCGCCCGGGTATTCCGGGTGAGTCGCGCCGCCGCGCGACCAAAGCCCTGAATTTCCGAAACCTCCACGCGGTAGGGGCTGACGCTACGCTGTTCTGATGTCCTCCACGACCCCCATCCGCACAGGAATCATCGGCTTCGGACTCTCGGGACGCGTGTTCCACGCCCCGTTCATCGCCACGAATCCCGCCTTCTCGCTGGAGCTCGTCTCGACGAGCGACCCGGAACGTGCGGCAGAGGCAACGAAGCAGCATCCCGGAGTCGAGATCGTGGCATCCGCCGATGCACTGCTCGCCCGCGCCGGAGAGCTCGACCTGGTCATTCTGGCTTCGCCGGCGCACGCGCACCTCGAGCAGGGCCTGGCCGCTCTCGAGGCCGGGGCCAATGTCGTCATCGACAAGCCTTTCGCGCCGAGCCTTCTCGAGGCTAAGAAGCTGATCGAGAAGGCGGAGGAGGTCGGCCGTGTGCTGACCGTGTTCCAGAACCGTCGCTGGGACGGCGACTTTCTGACGCTGAAGAAACTCATCAACGAGGGCACCCTCGGCACCGTGCACCGATTCGAGTCGACGTTCGAGCGCTGGGGGCGTCCGCTGGTCGATCGCTGGCAGGACACCACGACAGCTGCCGAGGGCGCCGGCATCACCTTCGACCTCGGCAGCCACCTCATCGACCAGGCGCTGCAACTGTTCGGTGCGGCGACCGTCGAGCAGGCCGAGCTGTCGATCGTGCGCGAGGGCAGCGTGAGCGACGACGACGCGTTTCTGTCGCTGCTGCACACGAGCGGCGTTCGCTCGCACCTGACCATGAGCCGGGCCGCCGCTCAGGGCGGGCCGCGCTTCCGGGTGCTGGGCAGTGAGGGCGCCTACCGCGTGTACGGCCTCGACAACCAGGAGGCGGCGCTGCGGGAGGCCCGCTGGCCGGGTTCCGAGGGCTACGGCATCACGCCGGAAGCGGAGTGGGGCGACCTTGGCATCGAGGGCGCCACAACCAAGCGGCAGACCGAGAAAGGCGACTATCCCGCGTTCTACGAGGAAGTCGCCGCCGCGATCCGCACCGGGGCTCCGGCGCCGGTCGATCCCCGCGACGCGCTCGAAGTGCTCCGAATCATCGAGCGCGCCCACGCGCTGAGCGCCGCGTCACAGGAGTAAGTCTTTCTCAACTAGACTGTCCCCTATTGGGGGGAATACTGCCCTGTCCTCCCTGCCTTCTGAGCAGGCCCGATGGCGGGTTGCTCCTCCAGTGAATTGGTGTTCCCTCTTGATGATTTCGCGCATAGCCGCACCCCTCGTCCTCGCTGCGCTTCTGGCGACCGGCCTCGTCGCTTGCTCGCCCGCAGCCGACCCGAAGCCCAACACCTCTGCAGAAGCACCGGCCGAGGAAGAGGAAGAAGAAGCCCCCGAGGCCAACGGCGACTTCACCGCAGCCGAGTGGGCCAAGCCCGTCACCAACCCCGGTGAGCTGCTGACCACCGTCAAGGGCACCAACTTCCAGGTCGACATCTACCAGGTCGGCACCGAAGAGGCCTCGAAGACGGGGCAATTCGTCAACCCCGACGATAACAAGCCGATCATCGCCGTCGGCGCGGAGATCGTCTACGTCAACTATGTCGTGACCAACACGAGCGACGCCGAGATCCCGCTCACCTACAGCATCGTCGACGTCTCGGCGCGGTACGCCGACTGGCCCTACCTGCAGGGCATGGACAGCGTTGTGGATTCCGCTGCCTTCGAGGCCATGAAGGTCAACTCGAGCGCGATCGCTCCCAACAAGGGTGAGGCTCCGTTCCCGTTCGCTCCCGGCACCTCGTTCTCCTACGGCCAGAACTTCCTCTACCAGGCCGGTTCGCCGATCACCTTCACCGTCGCGCTCATCCCGTCGCTCGACAACGGCGACCTCGATCACGACGCCAAGCAGGAGATCAAGGCAGACACCAAGATCAAGTAGTCGATTTCCGGATGCCCCCGCTCGCGCCGAGCGGGGGCATCCGTCTGCCCGGCGCACCATTTCGCAACAAAACCGCGCGTACCCGAGGGGAATCGCAAGGAACATGCGTCCACCCCCCGAGACCCAGCGCGGGCTTTCGCGGGAGAATTGATCAATGAAGCTCTCCCCATCCCTGCGCCGCGCCCAGTCGAACTACGAGAGCGGGGCCGGATTCCTCGCCGTCGCCTCGATCGGCATCCCGATCACCGAGACCATCACCGCGCAGAAGCGTGACCTCGACCTCTGGGCGGCCGCCGAGCGCGACCCGCAGGATTACGACGCCGTTGTGGAGAGCACCCGCGGCCACTACGCCCGGCTCGTGGGTGTCACCCCCGACCGTGTCGCGACCGGCGCGCAGACCTCCGTGATCGCCTCGCTCGTGGCGGCCGGGGTTCCGGTGGGTGCCGAGGTGCTGTGCGTCGACGGGGACTTCTCGTCGATCATGTTCCCGTTCCTGCAGCGCGCGGGGATCTCCGTTCGCACGGCTCCACTCGACGGATTCGCCGCAGCGATCACCGACGACACCTGGCTCGTGGTGTTCTCGCTCATCCAGAGTTCGAGCGGGGTCGTCGCCGATGTGCCCGCGATCCTTGCGGCCGCCGAGAAGCACAACGCGTACACCTTCTGCGACGTCACCCAGGCGGCCGGCGTCCACCCCGTCGACGCCTCGCTCTTCGACGTCACCGCCTGCCACACCTACAAGTGGCTCGGCTGCCCGCGCGGCGTTGCCTTCATGACGCTCTCGACGCGATTCGACCCTCTGCTCACCCCGCTCAACGCTGGCTGGTACGCGGGAGACGACGTTTGGCAGTCCTGCTACGGCCCGACCATGGATCTTGCGCCGAACGCGCGCCGCTTCGACGTCTCCCCGGCATGGCCGGCCTGGGTCGGGGCCGAGCCCGCCATCCGCATGTTCGCGGATCTCGACATCACCGAAGTGTGGAAGTACACCACGGGACTGGGCGACATGCTGTGTGATGAGCTGGGCATCCCGCGACAGCACCAGGCGATCGTGACCTGGGCGGACCCCGATCGCACCGATCTCGGAAAACTCATCGACGCGGGCATCCGCGCCTCGGGTCGAGCGGGCCGGTTGCGGGCCTCGTTCCACATCTTCAATACCGAAGAGGATGTCGCGGCCGTCGTCGCCGCACTGGGTCGGTAGCGCGTCCCGCTAGGCTGGAGCTTTGATCGACCGGACACCCAGTTCGGCTGAAAACAGGAGTTCACACGTGGCAAATCCCAGCAATCTCGATGCCGTTATCAACCTCGCCAAGCGCCGTGGGTTCGTGTTCCAGGCGGGAGAGATCTACGGTGGTTCGCGTTCGGCGTGGGACTACGGACCGCTCGGAACCGCGCTCAAAGAGAACATCAAGAAGCAGTGGTGGCAGACCATCGTGCAGGGTCGCGACGATGTCGTCGGTCTCGACAGCTCCGTCATCCTGCCCCGAAAGGTCTGGGAGGCGTCCGGTCACGTCGAGGTGTTCTCCGACCCGCTCGTCGAATCGCTGCACACCCACAAGCGCTACCGCGCCGACCACCTGCTCGAGGCCTACGAGGAGAAGCACGGCCACCCGCCGGTCAACGGACTCGCCGACATTAAGGACCCCGACACCGGCCAGCCCGGATCGTGGACCGAGCCGCAGAACTTCTCCGGCCTGCTCAAAACCTTCCTCGGACCCGTCGACAACGAGGAAGGCATGCACTACCTGCGCCCCGAGACCGCGCAGGGCATCTTCGTGAACTTCGCCAACGTGCTGACGACGTCGCGCCTCAAGCCGCCGTTCGGAATCGGCCAGATCGGCAAGTCGTTCCGCAACGAGATCACGCCCGGAAACTTCATCTTCCGCACCCGCGAGTTCGAGCAGATGGAGATGGAATTCTTCGTCGAGCCCGGTACGGACGAAGAGTGGCACCAGTACTGGATCGACGAGTCCCTGCGCTGGTACACGGATCTCGGCATCAACCCCGAGAACATCCGCATCTACGAGCACCCGCAGGAGAAGCTCTCGCACTACTCGAAGCGCACCGTCGACCTCGAGTACCGCTTCCGCTTCGCGGGAAGCGAGTGGGGCGAGCTTATGGGTGTCGCGAACCGCACCGACTTCGACCTTCGTACGCACTCCGAGGCATCGGGCACCGACCTCTCCTACTTCGACCAGTCGAAGGACGAGCGCTGGACGCCCTATGTCATCGAGCCCGCGTTCGGCCTCACCCGCGCGCTCATGGCCTTTATGCTCGACGCGTACGCCGAGGATGAAGCCCCCAATGCCAAGGGCGGGGTCGACAAGCGCACCGTGCTGCGCCTCGACCGGCGCCTCTCGCCGGTCAAGGTCGCGATCCTCCCCCTGTCGCGCAACGAGCAGCTGTCGCCGCTCGCCAAGTCGATCGCCGCGGACCTGCGCAAGTACTGGAACGTCGACTTCGACGACGCTGGTGCGATCGGCAAGCGCTACCGCCGCCAGGACGAGATCGGAACACCGTTCGCGGTCACGATCGACTTCGACACCCTCGAGGACAACGCCGTGACCGTGCGGGAGCGCGACACCATGGCGCAGGAGCGCATCTCCCTCGACCGTCTCCGCAGCTACCTCGCCGAGCAGCTCCTGGGCGCCTGACCCCGCCCGCAGCACCCTGCCCGCGTGGTGTTCTGGAAATTCAGGACTCTCGTCGCGTGAGTTGAGCCCGCCCCTGTTCTTTCGGGGCGGGCTCTTTCTGCGGGTGCAGGAACCCTGAATTTCCATTCCCTCCTCTCCCTCAGGGTGTGTTTGTCGAGGGGATAGTCCACCTATGGAAGGCTTGGCCCTCCACGACCGGCCGGCGGCGGCCAGCATTGGGCGATGGTCACCATCGCCCGGATCGTCCACTCCCTGGGAGGCATAGCCCAGAAGCAGCATCTCGTCGCGCGGGGAGCGCGCGACCTGGACCTGACACGCGCGTTCCGCTCGGGTTCGGTCATCCGCGCCCGGCAGGGCTGGTACTCGACCCTTCCGGAGGATGACCTCCGCGTCCGAGCCGTGCGTGTCGGTGGACGACTCACCGGGATATCCGCGATCGAGGCGCTCGGCGGCTGGGTCGTCGAACACACGGTGCTCCACGTCTCCGTGCCGGTCAACGCAGCCCGGCAACGATCGCCGGTCAACCGATTCGTTCCATTGCGACGCCGCGGGGACGTCGAGTTGCACTGGGACCCGCCCGAACTGGGCGATCGCGGGGATTTCTCGAGTGTCGCGCTAAGGGATGCGCTGCGCCGTGTCATCCTCGATGAGTCATTCGAGCAGGCGATCGCGGCACTCGACTGGGCGCTTCATGTCGGGCTGATGGACGACTTCGACCTCGAGCTTCTGCTGTTGACCGTGCCGCGGGAGTTGAGGCACATCAGGGACTGGGTCGATGTGACGTGCGAGTCACTTCCCGAGAGTCTTGCGCGCACGCGGCTCAGGATTGCCGGGCATAACGTCGAAACCCAGGTCTGGCTGGAGGAGACCGGAGAGCGGGAAGACCTCGTCGTCGACGGACAGGTCGGGGTCGATGTGGACGGACGCGAGTTCCACGAGCCCTACTTCGAGCGTGATCGCAGGAAGGACGACGTGGTGAACCGGGCCGGGCTGCACGCGATGCGGCCGAGCGCGGCCGTGGTGTTCCGCCGCTGGGACGGGCTGCAGCGCGCCGTCGCCGTTGCTCTGGCCGCCCGAGGGTTCGCTCCGACTTCGGAAATTCAGGGCTTTGGCACACCCCGGCGGCGACGAGTCCCGCGTTTACGAGCGACCGGACCGCCCGTCCGACAAGAGTCCTGAATTTCCACTGGACCCCGCCGGGAATAGGCGCCGCCCGCGTGCGTTGAACCCAGCGTGAGTACTCCCATCAAAGTTGACATCTGGTCCGACGTTCAGTGCCCCTGGTGCTACATCGGAAAGCGCAAGTTCGAGGCTGGAGTTGTCGAATTCGGCGGCGAGGTCGAGGTCGAGTACCACTCATTCGAGTTGAGCCCCGACACCCCGGTCGAGTACGAAGGAACCCCCGTCGAGTACCTGAGCGAGCGCAAGGGCATGCCCGTCGAGCAGGTCGAGCAGATGCTCGAGCGCGTCACCGGTATCGCGAAGGATGTCGGCCTCGACTACGACTACGACCACGTGCACCAGACGAACACGGTCATCAGTCACGAACTCATCCACTTCGCGAAGTCCAAGGGACGCCAGCTCGAGATGAAGGAGCGCCTGCTCAAGGCGTACTTCATCAACGGCGAGCACGTCGGACGCATCCCGAACCTGGTGGCGATCGCCGTCGAGCTGGGGTACGACGAGGCCGAAGTGACCGAGGCGCTCGAGTCGCACCGCTTCCTGAAAGATGTGAAAGAGGATGTCGCGCTGGCGCAGGAGTACGGCATCCAGGGCGTGCCGTTCTTCGTGATCGACGGCAAGTACGGGGTGTCCGGCGCGCAGGAGGCGTCAGCGTTCGCTAACGTACTGGCACAGGTCGCCAGCGAGAGAGATGCAAGCTAATGGATGCAGCAACGAAGCCACTCCTGATCATCGGTTCGCCGGATGCCGCCGCGTGCGAGGGTGATTTCTGCGAGATCCCGGAGCACCACGAGCAGGCCGTCGTCAACCGTCGCTTGGATGAGGACCTGGTCTAGCCTCCAGCAGTTTCGAAAATTCAGGAGTTCCGCGCGTTCAGGCGCTGTAGACCCCTTGCGCGACACTTCAGCGACCAAAGTCCTGAATTTCCAGAACTGCCACGGCCGGAGGGTCAGCGCGGGACCAGCTCCTCGGTGATGTCGGCCACGGTGGCGTCGTAGGCGGCGATGAGGGCATCGGCATCCACGAACACACTGAGGCCGTGCTCGCCCGCGCCGAGGGACACGCGCTGTCCGACGATGCGTGAGTCGGCGAAGACCGGCCACGCGGTCGTCGAGCCGAGCGGCGTGATGGTGCCGCGCTCGTAGCCCGTGTTAGCGAGTGCCACATCTGCGGACGGCAGCTGCAGCTTGTTGACGCCGACGACGGCCCGGAGCTTCGCCCAGGCGATCTGGCGGTCCCCGGGTACGAGCGCGAACAGGAACGTGTCGTCGCTGCGCTTCACGACGAGCGACTTCACGATGTCGCCGGGGGAGATCCCGAGAATGGAGGCGGCCTCCTCGAGCGAGCGGGCGGCGGTGCGCTCCACGAATTCGATGGCCAGGCCGCGAGCGGCGGCATCCTCGGTCACGCGGGAGCGTCCGTTGGTCATGGGGTGCTCTCCAGCCTCTTGATCTCGGTGCGGATCACGTCGATATATGCAGAACGATCAAAGCTGTACGACAATTCCGGATTCACCGGATCGACTATCCACCAGTTCCAGTCGTCGGGAACCGGAACCTCCCTGCGCCGCCACCACGGCCCCGTCCTCGACACTGGGAAGCCGTTCTCCGTGTCGAACCCGATTCGGCTCCAGTGCACGGTGTCGACACCGAGGATGAGGGTCGCGGCGAAGATCCACCCGTCGTTGCCCATGCACAACGGGCAGTATCCAAGCGGGATGCGGCCGTCGTCGAGTTCGTGGGACACCCTCTCGCCGAGCAGTTGCCGGAGATACGAGACCTGTTCGCCCGCGCTGACCTCACTGTGGAGCACACTGCTGTGGTCGCCATCGCCGGCAGGAGAGAGCAGCATTCCGTTGACGGCGAGCTGGCGTGACACCCCGTCGACGTCCACCCCGTAGACGTCGCGGTGCGCAACATCGACGAACGACAGCGCATCGAGCATGCTCTCACCGACTTTCTGGGACAATTGACGAGATGTCCATTCTCACCGCTCCCGAGGCCGAGACCACGAGCGACCCCAACAAGCTGTACATCGGCCCGATCGAGCTGGACGTTCCGGTTGTGCTCGCCCCGATGGCCGGCATCACGAACACCGCCTTCCGCCGCCTGTGCCGCGAGTACGGCGCCGGGCTCTACGTGTCCGAGATGATCACGAGCCGCGCCCTGGTCGAGCGCACGCCCGAGAGCATGCGCCTCATCCGCCACCACGAGTCGGAGACGACCCGCAGCATCCAGCTCTACGGGGTCGACCCGAAGACGGTGCGCGAGGCGGTCACCATGCTGGTCGCTGAGGACCGCGCCGACCACATCGATTTGAATTTCGGATGCCCCGTCGCCAAGGTCACGAGGCGTGGCGGCGGTGCCGCCCTCCCGTGGAAGCGCGACCTGTTCCGGGACATCGTCGAGGCCGCTGTCGCCGCTGCCGGCGACATTCCGCTGACCATCAAGATGCGCAAGGGGATCGACGAGGATCACCTCACCTACCTGGAGGCCGCGAAGGCCGCCCAGGGTGCCGGCGTCGCGAGCATCGCCCTGCACGCGCGCACTGCCGCAGAGTTCTACTCGGGCACCGCGGACTGGTCGGCGATCGCAAAGCTCAAGGAGACCATCACCGACACCCCGATCCTCGGCAACGGTGACATCTGGAGCGCCGAGGACGCGATCCGCATGGTCGCCGAGACGGGCGCAGACGGTGTCGTCGTCGGTCGCGGCTGCCTGGGTCGCCCGTGGCTGTTCGGTGACCTGGCCGCCGCGTTCAAGGGCGAAAAGCTCAAAGCCATGCCCAGCCTCGGCGAGGTCGCCGTCGCCTTCCGGCGTCACGCGCAACTCCTCACGGAATTCTTCGACGAGGAGGACAAGGCGTGCCGCGACATCCGCAAGCACGTCGCCTGGTACTTCAAGGGCTACCCGATCGGCGGCGAGACCCGCGCAGCGCTCGCCATGTCGTCGAGCCTGCAGGAATTGGATGACCTGCTCGGCACCCTCGACCCCGACGTGCCCTACCCCGGCCAGGAGGCCGAGGGCCCGCGCGGCCGCGCCGGTAGCCCCAAGAAGCCGACTCTTCCCTACGGCTGGCTCGACAGCCGCGAGCTGCAGGAGACGGACCGCGCCGACCTGACGGCGGCCGAGGAGCACCACAGTGGTGGATAGTGGCACGTACCCGAGCGGCTACACCGAGGCCGACATCGAGCGCTGGTATCCCGAGGAGCATTCCACCCGCCGCAGCGATTTCGCGCGCGACCGCGGCCGCCTGCTGCACTCGAGCGCCCTGCGTCGTCTCGCCGCGAAGACACAGGTGCTGAGCCCGACCGCAGGTCTCGACTTCGCGCGCAATCGGCTCACGCACTCCCTCGAGGTCGCGCAGGTCGGGCGTGAGCTCGCGGCAAGCCTCGGGCTGGATCCCGACGTCGTCGACACGGCGTGCCTCGCGCACGATCTGGGTCATCCACCGTTCGGACACAACGGCGAGCGCGCGCTCAGCGAGTGGTCCCTCGATATCGGCGGTTTCGAGGGAAACGCGCAGACGCTGCGCCTGCTGACGCGCATCGAGCCGAAGGTCTTCGGGCCGGACGGTCGCACCTACGGGCTGAATCTCACACGAGCGAGCCTCGACGCGAGCTGCAAGTACCCCTGGCCCGAGCAGCAGGGCATCCCCGACCCGAGTGGACGCAGCAAGTTCGGCTTCTACGCCGACGATCTCCCGGTGTTCGAGTGGCTGCGAGCGGGCGCGCCCGACCGCCAGAAGTGCATCGAGGCGCAGGTCATGGACCTTTCCGACGACATCGCCTACTCGGTACACGACTTCGAGGACGCGATCGTGAGCGGCTACCTCGACGTGCCGGCCCTGAGCGCACGAGTCGATCACGACGAGCTGGTCGACTCGATGTTCGAGTGGATCGGTGGGGAGCTCACCCACGACGAGCTCATCGCCGCCTTCGACCGCCTCGACAACCTCGACTCGTGGATCGAGTCGTGGGACGGCAGCCGCATCGACCTGGCCCGCCTCAAGAACCTCACGAGCCAGCTGATCGGACGATTCGCGCATGAGGCCGTGCACGCGACGCGTGCGGCGCATCCTCGGGGCAGCCTCATCCGCTTCGGTGCGAACGTCGTCGTCCCGCGCGAGACGCAGGCCGAGATCGCGGTACTCAAGGGCATCGTGGCGGCGAACGTGATGAAGACGAACTCCCGCAAGCCGATTTATCTGCACCAGCGCGAGATCATCACCGAGCTGGCCGACGCGCTGCTGCGAACCGAGGGGCGCGATCTCGACGCCGGCTTCGCCGCCGACTTGCGAGATGCCCGGGATGACGCTGCGCACAAGCGCGTCGTGGTGGATCAGGTTGCCTCCCTCACCGACCAGTCCGCCATCGCATGGCATTCGCGACTCGTGAGCCGACCGTGAAGAGGGCACTGCTGCTCGTCGCGGCCCTGCTCCTGACCGGGTGCACGGCGGCACCCGAACCCGAGCCGACGGCGACCGCAGAACCCCCGCAGGAGTACACGGTCGCGTGGGTCGTGGAGCAGTCCTGGGTGACCTTCTCCGACTCGTATCCGGATGTCGAGCGCCCCGAGGTGGAGGCCGAGCGGCTGATCAGCCCGGGGGAGTGGCCGAAGACGATCGCCGGCTGCCTCGTCGACGCCGGATTCACCGACACGAAGGCCACCACGGGCGGCCAGGTGGAGAGTGCGAGCAGCGGCGAAGAGGACTACGACCTCGCGCAATACGTGTGCTCGGCGACGTTCCCGATCGACCCGAAGTACTTCCGTCCGCTCGACGAGGAGGCGATCGGCATCGTCTACGACTACTTCGTCGACACGCTCGTGCCGTGCCTCACCGCTCAGGGCCAGACCGTGACGCCCGCACCCACCCGCGAGGCGTTCCTGGCCGGCTGGGAGGGCGTGCCGTCGTGGAACCCCTACGGCGATCTGCCGCTCGAGGTGATCGGCCAGGCCGAGCTCGATCGCCTCATCTCGGTGTGCCCCGAGTACCCGCCCGACGAGGTGCTCTACGACTGAGTCGGCGCGGTGGACACAGCCAGCGGCGGGGTACGCCGCGACCGTAGAATCATCACCGTGGCTGGACTAATCCGACGGAGCGATATCGACGAGGTGCGCTCCCGCACCAACCTCGCCGACATCGTCGGGGACTACGTCACTCTCAAGAGCGCGGGCTCCGGCTCGATGAAGGGCCTCTGCCCCTTCCACGAGGAGCGCAGCCCGAGTTTCCACGTGCGCCCGCAAGTCGGTTTCTACCACTGCTTCGGCTGCCAGGAGGGCGGCGACGTCTTCAGCTTCCTGATGAAGATGGACCACGTGTCCTTCTCCGAGGCGGTCGAGCGCATGGCCGCCCGCATCGGTTTCGAACTGCATTACGAGGATGGCGCGGCCGCCGTCGACCACGGCAATCGCGCTCGCATCCTCGCCGCCAACCAGTCGGCCGCCGAGTTCTTCGTCGCCCAGCTGTCGAGTGATGAGGCGGAGCCAGGGCGCGCGTTTCTCGGCGCCCGCGGCTTCGACCAGTCAGCTGCAGAGCGCTTCGGCATCGGTTTCGCCCCGCGGCACGGCGCCCTCGGCAAGCACCTGCGCACCCTTGGCTACAAAGACGACGAGCTCGTCGAGGCGGGCCTGCTCGGTCGCGGTGACCGCGGCGACGTCTACGACCGGTTCCGCGGGCGGCTGGTCTGGCCGATCCGCGACACCACGGGTGCGACGCTCGGCTTCGGTGCGCGAAAGCTGCTGGATGACGACCAGGGACCCAAGTACCTGAACACTCCGGAGACCCCGGTGTACCACAAGAGCCAGGTGCTCTACGGGCTCGACCTCGCCAAGAAGGACATCGCGCGCGGCCGCCAGGTCGTCGTGGTCGAGGGCTACACCGACGTGATGGCCTGCCACCTTGCGGGCGTCACGACGGCCGTCGCGACCTGTGGAACGGCTTTCGGCGTCGACCACATCAAGATGATCCGCCGGGTGATGGGCGACGTCGCGAACGACAACACCCGCGGCACCGGGGAGGTCATCTTCACGTTCGACCCCGACGCCGCCGGCCAGAAGGCCGCGAGCCGTGCCTTCGAGGAGGAGCAGCGCTTCGCGGCGCAGACCTTCGTGGCCGTGGCCCCCGACGGCCTCGACCCGTGCGACCTGCGCCTCAACCGCGGCGATGACGCGGTGCGACGCCTCGTCAGCACCCGCAAGCCCATGTTCGAGTTCATGATCCGCCGGCAGCTGGCCGAGCACAACCTGGACACCGTCGAGGGTCGGGTCTCGGCGCTCCGCGCTGCTGCTCCCGTCGTTGCGGGCATCCGCGACCAGGCGCTCAGTGTCGGCTATATCCGCAACCTTGCCGGCTGGCTGGGGGTCGACATCAATGAGGTCGGGCGCGCCGTGACATCCGCTCGAAAGAACGAGGCGAGCACCCCGTCGCCGAGCACCGAGCGCTCCGCGAGATCGAACGAGCCGGCTCCCGAGGTCGCCGAGCACGGTCCCTCGCTCACAACGCTGCCGACCGACCCCGCGACTCGCCTTGAGCGCGACGCCCTCATGGCGATCCTGCAGCACCCGACCGACGTCGGCCTCGACTACATCACGCGGGTGGGGCGGGTCGGATTCGCGGACAACACGCTCTCGGTCGTGCGCGACGGCATCGCTACGAGCCTCGATCACGTGGATGCCCCCGACTGGCTGCAGCGCGTCGCCGACGAGGTGCCCGTGCTGTTCTCGACGCTCGTGAAGCAGCTCGGGGTGGCGCCGATCCCGCAGCACGCCGAACTACTCGCGAGTTACTGCAAGGGAGTCGTCGCCTCCCTGCTCGAGCGTGATGTGCTGCGCCGCAAACGCGACCTCATGGGTTCCCTGCAGCGACTGGATGCAACGGCCGACCCCCAGCGATACGAAGAGCTGCAGCGCGAACTCGTCGCCACGGAGAACGAACGTCGCGCGCTGCGCGAATAGAACCCCGGCGGGTCCGATCAGCCTCGAACGGGGGACGCACGTTTCGGTCTCGTAAAGAATTGCGCGGACCGACCGTTCGAAGTGGCCCCGAGTTCACCGGTGTGTTACTACTGGGAGCACAGCAATGCACGTAGAGGCGTATACAACCGCGCCCGAACGGCCGCATTCCTTGCAACCAATCAGGAAGAGGTAGACGGATATGACGTCCGCATCCAACAACGGCAAGCGCGCGCTTGGTGTCATCGCAGGCTCCGCCGCGTTCGCACTCGTGCTCGCTGGCTGCGCCAGCACCCCCGGCGATGACGGGGGAAACTCCGCTGACTCGATCATCGTCGGCACCACCGACAAGGTCACGTTCATCGACCCGGCCGGTTCCTACGACAACGGTTCCTTC
Organism: Glaciihabitans arcticus; assembly: GCF_004310685.1. NCBI lineage: Bacteria > Bacillati > Actinomycetota > Actinomycetes > Micrococcales > Microbacteriaceae > Glaciihabitans > Glaciihabitans arcticus. The sequence continues at coordinate 1,197,100 of NZ_SISG01000001.1, read as the reverse complement.
GCGATCATGAACCAGGTGTACCCGTTCCTGCTCAACTCGCCGTCCGGCACCTCCGATGTCGAGCCCGACATCGCGGCGTCCGCCGAGTTCACGACGCCGACCGAGTACACGGTCGTCCTCAAGGAAGGACTCACGTTCGCCAACGGCAACGAGCTCACCTCGTCCGACGTCAAGTTCAGCTTCGACCGCCAGCTGGCGATCGCCGACGAGAACGGCCCGTCCGTCCTCCTCTACAACCTCGCGAGCGTCGAGGCAGTGGACGACCTGACCATCGTCTTCACCCTCAAGGCGGGCAACGACCAGATCTGGCCCCAGATCCTGTCCAGCCCGGCCGCCCCGATCGTCGACGAGGACGTGTTCGCTGCTGACGCCGTGACCCCCGACGCCGACATCGTCAAGGGCAAGGCCTTCGCCGGCCAGTACGAGATCTCGAGCTACGACTTCAACAACCTCGTCGAGTTCACGGCCTTCGACGGCTACGACGGCGTTCTGGGCGCTCCGGCAACCGACACCGTGCAGCTGCAGTACTTCACGGAGGCTTCGAACCTGAAGCTCGCCGTGCAGGAAGGCGAGATTGACGTCGCACACCGCAGCCTCTCGGCTACGGACGTGGCTGACCTCGAGGGCAATGACGACGTGAACGTCGTCGTCGGCCCCGGTGGCGAGACGCGCTACATCGTCTTCAACTTCGACACCCAGCCCTTCGGCGCGAAGACCCCCGAGGCCGATGAGGCCAAGGCCCTCGCCGTCCGCCAGGCGGTTGCCAACCTCGTCGACCGCGACGAGCTCTCCGACCAGGTCTACAAGGGCACCTACCTGCCCCTGTACTCCTTCGTTCCCGCCGGCCTGACCGGTGCGACCGAGGTTCTTAAGGAGCTCTACGGCACCGACGGAAAGCCTGACGCCGCGAAGGCGGAGAAGGCACTTGCTGACGCAGGCGTCACGACCCCCGTCGAGCTGAACCTCCAGTACAACCCCGACCACTACGGTGAGTCGTCCGGCGACGAGTACGCGCTCGTGAAGAGCCAGCTCGAGAAGGATGGCCTGTTCACGGTCAGCCTCCAGTCGACGGAGTGGGTCCAGTACTCGAAGGACCGCACGGCAGATGTGTACCCGGCCTACCAGCTCGGCTGGTTCCCGGACTACTCGGACGCTGACAACTACCTGTCGCCGTTCTTCGCCGAGGGCAACTTCCTGGGCAACCACTACAGCAACGCAGAGGTCAACACCATGATCGGTGCGCAGGCTGTGGAGACCGACCCCGCGAAGCGCCAGACGCTGATCGAGGACATTCAGGCAGCAGTTGCAGCCGACCTGTCGACTGTTCCCCTGCTCCAGGGTTCGCAGATCGCCGTCACGGGCAAGACGGTCACGGGCGCAACGCTCGATGGTTCGTTCAAGTTCCGCTACGGCACGCTGGCCAAGGGCGAGTAACGGAAGGCTAGAGTCTTTCTAGCGCAGTAGAGGGGGGCGACCCGCGATCATGCGGGTCGCCCCCTTTTTCTTTCCCTCTGCCCACACGCACGAATAGGTAACAATGAGCTCGAGCGCACAACTGCTTGCTCCGACACCCGCGCCCAAGAAGCGCGGGTTCGGATTCCCCGGAGGAAACCTCGGACGATACATCGTCACGCGTTTCCTCCTGATCATCCCGACGGTATTCATCCTCGTCACCATGGTCTTCCTGCTGATGCGCACGATCGGTGACCCGATCACTGCGGCGCTCGGTGGACGCCTCACCGCCGCCCAGCTGCAGGAGCGCATCCACGCCGCGGGCTACGACCGCCCGGTGCTCGTGCAGTACTTCGAGTACCTCGGGCAGGTCTTCACCGGCAACTTCGGTACGGCGATCAGCGACGGCCGTCCGGTCTCCGAGCTCCTCGTCACCTACGGCGCTGCGACCCTCGAGCTCGTGATCTACGCGCTCATCGTCGCCTTCGTCGTGGGTATCCCGCTCGGTATGCTTGCCGCCTACTTCCGCGACAAGGCGCCCGACGCGTTCCTGCGCGTGTTCGCGATCCTCTGCTACGCGACCCCCGTCTTCTTCGCCGGCCTGCTCCTCAAGCTGGTATTCGCTGTGTGGCTCAAGGTTCTCCCGGTCTCCGGCCGTGCGGGAATCCGCACCGAACTCGCGATCAACAAGCTTGAGGGCAAGTCCGGCATCTACCTGATCGATGCGATCCGGCTCGGCAACGGCCAGGCCATCAGCGATGTGCTCGAGCACGCGGTGCTTCCCGGCGTCGCGCTCGGCCTGCTGACCGCCGGCGTATTCCTTCGCCTCGTGCGCACCAACGTGATCGGCACGCTGTCGATGGATTACGTTGACGCAGCACGCTCGCGGGGCGTGAGCGAGTTCCGCCTCGTGCGCAAGCACGCGTACAAGCCCGCACTCATCCCGATCATCACGGTCATCGGCCTGCAGATCGCGTTGCTTCTGGGTGGCGCGGTGCTCACGGAGACAACCTTCGAGTGGAAGGGCCTCGGCTTCAAGCTCGCCGAATACCTGACCGCGCGTGACTTCATCGCCGTGCAGGGCATCGTCGCCCTGCTTGCCGTCATCGTCGCCCTGTCCAACTTCGTCGTCGACATACTTGCGGCGATCATCGACCCGAGGGTGAGGCACTGATCATGACTGAAACCGTCAAGGTCGCCTGGTGGAAGCGACTGCCCATCATCCACCACCTGCGCCAAAGCGTCGGCCTGCAGCGCGGAATGCTCATCGCCGGACTCATCATCACCGGCATCTTCCTGCTCACGGCGCTGTTCGCCCCGCTCATCGCGCCGTTCGGCTACTCGGAACTGCGGGACGACGACGGCACCTTCGGCGCCCAGCTGCCCCCGGGCGGCAAGCACATCCTCGGCACGACCGTCGGCGGGTATGACGTCTTCTCGCGCGTCATCTGGGGTGCCCAGACGGCCCTCGCGGTCATCGTCGTCGCTGTGGTGCTGTCGATCTTCGTGGGCGTTGTGCTGGGGCTCATCTCCGGGTACATCGGTGGCTGGCTCGACCGCATCCTCGTGGTCGTCGCCGACGCCGTGTACGCCTTCCCGACCCTGCTGCTCGCGATCGTCGCGGCCATCGCCATCAGTGGCGGCCAGTCGAGCCTGTGGGGTGGTGTCTTCGCCGCGGCGCTCTCGATCACGGTGGTCTTCATCCCGCAGTACTACCGGGTGATCCGCGCCGAGACGATGCGCATCAAGTCGGAGGCCTACGTCGAGTCGGCGAAGGTGATCGGCACCCCGACGAGCCGCATCATGTTCCGCCACGTGTTCCGCAATGCGACCCGCACGCTGCCGCTCATCTTCACGCTCAACAGCTCTGAGGCAATCCTGACCCTCGCGGGCCTCGGCTTCCTCGGTTTCGGCATCGAGCCGACGAGTGCCGCGGAGTGGGGTTACGACCTCAACAAGTCGTTGTCCGACGTGACGAGCGGTATCTGGTGGACCTCGGTCTTCCCCGGCGTCGCGATCGTGCTCGTCGTGATGGGCATCACCCTCGTGGGCGAGAGCCTCAACGACCTCGCCGACCCCCGCCTGCGCACGCGTCGCCGCGCCGACGGCACTCCGCCGGTCACCGCGCAAGGCTCCGTCGTTCCCGGTGGCAGCCTCGACGACGCCGCGAGCATCAAGGGACTGGAGGGCCGGTCATGAGCAACATCCTCGATATCAAGAATCTCGAAGTGACCTTCGCGACCGACGGCGGAGACGTTCGTGCGGTGGATGACGTGTCGCTCAGCGTCGCGGCGGGCGAAGTGCTCGCGATCGTCGGCGAGAGCGGAAGCGGCAAGACCGTGACCGCGAAGACGATCCTCGGCCTGCTGCCGGAGACCGCGTACACGCGCGGTGCCGTCATGCTCGGCGAGAACAACGTCATCGCCCTCAGCGCCGACAAGCTTCGGGCCATCCGCGGCACCGATGTCGCGATGGTGTTCCAGGAGCCGTCCACGGCCCTCAACCCTGTCTACACGGTCGGCTGGCAGATCGCGGAGGGCCTGCGCGCCCACGGAAAGTTCACGAAGAAGCAGGCGCGCGCCAAGGCCATCGAAATCCTCGGCAAGGTCGGCATCCCCGATCCCGCCAAGCGCGTCGACTACTTCCCGCACGAGTTCTCGGGCGGCCAGAAGCAGCGAGTCGTCATCGCCATGGCACTGGTGCTCGAGCCCGGCCTGATCGTCGCCGACGAGCCCACCACTGCGCTCGATGTGACGGTGCAGGCCGAGATCCTCGACCTGCTGCGCCGCGTGCGCGACGAGTTCGGCACGGCGATCGTGATCATCACCCACAACATGGGTGTCGTCGCCGACCTCGCCGACCGAGTGGCCGTGATGTACAACGGCAAGCTCGTGGAGGAGGCACCCGCCCAGCAGCTGTTCTCCTCGCCGGAGCACGAGTACACGCAGAAGCTTCTCGCTGCGGTGCCACGTCTCGGCACGGGTGCCGCCCGCGCGGAGGCCCGCGAGGCGAAGCGCACGGGGGAGAAGGCAGCACCCGTCGTCATCGCCCAGGACCTCGTGATCGAGTACCCGGGTCGCTTCGGCACGGCCGGCTTCCGAGCTGTCGACCGCGTGAGCTTCACGATCTCGCCCGGAGAGGTGCTCGGCCTCGTCGGCGAGAGCGGCTCCGGCAAGACGACCATCGGTCGCGCTATCGGCGGTCTCACGAAGATCACCGGGGGTTCGCTGCAGGTTCTCGGCCACGAGATGCTCGGCATCAAGGAGCGCCAGTTCAAGCCCTCCCGCGCCGACATCGGCTTCGTCTTCCAGGACCCGGCGTCGAGCTTCAACCCGCTTCTGACAATCGCCGAGTGCGTCGCCGAGCCGCTCATCGTTCACGGCAAGGCTCGGGATGCCGGTGCCGCCCGCCCCCGCGTTGACGAGCTGCTCGAAGCCGTGCAGCTGCCGCGCTCGTTCGCGGACCGCTACCCCCACGAGCTGAGTGGAGGGCAGCGCCAGCGTGCCTCGCTCGCGCGCTCCCTCGCTCTCGACCCCAAACTGCTCATCGCCGACGAGCCGACGAGCGCGCTCGACGTCTCCGTGCAGGCGAGGGTGCTTGAACTCTTCGCCGAACTGCAGGGCGAGTTCGGGTTCGCGGCTCTCTTCATCAGCCACGACCTCGCGGTGGTCGACATGCTCGCCGACCGCATCGCCGTGCTGTACAAGGGTGAACTCGTGGAGGAGGGACCGGGCTCGCAGGTTTTGGGTGCGCCGCAGCATCCCTACACGCAGCGTCTGCTGGCCTCGCTGCCGGTGCCGGATCCGGCCGAGCAGAAGGAGCGCCGCGAGCTGCTGGCGAGCCTGAGGAGTGCCGAGTAGCGTGAGTGAGACATCCCTGCCGCCGATTGCCGTGCGGGCGCATGACCTGTCGATCAGGTACCCGTCGCGCCATCCCGACAGCACCGTTCTGCCGGTCAACGGCGTGAGTTTCACGGTGCGCGAGGGGGAGATCCTGGCGATCGTCGGCGAGACCGGCTCGGGCAAGAGCACGCTCGCCGCGACGATCGCCGGGCACATCGGCACGGGGGAGTCGGGCTACCCGATCATCCACGGCGGATCGCTCAGCGTCTTCGGGCGCGAGCTGCGCGGGGCGACCCGCAAGGCTCTTGACCGCACCAACTTCCGGATCGGCTACCTGCCGCAGGACGCCGGGTCGTTCCTCGCCCCGCGCCTCACGGTTGGTGAGAACGTTGCCCTGCCCATCTTCGAACGCGATCGCCGCTTCAACCAGACCGAGGCGGGCAAGGCCGTCGCGACGCTCATCGACTCGGTGCGACTGCCGCTCGCGATGATGAACAAGTACCCGCACGAGCTCAGCCGCGGACAGCGTCAGCGCGTCGCGATCGCCCGTTCGCTGATCCTCGAACCGGAGATCTTCGTCGCCGACGATCCGACCTCGGGCATCGACGTGATGGTTCGCGACGCCATCCTCGACACGATCCGCGAACTGCAGCAGCAGCGCTCGTTCTCGGCCGTTGTGGTGACGCCCGACCTCCGCGAGGTGCGCTTCCTCAGCAAGAGCGTTCTCGTGATGCACCGCGGTGTGATCGTCGGAAACGGCCTCATCGACGACGTGCTCGATCGGCCGGATCACCCCTACGTCGAGGGCCTCGCCGTCGCCTGGGATCACGAGGCCGCGCCGACGCATGGCTGAGCCGCGCACCCCGGGCCAGCACCGTGACCTCGTCGTCGGTGCCGCGCCGTCGTTCCAGCCCGTCGCGGGTGGGCTCGCGATTCTGCCGACACCGAACGAGCGCTTCGCCGCAGCCGTCGTCTCGGCCGGCGGTGTCGTCGCGCCGCTCTCCTCGGAGACGCGCGGCATCATCTGGCTATCTGACAAGCGTGCGGCCGACCTCGAGGGAATCCTCGACGAGAATCCGCAGGTCGAGTGGGTGCAGCTGCCCTGGGCCGGCGTCGACGCCTTCGCCCCGCTGCTTGCCAGCCTCGCCGACCGCGACCGCCTGCTCTGGACGAGCGCGAAGGGCGCCTACTCGGAGCCCGTGGCCGAGCACGCCCTCGCCCTTGCCCTTGCCCTGCTGCGGAAGCTGCCCGCCAAGGCGGCCTCGACTTCATGGGCGACCGCCAAGACCGGCACTTCGCTGTACGGCCGCCGGGTGGTCATCGTCGGAGCGGGCGGCATTGCCCTCGAGCTGTTGCGCCTGCTCGCCCCGTTCGAGGTGGACACCACAATCGTTCGGCGCTCGGATGCACCGCTGGACGGGGCGACCCGCACCGTTTCGTCCTCCGAGCTGCACGCCGTTCTCGCCACCGCGGACGTGGTGATCCTCGCCGCAGCCAGCACCGGGGAGACCGCGCACCTCATCGGAGCCGCCGAACTCGCCGTGATGCAGCCCACCGCTGTTCTCGTGAACATCGCCCGCGGTGCCCTCGTCGATCAGGATGCCCTCGTCGTCGCGCTCCGCAGCGGCTCGATCGCCGCCGCGGGGCTGGACGTCACCGACCCCGAGCCGCTGCCCGACAGCCACCCGCTCTGGGCCGAGCCGAACTGCGTCATCACCTCGCACTCCGCCGACACCCCCGCGATGACCGCGCCGCTGCTCGCCGGCCGCATCGCCGCCAACGTCACCGCGCTGCTCGCCGGCGGCCCGTTCGTCGGCATCGTCGACCCCCGGGCAGGTTATTGATGACGCTCTGGTACGCGGGCGCCTACACGCCCGACATGGACGGCTCAGCCGAGGGGATCCTCGCGCTCTCCTCTCGCCCCGACGGCACCCTCGAGGTGCTGGGGCTCGCTGCTGCGGCGGCCTCCCCGTCCTTCCTCGCGCTCGGTGCCGATCGCCTGTACGCCGTCGCCGAGGCCACCGGGCGTGTGGTGTCGTTTTCGCGCGGCTCCGGATACTCACTGATCCCTGCCGAGGAAGCATCTTCCGGCGGCTCGGCCCCCTGCCACATCGGTGTCTACGACGAGACGCTCGTCGTGTCCAACTACACCGACGGCGCCCTCGGCGTGCTGGGCGCCCGGCCGCTCGAACTCCTGCAGACCCTCGACGGCACCGGATCCGGCCCGCACGCGGTCCAGAACGGCCCGCACGCGCACTCAACGTTCGGGCTGCCCGGCGGCACGGTACTGAGCGCCGATCTCGGCGCCGACGTCGTGCACGTGCACACGCTGGTGGGCGGGGTGCTGGAGCGGGGGACATCCCTCGACCTACCGCCGGGCACCGGCCCGCGCGATTTCCTGCAGCACAGCAGCGGCTTCGTCTACCTTCTGGCCGAGCTGGGGCTGCGTGTGCTGGTGCTGCAGCGGCGGGATGACGCTCTCACTCTCGTGTCCAGCGTCGACCTGCCGGGTGGCGCGCAGGGCGACCACGCCGCGGGTCTGAGCCTGCGCGGCGACTACCTCTATGCGGCCCTGCGCGGAGGCAACCTCGTCTCGGTGCTGCGCATCGTCGACGACGGGGCCGGGCTCGAGCCCGTCGGATTCGTGCCGAGCGGCGGCGACTGGCCGCGCCACCACGCGATCGACGCGGATATGCTGCATGTCGCCAACCAGCTCTCGTCCGAGGTGTCCTCGTTCCGGCTGGGTTCCGACGGCATGCCGGAGCTGCTCGGCAGCACCCCCGTACCCTCGCCGACCTTCCTGCTCGACGCCTCGCGGTTTTGACAGGGCAAATCCTTTGCTAATGTAGACACGCTGTTTCAGCAATCCTCGATAGCTCAATTGGCAGAGCAACGCACTGTTAATGCGTAGGTTCTTGGTTCGAGTCCAAGTCGGGGAGCGAGAAGGCCACAAGGGGCTCCACCCCCTGTGGCCTTCTTCTTTTTTGCCCTGGCGCGGCGAGTGGTTCGGAAACTCAGGGGTCTCGCACCGGGCACCCGAAGCGTCCCGCCCCAGTCAGGAGCTGCGCGACCGTCGTGTGACAAGAACCCTGAATTTCCAACAGCCCCCACCCGTACTCCCCAGGGAGTAGTCGGCGCGGTCTCCGGGGCGGATGCGAGCTGCCGCGAGCCGCGCGTACGATCGAGCCATGCCCTCCCTGCGCCGTTCCCCGCACGAGCGCTGGCGCGAGGCTCACGGCTGGACGGACGAGGGCGGCCCCGGCTGGTACGGCGGCCCGTGGGATCCCGAACTGGCGGCAGGTCGCTTCAGCGGCCGCACCCCGTCGTGGGTGCGCGTCTGGCTGCCGGTGATCATCTCGCTCTTCGTGCAGCTTCCCGGCTCGGTCTTCACGTTCGACCGCCTCGCCCAGACGGTCACCGTGCGCGAGCACGCCCTACTCGGGGTCGCCATCGCCCTCGTCGGCATCATCGCCCTCGTATTCGCGCGTCGCTGGCCCGGTCCCGTGGTCGCCGTCGTGGCGGTTGCCGCGGCAGCCGACCTGCTCATCGCGGGCGACGTCGACGGTCCGCCCTACATCGCCCTCGCCTTCGCGATCGGCTCGGCCATCGTGCGCGGCGCTCGCGTCTGGGCCTGGGTCTCGATCGCCGTGGCGTGGATCGCGACCCTCATCCTCTCCAGCGTCGTCGGCATCACCTGGCAGCCGTGGCGCATCGTCGGCATCTCGATCGGCATCCTGTTCATCGTCGGCCTCGCCGAGGGCATCCGCACCCGCCGCGAGCATTCCAGCCAGCTCCGGATGACGATCGCCCGCCGCAGGCAGTCCGAGGTGCGGGCCGAGCGCGTGCGCATCGCGCGGGAGCTGCACGACGTACTCGCCCACTCGCTGAGCCAGATCAACGTGCAGGCCGGCGTCGGGCTGCACCTCATGGAGAAGCAGCCCGAGAAGGCCGCCGCTGCCCTCGCGAGTATCAAGGAGACAAGCAAGACCGCACTCGACGAGGTCCGCTCGGTGCTCGGGGTGCTGCGCGCGGAGGACGGCGCCGATCCGAGCGCACCCCTGGTGCCCGAACCCGATCTCTCGCGACTGGCGGGGCTCGTTGCATCCGTCTCGCAGCAGGGCGTGGACGTCACGCTGAACAACACCCTCACGGACATACCCAGGTCCACCCAGCTCGCGCTGTACCGCATCGTGCAGGAGTCGCTCACGAACGTGGTGAGACACGCCCACGCGAGCCGTGCCGTGGTCGAGCTGGATGAGGACGCCGGGTTCTACGTCGTCGCCGTGCGCGACGACGGCACGGGGCCGGTGGAGCCGACCCACGGCTCGGGCGGCAGGGGACTGCTCGGTATGCGCGAGCGCGCCGAACTGCTCGGCGGCACACTGGATGCCGCGCCGAGGCCGGGCGGCGGTTTCGCCGTGACCGCGAGAATTCCGAAAAGGGAGAATCCCGAATGATCCGTGTGGCGATCGCCGACGACCAGCAGCTCATCCGTGGCGGATTCCGCAGCCTGCTCGAGTCGGAGCCCGATATCGAGGTGGTCGGCGAGGCCGGTACGGGGGCCGAGGCGGTTGCGCTGGTCACCGCCGAGCGTCCGGACGTGGTGCTCATGGACATCCGTATGCCCGATGGCGACGGGCTGTGGGCGACGGAGCGCATCGCGGCGAACCCGGACCTCAAGGACACGCACATCGTGATCGTGACGACGTTCGAGCTCGACGAGTACGTCGGCCAGGCCATCCGGGCGGGAGCGAGCGGTTTTCTGGTGAAGGACACCGAGCCGGTCGAGCTGATCCGCGCCGTGCGCGTCGTCGCGGGCGGCGATGCGCTGCTGAGCCCCGGGGTCACCAAGCGCCTGCTCGAGCGCATAGCTGCCGACCTGACCGACGCTCCCGACACGGCGCAGCTCGCCGTGCTCACCGACCGGGAGCGCGAGGTGCTCGCTCTCGTGGGGCAGGGGCTCACGAACGACGAGATCGGCCGAGCGCTGTTCCTCAGCCCGCTCACCGCGAAGACCCACGTCTCCCGCATCATGTCGAAACTGCTCGCCCGCGACCGCGTGCAGCTCGTCGTCGTCGCCTACGAGACGGGCCTGGTCAAGGCCGGTCGCCCCTGAGTCGATCGTCCCGGAGTCCATCGTCTTGGGGGAGTACGCGCGTTCGCGCCACTGCACCCGGCGCAGTACCAGGAGTGTAGCCACCGGGCAGATTCGCAGGAACGGCACCGAGAGGAACCTAAAGGTAGTGGTTCCGCCGGAACCCACAACCGAATGGATACGCCGTGTTGACTACCCTTGCTCTCGCTCCGATCGCCGCTCACGCCGGCCCGTGGGCCGCCGGATTCGGCTGGGTGTTTCTCCTCATCCCGCTGTTCTGGATAGCGCTCTTCGCCCTGTTCTTCGCCTTCGTCGGCCGCCGCTTCCGTCGTGGAGGCTTCGGACCCGGCTACGGCGGAGGCTGGCACAACCCGGCCCGCGAGGCCGAAGCCACCCTCGCCGGACGCTACGCGGGCGGCGACATCGACGAGAAAGAGTACGCCGCGCGCCTCGCCGTGCTGCGAGCGAACAACTCTCACGACCCGTCGTCCCGGCGCTAGCCACGCGGTAGTCTCTCTCTTGGTCGAAATGGGCCAAGAGGGAGACACCCGTGATTACCTGGATCAACGACAACCCGATGGTCGTCATGATCTCGCTCGCCGTACTGGCGGGCGTTTTTCTCGTCCTCGCGCTTGTGCTCCTTGTCTCCTGGCTGCTCGCGCGTCGCGGCCGCCGCAACGAGCGCTTCGACCGGGTCGGTGCCGAGCGCGACCGCATCGACCTCGAGCTCGCCCTCGCCGAGCAGACCGGGCGGCTGCGCATCATCCGCGAACTGCACGAGGTAGCCGTTCACGACCTCGCCGTGATCATCAACCAGGCCGATGGCGCGCAGTACGCGGCGGCCGAAGACCCGTCCGCCGCTGTCCGCGCCGCCTCCGTCATCTCGGAGGCCGCCAAGCACACCCTCGCCGACCTGCGTCGCGTGATGACCGTGGTCAGTGACGGTGAGTCCGCTCCGGATGCCCTGCCCGACATCCCCAGCCGTGCCGAGCTCTTCGGACTCATGCGCGAATCCGGTCTGGGTGTGGAGTTCACGGAGACGGGCACCCCCTTCGAGCTGCGCCCGGGCGCGGAGCTCGCGATCTACCGCATCCTTCAGGAGTCGCTGCGCAACGCCCTGGAACACGGCGGCAAGGGCACGCAGGCGACGGTCGGCTACACCTGGACCGACGTCGGTTTCCAGATCCGCGTGGACGACGACGGCGCCCGCAACGCGCTGCGCCAGGCCGGACAGGATCCGAACCTCGTCGCGCGCGGCAGCGCCTACGACCTCGACGCCGACCTGAGCGCCCTGACGACCGTCGCGAGCGGCGCGACGATGACCGAGATGCGCGAGCGCACCGAGCTCTTCGGCGGCGTCTTCGTGGCGAGCCTTGAACCCGGTGTCGGCTTCAGCGTGTCGGCGACATTCCCCACCCTGCGGTACCACAACGGCATCCACGGCGTGAATCTGAGCTCGTAGTGGCGCAGGCTGATCCCGCCGACGGTGTCGCGATCCGGGCGTCGCTCTCCGTCGGCATCGCCGTGTCGGCCTACGGTCTCTCGTTCGGCGCTCTCTCGGTCGCCTCCGGTCTCGACATCTGGCAGACCTCGGTGCTCAGCCTGCTGATGTTCTCCGGCGGCTCGCAGTTCGCCCTCATCGGCGTGATCGCCGCGGGCGGCGCGGCCGCCGGCCCCGCGGCGATCGGTGCGGCGACCCTGCTGGGTGCGCGCAACACGCTCTACTCGATCCGCATGTCGCCGATCATCGGCCCGGGCTGGCTCAAGCGCTTCCTCGCGGGCTGGATCACCATCGACGAATCCACGGCCGTCGGCATCACCCAGCCGACGCTGCGTAGCCAGCGCATCGGGTTCTGGATGACCGGCCTCATCATCTTCGTCGGCTGGAACCTGACTACGCTCCTCGGTGCGTTCCTCGGCGACCTGCTCGGCGACGTGCGCCAGTACGGTCTGGATGCGGCTGCCGCCGCCGCGTTCCTCGGACTGCTCTGGCCGCGGCTGAAGAAGCTCCAGCCGATCGTCGTTGCGGTCGCCGCTGCTGTTGTGGCGACGGTGCTCACTCCCTGGCTTCCGCCGGGGCTCCCGATCCTCGCAGCGGCCGCCGTGGCCGTCGTTGTGGGCGGATTCAACTGGTGGGGGAGGCGCACCGCATGACCCTCTGGCATATCGTGCTGCTCGCGTCTGTTGCGGTGCTCGCCCTCAAGCTCGCCGGCTATTTCGTGCCGGAGTCGTTCCTCGAGAAGCCCACGCCCTCGCGCATCGCCAACCTGCTCACGGTCGCGCTGCTCGCCGCCCTTATCGGGGTGCAGACGTTCGCGAGCGGCCAGGACGTTGTCCTCGATGCACGGTTGCCCGCGGTGCTGTTGGCCGGTGTGCTGTTCGCGCTGCGGGTGCCGTTCATCCTCGTGCTGATCGCGGCGGCGGGCACGGCGGCGCTGTTGCGGTTCTTCTTCCCGGGGATGTAGTCGGCTAGGCGTCGAGGTCGTCGACGCCGGGCAGCCAGCTCTCGCCCGGAACACCCCAGCCCGCACGCTTAACGGCCTTCGCCGCCTGCTTGGCGTGCTTGTGCTCGAGGCGGTCGGCGTAGAGAGTGCCCTCGAGGTGGTCGAATTCGTGCTGGAAGATGCGGGCGAGCCAGCCGTCCGCCTCGATCTCGAACGGAACCTCGTCGAGGCCCACGGCGCGCAGGATGGCCCGCTCGCCGCGGCGCAGCGGGTAGCGCTCACCGGGGATGGAGAGGCAGCCCTCCGACTCCTCCTCCTCATCGGCCTCGCCCGCGGGCGCCGGCGTGATGAACAGTTCGGGGTTGATGGCGACGCCGCGCCAGTGAACTTCCTCGTCGTCCTCCCAGTTGTAGACGAAGAGGCGAAGTCCCACGCCGACCTGCGGTGCGGCGAGGCCGACGCCGGGCGCCTCGTCCATCGTCTCGAACATGTCGTCGACGAGGGCGGTGAGCTCGTCGTCGAAGACCGTCACGGGTTCGGCGGGAGCGTGGAGCACGGGTTCACCCGTGATGAGAATCGGAAGTACGGCCATTCACACAGAATATCGGGGTGCCAGCGGGTAGATTCGACGGGTGCTTCCTGAACTGACCGATCTGGCCGACCAGGTTAACCTCTCCCCGGGGGAGTGGATCGGCATCCCCATCGCTCTCGTCGGTGCCGTCATCCTGTCGCTGGGTGCGCACTACCAGCACCGTGGTGTGGGCAAGGTCGAGGCCAGCGCTGTCGAGGCGAGTGCGGCAGCGGCGAGCAACGTCGCGGCCGAGGTACAGGCCGAGGTCAGCAAGGGCGGACTCAGCGGCAAGCAGCTGCTCGCCCTGATCTCCCGGCCGTCGTGGCTCATCGGAACCGGTCTGCTCGGACTCGCGATCCTGTTCCAGCTGACCAGCATCTACTTCTCGCCGCTCATCGTTGTGCAGCCGCTCGGGGCTATCGCGCTCGTGGTCACGGCCATCCTCACCGCTCGAAGCACTGGCATCAGGCTCGACTCGCTCTCCAAGCGGGCCATCGCGCTGTGCGTCGGCGGCATCGCCATGTTCGTGGCGATCACCTCGTTCTCGGCCAAGTCCAGCGCGATCACCGAAACCCAGCTCATCACCGTGCTGATCATTCTCGGGGTTGTTCTTGTGGCCTTCGCGGTGCTGTACGGCATGTTCCGCAGGAACATCAACCCGATGTTCTACATCGTCGGTGCCGGTGTGCTGTTCGGGTTCGTCGCGACGCTCGCCAAGGTCGTCATCGGACGTATCCAGACACTATTCAACGTCGAGTTCCAGACCGGCCAGTTCGAGTGGTTGACGCTGAGTTGTGTTATCGCGCTGCTCGCTGCATCCGCTCTCGGATCGTATTTCGTGCAGTCGGCCTACTCGAAGGGGCCGCCCGATCTTGTGGTCGCGGGCCTCACCGTCATCGACCCGCTCGTCGCCATCACCATCGCCATCATCGTTCTCGGCGAGGCCCGGCACATGCCCATCTGGGCGATTCCGCTCGTTGTGCTGGCCGGCGCGATCGCCGTCTACGGCGTTTTCCTGCTCTCCAAGCACCACCCCCAGTCGCAGGGCGCTCCGGTCGCCTCCGCCGAGTAACCGGGGCACTGCGGTACGGTGTTAGCTGGCCGCACGCCCATCACGGCCCCACAAACGCAAGGGAACCCCAGCACGTGGACGACGCCCCCACCCCCCGCTCCGAACTGAAGCGATTGCGCATCCTCATCGGAGCCGACACCTTCCTGCCCGAGATCAACGGAGCAGCGATCTTCGCGGCCCGTCTCGCCGCCGGCCTCGTGCAGCGCGGTCACGACGTGCACGTCGTCGCGCCCGCGGCATCGCGCAAGCACGGCACCTGGACGGAGACCATCGAGGGCGAGCCGATGACGGTGCACCGCCTCTACAGCTGGCGCTGGTACCCGCACCCGTGGCTGCGCTTCGCCATCCCGTGGCGCATTGAGCAGAACAGCGCGCGCATCCTCGACGAGGTGAAGCCCGACGTCGTGCACTTCCAGTCGCATATCATCACCGGACGCGGGCTGTCCAACCAGGCGCAGAAGCGCGGCATCCGCATCATCGGCACGAATCACTTCATGCCCGAGAACATGCTCGACCACACGCTCTTCCCGCAGTTCATCCGGCCCTGGGCGACCGGGCTGGCCTGGAAGGCCGCCGCGCGCTCGTTCGGTCGCGCCGAGGCCGTCACCACCCCGACCCGCAAGGCCGCCGAGTTCCTCGAGAACGCGACGCACCTGAAGGGGGTCATCGCCATCTCCTGCGGCATCGAGATGTCGAACTACACGCCCTCCTTCGAGCCGCGCACGGAGAACCTCATCCTCTTCGTCGGAAGAATCACGGGCGAGAAGCAACTCGACAAGCTCGTGCGTGCTTTCGCTCGGCTCGATAAGTCTCTGGATGCACGGCTCGAGCTCGTCGGCGGTGGCGACCAGGAGCACCAGCTGCGTTCTCTCGCTAACCAGCTCGGCGTGGGCGACCGCGTCACGATCACGGGCTACGTCGAGGTCGAATACCTGCGCCACGCACTCACGCGCGCGACGGTGTTCGCGATG
Source organism: Glaciihabitans arcticus (assembly GCF_004310685.1). Lineage (NCBI taxonomy): Bacteria > Bacillati > Actinomycetota > Actinomycetes > Micrococcales > Microbacteriaceae > Glaciihabitans > Glaciihabitans arcticus. The sequence continues at coordinate 1,181,653 of NZ_SISG01000001.1, read as the reverse complement.
CCGTCGATCGCCGAACTGCAGAGCATCGCGACCATGGAGGCGATGGCCTCGGGGCTCCCCGTCGTCGCCGCCAACGCCATGGCGCTGCCGCACCTCGTGCACGATGGCGACAACGGCTTCCTGTTCGAGCCCGGCAATGTCGACGACCTCGCCGAGCGACTCACCGAGGTGCTCACGCTTCCGGAGGACGAACTGCAGAAGCTCAAGCAGTCCTCGATGAAGATCGTTGAGGCGCACGACATCCAGCGCACGCTCGACACCTTCGAGGATCTCTACCGCGGTGTGCTCGTCACGGAGGACTCGGTCATCGAGCGTCCGCTCGGCAAGCGTGCCCGTCTCCGTGCGGCCCTGCGCGCCGTCGCGGGTGGCAAGCGCGAGGAGTAGCCGTTCGGGCACGTGTCCGAGGGTTGGGCGCGTGGTTGAGGACGGTTTGCGCTCGGCGCGTGTCCTGGCGACCGGCGCGGGGGTTCGGACTCCCGCACTCGTCGCTACACCCCGCGCTGAGCCGTGCTTCGCTCCTCGCCCGGTCTGGCGCCCCCCGCCCGAGGCCGGCCCCGGGCGAGTGTCCGCAGACCGGGCGGCGAGCGTGCCCCAACCGCACGCTCGCGGTATCGTAGATCCGGCGCTATGGCGCTGTGGCACTTCGGTGCCAGGGGGCGGTAGCTCAGCTGGTTAGAGCAGCGGACTCATAATCCGTCGGTCATGGGTTCAAGTCCCATCCGCCCTACGTCGAGATCGAGCAGGATCGAAGAACCGCGCCACGGCGAATCTTCCTACACTGGGCGCATGACCGATTCCCAGAATCCTGAAACGTTCAGTGCCGAAGAGCGCAAGGCGATACGTGAACGAGCCAAGGAGCTCAAGACCGCAGCGGGCAAGAGCGAGGACGCTGCCGGCAACGCCGAGGCGCTCGCCAAACTCCCGGAGGACGAACGCATCCTGGGCGAGCAGATCCGCGACATGGTGGTTGCGGCCGCACCGCAGCTCGACCCCAAGACGTACTACGGCTTCCCGGCCTGGGCGCGCGACGGCAAGGTGGTGTGCTTCTTCAAGCCGAAGTCGAAGTTCAAGGTGCGCTATTCGACGTTCGAGTTCGACACCGCCGCTTCCCTCGACGATGGTGCGGTCTGGGCGACAGCGTTCGCCGTGAACGACGACATCACGAAGGCCGACCTCGCGATGCTCAGCGCGCTGGTCACGAAGGCAGCCGGCTGATCCATTTTCATCCGCCCTGTCACGTTGCGCCCGCTGCCGGACATGTACGGTCATGATCACCAGACGAGCGGACCGAAAGCCGTGACGATGAAGCGAAGTCGGGACCTCGATGACGCCTCGCTCGACGGTCTCATCAGGACGACCGATCCGGCCGCCCGTTTTAAGATCGATCGAGAGCGGCTCTCCCGAATAGCGGCGACCGTTCCTCGACGGCGTCGCTCACGGCTCGCGGTGTGGATCGCACTCGCGGCTGCCGCAACCCTCGGTCTCGCGGCCGCGGCACCCGCCATCGCGGACGGCATCCAGCGCCTGGCGCGCACAGGCGACTATGGCCCGGTCACCACGGAGTCGGACGGAAGTGAGTGGATCAGCGCCGAGGGCGACGATTTCAGCGAGTACGCGAGCACTCTCTACCCGGACTGGATCCCATTGCCTGAAGGCATCTCTGACGAGCTGTTCCGCGGCGCGATGATCTCCCAACTCGCCGAGGTCGAGGGCGTCAGCCAGGCAAGCAGCATCCAGCACAGTTTCGAGCACGGCGCACGGTGCACCTGGGTGGACGAGTGGCTGAACGCCGATGCGCGGGATGACACGGCGCGCGCTGACGCAGCTGCCGAGGTCCTGCGCGCCGCTGTCTCCTGGCCCGCTGGTGTCGCGCTCGACGGCGGCGGGTACGTGGACCACCTCGCGGATGTTGCGACGGCAGCCAACCAGGGTGATCGGGAAGTGCTCGAGTACGAGCGGGAGTCCGATTGCGGCTCGAGCCCGAAGGAACTGCGCCGGTGAGCGCGGACACCCTGGTGGGCGAACGGTCATTCACCGTGCGCGTCGAACCGCTTATGGAACCTCTGCTGCGTTATTTCGTTCGTCGCGTTGTGCCCCGCGATGACGCGTACGACTGCCTGTCGGAGACTCTGGTCGTGCTGTGGCGCCGCTGGGCGAAGTGTCCTGCGGACCCGGACGAACTGCGCGCGTGGAGTTTTGGTGTGGCCAAGCGCGTTCTCGCCAATCACCTGCGCGGACAGAACAGGCGAGCTCGGCTGAGTGCGAAAGCCCTCGACAACGTCGACGCGCGTGGAGAGGAGTCGACCATCGAGATCGAGGAAGCGCTGACCACCCTCAACCATCGGGATCGTGAACTCGTGCGCCTTATCGTGTGGGACGGACTGGGTGTTGCTGAGGCCGGGAGCGTGCTCGGCCTTCGGCCCGATGCGGCTCGTGCGCGGTACAGCCGGGCTCGCGCGAAACTTAGGGAAGCGATCGCGTGAGGCGCTTGATGCCGTTGCTGGCGACACTGCTCCTGCTCGTCGGTTGTGCGGCGGGACCTGCGGGCAGCCCGAAATCCGAACGGGATCTCGTTCTCGAGCAACTCGGACCCATGCCGACCGGTGAGCCGCTGTCCGACGAGGAGGAACTGGGCGAGACCACCAGGGTGATCGAGCTGTACTGGCAGTCTGTGGTGGCCGATTTCCCCGATGCTGTTCGACCCGAGGTCGACATCGTCGAAGCAGTTGATGCGAGCGAGCGTGAAGTTCCGCTGGCGGATTGTCTCAAGAATCACGGAGTTGTTGTGCCCGCCGACCAGAGCGCGGAGAGCTGGTACCCGGCAACGGAACCCGAGGCACTGGCCTGGTTCACGTGCCAGGCGAGCTATCCGCCCAGGCCCAACCCGCCGATCACAGACGACCAACTCGGCTACCTCTACGATTACCTGACCCTCTTTGTCGCTCCCTGCCTGAACAAGCATGGCTCGAATGTGCCGAAGCCTCCGAGTCGCGAGGACTTCATCACCGAGTGGCCGAATCAGATGTGGTACCCCGAACCGACCAATGTGCACGGGGACGATCCCAAATACGCGGGGATTCTCGACGCGTGCCCTCTCCGGCCCGACGGGCGATGAATGTCGGGCTCTACAGCCGCAATGCGCTCGCGAAGGACGCGGGGGTCGAGCCCGAGGGCACGGGGTCACACCGGATCCTGATCGGCGGCGGCGATGCGTTCACCGACCCGAACGGTTTCGCCTGGACGGCCTGAGCCGCTACTTCCCGGATTCGCCGCGCGCCCGCGCCATGATCGCCGCAATAGCCTCGGTCTTGGCATCCGAGTAGGCGTTCATGTCGTCGAATCCCTGTGCGATGAGGCGGCGCTTTGTGGTCGCGTATAGCTCGCGGTCCGAGGCGGAGGCGCGAAGCCGGTCCCGGAACAGCAGGTAGTTCCTCACCGCCGAATCATCGCGCTGGTAGACGTGCACGAGCACGTCGAGCTCGGGTGTGCGCACCAGTCGGTGGCCGGGCTCCCGCACGCGCAGCAGGTAGCCGGCCGCCAGCAGGGGAACCAGATAGTCCTCCTCGGCGGTCACGTCGTCCACGCCGACGACGATGTCGATGATCGGCTTGGCGGGCAGCCCCGGTACGGAGGTCGATCCGATGTGCTCGATGAGAGCCAGGGGGAGCGCCGCGCGAATCCGTTGCTTGTGAGGGACGAACACACCAGCTCAGCGCGGGTCGAAGTCGACCACCGAGAGCTCGCGCTTCTCGACGCCGCCGACCAGCTCGACCCCGTCAACGTCATCCCGGCGATTGTTCACGCTGCATTGTGTCACGTCACCCGCACGAGGGTAGACCCCTAGAATTGAGGCAACGTCAGGCATAATGCTGGCGCAATCCCCGGGGGCTTCACATGACTGATTCCAACAATTCCGCGCCCGCGGGATGGTTCCCGGATCCCTCGGGCACACCCCGCCAGCGCTACTGGGACGGCGCACAGTGGACCGAGCACTTCCACCCGCCCCTGACGGAGCCGGTTGCCGGCCCCGTCGCGACGGCCCCGAAGAGCAAGGGCAAGAGCGGGCTGGTCGCGCTGATCGCGGGCGGCAGTGTCGTCATCCTCGCCGTCACGTCATTCTTCGTCTGGGGGTTGCCCGCACTCACCGGCGGATCGAACGGCACGGTGTACGCCGACCCCGCCTGGGACTACTCGTACACGACCCCGATGCTGAACATCGAGCGCGACCATGAGTTCGAGTTCCCCGCGAAGTTCGACTTCGAAAAGCGCGAGATGGATTTCGCGACGCCCGAACCCGCCATCACGCCCTTCCCGGGCGAGACCTTCGAGCCGGGCGAGGAAGAACTTCTCAATTCAGACCCCTACGTCAACCCGAGCTGGGCGTTCGAGATCTTCTATGACGCGGCGTTCACCAAGCGCGCCGAAGTCATGGCAATCCAGTACGAGCCGGGGGAGCCGATCTTCATCCTGCCGCACGACAGCCCCACAGGCTGGACCGTGGAAGGGCACTACCCCCGCCCGGTGATGGACGAGGAGTTCGGCGGCGGCTGGGGTCTGCACTCCGAGTACTACCTCATGCGCAAGATCGACGAGAAGGGTGAACTGCTCGACAAGCCCGTGGTAACCAAGTTCACTGCCAAGAGCGAATTGGCCGCACCGGTCGTCACCTTCAGCACCGAGGATGACGATGGCAACCTCACCATGACCTGGGACCCGGTGGATGGCGCTGACCGATACCTCGTTGTGGCCTCGCACAGCGGCGGATCGACGACCACTCGTAGCCTCGATATCCTGGACCAATCGGAGACCACCACCTGGTCGAGCTCTATCTCCCAGTCCGACGACAGCCGCGATGCGCCCTGGGTGAACCAGCAGAACGTCGGCATGGAGTTGTTCTCGTACGGCAGCGCCGACACGCTCTCGAGCGGCTGGTCGCTGACGGGCGACACCAATGGCTATGACTTCGGTGTAATCGCCAGCAACGGCACGAACTTCTCGCCGTACAACACCTACGACTCGGTTGAGATCGCCGGGACCCTGCCGCTCGAGATCGCGTTTGCTGCGTCTCGTGAGCTCAAGAAGTGGGGCAAGAGCGGCTTCGTCGAGGGCATGGAGAACGTGCAGACCACCATCGCATTCACCTCGCTCGACGGAGCGACGCGCTCGACTGTGGCTCACATCGTGGCGGACAAGGTCTTCGAGATCGATGGACGGTGGGCGCTGCCGCTCATGGGACGGGGCACGAGTCTCGGCGAGTGGGTTCCGGTGAGCAAGGCGACGGTGCCCGACATCGATGCGGCGGTCAAGGCGTACAACAAGCGCGCCGACGACGAGGCGCCGACCACGGGTATGACGGAGTTCGTGTCACTCACCGAGCCGGTGGACCAGTTCGCGACCGGTGTCAAGGAAGCGCCGGACACGGAGTATCCGATCTTCGGCAGCAACGACTTCTCGAAGTTCCTGGCGGCGCACTTCATCGCCCACACTCCGATCATCGATATCTCGGAATGGATCGACAAGCCCGGCATGCCGGAGGCCATGGACGCCGCGTACGAGGCGATGTACCAGAACCCGTACGCCATCAGTCTCAAGGGCATGCAGGTCAACAACGCGGGTACGGCGATGACCGTCGAGTACACCTTCACCAAGAAGGTCATGTCGCAGATGCAGTCCGAGCTCTTCGCCAAGGTGAAGAAGGTGGTGAAAGATGTGGCCAGCAGCGGGTCCGATGCGAAGAAGGTCACCGCACTCAACAACTGGATCGTCAAGAATGCCGCGTACGACCACAAGGCTCTGGCCAACAAGGACAAGGGCTTCTTCGGCGCGGTGCCGGTCGAGTACGCGAACGCCTGGAATGCGAACGGAGTACTCGTCGACGGTGTGGGCGTCTGTGCGAGCTACGCCTACGCGTTCAACGCCCTGGCAAACGACGCGGGCATCGAGACCGTGGTGATCGTGGGCGACGTGGTGAACGGCGGCCTTCACGCCTGGAATAAGGTCAAAATCGACGGCACCTGGACCGCCGTCGACTCGACCTGGAACGACAGCCCCGCAGGTAATCGCTACCTCATGATCACCGATGCCGAGTTCTCGGGGTCAGCCCTGCGCACCGAGGACCAGTCGTGGATGTCCGACACCTTCCTGAAGGACTTCTCCACCCAGTAAGGCACAGGCTGATCTGGGAGACTGGCAGCATGACAACAACCGACAAGGTGTCGATCACCGCCCTCGCCGTCGGCCTCGTGTTCGCGATCACCGGCATGATCCTCGCGTTCACGGGCAGCCCGGCGGGCATCTGGGTGCTCGTCACCGGTGTTGCGCTGTTCGCGGTCGTGAAGCTCACCCAGAACTTCCTGCTGGTGCGCCGGGCCGTGCGCCGGAACAAGCTGCAGTGAGCACCCTCGGGCGGTTGATGCCCTTCATCATCGGCCTGCGCGGGAGCAAACGGTTGTTCTCCTCGGCTGAGCGCACCCTCGCGCGGGTCGCGAAGCACCGCCTGCGCCCCAAGAGTTTCTCCCCGCCCCGCTCGCTAAAGAACGTCGCAGTTAGATTCGAGGCGGGATGGCCCGTGTACGACGTCGGCGTCACCTCCGCCCCGCGGCGCGCGCTGTACCTCCACGGCGGAGCGAATATCTACGAGATCGCCCCCCAGCACTGGAGTCTCGTCGGACGACTTGCGCCCGGGGCATCCGCTCTCATCAGTGTTGCCATCTACCCGCTCGCACCCGAGGGCACGGCCGGCCCGCTCACCGAGGTGGCAGCGGACCTGGTCGCGGCGATGATCCGCGAGGTGGGAGCGCAGAACGTGACCATTCTGGGCGACTCGGCGGGCGGCGGCATGGCGCTCGCGACGGCGATGGTGCTGCGCGATCGCGGCGAGCCCGGGGTCGGCGTAGTGATGATCTCGCCGTCGCTCGACCTCTCGCTCAGCGACCCCGATGTGATCGAGACCGCGAAGATCGACCCGTGGCTCGACATTCCGGGAGCGAGCGCGGCGAGTGAGCTCTACCGCGGCGACCTGCCCGTCGAACACCCGAGGGTGAGCGCCCTGAACGGCTCGCTCGAGGGTCTCGGCGACCTGCAGATCTTCACCGGCACGCTCGACATGCTGAACCCGGATGCCCGCAGGCTCCGCGCCAGGGCCGCCGAGGCGCACCACACGCTCGAGTTCCACGAGGTGGAGGGCATGATCCACGTGTACCCGATCCTGCCGATTCCCGAGGCGGCCGTTGCCCGCCAGCAGATCATCGCCTTTATGACGAGGTAGCCACAACGGCCGTTCCGTCGAGCTCGTCGGAGTGCTCGATGCGGGTAGCGAAGCCGTGCGCGGCGAAGGCTGCGGCGGTGTGCGCGGCCTGCTCCTCGCTGGTCTCGATGATGACCGTGCCGCCGGGGGAGAGCCAGCCGCTCGCCTCGGCCGCAACCCGGCGGTGCAGGTCCAGTCCGTCGCTTCCGCCGTCGAGGGCGATGCGCGGCTCGTACAGGCGGGCCTCGGGTGGCATCAGGGCGATCGCCTCGGTCGGCACGTACGGCGCGTTCACGAGCAGCAGGTCGAAGCGCACACCGTGCGGCAGCGGGGCGAACAGGTCGCCCTCGAAAACCGCCGGCAGGTTGCGGCGCGCGCAGGCGGCCGCTGCGGGGTCGAGTTCGGCGCCCCAGACCGTGACGTCCGGTCGTTCTGCGAGCATCGCGGCGCCCACCGCGCCCGTGCCGCAGCACAGGTCGAGGATGCGCGCACCCTCGCCCGCGACCCGCACCCCGAGCTCGACGAGCACTTCCGTGCGTTTCCGTGGCACGAACACGCCGGCGTCGACGGCGATGCGCAACCCACGGAATTCCGCCCAGCCGAGCACCACCTCGAGCGGTTCCCCCTGGATGCGGCGCAGCACGAGGGCTTCCAGGGCGTCGCCGGTCGCGGCCTCCTCGAGCAGCGCGGCCTCGTCCTCCGCGTAGACGCAGCCGGCGGCGCGGAGTCGTTCAATCAGGCTCATGTGAGGTCCCTCAGTCGGGCGACGACGCCCCGGTCGGAGCTCGTTCTGCGTTCGTAGGTGACGGCGATTACGAGCAGCACGGCGCCCGCGGTCGCGAGCGTCATCCACCACGCGGCTGGGCTGATCTCGCCGCCGATGATCTGCACGGCGAAGACGATGACGTTCTCGATCGGCAGCACAGTCATTCCGATGATGAACGGCGCCGCGAGCTTGCGCAGCGATCCGACGAGGATCGCGACCAGGGCGAGCGCGATCACGAGGATCGCCCGCCAGGTGACCGGATCGGTTCCCGTCGCGAGCACGGACGGCAGCAGCGTCACGACGATGCCCGGCACGAGCAGCTGCCAGGAGCCGGTGTAGCCGAGCGGCCAGCTCGCGGGTGACGGCTTCACCTCGCGAGTCTGCTTCATCGCAAGGATGCCGGCGATGAGCAGCGCGAGGCCGAGCACCAGCGAGAAGGCCTCGACCCGCAGAAAGTCGCGGGTGCTCCAGCCGGCTACCGCAACGCTCCAGGCCACCGCGAACTGGAACCATACCGGCGGCAACTGGGTGGCACGCGATCGCGCGCGGACGACCGTGTAGACCATGAGGGCGAGCAGCAGCACGGAGAGCGACCACAGCACGGCGACGGTGAACTCGTTCACCCGCACAGATCCGATGGGGCCGAGCGCGAGGAGCACGAGCGCGGGGGCGTAGATCCAGCGGGATTCCGTGTGCGCGGCGAGCATCCTGCCGGCGGCAGCAGCGAGACCCGCGGCCGTGATGCCCAACAGGAGTACCGGCACGAGGACCCACTGGTCGGCGAATGCCGAGACATCCACCGACTGGCCGTAGCGCAGCCCCTGCAGGGTGCCGGCCGCGGCCGCGGCGATTGCGAAGACGAGGGTGGGCACGCGCAGCGTGGTGAGGTCGGGCCAGCGCTTCACCGGCAGGCGGGCGGCCAGCGCGAGCAGCAGCAGGGAGGCGCCGAGCAGCGCGAGCGTGCGCCAGAGCCCGCCGCTGAAGCCGTCGGCGCGCTCGTTGATCGCGAGCAGGAACAGGGAGGGTGCGATCGCGAAGCCGATCCCGACGCCGTAGAACGGCACCCCCGACCTACCGCGGCCCCGAGCGACGGCGATGAAGCCGATGATTGCACCGGCGATAGCGGGCGGGAAGCTGTACGCCTCGAGCCACTCGACTCCGACGAGCGCCCAGATCGACCAGAGCGCGCCCGTGAAGGCAGCAAACGAGACGGGCCAGGCCCAGCGGCGTGGGGAGAACAGCGCCGTGGCGCCCGCGCCGAGGCCGATGATCACGAGCACGAGGAACGAGGTGCCGGGACCAGCCGCCTCACGGGCGAGCGAGAGCAGCACGGCGAGAGCGGCTGTGACGAGGGAGGAGACCTCGATCCAGAGCCGCACGGCCGCGATATCGGCGGGGGAGAGTCCGTGCCGCTCGAGGGCGGCGGCGATGCGCCCCGTCAGCGGCAGCGTGAGCGCAACGAGCCCGGCGATGATCGGCAGGGTGACGGGTGAGGCGCTACGCAAGAGGAACTCGGCACCGAGGCAGATCACCACGACCGCGAGCGAGGGCACAAGCGTTGCGGCGGCGAGGGAGCGCAGCGCGCGTCCGAGGCCCTCCCGGCGGGTGAGTACGAGGGTGAGGGCGAGCGCGAAGGTGACGGCCGTGGAGAGGCCGGTCCAGCCGCTGCGTACGGTCAACACGGAGACGATACCCATGAGGAACGGCACCGCCGTCACGATCAGCACGGAGTACCAGATGCGCGCGGGCACGAGCCGCAGCAGCGTTACGACGAGGGCCGAGATCGAGGCAAGGCTCGTGGTCAGGCACAGTGTGGCGATAAGTTCGAGGCCGGCCAGGTCGAGGGCCGTCGCGAAGATCAGCAGCGTGTAGGCGTAGGCCAGACCGATGTGCACCGGTCGCAGCGCCTTCGGCACGATGAACGCGAGTGTGAATCCGGATGCCGCGACCGCCGCCCCACCCCACACATTCAGTCCCGGCTCGGCCCAGGCGACCGCCGCGGCAAGCAGCACGAGTGCGTGTGCCCCTGTCACGAGCGGAGCACGGAGCCGGGTCGGCCAGGCGACGATCCGCGGCACGAGGCTCAGGAGCAGGATGAGCCCTATGGCGATCCCGACCGCGATGGCGACGCGACCCGCGTAGAGCCAGCCGGTCCAGGCGGCGACAGAGACGAGCCCGAGCACCGCCAGCCAGAGACTCGCGGTCGAGGCGCTCGACGCGACACCCGGCGCCGCTGGGCGGGCGAGCATCGACAGGAGAGCGGTGGACAGCGTCACGGCCGCGATGCCCGCGATGGCGGCAAGGCCGAGCGAGGAGACGTCGAAGTCTGCGAGGGGCAGCACATATTCGACCGCCACGACGAGGACGGCCGGGCCTGCGGCGAAGAGCGCCGTGCCCCACGCCCCGGCGAGCAGCAATGGGCGGCGCAGCGTCCCCGGTCCGCCGAAGCGGGAGAACAGTGCGAGCAGCGCAACCGCGAGGCCGGCGGCGGCGGACACGGCCGCGAGCATCCACTCGGCGCTGTCGAAGGTCAGTGCGAGAGGCACTATTGCGGCCGCGGTGACGGCGAGAACTCCCGACGTGACGCTGAGCGGTGCGGCGAGCTGGTTGCGGGTACTCCAGCCGGCGAGCACCGCGAGCACTGCGAGCACTGCTGCGGAGCCGAGGGCGTGGGCTGCGTCATCCACGCCCCGATAGAAAGCAAGCTGCAGCAGCACGATGCCGGTCGCGGTGAGGGCGAGGATCGTGGCCGTTGTGCGCTCTGTGAACAGCGGGCTACCGAAGCGCGCGGAGAGCCGGCGAGCGAGGCTATGGCTTGCGTACGCGGCGAAGCCGACGGCGACGTGCCCGAGGATGGGCGGCCAGTAGCCGGAGTTGCCAGCGCCGAAGCCGTAGCCGACCATCGCGGGCGTCACGATGAGGCCGACAATGCCGACCCAGAGCCAGCTGCGCACGCGGGCGAGTGCCGCGACGGCGACGAGCGCCGCCGAACTGACCAGGGTGGCGAGAGCGCCGAGCAGCCAGTCGCTGACGCCGGGCCAGGCGAGGGTCGAGATCGCCCAGACATCGAGGGCGAGGAAGACCGTGCCGAGTGCGCCGACCGTCTCGGCCGAGAACTGCAGTCCCTTCGCGGCGAGGAACCAGGCTCCGCCGAGGAACACTGCGGTCACCCCGGCCACCACGAGCGAGCGCGTGGTGAAGTCGGTGAGGTCGGGGTTGAGGAAGGTGAAGACCATGGCGGCGATGGCGAACAGGCCGGCTCCGGCCACGGCGAGCACGGACTGCACGCTGATCTGTGAACTCGGTCGTGGGCCTGGAGCGAGCACCACGCGCGGGGCGACGGAGGCGACGGCGGATGAGGGAACGGCAACAGGAACAGCCGCGGGACGGCGCACAGTGGGCAGCTGCTCGATGAGCGCCTGCCTCTCCGTGACAGCGAGGGCCGCGCGCTGGGAGACCACCATCAGCTCGACGGCCTGCAGACCGCTCAGGTCCGCCCCGCAGCGCGGGCACCAGCCCGACTCGAGACTCAGGTTGTCGCACCGTGGGCACGACGTGGATCGGGTGAGGTACTCGGCGAGATTGTCACTCCACGGTTTGGACATGCCGCAAGCCTAGGGCGGTGCCCCCGCTCGGAAGATCGTTCGCGAGGATGACCCGCTCGACTGCGGGATGATTCGCGCAGCGTAAGCTTTGCGGATGACTTCGGCACCCCCGGCACGCACCAACTCCCTGGCCGGACGCTTCGACCCGCGCCACAACTCGCTCAACGCGTTGCGCCTTTTACTCGCCGCGCTCGTGATCGTGTCGCACTCCTGGCCGCTTTCCGGCAACGAGCCGGAGCCGAACCTGGGCGGTGCGAACCTCGGCACCTGGGCGGTGTTCGGCTTCTTCGGCATCTCGGGCTTCCTCATCGCTCGCAGTCGCCTGAGCGGCAGGCCGCCCGTGTTCTTCTATCGCGCCCGGGCGCTGCGCATCCTGCCCGCCTTCCTCGTCTGCCTCGTCGTCGTGGCATTCGTATTCGCGCCGCTGTCGCTGCTGCTCGACCCCGCGGCGACGTGGAACCTCTCGAACGCCCTGAGCTTCGTGCTGCGCAACCTCGCGCTGTACCCGCCGTACCTGTTCCAGGGCGGCATCGCCGGGACCCTCACGACGACCCCGTTCGTCGAGCTCTGGAACGGTCCGCTCTGGACGCTGTTCTGGGAGGCGTGCTGCTATGTCGCGATCGGGGTGCTTGTGTCGCTCGTGCCGAAGGCTCGCCTCGGGATGGTGCTGGTCTCCGCATTCGCCGTGCTGACCGTGGTGGCGTTCGCGCACCGCTTCGCGCTGCTGACCCTGCCGGAGCTGCTCGCGCGCCCGCTTCCGCTGTTCCTGGCCTTCATTGCGGGGTCGCTGGTGCTGCTGTACGCGGGCCGCATCCTGATCACGCCGCTGTTCGTCGGCTCGGCTCTCGCGATAGTCGTCGTCGCCGTGCTGCTCGGCATCGTGCCGGAGCTCGGCACCCTGCCGCTCGCGTACCTGCTGCTCGTGCTGGGTACGGCGCTGCCGCTGCAGAAGGTCGGCTCCAGGTTCGACGTGTCCTACGGCGTTTATATCTATGGATGGCCCGTGCAGCAGTTGATCGCACTGGCCCTGCCCGGCCTGCCCCTACCGCTGTTCATCCTGCTCGCGCTGGCCGTGACGCTGCCGCTCGCGTGGCTCAGCTGCGCGCTTGTGGAGCGGCCCGCCCTCGCGTTGAAGGCGGGCCGGTCACCTCAGATGGTGGCGACGGATCCCGAGTCGACGCGGTAGTTCGACCCGTTCACGAAGCTTGCCAGGTCGGAGCACAGGAACGCGATGACCGCGGCCACCTCGACCGGCTCGCCCCGACGACCGAGCTCCATGTAGGGACGCTCCTCCACGAGGAACGACTCGATCGCCTCCTCGACGCTCATGTCCTTCTCCTTCGCCCGCTTCTGCATCATCGCGTCGGTCATCGGCGTGTGGATGAACGCGGGCGAGACGGCGTTGACGAGCAGACCTTCGGAGGCATAGCTGCGGGACAGGCCCTTCGAGAGCGCGAGAATGCCTGCCTTCGCGGAGCAGTACGGCAGTTCGTCGTCGTAGGGCTGCACGGCATCTTCGGACGCGACGAACACGAGGCGGCCCCAGCCGCCCGAACGCAGGTCGGGCAGGAACTCGCGCACCAGGCGCACCGGGCCGAGCAGGTCGACCTCGATCGTCTCGGTCCAGCCCGCGTCGTCGATCTCGTGGAACAGCCCCTGCGCGCCGGTGATCCCCGCGGACTGCACGAGGATGTCGATCTCGCCGACGTCGGCACGCACCTTCGTGTGCAACTCCCGGAGCGAGTCGACCGAGGTGATGTCGGCGGCGAAGGCCGTTACGTTACCAAGCTTCTCCGCTGCGTCGTCGAGTGAGGACTGGTCCTTGTCGGAGATGACGACGGTCGCGCCCTCCTCGAGCAGGATGCGGGCCGTCTCCCAGCCGATGCCCGAGTCGGCGCCCGTGACGAGTGCGACCTTTCCGGAGATACCCAAATCCATGACTAGGCCTTCTTCGCCGTGCGGTTCTCGGCGGAGACCATCCAGGCGTGCTGCTCGAGACCGGTGATGATCGCGTGCAGGATATCCGCGCTGGTCGGATCCTCTTCGTCGACCTCGTCGTGCACCTCGCGCATGGTGCCCACGGTGTTCTCGATACGCACGGTCACGAGGTCAACCGCGTCTTTGGTGTCGACCTCGCCAGCCGGGAACTCGGGCAGGGTCGTCGTTGCAGCGACGGTGTCGCTGCGTCCGTCGGGAACGGCATGCAGGGCGCGCATGCGCTCGGCCACCTCGTCGGAGGACTCGCGGGCGAAGTCGATGATCTCATCGAGCTGGCGGTGCAGGTCGCGGAAGTTGCGGCCCACGATGTTCCAGTGCGCCTGCTTGCCCTGGCCGGCGAGTTCGATGAGGTCGACGAGAACCTTCTGCAGGTTCTCGGCGAGCGGCTTCGAGGCACGGAAACCCTTCTCGGCGTTCTGGCGTCGGGTCTGGCGTGCCCCCGCGTCGGCGCGGGTCTTGGTGGTTGCGGTGTCGGTCATCGAACTGTCCTTTCACTGTCTGCTTCTTGTACTGCTGCGAGCAGGTCGGCGCGCAGGTAGCGCGCATACCCGCCGTCGGTCCGGCCGTATTGCCGTCCCGATGTCATGACCTCGCACCGGTCGGTGGCGAGGGTCACGGGATTCAGGGTCGCGCAGCGCGCGACGAGGTCGACGTCTTCGTGCTCGGGCAGATCGGGGTATCCGCCGGCCGCCTCATAGAGCCGAGCGCTGAGGCCGAGGTTGGCGCCGTGCACGTGCCCATTCGCAAACCCGGGAACATGGGTGGCAGTCCAGGCAGCCACCTGCTCTGCGCTGAGGTCGGCGAAGTCGGGCCGCACCGTGCCGATCACCAGCTCGATGCCGCGGTGGGCGAGTCGAAGCTGCTCGACGAGCCAGTTAGCGGGGACGACCGAGTCGGCGTCGGTGTTGGCGATCCAGACTCCGGATGACGCACTGCCGCACGCGACCTCCACGCCGTGCCGCCGTGCGCTCCCGACGTTCGAGGCGTCGAGCTCGACGACGGTGACGCCGGGGTACTGTCTCGCGATCTGCACCGTGTCGTCCGTGCAGCCGTCCGCCACGAGGGTGATGCTCACCGGGATCGCCACCCGACGGGCGGCCACCAGCACCGACTCGAGGCAGCGGCCCACCAGTTGCTCCTCGTTGCGCGCGGGGATCACCACCGCGACACTCGAAGTGACCTGCCTCACACGAGTCCCGTCCGCTCGGCGACCGACCGGCCATCGGAGTTGAAGACGTCGAGCACGAAGTCCTTCTCCAGGTGCCGGGAAACCCGCTCGAGTCCCAAACGCGCGGCCAGCACCACGTGCACCTCGTCGCCGTCGAGGGGGTAGTCCGCGACCGGGTGGCGCCAGTGGCAGGCGAGCAGGGTGCCGCCCTCCGCGAGGTGCTCGGCGACCGCATCCACAAGAGCGTCGAGGCCCACCGCGTCGAAGTAGTAGCCGACTTCGCTGAGCACGATCAGGTCGAAGCGTCCGTCGGGGAAGGAGCTCGCGACATCCCCCGTCTCGAAACGCACGTGCGGGGACGCGGCGAGACGCTGCTTCGCCGACTCGATCGCGGCGGACGACACGTCGGTCGACAGCAGGGCATCGCAGCGCTCGGCGAGATCGGCCGTCAGCACGCCGATCGAGCAGCCGATCTCGAGCGCGTTCGTGTAGCGCTCCTCGGGCAGTGCAGCCAGGGTGATCGCACGCTTGCGGCGCTCGTACCAGCGCGACTCGAAGCCCCACGGGTCGTCGCGGCGTGCGTACATCGCGTCGAAGTAGTCGGCCCCGAGCGTGGTCGGCTCCTGCACGAACACCTCGAAGCGTCGCTCGAAGTTCGCGAGGAAACGAGGATGCAGCAGCGCCTCATCCCCGGGCGACTCGCTCAGCGGCTCGACCTGGGAAACGTGCGCGGCGATCGCGCGGTGCTTGGCTCCCGCGGCCGCCGGCTCAAGCGGAAGGGAGACGAACGAGTCCCACGGCACGTCCTCCATCTCGGGTTCCGCCCAGTGCCACAACCAGATCGGGTAGCCGGCGAAGCGCAGCCGGTTGGTCGCTGCGAGTTCGGCGCAGAGTTCGCCGACGATGCGGTGGTCCCGGTGTCCGTCGCCGCTCCAGGGGGCGACGAGCAGGGTGCTCGGTCCGGTGGCCGGGATCGCGCGGGCGAGGTCGGCGGCAATCGTCTCGCGCAGCTCCAAAGTTGAGCCGTCGGGGTGGGCGAGCAGCAGGATTCCCGCGTCGGGCGCGAGCTCGGCGAGGGCCGTGCGCGCCTCCTCGGCCCGGCGCGCGGCAAGGTCGTGCGCAGGCGTGCTGGGGGAGGAGGGGTGGGACGCGGCGCCATCGGTCACGGTGACGACCAACACGCGGATGCCTCGCGCCGCGCACTCGGCGATCAGCCCGCCAGCGCCCAGCGCCTCGTCATCCGGGTGCGCGGCGACGACGACCAGGCTCTCGATCCCGTCGAGGCTGAGCGCGGGCAGCCGCGCGAGGCGGCCGTCTGCCTCCCACGCTTCCGCCGACGTGCCGGGCAGGGTGGAGTCGAAAGTCACCACGGCGCATCCTCGCTCTCGAGCAGGGCGGTGCCGAGGGAGGCGAGATCCTTCTCGGCGTGGTGCTGGCGCACATAGAGCTGCAGGTCGGCGACGCGCTTCGCGTGCTCCGCGTCGAGCGCGAGTGGGGCGGGACCGAGGGCGTGGGCCGCGCGGGCCAGCACGTCATCCACGGCGGCCGCCACAACGGCACGCACGCGCTTCGTGAGCAGCCTGCCCTGCGCGCCCTCGGCGAGGCCTGCGTCGACGAGCGCCGCGGCATCCTCGATTGCCCGCTTCGCCGAGTGCAGGGTCGCGTCGATCGCACCGAGGTGCATCAGCAGGAAGGGGTTCGGATCGGGTCGCTGGGCCGCCGCGAACACCGTGCGCGCGACACCGACCGCGCCGCCGAGCCAGCAGGCTGCAACGCCGATGCCGCCCCAGGAGAATCCGGGACGCTTCAGGTACCAGCCGGGCTCGCCGATCGGCAGCGCGAGCACATCGGAGAAGTGCACCGGTCCGCTCGGGATCTCGGTGAGACCGCGCGCGTGCCAGGCACCCGGCTCGACCCGCACGCCCACATCGGAGAGCTCGACGGCGAACAGGCCGCGCTCGCCTTCGGTGGTCTGCGCGGTGACGAGTGCGGCATCGATGCTGCCAGCGAGCGAGCACCACTGCTTGGTGCCGGTGATCGTCCAGCGCGGAACGTCGTCTTCGGTGTAGGTCGCGATGAGCGGATCGGGACCGCCCTCGGACGCGAATACACCCCACGTGCGGTCGGCGTCGAGGGCGGCGTTGATGACCCGGGCGTTGCCGGACTGCTCGATGATCGCGATCGCGTCGAGGTGTGGCTCGATAGCGCGCACCGCCCCCAGGTCGAGCGCGCCGATCTCGGTGAGCAAGTGCCAGAGCTCGGCCGTCGCGCCCTCGCCGGGCACGGTGCCGCGCTTGCCGAGGTCGACAGCGAGCTGGAGGGCCTCGTCGATCGAGTTGGGAAACCCGCTAACGGAAAGGGGCAGGGTGTGCAGCATGCGCGACATCTCTCCGCTCGAATCGTTGATGGGATCGAGGCGATCAGCCTCGCGATTCACCATACGACTGGCATGTGTGACTGCTCCCGCCGCTAGCGGGTTCCCAGCCTGCTGTCAGGCGGCTTACAGCGGGTCGGTGGGCTGTGTTATTGCGGCGAGCACTATCGGGTCGGAGCAGCCGCGCGCGAAACCGGCAATGCGGCGATCGATGTCACGCTGCAGGATGACGCTCCCGATCCGCTCCGCCAGCGGGGCCAGCCACGCCGGCTTGCAGGCGAAGTTGTAGCGCCACACCGCGAGAGTGCTGTTCGGGTCGCCCTCGACGGGTCCGAACCGCCAGCCGCCGCCGAGGCGCTCGAAGAACCACGATCCGGTGAGCATCTTCATGCCCACGTTGGTCGGCGGGTTGTAGGAGACGTACTCGCTCACCATGCGGAAACCGAGGCGGTGCACGGTGAGGGTGCGCACGCCCTTGCCAGGCACGATGGCGCCGTCCATGAGGTGCTGCCGGCGGATGAAGGGATCCCAGCGCATCCGCGTGGCGCCGGTCGTCTGCGAGACGGCGAACGCCGTGGCCGGTGGCACCGGTACAACGAGGGACGACTCGATCACGGGCATGGTCCAAGGCTAGTGCCGGGGGAGCAGGTCTTTCGAGAACCAGTGCTGCGCGTACGGGTCGTCGTTGAATGCTTCCACCTCGGAATAGCCGAGCGCCGAGTACAGCGCGCGCGCCTCGACGAGGTCGCTGCGGGTGTCCAGCCGTAGTGTCTGGATGCCGCGAGCTCGCGCCCGCTCTTCCAGCTCGAGCACACAGGCGCGGCCCACTCCCGTGCCACGCGCCTCGGGGATCGAGAAGATGCGGGTGAGCTCGCCGGTCACGGAGTCGACGATGCGCACGCCGCCGCAGCCAACCGCTTCACCGTCCCGGGAGGCAACGAGCAGGAAGCCGGTGTGGCCGCGGAGGTCATCGCTCGATTCCTCGATCTCGAGGTTGTCGAGCTCCCCCTCGGATACCGGGCGTCGGTAGTACCGCTCGGCGACCTCGGAGAGGTAACGCCGCAGCAGGTCCCGAGCGCTCGGATCAGAGGGCTCCAGGCTGCGGAATACGAGGTCGGTCATGGCCCCCAGTGTAAACACGGGGAGCGACGCGTAACGTGATGCCATGAGCCCTCGCCCGCCGAAACCCGTGAAGCCGCAACCCGGACAGGAATCGGTGTGGGACTACCCCCGGCCGCCTCGCGTGGAGGCCGTCGACGCCCGCGTCACCATCGAGCTGGACGGCCGGGTGATCGCCGAGACGAGTCGGGCGGTGCGAGTGCTGGAGACGAGTCATCCCCCCGTCTACTACCTCCCGCGCGACGCGTTCCTGCCGGGCGTGCTGCAGCCGGCCGCGGGGTCGAGCTTCTGCGAGTTCAAGGGGCGAGCAGGCTATCTCTCGGTGGGCAGCGCCGATCGCGCCGCCTGGTTCTATTCGGAGCCCACCCGCGGGTACGAGCAGCTCGTCGACCGCGTGGCCGTCTATCCAGGCGCGATGGACCGCTGCACGGTCGGCGGAGAGGTGGTCCAGGCGCAGGAGGGCGACTTCTACGGCGGGTGGATCACTTCGAGTATCGTCGGCCCGTTCAAGGGGGCCGAGGGCACTTGGGGCTGGTGACGTGAGCCTGCGCGGGTACCTGCTGACGGCATTCTCGGGGGATCCCGACGGCGTGCCCGATTGGGTCGAAGCATTCGCCGAGGGCGAGGACGAAGGCTACTTCGGCCCCGAGTCTGCCGTGTGGGCGGTGCACAGCGCCACTCCCGTGCTCGTCGCGGGCATCCGCGCGCTGCTATTGCAGACGCTGCACCCGGGCGCGATGGCCGGTGTGCACGACTGGTCGCGCTACCGCGAGGACCCGCTCGGTCGCCTCGCCGGCACGGTGCGCTGGGTGATGACCACGACGTTCGACGACCGCGCCGGAGCCGAGGGCGGTTCGGCGTTCGTGCGACGCCTGCACACCCGCGTCGTCGGCAATTATGTGGATGCCACGGGCTCGCCGGTCCCGTACGCCGCGGGAAACCCGGAGCTCCTGCGCTGGGTGCACGTCGTTTTCGCGGAGTCCTTCCTGTCCTGCCACCAGGCCTGGGTCGGCGACCCTCCCGGAGGCGCAGACGCCTACGTTCGGGAGTGGGCGATCGCGGGGGAACTGATGGGCGTCGAGTACCCGCCCCGCTCTGAGGTCGAACTGCGCGCGCAGCTGGCCGAGTTCGGTCCGCGGCTGCTCGCCGATGAGCGGGTGGCCGAGGCCGTGCGGTTCATCCACCACCCGCCGCTCAAGCGAGCGGTGCTGCCGGGGTACCGTGTTCTCTTCGCCGGCGCCGTGTCGACGCTGCCGGATGACACGCTGGCGATGCTCGGGCTGCGCAAGCCGCGTTGGCCGGCCCGGACTGCTACCCGCGCAGTGTTGTGGGGACTCGGGCTACTGCTCGGGCGGCCCTCGGCCAGCGAACGTTACGCCCGAAAGAGACTGGTTAGTCTCGCTGCCGCTACCCCATCGTGATGGCCTGCGCAAGGGCTTACGGAGAACCCCCATTCGGGGGTAATTTTTAGCCAACGAGACCCGTGGGAGGGGATCATGACAACCATCATCAACGCAGGCAAAACAGCTACAACAGAGCAGGTTCCCGTCACGACGGCCGAGGTTCGCACCGTCGTCGAAGGTGGCCCGAGAATCGAATGGCAGGTCGTCGACTGTGTCGTTCCGATGGTCTGGATCGGCCGCGTTCGCGGAGCCTTCGTCGGAATGGTCGAGGCACGCTGGGGCGAGGGCTATGCCGTCACCACACGTCTCGGCCGCGGACTCGGCACCTTCGAGACACTCGAGGCAGCCCAGGACGCCTTCATCAAGCGCTGAGCGGATCACGCGCCAGGCATTACCTCGCACAGCGATCGTCGCGGAATTCTTCCGTGTCGATCGCTGTTCTCGTTGGTGACCTGAACAAAGATGGAGCCCATGACTGTCGAGACCGCCACCCCCACGCCCGCTGAAGCCCTCGCGACCTACCACTCGCGTCGTGAACAGGCGGTGGTTCAGCCCAAGGGCAACCTGGCCCTCGTGAATACCCAGTGGGTGGACTCCGAGCAGACCATCTGGGAAGTCCCCGGCATCTGGGCACCGGTCGAGGGCGGCCTGTCCGTGACGGCAGTCGCAGCCGACGGAATCATCGTCGACGGAACCCCGGTCGAGGGCACCGTCACCGTCCGTGCCAAGAACCAGCCCGAGCCGAGTGAGATCGACTTCGGCGGCACCCGCACCGGCTTTGTGATCGCCGGTGAGAATGGCTCGTACGCGCTGCGCGTCTGGGACTCCAACTCTTCGGGAATTCAGGAGTTCGGCTCCATCGACGCCTTCGGCTACAACCCCGACTGGGTCATCACCGCGCAGTGGAGCGAGAACCCGGCCGGAACGACCCTCGGCTTCGAGCACCTCAAGGACAACGGCCAGACCCGCGAAGAGGTGATCCCCGGCTCCATCACCTTCGCGAAGGACGGCATCGACTACGACCTCGCCGCCTTCAAGGCCGGCCGCGCTCTGCAGCTCGTCTTCGCCGACGCCACGTCGGGCGACTCGACCTACTCGGTGGGCCGCTTCCTCTTCCTCGCGCCCAACCCCGATGGAACCATCACCCTCGACTTCAACCGCGCCGTGCTCCCGCCCTGCGCCTTCAGCTACAACTTCAACTGCCCGATGCCCCCGAAGCAGAACCGTTTCGCCGTGGCGATCGAGGCCGGCGAGAAGAACGTGCTGAAGAAGGACGGCTCGCTGCTCCACTAGGCCCCGGTCATCGTCCCGTCCGCACGCGTGCGTGCGTGTCGGAAATTCAGGGCTTTGGTGGCACGGGCCCGGAGTGCCTCAGCGTTCTCCGGGACTCACCGACTGGGCGGTGCGGGAATCCTGAATTTTCGTACCCCTCAAGGGCGGACAGCACTGCGCGGTCTCGGGATGTCCCCGGCTCAGGGCAGACTGGGTGCGTGTTCGTTGTCCTCGCCCGCACCCCCGACGGCATTGTTGCGCATCGCCTCGACGGCGAGGCCCGGCCTTCCGACGAGCCGGAACTGATCGAGCCCGACGACTTCGCCGAGTGGGCCGAACTCGAGAACGAGGGGCTCGAGGGTGAGGCCCAGCCGCGCTGGGTCTGGGACGACACCCGCCGCTGGTATCCGCAGCTGCTCGCGGCTGGAGTGCGCGTGGAGCGCTGCATCGACCTGCGCCTCAGCCACAACATCCTGAAGGGCTCCACGCTGACCGCCGCATCCGAGCTGGCGACGACGCGCAGCCCGTGGGACTCGACTCCGCCGCTCGACCCGTCCGCTCCGACCGGCGAGGAGCGCAAGGCGAAGCGCGCCGCCGACTCCCTGTTCGACGAGGACCTGTTCGAGCTGGGCGATGAACGCGAGGAAGCCCCCGACCCGGTCGCCGAGTTCCTGCTGCAGAGGCGCGCCGTGGCATCCAGTGCCGAACCGAACCGCATCAACCTGCTGTTGGCCGCGGAGTCAGCCGGAGCCCTCATCGGCGTGGAGATGAAACACGGCGGGCTTCCGTGGCACGAGGATATCCACCGCGCGATGCTCACCGAGGTGCTCGGCCCGCGCCCGAGGGGCGGCGACCGCCCGGCGAGGCTCGAGCAGCTGCACGCCGAGATGCAGGCTCACCTTGACGGCGCCGAGATCAACCCCGATTCGCCCGCCGACCTGCTCAAGGCCCTGCGCCGCGCCGGCATCATGGTCGAGTCCACCCGTTCCTGGGATCTCGAGCAGATCGAGCACCCCGTGATCGAGCCGCTGCTTCGCTACAAGAAGCTGTCTCGCCTGATGACGGCCAACGGCTGGACCTGGCTCGAGACCTGGGTCGCCGACGGCCGTTTCCGCCCCGACTATGTTCCCGGGGGCGCCGCGACCGGACGTTGGGGTGCGAGCGGCGGCGGCGCCCTGCAGCTCCCCAAGCAGGTGCGGGCGGCCGTTGTGGCCGACCCGGGCTGGAAACTGATTGTGGCGGATGCCTCACAACTCGAGCCGCGCATCCTCTCAGCCCTGAGTGCCGACCGCGCCATGGCTGCCGCGGGTTCGGGCGACCTGTACAACGGCATCGTCGCAAGCGGAGCCGTGGCCACTCGGGCGGAAGCGAAGATCGCCATGCTCGGCGCGATGTATGGCGCCACCACCGGCGAGAGCGGGCGGCTGATGCCGAAGCTCGCCAAGGCGTTCCCGCAGGCAATCGCGATGGTCGAGGCTGCGGCGCGCACGGGTGAGCGCGGGGAGCTCGTGTCGACCCGGCTCGGGCGCAGCTCGATGTTCCCGGGGGAGAGCTGGCGCGAGATACAGGGCGCGGCGCAGGGGGACGGCGCGACGGCAGCCGACCAGAACCGCGCGCGCAGCCAGTCACGCGCGTGGGGCCGCTTCACCCGCAATTTCATCGTGCAGGGCACAGCCGCCGAGTGGGCGCTGTGCTGGATGGCGGGGCTGCGCAAACGCCTCTGGGCCATGACGGACGGCACGCTCACCGAGGGACCGCACCTCGTGTTCTTCCTGCACGACGAAGTCATCGTGCACGCCCCGGCGGAACTCGCCGATCACGTGCTCGAGGAGGTACGGGCGGCGGCGGCCGACGCGGGCAGGCTGATCTTCGGGAACATCCCCGTACAGTTTCCGGTCACGGCCGTCGCGGTGGACGACTACTCGCAGGCTAAATAGCGCGCGGCCGTCCCCGCTTCGGTACCTCGGTGCTGAGCGGCAGCTTCGTGTCTGCGCCGGATGCCAGCCGCTCCTCGACCCGATCGAGCCAGCGTCGCTCCGCCTCCGTCGCTTCGACACGCGCGTCGCCGATGATCGCCTGCGGGAGGGTCGTGGCCGGCCCGCTCGGCGAGAGAGCGGAACGCTGCACGGCAATCACCTCCGCGGCGTCGACGCCCGGCAGTGTGACTGCGAGCGCGACCTTGATCGCGAGTTCGTCCCGACCCGCTCCACGCAGCACAGGGGAGGTGAACCACTCGGTCACGGCGGCGGTGCCCTGCACCGTGATCGCGTAGTAGATCTGCCCGTCGCCATCAGGCTGCTTCTTCTCGACCAGCCCGTCCCGCTCGAGGCGATCAAGGGTGCTGTAGACCTGCCCGGCGTTGACCGGCGCCTCCCCGCCCGTGCGCCTCTCGAACTCGGCGCGCAGCTGGTAGCCGTAGCAGGCGCCCTGGTCGAGGATCGCGAGCAGGCTGAGGCGGATGGACACGGTTACTCGGCAGGCGTGCGGCGCGCCACTTCGCGCATCGCGAGCTTGTAGACGCCCTCGATCGCGGTGACGTAGCCGACCGCGGAGAAGGTCACGGCGTCCTGCTGCGCTCCCGCGGAGAGCGCGAGCAGCTTCGAGGGTGAGCCCGTCAGCTCGACGAGGGCGTCGGCGAGAGCCGCGGCATCCGGTGTCGCGGTCAGGTGGCCGGAATCGCCGAGCCCCTCGCGCAGCTTCGGGTCGCAGAACAGCACACCCCGGTAGCGGGTCACGGCCTCGGCGATGGTCATCGGCTGGTTGTCGAAGCCGTGGCTGGTGAGGGCGACGAGGGCCGATGCGTCCATAAGATCGAGCACGGCGTCGTGTCCGAGCGAGCCGTGGATGACGAACTGTGGATGCCCGGCCGCGAGTATACGGACGTCATCCAGCTGGCTGCCGTCTCCCACGAAGTCCACGGCGAACCCGTTGTTCGTGCGGGCGAGGGCGGTGACGACGGCTTCGGCGAACACGAGGGGACGCTTCTCCTGCTCGCAGCGCGCGACCCACAGGATGCGGGGATGCTTCGCCTGCTCCTCGGTCAGCAACGCCGCGGGCCGAGGGGAGCGGGAGATCGGGTTCGGAACGACTTCCACGTGCTTCTCGAGGCCGGCCGCGTGCAGGTCCGTGCCCTGGTGGGCGGAGGGGGAGACGACCACGTCGGCGCGCTGGGCGAAGCGCAGGGTCAGGTTGCGCAGGGTGTCGTCGGAGGGGCGGCCGGTGTAGCGCTGGGTGGGGAAGCGCATTCCGGTCACGTTCTCGAGGAAGGCGCGCACGAACGGCGAGGCGATCGTCGGCCCGGCACCGGTGCTCGCCCAGTAGAAGGTGTGCACCGTGTGCACGACGGGCAGGCCGAGCTGCTCGGCGGCGGTCGCCGCGGCGTGTGCGAGCCCGAACTCGGTCTGCGGGTGCACCACCTGGATGCCCTCCGCGTAGAAGAACTCGGCCAACTGCGCGACGACTTTCCTGCGGTTCCGGATGACGGGTAGCAGGAGCCCCGGAATCGTGACCGCGGCCTTCACCGCCAGGTCGAGCCCCTCGACGTGACCCCGCTTGCTCGACACGGCGGCCACGAGATACACCGTGTGACCGGCCTCCTCGAGGGCCGCCTTCTGCTCGAAGATGGAGCTCTGCGCGCCCCCCACGTAGTCGAGGAAGAAGTCACTGACGATGGCTATGCGCATGGAACTCCTCGGGGGCAGACGGTACCCGTCGAGCCTAGCCAATTACCGGTATCCGCCCCGCCGAATCACACCCTTGTCATTCACCAGCTTCGTCGGGCATAATGCGAGTACAACTTCACACGCAGCACAGGTATCCGTTCACAGGTCGATGGGGAAGTCGCACCTAATCGAACGGAGTTATCGTGACTGCAGCAACCGCCCGCGGAGTGCTCTTTGTGCACTCTGCTCCTCGCGCGCTCTGCCCCCACATCGAGTGGGCAGCGGGTCGCGCGCTAGATCGCGCCGTGAACTTCGAGTGGAACGAGCAGCCGGTCCTCAAGGGATCGCAGCGCACCGAGTTCTACTGGGAAGGCAGCCAGGGAACCGGCGCCGCCATCGCCTCAGCCCTGCGCGGCTGGGAGCACCTCCGTTTCGAGGTCACCGAGGACCCGACCCCGGGTTCCGACGGCGGCCGTTGGATGCACACCCCCGACCTCGGTATCTTCTTCGCCCAGACCGATACGGCAGGCAACGTCGTCATCCCCGAAGACCGCATCCGTTACGCCATGGAGATCGCGGGCTCGAACGCCCTCGAACTGCACCGCGAACTCCGTCTCGCCCTCGGGCAGGCGTGGGATGACGAGCTCGAGGCATTCCGCCACGTCGGTGCGGACAATCAGGTTGTGTGGCTTCACAAGGTCGGTTGATCGAAGGTAGGAGAGTTATGTACAAGGAATTGCAGCGTGAACTCGACGAACTATTCAACGAGGTAGCTCCACCCCTTATCGACCTCGACCAGCTCGCGGTGCTCGTCGCCGAGGACGAGGATCCCTCCGGCTTCGACGGCGAGTGCTTTGTGCACTTCTCCTGTATGCCCGTATTCGTGAACCGGCTCGACTGGCGCGAGTAGCGCTTGCTCAGTAGCTGCGGAACGCCACCACGGAGTTGTGGCCCCCGAAGCCGAACGAGTTACTGATGGCGAGCAGCGGCCCGTCGCCGAGCGGACGGGGCGAGGTTACGACGTCCAGCAGGATCTCGGGATCCTGCGACGTCAGGTTGATCGTCGGGGGAGCGAGGCG
This sequence comes from Glaciihabitans arcticus, assembly GCF_004310685.1. Taxonomy (NCBI): domain Bacteria; kingdom Bacillati; phylum Actinomycetota; class Actinomycetes; order Micrococcales; family Microbacteriaceae; genus Glaciihabitans; species Glaciihabitans arcticus. The sequence goes on along the minus strand of NZ_SISG01000001.1, from coordinate 1,155,961 downwards.
GTTGTGCAGCGCGAGGATGGTGAAGATCGCCTCGAGCGCGCCGGTTCCACCGAGCAGATGGCCGGTCGCCGCCTTCGTGGCTGAGACGGGGATCGAGTGCACCCGGTCGCCGAACACGGCGAGCAGCGCCTTGTATTCGGCGATGTCACCGACGGGCGTGCTCGTCGCGTGGGCGTTGATGTGGGCAACGTCATCCGGAGTCGCGCCGGCCTGGCCCAGGGCGGCGTAGACGGCGCGCGCAGCGCCGGATCCCTCGGGGTCGGGCGCGGTGATGTGGTACGAGTCGCTGGTCACGCCACCACCGGCGAGCTCGGCGTAAATGCGGGCTCCGCGTGCGAGGGCGTGCTCCTCGGTCTCGAGCACGATGCTGCCGGCGCCCTCACCGAGTACAAAGCCGTCACGGCTGATGTCGTAGGGGCGCGAGGCGGTCGCAGGGTCGTCGTTGCGCTTCGAGAGCGCCTGCATGGCAGCGAACGATGCGATCGGCAGAGGATGCACCACAGCCTCGGTACCGCCGGCAACGACGACATCGGCGTAGCCCTTCTGCAGGTGGTCGTAGGCATTCGCGATGGCCTCGGTGCTGGAGGCGCACGCGGACACATCGGTGCGGGCGTAGGCGCGGGCCTTGAGGTTCATGCTCACGGCGGCAGCTGCGGCATTCGGCATGAGCATGGGGATGGTCATGGGGAGCACGCGGCGCGGGCCCTTCTCCTTGAGCGTGTCCCACGCGTCGAGGAGGGTCCACAGCCCACCGATGCCGGTGGAGTAGTCGACGCCCACACGATCGGGGTCGACGTCTGAGCCTTCGAGGCCGGCGTCGGCCCAGGCCTCGCGTGCCGAGATGAGGGCGAATTGGCTGGAGGGGTCGAGACGCTTGGTCTCCTGGCGGCTCAGCACGTCTTCGGGGCGCACCTTCGCCTGCGCGGCAAAGGTCACGGGGAGGTCGAGCTCCTTGACCCAGTCCTGCTGGAGGGAGGCGACGCCGGACTCACCGGCGAGGAGGGCTGCCCACGATTCGGGAGCCGTTCCGCCGAGGGGTGAGGTGGCACCCAGGCCTGTAACAACGATCTTCTTGGTCATAACAACAATCCTTTGGACGATTCCACTGGCAGCCACGCACGGGGATGGCCAGTCGAGCGGTGCACGACTGGCCAGCCGCGAGAGGAAAGGGTTCTAGCCCTGTGCTGCGGTGATGAAGCTGACGGCGTCACCGACGGTCTTGAGGTTCTTGACCTCTTCGTCGGGGATCTTGACGTCGAACTTCTCTTCAGCGTTGACGACGATCGTCATCATCGAGATCGAGTCGATGTCCAGGTCGTCGGTGAACGACTTGTCCAGCTCGACCGTGTCGGTTGCGATGCCGGTCTCGTCGTTGATCAGTTCGGCCAGGCCGGCGAGAACTTCTTCGGTGGACAATGCCATGGTTTTATCTCCTTGAGGGGGTGTCGTTTGACCGTGTGTAAGTTTAGGGCAGGCGAGGGCGGTAGGGGCGGCGGCGCACCTACGGGAGCACCACTACCTGCGCGCCGAAGACGAGTCCTGCGCCGAATCCGATCTGCAGGGCGAGGCCGCCGCTGAGCTCGGGATGATCCGCGAGGAGTCGGTGGGTGGCGAGCGGGATGGACGCCGCGGACGTGTTTCCCGTGTTCGCGATATCCCGGCCAATGACGACCGTCTCGGGCAGGCCCAGCTGCTTCGCGAACTCGTCGACGATGCGCATGTTGGCCTGGTGCGGGATGAAGGCCGCAAGGTCGTCGACGGTGATTCCCGCAACCTCGAGTGCCTGCTTGGCGACCTTGGCCATCTCCCAGACCGCCCAGCGGAACACGGTCTGGCCCTCCTGGCGGAGCGTCGGCCACGTGGTCTCGCCGTCGCGGAACTGGGTGAGGGTCGCGTTCATGCCGACGGCATCGGCCTTGGAGCCGTCGGAGCCCCACACGGGTGCGGCGATTCCGGGGAAGTCGCTCGGGCCGATGACGACCGCTCCAGCTCCGTCGCCCAGCAAGAAGGAGATCGAGCGGTCGGTCGGGTCGACGACGTCGGACAGCTTCTCCGCGCCGATCACGAGCGCGTAGTGCGCGGCTCCCGAGCGGATGAGCGCGTCGGCCTGCGTGACCGCGTAGCTGAAGCCCGCGCACGCGGCGTTGGTGTCGTAGGCGGCGGCGGGGTTGGATCCGACGCGGTCGGCGACCACCGCAGCCATCGAAGGCGTCTGCTGCACGTTGCTGATGGTCGCGACGATGACGAGGTCGATGAGCGCGGCGTCGACGCCGGACTTCTCGATGGCCTCTTTCGCCGCGTCACTTGCGAGGTCGGTGGCGCTCACGTCGTGCGATGCACGGGTGCGGGTGATGATGCCGGTGCGCTGCTGAATCCACTCGTCGCTCGAATCGATCGGGCCGATGAGCTCGCTGTTCGGTACGAGCAGGTCGCCGCGAGCGGCCCCGTAGCTGTAGATGCGGGTGAACTCGACACCGCGGGACTGGGTGAGGACTGGGTGGGTCATGCGTCTCCGTCGATCATTTCGTACGCCGCGGCCAGGTCGTCGGGGGTTTTGACGGCAACCGTCGGTACGCCCTTGAGGCCACGCTTTGCCAGTCCGACGAGTGCGCCGGCCGGTGCGAGCTCGATGAGCCCTGTCACTCCGGCATCCGCGAAGGACGCCATCGTCTTGTCCCACCGTACCGGCGAGGAGACCTGGCCGACGAGCCGGTCGACGAAGTCCGCTCCGGATGCGACGGCCGCGCCATCCACGTTCGACCAGATCTGCAGGCTCGGGTCGTGAATCTCGAGCTCGCCCGCAACGCCGCGCAGGTGCTCGACGGCGGGCTCCATGTAGCGGGTGTGGAAGGCGCCTGCGACCTGCAGCGCGATGACGCGGCTGCCGGCGATGGGGTTGTCCTTGAGCGCGTCGAGCGCGTCGAGGGCGCCGGCGACGACGATCTGGCCGCCGCCATTGAAGTTGGCGGGCTCGAGGCCGAGTTCGGCGAGGCGGGCGAGCAGGGCGTCTTCGTCGCCGCCGAGCACGGCGCTCATGCCGGTCGGGGTGAGGGCCGCGGCCTTCGCCATGGCGGTGCCACGCTCGCGCACGAAGCGCACGGCGTCGGTCTCGCTGAGGATTCCCGCTGCGGCTGCGGCGGTGAGCTCACCGACGGAGTGGCCGGCGACGCCCGCGACCTTCTCGCGACGGCCGTCGGCGAAGAGGGCGGTGAGGGTCAGCAGGCCGGCCGCGACGATGACGGGCTGGGCGATGGCGGTGTCGCGGATGGTGTCCGCGTCGCTGGTCGTGCCGTGGGCGAGGAGGTCGAGACCGACCGCGTCGGAGATGCCGGCGAGCTGGTCGCGGAACCTCTCTTCGGCGAGCCAGGGCTCGAGGAAACCGGGGGTCTGGGAGCCCTGACCGGGCGCAACGATGACGATCACGGGTTCTATCCTGCCAGCACTCGTGCGCTCTGGGCTGTGCCAACCGCACTGACCTCGGCCCGTTTCGTTGGTGCGACCCTCTAAATCTGCTGCTGCCCGAGCCAGATGGTGACGGCGCCGGCGACCTGCGCAGGCTGCTTGCGCGCCCAGCGGAAGTGGTCGAACGGACGCTCGTCGGTCAGGTGCAGCTTGGTCACCTCGGCGGCCACGGCCCGCGCGGCGAGCAGGCCAGAGGCTTCGGGGGAGATCAGCCGGTCGCCCTCAAGAGTAAGCATCAGCACCGGTTGTGTGATGGTGGCGATGCCGCCCTCGTCGTCGAACGTGCTCCCCGCCAGGCGGAATCGGCCCGTGCGGGCCTCGTGCGCCCAGTCCTCGATCATGCGCCGGGGCTGGCGTCCGCCGAAGCCAAGACGGTCACCCGGGTGATAGCCGAGGGTGCGTGCAATGATCCCGATCGTGCCGACCTGCGCCCGGCGGCGGATGCGGAGTCGCGAACTCTTCAGGGCGCTCGCGTGGCTCGATCCGCTGGCGATGCTGATCACGGCCGCGACCTCGCTGGTGCCGCGTCCGGTGTAGAGCAGGGCGAGCTGGCCGCCGAGGCTGTGACCGGCGAGGATGAAGGGCACCGCGATATCGGTCTGCGCGATCGCCGCGGGGATGTCGAACTCAAGGGCGTGGGCGTACCCGAACTCGTTCGAACGGATATCGGTGGTGGAGGAGAGCGGCATCCCGCGTAGTTCAAGGGCGTAGATCGTGAAGCCGCGGTCGGCCCATTCGGTGAGGAACGGTGCAAAGTAGGAGATCGGCACCCCGAGCCCGGGCAGGAAGAGCACCGAGGGTCCTGAGTTTCCGTACACCTCGACGACGGTCGAAGCGCCGTCAGAGCTCGAGATCGGGAGAGTGCGCACCTGAGCACCGTGCCAGATGCGGCGCCCGCACGCGAATCCCTCGCCGGTGGCAACGGAAATTCAGGGCTTTGGTCGGCGGAAGTTGTCGAAACCGAACTACGGGCACAGTGCGCGACCAAACCCCTGAGTTTCCGAACCCCCGGAGCGGAGAGGCGGTGTCAGGAGTGGCGGCGCTCGACCCGGCGCTGGTCGGCGGCGTGCGCCTCGCGCAGGGCGTCGAGCGCGCGTGGCATAGTCACAGGCCCCGGGTTGACCACGGCGACCCAGCCGTAGTCGCCGTAGAGCGGGTGGGGAAAGAACGCGTCCGGTTCCGAGGGATCGGCCGACGACACAAGCGACGCGAGCAGCTCCGGCCCGACGTGAATGTTGAGCCGCCAGCGACCCGGCGCCGAGAGCTGCGACGACGCGTCATCCGGGTAGTCCTTCGTGACAAACGTCGCGTACGGCTGGCGGTTGGTGGGCACTTCGCCGTCGGGCGCGTAGTAGAAGAAGTGGTCGCCCCACGAGATCTCGGGGTGCTCTGACCCCGCGACGGGGGCGAGTTCCAGCACTCCGGGCAACGACCTGAGCACAGCGAGAATCTCGTCCATGCCTCCAGTGTGCCTGCTTACGGCGTGCGCGGTGAGGGTTTGCGGGCCGGGTCGGGCTCGGCGATCGAGCCGATGATGAGCGCCGACTGCAGGATGAGTGCCTCGCGCGCACCGGTCGCGTCCCAGCCGATGACCTCGCTGATGCGCTTCAGGCGGTAGCGCACCGTGTTGGGGTGAACGAAGAGCTCGCGGGCCGTGGCCTCGAGCGAGCGGCCGTTGTCGAGGTAGCACCACAGCGTGCCGAGAAGTTCCGTGGAGTGCGCCTGCAGCGGCTTGTAGATGCGGTTGATGAGGGTCGAGCGCGCGAGCGGGTCGCCCGCGAAGGCGCGCTCGGGCAGCAGGTCGTCGGCGAGGGTGGGACGCGGCGCGTTGCGCCAGGCCCGGGCCACGGCGAACCCGGCGAGAGCCGCCTTGGCGCTCTTCGATGCATCCACGAGGGAGGGGACCTCGTGCCCCAGCACCAGGTGCCCCGGACCGAAGCCCGGCTCGAGCTGGGTCGCGATGTCGAGGAAGGGCATGGGGGGAGTGTCATCCGCTTCATCGGCGGCAGGGGTAGCGCGACCGATCACGAGCACAAGGCGCGAGCCCTGCACGCCGATGAGCACGTCGGCGTCGAGGTGTCTGGCTGTGCGCCGAAGCTGGTCCACGTCGAGTATGCGCGGGGCCGTCCCGACGAGCACGCAGACCTCGCCGTGGCCGTTCCAGCCGAGGGCGGCGATGCGGCTGGGCAGCTCGGTGTCGTACTCCCCGCTGAGGATCGAATCAACGACGAGGGCCTCGAGCCGGGCATCCCACAAACCGCGCGCCTCTGCCGCGCGTGCGTACACGTCGGCCGCCGCGAAGGCGATCTCGCGCGAGTACAGCAGGATCGCCTCGCGCAGCACGTCATCCCCGTCACCGATGCGGGCCTCGACGACCTCCACGGTGATGCGGATGAGCTGAAGGGTCTGCTGCAGAGACACGGACCGGAGCAGCTCCCGCGGGGCGGCACCGAAGACGTCGGCGGCGATCCACGGGGTCGACTTCGGGTCTTCGAACCAGCTGATGAACGAGGTGATGCCCGCTTGTGCCACAAGACCCACGGCGGAACGCCGCCCTGGTGGCATGTCGCCATACCAGGGCAGCGTGTCGTCGAGTCGCTTCAGCGTCGCCGTCGACAGCTCACCGGAGATGATGCGCAGCCAGGCGAGCGTCTGCTCCTTGGTCTTGGGGGTGGTGGCCACCTCTAGCTGTCGCCGCCCGCGTTGCCGGTGGTTCCGGCGGTGACGTCGAGCAGGCGGTAGCGAGCGATCGCCTGGGCGGGGATCGACGGATCGAGCTCGCCCTTCTTGACCAGTGCCTCGAGAGTACGAACGACCATCGAGTGGCTGTCGATCTTGAAGTAACGGCGGGCCGCAGCGCGGGTGTCCGAGAAGCCGAAGTCGTCGGCGCCGAGCGTTGAGTAGTCACGCGGCACGAACTGGCGGATCTGGTCGGGTACGGCGTGCATGAAGTCGGTCACGGCGACGAAGGGTCCTTCGCTGGCCGCGAGCTTCTTGGTGACGTACGGGATGACCGGGTCCGAGTCGGGGTTGAGGAAGTTGTGCTCCTCAGCCGCCAGGCCGTCGCGACGCAGTTCGCTCCACGAGGTAACCGACCAGACATCTGCCGCGACATTCCAGTCGTCGGCGAGGAGCTGCTGGGCCTCGAGCGCCCACGGCACAGCAACGCCTGACGCGAGCAGCTGGGCGCGCGGTCCGAAGTTGTGGGCGGCACGCAGGTGGTAGATGCCCTTGAGCGCACCCTCGCGGTCGAAGTTCTCGGGCTCCGCGGGCTGCACGATCGGCTCGTTGTACAGAGTCAGGTAGTACATGACGTTGGGGTCTTCGTGCGCCCCGCCGTACATGCGCTCGATGCCGTCCTTGACGATGGCGCCGAGCTCGTAGCCATACGCTGCGTCGTAGGAGATGACGGCCGGGTTGGTGGACGCCAGCAGCAGCGAGTGACCGTCAGCGTGCTGCAGTCCCTCACCGGTGAGCGTCGTGCGTCCTGCCGTTGCGCCCATGATGAACCCTCGGGCCATCTGGTCGCCGGCAGCCCACATAGCGTCGCCGGTGCGCTGGAACCCGAACATCGAGTAGAAGACATAGACCGGGATCAGCGGCTCGCCGTTCGTCGCGTACTGCGTTCCCGCAGCCGTGAACGCGGCGAAGGCGCCGGCTTCGTTGATACCGACGTGCACGATCTGCCCCTGCGGGCTCTCCTTGTAGGCGAGCAGCAGTTCCCGGTCGACCGACGTGTAGGTCTGGCCGTTCGGGTTGTAGATCTTCGCCGTCGGGAAGTAGGCGTCCATACCGAAGGTGCGCGCTTCATCCGGGATGATCGGCACGATGCGCTTGCCGACACTCTTGTCCCGCAGCAGGTCCTTGAGCAGTCGGGCGAACGCCATGGTCGTGGCGATCTCCTGCTTGCCGGAGCCCTTGGCCGCGATCTCGTAGGTCTTCTCCTCGGGCATCTCGATCTGCGTGAAGCGCGAACGACGCTCGGGCAGGTAGCCGCCCAGCTCGCGACGACGCTCCTGCAGGTACTGGATCGCCTCGTCCTGGTCGCCAGGGTGGTAGAACGGCGGCTGGTACGGGTTCTCCTCGAGGGCGGCGTCGGTGATCGGGATGTGCATCTCGTCACGGAACTGCTTGAGGTTGTCGAGGGTGAGCTTCTTCATCTGGTGGGTCGCGTTGCGTCCCTCGAAGCTCGGGCCGAGGCCATAGCCCTTGACGGTCTTCGCGAGGATGACGGTCGGCTGGCCCTTGTGCTCGGATGCCGCCTTGAACGCGGCGTAGACCTTGCGGTAGTCGTGGCCGCCGCGCTTGAGTCCCCAGACCTGATCGTCGGTGAGGTGCTCCACCATCTTGAGGGTGCGCGGGTCGCGGCCGAAGAAGTTCTCACGAACGTAGGCGCCGGACTCGGCCTTGTAGGTCTGGTAGTCGCCGTCGGGCGTGCGGTTCATAAGATCGCGCAACGCGCCCTCGTGGTCGTTCTTGAGCAGGTCATCCCACTCGCGACCCCAGACGACCTTGATGACATTCCAGCCGGCACCGCGGAAGAAGCTTTCGAGCTCCTGGATGATCTTGCCGTTACCGCGAACCGGGCCGTCGAGGCGCTGCAGGTTGCAGTTGATGACGAAGTTGAGGTTGTCGAGACCGTCGTTGGCGGCCCACTGCAGGGCTCCACGGCTTTCGACCTCATCCATCTCGCCGTCACCGAGGAAGGCCCAGACCTGCTGGTCGGAGGCATCCTTGATGCCGCGGTTGGTCAGGTAGCGGTTCGACTGGGCCTGGTAGATCGCGTTGATCGGGCCGAGACCCATCGAGACGGTCGGGAACTGCCAGAAGTCCGGCATAAGACGCGGGTGCGGGTAGCTGGAGAGTCCGCCGGTGGGGTGCGACTTCTCCTGGCGGAATCCGTCGAGCTGGTCGGTGCTCAGGCGTCCCTCGAGGAATGCGCGGGCGTACATGCCGGGGGAGGCGTGACCCTGGTAAAAGATCTGGTCGCCACCGCCGGAGTGCCCTGCACCGCGGAAGAAGTGGTTGTGCCCGACCTCGTAGAGGGCAGCGGAGGACGCGTAAGTGGAGATGTGTCCGCCGACACCGATACCGGGGCGCTGTGCGCGATGAACGGTGATCGCGGCATTCCAGCGGATCCACGCGCGGTACTTGCGCTCGATCTCCTCGTTGCCGGGGAACACGGGCTCGTCTTCAACGTTGATCGTGTTGAGGTAGTCCGTTGTCGGCACCATCGGCACGCCGAGGTGCAGTTCCTTGGAACGCTTGAGGAGGCTGAGCATGATCTCGCGACCGCGCTCGTGCCCCTGCGTCGCCACGAGGGCGTCCAGGGATTCCTGCCACTCGGCAGTCTCCTCCGGGTCCTTGTCGATGTGATTCACCGAGTATGGGTCCTGGTCGTTGACCGTCACCGTTGACCTCTTTCTGGTTAAGACAGATCCTGCGCGGCACGCCGATTCGCCGGGTTACGGTGATCGGGTTCGCTGCGCCCCAACGATTCTAGTTCTCACAAACGACCCGAGTCGTTCACCCGGGGCCCGCGTGCCAGCATTTCAGTGCGCGCAGGCGTAGCATTGCCAATCGTGTGTGCTCCGCAAGCATTTCGGGGCACGAAAGGAAGCGCATCATGGCTCTGGAAAACGATACCCAGGCACCCGACTTTGAACTCCCCAACCAGTTCGGCGAACACGTTCGACTCGGTGAGTTCCGTGGCAAGAAGGCTGTAGCCCTCGTCTTCTTCCCCCTCGCCTTCTCCAGCACCTGCACGACGGAGATGTGCGACCTGCGCGACAACCTCGCCCTGTTCAAGAACAACGACATCGAGCTCATCGGAATCTCCGTCGATTCGAAGGCCGTTCTCCGTGCCTTCGCCGAGAACGAGGGCTACGACTTCCCGCTGCTCGCCGACTTCTGGCCGCACGGCAGCGTTGCCAAGGAGTACGGCGTCTTCCTCGACAGCAAGGGCTACGCGAATCGCGCCACCTTCCTGATCGACATCAACGGCATCATCCGCGCGTCGTTCATCACCGCGCCCGGCGAGGCCCGCTCCATCGAGGAGTACCAGGCGGCCGTCGAGGAACTGCAGCTCACGAAGGTCTAGACCTTCGGAACCCGCGCTACCAGCTCCTCGATGAGCTCCATCTGGCGCTTGTTGATCGCGAGCAGTTCTTCGATCTCCGACTTCGACGTCGTGTTGGTGTCGTAGTCGCTCTGCGAGAGGGCTGCGGCGATCGCATCCTGTCTCTTTGCCGCAATTAGGAGGATGGCGCCCTGCAGCCCCGCCAGCATGCTCAGGAACAGGTTGAGCAGGATGAACGGATACGGGTCCCAGGCGGTGGTCGAGGAGTTGATGATCGCCCAGACGATCATGAAGGCGATGAATCCGCCGACGAAGCCCCAGCTGCCCATGATGTTGCGCATGCGGTCGGCGGCGCGCTGACCGAGGGTCAGGTGGGCGGTGTGGTCGGCGTGCCAGTCGCGGGGCGCTTGGGTGTCGGTCATCCGCTGACCATACGCGCTATCCCAGCAGCGCGACCGCCCGCGCGATGACCAGGGCCAGCATCACGAACCCGCCAAACGATTCGAGCAACATGAGCGCCTTGGCGCGGTGCGAGAGCGGCATGGTGTCGGTGGGGCTGAACGCCATCGAGTTCGTGGAGGAGAAGTAGAGGTAGTCGAGGTAGCTGGCGGTCCAATCGGACTTCATCGATGACCGGTGCGCCACCTCCTCGACCGCGTCGTGATCCTCGTCCTGCGGGAAGCGGAAGTCCGCCTCGGGCAACTCGTCCCGCGGAGCCCGCGTGCGATTCACCGGTCCGCCGCGGTCCATCTCCCAGTAGATGAGGCCGTAGACGATGACGTTGGTGACCCAGACCTGCACCGACGCGAGCAGAAGCGACGGGCCATCCGCCTTATCGGCGTGAATGAGCAGGATGACGAGCTGCACGAGCGCGACCTGGTTGGCCAGCAGCAGCAAGAGCGCCTGCCCGAGGGAGAGGATGCGGCTGAGCTTCGTCTCCTTGTTGAAACGCATCGGGTTGGTGGCGATGAGGGGGATAAGAAGCAGCACGCCGATCGCGACCACCGCGTAGCGCAGCGGAGGGAAGAAGCTGCTCGGCAGTGTGGCGTAGAGCGTGAGCGCCACCACCAGGGCGGCGACGGCCGGCCAGCGGTGCTCGGCGCGCGCTTTTCTCGGAGGCATGGGGCGAGCATACGACCGGCGCAGCCTTTTCCGCTGTACCTGCGAACTTGCTCGATACGCAGGTCGTACCCTCCGCGTAGTCTCGCCTCGTGTTCGCTCATGAGTCCGGCTCCGGTACCCCGATCGTCCTGCTCCATGGTTTCGGGATGGACCACCGCAGCCTCCTGCCGCTCGACCCGACGTTCGAGCGGGCGGGCGGATGGCGGCGCATCTTCCTCGACCTGCCGGGTGCCACGCGCAGCCCGGCCGGCTCGATCGGCAGCTCACAACAGGTCGCGGACGCGGTGCTCGACGAAATCCGCGAGAGAGTTGGCGACGAGCCGTTCGCCGTACTCGGCAACTCGTTCGGCGGCATGATCGCCCGCTACGTCGCGCACGAACGGCGCGAGCAGGTGCTCGGTCTGGCGACGATCGCCGGTGTCTTCGTTGCGACGCATGCCGAGCGGATCGTGCCGCCGCGCACAGTGCTGTGGCGCGATGACGAGGTCGAGGCGATCCTCGGGGAAGCGCTCAGCGAGTACCGCGAGGGCGCCGTGGTGGAGTCCACGGGTGGCGCGCGAGCCTTCCTCCGGCACGAGCTGCCCGGACTCAACGCCGCCGACCAGATTGCCCTCGATCGCATCGCGCAGCGCTACTCGCTGGATCACGAGCCTGAGCTGCGGCATCCCGAACCGTTTGTGCAGCCGACCCTGCACCTCACCGCCCGGCAGGATGACGTCGTCGGTTACCGCGATGCCTGGCGGACGATCGATCACTACCCGCGGGCAACCTTCGCGACGTTGGATGCTGCGGGGCACGGCATCCTGCTGGAACAGCCAGCACTGTGTGATTCCCTCATCGCCGACTGGCTGCAGCGCATGCGGCACGCCGATTATTGAGAACAGCGAGTTGCCGATATCCTTAAGCCACTCGCGGGAAACCGTCGAGGGCCTTTAGCTCAGCTGGTAGAGCGCCACGTTTACACCGTGGATGTCATCGGTTCGATCCCGGTAGGGCCCACCACAGTCTTCATTCAGTTCTGAGAGCCAGCAGGCGCGTCGATAGTCTCGACGGTCAGTGTGGCCGTGTTGTGCGGTCCTTCCATGATGTGGACGACCGATCCAACCTCGATGTAGAGCTCCGCAAGCGCATTGACCGGGAACAGATAACTGACCCGATCCTCATCCAGGTACTCGATGAGGACGGTAAGCCCGTCAGCCGGCAGGTCTGCGCCGCGATTCAGGTCCTCTCTCATCCGACTGAACTGCGAGTTTGTGACGTAGCGATGCTCCTTCAAGGGAAAAGGGGCTGCTCGTCCACCCTCGTCGGCGCTCAACCAATCCAAGGTGCCCGTGCCGCTGGGCCCAACCCGATCCATGTACCCTCTGGTGTCCACCGTTCGCCTCCGCGACGAGGCTAGCGATCTTCGGGCTCTCGTGTTAAGTTTCGCCGCCTGCCGGACAGGTACGCAGTATGAAACCATCCCGAATCGCCGTCCTGGTCGTCGCAGCCGCGCTGCTCTCCGGCTGCGCCGCCGCCAGCCGAGCGGATGTCCCGGCCGCAAGTTCCGCCAGCGGATCGACTGTCTCGACCGCAACGTCGGCCAGCGAACGAGAGCACCAGCTCAACCTCGACGTCGCGGAGTGCATGCGAGACCGTGGCCACGTCGTGACGCTGAACAGTGACGGCGGATGGGGTCTCATCCTCGGCGACTTCTACGACAGTCCTGACGAAACTCGCCAGCTGAACATCGACTACGACGCGTGCGTCGCCGGGCTCGGGCCGATCTTCGAGCCGGGCACCGAGAACGCGAATATCGTCTACGACGAGAGCCTGATCGTCGTTGAGTGCTTGCGTAATGCGGGCTTCCCGATCGACGAGCCGCCAGCCCGGGACGCGTTTGCGCGAGAGTACGTGGCGCGCGGCGGATTCGTGCAGTGGTCGCCGTACGCTGCAATCGAGCCGGACCAGGAGAAGGACGCCGTATGGACGTGCCCGCAGTGACCGACGATGAGCTCGACGCGCGGCTGGCGCGCCCGCCTCTCGTCGACGATGGTGGGGAGGCGCAAAGACTCGCGCACACTGTCGCCGCTCAGGGCCCGCGCCGAGTGCGCCGCCACCGCGTCAAGACCGCAGCGATCATCGCCCTGGTCGCTGCCCTTGCCGGAGGTACCGCGGCCACGGCCGTTCCCGCCGCGATCGACCTCCTCTCCGAGCCAGAGCTCGCGACCGAGCGCACCTTCGTGGTCGACGGCGTGCCCTCGCGCTGTTCGATCACGGTCCAGGTGCTGCGTGATCCCCAGTCCAAGCGGGATGACCCGACCGCCGAGGCCAACCTGATCGCAGCGCGCATCTTCCTGCAGGACATCGATGCGGATGCACTCGAACCCGACCTGTCCGCTCTCACCCCGAGTGACCTGGCGATCAGCGAGGGACAGCCGGAGGAGTTGCGCCTCATCCAGTCGATCAACGCCCAGGTGATGGCCGGATTCGCCGAGGCGAAACTGCTGAAGTACGGCGTGACCGTCGAGGGGCTCTTCGGCTGCGACGAAGAGCCCGCCGAGTGAGATCCGCCGAACTCGAGGCGCTGCACAGCACTGTCGCCGTTGACCTGCTGCACTACTTCCTGCGCCGTGTGGACACGCCCGAGGACGCCGCCGACCTCGTGGCCGACGCCTTCCTCATTGCCTGGCGCCGGGTCGGCCGGCTGCCGACCGATCCCGAGCAGCAACGCATGTGGATGTTCGGCATCGCGCGCAACTGCCTCGCCAACTGGCATCGGGGGAGAAGGCGTCGCATCGCCCTGTCTGACGCCCTGCGCGAGGTTCTTTCCCGCACGCATACGCCCGTAGAACGGGATGACGTTACCGACGCGCTCGACTCCCTCCCTGTAGAGCAGGCCGAGCTGGTGCGGCTCGTGCACTGGGACGGCGTCTCGGTCGTCGACGCCGCGAAGGTGCTCGGCATCCGGGAATCGACGGCTCGCGGCCGCTACCAGCGGGCGCGGCTCGCGCTGAGAATCGCTCTCGAAGCTACTCCGGCACGCACACGTCGGTGAGCTCCTGCATCGACGCGCTGTAGGCGGCGGGCACGTCGCCCTCGAAGTTGTAGGTCTCGACGGTGTCCTTGGTCGAGTCCAATTCCAGGATGAGCACCGAGGCGGCGTCCACGACCTTCGTGAAGGCTTCGGCGGCCTCCGCGTCTGCTGATCCGAGGCGCGGGGCGATAGTCGCGGCAGCGGCAGCAAGTGTCTTCGTGCCCTCGCTCAGCTGGGGAAGGGTCGTGTTGCCCTCGGCGTCGACGACCTGCTTCGAGTACTGCTCGAAGGCGATGCCGAACTCCTCGCACCCTTCGGCGAGCGTGATCGTCTCGGCGGTCTCGGGTGTCGTCGTCTCCTTCGGCGTGGCCCCACCGGTCGGCGCGGCCGTCGCAGTGCATCCGGTCAGAACCAGGAGCGAGGCGGCGACGAGAACGAGGGGGCGTGCGAGCGAGGAAGTCATCAGGCGAGCGTAGTTGAGCCGCGGGAGTCCGCCCGCATCTGGGCATTGCCTCAACGTTCGCTGTACGGGTAGGCGAGCCGGGCATCCCTCTGTTGAACTGGCTGGATGTCTACCAACGTTCGTCGCATGAAGTGCACCCCACAGGACGTCTTCGATGTGCTGGCCGACGGCTGGCTGTTCCCTGCATGGGTGGTCGGGGCATCCCGAATGCGCGACGTCGACCCGAACTGGCCCGCGGTCGGCTCGAAGCTGCAGCACTCCTTCGGAGTCTGGCCGATGCTCATCAACGACGAGACCGTCGTCAAGGAGTTCGATCCGCCGCACCGGATGGTGATCCGCCCCAAGGGCTGGCCCATCGGGGAGGCCCTCGTCGAGCTCGACGTGAAGCCGTCGAGAGGCGGATGCCTCGTGCGCATCAAGGAGCGTGCTGTGACCGGCCCGGGCGCACTTGTTCCCGCCCCGCTGCTCGACGTCGGGCTGTACGCCCGCAACACGGAGACGCTCCGCAGACTCGCCTTCCTCGCCGAGGGACGCAGCGCCAATGGTGAGAAGACGGAGCAGTCATGAGCAAGGGAATCGCAGTGGTTACCGGGGGAACGGCCGGCCTCGGCCGTGCTATCACGCGGGAACTGGCCGATCGGGGTTGGGACGTCGCCATCCTGGCCCGCGGCCAGGAAGGCCTTGAGGCGACGGCTGCCGAGGTGCGCGCCAGGGGGCGTCGCGCCCTCGCGATCCCTACGGACGTTGCCGACCGCTACGCCGTCGAGGCAGCCGCCGATCGCGTGGAGGACGAACTCGGCCCGATCGACCTCTGGGTGAACGACGCGATGGTCGGGGTGTTCGGCGAGTTCCTGACGACCGACCCCGACGACTTCGAGCGCGCGACCGCCGTCAACTACTTCGGCTTCGTCAACGGCACCCGAGCGGCCCTGAGCCGCATGGTTCCGCGCGACAGCGGTCACGTCATCCAGATCGGGTCGGCACTCGCGCACCGCGGCATCCCGCTGCAGGCCGCCTACTGCGGCTCCAAGCACGCGGTCATGGGGTTCACCGACTCGGTCACGAGCGAGCTGCTGCACGCGAAGAGTAATGTCGCCATCTCCACGGTCGACATGCCGGCGCTCAACACCATCCAGTTCAACTGGGTGAAGTCGCAGCTACCGGGCCACCCCCAGCCGGTGCCGCCGATCTACGAGCCCGAAGTCGGTGCTGTCGCTGTGGCGGATGTCGCGGACACCCCTCGCCGCAGAACCTGGGTCGGGGAACCCACCATCGGCACGATCCTCGGCAACCGCGTCTCCACGAGGGCCCTCGATTGGTTCCTCGCGCGCACCGGGTACGACGGCCAGCAGGCACCGGAGAAGACGGAGCCGATGTGGGCGAACAACCTGCGCGCGCCCGTCGAGGGCGACCACGGTGCACGCGGGATCTTCAGCGACCGCGCCTGGTCGGCGAGCCCCGCGACGTGGGCCATCGGGCACCGCAAGACCGCGACGGCCATCGGTGGCGCAGTCGGGATCGCCGCGGCCACGGCCGTCGTCGCCCTGCTCAAGCGCCGCTAACCTCGACACCATGAGCGAACTCGACGCAATTGTTGTCGGAGCCGGCCCGAACGGTCTCGCCGCTGCCGTCACTCTCGCCCGCGCCGGCCTCAAGGTGCGGGTGTACGAGCGCAATACCAGCATCGGCGGGGGAGCGCGCACGGCACAGCTCACCCTGCCCGGCTTCCACCATGACGTGTGCTCCGCGGTGCATCCGATGGCTCTCGCCTCGAGCTTCTTCCAGGCGTTCGGGCTCGAGAAGCGCATCGAGCTGGTCACGCCCGAGATCTCCTACGGGCATCCGCTCGACAACGGACGAGCCGGCCTCGCCTACCACGACCTCGATCGCGCGGTCGAGTCTCTGGGTCGCGATGGACGGGCCTGGCGCGGGCTGATGGGGCCGCTCGTCGAGCACGCCCAGCAGGTCGCCGACTTCACGGGCGACCAGCTGCTGCAGTTCCCCAGAAACCCGATCACGGCAGCGAGATTCGGGCTGCGGGCGCTCGAGCAGGGATCGCCGCTGTGGAACCTGCGCTTCCGCGAGGACGTCGCCCCCGCGATGCTCACCGGCATCGCCGCGCACACCATCTCGCCGATGCCCGGGCTTGCTCCCGCCGGCGCCGGTCTCGCCCTCGGCACCTACGCGCACGCGAAGGGCTGGCCGATCCCCGTCGGCGGCAGCCAAGCCATCGTCGATGCCCTCGCGGCCGATCTCGTCGCGCACGGCGGCGAGATCGTCGTCGGACAGGAGATCGCGAGCCTCGCTGAGCTTCCCGACGCAAAGATCGTGCTGCTCACCACGAGTTCGCAGGCGCTCAGCGCGATTGCGAACGACGTGCTCCCCACCACCTACAAGCGCCGCCTCGAGGGCTTCCGCTACGGCAACGCGGTCGCCAAGGTCGACTTCGCGCTCTCCGGCCCGGTTCCGTGGGCCAACGAGGAGCTGCACAAGGCCGGGACGCTGCACGTCGGGGGATCCCGCGCAGAGGTCTCCCGCGGCGAACGCGAGGTCGACGACGGCAAGCACCCGACGAGCCCGTACGTGCTCGTCGCACAGCCCTCGGCGTTCGATCCGAGCCGGGCGCCCGCAGGAAAGCACGTGCTCTGGGCCTACACCCACGTTCCGCGCCACTCCGAGCTGGACGCGACCGAGGCCATAACGGCACAGCTCGAGCGGTTCGCCCCGGGTTTTCGCGATCTTGTGCTCGCGTCATCCTCAATGAGCGCCGTCGACATGGGCAACTACAACCCCAACTACATCGGGGGCGATATCGCCGGGGGCGCCGCCACCATCAAGCAGTTGCTCGCCCGCCCGGTGCTGGCCCGCGAACCGTGGCGCACACCGGTCACGGGGCTCTACCTGGGGTCGTCATCGGCTGTACCCGGCCCGGGTGTTCATGGGCTTGCGGGATGGCGCGCCGCAACCAGCGCGCTGAAGCACGAGTTCGGCCTGCCCTCGCCGGATTTGTCGCCCGAAAATAGCCTGTCACCCGGGGTCTGACCTCTCACCGGGCCTAGGGAACCTCGACGGTGACGGCGACCGTGTCGACGTTGCCGCTGAAGTCGACGACCTGAAGCTCGAGGTAGAGCTCGGTGCCCGACTCGAGGTTCGGGAAGTCGTACTCCAGGTTCGGCAGGTCGGCGTAGAGGCCGTAGTCCGAGGTGGAGAGCCACTGTTCCGTGCCGTCAGCGTCCACGTTGAGCAGCTCCGGGGAGATGATGCCGTCGGGGTCCGCGCTGAGGGCTCCGTAGGTTCCGGCCTCGACGTTGTGGGTGTAGTAGGTCTCGCTGATGAGGTCGTCGCCGTCGATCACGAGGGAGAGCAGGGCGTCCGTGCCGTCCTCGGCGTCCGGAGCGTAGTAGGTCATCGGCACGTCGAAGGTGACGACATCGCCGTCGATCGTCATGTCGAGGTAGGCACCCGTGGTGTCCTCGCCGTCACTGATGGTCAGCTGGCTGAGGTCGTAGCTGCCCACCACCTCGCCCTCATCGTCGAAGTCGGCGGGCTCGCGACCGAGAAAGGTCACCGAGCCGTCCGCGTCGACAGTGCCGTAGCGGATGAACGCCTCGGAGATGTTCTCGGCGCCCTCCGCGTCGAACGAGGCGGTGACATTCACGCCGTCGGCGTCGAAATCGATCACCGCGTCACCGTCGGCGAAGGTCGTGTGACTCTCCTCCGGCACCGCTGAACCTGCACCGTAGTAGGCCACGAGGAAGTCGGCCCAGTCGCCATCCACACCCAGCGCGTCGTAGTCGCTGCTGTACAACGCCTCCGTCGGCGGGAAGTAGATCGACAGTCCCGTCGCACCCTTCGTCGCTTGGCCGTCGACCTTGTCGAGCACCGAGTCGTTGATGGCGCGGATGAGGTCATCCGCCTCATCGGACACGTCGAGCGCATCCACCCCGATCTCGCCCGCGAGGATCGCGAGATCCGTCATAAAGACGTCCTGCTCTGGGTCGGGATTGCGGCCGAAGCCGAGGGCACTCGCGAGCGAGCGCCCCACAACCGGAGCGACACCCGCGGCACGCTCGACGAGGGCGCCGCTGAACGCAGCGAGCGCGTCATCCACCGCAGGAATCGCGTTCAGGTCGACGAGGGACAGCGTGATCTCCGCCTGGGTCTCCTGGTCGACCGCCTGCGCCTCGAAGCCGGCGATGAGTGCGGAGCCGAGCTCGTCGACCGTCGCACCGCCGTTGTCGGGGATCGTCTGCAGGGCCGTGTAGTCCCAGCCGTGTCCGGGCTCGAGTTCCTGGGAGGCGAGCAGGCGCTCGGCGTGCGGAGCGAGCTTGCTCGCGACCTCGTAGGTCGCCATCAGACAGGCGTCGAAGCCGAGCAGATCGAGCTTCTCGACGTCGGTGCCGGCGAGTCCGTCGGTGAGCGCCTGGTTGATCTCTTCGAGGTCGAGGCCGTCGCCGTCGAACGACTCATCGCCGCCGACACCCGGCCAGGATGCGCCGTGGTCGGAGATGATGAGGGCGTAATTGTCGGCCGGGTACTCGGTGATGCCGCGCGTGATGAAGTCGGCGAGCACCTGGGGGTCGCCGGTGTTCACATCGCCCATGTCCTCGAGCTCGTCGGCACCGCCGTCGGTCACCGCGAGCAGCTTGCCGCCGACCCAGTCGCCCTGGCCGAGAACGTCATCCGCCGTGTAGTCCGCGGAGCGGTCCACGAGCGCGACGATGTTCAGGTTCTCCTGGCTGCCGACGGAGCCCATCTCGGCCACGTCGTCCATCATGTACGGCTCGAGGTCGGTGTCGGCGATCGAGTACGAGAGCACCGTCCAGCTGCCGGACTTCACCGCCTTTTCTTCGGCGCTGCAGGCAGCGAGCCCGAGCAGGAGCGCTGTGCCCGTTGCGAGGGCGACGAGGCTAGTTGCGGTGCGCACCGGTTACAGCGAGACGAACGGCACAAGTGCCGTCATGATCGCGGCAACGATGAAGATGACGGTTCCGGTCGCGGCGAGGATGACCTGGATGCGCAGCTGGCGCACCACGGCCGAGATGCCGAGCAGGAACAGCGAGATCGACATGAGCACCGTGTACAGCGTCAGCTGGTCGCTGAAGGAGTTGAACGAGTCACCCTTCTTGATGGTGGCGATGCCCTCGTCGCTCTTGTCGGCGTAGTCGCTGAAGAGCGACGCCTGGTAGTCCTCGTCGTCGAGCGGGCTGTAGTAGAACTCGGCATCCGCCTCGTTCTGCGCGTTGGCGGTCTCGATGGCCTTGGCGAAGTCCTCGGACACGGCCTGGAACTCGAGGGTGTCGAACTTGTTCTGGGCGTCGGCCGCGATGACCGGGTCGGAGCTCTGCGCGTCGATCTGCAGCTCGGTGAGGCGGTTCCAGACCTGGGTGTCCTGCATGAACTGCTGGTTGCCCTCGAGGTAGAGCGACTCCGCCTCGGTCGAGAGGTTGCTGCCCTGCTGGTAGGCGCCGGCCATCTGGGAGTCGTAGAGGGCCGCCTGGAACGACGCATACGCCGTAGCGATCGAGACGATGCCGAGGAGGATCGCGATGGTGAGCTCGAAGTTGGCGAGCAGCTTGGCGAAGAAGGTGCCGGACGGCACGGCCTCGGTGGGTGTGGCGTCTGCTGCTGGTGCTGTGCTCATGTGGGAACTCCGGAAGGTGAGGGGCTGTGCAGCCCAGCGTATCCACGACGAATCGTCGCGCGACGGCGTTTCGGCACCCCAGTTCGGGGCGAGACAGGGCGTGCGTGGCGCCCTAGCCGAAATCGCTGTTGCCCGCTCTCAGCTAAGTTGCTGGAATGACGGGGAGAGCCGGGGTGTCAACGGGTGCGCTCGCCCTCGTGCTCGCGTCCGTGCTGTGGGGCACCACGGGAACGGCAGCGAGCTTTCTGCCGGATGCGGTCAGCCCCCTCGCGATCGGCGCGTCGACCATGGTCGGCGGGGCTCTATTGCTCTTCCTCGTGTCGGCCCGGGGCGCCCTCGCCGCGATTCGTCATCCCGTAGCGCGTCGCTGGCTTCTGATCGGTGCCGTCGGCGTCTTCGTCTACCCGCTCGCTTTTTATAGCGCCATGGATGAAGCGGGCGTCGCGATCGGCAACGTCGTGGCCCTGGGTTCCGGCCCGGTCTTCGCCGCGCTGTTTGAATGGGTCTGGGAGAAGCGCGGCCTCTCCGGTCGCTGGCTGGTCTCCACGACCATCGCGATCGCGGGAATCGTGCTGCTCAGCTTCGGCGGCCACGGGGGAGCGGGATCGGGAAATGTCTTCGTCGGCGTACTGCTCGGACTGCTCGCCGGCCTCGCCTACGCGCTCTATACCTATGCGTCGAGTCGCGCCATTGGGACCGGGCACGCGAGCCGGTCGATCATGGGCGGGATGTTCGGACTCGGCGCCATCGCGCTGCTTCCCGTACTGCTGCTCACCGGCGGGCCGCTGCTCGACTCTCTCTCGACCGTCGGTATTGCGAGCTATCTCGCAGTCGGACCGATGTTTTTCGCCTATTTATTGTTCGGTTTTGGACTCGTCAATCTGCGCAGCAGCGTGGTCACCACCATCACCCTGATCGAGCCACTTGTCGCTACTTTGTTGGCTGTTTTGATCGTCGGCGAGCGTCTCGACGTTCTCGGCTGGGTCGGACTCGCCCTCATCTTCGTGGGCGTAACGGTAATTGTTTCGGCTCGGCAGCCACGAAACCCTCCTGTGGAGCTTTAGTATTTTGGGCATGAGCAGCACCGAAGACGCGCGCGACGATCGGGCCGAAGATGGCCTGACGGCGGACGACGGCTTCATCGAGCCTCCCGTTCACCGTTCCACGTATACGCCGCCCACCATTCCGCAAGCACCCTCCGCCGAGCCCGCAGCCGTCGATGACGACGAACTCGCGAACGCGCTCGCCACCGAACTGGGAACGCTCACGGGCTCCATGCCCGTGATCTACTCGCTCGAAGACCCCACTGGAACACCGATTCCTGACGAGGACCCGTTCTCGGGGCTGTTCGCGCCGAAGGCTCCTGCTGCTACCGCTCCTCCCGAGCCCGCCTTTGAGATCCCGACCTACGAGGTTCCGCCGGCCCCTGCCGCGCCCGCCTACGAGGTGCCGCCGTACGTCGCGCCCGTGGCGGCCCCGCCGGTATACGAGGTGCCGCCTGTCGTCGACGCGCCGCCCGTGTACGAAGCTCCGCCCGCGTACGTTCCGCCGCCCGTCTTCAACGAGCAGCCGCCGGTGTACGAGCCGCCCGTCTACGAGCAGCCTGCCGCTCCGGCCGCCGAGGCTCCGGTATGGGAAGTCCCGGCTTACGAGACGCCCGCCGCCGAAGCTCCCGTGTGGGAGCGGCCTGCCGCTCCGGCCGCCGAGGCTCCGGTATGGGAAGTCCCGGCCTACGAGGCGCCGGCCGCTCCCGCCGCTCCGCCCGAGCCGCCGGTCGCCGAAGAGCCCTACCTGGCAGCGCCCTCGTGGCAGCCGGCACCCCCGCCCCCGTCGTCCGCGTTCGAGATGCCCGCGGCATCCTCACCCGCCGACTACCCGGCTCCGACCTTCGAGCAGCCAGCCGCGCCCAGCTACCAGCCGCCCGCGTACGAGGCGCCCGCCGTGCCGAGCTCGCTGAACGAGCCGACCTTCACGCCCGACAGCTTCGAGCAGCCCGCGGCTTTCCCGCCGCCGCCGTTCCCGAGGTCGCAGCCGATCGGCGAGCCGTTCGTGATGCCGAGTGCAGCCGAGCAGGCCGCGAGCCTCGCCAACCTGTCCGCTCCGGCCGGTCCGCCGTGGATTCCGCAGCGTCGTTCCATGTCGGACGAGCAGCTCATGAACGCTCTCGAGATCGCCAATGGGCCGCAAGGCACCAACGGGATGATGCAGGAGCTGCAGGATCAACTGCGCATGCGCGAGGAAGAAGCTCAGGAGTACCGCGACTGGGAGCAGTCGATGCTCAACATCGGCAGCCCCGAGGCCCTCGCGGCCGTCGACAAGGTGCGCCCCCAGTTCACCGGAATCGTGCCGCCGTCGCCCACCGAGGCGCCCCCGGTCGTTCCCGAGGCCTTTGTGCCTGAGCCGGTCGTGCCCGAACCGGTCGCGACTGAGCCTTTTGCTTCGGAGCCTTTTGCTTCGGAGCCTGTTGCTTCTGAGCCTGTTGCGTCCCCCGCCGAGACGACCACTCCGCCCGTGCAGAACTGGAACTCGAGCGAGTTCGACATGGCTCCCGCTGCGACCACGCCAGTCGCCGAGTCGGCTCCCGAGCCTCATCAGGCTCCTGATGCAGCGTTCCCTGCCGACCCGCAGCCTGCCGAACCCGCGGCTCCTGTCGGGGAAGCGGCTCCCGCCGCCGATCCCGTCGAGTTCAACGCCGCTGCTCCCGAGACCCCCGCCGAACCGGAGACTCCGGCCTCCTTCGACTCCTTCAACCAGACCGAGACCGAGAACGCAGCAGCACCCGACTTCGCAGCTCCGACCGGCGAATTCGAGGGTTTCCAGGCAGAAGTGCCGCAGAGGGAGGTTTCGCAGACCGAAGTCGCGGCCGAGCCTGAGGCGCCTGCCGCGGATTCGTTCGATTTCAGCGCACCTCCGGCAGCCGAAGAGACGCCGTCCGAACCGGCAACTCCGGCTCCGTTCGATTTCTTCAGCCAGCCGGAACCGGAACAGGCAGCCCCTGACTTTGCAGCCCCGGTCGGCGACTTCGACGCTGTTCAGCCCGAGGCGTCGCAGGATGAGCCTGCAGCCGAGCCCCAAGCTGCCGTCGAGTCCGAAGCTCCCGCCTACGATCCATTCGACTTCAGCGCCGCGCCCGTTGCGGACGAAGCTGCCGCCGAGCCGGTCGCCCCGGCTCCAGTCGACCCTGCAGGCGAGCCGGAAGGTGCCGCGTTCGATCCGCTCGACTTCAGTGCCGCACCGGCAACAGAAGAAGCCCCTGCCGAACCCGTGACCCCGGCTCCGTTCGACTTCTTCAACCAACCCGAGCCGGAGCCGGCGGCCCCGGTGAACGACTTCGAGCCAGCTCAGCCCGAGGCGCCCCAGCAGGAGACCGTCCAACCCGGCGCTCCCGCCTACGACCCGTTCACCTTCAGCGCCGCGCCCGTGGCAGAAGAGGCGCCGGCCGAGCCTGCTGCCGCCGAACCCGTCTTTGCCGATCCTGCTGCGGCCGAGCCGGCGCAGCCCGCCCCGTGGGACCAGGCGCCGTTCGCGCCGCCCGCCATCGTTCCGGTCGAGCCGGAACCGGCCTCCGTCGAACCGGAATCCTTCGGATCAACCCCGTGGAACCCCGAGCCGACTCCGGTCGCCGAGCCCACCCCGTGGGCCCCCGAGACCGCCGAGGAGACCGCGGTCTGGACCCTCGATCCCGAGCCGACTCCCGAGCCCACCGAACAGCCCCAGACCGCCGCGTGGAGCCTGGCCGCTGAGCAGCCGGAGCCTTTCGAGCAGCCGGAGCAGCCTGAGCAGTTCCAGCAACCGGAGCAGTTCCAGCAGCCCGAGCGGCCCGTCGCACCTCAGTCCGAGCCGTACCCGTGGGAGACGACTCCTGCCGCAGCCGCTGCACAGTCACCTGTCGACCAGACGCCCGTCGAAGCGCCGCTCGCCGATCCCTTCTCCGCACTGTTCAGCACGACCCCGCCGGAGCCGGTCGCCGAGCCCGCAGCACAGGCCCCCACGATCAACCCCTGGGCTGAACCAGCACCCGCTGAACCAGCACCGGCCGAAACCGTTCAGTTCGACGCAGCACCAGTAAGTCCCGCAGCACCTGAGCCCGAGCCGTTCGTTGCGCCGCCGTTCAGCCCTCCCACGCTCGTCGAGCCGCCCGCGGCCCCCGAGCCGGGACTGCCCGAGCCGTGGTTCATCACCCCGCCGCCGGCCGAACAAGCGGCACAGCCGGTCGCCGACCAGGTTGCCGCGCAACCCGCAGCCCCCGAGGTCCCGCTCGAGGCACCGGCGCCGACACCGGAAGCCGTCGCGAGCTTCGACTCCGCGATAGCCGCCGACGACTCGACGCCATTCACGGTTGACGCGCCGCCCATGCAGGGCTGGCCCGAGCAGCCGCTTGCGGACATGCCTCCGGCACCGCAGCCGCCCGCATCAGCTTCCACCCCATCCAGCGAGGCCGCCCCGGGCGCCCCGCTCAACTTCGATGATCTCCTTTCCGGTGGAGATCCCGCAGCGCCGGTGGCCGCGGAGCCGCGCCCTTTACCGGATTCCGCCGTTGGTTCGGCGGGCGCAGGAAAAAGTAGCGAAGAGGTCTCCGGCTTCGATGGGGACGAAGAGCTCGACGGCATCGACGAGAGCGATCGTGCCTACGGGGCCCAACTAGCTCCGGTCGAGCCGGTCGTGGTGCTCATGAGCGAGCCTGAAATTGACGGGGTCACCACAGCCGAGGCAACCACGCCCACGCCCGAGCCCGTTGCCCCGAAGATCTTCGCCGTCGAGCGCGCCAACATCGAGCCCACCCCGCAGGACCAGCGCGTCGGCCGTGCCGCCCGCACCTTCTGGCTCTGGTTCGCCGCCAATTCCTCCGTCGTAAGCATCGCGTTCGGTGCGATCATCCTGTCGCTCGGCATGAGTCCGCGGCAGGCCGTGATCGCGACGGTGATCGGTGTTGTGCTGTCGTGCATCCCGCTGGGGCTGGGCGTGCTCGCGGGCAAGCGCAGCGGCCAGCCCACCATGGTCATCTCGCGTGCGGCGTTCGGTGTGCACGGCAACGTCATCCCGGCCCTGGTGGCCCTGCTGGCCCGCCTGTTCTGGGGTGCAGCCCTGCTCTGGCTGCTCGCGGCCTCGGTCGCGGCGATACTCGTCGGCGCGCAGTCAGACGGGGGCCTCGGCCAGACGACGCTCACCCTGATCGGTCTGGGCGTCGGCCTCCTGCTTGCGACAGTCATCGCCTACTTCGGCTACGCGCTCGTTGTGAAGCTCCAGCTCGTTGTGAGCATCGTTTCGGGACTGCTCATCGTGGGGCTGATCGCGCTCACCGCGCCATCCATCGACCTCGGCGCCATGCGCACGGTGGCCGACGGCTCCTGGCTGCTGCTCGTGACCGGCGCGGTGCTCGTCTTCAGCTTCATCGGCGTCGTCTGGGCGAACAGCAGCGCCGACCTCGCGCGCTACCAGAACCCGTCATCGTCGGGCCCTGCGTCGTCAGTGTGGGCGTCATTCGGTGCCGGCATCCCAACCGTGCTGCTCATCAGCTACGGCGCGCTGCTCGCCGCCTCCGACGACCAGTTCGCGGCCGGCCTTCTCGCCAACCCCCTCGACACGATCGGGCGCCTCCTGCCGGTCTGGTACCCGATCCCGCTCATCGCGGCCAC
This sequence comes from Glaciihabitans arcticus, assembly GCF_004310685.1. Lineage (NCBI taxonomy): Bacteria > Bacillati > Actinomycetota > Actinomycetes > Micrococcales > Microbacteriaceae > Glaciihabitans > Glaciihabitans arcticus. The sequence continues at coordinate 1,130,539 of NZ_SISG01000001.1, read as the reverse complement.
CGCGTTCGGCCTGCTCTCCGCGGTCGTCGTCAGCATCTACTCGAGCGGCTTCGCCCTGCAGTCGGTCGGTGTGAGGATGACGCGCCCCACGGGCACGCTCCTCACGGCGATCCTGCTCGGCGGCATCGCCGTGGGACTCGCGTTCCTGTCGCCCGACCTCACCGGCCTGTTCCGCGACGTTGCAACGACCGTTGCGGTTCCCGTCGCCGCGTGGGCAGGCATCTTCGGCATGGATCTCCTGCTGCGGAGGCGCCGCTACGACTCCGGATCCCTGCTCGCTGCGGGCGGCGTCTACCCGAGCGTGCACTGGGTGAACCTGCCCGCCTTCCTCGTCATCACCGGGCTCGGCTTCGGGCTCACGACGGCCACCGTCGTGGGACTCACCTGGCAGGGCTACCTGTTCCCGCTGCTCGGGGTTCCGCTAGACGGCGTGCTCGCGACGAGTGACCTCGGTGTGCTCGCTGCGCTTGCGCTCGGGATGCTGGTTCCGCTGGTCGCGGGCATTCCGGGCATCCGTCGACAGGAATCGACACCGGGCTCGCCAAACTAGAATCGTCGTATGTCCCCAACCGTCGCCGAGGTGAACAGCGTCATCGAAGAGCTGTGGCCGCTGAGCGGTGCAGAGGGTTGGGACGCACCCGGATTCCTCGCGGGCGACCCCTCCGCGCCGGTCACCTCGATCCACCTGGCCGTCGATGCCGTACTCGACACGGTGGACGAAGCCATCGAGCTGGGTGCGAGCCTGCTGCTCGTGCACCACCCGCTGCTGTTGCGCGGTGTCACCACCGTCGCGGGAAGCACCTACAAGGGCGCTGTGATCTCGCGCCTGATCAAGGCCGACTGCGCGCTCGTCGCGGCCCACACGAACGCCGACGTCGTGGACGAGGGCACCTCCGCGGTGTTCGCTTCTGCTCTAGGTCTCGATGGGGCTCTGCCCATTACGGCCAACGGCATCGGACGCGTTGGCACCCTTCCCGCCGCGACTACGCTCGGCGAGCTCGCGGCCCGTATCGGTGAGCTCCTCCCGGCAACTGCCGGCGGCATCCGGGTCTCCGGAGAATTCGACGCACCGATCAGCACCGTCGCCCTGTGCGGGGGAGCCGGCGACTCGCTGCTGTCCGAACCCGCCGTCTTAGCCGCCGACGTGTACGTCACCTCCGACCTGAGGCACCACCCCGCGAGCGAGGCCCGCGAGAACGCCCGCGTCGCCGGCGGCCCCGCTCTGATCGACGTCTCGCACTGGGCGAGCGAATGGCTGTGGCTGGATGCCGCGGCGGCCCAATTACGTAACGCACTGCCCGACGTGGCGGTGACGGTGAGCGACCTGCGAACGGATCCGTGGGATTTCGTCGTAGTACAGAACAACCGAGTGGAGAAAGTATGGCGCTGAAAGCCAGTCCGTCCGATCAGGCCCTGCTGCTTGACCTGCAGGCGGTCGACACCAAGCTGCGACAGCTGGAGTACAAGGCGAAGAGCCTCACCCAGCACGCCGCCATCGCCACGCTCACGAGCCAGATCGATGGTCTTCGTGCCACCGAGCTCGAGCGCCGCGGAGCCCGCGAGGACGTCACGATCGAGCTCTCCCGACTCGAGTCGGACGTCACGGTCGTGGAGGCGCGCATCAAGCGGGACGAGGAGCGTGCCCAGGCGTCATCCTCTGCGAAGGATGCCCAGGCTCTCGAACACGAGCTCGCCTCGCTGCGCAAGCGCCAGTTCGACCTCGAGGAGATCGAACTCACCGTTATGGAGAAGCTCGAGGAGCGCGACGCGGCCCTCGCCGAGACCCAGGCCTCGCTCACCGACCTGCGCGCCCAAATCGGCGAACTCGAGGTCGCGCGTGACACGGAACTCAAGGTCATCACCGATGAGCAGAAGCACACGGCTGCCAACCGGTCGACGATCGCCGCCAAGGTTCCTGCAGACCTGCTTGCGCTCTACGAGAAGCAGCAGGCCCGCTACGGCACCGGAGCCTCGCTGCTGCGCGGCGGTGTGTCCGGCGCGAACGGTGTGCGCCTGCTCGAGAACGAGCTCGTCGCGATTCGCGCCGCTGCTCCGGATGACGTTCTCATCTGCCCGTCCAGCGACGCCATCCTGGTGCGCACGGGGGAGTCGGGGCTCTAGCAGTGGAGGAGTCTGCGAAGGAGATTCGGGACTTCACCGAGCAGGAACTCGTCATTCTCAACAAGTTGCTCGAAGAAGTGGACCCCGTTGCGACGCGGCTTCGAGAACAACTGCCGTTCGCGCGGTACGCGGGTGCTATGCATCCGGGATGCCAATCCTTCGACATCCAGGTCGCGGATGGTGCCATTCCGGCGGTACTCGACGGACGAATGTACGACTCGCCCTTCAGGTCTTCTACGACGAGGAGTTCGTGGGCGGGTTCATCTTCTGGCTTGAAGACGGGTTCCTCTCGAACATGGAGTACTGGTCCGTCATTGACGGCGAGCCCGATCGTCTGCCGGAGCTCAGCGAGCTGCAGGGGTAAACGCAAGCGCTCCCGCCGGTAGACTCCTAACCCGAATGGGTCGGCAAGACGGTCGCGTGGGTTGGTAACAACCACCGAGGAACGTCCGGGCTCCTTAGAGCATGGCGGTGGGTAACACCCACCCGGGGCAACCCGCGAGAACAGTGCAACAGAAAACAGACCGCCACGTGCGCTTCGGCTCACGAGGTAAGGGTGAAACGGTGGTGTAAGAGACCACCAGCGGCCGGGGTGACCCGATCGGCTATGTAAACCTCGCCAGGAGCAAGGTCAGACAGAATGCGTTACGGGCTGCTCGTCCAGCATTCGGGTAGACCGCTAGAGGCGTGCGGCAACGTACGTCGTAGATAGATGGCCGTCGATGGTGCTTCGGCACCGGGACAGAACCCGGCGTAACAGCCGGCCCATTCCCCACTTCTCGATACAGTGAACCCATGACGACACCCCTCTCGCCCGGATGGCAGCCCGCTCCCGATGGCAACGGCGAGCAGTGGTGGAACGGCGTCGACTGGAGCGAGAGCCGACGAGGGCACCAGTCGGCCCCGGCACCGGCGTATGGTCCGCCCGCGCCGGATACGGGACATCCCGTATCGCCGCCCGCACCCTCGCAATACACGCCCCCGCAGCCCACACCGCAGCCCGTCAACCCCTACGCACCGCCCCAGGTCGGCACGCCTGCGCAGTCGCTGGCGACCACGGCACTCGTGCTCGGCATCGTGGGCATCTTCGTCGGCTTCGTCGGGCTCATTGCGGTGGTCGTCGGCATCATGGCCCGCTCGCGTCTGGGCCAGGAGGCCGCGCTGCCCAAGTACCGCAGCTACGCCACGACCGGAATCGTGCTCGGCGCTGTCGGCTTCGCGCTGTCGTTCTTCAACCTGTTCCTGATCTTCGGTGCGGCGCTGCTGCCCTTCGGCAACTGAATCTCGTCACACGGGAATGTCGCGCGGGCCTTGAGAGGTTGGGCTGTACATGGCTGAATCACGCGACCTCACAGACCACGAACGTTCCGTGCTCGAATTCCTTCTTCAGGGCGATTGGGATGGCGCTGACGCCCTGCGCCACCAGCTTGCGACCGCCACCCACGCCGGAGGCGCGAAGGCCACGGCATCCTTCGATGTGGCAGTTGCTCTCGACGCACCGCGCGCGCCACAGGCGCTCAGCCTGCAAGGCAAGGGCGACGTCTACGTGCGCGTCGAGAACGGCACGCTCGTAGGGCTCGGATGCACGGCGGCGAAACTTCCTCCCCTCGCGGAGTTGTTCGCCGCTTAAGGTCGGGCGTCCTGCCATGATGTGAGGATGACTTACCAGAACCGCTCGCGACGTCTCTTGCAGGATTTCACCTGGGTCGGCCTGCTAGGGGGCGCCGTGATCGCGCTCATCTCCGGCATCGTGCTGAACCGCGACGGATCCGCGGGGGAGCTCGCCGCTGCAGCCATCTGGCTCCTCATCGGCCAGGCGCTGTTCTCCTTCGGCGTGCTCTCGCTCATCGGCCTCACCGTGGCCAAGTCGGTCGCGTACGACATCCGCAACGCGCACCTGCCCGAGTTCGAGGACAAGCCGAAGGTCGCTGTCGCAAAGCCCGACGCCGACCCGATTGCCTGAGTCCGCCATGATCTACAACAACTCCGCACGACGTCTTCTCGGAGCACTCGCATGGGCAGGAATCCTCATCGGTGGCACCCTGTCCGTGTTCGCAGCGATCTGGCTCGATGAGGCCAACCCCGGAGAGCGGATCGTCGTGGAGCAGACCCTGCTTAATTTCGGCAACGGGATCTTCAGCTTCGGCGCACTCAGCGCTCTCGCTTACGTGCTCGCGAAGGCGTTTGCGTACGACACGACCTTCCGTGCGGCGGAGGCCCAGGGCCTGAAGTCGCCCGCCCCGGAAGACCCGACGGTCGAGCCCGGCCTGGTCAGCTAGCTATCCGGCGTGAACCGGTACCCCATCCCGGTCTCGGTGATCAGGTACCGCGGCTGCGAGGGCACTGGTTCGAGTTTCTTGCGCAGCTGGGCGAGGTAGAGGCGCAGGTACCCCGTGTCGGAGGTGTACTGCGGTCCCCAGACCTCGGTCAGCAGTGTCTCGCGGGTGACGAGGCGGTCGGGGTTCCGCACGAGCACCTCGAGCAGGTGCCACTCCGTGGGCGTGAGCCGCACCGGCGCGCCCGCGCGCGTGACGACGCGAGCGGCCAGGTCCACGACGACATCGCCGAACGCGACGCTCGGTTCATCCGTCGTCGCCGGAGTGCGACGGGAGAGCGCTCGGATGCGCGCCAGCAGTTCATCGGCCTGGAACGGCTTGGTGACGTAGTCGTCGGCACCGGCATCGAGCGCATCGACCTTGTCCCACGACTCGCTGCGACCGGACACCACGAGAATGGGCACCTGGCTCCAGCCGCGCACACCCTCGATCACTTCGATGCCGCTGAGTCCGGGCATCCCGAGGTCGAGCACAATGAGATCGGGATGCTCCGCAATCGCCGCATCGAGCGCCGTGCGTCCGTCGGGGGCCGTCACGATGTCGTAGCCCCGAGCCGTCAGGGTGATGCGCAGCGCACGCAGGATCTGAGGATCATCGTCAGCGATGAGGATCTTCACGGTGCAGCCTCCAGTTCAACGACCATGGTGAGTCCGCCGCCTGGGGTGTCCTCGGCGTCGAGCGTGCCGCCCATGCCCTCGGTGAACCCCTTTGAGAGGGCGAGCCCTAGGCCGACACCGGTGGTGTTGTCGGTGTCGCCGAGGCGTTGGAAGGGCAGGAACACGTCGTCGAGACGCTCCGGCGGGATTCCCGGCCCGGTGTCGATGACACGCAGCTGCACCCGGTCGCCGAACTCGCTGGTCGCGATCACCGGACGCGATCCGGCAGGAGAGTAGCGCACCGCGTTCGCGAGCAGGTTGACAATGACGCGCGCGAGCAGCGCTGCATCGGCACGCACGGTGGGCACGGCGCCGAGGTCGAGTTCGACGTCGCCCGGGCCCATCCCGAGCTCATCAAGCGCGTTGCCGACGACCTCGTCGATGCTCACGTCGGCGAGGGTGACACCGAGCACCCCGGCCTGCAGGCGGCTGACATCGAGCAGATCGGTCACGAGCGAGCCGAGCGCGGTGAGCGACTCGTCCGCGGTCTCGACGAGTTCGGTGCGATCGGATGCCGACAGCTCGAGATCGGGAGCCCGGAGCGCCGAGACGGCAGCCGTTGCTGCGGCAAGCGGGCGCCGCAGGTCATGGCCGACCGCGGCGAGGAGTGCGCTGCGCATCCGATCCGCGGCGGCGAGGGGTCGCATGCCCTCGGCCTCCGAGGCCAGTCGGCGCTGCACGAGCGCGGCCTCGATCTGGGAGACGAAAGCGCCCAGGATCTTGCGGTCGGAGGCCTCGAGCCGCTTGCCGCGCAGGTAGAGCGACGCATGTTCGCCGAGTGGCACCGAGGTCTCGTCGTCGGCGTCGTCGGCCAGCGTCGCCTCGAAGGCCGTGTAGAGCGCCTCGCCGTCCTGGCGCAGGATGACGCTCGTCATCCCGAACGCCTCACGCAGCCGCGACACGAGTGCGTCAAGGGCGTCCACCCCGCTGATGACGCTCCCGGCGACGGTTACGAGCACCTCCGCCTCGGCGGCCGAGCGGATGGCCGCGCGCGACCGACGGGCGGCCTGATCGACGACGAAACTGACGAGCGCAGCTACCACGAGGAAGATCACGAGGGCGAGCAGGTGCAGCGGTTCGCTGATCGTGACGGTGTAGAGCGGGTCCACGAAGAAGAAGTCGAGCAGCACTCCCGCGGCCAGCGCCGCGAGCAACGCGGGCCAGATGCCGCCGACGAGCGCGACGATCACCACGAAGAGCTGGTAGCCGAGCACGTCGCTCGTGATCGAGTCGGGGCTGCGAAACGAGGACAGCAGCCAGGTCAGCAGCGGCAGGCCGACGATGGTGAGGGCGAGGCCTGCAAGCCTGCGCGACACCGAGAGCGCCCCGCCGACGCGCGGCAGCCGGCGTTTTCCGGCCTGCGCGTGTGAGACGATGTGCACGTCGATGTCGCCGGCCATGCGGATGAGGCTCGCCCCGACACCCGCCCCGCCGAGCAGCGATTCGAGCCGCGAGCGACGGGATGCCCCGATCACGAGTTGGGTGGCGTTCACACTCCGGGCGAACTCGACGAGTGCCCCGGGCGTCTGTTCCGCGACGACCTGGTGAAAGGTGCCGCCGAGCGTCTCCACGAGCGCGCGTTGCCCCGACAACGCTCCCGGGTCGGGCTCGGCGAGCCCATCGGCACTCGTCACGTGCACGGCGAGCAGCTCCCCGCCGCTCGACCGCGCCGCAATGCGTGCCCCCCGGCGCAACAGGGTCTCGCCCTCGATCCCGCCCGTGAGCGCCACGACTATTCGTTCCCGAGCCTCCCAGGGAGCCGCAATGCCCTTTTCGGCGCGATACGCCTGCAGCGCGACATCCACCTCGTCTGCCAGCCAGAGGAGGGCGAGCTCGCGCAGGGCGGTGAGATTGCCGAGGCGGAAGAAGTTGGAGAGGGCGGCATCGATGCGCGCGGCCGGATAGACGACACCCTCCGAGAGACGGTTGCGCAGTGCCTGCGGGGCGAGGTCGACGAGCTCGACCTGGTCGGCGCGGCGAAGCACTGCATCCGGCACGGTCTCGCGCTGCGGCACCCCGGTGACTTGTTGCACCACGTCGCCCAGTGACTCGACGTGCTGGATGTTGACCGTCGAGATCACGTCGATTCCGGCGGCGAGGATCGCCTCGACGTCCTGCCAGCGCTTGTTGTTAGCCGAGCCCGGGGCGTTCGTGTGGGCGAGTTCGTCGACGAGCGCGAGAGCGGGGCGGCGGTCGAGCAGGCCGGCCAGGTCCAGCTCGTCGAGTCGCACGCCGCGGTGGTCCAGGGCGATGCGGGGTTGTACTTCCAACCCGTCAAGCAGGGCGGACGTGGCGGCGCGGCCGTGGGTTTCCACGACCGCGACCACAACATCGACGCCGGCATCGCGCAGCCGGCGGCCCTCCTCGAGCATGGCGTAGGTCTTGCCGACGCCGGGTGCGGCGCCGAGAAGCACCCGCAGGTGGCCCCTGCTCATGCGCGGTTCCTAGTCGGAAGCACTGCTATCCAGTTCTGCGAGTGAGACATTGAGGTCGAGCACGTTGACGCGGGGTTCGCCGAGGTAGCCGAGGTCCCGCCCCTGAATTCTAGACTCGACGAGCTCGCGCACGACCGATTCGTTCAGCCCGCGGGCGGCCGCGACGGCCGCGACCTGGGAGAGTGCGTTCTCGGGGCTGATGTGCGGGTCGAGGCCCGAACCGGAGGCGGTGAGTGCGTCCGGAGTCGAGCCCTCGCGCTCCTCGATCGCCGCGATGAGGTCCTCGTTCTCGGGTCCGTAGTTGGAGCCGCTCGACGCGCCCCCGTCGTAGCCGTCGCCGGCGGCGGAGGGCCGCGACTGGAAGAACCCCGGCATGGCCGCGCCTTCGGCGGTGGCGAACGACTGTCCGAGCAGGCTCGACCCGATCGGCGACCCGTCCCGGTAGACCAGCGAGCCGTTGGACTGCGTGGGGAGCGCGAGCTGCCCCAGGACGGTGATGGCGAGCGGGTAACCCATCCCGAGCACAATGGTGAGGACGAGCAGCGCACGAAGCGCGGTCGAGGTCTGTCGGAAGTTTTTCATAACGCGGTTTCTTTTCATGGTGCAGGGCTCCTAGAAGCCGGGGATAAGGCTCACGACGAGGTCGATGAGCTTGATGCCGATGAATGGTGCGATGAGGCCGCCGAGTCCGTAGATGAGGAGGTTGCGGCCGAGGAGGGCACTCGCGCTGATCGCGCGGTACTTCACGCCCCTGAGGGCGAGAGGGATCAGGAAGATGATCACGAGGGCGTTGAAGATGATGGCGCTGAGAATGGCGGAGGCCGGTGACGACAGCCCCATGATGTTCAGCACGGCGAGGCCCGGGAACGACGCCGCGAAGATCGCCGGGATGATCGCGAAGTACTTGGCCACGTCGTTCGCGATCGAGAACGTCGTGAGCGCGCCGCGGGTGATGAGCAGCTGCTTGCCGATGCGCACGATGTCGATGAGCTTGGTCGGGTTCGAGTCGAGGTCGACCATGTTCCCGGCCTCCTTCGCCGCGCTCGTGCCGGTGTTCATAGCGACTCCGACGTCGGCCTGAGCGAGCGCGGGGGCGTCGTTGGTGCCGTCCCCGGTCATCGCGACGAGGTTGCCGCCCTGCTGCTCCCGGCGGATCAGCGCGAGCTTGTCCTCCGGCGTAGCTTCGGCGAGATAGTCGTCCACCCCGGCCTCGGCCGCGATGGCCTTCGCGGTGAGCGGGTTGTCGCCGGTGATCATCACTGTGCGGATTCCCATCACGCGCATCTCGGCGAAACGCTCGCGCAGACCCTCCTTGACGACATCCTTCAGGTGGATGACGCCGAGCACGCGCACGCCCCCGGCCGCATCCTTCTTCGCAACGACGAGCGGCGTGCCGCCCGACTGCGAGATCTCGCGCACGACCCCATCCAGTTCGGACGTAGTGCCGCCCGCCCACTCGGCGACCATCGACGCCGCACCCTTGCGCACCTGGGCGCCGTCGGGCAGGTCCAGTCCGCTCATGCGGGTCTGTGCCGTGAACGGAACGACCACTGCGTCGAGCGGGGTCGGGATGGTGCCACCCGCGAGCTCGACGACGCTCGACCCCTCCGGTGTCGGGTCGGCGAGCGACGCGAGGCGGGCGACGGAGATGAGCTCGGCGAGCTCCACGTTGCCCACCGGCACGAACTCGCTCGCCCGGCGATTGCCGTAGGTGATGGTGCCGGTCTTGTCGAGAAGGAGAGTCGTGACATCCCCCGCAGCTTCGACGGCGCGGCCGGACATGGCCAGCACGTTGTGCTGCACGAGCCGGTCCATGCCGGCGATGCCGATGGCCGAGAGCAGGCCGCCGATCGTGGTCGGGATGAGGCAGACCAGCAGCGCCACGAGCACCGGGATCGCGATCGGCTCACCGGCGTACGACGCGAGAGGGTTGAGGGTGATCACCACGACCAGGAACACGATCGACAGGCTCGAGAGCAGGATGCTCAGCGCGATCTCATTCGGTGTCTTCTGGCGGGACGCACCCTCGACGAGGCGGATCATGCGGTCGACGAAGGTCTCGCCGGGCTTCGACATGATGCGTACGACGACGCGGTCGCTGAGCACGCGGGTGCCGCCCGTCACGGCGCTGCGGTCGCCGCCATGCTCGCGCACGACGGGGGCCGACTCGCCGGTGATGGCCGACTCGTCGACGCTTGCGATTCCCCACACGATGTCCCCGTCGCCGGGGATCAGCTCGCCGGCGGAGACGACGACGATGTCACCGAGGGTGAGATCCGCCGACGCCACCTCCTCGATCTCGGCGGTCGTGGCGTCCGTGCCCTCGGCGTACAGCAGCACGCGGTGCGCGATGGTGCTCGTGCGGGTCTCCCGCAGCGATGCGGCCTGGGCCTTGCCGCGGCCCTCGGCGACGGACTCGGCGAGGTTCGCGAACAGCACGGTCACCCAGAGCCACGCGGCGATACCGACCGTGAAGGTGGGGGCGAGACTCGACCCTCCGATGAACGGCTCGGCGATCGCGATGGCCGTGGTGAGCACGGCGCCGATCTCGACGAGGAACATGACGGGGTTGTGCCACATGAGGCGCGGGTCGAGCTTGCGGAGCGCTCCGGGGAGCGCGGTGATGAACATATTCATGACTACAGAAGACCTTCCGCCAGGGGACCCAGCGCGAGAACGGGGAAATAGGTGAGAGCCGACACGATGACGACGGTTCCGAGAAGCAGACCGACGAATTGGGGGCGGTGGGTGGGAAGTGTGCCGACGGTGACCGGCACCTTCTCCTGCGCGGCGAGGGAGCCGGCCAGGGCGAGCACGAACACGATCGGCAGGAACCGCCCCAGCACCATCACGATGCCCAAAGTGGTGTTGAACCACGGGGTGTTGGCGGTGAGGCCGGCGAACGCGGAGCCGTTGTTGTTCGCGGCGCTCGTGTAGGCGTAGAGCACCTCGCCGAAGCCGTGCAGGCCGGGGTTCCAGATGCTCGTCGACTCGACGTCGGCGCGCACCGCGGGGATCGCGAAGCTCAGCGCCGTGAAGACGAGCACGAGCGTCGGCGTGGCCAGGATGTACAGGCTCGCAAGCTTGATCTCGCGGCTGCCCAGCTTCTTGCCGAAGAGTTCCGGGGTGCGTCCCACCATGAGTCCGGCGAGGAACACCGCGATCATGGCGATGACGAGGATGCCGTACAGCCCCGCCCCAACACCACCGGGTGCTACCTCACCGAGCATCATGTTGACGAGCGCCATGCCGCCACCGAGGGACGTGAAGCTGTCGTGCATCCCGTTCACGGCTCCGGTAGAGGTGATGGTGCTGGTGGTTCCGAAGATGGTCGATCCGATGATGCCGAAGCGCACCTCCTTGCCCTCCATCGCGGCGCCCGCGAGCTCGGGGGCGGTGCCGCGACCGGCGAGTTCCGCCCAGGTCATGAGGCTTACCGACACGAGGTACAGCACGCCCATTGCCGTAGCGACGGCGAGGCCCTGGCGCTTGTCGCCGAGCATCGTGCCGAGGGTGCGGGGGAGGGCGAACGGGATCGCGAGCATCAGCAGCACCTGGAACATGCTCGTCCACGGGGTCGGGTTCTCGAACGGGTGCGCGGAGTTGGCGTTGAAGAAGCCGCCACCGTTGGTGCCGAGCAGCTTGATCGCCTCCTGGCTTGCGACAGGTCCGCCGGGGATCGTCTGCGTACCGCCGCCGAGTGTGGTCACCTCGGTGAACCCGTTCAGGTTCTGGATGACGCCGCCCGCAATCAACACGACCGCGGCGATGACGGATAGCGGCAGCAGGATCCGCAGCGTGCCTCGGGTCAGATCGACCCAGAAGTTGCCGATGGTTCCGGTCGCGCGGTACGAGAAGCCGCGGATTAGGGCAACGGCGACGGCGATGCCGACTGCGGCACTGAGGAAGTTCTGCACCGCGAGACCGACCAACTGCACCGTGTAGCCGAGGGTGAGCTCGGGCGAGTACGACTGCCAGTTGGTGTTCGTGACGAAGGAGATCGCCGTGTTGAAGGCGAGGTGCTCGCTCGTCGCGGGCAGGCCGAGCGCGAACGGCAACAGCTGCTGCGTGCGCTGCAGGGCGTAGACGAGCAGGATGCCCAGCGCCGAGAAGACCAGGATCGAGCGAAGGTAGACGCCCCAGCTCTGCTCAGCCTTCGGGTTGACCCCGATGAGGCGGTAGAACCCGCGCTCGACCGCGAGGTCTTTCCGGGACGTGAAGACGCGCGCCATGTAGTCGCCCAGCGGGCGGTAGAGGAGCGCGACGAGAGCGGCGATAGTGGCGAGCTGGGCGATAAACAGCCAGAGCGTTGCATCCATCAGAACAGCTCGGGCTTCACGAGGGCGACCACGAGGTAGCCGATGGCCGCGGTGGCGAGAACGAGGGCGAGGATGTCGAAGATCATCACAGGCGTTCCACCGCCCGACCCACGAGGGCTACCAGCGCGATGAGCGCCAGGATCCCGAGAACAAAAACGACGTCCAGCACGGTCTTCTCCATCCAGCGACCACAGTGGTCGCAGGAAGAGTCAACGCCTGGTCGTGTTCGGTTTCGGAGATCCTTACGGAATCCTCACGCCGGCGGAAAAAACCCTAACACTGCTACTTCTTCTTCTCCGTAGCGGGAGTGATCACGAGCGCGTTACCGTCTGCCGCGAGTGCCGCAGCCCCGAGGATGCCTGCGTTGTTGCGCAGCTCCGCCGGGATGATCGGAGCGTTCAGCTCAAGCAGGGGAAGGAATTCCTCGTGGTGCTTGGAGATGCCGCCGCCGACGATGAGCAGGTCGGGGGAGAACAGGAACTCGACCATCGAGTAGTACTTCTGCAGGCGTTCGGCCCACTGCTTGTAGCTGAGGTCGTGGCGCTCCTTCGCGGCGAACGAGGCCTGGCGTTCGGCGTCCTTGCCACCCATCTCGAGGTGTCCGAGCTCGGAGTTGGGCACGAGCACGCCGTCGTAGATCAATGCCGAGCCGATGCCGGTTCCGAGGGTGGTGAGGATGACGAGACCCTTCACGCCCTTCGCAGCACCGAAGCGCTGCTCCGCGACTCCAGCGGCATCCGCGTCGTTGACGAAGTGGATGTTGCGGCCGAGTCCCTTCTCGAACAGCTTCTCGGCCTCGAGGCCGATCCACTTCTTGCTCACGTTGGCCGCGGACATGGTCTTGCCGCCGATGACGATCGCGGGGAAGCAGACGCCCACCGGCACGTCCTTGTCGACGCCGCCGAGCTTCTCGATGAGCTTGATGACCGTGTTGACGATGTCCTGCGGTTCGCCACCGTCGGGCGTCGGGATCTTGACGCGGTCGGTGAGCAGCTCGCCCGTCCTGGTGTCGACGAGGGCACCCTTGATGCCGGTTCCGCCGATGTCGATGCCGAGGGCAGTGGTCATGAGGTGTGTTCCTTACGGCAGAGTGAGTACGTCGACGCCGCGAGCGGTGACGACCATGGTGTGTTCGAACTGTGCGGTCCAGCTCTTGTCGCGGGTGGTGACGGTCCAGTCGTCTTCCCACTGGTCCCAGGCGATGCTGCCGGGCTTGTCCGGTGTGCCGAGGGTCAGCATCGGTTCGATGGTGAAGACCATGTTCTCGAGGATCTCCGCGTCGAAGCGTGGCGCCGCGTCATAGTGCGGAATGACGAGTCCCGAATGGAACGCCTCCCCGACGCCGTGTCCCGTGAAGTCCCGGATCACGCCGTACCCGAAGCGTTTCGCGTAGGACTCGATGGCGCGTCCGATCACGTTCAACTGCCGACCGGGAGCCACGGACTTCATGCCGCGGTTCAGGGACTCGCGCGTTCCCTCGACGAGAGCCGCGACATCCTCGCGCACCTCGCCGACGAGGAAGGTCTTGTTGAGGTCTCCGTGAACGCCGTTCTTGAAGGCCGTGATGTCGATGTTGATGATGTCGCCGTCTTCGAGCACGGTGTCGTCGGGGATGCCGTGGCAAATGACCTCGTTGAGGCTCGTGCAGCTCGACTTGGGGAAGCCGCGGTAACCGAGCGTCGACGGATACGCGCCCGCGTGGATCATGAACTCGTGCGCGATCTGGTCGAGCTCCTCGGTGGTGACGCCGGGTCTGACCGCTGCCCCGACCGCTTCGACGGCCTGGGCGGCGATGCGTCCGGACTCGCGGATCAGCTCGACCTTCTCCCCGCTGTACACGTCGCTGCCGTCGAACGGCTTCGGGCCGGCCTTGCCGACGTATTCGGGGCGAGCGATGTCCTTCGGCACGGAGCGCATGGGGGATACGCGGCCGGGAACCAGATGGCCGAGTGCGTTGCGAGGCATGCTCCCAGTCTATTGACCGTCGACCTGTCGGGCATCGACAAGCCGGAGTACGCTGGCGCCATGACTGACTGGTGGTACAACCACAAGACCGGCGAGGTCGAGGAGGGCGCACAGTCCCTCGGATCCGACCGGGACGGCCCCTACGCGACGCGCGAGGACGCGGCTCGAGCGCCCGAGATCGCCGCGGAGCGAGCTCGCAAGTGGGCGGCCGAGGAGAACTCGGACTAGCCGGCCCACCGCTCCTCCGGTTCCGTCGTGTACTCCCTGCCGAACGGCGAGGTCCAGCGCAGCCGGCCGTCGCCGAGGTGCAGCACCTTCCATCCGGTGAGTGATTTCAGCCGATGGTGCGGCTCGCAGAGGTGCGCGAGATTGTCGTGAGCGGTCTGCCCTCCGTGCTGCCATTCGTCGGTGTGGTCGATGTCGCAACCCCTGGCTTGCCGATTGCATCCGACGAACCGACAGGTGCCGTCGCGAGTTCGCAACATCTGCCGCAGGTCTGAGGGCACCCGATACCGATCCCGCCCCACGGAGAGCACCGAACCGGTCTCCGGATGGGTGAGCAGCCTCGTCAGGGACGGCGCGTTCCCCGTGAGCTTCATGGCGGTCTCGAGATCGATCGGGCCATAGCCGTCGAGAGATGCAGGTGCGTCGGAGCGGCCGAGCAGCGTGAGCACGGGCACCGTGACCTGCACACTCGGCCGGATCGTCGCGAGAATCTCCAAGAGCTCGGGCGAGGGCGACTCGGTGCCGAGCAGCGCACCCGCGAAGGAGTCGGCCCGAAGCTGCGTCACTGTGCGGGTGTCGCCGGCAGCGCGTGCCGCACGAGCGGCACCGTCGAGACGATTGAAGATCGCGTGCGCCGTGACCGCGGGCAGGAAAGCCGTCAGGTAGGCCATGCCGTCACGAGCCGGCTGCAGGTCGATGGCACGCTGTTCGGTGGCGGTCGACTGGCGCGAATCGATGGTCTCGGGATGCATCCGCTCGCGCACGATTCGGGCTTTTCGGTTGAACTGTGCCGCAGTGTTGTGCTCAGCGAGGGGCACCACGCGGCTTTCGAACTCCGGCAACGACGATGAGGGCAACGACGAGGCGTGATCGACCACGAGATGAGCGTGACGCCAGCTCATCGTTCCGCGCGAGACCGCATCGAACGTCGACGGCAGGGCGTTCACCAGCGCGTCGCTGTCCGCGATCAGGGTCTCGGCCGTGCGCTCGGGCAGACGAAGCGCGCACACCACCTCCGAGACGAGCACCCGCCGAGCGGTCTCGGCGGCACTCCAGCCGTGAGGCGCGGGCGTGATCAGCGAACTGGACAGAACGCTCAGCCGACGCGCCTCCGCGAGTACCAGCGCCTTGCGCGCGGCCAGCCCCGCCTCCGCGCGCGCGATCGCAAAGGCTTCGTCAACGAGGGCGCCGATGGCCTCGTTGAAGGCCGCCGGAAGCGTGAGAGTTCGGATGTTCATGCGGGTACAGAACACCCGGCCACCGACATTGCATCGGCCCTGCTCCATGACTGTGGAGAAGGGAGAAAAAGCCGGTCAGCGGAGGAGAGGAGCACCCCGAAAAGCCAGCAACCTACGCGTCGTACTCGTGCTCCGGAGCCGGAAAACTGCCGGAGGCGATGTCCGCGATGTACGCCTTGGCGGCGTCGCCAAGAACTCCACGAAGATCGGCGTACTGCTTCACGAACTTCGGAATGCGACCGCCCGAGAATCCGGCCCAGTCCGTCCAGACGAGCAACTGGCCGTCCGTCGAAGGACCGGCACCGACGCTGATGGTCGGGATAGTCAACTCAGAGGTGATCTGCGCGGCGACCGCCGAAGGCACCATCTCGAGCACGACCGCGAACGCGCCGGCATCCTCGACCGCGTGCGCGTCGGCGAGCAGCGCTTCCGCTCCTTCACCGCGACCCTGGATGACGTGACCGCCCAGCCCGTGCTCGCTCTGCGGGGTGTACCCGATGTGCGCCATGACCGGGATGCCCGCCGACACGATGCGACGGATCTGTTCGGCGCTGCGCACGCCGCCCTCGAGTTTCACGGCATGAGCGCCGGTCTCCTTCATAAATCGGAAAGCGGTGTGCAGCGCTTCATCCGCCCCCGTTTCGTAGGAACCGAACGGCATGTCGGCGACCACGAGCGCGCGCTTGACCGCCCCGGCGACAGCGCGGGTGAGTGGGATGAGCTCATCGATGGTGACGGGCAGCGTCGTGTCGTAGCCGAACACCGTATTGCCTGCCGAATCACCGACCAGCAGGAAGTCGATGCCGGCCTCGTCGAAGATCGTGGCACTGAGCTGGTCATAGCTCGTGAGGCCCGTGATCTTGATCCCGTTCGCCTTCGCGTTCTGGAAGTGACGGGTGCGGACGCGTTTGATCGGCTCAGCCATGCCATGAGTCTAGAACGGCACGGCGCGACAAGCGGGAAGGTCCCGGAGCCAGTACCCTAGAGCGACGGATGTGGGGCCGATCCAGGCCCACTCCGTTGCCCGGAAAACGCACAACACAGGGAGCCCGATGGACAAGCAGCGCGACTTCGTTCTTCGCACAATCGAGGAACGCGGGATCAAGTTCATCCGCCTCTGGTTCACGGACGTCGTGGGCAGCCTCAAATCGGTCGCCATCGCACCGGCAGAGGTAGAGGGCGCGTTCGCCGAGGGCCTCGGTTTCGACGGCTCGGCGATCGAGGGCTTCACGCGCGCGTACGAGGCGGACATGCTCGCGCACCCCGACCCCACCACCTTCCAGATCCTGCCGTGGCGCGGCGAGATCGACCCCACGGCGCGTATGTTCTGCGACATCACGACGCCCGACGGCCAGCCCGCCAACTCGGACCCGCGCAACGTGCTCAAGCGCACGCTCGCAAAGGCCGCCGACCGCGGCTTCACGTTCTACACCCACCCCGAGATCGAGTTCTACCTGCTGAAGAGCAGCAAGTTCGGCAAGAAGGGCCCCGAGCCCGTCGACTCGGCCGGATTCTTCGACAACGTTCCCGGTGGCACGGCTCACGACTTCCGCCGACGTTCCGTGCGCATGCTCGAGGATCTTGGCATCTCCGTCGAGTTCAGCCACCACGAGGCCGGCCCCGGCCAGAACGAGATCGACCTGCGCTACGCGGACGCCCTCACGACCGCCGACAACATCATGACCTTCCGCACCGTGATCAAGGAGGTGGCCATCGAGCAGGGCGTCTATGCGACGTTTATGCCGAAGCCGCTGTCCGGTCATCCCGGATCGGGAATGCACACCCACCTCTCGCTCTTCGAGGGCGACACGAACGTCTTCTACGAGGCCGGGGGCACCTACCAGCTCTCGAAGATCGGCCGCCATTTCGTGGCCGGCCTGCTGCGCCACGCGCCCGAGATCACGGCCGTGACCAATCAGTTCGTGAACTCCTACAAGCGCCTCTGGGGCGGCGACGAGGCCCCGAGCTTCGTCACCTGGGGTCACAACAACCGTTCGGCGCTCGTGCGGGTTCCGCTCTACAAGCCCAACAAGGCACAGAGCGCCCGCGTCGAGTACCGCGCGATCGACTCCGCCGCCAACCCGTACCTCGCCTACTCGCTCCTGCTGGCCGCCGGCCTCAAGGGCATCGAGGAGGGCTACGAGCTTCCGCCCGAAGCCGAGGACAACGTCTGGGAGCTGAGCGACTCCGAGCGCCGAGCTCTCGGCTACAACCAGCTTCCCGCGAGCCTCGACCACGCCGTCTCGCTCATGGAGGACTCCGAGCTCGTCGCGGAAACCCTCGGCGAGCAGGTCTTCAACTACGTGCTGCTCAACAAGCGCCGCGAGTGGTCCGAGTACCGCGCGCAGGTTACGCCGTACGAGTTGGAGAGCAACCTCGAAATCCTGTAATCCTGTGCGAAGCCCCGCCTCATGAAACGCACTCAGACAACGTTGACTGATCTCGCCCGGCTCGGGTTTGCCGAGCTGGGTGAGGCCGGTGAGCGCCTCGCGAGCGTCGATGCGTCCCTCGTGCCGCACTTCGCGAATGCCGCAGACCCCGACCAGGCACTGCTGCTGCTCGGGCAGCTGCGGGAGAGCGCGCCGACCGACCTCGATGCGCTGCTTCGGGATGACGCGGCCGCCGCCCGCCTGGTGCGGGTTCTCGGCGCTTCCTTGGGGCTCGGCGAATTCTTCCTTCGGCGTCCGGCCGAGCTCGCGGCTCTCGCCACGGATCTCGCGCACCCTCTGACGCCCGAGCAGTACCGTGCCGACCTCCTCGAGGCGGTCGAAGGTCTCGGTGGCGACCCCGCGGCCGTCGCGCTGCGCGTGCGCTACCGCCGCCACCTCGCGCGTCTCGCGGCCTGGGATCTGGGCCACGTCGACCCGCTCGCCGCCATGTCCGTCGCCGCGGCCGCGCTTTCCGACCTCGCCGGTGCCGCCCTGGATGCCGCTATCGACGTCGCACGGCGCGACTCGAAGTTCCCCGCCGCCGACGTTGCCGCTACTCGCCTCGCCATCATCGGCATGGGCAAGGCGGGCGCACGCGAGCTCAATTACGTGAGCGACGTGGACGTCATCTTCGTCGCCGAGGCAGGCGAGGGCATTGAGAATGACCGGGCCGTGGAGATCGCCACGAGACTCGCGATGCAGGTCATGCGTGGCATCCACGACCTGGCAAGCGAGCCGGAACTGTGGGAGGTCGACGCGAACCTGCGCCCAGAAGGCAAGGACGGTGCACTCGTGCGCACCCTGGAGTCGCACCTCGCGTACTACGACCGCTGGGCGAAGAGCTGGGAGTTCCAGGCGCTGCTCAAGGCGCGACCTCTGGCCGGCGACCTCGAGCTCGGCGACCGTTACGTCGAGGCGCTGTCGCCGAAGGTCTGGTCGAGTGCCTCGCGCGAGGGCTTCGTCGAATCGGTGCAGCGCATGCGCGAGCGGGTCACGGACAACATCCCGCACCACGAGCTCGACGTGCAGCTCAAGCTCGGTCCGGGCGGCCTGCGCGACGTCGAATTCACGATCCAACTGCTGCAGCTCGTGCACGGACAGACGGATGACGCGGTGCGCCAGCGCGCGACCCTCACCGCCCTCGACTCGCTCGCTGACCAGGGTTACATCGGCCGGGTGGAGGCCGCGGAGTTCGCTCGCGACTACCGGTTCCTGCGCCTGCTCGAGCACCGCCTGCAGCTCTCGAAGCTGCGCCGTACACACCTCATGCCGACCGACCGGGATGCCCTGCGGGTGCTGGCCCGGGCCAGTGGCATCTCCACCGGCACCGACGACCTGCTCGAGCAGTGGAAGCGCACCAAGCACGCCGTGCGACGCTTGCACGAGCGCCTGTTCTACCGCCCGCTGCTGTCTGCGGTCGCCGCCCTGCCTGAGGACGGCCTCGCCCTCTCGAGCGAGCAGGCGACAGCGCGGCTCGCCGCGATCGGCTTCAGCGATCCCGCCGGCGCCCTGCGGCACATCGCGGCGCTCACTGGTGGTGTGTCCCGTCGGGCGACGATCCAGCGCAACCTCTTGCCGGTCATGCTGCAGTGGTTCGCTGAGGGTGCCGACCCAGATCACGGTCTGCTGGCCTTCCGCCGCCTGAGCGAGGATCTCGGCGAGGCCTATTGGTTCCTGCGCATGCTGCGCGACTCCTCGGGCGCCGCCCAGCGCCTCACACAGGTGCTCTCGGGCTCCCGATTCGTCAGCGACCTGTTCGAGCGTATCCCCGAGGCCGCCGCGTGGCTCGAGAACGACGACGAACTGCGCCCGCGCCCCCTCCCGCAGCTTCTCGAAGAATCGCGCGCCACGGTCTCCCGGCATCAGGGTGAACCGGATGCCGCGGCTCTCGCCCTGCGCACGGCCCGCCGTCGGGAGATCCTGCGGCTGGCTATGAGCGCGATCCTGGGCACCCTCACCGTGGAGGAGCTCGGCCGGGCGCTCTCCGACGTGACGACGGCCCTGCTGACCGGGGTGCTCGCCATCGCGCACGTCTACGGCGACGGCATCGAGTTCGCGATCATCGGCATGGGTCGCTACGGCGGCGCGGAACTCGGTTTCGGCTCCGACGCCGACGTGATGTACGTCTACCGCCCGGCGGGTGCCACCCATGAGGAAGCCCAGTCGCGCGCGGAGGGGATCGTGCGCAGCCTGTCCCGGCTCACCGAAGACCTGCGGATCCCGCTCGACCTCGACATCGGCCTGCGCCCCGAGGGCAAGACCGGCGCCATCGTGCGCTCGCTCGAGTCGTACCGTGCCTACTACGCGCGGTGGTCGCTCACCTGGGAGGCCCAGGCGCTGCTGCGCGCCCGCGGAGTGGTCGGCGACGCCGAGCTCATCACCGAGTTCGAGCGACTCGCCGACGAGGTGCGCTTCCCGGTCGGAATCTCGGAGCAGGACGTGCGCGAGATCAAGCGCATCAAGGCCCGCGTCGAGTCGGAGCGCCTGCCGCAGGCCGCCGATCCGTCCCGTCACCTGAAGCTCGGGCGCGGCTCGCTGAGCGACGTCGAGTGGTTCGTGCAGCTGTTGCAACTGCAGCACGGCGCCGAGGTTCCTGGGCTGCGCACCACGTCGACCCTGGGCGCCCTGCACGCTGCCGTGGGGGAGAAGCTCGTGCTTCCGGAGGAGGCCCGCAGGCTCCACGACGCCTGGATCTTCGCCTCGCGCACCCGCTCCGCAATGACCCTGTGGACGAGTCGAACCGCCGACGTGCTGCCGACGGATCGCCAGCAGCTCGAGGGTGTCGCCCGCCTGCTCGAGTACCCGCCCGGCTCCGCCTCGCGCCTCGAGGAGGACTACCTGCGCACCACCCGGCTCGCCCGCCAGGTCTTCGAGCGCAGGTTCTACGGAACGGGACCTGCGAACAGGCCCACGACCGCGTAGGACGAAGGCTTCCCCCAGGTGTCCCAGAGAGCCCAGGTTTGTTTCGGGCTTGTAACAGTTCAACCGATTTACGCCCTCGAAACGGGGGCGCGCTGTTGTACCCCTCTTAGGGTTCGAGATCGAGAGAATCTGTACCCTGACGCAATCCCGCAGGCTTGCGGGGGCGGGGAGGTCGAGCCCGGGACATCCTCATGACCGGCATATTTGGCGATCATGATCGGGTCGCCGGCGGACCGCGAGTGCGAGTGTGAAGCAGTCGCACATCGCGTCCACACAATGGCCGACACGTGTCGCGCAAATTGTGATTCGCTGAGCAATGCACAGGGGTAGACAGACTTGCCGAAACCCCGAACAGGGGCCAATACTCAACGCAAGAAGCAGTCACCGGCTTCGACACCCAGTTCCTCAGAGTCGCGGATGTTCACCCGGCCTCACCGCCCATCTCGCGAGGACCACAGTGTTTATCTTCATCCTGCAATTGCGCCACATGATCGACGGTCACCCCGAGATCTACATGTTCGCGATCTACTCGGCCCTCATCTGGGCGCTTTGGCTCGCCAAGGTTCTCATCTCCCGCCGGTACAAGCCGTTCACGGGCACCTTCACCGGAACGACCAGCGTCGTCGTTCCGGTGCTGGATGAACCGGAGGACCTGTTCCGCGACGTGCTCGCTCGCATGGTGGCCCAGAGGCCCGGCGAGATCATCGTCGTCATCAACGGTGCCCCGAACCCGACACTCGAACGCATCAGCGAGGAATTCGCGCCGCTCGTGCGCTGGGTGCACACGCCGATTCCCGGCAAGCGCAACGCGGTCATGATCGGTACCGAGATGTCGACCGGGGACATCACCGTTCTCGTGGACTCGGACACGGTCTGGACCGACGGCACCCTCGCGGAGCTCGTCAAGCCGTTCGCCGACGAGAGCGTGGGGGGAGTGACCACGCGGCAGCGCATCCTCGAACCGAATCGCAGCTGGATCACCCGCTGGGCGGACTGGCTCGAGAACTCCCGCGCCCTCTACTCGATGCCCGCGCAGAGCGCACTCGGCCAGGTCGGCTGCCTCCCCGGACGCACGATCGCCTTCCGCCGCTCGATCATGATGCGGGTCATGGGCCGATTTATGAACGAGCGCTTTATGGGCGTCTTCCTCGAGGTGAGCGACGACCGCACCCTCACCAATCTCACTCTCAAGGAGGGCTACCGCACCGTTTACCAGCACACCTCGCTGGTGTACACGGATGCCCCGCTCGAGATCAGGAAGTTGTTCAAGCAGCAGCTGCGCTGGGCGCGCGGCAGCCAGTACAACACGCTGCGGATGCTGCCCTGGATGCTCGGACACGCCCCGGTGCTCGCCCTGTTCTTCGTGATGGACATCATCCTGCCGTTCCTGCTGGCTGGGGTCATCGCCGGCTGGATCTACCGCGCCTTCACCGGCCAGGGGTATAACTTCTACGAGGGAATCCTGAGCGAGTATGGCGTGCAGGGCGGGGTGCTCGTGGTGCTGCTGCTCATGCTGGTTTCCTCGGTGCTCAGCATGGCGATCCGCCAAATCCGGCATCTCTCGGAGAAGCCGACCGACTTCTTCCGGCTTCCCGCGTTCATCATCGTCTCGACCGCGTTCCTCATGCCGATCCGTCTCATCGGCTTTTTCCGCATGGGCCACGCGAGCGGCTGGGGGACCCGGGCGGGTGCCTACGCTGGCGGCGCGGCCAACGACGAGCTCGTGAGTGACCTCGCTGTAGCTCAGACCGCCGCACCCGTCCCGCACGGCGGTGTGCTGCTGGAGGCATCGCCCCGCCGAGCCGACGCCCGAATCCGTACCGCGCCGCAGGCTCCGGCCCGCCGCCGACTCAACCCCAAAGCCGCGTGGCCCTACGTCATCGGCTTCTCGATCTTCGCCCTGGAGGTGTTCTTCATTGTCAATTTCTAAACTTCCCCGCCGCTGGTGGGCGCTCAGCGGACGCCGTGAGCTCGCGACGGCGGCCGGTGCCCTCGGCATCGTACTCGCCCTCGGAGCCACGAGCGTCTTCGTCTGGAACTCGCCCGGCAGCCCCGTGCGGCAGGCCGTCGAAGCCGTCACCCCACCGTCCCGCGAAGACCAGCTGGTCGAGGAGCGCAACGCGCTGCTCAGCCGGGTCGTCGCGCTCGAATCCGATCTCGACGCGAAGGACTCAGACCTCGACGCGATCGCGGCCGACAAGGCAGCGATCCAGAAGGCGCTGTGGAAGACCGAGGGGGAGCTCGACGCCCTCATCGCATCCCGCGGCAGTGGGCGCGGCCCCGTGACGGTCGCGGCGCCATCGAAGGCGGGCGGCACGACGATCACTGCGCCATCCCGAAGCGCACTCGTCTCACCGAAGTCGCCGTACCTCGGCCTGTTCACCGAGCAGGCGCCGTTCAACTGGGCGACATACGACGCAACGGCCAGCAAGGTCGGCAGCACCCCGAGCGTGGTCGGCTACTTCGGCGGCTGGGATGAGAACTTCCGCGCCAACGCCGTCACCCGTTCGTGGCAACGTTCGAAGCTGCCGATCCTCACCTGGGAGTCGCGACCGATCGCCGCGGCGAACGACGTGGTCGAGGAGCCCGCCTACTCGCTGCCGAAGATCATCGGGGGAGACTTCGACGCCTACCTGACCAAGTACGCCCGCGACATCGTGAAGACCGGCCTGCCGCTCGGCATCCGCCTCGACCACGAGATGAACGGCGAGTGGTACCCGTGGGCGGAGTCGAACTCGAAGGGCGAGTCGATCAACGGCAACCGCCCCGGCGACTACAAGAAGATGTGGCAGCACGTGCACGACATCTTCGAGAAGGAGGGCGCCAACGACCTGGTCATCTGGATCTGGTCGCCCAACATCACCAACAACCTGCCGGCCAACCACCAGAAGGACAGCTACCTCGCCTCGCTTTACCCGGGCGACGAATACGTGGACTGGGTCGGGCTCTCCGCCTACCTGCGCCCCAATTATAAGGCCGACAACGACTTCAGTTTCTCGTACACCTTCGACCGCAGCCTGAACAGCCTGCGGGGGATCACCAACAAGCCGATCTACCTCTCCGAGATCGGGGCGTCGGAGATCGGCGGACACAAAGCGACCTGGATCGCGAGCCTGTTCGAGGCCCTCGAGAAGCCAGCGAACGCCGACATCATCGGCTTCAACTGGTTCTCACTCACCGTCACCACCTACGTGGGAGGGGAGCGCGCCACGAACGACTGGCGCATCGACTCCCGACCCGATTCCCTGAGGGCGTTCATCGACGGTCTCGCCCGTCCCGCAAGCCGCTTCACACTGTCCGCCAACTGATCCACTGACGAAAGGCCCCTCATGAAGAACAAGCAGATTCCCGCAACGCCTCCTCGTATCAGCGTCATCGGTACGGGCTACCTCGGGGCGACCCACGCGGCCGCCATGGCCGAGATGGGCTTCGAGGTCATCGGGGTCGACTCCGACCCGCTCAAGGCAGCAGCTCTCAGCGAGGGGCGCGTTCCCTTCTTCGAGCCCGGCCTGCCCGAGCTCATCCTCAAGCACGTCTCCAGTGGCCGCCTGCGGTTCACGACAGACCTTGCCGACGCGGTCGCGCTGAGCGACGTGCACTTCATCTGCGTCGGTACACCGCAGCAGCGGGGAAGCAACGCGGCCAATCTCAGTTATGTCGAGGATGCAACGGCGAGCGTCGCCCGCTCCCTCACGCACGACGGACTCATCGTCGGCAAGTCAACGGTGCCGGTGGGAACCGCCCAGCGCCTTCGGTCGATCATCGCCGCGTCGACACCGGTCGGAGTCGCGGCGGAGCTCATCTGGAACCCGGAGTTCCTGCGTGAGGGCAAGGCGGTCGCCGACACCCTGACACCTGACCGCATCGTCATCGGCGGGGTCACCGCGCGCTCGGAGGCCATCATGCGCGAGGTCTACGCGATGCCGCTCGCGACGGGAACCCCGCTCGTGGTGTGCGACCTGGCAACGGCGGAGCTGGTCAAGGTGAGTGCCAACGCGTTCCTCGCCACCAAGATCTCGTTCATCAATGCGATCGCCGAGGTGTGCGAGGTCGCCGGTGCCGACGTGAGCGTGCTCGCCGACGCCCTCGGCCACGACGTGCGCATCGGGCGCCAGTTCCTCAACGCCGGTCTCGGTTTCGGCGGGGGCTGCCTGCCAAAGGACATCCGAGCGCTGATCCACCGCTCGCGCGAGCTCGGCGCGACCAAGGTCGCCGACCTGCTGCAGCAGGTGGACGAGATCAACATGTCGCAGCGCCTCTCGGTGATCGACCGTGCGCTCGAAGCGTGCGGGGGATCGGTGCTCAACCGCCGAATCGGCGTGCTCGGCGCAGCCTTCAAGCCGCTCACCGACGACGTGCGCGACTCGCCTGCCCTGAACGTCGCGGCCGCGCTGCACCTGCGCGGTGCCCAGGTCGTGATCTACGACCCCGAGGCGATCGCCACGGCGCAGCAGATGTTCCCGACCCTCACCTACGCCGACTCGGTCGAGGAGGCTGCGAACGGCTCCGACGTGCTGCTGCTGCTCACCGAGTGGGACGAGTTCCGTGAGATCGACCCGGTCGAGCTGAAGAAGCGGGTCGTGATGCCGGTCATCATCGACGCCCGCAATTACCTCGACGCCCCGCGCTGGGTGGAGGCCGGCTGGTCGATCACCGGCCTCGGCAGCAACACCAAGTCGGTCGCCCGGGCTGCGGACCGTCAACTCGAGCTGCTGATGACCGGACGCTGACAGCGCGAGAATGGCCCGCACCTCGACCGAGGTGCGGGCCATTCTCGTTCTTGCTAGTTGGCGGCCGAGTCGTAGGCAGCGCCGATGACCGAGCCCCAGTACGGTCCGAACATCGTGTTCGAGACGCTCGTGTAGCCGAAGCTGTTCACCGAGTTCTGCGATCCGCCGGTGCCGCTGCCGATGAACCAGGGTCCGCCCGAGGATCCACCGGTCATGTCGCACGGGATGCCCTGAGACTGCGACTGTCCGAACGGGTCGGCCGTTGCCGTGCCCGCGCAGGACTGCAGTGTCTGGCCGTTGAACGGTGCCGCGGCGGGGTAGCCGTAGGCGGCGTAGCCGAGGCCGCGCGCGTCATTGAAGGTGAGGCCTGATCCGCCGACGGTGTCGGTGAGGCTCGCGTTGTTCACGGTGGAGACGACGGCGAAGCCGGTGTCGTAGCTGAGGTCACCGCCCGAGGTCCACTCGGTCGGTGCGACGAGCTCGATGGCGGGCCACTGTCCGTAAGGCGCCGCTCCGTTGTCATAGGCCGGCACGAAGACGAAGTTGGTGACGAACGCGCCGCCGCCCTCGTTCACGCAGTGACCCGCGGTCGAGACGGTGCTCTCGTTGCCGGATGACACGGCGTTGCCCGAGCAGACGTAGTTTCCGCCGCCGGACGAGAAGAAGACCTTGCCGATGTGCGAGACCGGGGCCTCGGGGTTCGCGTTGGTCGACGGGTCAGTGTCTGTTGAAGCACCGGCTTTTGTCGATGCCACCTGGCGCGGGATGACGATCTCGGCGCCCTTCTCGACCGCTGCGGTCGGCGTCTTCGCGGTCTTGCCCGCAACGAGCACGTCGGCCGGAACAGCCGCCTCCATCTTCTCGCTCGTCCAGAATCCGCCGCCCTGCTGGGTCTGCGGCACTATCCAGCTCTCGACGGAGTCGGGCTCGGCGGCACTAGCTGAGGCGAGCCCACCACCGATGGCAAGGGCGACGCCGAGCCCGAGGGCGGCGGTTGAGGAGATTCTCGATCGTGTTCGTAACATGGACTTCACTCCAGTTCTCGATGATTGTCCGCCGAGCCTGTCGTCGGCGGCATAGATCGAGGGTGGCCCTGAACCGCCCTGTCTACCCCGGATTCTCCGAACCCGACGGATGCCCTGTGGATACCGACAAATCTCGTGTTCGCGGCAACCGAGTGGTATTCGCGCGAGGCGCATCCCGCGCATTTTCATGGGCGCGGCACCTCGTAGGCTTGCAGGATGACGAACACCCCCGCGCCCGAGGCTGCCCCCGAGGGCCTCAATCACTGGCAGAGCCTGCGGTACTACCTATTTCAGCCGTGGTGGCGAGGCGTCTGGTTCGTCGGCGCGATCGTCTGGGGAGTCGTCTTCAACTGGTTGTTCATCGTGGTCGAACCGCGAGAAGAGCTGTTCGGCGTCATCTCGATCGTGCCGATCTTCGCCTTCATCATCGAGCAGCAGGGGCGCGCCCGCAAGCTGCGCCAGGAGAAGGCAAAGCTCGAGAAGTTCTAGACGGGCACCGCGAAAAAAGGCCGCACCCCCGAGGGGATGCGGCCTTTTTTTGGTTGACGCTTAGACGCTGAAGTACAGCTCGTACTCGAAGGGGTGCGGACGCTGCGAGGCGGGGATGATCTCCTTCTCGCGCTTGTACGCAATCCAGGTCTGGATCAGGTCGCTCGTGAACACGCCACCGGCGGTCAGGAACTCGTGGTCCGCCTCGAGGGCGCGCAGGGCCTCCTCGAGCGATGCCGGAACCTGCGGGATGTTCTTCGCCTCCTCGGGGGGAAGCTCGTACAGGTCCTTGTCGACGGGCTCGTGCGGCTCGATCTTGTTCTTGATGCCGTCGAGGCCGGCCATCAGCTGGGCGGCGAAGGCGAGGTACGGGTTACCGGAGGCGTCGGGCGCGCGGAACTCGATGCGCTTGGCCTTCGGGTTGGTACCGGTGATCGGGATGCGGATCGAGGCGGAGCGGTTGCCGGCCGAGTAGACCAGGTTGACGGGAGCCTCGAAGCCGGGAACCAGGCGGCGGTAGGAGTTGAGCGTCGGGTTCGTGAACGCGAGAACGGCGGGGGCGTGCTTGAGCAGTCCACCGATGTACCAGCGTGCGAGGTCCGACAGTCCGCCGTAACCGGCTTCGTCGTAGAACAGCGGCTTGCCGTCCGCCCAGAGCGACTGGTGGGTGTGCATGCCCGAACCGTTGTCGCCGAAGAGGGGCTTGGGCATGAACGTGGCGGTCTTGTTCCACTGCTCAGCGGTGTTCTTGACGATGTATTTGAACTTCAGGATGTCGTCTGCCGCGTGCACCATGGTGTCGAAGCGGTAGTTGATCTCGGCCTGTCCGCCCGAGCCGACCTCGTGGTGGGCGCGCTCGAGGATGAGTCCGGCGTCGATCAGCTTGAGGCTGATGTCGTCGCGCAGGTCGGCCTGCTTGTCGACGGGGCTCACGGGGAAGTAGCCACCCTTGAAGGGCGTCTTGTTGGCGAGGTTTCCGCCCTCTTCCTTGCGGCCGGTGTTCCAGGCGCCCTCTTCGGAGTCGACCGAGTAGAAGCTCTTGTTCTGGCTGACTTCGTAACGCACGTCGTCGAAGATGTAGAACTCGGCTTCGGGCGCGAAGAACGCGGTGTCGGCGATGCCGGTCGAGGCGAGGTACTTCTCTGCCTTCTTGGCAACCTGGCGCGGGTCACGGTGGTAGATCTCACCGTTGCGCGGGTTGTAGATGTCGAAGACCATGATCAGCGTCTTCTCGACGCGGAACGGGTCGAGGTATGCCGTGGTCACATCGGGGATGAGCTGCATGTCGGACTCGTGGATCGACGCGAACCCGCGGATCGATGAGCCGTCGAACAGCTGGCCGACGGAGAAGAACTCCTCGTCGACGGTGGACGCGGGGATGTTGAAGTGCTGCTGTACACCGGGAAGGTCGGTGAAGCGGATATCAAGGAACTTGACGTCCTCGTCCTTGATGAACTTGAGCACCTCAGAAGAATCGCTGAACATGGGACTCCAATGGCGTGGTGAAAAACAGCTGCAAGCGCAGCCACACTGTCGAGGGTAGGCGCAGGGGGTTTCGCGAGGGTGACGCAATTGTTTCGGGCATGTTACGAGGGCCGGATTAGGGTTGCAGCATGACCGATACCCAGCCCGACAACCACGGTGCCGAGCAACTCTGGCCCGGGCAGCGTCTCGGTCTTCCCGACCAGGGGCCGCGTTCGATCGCTCGCGCGGGTCGCCGACTGCTCGCGCTCTGCCTCGACTGGGGGATCGCCGTGTTGTTGTCCTACGCGTTCTTCCGAGGGGACGCGCTCGCGATCGCGATCATCTTCGCCGTGCTGCAGGTCATCTTCATCAGCGTGCTCGGCGGGAGCGTCGGCCACCTGGCACTCGGCCTGCGGCTTGTTCCGCTGCAGCCGGGCGTGATCGGTTTCGTGAAGCCGCTCGTGCGAACGGTGCTGCTCGCGCTGCTGATTCCGGCCGTGATCTGGGACCGCGACCAGCGCGGCCTGCACGACAAAGCGGCGAACACCGTGCTGGTCCGCCGCTGAGCTGTCGTGCTGGCGCTGTCGTGATCGCGCCTAGCGCGGTCGGGCCGAGCGCACCTTGTACGGGTCGATTCCCTTGGGAATCGGCAGCGCGTTCTTGCCGAGCGAGCTCAGACGGTTGTTGACCGCGTGAATCTCCGCCTTGCGCAGCGAAGTCTTGAACTTGCCGAGCGCTCCGGGGATCTTGTGCAGCGGGGTCGACTCGGCGTCGGGGCCGACATAGAGGTAGTTGATCGGCACGTTCGGAATGATGCGGCCGAGCGACTTCTTCTCGTCGTCGAGCATGCGCTGCGTGCGGCTGCGGGGTCCCTCGGCGATGAGTACAACACCACCGCGACCGATGGCGCGGTAGACGGCATCCTGCGACTTCGGGCTGACTGCGACGGGCATCTCGCTCGCGATCCAGCCGCGGCGGAGCGAGCTCTTGAGAACCGCACCGACGGCGCCGGGCTGGCCGGCGATCTGCGAGTAGGCGGCCTTCTCGGCACGACGGCCGAGCACGATCAGGAACAGCAGGATCGCGCCGAGCACACCCGCGATGATGTAGATGACGAAGGCCACGATCTGGCCTTCGCCGCTCGCGAACAGCAGAGCGAGAACGATGCTGAGGCCGATGGGTGCGAGCACCGCGAGGGCCAGGTACCAGACCACAAGAGAGTCGTACCGGCGGGTCATCTGGAAGACCTGCCACATCTGCTTGATGCGGCC
The DNA here is from genome assembly GCF_004310685.1 of Glaciihabitans arcticus. Taxonomy (NCBI): domain Bacteria; kingdom Bacillati; phylum Actinomycetota; class Actinomycetes; order Micrococcales; family Microbacteriaceae; genus Glaciihabitans; species Glaciihabitans arcticus. The sequence continues at coordinate 1,100,914 of NZ_SISG01000001.1, read as the reverse complement.
GGGTTCTTTGTTGGGGTCCTTGATGCGAGCCATGGTTACAAGGATAAGGGTTTGCGCGGCCTTCTCCTCCCGGTTCCTCGGCAGGCGAACACCATGCACCGTTTCGCGTTTTCGCCGTGTGCGCCGGTGCCGATTCGTCGATGATTTCCGGATGTCCCAGCTCGCCGTTTCCGCCGTCCGCCCGGGTTCCGTCGTGGGCGGGTTCAGCCTCGTTCGCAAGCTCGGCGAGGGTGCCGCCGCCGAGGTCTTCCTGGGATTCGCGGGCTCCGGTGCAGCGCCGCTGACGTCAGCCGTCAAGGTGTATCGGGCCGGTGGCCGGGCCGGGGATCGCGAGGTCGAGGCGCTTGGGCGCATCGCTCACCCGCACGTCGTGCGCTTGCGCGATATCGCCTCGGGGCCGTCGGGGGAGCAGTGCCTCCTGCTCGAACGACTGGAACTCGGCTCCCTCGCGACGCTGCTGGCCGAGCGCTCCACGCTCAGCGCTGGCGAGGCGGTGACGATCCTCGCCCCGATCGCCGCGGCGCTCGACGTTCTGCACACGAGCGGGGTCGCGCACGGCGCGGTGTCCAGCTCGCGGGTGCTGTTCCGCGCGACGGGCGCTCCGGTTCTCGCAGGCTTCGCGCGGTGCACGCTGTTCGCGCCCGACCTCACCGTCGCGATCCTCGCCGAACGCGCCGACGTGCGCGCGGATCGAGCGGCGCTGGCAGGCGTTGTGCGGGTGGTGCTCGAGCGGGCCGGAGTCTCATCCTTCGACTGGCTGGATGCCGTGCAGGCGGAGGGATTCCCCGACCCGCTCGGCGAAGAGCTCGTCGAGCGGCTCTTCACGCTCGCCGATTCCTCGCCCGTGCGGTTCGGCGCAGACGTGTCGCAGCCGCAACTGGTGCCGGCTCGGGCGGTCGCGCCGACTGGCGCGGTCGACGAGCTCCAGCCGCGCTCGGCCCTGGTCGGCGGGCTCGGTATTCCCGCCTGGCTGCTCGAGACCCTCGACGGGTCGCCCTTCGCACGCGCGCGGGAGAAGCTCACGGGCGCGCTACGCGGGGTCCGCAGGCCGCTGTGGTGGGTGTTCGGGGCCGTCGGCGCCGCGCTCGTTGCGGCACTCGTGCTGGTCCCGCAGGGTTCGGGTGAGCGCGTGGCATCCCGTGCAGCGCCCACGGAGACGCCGATCGCCATCGACCAGGGTGCCGTCGGCCCGGTCACCGCTGACGATCCCGTGGCGGCGCTGGTCGCCCTGCTCCAGGCCCGCGAGCGGTGCCTGCGCGACCTCTCGGTGCTCTGCCTCGACCAAGTGCTGGAGCCCGGTTCGTCGGCGCTCGATGCGGATGCGGCGATCATCCGCGAACTGCAGGCGGGCGGGGAGACACGGGATGACTCGACCCTGGAGGCGTCGGCGCCGGCACTCGTCGAGCGGCTCGGCGACTCGGCGCTGGTGTCGCTGGGTGCGGACGGCACAGGTACAGACACCGCAGGGGCAGACAGCAAACCGGCCTCGGTCCTTCTGATGAAGGGCGAGGCCGGTTGGCGGATACGTGGTTACGTGGGTACTGCCGATGGCTAGTTAGATGCCCAGCACGCCGGCGAAGTCGCCACCCTCGAGACGGTTCTTGACCGTCACGAGGAAGCGAGCTGCGTCCGCACCATCGACGATGCGGTGGTCATAGGACAGCGCCAGATAGACCATCGAGCGAACGGCGATCGCGTCGAGACCGTTGTCGGAGACGACAACCGGCTTCTTCACGACGGCACCGGTGCCGAGGATGGCGCTCTGCGGAAGGAACACGATCGGGGTATCGAACAGCGCGCCGCGCGAACCCGTGTTGGTCAGCGTGAAGGTTCCGCCGGCCAGCTCGTCGGGCTTCAGCTTGTTGTCTCGCGTGCGTGCCGCGAGGTCGGCGATCTGCGCGGCGAAACCGGCGAGGTCGAGACCGGCAGCGTCACGGATGACCGGGGTGAGCAGTCCGCGCTCGGTGTCCACGGCGATGGAGATGTTCTCCTGAGCCGGGTAGACGATCGAGTCGCCGTCGATCGTCGCGTTGACGATCGGGTAGGCCTGCAGCGCCTCCGTGGCGGCGAGAGCGAAGAACGGGAGGAAGGAGAGCTTGTTGCCCGTCTTCGCCTGGAAGTCGCCCTTCACCTGGTCGCGGAAGCGAGCGACGAGCGTGACGTCCACCTCGACGACCGAGGTGAGCTGTGCCGAGCTCTGCATAGAGATGACGGCGCGCTCGGCGATGACCTTGCGAAGGCGGGACATCGCGACGGTGGTTCCGCGCAGCGGCGAGACCTCGACGGGTGCGGAAGCTGCGGCGGCGGCGGGAGCCTCCGAGCTTGCGGCGGGAGTTGCTGCGCCGGCGGCGAGAACATCCTGCTTGCGGATGCGTCCACCAACACCACTGCCGGTGACACCCGTGAGGTCGACTCCCTGGTCGTGGGCGAGTTTGCGCACGAGCGGGGTCACGTATCCGGCGTTGGCCGTGAGCGCTGCGCCGGCCGGGGCTGCTGCGGGTGCAGGAGCTGCGGGTGCAGGAGCAGGAGCTGCGGGTGCTGCAGCGGCGGGTGCCGGTGCGGGCTCAGCCGCGGGTGCCGTCTCAGCAACAGGCGCCGGCGCGGCGGGTGCCTCGGCTGCCGGCGCGCCGGCCTCTGCTGCGGGCTCGGCGGGAGCCGCAGGTGCCTCGGCCTGTGCCGGTGCCTCAGCCTGGATCTCGGCCGGGACCGGAGCCTCGGTCGACGGCTGGGCGGGAACCTCGGGGGCGGCTTCTGTGGCGGGTGCCGCATCTTCCGGCGTGGCGGGGGTCTCGACAGGCGCGGGTGCGGCTTCGGCAGCAGGTGCAGGCTCGGCGGGTGCCTCGGTAACAGGCGCGGCCTCTGCAGCAGGCGCAGCTTCAGCGGCGGGTGCAGGCTCGGCGGGTGCCTCGGCAGCGGGTGCGGGCTCTTCGGCGGCGGGTGCGGCTTCGCCGGTTCCGATGCGCACGAGGGGTGCTCCGACCTCGACGGTCTCGTCCTCGGCAACGAGGATCTCCTCGATGATGCCGGCGACGGGCGACGGGATCTCGGTGTCGACCTTGTCCGTCGAAACCTCGAGCAGGGGCTCGTCTACTTCGACGCGGTCGCCCACGTTCTTCAGCCAGCGGGTCACCGTGCCCTCGGTGACACTCTCACCGAGTGCCGGGAGGTTGACGGATTCGCTCATCAGTGGTGCTCCTTCATAACAAATAACTGTGTTCAGCTTAGTTCGGCCCCGCCCCTAAAACAGGGGACGGGGCCGAGATAACTACATTGCGTGCAGGGGTTTTCCAGCGAGGGCGAGGAATGCCTCGCCGAGTGCCTCGTTCTGCGTGGGGTGTGCGTGCAGCAGGGGAGCGATGTCCTCGGGGTACGCCTCCCAGTTCACGGCGAGCTGTGCTTCGCCGATCAGCTCGCCAACGCGGTCGCCGATCATGTGCACACCGACGACGGGACCCTCGTTGACACGAACGACCTTGATCGATCCCGAGGTGCCGATGATGTGGCTCTTGCCGTTGCCGGCGAGGTTGTAGTCGTATGACGTGATCTTGTCGGCGCCGAACTTCTCGGCGGCCTTCGCCTCGGAGTAGCCAATGGAGGCGACCTCGGGGTGGCTGTAGGTGACCTTGGGGATGTTGACGTCCTCGACCACGATCGGGTTCAGCCCGGCGATCTCCTCGGCCACGAAGATTCCCTGCTGGAAGCCGCGGTGCGCGAGCTGCAGGCCGGGAACGATGTCGCCCACGGCGAAGACGCCGGGTACGTTGGTGGCGAGGCGTTCGTTCGTGAGAACGAAGCCGCGATCCATGCTCACGCCGACCTCTTCGTATCCGAGGTTCGCGGTGACCGGTCCACGACCGACGGCGACGAGCAGCAGGTCTGCCTCGATCGTCGCGCCGTTCTCGAGCGTGACGACGACGCCGTCATCGTTCTGCGTGACCGACTGGAAGCGCACGCCGAGCGTGAACTCGATGCCGCGCTTGCGGTAGGCACGCTCGAACTGCTTGCTGATGGCCTCGTCCTCGTTCGGGACCAGGTGGGGGAGAGCCTCGATGATGTGCACCTCGGTGCCCCAGGACTTCCAGACGCTCGAGAACTCGACGCCAATGACGCCGCCGCCGAGAACCGCGACCTTCTTGGGCACGAAGTCCAGCTCGAGGGCCTGCTCGCTCGTGATGACGCGACCGCCGAGCTCGAGTCCGGGAAGCGAACGCGAGTAGGAGCCGGTTGCGAGGATGACGTTCTTGCCGGTGACGGTGTCTTCGCCGACCTGCACGGTGGTGGGGGAGACGAGCTTGCCCGTTCCCTCGATGACCGTGATCCCGCGCGCCTTGATGAGACCCTGCAGTCCCTTGTACTTGCTCGCGACGATGCCCTCGCGGTACGCGGTGACGGCGGCGATGTCGATGCCGCCGAAGGTAGAGGTGACGCCGTACTGGGCAGACTCGCGCGTGACGTCCGCGACCTCGGCGGAATGCAGCAGGGCCTTGGTCGGAATGCATCCGACGTGGAGGCACGTGCCGCCGAGCTTGTTCTTCTCGATAAGACCGACGCTCATGCCCAGCTGGCTGGCGCGGAGGGCAGCTGCATAGCCACCACTTCCGCCACCCAGGATTACGAGGTCAAAATTCTGTTCCGACACCCAGCAGCTCCCTTGATGTATCAGGATTTGAAATTGCGACCTTCCAGCGTGATGTGCCGGCGGTCGAGTGGCGGGCTTAACCCGCCCGTACGACACTACTACGCGCGGGAAAAGTCCTCAGCCAGCGCGAGCAGGGCACGCACCGTGACACCCGTCGAACCCTTGACGGTGTAGCCGTAGCCGCCGCCCTCGTTGTTCGCGGGGCCGGCAATGTCGAGGTGCGCCCACGGGATGCTGCGCTTCTCGTCGCCCTCGCCGACCGTTCCCACGAATTCGCGCAGAAAAACGGCGGCGATGAGCATGCCTGCCGCGGTGTTGCCCGGCTTGATGTTCTGGATGTCCGCGATGTCGGAGCTCAGCAGCGGACGCAGCTCGGCGGGAAGCGGCATCGGCCAGAGCTGCTCGCCGACGGAGGAGGCGAGGTCGGTGATGCGACGGACGAGATCCTCGTCGCCCATGGCGCCCGTGTAGCGGTTGCCGAGCGCGACTCTCGCGGCACCGGTGAGGGTCGCGACATCCACGATCGCATCGGGCTCGAGTTCACTCGCCGCGACGAGGCCGTCGGCCAGCACGATGCGCCCCTCGGCGTCGGTGTTGAGGTATTCGACGGTCTTGCCACCGCGGATGGTGAGCACATCGCCCGGGCGGGCTGCGGTGCCGGAAGGCATGTTCTCGGCGAGGCACATAAAGCCCGTGAGGCGCACGGGAAGGCCGAGCTCGGCGGCGGCGAGCACCACTGCGCCGATCGTCGCCGACCCGGTCATGTCGTACTTCATGCCGATCATGCCGGTCGGCGGCTTGAGCGAGAGCCCGCCCGAGTCGAACGTGATGCCCTTGCCGACAAGGGCGAGGTGCTTGGTGGCGCCTTCGGGGTTGTAGCTGAGCTTGACGAGGCGCGGTCCGCGAGGTGAGCCCTGGCCGACCCCGAGGATGCCGCCGAAGCCGCCGGCCTCGAGCTCCTTCTCGGCGAGCACCTCGATCTCGACGCCCGAGTCGGCGCCGAGGGCGACGATCGCGTCGGCGAGGGTTTGCGGGTAGAGGTGCGAGGGCGGCGCGTTGACGAGGTTGCGCACGGTATGCACGGCCTGCGCGACGATCGTGGCTCGCTGCGCGGCGTCGGCTCCGAAGGTCGTGGGCACGATGATCGACGTCGCGGGCAGGTTCTTGGGCGGCGTCGAGCGGTGCTCGTTGTAGGCGTAGGCGCCGATGCCCGCGCCCTCCAGGATGGCAAGCACGTCGGCGTCGGATGTCGCGGGCAAGGCGATGACAATGGACTCGACCCCGGTCAGCTGTCGCGCTGCCGAGCCGCTCGCGTAGCGCAGTTCGTTGCTGTCGGGCGTGGCGCTGACGGCGCCGAGTCCGACGAGGGCGAGCGATGCGGCGGCACCCTCGGGCAGCGGGAGGCGGCGCAGCTCGTCCGCGGCACCCGTGATCCCGATCGCGGCGAGACCCGACTCGAGGGCGAGCAGCGAGGGCTCGTCGGTGATTAGGCGCGGACCGTCATCGCTCGACCGCACCCCGATCACGAGCACGTCGGCGGAGAGGGTGAGGGCGGCTTCGGGGGAGGTGCTCAGGGCGGCAACAGTCATTGGTCCATCGTATTCGAGCCGCCCGATGGCGCTGTTCGCTGTGAGCGCTACGCCGCGCCCCGTAACCCCCGGCGACGGCCGAAGCGCGCGGTTAGGGTGGAAACATGCGCGATCCTGCAGGCCTGTACGAGCTCTCCACCGACTGGGAGAGCGTGCCCTCCGGTCTGCACCTCGTGGCCGGCCTCACCGGCTTTGCCGACGCCGGCTCGGCGGTGACCCAGCTCAACGACTACCTCGTCTCGACCCTCGACCACAGCGTCATCGCGACGTTCGACAACGACGAGCTGCTCGACTACCGCGCGCGTCGCCCCACCATCTACTTCGACCAGGATCACCTGAGCAATTACGAGCCGCCGGAGCTCGCCCTGCGCCTCGCGCACGACGAGATCGGCCAGCCGTTCCTGCTGCTCACCGGCTACGAGCCCGACTTCCAGTGGGACCGCTTCACTGCGGCCGTGCTCGAACTGGTCGAGCGCTTCGACGTGCAGACCACGACCTGGGTGCACGCCATCCCGATGCCGGTGCCGCACACCCGCGGCATGGGTGTCACGGTGAGCGGCACGCGCTCCGACCTCGCCGAGGCGATGTCGGTGTGGAAGCCGCACACCCAGGTGCCCTCGAACGCACTGCACCACGTCGAATACCGGCTGCAGGAGTCCGGCCGCGAGGTGGTCGGCTTCGTGCTGCTCGTTCCGCACTACCTGGCCGACACGACTTACCCGGTCGCCGCCCTGACCGCGCTCGAGAGTGTGAGCGCCGCAACCGGCCTCATCTTCCCGACCGACAGCGTGCGCGAAGACGGCCGCGACTTCCTCACCAAGATCGACAACCAGGTGGGCAACAACGCCGAACTCGCCAAGCTGGTCACTTCGCTCGAGAAGAGCCACGACAGCTACATGATCGACAATCCGATGCGCTCGCCCCTCACCGACGGTGACGGCGAACTGCCGACCGCCGATGCGATCGCGGCAGAGCTGGAGAAGTTCCTCTCCATCCGGCGCTCGGGCGACGACGAGTTCCGGCTGCCGTAACCAACGCCAGTAGGCCTAACCAACGCGAGTAGGTTGGGGGAGTGAACTCCCGTAGAGCCTGGATTGTCTTTACGGTCGGAGTCTTCGCCTACGTCATCGCCGTGCTGCAGCGCACCTCGCTCGGTGTCGCGGGGGTCGATGCGACCGAGCGCTTTGAGGTGCAGGCAGCCCTCCTCTCTACCCTCGCGGTTGTGCAGCTCGTGGTCTATGCCGCGCTGCAGGTGCCGGTGGGCGTCATCCTCGACCGCGTCGGACCGCGGCGACTCATTCTCATCGGCGCTGCCCTCATGGCCATCGGGCAGATCACCATGGCGCTCGCGCCGAACATCGTGGTGGCGATCATCGGGCGCATCCTCGTCGGAGCGGGTGACGCGATGACCTTCGTGCCGGTCTCGAAGCTCGTGGCGTCGTGGTTCAGCGGGCGCACGCTGCCGTTCCTCACTCAGAGCATGGGTACCGTCGGGCAGTTCGGCCAGGTGCTCTCGGCGATCCCGCTGTCGGCGCTGCTGCACCAGCAGGGCTGGACGACGGCGTTCATCGCAGCCGGATCCCTCTCCGTGCTGGCTTTCGTGCTGGTGCTGGCGCTCGTGCGCAATGCTCCGGATGACGCCACCCGCCCCATCCACACCGTGGGCTCCTCGCGTGCGCTGCGGCTTCTGCGCGAGGCTCTCGCCAGGCCGGGAACCCAGCTGGGCTTCTGGTCGCACTTCGTCACGCAGTCTTCGGGCACCCTCTTCACACTGCTCTGGGGCTTCCCCTTCCTTTCGATCGGGCTCGGTTACGGCCCCACGACCGCGGCCCTGCTGCTCACGCTTGTGGTGGCGACCGCGGTGGTCGCCGGCCCCGTGCTCGGGGTGCTGAGTGCCCGCTACCCGTATCGACGCAGCAACATCGTGCTCGGCATCGTGATCTCGATGGGCCTCGCCTGGCTCGCCGTTCTCGCCTGGCCGGGCGTTCCGCCAATGTGGCTCGTGATCGTGCTCATCGTGGTGATCGCGATCGGCGGTCCCGGTTCGCTCATCGGGTTCGACTACGCGCGCACCTTCAACCCTGCACGTAGTCTCGGGTCCGCAAGCGGTGTCGTCAACGTGGGCGGATTCCTCGCGACCTTCGTCATGATGTTCCTCATCGGGCTGGTGCTCGACGCCGTGGACAAGGCGAACGGCGGCACCGGCATCCCCGAGGAGCTGTACGCGCTCGACTCGTTCCGGCTCGCCTTCCTGGTGCAGTTCCCTGTCGTCGGATTCGGTGTGGTCTTCCTGCTCGTGGCACGCCGCCGCACGCGTCGCCGCCTGCACGAGGACGAGGGAATAACCGTGGCCCCCCTTTGGGTTGCAATAGTGCGGGGATGGCGGCGGAGTTCCTAAGCAACATCCGTAGCACAGCCCGGATGATACCCGCAAAGAGGCTCGTGGCAATAGGGCCGCACAAAACGTGCAATAATTGGTTCCAAGACCCGGTCATGGTTTCGTGGCCCGCACAGCAACTCGTTGCGTCGCAGGCCCGGACTTGACAAGGGTCTTAGTGCTGTCCAAAAACAGTGCAACTGATCTGTATACCGCCGGCAATGTGCACGAAACATTGATAGCGGAGCATAAGCACCACTGCCCACAACCCCTGAAAGGTGTTCGAATGGCAACCCGTACCAAGACTGCCCCCGCAGCAACAGAAGAAGCGCCCACCGACGTCAGTGTCGACGTTGCAGTAGCGCCCGAGAAGGCAGCAGCAGCTAAGGCGGCCCCTAAGAAGGCTGCTGCCGCCAAGGCTCCCGCCGCAACAAAGACGCCGGCCAAGAAGGCGCCCGTCAAGCGCGCCACCAAGGCCAAGGGTGACAGCGACGAGTCGGGCGAGCCGGAAGACGGCGACGACGCCGTTGTCGAGCCGGTGGTCATCCCCGAAGACGACGCCAAGACCGCCGACACCGACGACGACGACGACGAGGACGGCAAGACCAAGTCCACCGGCAAGGATGAGGAGCTGCCCACGGGCGCTCTCGTGCTCTCCCTCGTCGACGATGAGGATGAGGTTCCCGTCTACTCATCCGCGATCACCGGCGCAACCGCCGACCCGGTCAAGGACTACCTGAAGCAGATCGGTAAGGTCGCCCTGCTGAACGCGGCCGAGGAGGTCGAGCTCGCGATGCGCATCGAGGCCGGCCTGTTCGCCGAAGACAAGCTCTCCACGATGACAGACACCGAGAAGAAGTCCTCGCTCGGTCGTGAGCTGACCTGGGTCGCCAAGGACGGTGCCCGTGCCAAGAGCCACCTGCTCGGCGCCAACCTCCGACTCGTCGTCTCGCTGGCCAAGCGCTACACCGGTCGCGGGATGCAGTTCCTCGACCTCATCCAGGAGGGCAACCTGGGCCTCATCCGTGCTGTCGAGAAGTTCGACTACACGAAGGGCTTCAAGTTCTCCACCTACGCGACGTGGTGGATCCGCCAGGCGATCACCCGCGCCATGGCCGACCAGGCGCGCACGATCCGCATCCCGGTTCACATGGTCGAGGTCATCAACAAGCTCGCGCGCGTGCAGCGTCAGATGCTGCAGGATCTCGGTCGCGAACCCACGCCCGAGGAGCTCAGCCGCGAGCTGGACATGACGCCCGAGAAGGTCGTCGAGGTTCAGAAGTACGGTCGCGAGCCGATCTCCCTGCACACACCGCTCGGTGAAGACGGCGACAGCGAGTTCGGTGACCTCATCGAGGACACCGAAGCCGTTGTCCCGGCCGACGCCGTGGGCTTCACGATGCTGCAGAAGCAGCTCGAGAGCCTGCTCGACTCGCTCTCCGAGCGTGAGGCCGGCGTGATCCGCATGCGCTTCGGCCTCGGCGACGGTATGCCGAAGACCCTCGACCAGATTGGTGACACGTTCGGTGTGACGCGCGAGCGCATCCGCCAGATCGAGTCGAAGACGATGGCCAAGCTGCGTCACCCCTCGCGGTCGCAGTCACTTCGCGACTACCTCGAGTAGACCGCCATCGTGCGCGTACTGCTCACGATCTGGGTGGCCAAGCTCGCCGGGCTCGCGATTCGCGTGCTCGGGCGAGCGGGCACCCACACTCCTGGCCTGATCGCCCGCAAGCTTCATCCCGGAATCATCGGCGCGCTCCGGCACCCTTCACGGGTGATAGCGGTGACAGGCACCAACGGCAAGACCACGGTGTCGAACCTGCTCACCGACGCGCTCGAGGCGCAGGGGCTGACCGTGGCAAGTAACCGCAACGGGTCGAACATCGCCGCCGGGGTTGCCTCGCTGCTGATCGGGGCGGTCTCCTGGACCGGAAAACCGCGCGTCGACGTTGCCGTCGTCGAGATGGATGAGCGTTCCGCGCGCCTGATCCTGCCGGGTCTCGCGCCCGAGGTGCTGGTGTGCATGAATCTCACGCGCGACTCGATCAAGCGGAACGCGCATCCCGACTACATCGCCTGGATTCTCTCCTCGGCGCTGTCGGAGTCCACCAGCCTCGTGCTGAACGCCGACGACCTGATCGCATCCTCGCTCGGCACGGACAACAACCCCCGCGTGTACTTCGCCGTCGACCGGCTGCCGTCCGACTCCGACCGTCCGAGCGGCGCGGCCGTCGACGTGGGTATCTGCCCGGTGTGCGACCACACACTCGACTGGGATTACTGGCGCTTCAACCACATCGGCCGGGTGCGCTGCCCGAACTGCGGGTTCCGCTCGCCCGAGGCCGCCTACCGCGCGCACTCCGTCGACGCCGAGCGCAGCCGGGTCACCCTCGAGCTCGACGGCGAGAGCCGCGAGGCCCGTCTCATCAACGCCAACATCGTGAACGTCTACAACGAGATCGCAGTCGCCGCCGTGCTCGATCGCATCGGCCTGCAGCGCGACGCGATCGTCGAGGTCTTCGACCACATCCAGCCGCCCACGACCCGCTCGGCCGTCGAGGAGATCAACGGCGTGAAGCTCGTGCGCCTGCTGACCAAGGGACTCGTGGGGGTTGCGTGTTCGCGATCGTTCGAGCACGTGGCATCCTTTCTCGGCAGAAAGGCCATTGTGCTCACCGTCGACGAGGTCAGCGAGCGCGTGACCGATGTCGAGAACACGGCCTGGATCTATGACGCCGACTACGAGTACCTCGCCGACGATTCGATCAGCCAGATCGTCGTCGGGGGAGTGCGCCGTCACGATCACGCCCTGCGCCTCGCGATCGCCGGTGTCGACCCCGCGCGCATCGTCACGATCGAGTCCGAGACCGGAGCTGCCGATCGCCTTGACCTGATGGGTGTGGATGACGTGTTCAACCTGCACAGCGTCCACAACGCGGTCAGTACCGGCACGGTCGTCCAAGAGCGCCTGCGCGCCCGGCTGGGAGAGATCTCGTGACGCTGACCATCGAGGTGCTGTTCCCGGAGATCGCAAACCTGCACGGCGATCTCGCCAACATCGACTACCTCGCGCAGTGCCGGCCCGACGCCCGCATCGTGCGCACGGGCCTTACCGACACCCCGGCCTTCGTCGCAGGCAAGGTCGACCTCGTCTACCTGGGCGCAATGACCGAGCAGGGACAACTCAAGGCGGTCAGGCGACTGCTGCCACACCGTGAGCGCATCGAGGAGCTCATCGGTGCGGGCACCTCCTTCCTCTTCACCCACAACGCGCTCGAGGTGCTGGGCACCCGCATCAGCAACAAGGACATGGATTACGACGAGGCGGGCGTCGGCATCTTCGACCTCGAGTCGACCGTGCGCATGTTCGGCCGCTACAACGGCAAGGTGCTGGGAGGGGTGCCGGAGGCGGGCGCACACCCCGTGCTCGGCTACAAGTCGCAGTTCTCGATGGTGTCGGGCGGCGTGAACCTGCCCGGCTTCCTCGTTGCCGAGCGCGGTATCGGCCGCAACACGTCGACGGCGGTCGAGGGTGTCCGGGTGAACAATTTCATCGGCACCTCGCTCATCGGGCCGCTGCTCGTGGTCAATCCGCACCTCACCCGCGGACTGCTCGCGCGCCTGGATCCGGATACCGAGCCGGTGCTCGCGCACGAGGATCTCGCCATCGCTGCCTACGACGCGCGGCTCGCCGACTTCCGGGATGGTCGTCGCTGGCATCCATTCGAGCGGGTGCAGTAGGGCTTTACTCGCGTCGTACGCCCGTCGTAGCCTGCCTCTATGGCTGTTGCATTGGGAAACTTCACGTTTTACGCCGACGACCCCGTTGCCCTGTCCGCCTTCTGGTCAGACGTCTTCGGGTACCCGCGAGCGACCTTCGACGGCGCTCTCAAGGAGCACCTGCTCGCCAACGGGCTCACCGAGGAGGACCTGCTCTCACGCGGGCTCGCCGAGGATCCGGAGGGTAGGGGACCGCGACTGTTCTTCCACCACGCCGACGGACCGAAGGTGGGGCGCAACCGCATCCACTTCGACATCAACGCCGTTGCCGGCCGCAAGCCGACCACAGAGGAGTTCGAGGCGGAGAAGGATCGCATCGTCGGGCTCGGCGCGAGCGTTGTGCGGCTCGTCGAACAGGAGTGGGGTCCCTGGCCTGAGCGGTACTACCAGATGCGTGATCCTGAGGGAAACGAATTCTGTCTTCAGGGCTGAGACGTACGCTGTGCACTCGTTCGTTACCAGCGTCCATCAGTTATCAAAGGAGATAGCCCGTGGTATTCACCAGCCCCCTTCCGTCCGTTGCGATTCCCGAGCTCAGCGTCTTCGACTTCCTGTTCGGGTCGATCGAGGGGCATGATCTCGACCGGGTCGCGCTCGTCGACGGTGGGAGTGGCGCCGAGACCAGCTACGGCCAACTGATCGGGCAGATCCACGCCGTCGCGGGTGCCCTGGCGGCCCGCGGCATCGGACTCGGCGACGTGGTCGCGCTGCACGCCCCGAACACCCCGGCGTTCGCTGCCGTCTTCCACGGCATCCTGCGCGCAGGCGCGACAGCGACGACTGTGAACGCGTTGTACACCGCCGACGATGTGGCGTCACAACTGCGCGACTCCGGAGCGAAGCTATTGTTCACGGTCTCGCCGCTCCTTCCGCAGGCGTTCGAGGCGGCTTCCGCGGTCGGCTTGGGATCCGATGACATCGTTGTGCTCGACGGGGCGGAGGGGTACCAGTCCCTGCGTGACCTGCTGGGCGCGGGTAACCCGGACCCGAACGTCACGTTCGATGCCGCTGAGACGGTGGCGGTGCTGCCGTACTCGTCGGGCACGACAGCGCGGCCGAAGGGCGTCATCCTGACCCATCGCAACCTCGTCGCCAACGTGGCCCAGTCGCAGCCGCTCATCACCATCGGGGCCGATGACCGGGTTCTTGCCGTGCTGCCGTTCTTTCACATCTACGGGATGACCGTGCTGCTCAATCTCGCGCTGTCGACCCGTGCCGCGCTCGTGACGATGCCGCGTTTTGACCTGCCCGAGTTCCTGCGCATCATCCAGGATCACCGCATCACCTTCGTCTTCATCGCCCCACCGATCGCGGTGGCGCTCGCGAAGCACCCGCTCGTCGACGACTACGACCTATCGAGCCTGAACGTCGTCTTCTCCGGCGCTGCTCCTCTCGACGGAGCGCTCGGAGCAGCGGTGGCGTCTCGGCTCGACTGCGTGGTGCGACAGGGCTACGGCATGAGCGAGATGAGCCCGGTGTCGCACGCGATCCCGATCGACCGGGATGATATTCCGCTCAGCTCGGTGGGCATCACGCTGCCGAACATCGAGTGCCGCCTCATCGACCCGGCGACCGGCGAGGACATCGATGTTCCCGCGCACGGAGTGAGCGAGGCGGGCGAGCTGCTCTGCCGTGGGCCGAACATCATGCGCGGCTACCTCGGCAACGACGAGGCAACCCGCGCGACGCTCGACGACGACGGCTTCCTGCACACGGGAGACATTGCCACGGTTTCCGCAGAAGGCTTCGTCACCGTCGTCGACCGGCTGAAAGAGCTCATCAAGTACAAGGGCTATCAGGTCGCTCCGGCCGAGCTCGAGGCGCTGCTCCTCACCCACCCGTTGATCGCGGATGCCGCGGTCGTCGGGGCGCACGACGCCGACGGTGAAGAGGTGCCGAAAGCGTTTGTTGTGCTCCAGGCGGGTGCGGATCTCGGCGCCGACGCGGTGATGGCGTTCGTCGAGGAGCGAGTGGCCCCGTACAAGAAGGTGCGGCAGGTCGAGTTCATCGACGCGATCCCCAAGTCTGCCTCGGGCAAGATCCTGCGCAAGGACCTGCGGGCCGGCACTCCCGCATGAGCGCCGCCTTCGACTACATCGTGGTCGGCGCGGGTTCGGCGGGAGCAGCCGTCGCCGCCGGCCTGAGCGCGGGAGGAGACGCATCCGTGCTGCTGCTCGAAGCGGGGGACGCCGATACGAAGACCGAGGTGCACATTCCAGCGGCCTTTTCGAAGCTGTTCCGTACCACGCTCGACTGGAACTATGACACCGAACCCCAGACGACCCTGGGCGGACGATCGATCTACTGGCCACGCGGGCGGATGCTCGGCGGCTCCTCGTCGCTCAACGCCATGATGTGGGTGCGCGGTTTCGCCGCGGACTACGACGGATGGGCGCGCACGGCGGGGGAGAGCTGGTCGTGGCGGGCGCTGCTGCCGTACTTCGATCGGGTGGAGCGCACAATGCGTGTCGAGCGGCAGCGAAGCCCGAGGTCGCACACGGCGCGCTTCCTGTCGGCGGTGCGAGAGGCCGGCTACGCCGTCGTCACCCCGAACCTCGACAACGCCGAGGGGTTCAGCGAGACCCTGGTCAACCAACGGTCGGGTGCCCGGTTCAGCGCCGCCGACGCCTACCTGAAGCCCGCTCGACGTCGCGCGAATCTCACGGTGACGACCGGCGCGCACGTCACGCGCGTGCTGTTCGAGGGCACCCGCGCGGTCGGCGTCGAATACCTGCACGGGGGATCGACCCGGACCGCCACGACCAGGCGCGAGGTGGTGGTGAGTGGAGGTGCCGTGAACACCCCACAGCTGTTGATGCTGTCCGGCATCGGTCCGGCAGAGGAGCTGCAGCGCCACGGCATCGCGGTGCTCGTCGACTCAGCCGAGGTGGGCAGCAACCTCAGCGACCACCTGCTCTCCGGCCTGATCGTGCCGACCGCGGGCGACACCCTGTTCACCGCGCAGTCTGCGGGCTCCGTGGTCGGCTACCTGACGAGGCGGCGCGGGATGCTGTCCTCCAACGTCGCCGAGGCCTACGGCTTTGTGCGCACTCGAGAAGAGCTCGAGCTGCCCGATGTGGAGATTATCTTCGCGCCCGTCGCGTTCGTCGACGAGGGACTCGTCGAGCACCCCGCGCACGGCCTCACGATCGGAGCGATCCTGCTGCAGCCGAAGAGTCGCGGCACGATCCGGCTTCGCTCGACCGACCCGCTGGAGAAGGCGGTCATCGACCCGGGCTACCTGACCGATTCCGGCGGTGAGGACCGGGCGACCCTCCTCGCCGGTATCGCGCTGTGCGACGAGATCCTCGCCCAGCCCGCCCTCGCCGAAGTAGTGGGCAAAGGGTACGTGCGCCCGCTCGGCGCCGAGACGCTCTCCCGCGAGGAGCGGGCGGTAGTCGCGCTCGAGAAGCACGCACACACGCTGTACCACCCGGTCGGCACGGCGCGCATGGGGACCGACTCCGGCTCGGTAGTGGATGAGCAGCTGCGCGTACGTGGCGTCGACGGACTTCGCGTTGCCGACGCCTCAGTGATGCCGAGCATCATCCGTGGCCACACCCACGCCCCGTCGCTCGTCATCGGCGAGAAGGCCGTAGACCTGATCCTTGGGGGTTAAACGAAGAACGCCCCGAGAAAACCCGGGGCGTTCTTGCTGTAGGCCCTAAATCAAACGTTCTTGCTTTAGGCCTTAAATAAGATCAGGCGTTTTCGAGCAGCTTGCTCGACTCGTCGTGCCAGGCGAGAGCCGTCGCGGACAGCTTCTCCTTGAACTTGGCGCCGTGGTGGGCGCAGAAGTAGAGTTCGCCCGAGGCCATCGTCACGCGGACATAGGCCTGCGCGCCGCAGCTGTCGCAGCGGTCGAAAGCGGTGAGGCTGAAGTCGGAGCTGTCATCAGCGGTTGCTGCTGCGTTCTCGGTGACGATGTTGTTCGCGTCGATCTGAGACATGGTGTGCTCCTTCGGGCTTAGTGGCTTGCTGTACCTATACAAGCACGATGCTGTTACAGACATGCGACATTCGGCGGTGATTTCGCTGAACGCGTATGTGCCAGCGAGAACCAATCCGGCAGGGGTGTCGGATCCGGTCGCCGTCCCACGCTCTGGGTAGGCTGGATTGTCCGACCCGAACAACACACCAGGAGACCGCAGTGGCGAGCTCAGATTATTCAGCCCGACACCTCTCCGTTCTCGAGGGTCTCGAGGCGGTTCGCAAGCGCCCCGGCATGTACATCGGATCGACCGATTCGCGCGGCCTCATGCACTGCCTGTGGGAGATCATCGACAACTCGGTGGACGAGGCACTCGGCGGCAGCGGTGACGAGATCGCCGTCGAACTGCATCCCGACGGCTCGGTCACGGTGCGCGACAAGGCTCGCGGCATCCCCGTCGACATCGAGCCGAAGACCGGCCTCAGCGGTGTGGAGGTCGTCTTCACCAAGCTGCACGCCGGCGGCAAGTTCGGCGGCGGCTCCTATGCGGCCTCGGGCGGATTGCACGGCGTCGGCGCCTCGGTGGTGAACGCGCTCTCCGAGCGACTCGACGTGGAGGTCGACCGCGACGGCAAGACCTGGGCGATGTCGTTCCACCGCGGCGAGCCGGGCATCTTCGCCGACACCGATGGCCCGAACCCCGCGTCACCGTTCACGCCGTTCGTCTCGAACAGTGAACTGCGCATCGTCGGCAAGGTCGCCAAGGGTGTGACCGGCACCCGTATCCGCTATTGGGCGGACCCGCAGATCTTCACCAAGGGCGCGACCTTCCAGACCGAGGAGCTCTTCTCCCGGGCACGCCAGACGGCGTTCCTCGTTCCCGGCCTCGGTATCGACATCACCGACGCGCGCGGGGAGGAGACGACCGTCGAGTCGTTCCGCTTCGCGGGCGGCATCAGCGAGTTCGCCGACTTCCTGTCGACCGACGCCCCACTCACCGACACCTGGCGTATGCAGGGCTCGGGAACCTTCACGGAGACCGTGCCCGTGCTGCAGCCGACCGGCGCGATGGTTCCGACCGAACTCACCCGCGACTGCGAGGTCGACATCGCGCTGCGCTGGGGCACCGGCTACGACACGACGTTCCGCAGCTTCGTCAACATCATCTCGACGCCCAAGGGCGGCACCCACCAGGCCGGCTTCGAAGCAGGCCTGATGAAGTTCCTGCGCGCCCAGGTCGAACTGAACGCGCGCCGCCTCAAGGTCGGCAACGACAAGCTCGAAAAGGACGACATCCTCGCCGGGCTCACAGCCGTGCTCACGGTGCGCCTCCCCGAGCCGCAGTTCGAGGGGCAAACCAAGGAGATCCTCGGAACGCCCGCGGTGCGCAATATCGTCGCGACGGTGATCGCCAAGGAGATGGCCGCGCGCTTCTCGTCGAGCAAGCGCGACGATAAGGCGCAGAGCTCGCTCGTGCTCGACAAGATCGTCTCCGAGATGAAGTCACGCATCTCGGCCCGCGCCCACAAGGAGACGCAGCGCCGCAAGAACGCGCTCGAGAGCTCGTCACTGCCCGCCAAGCTCGTCGACTGCCGCTCCAACGACGTGGCCAACAGCGAGCTGATGATCGTCGAGGGCGACTCGGCCCTCGGCACCGCGAAACTTGCGCGCGACTCCGAATACCAGGCGCTGTTGCCGATCCGCGGCAAGATCCTCAACGTGCAGAAGGCCTCGGTCTCCGACATGCTCTCCAACGCGGAGTGCGCGAGCATCATCCAGGTGATCGGAGCCGGCTCCGGTCGCAGCTTCGACATCGAGCAGGCCCGCTACGGCAAGGTCATCATCATGAGCGACGCCGACGTCGACGGCGCGCACATCCGTACGCTGCTGCTCACCCTGTTCTTCCGGTACATGCGCCCGATGATCGAGGCCGGTCGGGTGTTCGCCGCTGTGCCGCCGCTGCACCGGGTCATCGTCATGAACCCCGGCAGCAAGCCGAACGAGACCATCTACACGTACTCCGAGAAGGAGCTCGACGGTGTGCTCGCGGGCCTCAAGCGCTCGGGCAAGAAGTACCAGGACCCCATCCAGCGCTATAAGGGTCTCGGCGAGATGGACGCCGACCAGCTCTCCGAGACCACCATGGACCGTCGCTTCCGCACTCTGCGCCGCGTGACGGTCAAGGACGCCGCGTCGGCCGAGGAGGCCTCGCGCGTCTTCGAGCTGCTGATGGGCAACGAGGTGGCTCCGCGCAAGGAGTTCATCATCGCGGGCGAAGGCCTCAACCGTGCCCGGATCGATACCTAGATTCGTCACCGTCTCTCTCGCCGCGATCGCGGCGGGAGTGACGACCGCGCTCGTTTTCGTCCTCCGCGCCGGGGGAGAGGGCGCCACCAACTGGCCGGCCAACTGGGAGCTGCGGTCGAGCGACAACGGTGTGCTGTTCCAGCTGCTGCAGGATGTCACGGCAGGCCGTCCCCTCGACTGGAGCTTCTCGCCCCAGGTCTACGTCTTTCCCGAACTTCCGATCAGCGCGCTCGCCTTCGCCGTCGCGGGCGGCGATCTCTACCGCTACTACCTGTTCGTCGCGGTTCTCAACAATGTGTTGCTGTTCCTGGCTTTGTACCTCGTGGTTCGACTGCTGTTCCGCGGTGAGTGGCTGGCGCGGGCATCCCTCGCCTTCCTCCCGCTTGTGGCGCTGCCGCTCGTCGGCACCACCTGGCTCTTCTCCTACCACCTCGCCCCGACCTACTACTTCGGGATGTACCTGCTCCTCGTCGCCGTACCCGCCGTGTTCCTCGTGCGCACGCCCTGGGCGCGGGCGATGCTGGGTGCCGCGATCGTGCTTACGGCGGCGTCGAACCCGCTCGCCCTCGTCTTCGCCTTCCCGGCCTTCGCCGCGGTGCTGGTGCTGCACGCGAACCGCAGCGGCTGGCGCAGCCTGGGTCGCCCGGCGCTGCTCGCGGGGGGCATACTGGTCGCCACCTTCCTGGTTCGCCTGGTGCTCTCGCCGCTGCAGGGCGCCTCGCCGCTCGCCTATGTCAACGGCGAGATCTTCGCGGGCCGACTCGCCAACTTCCCGCCCTATGTCGAGGCGCTGTGGGCGGATGTCCCGACCCGTGTTGTGCTGGTGATCGCCGCCCTGGCGGCTCTCGCAGTCCTCGCGGGAGCCGTCGTCGCGACGGTGACGCTGCTGCGGCGCAGGGGCGAGACGCGCGAGCTGCTGGTCGCCGTCTGGTTCGGGCTGGTGCCGCTCGGCGGGCTCGCCGGCACCGCCGTGCTCTTCATCACCCACACCCTCTACCTGTGGCCCGTGCTCGTGCTGCCGCTCGTCCTCGTGCTGCTCCCGTTGCCCCCGCGCTGGGCGCCGCGGGCCCTCGCGATCGGCGTGGTCGGCACCCTCGTGCTCGCGCTGTTTAGCGGGTTGCCCGGCACCCTCGGGCATCCGGAGCGGTACTTCGGCTTCCGCAACGACGAGACGCGCTGCCTCGACGAGTCCCTGCCGGCGGGCAGCGAGATCGGCTACGCGACGTTCTCGGACGCTCGTCGCCTCGCGCTGCCCTCGGCACGGGGCATCCGGCTCATTCCTCTCAAGACGGACGGCAGCCAGGCCGGGTGGCTCGCCAACCTCGACTACCTGCGCGCCGACACCGGACGCTTCTTCTTCGTGAACGAGCGGGGCGACGAGCCGGCGATCGATGGCGGCTTCATCACGGGTACGTTCGGCGAACCCGACCAGCGACTCGACTGCGGGGACGGTCGCAGCATCTGGCTGTACACGGACGACGCGAAGCTCGACGCGATCGGCGCGCACTTCGGCACTCGCGACCGTTGATCTTTTGACAAGTACAGCCCCTCTGCAATACTTAGGTAATGCTTACCTTGGTCGACGACACCGTACTCGTTCGCGATGACCGCCCCGCCTATCGCCCTTACCGTGCGACGGTTCGCCGGATCGAAGAGCTCTCGCCGGCGTTCCGTCGGGTCACTTTCACGGGCGACGACCTCGAAGGCTTCGGCACCGACGCCCTCGACCAGCGGGTCAAGATCATCTTCCCGCTGCCCGGGGTGGGCCTCAGCGAGGTCGGCGCCGACGACGAGCAGCTGCGCCTGCAGGGCAGCTGGTACGAGCTCTGGCGTGCGCTGCCCGAAGAGGCGCGCAATCCCTTCCGCACCTACACCGTGCGCCGTGTCGATCCCGCCGCCCGCGAGGTCGACGTCGACTTCTACGTGCACACCGGGGCCTCGGGGCGGCCCGAGGGTCCGGCATCGGAGTGGCTGTGGGCGGCGAGCGCGGGCGACGAGGTGATTCTCGTGGGACCCGATGCACGCAGCATCCATTCGCATGTGGGCATCGACTGGCGTCCGGGCGACGCGACCCGCGTGCTGCTGGCCGGCGATGAGACGGCAGCACCCGCGATCTGCGCGATCCTCGAGTCGCTACCCGCCCACGTGACCGCGCACGCGTTCATCGAGGTGCCGTCGGCTCGGGATGCCCAGCCCCTGGTCTCCGCGGCAGACACCCGGGTCAGCTGGCTCGCGCGCGACGCGGGCGGCCCGGACCTCGAGTCCACCGTGCGCGAGTGGACACGGGAGCACCCCGAGTACTTCGCCGCAGCGCTCACCTCGAAGCCTCAGCTGATCGCCGAGATCGACGTCGACACCGAGACCCTCTGGGATTCGCCCGAGGACAGCCCCGGCGAGTTCTACGCCTGGCTCGCGGGCGAGTCGGCCGTCATCAAGACCCTGCGCCGCCACCTCGTCACCGAGACCGGCATCGACCGGGGGCGCGTCGCGTTCATGGGCTACTGGCGACTGGGCAAGTCCGAAGCGTTCGAGTGAGCCGGCGTGTCCTCGGGCTGATCCTGCTTGCGGTCGGAGTCGTTGCCATCATCCTCATCAGCCTCGCGTTCGGCACCCGGCAGATCGCGTTCGACGCCGTCGTTGCGGCGATCCTCGATCCCGATCCCTCGAACAACGATCACGATGTCGTGCGCGACCTGCGGGTGCCGCGCACGATCATCGGCCTGCTCGCGGGTGCGGCCCTCGCAGTTGCGGGCGGCATCATGCAGGGGCTCACGCGCAACCCGCTCGCCGACCCCGGTCTGCTCGGGGTCAACGCCGGCGCCTCGCTATTTGTGGTGCTCGGCATCACCTTCCTCGGGGTCACCGCCGCGAGCGGGTATATCTGGTTCGCGTTCGCCGGCGCGGCGGCCGCTACGGTGCTCGTCTACGCGGTCGGTTCGGGCCGACGGGGGAGTCCGACGCCGGTCACGCTGACCCTTTCGGGTGCCGCGGTGACGGCCGTGCTCACTTCCGCGATCACGCTCGTGCTGCTCAGCAATCTCGACACCCTGAACCAGTACCGGTTCTGGTCGGTCGGGTCGCTCGTCGGTCGCGACCTGTCGGCGGTGTCGGTCGTCGTCCCTTTTCTGGGTCTGGGCCTGCTGCTCGCGGCGATCGTCTCGCGCATGCTCAACGTGCTCGCGCTCGGTGACGACGTCGCGCGCGGTCTCGGCCAGAACGTGATGCTCGCAAGGGTGCTCGCAGGCATCGCGATCGTCATCCTGTGCGGTGGTGCCACGGCGATCGCGGGGCCGATCGTGTTCGTCGGACTCGTCGTGCCGCACATCGTGAGGCGCTTCACCGGCCCCGACTACCGCTGGATCCTCGCCTACTCCGTGTTGCTCGGCCCCATCCTGCTGGTGCTCGCCGATGTCGTGGGTCGTCTCATCGTGCAGCCGACCGAACTCGAGGCCGGAATCGTCGTCGCGTTCCTCGGGGCGCCCATGTTGATCGCGCTCGTACGCCGCTCGCGGGTGGGTGCGCTGTGACGGTCGTGAGCGCGGCGCGCACGGTGCGCCGGTCCCGCGCGCGGCTTGTGATCGCCGTGCTCCTTCTCTGCGTGCTCGCGGTCGCCGCGGTCAGCCTCGCTGTCGGCGCCTACACCGTGAGCATTCCGGACCTGCTCGCGACGCTCGTCGGGCAGGGTGGGGCCAAGAACGAGTTCATCGTGCTACGGCTGCGCCTGCCCCGGATGACGATGGCCGTGCTCGCCGGTCTCGCCTTCGGGCTCGCCGGAGCGCTGTTCCAGTCCCTGCTCGGCAATCCGCTCGCGAGCCCCGACCTCATCGGGATCACGAGCGGCGCGAGCGTTTCGGCAGTCTTTGCGATCCTCGTGCTGGGACTCAGCGGTTTCGCCGTCTCCGGCTTCGCCTTCGTGGGGGCGCTCGTCGTCGCAACGGCGATCTACCTGCTGTCCTGGCGGTCGGGCATTGCCGGCTATCGGTTCGTTCTCGTCGGTATCGGCATCGCGTTTATGGCTCAGGCGGCCCTCGGCTACCTGCTCACCCGTGCCGATGTGCGGGATGCGCAGGGTGCCCTCGTCTGGATGGTCGGCAGCCTGAGCGGCACCCAGTGGATCGAGGTCGCGGTCGCCGCGATCTCCATCGGCGTGCTGGTCCCGGCTGTGTCCCTGCTCGCGCCGAAACTCCGCATGCTGCAACTCGGCGACGAGACCGCTCGCGGACTCGGAGTGCGGGTCGACCTGTCTCGGGTGCTGCTGCTGGGTGTCGCCGTCGCCCTTGCGGCAAGTGCCACGGCCGCCGTCGGCCCGATCGCCTTCGTCGCGTTCGTCTCGGGGCCGATAGCCCGGCGACTGGTGCCCGGCACCTCCCTCGTGCCGAGCGCCCTCATCGGCATCCTTCTCGTGCTCACCGCCGACTTCGCCTCGCAGCACCTGCTGCCGGGCGGAGTGCAGGTGCCGGTGGGGATCATCACGGGCGCGATCGGCGCCCCCTACCTGCTGTGGCTGCTCGCATCGAGCCGGTCGCGCACGGAAGCCTAGCCAGGAGAATCATGACCGAGTCCCATTCCCTGACCGCGACGGGCCTGTCGCTGTCCTACGACGGCGTCGACGTGATCACCGGCCTCGACGTCGCGATCCCGCCGGGCAGCATCACCGTGATCGTCGGTGCGAACGCGTGCGGCAAGTCGACGCTGCTGCGGGGGCTCGCGCGGCTCATGCGGCCGGGAGCCGGAGGCGTCGAACTTGATGGGCGGGACATCCACTCGTATGGAGCGAAGGAACTCGCGCGTCTGGTGGGCCTACTGCCGCAGCAGCCCATCGCGCCCGCCGGGATCACGGTCGCGGATCTCGTGGCACGCGGCCGTTACCCGCACCAGGGCTGGTTCGCCCGCGGGACTGCTCGGGATGACGCCGCCGTCGCGCACGCGCTCGAGCAGACCTCGACCGCCGATCTCGCCGAACGCGCGGTCGAGGAACTCTCGGGCGGGCAGCGCCAGCGGGTCTGGATCGCCATGGTGCTCGCCCAGGAGCCGGAGATCCTGCTGCTCGATGAACCGACGACCTTTCTGGATGTCGCCCACCAGGTGGAGGTGCTCGATCTGCTCATGCACCTGAACCGCGAGAGGGGGACGACCGTCGTCATGGTGCTGCACGATCTCAACCTCGCGGCTCGCTACGCCGATCACCTGATCGTCATGGCCGGCGGAGCCATCGTCGATTCCGGGGCACCCGCCGAGGTCATCACGCGGGAGACCGTGCGCACTGCCTTCGGCATGGATTCTGTGGTGATGCCGGACCCGGTGAGCGGCTCGCCCATGGTCGTCCCACTTGGCCGGTTCCACTCCTTAGGATAGGCTGCCCTTACACAGCCACTCAGACGACACTGGAGATTCTTCGTGCCCACAAACTTCCGCGGTGTAGCAGCCGTTTCCATCGCAGCAGCCCTGGTCCTCAGCGGGTGCGCGAGCACCCCCGAGGCAGACAGCCCCGCTCCCGAGGCCGGCGGCACGTTCCCCGTGAGCATCGAGCACGCTTTCGGCGAGACGGAGATCCCGGCCCAGCCCGAGCGCGTCGTCACGTGGGGTTGGGGCAGTGCTGATGCGGCACTCGCTCTGGGCGTCGTGCCCGTGGCCATCCCGTTCGAGGCTTACGCCGGTGACGAGAACGGCGTGCTGCCGTGGATCGCCGACGAGCTCACCGAACTGGGTGCCGAGACGCCGACCATGCTCCCCGAGTCCCCTGAGGAGCCCCCCTACGAGGACATCATCGCGGCGGATCCCGACGTGATCCTCGCCGGCTACTCGGGCATCACTGAGGAGCAGTACGCGATTCTCAGCGACATCGCGCCGACCGTCGCCTACCCCGAAACCGCGTGGTCGACGCCGTGGCGCGACCTCATCGAGATCGTCGGCACCGCGCTCGGAAAGACCACCGAGGCGGCCACCCTCCTCGAGGACATCGACGCCGAGATTGCGGCCCAGGCTGACGCTCACCCCGAGTTCGCGGGCAAGACGATCGCAGCCACCTGGGATGTCGGAGGGGTCTTCTACGTCTACAAGCCTGCCGACCCGCGCGTCGAGTTCCTGCTCGACCTCGGCTTCGAGAACGCGCCCTCGGTCGACGCCCTCGCCAATGGCGACGCGACGTTCTACTACACGCTCAGCTACGAGGAGCTCGACAAGATCGACGCCGAAGTCGTGGTGGCGTATGCCGACACCCAGGCCGAGGCCGACACGTTCGTGACAGCTCGTAACGCCATCCCAGCCGTCAAGGCGGGCAACCTCGCTACGGTCGTCGGCACCGAGTACATCTCAGCGGTCTCCCCGCCCACCGCGCTCTCGCTGACCTGGGGGCTCGACGAGCTGATCGCCGCCCTCGAGAAGGCGGTTACGAAGTAGGGGCAGTCGCAGAAGGCCCCGCATCCGAGTGGTGCGGGGCCTTTCGTTTACCTGCGGCCCCTACACTCGCATCGTGCTCGAGACTGAAACAGGCCTGACCGTCTCCATCACCGGAGGTGCCGTGGAGGGCATGATGTGGCGTGGCCTCCGCTTGTGGCGCGGGATGCCGTACGCGGCGAGTCCGGACGGAGAGCGCCGCTTCCGCGCACCGCAGCCGGTCGAGCCCTGGGTGGGAACCCGTGCCGCCGACGCCTTCGGCCCGGTCGCCGCCCAGGACCGCAACGGCCAGTTCCTCGGCCCCAAGGCCAACGTGCCGATGTCGGAGGACTGCCTCACCATCAACGTCACGGCGCCGGAGACCGGGGGCGACGGCCTTCCCGTTATGGTCTACATCCACGGCGGTGCCTACTCCGTGGGATCCTCGCGGGAGATCCCACACCTCGGCGAAGGACTCGTGCGGCGCGGCGGAGTGCTCTTCGTCACCTTCAACTACCGCCTCGGCGCGCTCGGTTACCTCGATTTCACGCGGTACGCGACGCGCGAGCATCCCATCGACAGCAATCTCGGGCTGCGCGACCAGGTTGCCGCGCTCGAGTGGGTGCGCGACAACATCGCCGCCTTCGGGGGCGACCCCGCCAACGTGACCCTGTTCGGCGAATCAGCCGGCGCCAACGCCGTGACGACCCTGATGACCGTGCCGCGCGCGAGCGGCCTCTTCGCCCGGGCGATCGCGCAGAGCCCGCCGCCGAACGCGGTCTACCCGTCCGAGATCACGGCAACGTGGGCCGAGGAGTTCATGGAGATGCTCAGTGAGCTCGTCGATGACTCGGACACCGAGAGCACAACCGAAGAGGGCGCGGCCCAGCTGCTCGCCACGGCCGAGATCGATGCGCTCGTGCGGGCGACGACGCGGATGCAGCTGCGGTCGCCCGACGCCTGGCCCGGAACCATCGCCCTCTGCCCCGTCATCGACGGGGAGTTCCTGCCCGAACGCCCGCTCGACGCGTTCAAGGCGGGGCGGGCGCAGCGCATTCCGCTCATTATCGGGACCAACGACCGCGAGGGTTCGCTGTTCCGCGGACGCCTCGACATTCTCGCCACGACCCCGCAGCGCATCCGCGCGATCTTCGCGCGCACCCGCAAGAAGGCCCGCAAGGCGCTCAAGGCGCAGTACCCGGGGCTTCCCGCACCGAGGCCCGCTGCGGACTTCGGGGGCGACTACGCGTTCTGGTTCCCGTCGATCAAGGTCGCCGAACGGCACTCGGCCTTTGCGCCGGTCTTCTTCTACCGGTTCGACATCGCCCCGCGCCTCGTGCGCCTCGCCGGCTTCGACGCGACCCACGGACTCGAGCTGTTCGCCCTGTTCGACCGCATGGACGGCGCCTTTGGCCGAGCGATGGGCGCGCTGGGCGGCCGCCGGGCGTTCAAGCGCGCGGGTGCACGTATGCAGCAGCACTGGCTCGCCTTCGCGCACGGTTCCGCCCCCGACCCGGGCTGGCCGCACTACACCCGTCGTGCCCGCCGCACGCTCATCATCGATGTCGCCGACCGGGTCGAGATCGATCCCCGTCGCGAGCGCCGCAAGGCCTGGCAGGAGTTCGTGCCGCACATCTGACTACAGGCTGACGCCGATCGACCCGATCACGCCGTCGAGCACGGTTCCGGATGCATCGCGCTTCGCGCCCGACTCCGGCAGGGTGCGCGCCGAGCCGTCCGTGCCGACCGCGAGCGCGGGTGCAGGCCCGGCCCAGGCCAGTGCGAGCACATCTTCGCCCTTGAGGAAGCTGTGTGCCCGCACACCGCCGGTCGCTCGCCCCTTGCCGGGGAACTCGCCGAGCGCCGAGACTTTCGCGCGACCGGGATCGACGCCTGCGATGGTCTCCGTCGATGAGGACACCGTCGCGACGATGTTCTCCGCTTCCGGGTCGAGTGCACCGAAGAAGACCACGGCGGCCTTCGCGCCGAGGTTGATGCCCGCCATGCCGCCGGCCGAGGCTCCCTGCGGGCGCACCGCGCCCGCCGAGAAGTGCAGCAGCTGCGCGTCGGAGGTGATGAAGACGAGTTCGGCAGAATCGGCGCCCTGGCTCACGCCCACGACCTCGTCGCCGGGCTTGAGGGCGATGACCTCGAAGTCGGGCTTCGAGGGGAAGCCGCCCATCGCGAGTCGCTTCACGACGCCCTGGCGGGTGCCGAGCGCGATGGGGGAGTCGCCGTCGAGCGCCACAAGGCCGAGCACGCGCTCCTTCTTGTTCGCGAGGGCGAGGTAGTCGCTGATGCGTGCGCCCGCCCCCAGCTGGATCGAGTTGCCCGGCACGTTGGGGAGGTCCACCGCGGTGAACCTGATGAGACGTCCGAGATTGGTGACGGCACCGATTTCCGAGCGACTCGTGGTCACGAGGGATGACTGGATGGCGTCGTGCTTCGAGCGGCGGCGTGCGGCTAGAGCCGATCCATCCGACGTCCGGACATCCTGGTCTTCGGCGATGTCGATGCGGATCGCGCGACCGGTCGTCGACAGCACAACCCGGCACGGGGTGTCGGCGATCTCGAGGATCGGGGCGACCTTCGACCGCGAGGAGCTCATGGCGACGCTCGCGCGAGCCTCGGTGAGCAGGGTGCGGCGAGGTGTGCCAAAGCGGTCGGAGACGTCTTCGAGCTCGTCGGAGACAAGGGTGCGCACGCGAGCGGGGTCGGCGAGAATCGCCTCGAGCTCGGCGATCTCGGCCTTCAGCTGCTCCTGCTCCTTCTCGAGCTCGATGCGGCTGAACTTGGTCAGGCGGCGCAGGCGCAGCTCGAGGATGTACTCGGCCTGGATCTGGGAGAGGTCGAAGACGTCGATGAGGCGCGTGCGGGCCTGCTCGCTGTCATCGCTCTGGCGGATCACCTGGATGACCTCATCGATGTCGAGGATCGCGATGAGCAGGCCCTCGACGAGGTGCAGTCGCTCGAGGCGTCGCGCGAGGCGGTAGCGGCTGCGGCGGGTGACCACCGAGAGACGGTGGTCGACGTAGACCTGCAGCAGCTCCTTGAGGCCGAGCGTGCGGGGGCCGCCATCGACGAGTGCGACGTTGTTGATGTTGAACGAGTCCTCGAGCGGGGTGAAGCGGTAGAGCTGCTCGAGCACGGCTTCGGGGCTGAAGCCGGTCTTGATGCCGATGACGAGTCGCAGGCCGTGCTTGCGATCGGTGAGGTCGGTCACGTCGGAGATGCCGTTCAGCTTCTTCGACCCGACGCCGTCCTTGATCTTCTCGATGACCTTCTCGGCGCCGACCATATACGGCAGTTCGGTGACGATGAGACCCTGCTTGCGGGCCGAGATCGACTCGACGGTGACGCGGGCTCGGGTCTTGAAGGCGCCGCGGCCGTTCGCGTACGCGTCCTTGATACCGTCGAGGCCGCTGATCGTGCCGCCGGTCGGCAGGTCGGGGCCGGGCACAAACTCCATCAGGTCTTCGAGGGTCGCGCTCGGATGCTGCAGCAGATGGCGTGCGGCGCCGATGACCTCGATGAGGTTGTGCGGCGCCATGTTGGTCGCCATGCCGACGGCGATGCCCGAGGCGCCGTTGACCAGCAGGTTCGGGAACGCGGCAGGCAGCACGGAGGGCTGGGTCAGCTGGTTGTCGTAGTTGGGCACGAAGTCGACGACGTCCTCGTCGAGGTTCTCCGTCATCGCGAGGGCGGTCGCGTGCAGGCGCGCCTCGGTGTAGCGAGGGGCAGCGGGGCCGTCATCCAGCGATCCGAAGTTGCCGTGCCCGTCGATGAGCGGCACGCGCAGGATGAAGTCCTGGGTGAGGCGCACCATCGCGTCGTAGATGGACGCGTCGCCGTGCGGGTGGAGTTTTCCCATGACCTCGCCGACGACGCGCGCCGACTTCACGTGCCCGCGATCGGGACGCAGGCCCATTTCCGCCATCTGGTACAGGATGCGCCGCTGCACGGGCTTGAGTCCGTCGCGGGCGTCGGGCAGCGCGCGCGAGTAGATGACCGAGTAGGCGTACTCGAGGAACGAACCCTGCATCTCGGTCGAGACATCGACCTCTTCGATGTGTTCGCCTTCAGCGGTGGCGTTCGAACCTGTGGCAGGGGGAATGGCGGGAGTAGTCATAGGATTGCCCCCATGTTACCGGCGCTCAAATCAGACCGGATGAGCCTTGCCGATGTAATGCCATCGTGTCTCGCGGCAATTTCCGGAGGCGACAACCGCCTGGGTCTGCCGCGCGCCGACCGGGCGATCGTGGTGCTCGTCGACGGACTCGGGGCGGCAGCGCTCAAGGCCCGCGCCGGCCACGCCCGCACGCTTATGGCGCCCCTGACGAAGTCGTCGATCATCGACTCGGGATTCCCGACCACAACGGCCTCGGCGCTCGCGACGCTCACAACCGGGACCCTCCCCGGCCAGCACGGGCTGGTCGGATTCACCGTGCTCGACACGGTGAACGACCGCCTTCTTAAGCAGCTCTCCGGCTGGGACTCTTCGCTGGACCCCGTCGCGTGGCAGCCGATGCCCACCGTCTTCGAGACGGCAATCGCCGCGGGTCTAGACGCGGTCGTCATCGCGCCCGAGCGTTATCGGGACTCCGGATTCACACACGGCGTGCTCCGTGGAGCAGCGTACGTAGGCGCCTCGAGCATCACTGACCGCGTCGACGAGGCCCTGGCCTGGGCAGCGACGGGTGCGCGGGGAATCGCGTACCTCTATATCCCCGAGCTGGACATGGCCGGCCACGCGCACGGCTGGGAGTCGAGCGAGTGGATCAGCACGCTCGAGAGCGTTGATGCCGCGATCCGTACGCTCGAGCAGTCGCTCGCGCCCGGCGATGGCCTGCTGGTGACCGCCGACCACGGGGTGCTCGACATCCCGGAGCACGGCCACATCCACGTCGACGGCACCCCAGCGCTGCTCGACGGCGTGCGGTTCCTCGCGGGGGAGCCGCGCTGCCTCCAGGTGCACTTCGAGAAGGACGCGTTATCCGCCGTGCGCGAATCGACTCTCGCCGCATGGCGCGCCGAGGAGAGCGACCGCGCGTGGGTTGCGACCCGGGATGACGCCATTGCCGCGAACTGGTTCGGCGAGGTGCGAGCCGAGGTGGCACCGCGCATCGGGGACATCCTCGTGGCGGCGCGCAAGGATGTCGCGTACTACGACTCCCGGCTCATCAAGCCCGGCAGCCACGGCATGATCGGCCAGCACGGCTCGTTCTCACCCGCGGAGACGAAGATCCCCGTGTTGCGATACGGAGCGTTTAGCCGTATCTAGCGGCTACAGGTCGTCGTCGGGACGTGCACCGAACACGATGTCGTCCCAGCTGGGCATTGCCGTTCGACCCTTGCGCGCCTTCGCGGGTGCCGCGACGTGTGGTTGCGGTGACGTGGCGCGACCGTCATCCGGAGCATCGTCGTTCGCGATCGGCAGGTAGTCGATGAGGGGCACGTCGACGATGCGGATGCCGGCCGTGGGCTGGCCGGGCTCGTTCGACTCGTCCTCGATGAAGGATGCGGCCTCGCGCTCGCCCCGGCGGCGGCGCAGGGCGTCGAGCAGGTCGGCGGTCTGGTTGTGATCGTCGCCGAGCTCGTCGTCTGAGGGTGCGAAGCGGTTGGCCGCGTCGGGCATGTCGCTGCGTTCAAAAGTACTGGCGTCGAATGCTCCGCTGTCGAACCGGCTGCTGTCGGCTTCGCGACCGGTCGCACTCACGGCGCGCAGGCGGGGGATGAGCCCACCGGGAGCCTCGCCCTGCTGCGAAAGCGTGGTGGCCTCAGAGTTGAGGGGTGCGAGGGCAAGCTTGCGCGGCTCGAAGCTCCAGCGCGCGTCGTGGTCGATCTGGTCGGCCGTGAAGGACAGCTTGACGACCCAGCCGCCACCCTGCTCCTTCCAGCTCGCCCAGCGTTCGTTGATCGCGCCGAGGCCGTGCAGCCGCTCGCGGATCGCCGAGCCGAAGGTCGCGCCCTGAACGAGCGGGTCGGTCTCGAGTGCGGTGTGCACGCGCACGCCGAGGGCGGTCTCGACGACGAACTCGCGCTCGGCGAGCACCGGGCCTTCGAAGCGCTGGATGTAGTCGATCGGAACGCCGGTGATGGACGAGACATCCTGGGCCGACATGCCGGCACGGATGTGCGCCTGGATCTCGCGCGGCGACAGCTTGCGGCCCGCCCCGGGTTCCGGCTGGCTCTGCCGCAGTTTCGACTGGAGCACCTCGTCGATCGGTATGCGATAGCGCTGTCCGTCGTCAGAGGCTACGAGCAGCGCTCCGTTCTCGACTCCGATTACCCTCAGGTCCTGCATTTCGGTGGCCTCCAGCCCTCGACATTCGCCCTAAGGATGACACGGCGCAGGTCACATTCGAGGGAATACGCCGGGCGTGCCGCAAGTTACCTTCACCGCGCGGATACGAGAGCAGTTCAGCGGTTTGCTATTAGCAACCCGATGATGCAAACTGTGCCCGCCGATTTCGTTTATAAGGCGCTTACAAGAAGTGGATGGGCATGGCAACCGATTACGACGCACCCCGAAAGACCGACGACGACACTGAGTCGATCGAGGCTCTGAAGGAGCGCGTTCCGGACAAAATGTCGGGTTCCGTCGGAGACGACGACGCCGACAACCCCGGCAGCTTCGAACTCGAAGGCGGAGACCTCTCCGACCTCGATCTCGATGTTGTCGTCCTGCCCCCGCAGGCTGACGAGTTCACGTGTGTGAGCTGCTTCCTCGTGAAGCACCGCTCGCAGATCGATCACCAGTCCAAGCTCGGGCCGATTTGCCTGGAGTGCGCGGCCTAAGGCCGTTCAACCAATCAGTTCGTCGCGGCGTTCCGATACGAGGCGAGAGCCT
This sequence comes from Glaciihabitans arcticus, assembly GCF_004310685.1. Lineage (NCBI taxonomy): Bacteria > Bacillati > Actinomycetota > Actinomycetes > Micrococcales > Microbacteriaceae > Glaciihabitans > Glaciihabitans arcticus. Next base: position 1,069,063 of record NZ_SISG01000001.1, on the reverse strand, counting down.
CGACGATTTTGTCGGGATGACGCGACGACACGAGCCAGTACGGTGCGGGATCCTCGGGGTCGGTGACCTCGACACGCACCACGGGAGCGATCCAGCCGCGCAGCACAAGCCACGCGCGAGCGTCGAGACGCTGCCCACGCTCGAGGGTAGCCTCCGCGCCCTCGAACGCAACGGCCTCGCCGGCGGCTGTCAGCGGAAGGCGCGCGCGGCCCGCGATGAAGTGCGTCTCGGTGACCTCTACGCTCGGTGCGCTCAGCACCATCGCGAGGCAGATGCCGACATAGAACACGACCGCCACGACGACACCGACGGTGAAGTTGATCGGAACGAACACGAGCAGGGTGGCGGGGAGCACAAGGGCCGTCGCAAGAAAGAGCCAGGGTGCTGGCCACAGGCGTTCCCGATAAGTCGTCATACCCCTATTCGACCACTTTTCGAGGCGCGCGGAGTTCTGCACTACCCTCGTGACGTGTCGAAAACCGTTGAGGTCCTCATTTCAGCTGCGGGAATCCCCGCGTATGCGCACCCGGGCGACGCCGGAGCCGACCTCGTTGCGAGCGAAGCCGTCGAGCTCGCCCCCGGCCAGCGTGCAGTCGTGGGCACGGGAGTATCGATCGCCCTGCCGGACGGATACGCGGCGTTCGTTATGCCGCGCAGCGGACTCGCAGCAAAGCACGGCATCACGCTGGTGAACGCGCCGGGAACGGTCGATGCCGGTTACCGCGGAGAGATCCGGGTCACCATGCTGAACACCGACACCTCGGTGGCGTATTCTGTGGCGGTCGGCGACCGGATCGCCCAACTCGTCATCATGCCCGTCGTTCGGGCACGGTTCATCCCGGTGGAGACACTGCCGGGCAGTGCACGCGGGGAGTCCGGATTCGGCTCTACCGGCTACAGCTCACCCGATTCAGGAGTACAGAAGTGAACGACTCGACCGAGACCGACCTCGAACTTCCCGATGAGCAGCCCGACGCCAAGTCCGCACCGCTCGACCGTGCGACGGCGGGACCGCTCGATGAGAGCGAGGCGAACGCCGTTCGCCCCTACGTCGACCTCGGTGGCGTCAAGATCGTTCCGCGCCCCGACCTGCAGCTGCGACTCGAGGTCGAAGAAGGCAGCAAGCGCGTCGTCGCGGTTGGCCTCGACTATGCCGGGTCAACACTGCAGGTGCAGCCCTTCGCCGCACCGCGCGGTGCCGGACTCTGGCATGAGATCCGCGCACAGATCGTCGAGCAGATCCAGAAGCAGGGCGGATCGACCCGCATCACCGAAGGACCGTTCGGACCCGAGGTGCTTGCGCAGATCCCGGTGACCACCGGACCGCAGACCGGTACCAATCGTCTCGCCCGCTTCGTCGGGGTGGACGGCCCGCGCTGGTTCCTCCGCGGCGTCATCGCCGGCGAAGGCGCCGTGGACGCGGATGCCGCAGCGAAGATCGAGGACCTGTTCCGCTCCATCGTCGTGGTTCGTGGCAACACGCCGATGCCCCCGCGCGACCTGATCCCGCTGCACATGCCCGCAGCGTCGGGTGCGGCCACCGAGATGCCCACCCTCTAGTGGCGATGAGCACACCAGGCGATCCACAACCGGGCGACAAGCAGCCGGAGGAGGCCGAGCCGAGCTTCTCCGACCAGCTCTCCGCAGCCATGCGCCAGTCGGCGTTCGGCAAGGTCGACCCGACCGAGGCGCCGACGTTCACCGGCCTGCTGTCGATCGTCGGCGGGATTCGCGGGCTCGTCGAGTCCTTCCTGCCCGGCCTCGTCTTCCTCGTGATGTTCTCGATCACGAAGAACCTGCCGCTTTCGCTCGCCCTGCCCATCGCCGTCGCGATCGGGCTCATCATCGGCCGGGCGGTCAACCGCCTGCCGCTGACCCCGGCCATCTCCGGCGCCATCGGCATCGCGCTGACAGCGGCGCTCTCGCTGCTCACGAACAGCGCGGGCAACAACTTCCTCCCCGGGATCATCATCAACGCGGGCGTCATCCTCGTTCTCGTCATCAGTCTGCTGGTCGGCTGGCCCTTCGTCGGCGTGATCGTGGGATTGCTCATGGCCGACCACCCCGGCTGGCGCGACGACGTGGTCAAGAAGCGCGCCTTCGTGCTCGCGACCATCATCTGGATCGTGCCCTCGGTCATTCGCGTTGCGATCCAGCTGCCGCTGTATATCGCCGACCTGCCGGAGTGGCTCGCCGGAACCAAGCTCATCACCGGCCTGCCGCTCTATGCCGCGGCGCTCTGGCTGACCTGGATGCTCGTGCGTCGCGTGTACCCGGGCGCAGAGCCGGAGAAGGATCTCGAGCAGCCCGAATAGCCTGCGCGGGTAAGGCTCACCACTGCGCGGATCATCCCGACGGCCAAAGTATCTTGATATCAAGATATATAGTGGGGGATAACGCAATGCTTTCCGGCCGCCTTTCGAGGCCCCGGGCTTAGGCTTGCCTTGCTAGCCCTGACGCTGGCTGGCAGCGAGGATTGTTCCAGGTCAGCAAGGGAGACGGCACAATGTCGGCAGTAAACAGCTTTGGGTCCAAAGACACTCTCACCGTCGGGTCAACCGACTACGAGGTCTACCGCATCGACACCGTCGAGGGCCACGACAAGCTCCCGTTCAGCCTCAAGGTGCTGCTCGAGAACCTGCTGCGTACCGAGGACGGCGCGAACGTCACCAAGGACCAGATCCAGGCCCTCGGATCCTGGCAGGCCACCGCCGAGCCCGACACCGAGATCCAGTTCTCGCCCGCCCGTGTCGTGATGCAGGACTTCACGGGTGTTCCCTGCATCGTCGACCTCGCCACCATGCGTGAGGCAGTTGTCGAGCTCGGGGGAGACCCGAAGAAGATCAACCCGCTCTCGCCCGCCGAGATGGTCATCGACCACTCCGTGATCGCAGACCTGTTCGGCTCCGAGAACGCCCTCGAGCGCAATGTCGAGCTCGAGTACGAGCGCAACGGCGAGCGCTACCAGTTCCTTCGCTGGGGACAGACCGCCTTCAACGACTTCAAGGTCGTGCCGCCCGGAACCGGCATCGTGCACCAGGTCAACATCGAGTACCTGGCCCAGGTCACTTTCACCCGCACCGTGGGCGGCGCGCTCCGTGCTTACCCCGACACCTGCGTCGGCACCGACTCGCACACCACCATGGTCAACGGCCTCGGCGTGCTGGGCTGGGGCGTCGGCGGCATCGAGGCCGAGGCGGCCATGCTCGGCCAGCCCGTTTCCATGCTCATCCCCAAGGTCGTCGGCTTCAAGCTTTCCGGTGCAATCCCGACCGGTGTGACCGCAACGGACGTGGTGCTGACCATCACGCAGATGCTGCGCAAGCACGGCGTCGTCGGCAAGTTCGTCGAGTTCTACGGTGAGGGCGTGGCGCAGGTGCCGCTCGCGAACCGCGCCACCATCGGCAATATGAGCCCCGAGTTCGGCTCGACTGCAGCAATGTTCCCGATCGACGACGTCACCCTCGACTACCTGCGCCTTACCGGCCGCAGCGAGGAGCAGGTCGCACTCGTCGAGGCCTACTCGAAGCTGCAGAAGCTCTGGCACGACGCGAGCGTCGAGCCGGTCTTCTCCGAGTACATCGAACTCGACCTCTCCACCGTGGTCCCCTCCATCGCCGGCCCGAAGCGTCCCCAGGACCGCGTCGAGCTCAGCCGCGCCAAGGAGCAGTTCGTCGAAGACCTGAACGCCTACGCGTCGGTCGACCACTCCAAGGTCGACGCCGCAATAGAGGGCAGCTTCCCGGCCTCCGACCCGAACGGCCTGACCCCCGAGGACGAGGAGAGTGCTCACCAGTACTCGCACTCGAGCCACGCGCCCTCGAACGTCTCGAAGCCATCAAAGGTCACCCTCGACGACGGATCCACGTTCACGCTCGATCACGGTGCCGTGGCGATCGCGGCCATCACGAGCTGCACGAACACCTCCAACCCGAGCGTGATGCTCGCGGCCGGCCTGCTCGCTCGTAACGCCAGCAAGAAGGGCCTGAAGGCCAAGCCGTGGGTCAAGACCACCCTTGCGCCCGGCTCGAAGGTCGTCACCGACTACTACGCCAAGGCCGGACTCACCGAGTACCTCGAAGACCTCGGCTTCTACACGGTCGGCTACGGCTGCACCACCTGTATCGGCAACTCGGGCCCGCTGCTCGACGAGATCTCCGCCGCGGTCAACGACAACGACCTCGCCGTCACTGCCGTTCTGTCCGGTAACCGCAACTTCGAGGGTCGCATCAACCCCGACGTGAAGATGAACTACCTGGCCTCGCCGCCGCTCGTCATCGCCTATGCCCTCGCCGGATCGATGAACTTCGACTTCGAGAAAGACGCCCTTGGCACCGACACGGAGGGCAAGGACGTCTACCTCGCCGACATCTGGCCCGACGCGGCCGAGGTGCAGTCGACCATCGACTCCTCGATCGACACCGAGATGTTCACGCACGAGTACGCGGGAGTCTTCGACGGTGACGCGCGCTGGCAGAACCTGCCGACGCCGACCGGCGCCACCTTCGAGTGGGACGCCGAGTCGACCTACGTGCGCAAGCCCCCGTACTTCGACGGCATGACCATGGAGCTGACCCCGGTCACGAGCTTCTCCGGTGCCCGCGTTCTCGCAAAGCTCGGCGACTCGGTCACAACCGACCACATCAGCCCGGCCGGAAACATCAAGGGCGACACCCCCGCGGGCAAGTACCTCGACGCCCACGGTGTGGCTCGCAAGGACTACAACTCCTACGGATCGCGTCGCGGCAACCACGAGATCATGATCCGTGGAACCTTCGCCAACATCCGCCTGCGCAACCAGCTCCTCGACAACGTCGAGGGCGGCTACACGCGCGACTTCACCCAGGCCGACGCCCCGCAGTCGTTCATCTACGACGCCTCGCAGAACTACCAGGAGCAGGGCATCCCGCTCGTCATCCTCGGTGGCAAGGAGTACGGCTCGGGTTCGTCCCGTGACTGGGCTGCGAAGGGAACCTCGCTGCTCGGCGTCAAGGCCGTCATTACCGAGAGCTTTGAGCGTATCCACCGTTCAAACCTCATCGGAATGGGCGTGCTTCCGCTGCAGTTCCCGGCCGGTGAGACGTGGGAGTCCCTCGGACTCGACGGCACCGAGGTCATTTCGATCTCGGGCGTCGAAGAGCTCAACGAGGGTCGCACGCCGAAGACACTCCACGTCGTGGCTGCACCCAGCGAACACTCAGCAGATGGCAAGGCCACCGTCGAATTCGATGCAGTGCTGCGGATCGACACCCCCGGCGAGGCGGACTACTACCGCAACGGCGGCATCCTGCAGTACGTTCTGAGGTCGCTGGTTTAGGCTTTCCGGTATGGGCCTTCTCGAGAACATCAGTGGGCCGAGGGACCTCGACGGACTGTCGAATGACCAGCTCGTCGAGCTGTCCGCCGAGATCCGCCAGTTTCTCGTCACCGAGGTGTCGAAGACCGGCGGGCACCTCGGTCCGAACCTAGGCGTGGTGGAGCTGACCCTCGCCATCCACCGGGTGTTCGACTCACCGTACGACGCGATCATCTTCGACACCGGCCACCAGAGCTATGTGCACAAACTGGTGACCGGTCGACAGGACTTCAGCAGGTTGCGCCAGTTGGGCGGCCTCGCGGGGTACCCGCAGCGCTCCGAATCGCCGCACGACATCGTCGAGTCATCGCACGCCTCGAGCTCGCTGTCCTGGGCCGACGGCATCTCGCGCGCCTTCACCATGACCGGCCAGGCCGATCGCCACGTCGTCGCGATCGTCGGCGACGGTGCCCTGACCGGTGGGATGACGTGGGAGGCGCTCAACAACATCAGTGACGACAACAGTCGCAACCTGGTCATCGTGGTCAATGACAACGGGCGCTCCTACGCCCCGACCATCGGTGGCATGGCGCACTTCCTCAACGATGTGCGCACCCGTCGCTCCTACCGCAAGCTGCACCGCTCGAGCGAGCGCGTGTTCGCGACGTTCGGGGCGCCCGGTCGCGCACTATACCGCGGCATCCGTGGCGGCACCCACGGCTTCCTCAGCCGCTTCACCAACAACGAGGCGCTCTACTCGAACCTCGACATCAAGTACATCGGTCCGGTGCACGGCCACGACGTCGCGGCCCTGCAGCAGGCTCTGCAGCAGGCAAAGAACTACGGCGCTCCGGTCATCGTGCACGCCATCACCGAGAAGGGCCACGGCTACGAGCCGGCCCTCGCCGACGCCGCAGACCAGTTCCACGCGGTCGGCCAGATCGACTCCGAGACGGGCGAACCCGTCGAAGTGGCGTCGAAGCCCTCGTGGACGAGCGTGTTCGCCGACGAGATCGTCGAGATCGCGGACCGTAATCCTCGCATTGTGGGAATCACGGCCGCCATGCTCCGCCCAACGGGCCTGCACAAGTTCGCCGAGAAATACCCGGATCGTGTGCTCGACGTCGGCATCGCCGAACAGCACGCCGTGACCTCGGCAGCTGGCCTCGCCTTCGGCGGCCTGCACCCCGTCGTTGCGCTCTATGCCACGTTCGTGAACCGCGCGTTCGACCAGATTCTGATGGATGTCGCGCTCCACAAGGCCGGTGTGACGTTTGTGCTCGACCGCGCGGGTGTCACCGGTCCTGACGGGCCGAGTCACCACGGCATGTGGGACCTCGCTATCCTCCAGGTTGTGCCGCACATTCGCCTGGCGGCCCCGCGCGACGCGACGCGCCTGCGCGAGGAACTCGCGGAGGCCGTTCTCGTCGAGGATGGGCCGACCGTCCTGCGTTTCTCGAAGGGCAGCGTCGGAACCGAGTTCGATGCCGTGCGTCGCACCGATGATGGTGTGGACGTGCTGCGCGAGGCGGCCCACAAGGACGTGCTCATCGTCACCGTCGGGCCGATGGCGAAGATCGGCCTGCAGGTCGCCGAGCGTCTCGCCGCCCAGGGCATCGGCGCGACGGTCATCGACCCGCGCTGGGTGGTGCCCGTGCCGGAGAGCGTGATCGGCTTCGCGGCCGAGCACCGCATCGTCATCACCATCGAGGACGGCGTTCGCGTCGCCGGCATCGGCACGCGCATCCGCCAGGACCTGCGCGCAGCGGGCGTCGACACGGCGGTCACCGAGCTCGGCCTGCCCGACGAGTTCCTCGACCACGGTTCACGCGAGGAGATCCTCGAGCGCGTCGGGCTCACCCCGCAGGACATCGCGCGCGACGTCGTCTCGCAGGTGCTCGGCAGCAAGATCCCGATCGCGCGTCCGCTGCCGGATGACGCGGTGAGTGCTGCCGACGAGTCAGCGTTCCGCGAGGGATGACGTCCCGCATCGTCGCGGCGGTTCTCGCCGCGCCCCTGGCGATCCTCACCCTCGTCGGCTGCACTGGCGAGCCGGCTCCCGCGCCGGCACCCACGAGCACCGTCACCACTCCGCAGGCGAGCTTCGACGGGGAGTGGACCCTGACCCGTACCATCACCGCGAGCAATGACGTCAGCGGCGAGACGCGCGCGGTCGGTGCGGTGTCCACGCGGCTCGTGCTGCTCGACCAGACGCCGTGCGACGCGGTCATCTGCCCCGGGATGGTGTGGAGCGGCACAACCGCTGACGCACGCGAACAGACACCGCTCACCCAGATCGACGGGGGAGTCAGCTGGCGATTCACGGGATCCCTCGACTGCATGCGCGCCGAATCGGAGGCGGTTCTCGTGCTCGACGCCTTCGACTACTCGCAGGAGGTCGAGCTGTTGGTGACCGAGTCCGCTGACGTCGACGGTGTGCTCACCGCCACCGGCCTCTCCGGCAGCATCGTCTACACCGACACGCTCAGCAAGGAGGCGATAGCCAAGGGCTGTGTACGTGATCCGGTGGAGACAACGATCGAGTACTCGGTCACCGCCGTGCGTAACACCGAGGGCCTCTAGAAGGACTCGCCCAGGGTGGCGCGCAGGCGCTGCTCGTTCTCATCGTGAACCTGGCCGCGGCGGGCCATCAGCCAGCCTCCTGCGCCGCTCAGGCCGCCCGCGACGATCAGCACAGCCAGCAGGCCGGGCAGGAGCTGGCCAACGAGCAGGCCGACGGCGGTGGCGAGAACCGCGCCGATGATCCCGGCACCGAGAGCGTGGAATGCGGGCGACGACACTCGGCGCAGCAGGTAGCCGGACAGTAGTGCGAGTGGAACACCGAAGACAAGGGCCACGACAGCACCGGTGATGATCGCGAGGGGGAAGCCGATCACAAGGATCAGCACGACCACGCCGATACCCCAGCCGCCGTGCGGACGCGTGGCGCTGTCGATTGCGGAGAAGATCGCGAAGCCGATAGTGACGCTCGTCGAGAAGAACAGCACGGTCCAGGCGCCGCCGCGGATCACATTGCGGCGGGTGATCGGAAGCAGCGGTCCACTCATGCGTTCACCTCCGCTGTTGTGGGAATCTCACGATGTTCCCGAAACGCTATCAGCCAGCCTCCGGCGGAACTGGCGGCGGTGACGAGGACGAGCACTCCGTAGGGCAGCACCACCCACAGCGACGGTTCGGCGATCGGGGGCGAAGAAGGCATCACCAAGAAGGCGATGACGACGAGGATGAAGGCGCTCAGGGCGCCAGCCGCGGCTGCGCCCGATGCGTGAGCCCTGACCGAGGAGCTGCGACGCAGGAGCATGGAAACGGCGAGAGTCAGGGGGACACCGAGGAGGGCGGTGGCAGCTGTCCCCAGCACGCCGGAGATGAGGAGCGCGTAGCCCGCGCCGAAGGCGCCCAGGACGGGTGCCCCGATGCCCTGCTCCCAGTACAACACGGTCACTCCGAGTCCGGTGAACCAGGAGGTCAGACCCACAAAGAGGAGAAGTGTCCACGCCGCCCCTACCGTGATGTTGCGGACGGTGAGCGGAAGCGGAGCCATGGAGACGCTCATGCACGGCCCTCGGCGGCTGGCTCGTCCGGCGCGTGCTGCCGCAGCGCTATCAACCAGCCTCCCGCGGAACTGGCCGCGGTGATGACCACCAGCGCTATCGCGATGGGCGCCAGGGTCGGATCGGGGATCGGGTCACCGAACACCTCGGCGGAGAGGCCGCCCGACCCGTAGAGCGACGAGTATGCCCAGAGAACGGCCAACGCGCTGACGACGCCGGCCCCTGCCGCCGCACAGACCTGGGCGATCACCGATCTGCTTCGGCGTAGGAGCGCAGAGACGGCGAAGATGAGAGGAATGCCGAGCAAGCCGGTCGCGACAGCGCCGATCGACGCCGACATGGCGAACGCGGACATCGCGCTGATCGCACCGACGATGATGGCGAGCACGGGTCCCCACAGAGCCGAGACGACTACTGCGACCGCGCCGGTTATCCACGTCACCGCCGTGACGAAGAGGACCAGCGTCCAGAGCGCCTGCCACCCGACGAAGTCCGTCGTCGACGCTCTCACGAGCGCGCCTCCTGGATGATGTCGAGCAGCTCATTGAGTGGTCCGCGCACGAACGGCAAGCGGGCGAGGGGGAGCGCGCTGCCGAACAGCTTCGAGGCGCGGTGGGCGAGCCTGCGGGTCTTCGCCTGGCCTACCGATCGGTCATAGACCCAGAACAGCGCGAGTCCCATGTAGGCGAGCCAGAGCAGTTCCGGGAGTCGCCCACGAAGATCCGCCGGGATCGACGTGCTGGCGCCGGAGACGACGAGCCGGAAGACGTCGATGGCGGCCTCGCGGGGAGCAGCGGCATCCTCACCGAACGGGCTGACGGGGGACTGCGGACCGATCGCGGCTGCCAGGAACCCGGTCGCGCTGTCGTGGAAGGGCCCGAGGGTGTCGATGCCGGCGAGCAGTGCGCGCTCGAGGCGAGTGGCGAGGTCGGTCGCGCCGTGCAGATCAGACGTGGCGCGCTCGAGGTGTTCGTCCTGCACGCGCACATACAGCTCCTGCACGAGGTGGTTCTTGGTGGGGAAGTAGTAGTACGCGTTGCCGACCGACACCCCGACCTCGGAGGCGATCAGTCTCAGCGTCGTCTGCTCATAGCCGCGCTGCTTGAACGATGCGAGAGCAGTTTCACTGATCTTCGCCCGAGTTTCTTCACTTTTTCCCATGCTCCAATTATTGAACACGTTCGAAAAGGATGCAACCCCCACACGACACACGCATGTCACACGACAGGCATACACTCGATCCTTGTGACGAGAACAGCTTCGATACCCATCCAGAGCCCCTCCGACCCGACCGGCGCGGCTCTCGCGAAGCGCAATAACCTCGTCATCTCGCTCCTGTTGGGATCCGCGTTCGTCGTGATCCTCAACGAGACGATCATGAACGTCGCCCTGCCGCGCATCATGGAAGACCTGGGCATTGCGCCCTCCGTCGGACAGTGGCTGACCACCGCCTTCCTGCTCACCATGGCGATCGTCATCCCGATCACCGGATTCATTCTCGAGCGGTTCGACACTCGCCCCGTGTTCCTCACCGCGATGGCGCTGTTCAGCGTCGGCACAGTGACCGCCGCGCTCGCGCCCGGATTCGCACTGCTGCTCGTCGGTCGCGTGGTGCAGGCCTGCGGCACCGCCATCATGATGCCGTTGTTGATGACCACGGTGCTGACGCTTGTCGCATCATCGGACCGCGGCCGCATCATGGGCCGCATCTCGATCGTCATGTCGGTGGCACCCGCCCTCGGCCCGACGTTCTCGGGTCTTATCCTCAACGTGCTTCCGTGGCCCTGGTTGTTCTGGGTCGTGCTGCCCATTGCCCTCGCCGCGCTGATCGTCGGCGCGGTGCTGATGCCGAATGTCACGGAGTCGCGAAAGATTCCGATCGACGTGCTGTCGGTGATCCTCTCCGCTTTCGCATTCGGCGGACTGATCTACGGTCTCAGCAGCCTCGGCGAGGCCGCGGAGGGCAACGCGCTTATTCCCGCCTGGGTGCCGCTCGTCGGCGGACTCGTGCTGCTCGCGCTGTTCATCCTGCGTCAGCTGCACCTGCAGAAGTCGGATCGCGCGCTGCTCGACCTGCGCACCTTTACGTCGCGCAACTTCACCTTCTCGATCATCCTGTTGAGCGTGAGCATGGTGGCGCTGTTCGGCACGATCATCATCATCCCGCTCTATGCGCAGAACGTGCTCGGGCTCCTGCCGCTCGAGACCGGGCTGCTCCTGCTGCCCGGTGGACTCGTGATGGGTCTCCTGGGTCCCATCGTCGGACGCCTGTATGACCGCTTCGGTCCGACCGTGCTGCTCGTTCCCGGAACGATCGTGCTCAGCCTCGTGTTCTGGGGTCTCTCCATGGTGCAGGCCGACTCGCCCGTGTTCGTCATCCTCATTGCGCACGTCTCGCTCAGCGTCGGCCTCGCCCTGCTGTTCACGCCCGTGTTCACGGCGGGCCTCGGATCGCTCAAACCGCACCTCTACTCGCACGGCAGTGCAATCGTCGGCACTCTGCAGCAGGTCGCCGGTGCGGCCGGCACAGCGATCTTCATTGCACTGATGACCGTTGTGGGGGTCTCGCTCGCGGCGGGCGGCGCACCCGAAGGAGAGGCGACGGCCGGGGGTATCCGCGCCGCCTTTACGTTCGGAGCGATCCTCGCGACGGCGGCGATCCCGCTGGCCTTCTTCGTGCGCAGGCCCGAAGAGACTTCAGGCGAGCCGCAGGCCGCCCACCACTAGGCCGTGAACTTGACTTAGAGCGCGCTCTAAGTTCTAGCCTGAGGTCATGACCATCATCGACACCGGCCGTTCGATCTCACAGGTTGCGGAGTTGACGGGTCTCTCGACCCACACCCTCCGCTACTACGAGCGCGAGGGGCTGATGCTGACGCCGGTCGACCGGGCATCCTCGACCCACCGGCGCTATGGCGAGGCGGACATCGGCTGGGTGGAGTTCCTCACCAAGCTGCGCCGCACCGCCATGCCCATCGCGGAGGTTCGGCGCTACGTCGAACTCGTGCGCGAGGGCGAACTCACCACCGTGCAGCGACTCGAACTGCTGCGGCAGCACAGGCTCGCCGTGCTGGAGGAGATCGCCGAGATGACGAAGAGCCTCGCAGCCATCGACTACAAGATCGGGCTGTACGAAGTGAAGCAATACGAACAGAAAGCTGTCACAGAATGAAGAGAATCACCCTCGGAACCAACGGCCCGGAGATCGGCCGCATCGGCCTGGGACTCATGGGCATGAGCGCCTTCTACACGGGCGCCGGCCAGGATGACGCCGAATCGACGCGTACCATCCACCGTGCGCTCGACCTCGGCGTGACCCTGCTCGACACCGCCGAGATGTACGGTCCGTACCTCAACGAACAGCTGTTCGGAAAGGCGATCTCAGGGCGGCGGGATGACGTGGTCATCGCCACCAAGTTCGGCACCTTCAAGAACAGCACCGATGGCACGCGCGGCCTCGATGGCAGTGCGGCGAACGTGCGCGCCTCCGTGGAGGGATCACTCGAGCGCCTCGGCACCGACTACATCGACCTGTACTACCAGCACCGCATGGACCCGAACACGCCCATCGAGGAGACGGTCGAGGCGCTTGCCGAACTCATCGCTGAAGGTAAGATCCGCGGCTACGGGCTGTCAGAGGCCGCACCCGACACGATCCGTCGGGCGCACGCGGTGCACCCCGTGACGGCGCTGCAGACCGAGTACTCGCTCTGGTCGCGTGACCCCGAGAAGGAGATCCTCCCGGTCGTACGCGAGCTCGGCATCGGCTTCGTGCCGTACTCGCCGCTTGGTCGCGGGTTCCTCACCGGAACGATCCGCACCCTCGATGCGCTCGACGCCGACGACTTCCGTCGCGCCAACCCGCGCTTCGAGGGCGAGAACCTCGAGGCGAACATCCGGATCGTCGAGCAGGTCGACGCCGTCGCCGCTGAGCTGGGCGCGAAGCCCGGACAGGTCGCGCTCGCCTGGCTGCTTGCGCAGGGTGATGACATCGCGCCCATCCCGGGCACGAAGAGGGTGAGCTATTTGGAGGAGAACGTCGCGGCGGATGCCCTCGAACTCAGCGCCGAGCAGCTCGCAGCGCTTGACGCCGTAGCGGCACCCGCGGGCGACCGCTACGCGGACATGAGCGGCGTCAACCTGTAGGCGAGTCAGGCTCTACCGCGAGGACCGCAAGCGGGCCTGCAGGTCGGCGACCACTTCTGCCCAGGAGCCGTCGCCGGCCTCGTCCCACAGGTCCTTCAGCTCGGAGTCGATCGCCACGCGCTCGACGGCACCGCTCGCGAGGGCCAGCAGGGCGGGTGTCACCAGGTCGCGACGGGCCTGGATCCAGACCGACGCCTCGGTCGGTAGATGAGTGGTGGATGACGCCGTGCGTGCCGAAGCCACAACCTCCGCTGCTGCCAGCGCGTTGCTGCAATCCGGCGCCTCGGGCTGCTCATCGATCGGGGTGTCGACGATGATGCTGAGTGCGTCGATGAGCACGCGGCCGTCGGTGTCGTCCTCGAGCTCCCACACCCAGTCGGATGCGTCGTCGTTCTCGAATACTCCGCTGCCCCATGCGCCCATGGTTAGATTCTGGCAGAGAAAAGGGGGCAGGCCGGTGGCCGGCCCCCTTTCGCTCAGTCCTAGGCGACGCCCACGATCCGCGGGTCGTGGAACGTACCGCCGAAGGCACGCTCCGACGCTCCCGCGCGGTCGAGGTACGGCGTCACTCCGCCCATCTGGAACGGGTAGCCCGCTCCGAGGATGAGGCACAGGTCGATGTCCTCCGCGGCCGAAACCACCTTGTCGTCGAGCATGCGCTTGATCTCGTCGGCCAGGCCGTCCTCGATGCGCGTCTGCAGTTCCTTTGCCGTCATCGGCGCGGTTCCCCCGGCGACGATCTTGAGGGCTTCCTTGTCGATGCCCTTGATCCTGCCCTTGGCGTCACGCTCGAAGATGCGACCGAGGTCGGCGAGCTTGTGCAGGTTCGTGCTCTCGAAGAAGCGGTCGGGGAACGCCGCGTGGTGGGTGTCCAGCACGTGCGCGCCGACCTTGAGGCCGACCAGCTCGAGCAGTTCGAACGGGGTCATCGGCAGTCCGAACGGACGTGTCGACTCCTCGACGACCTCGAACGGGGTACCGGTGTCGACCGCGTGCATTGCTTCGCCGAGAACCTTGGCGAGGATGCGGTTGACGACGAACCCGGGGGTGTCGCGTGTGATGACCGCGTTCTTGTAGAGCTTGGCGGCCGTGACCATCGCGGTGGACAGTGTCTCGTCGTTGGTCGCCGGCGTCTTCACGACCTCGATGAGCGGCATCACTGCAACGGGGTTGAAGAAGTGGAAGCCGACGAGGCGCTCAGGGTGCTTGAGCTTCGAACCGATCTGCTCTACCGAGAGGGATGACGTGTTGGTTGCCAGCACGGCCTCGGGGGAGATGTACTGCTCGACGTCGGCGAAGACGTCCTGCTTCACGCCCAGCTCCTCGAAGACCGCTTCGATGACCCAGTCGCAGTCCGCGAAGTCGGCCTTGTTGGTCGTGCCGGTGACGAGGGCCTGGAGCTGGTTGGCGTCATCCTGCTTGATGCGGCCCTTCTCCAGCAGCTTCTGGATCTCGTCGTGGATGTAAGCGACGCCCTTGTCGACGCGCTCCTGGTCGAGATCGGTGATGACCACGGGCACCTTGAGGCGGCGAACGAAGAGCAGCGCGAACTGCGAAGCCATCAGGCCCGCGCCGATGACGCCGACTTTGGTGACCTTGCGGGCGAGTTCCTTGTCGGGGGCTCCCGCCGGACGCTTCGCGCGCTTCTGCACGAGATTGAAGGCGTAGATGCTCGCCTTGAACTGGTCACCGCTGACGAGGTCGGCGAGCGCCTCGTCCTCGGCGCGAAAGCCTTCGTGCTTGGTCGTGTTGCGGGCGGCCTTGAGCAACTCGAGAGCGCGGTAGGGGGAGTGCGCCACCTTGCCGATCTTGCTCTCGAGCATCTTCGTGGCCATGTCGATCGCGATCGGCCACTTGACCGTGCGCTCGAGCTTGCCGGGCTCGTTCGCCCGCTTGACCGTGATCGTGCCGCCGATGACGCCGTCGGCCCACTTGATCGAGTCCTCGAGGAAGTTCGCCGGCTCGAAGATCGCATCTGCGATGCCGAGGTCGAACACCTGCTGGCCCTTCAGGGTGCGGTTGTTCTTCAGCGGGTTCTCGATGACGATCTTGAGGGCGTTCTCGATGCCGATGAGGTTCGGCAGCAGCCACGCGCCACCCCAGCCCGGGATGATGCCGAGGAAGACCTCGGGCAGACCGAGGGCCGGGATCGATGCGTCAACGGTGCGGTAGTCGGCGTTCAGCGGAATCTCGGTGCCGCCGCCAAGGGCGAGGCCGTTGATGAAGCAGAACGAGGGCACACCGAGAGTGGAGAGCTTGTCGAGGGTCCAGTGGCCGAGTTGCGCCATCTGAATAGCCGTCGCGCGGCTCGGGATGTCGCTGACCTTGCTCAGGTCCGCCCCGGCGGCGAGGATGAACGGCTTGCCGGTCACCGCCAGCCCGTGAATCTCGCCTCGCGCAGCACGTTCGCGCTGCGCGTCGAGCACGGCCGCGAGTTCGAGGAGTCCCGCGGGACCGAAGGTGCTCGGGCGCGTGTGGTCGCGATCGTTGTCGAGTGTCACGAGGGCGAGGGTCCTGCCACTGGCGAGCGGGACATCCCGAACATAGGAGTGGGTGACGACCTCGTCGTCACTGAGACCGGCGAGCTCGTCGAAGTCGGCGGGGGCGAATTCGTAAGTCATTACTTCTTTCCTCCGGTGTAGTGCGGGTTCTCCCAGATGACGGATCCACCCTGGCCGAGGCCGACGCACATGGCGGTGAGGCCGTAACGCACCTCGGGGTGCTCCTCGAACTGGCGGGCGAGCTGGATCATCAGGCGTACGCCCGACGAGGCGAGCGGATGGCCGATGGCGATCGCGCCGCCCCACATGTTGACGCGCGGGTCCTCGTCGTCGATGCCGAAGTGGTCGAGCAGCGAGAGCACCTGGATAGCAAAGGCCTCGTTGAGCTCGAACAGCCCGATGTCGTTGATCGTGAGACCCGCCTTGCGGAGGGCCTTCTCGGTGGACGGCACGGGGCCGATGCCCATGATCTCCGGCTCGACGCCGGCGAACGCGAAGCTCACCATGCGCATCTTCGTCTGGAGGCCGAGCTCCTTCGCCGCATCCGCACTGGCGAGGATGCTCGCTGTCGCGCCGTCATTGAGGCCGGAGGCGTTACCGGCGGTGACGCGTCCGTGCGGACGGAACGGGGTCTTGAGGGCGGCGAGTCCCTCGAGGGTCGTCTCGGGGCGGAGCGCCTCGTCGCGGGTGGCGAGTCCCCATCCCGTTGCATTGCGCGTGGCGACCGGGATCAGGTCGGGCTGGATCTTGCCGTTCTCGTAGGCGGCGAATGCCTTCTGCTGGCTGCGCAGTGCAAAACGATCGGCGCGCTCCTTGGTGAGGTGCGGGAAGCGGTCGTGGATTCGCTCGGCCGTGTTGCCCATGTTGAGGGCGTCGGGGTTCACGAGCTTCTCGGCGAGGAAGCGGGGGTTCGGGTCAGCGCCGAAGCCCATCGGGTGGCGGCCCATGTGCTCGACACCGCCGGCGATGCCGATGTCGTATGCGCCGAAGGCGATACCGCCGGCGATCGCGGTGACCGAGGTCATGGCGCCCGCACACATGCGGTCGATTGCGAAGCCGGGAACGGACTTGGGGAGACCGGCCAGAATGGCGGCGGTGCGGCCGAGGGTGAGACCCTGGTCGCCCGTCTGCGTGGTCGCGGCGATGGCCACGTCATCCACACGGTCCTTGGGAAGGTTGGGGTTGCGCTCAAGCAGGCCGATCATGGCCTTGACGACCAGGTCGTCCGCTCGCGTCTGCCAGTACATTCCCTTTTCGCCTGCTCGACCGAACGGGGTACGGACCCCGTCGACGAAGACGACTTCAGCTTTCTCGGCCACTTTGCCTCCAACATTAAGCGTTGCTCACAGCTTATGGGGCAGGAATTGGCCGGAAAATCCTTTGACTGTTCCTACGAAGAGGGTTCGGCGGGTTCTTCAATAGTTTGGCTGGCTTCCACAAAGGCGCTGGCTTCTACAAAAGAATCGGCGATTCGCTGTGCGGTTGCGTCAACCTGCCAGTCGCGGGCGCCGAGCGCGATGAGCGCCTCCCCGATGGTCTCGACGGTTGCCGGCTCCGGGGGAGTCCACGCCACGCGGCGCAGGCTGTCGGGGGTGAGCAGGTTCTCTACGGGGAGGCTCAGCTCCTCCGCGGCTTCGGTCAGCGAGGCACGTGCTGCCTTCAGTCGCTTGTCGGCGAGCGGGTTCTTCTCCGACCAGACACGGGGCGGCGGAACACTCTCGCCCTGTGCCCGCACGGCGGGCAGGTCGGTGGACGCGGAGCCCGCCTCGATGGCCGCCCACCAGCGGTCCAGCTGCGACCTGCTTGCGCGGCCCGTGAACTCCTTGAGCGCGGCGAGGTCGCGCTTGGTCGCGGGCAGAACGCGCGCTGCCGCGGTGAGAGCCGCATCCGGAACCAGACGACCCGGAGCCGTGTCGATCTCGCGGGCGTACGCGTCACGAGCGAGCCACAGCTCGCGGGCGACGGCCAGGTTGCGCTGACCGCGCACCGAGTGCAAACCGCTGAGGCGTCGCCATGGCTCGTGACGCACGACGGTGAAATCACGGTGCAGCACGGAGTCGAACTCCTGCTCGGCGATGTGGGTCTTACCGGCAGACTCGAGCAGTTCGCCCATCTTCTCGCGCAGGTCGACGAGCAGCTCGACGTCGAGGGCGGCGTAGACGAGCCAGGCCTGCGGGAGGGGGCGGGTGGACCAGTCGGCGGCCGAGTGCTCCTTGGCGAGGTGGATGCCGAGGAGCTCCTCGACCACGGTGCCGAGGCCGACGCGGGGAAGTCCCGCGAGTCGCGCGGCAAGTTCGGTGTCGTAGATGCGGGTGGGGTCGAGGCCGACTTCGCGCAGGCAGGTGAGGTCCTGGCTCGCGGCGTGCAGGATCCACTCGATCGGTGCGATGACGTCGCCCAGCTCGGTCATCGGGCCGATCGCGGGTGGGTCGAGCAGGAAGGTGCCCGCACCGCGACGGAAGATCTGGATCAGGTAGGCGCGCTGCGAGTAGCGGTAGCCGGAGGCGCGTTCGGCGTCAATGGCGATTGGACCTTCGCCCGCAGCAATCGCGGCCACGGCCTCGAGGTACTCCTCGCGGGTGTCGATCACGTTCACCAGCACGTGCGCGGCCTGCACCGCAGGCTCGACGGCTGTGTCTTCGGGCACAGTGGGCTGCGGCGCTTCGCTCTCGCTATTCACGTCCGACTCGGCGCTTCGACAACAGGCTCACTCCCTCAATGGCTGGCGGGAACCCCGCCAACATGCACAGTAACTCGCTCCAGCCTTCCACATGCGACGTTACATCGTGATCGGTGGGGGTCCAGGACGCGCGCAACTCGATCTGCGCGCCGTCGCCCTGCGACTCCAGTTCGCCGAAACCGGTGGAGAGTATGCGCGTCGCCGTGCCCGAGGCCGAGTGGTAGCCGGCGCCACGTGACTCCAACGCGTCAACGAGCCACGACCAGCTGACGCTGGCGAGGAACGGGTCGAGCCCGATGTCGGTCTCGAGGGGCGCCTGCGCGAAACAGACGATGCGGAATTCCCCACCCCACGCGTCGGGCGCGGACGGGTCGTAGAGCAGGATGAATCGGCCAGTGCCGAGCTCGGAGTCGTTCGCGTGGCGGGCGGGCGTGACATCCGCCGCAAGTGCAATCGACCAGGGGGCGAGGCCGCCGGGCGCCGGAATCTCGGTGACGACGAGCTCGGGGCGCGGAACGGCGCGGCGCACGGCGTCGAGCGCTGCTGCGAATGGGGCGGGAACCGGGGCTTCCGCGGGAGTGTCAGACACGATACGAACACTAAACTTGGTTCGGTAGATTCTCAGGGAGGCACGCCGTTCCCCGCGGCGGGAGGCGCGGCGCGCATGCAACAGCATGGTTCGAGTCGGTTCTGGGCGATCGCCGGAACGGCAGCAGTGCTGGGCGGGGCTGCAATCGCCGCCGTCGCTGCGGCCGCTGTGAGCGTGATCATGGCCCGCACCGTCGTCACCCCGCCCCGCAAGCGCGAAGAAGACATCCGCGTACTAGCCGTCACCGACGGCACGGTCACCCTCTCGCGTACCCTCGACTCGCTCACCCCCGGCCGCTACAGCTTGTGGTTCGGTGGCTCCGCCGGTCACGCCCGCATCGGCGATATCACCGAAATGGATGACTTCTCAGTGACCCGCGAGCTTCTCGCCGTCGACTTCGGGCGGCTCGCCGCCCCCTCCCGTGCTCGTATGTCGGGCTGGTTCTACGTCGGGCCGCGCGAGCTGGGCTTCGAATACGAGGACGTCGAGATCGCGACGACGCTCGGCATGGCGCCGGCCTGGCTGGTGCCGGCCGCGTCGGATACCGGTCGCTGGGTCATCCAGGTGCACGGTCGCGCGGTGCGCCGAGAGGAGGCGCTGCGCGCGGTTCCCGTCTTCCGCGAGGCCGGGTACAGCTCGCTGCTGATCTCCTATCGCAACGACGGCGACGCACCGCAGACCGGAGACAACCGCTACGCCCTCGGCGACGCGGAGTGGCTCGACGTGGACGCCGCGATTCGGTTCGCTATCTCCCGGGGAGCCACCGACGTGTTGCTCATGGGCTGGTCGATGGGCGGTGCGACCGTGCTGCAGGCCGCGACGCGGTCGGGCTACGCCGAGCTGATCCGCGGCATCGTGCTCGACTCGCCGGTTATCGACTGGGTGGGCGTGCTCGAGTTCCAGGGAACGGTGATGCACGTGCCCCGCCTCCTTCGCCGGGGAGCGATGGCGCTCATCAGCCAGGGCTGGGGTCGCCGCCTCACAGGGCAGGCCGAGTCGATCGACCTCGCCCGCCTCGACTTCGTCAAGAGGTCGGGTGACCTGCGCTGGCCGATCCTGCTGCTGCACAGCGACGACGACGGCTACGTCCCGGCCGACGGCTCACGGGCCCTCGCCGAGGCACGTCCCGACATCGTGGCGTTCGAGCGGTTCGCCGTCGCGCGGCACACCAAGCTCTGGAACTACGACGCTCCGCGCTGGAACGCCGCGATCGCCGACTGGCTCGCTGCGCTCAGCGCTCGTGAAGAACGTGCCCTGCCGGCAGCAGCCAGCGCGCGTACAGCCCGCTCGCGTCGTCCACCAGCAGCCGACTGAGCTCGGCGTCGACTGACTCGAGCTCCGCCGCTCCGAACGGGGAGAGCACGGGACCGCCGAGCCGCGGGCTCGTCGAGAGGCATACCTCGTCGAGCAGGCCCGCGGCGAGCAGCTGGGCGGCGAGGCTCGGCCCGCCCTCGCAGACGATCGAGCGCAGGTCGTGGGCGCGCAGTGCGGTGAGGATCGCCGAGGGCGCGAGCCGGCCGGCGTCATCCTCGACCACAACGAAGTCGGCATCGACACCGAGCGTCTCGCGGGACCGTTCGATGGCCGACGCGGGGCAGAGCACGAGAAGGCGCCCGGGCTCGACGGGCGCGGAGATGCGGTGGCCGGACAGGTCTCCCGACGAGGTGACGACCGCGAGGCGCGTGCGCCGGGGGAGCAGGAAGCCCTCCGCCCGCACGCTCTGCGCGCCGATCAGAACGATGTCAGCGAGTTCGCGGATCACCCCGAGAAGGCGGCGGTCGGCGGGGTTGGTGAGGGTTTCGGATGTCCCGTCCGACCCTGCGGCGCTGCCCGAGATCGTCGTGATCAGGTTGAGCCGCAGCCACTCGGGCCGGGGCGGCCGGTACAGGTCGAGCAGGCTCGCGCGGCTGGACTCCTCATCGAGGTCGATGTCGGGTCCGGCCGGACTGAGCTGTCGAAGGATCACCGCTGCCTCAGGATCACGCGGCGATCTTCTCGCGGATCTGGCGCTTGGTGCGGCCGAGCAGCGCGGTCATGCCGCGGATGCGCAGCGGGGACACGGCTTCGGTGAGGCCGATCGTGTTGGGAAAGTCATCGGGAACGTCCAGCACCTCGTCTACGGTGAGATTCGCGAGACCCTGCACGAGGATCGACGCGAAACCGCGGGTGGTCGGGGCCTCTTTCGGCGCCATGGCGAAGAGGTGCACAACCCGGGCCTCATCCACCTCGACGAAGATGAACACGGGGGACTGGCACTCCTCGACGCGCTCGAACAGGTCGGGATGGTCGGCGTACTGCGCGGGCAGCTCGGGCAGTTCGTTGGAGAATTCGAGCAACAGCTGGAGGCGATCCTTGATGCCGAGGTCGAGGAAGTCGGCGCGGATCTGTTCGAGGGCAGCAGGAAGCCGGTCAGTCATTGCGCAAATCTAACAACAACTGACCGGCTTCGCTGGGATGCCTGTGAGGTCTAGCGGGGTGCGGGGGCGGTACCGGCCTCGGCGCCCTGAACGATCGGAACGCGCACTGCCGAGCCCCACTCGGTCCAGGATCCGTCGTAGTTGCGCACGCCCTCGAAGCCGAGCAGGTGGGTGAGCACGAACCAGGTGTGGCTCGAGCGCTCACCGATGCGGCAGTAGGCGATCACGGTGTCGCCCTCCTTGAGTCCGGCGCCGTCCCGGTACAGCGCGTTCAGCTCGTCGACGCGGCGGAAGGTTCCGTCGTCGGCCGCGGCCTTGCCCCACGGCACGCTCTGGGCGCTGGGGATGTGGCCGGCGCGCAGGGCGCCCTCCTCGGGATAGGCGGGAGCTGTGGTGCGCTGGCCGCTGTACTCCTCGGGGGAGCGCACGTCGATGAGCGGGTTGCCGAAGTGGGCGAGCACGTCGTCCTTGTAGGCGCGGATCTTCGAGTCGTCGCGCTCGACGACCGGGTAGTCGACGGTCTCGGCCGACTCGGGGTCGGTCGTGTAGGCGCGTCCGTCGGACTCCCACTTGGCGCGGCCGCCGTCGAGCAGGCGCACGTCTTCGTGGCCGAAGAGGGTGAAGACCCAGAGGGCGTAGGCGGCCCACCAGTTGTTCTTGTCGCCGTAGATCACGATCGTCGACTCGCGCGTGATGCCCTTGGAGCCGAGCAGCGCGGCGAATTGCTCGCCGTTGATGTAGTCGCGCTCCACCGGGTCGTTGAGGTCGGTGTGCCAGTCGATCTTCACGGCGCCCACAATGTGGCCGGTCTCGTAGAGCAGCACGTCCTCGTCTGATTCGACGATGACGAGGCCGGGGGTTCCGAGGTTGGCTTCGAGCCAGTCACCCGTGACGAGACGTTCGGGGTGCGCGTAGCCGGCGAATTCTTCTGACGTATCGACTGCGACAGCCATGGAGACCTCCTGTGGGGTGGGAAAGCGGGGTTTCTGTTCGGTCTAGGCTTGATGCCGGACTGACCACTTCGAGCGTACGCACTGGCCCGATCGTGCGCTGGTGAACTGTAAGACTTCGACACACTACGAGCGGATCCCGTGACCACTGACGACCATCTCGTCGATCGCCAGCCCACGCTGAGTGGCGCCCAGATCATCGCGCACCTCGTGCCCCCGAGGCAGTTCGCGGATGCCACTATCGAGACGTACCGCCCCGACCCCGATTATCCCTCTCAAGCCGAGGCCGTGCAGGCCGTGCGGGAGTTCACCGCGGCCAGCCGACCCTCTGGGGGACTGTTCCGCAAGCGCGCGCCGGAAGCCCTGCCGGGTATCTACCTCGACGGTGGGTTCGGAGTCGGCAAAACCCACCTGCTGGCCTCGCTCTGGCACGCGGCTCCCGGTCGCAAGTACTTCGGAACGTTCATCGAGTACACCGCCCTGGTCGGTGCGCTCGGCTACGCGGAGGCGATCGCCCTACTCAAGGGCGCCTCGCTGGTCTGCATCGACGAGTTCGAGCTCGACGACCCGGGGGACACTCGGCTGATGTCGCGCCTGCTCTCCGAGCTGGTCGCGAGCGGATCGCGCATCGCCGCCACCTCCAACACCCCGCCGAACGCCCTTGGTGAGGGTCGCTTCGCCGCCCAGGACTTCCTGCGCGAGATCGACGCCCTAGCGGCACGTTTCCGCACGATTCGCATCGACGGACTCGACTACCGCCGCCGCGACGTCGAGGGTCACGCCGTCTCGATCACGCCCGAAGAACTGGATGCTGCGGTCGACCGTTTCTCCGGTTCCATCACGTCGGACAAGTTCGGCGACGTCATCACCCACCTCGCAACGGTGCACCCGTCGCGCTACGTGCGACTCATCGACGGCCTCGACGCGATTGCGCTCCGCGATGTCTACGTGCTCAGCGGCCAGACCGACGCGCTGCGCCTCGTTGCCTTCGTCGACCGGCTCTACGACGCGCAGGTGCCGATCCTCGCGAGCGGAATCCCTCTCGACCAGGTCTTCGCCGAGGACATGCTCGGCGGCGGCTACCGCAAGAAATACCTGCGAGCCGTGTCCCGTCTTATTGCGCTGACGTCGGGCGAGATTTCCTGAAGTAGGAACGCGAGCGCACGGCGGCGAACGTGCCGCCTACGACTATCGCGATGACCGATCCCACAAGCACACCGAGCGTGCCCTCGGTGGTGGCCTCTGCATTGCCCGCGAAGGCCAGTTCGTTCATGAGCAGCGACACGGTGAAGCCGATTCCGCCGAGCGCGGCCACGGTGAGCAGGTCGCCGATCGGCGGGGCGTCCCTCTTGTTGAGGGAGGTGGCGATGAGCGCGCCGCCCGTGATCCCGATGATCTTGCCCACCGGCAGCGCGATCACGATGGCCCAGAAGACCATCCCGAGCGGCGTGACCGACAGGTTGGGCACCGTCACGAGGGTCGCAACGAAGGCGAACAGCGGCAGGATGATCGCATTCGACCAGGGCTCGATCGCTCGGCGGGTTCTCTCGCCGACGCGACTCGCGAGAATCAGGCCGAGCGACACCCCGGCGATGGTGGGGTGGATGCCGCCCAGCGCCACAAGCACCCACGCCGCGGCGGCAAGCACGATCAGCGCGGCGACGACCAGCGGCCCGCGCACGCGATAACTCAGCCACCCGAACAGCAGGATCACGGGTACGGCGGCGAGCAGGGCGAGGGGGCGAACGTCGTCCGTGAAGAAGAAGGCGATGATGACGATCGCGATGAGGTCGTCGATGACGGCGAGGGCGAGCAGCAGGGCGCGCACCCGGGTCGGCAGGTGCCGCCCGACCAGCGCGAGCACCCCGAGGGCGAACGCGATATCCGTGGCGGTCGGGATAGGCCAGCCGTCGGAGAGTCCCGCCTGCGGGACCAGCAGCAGGAAGATCGCCGCCGGCACGATCACGCCGCCGACCGCGGCTGCGGCGGGAACGAGCGCCTTGCGCGCCGAATTCAGCTCACCGTGTCGCAGCTCGTGCTTGAGCTCTACCGCCGCAAGGAAGAAGAAGATCGCGAGGAGGCCGTCGGTGACCCAGTGCCCCAGGCTGAGGTCGAGACCGAGCCACGGGATGCTCGCGTGGGAATCCCGAATCGCGTGAGCTGCCGGCGCCCACGGACTGTTCGCAACGGCCAGCCCGAGTGCGGCGGCCACGAGCAGGGCAATGGCTGAGAACTGGGGAGAGCGGAGCAGTTGCATCCCGCTATTGTCCCCGATTGCTTACCCGCCAAACCGGCAGCAGGAGGAAACACAACGTTTACATTCGCCCCGGTCGCGTAACCGACCCGAAACACGGGGGCGCATCTTCCGAAACCTCGTCGCACCACACTGAGGGCGTACCCGGGAAAGCGAGCCCTAGCGCTTGTGGCAACTCGCGGAGTGCATCCTTTGCAAACGTTAGAGAGGTAACACAATGGATCAGGGCAACACAGCCTTTATTCTCATCGCCGCGGCTCTCGTCCTGCTGATGACTCCTGGCCTGGCATTCTTCTACGGAGGACTCGTCAAGGCCAAGAGCGTTATCAGCATGATGATGATGAGCTTCGGAGCTTTGGGACTCATCGCAGTCCTCTGGGTTCTGTATGGCTATGCCATCGCATTCCCCGGAGCTGAGGGCACGCTCGCTCCCTTCGCCGTTGACACCGGAGCATTCGGTCTCAACAACCTCCTCGAGGTTCCCGAGGGTGCCGCCTACCCGCCGCTCGCCTTCGTCGCCTTCCAGGCCACCTTCGCGATCATCACCGTCGCACTGGTCTCCGGTGCTATCGCCGACCGCGCCAAGTTCGGCTCCTGGATGATCTTCGCCGGCATCTGGGCGACCGTCGTCTACTTCCCCGTCGCCAGCTGGGTCTTCAACTTCGGCCTCGCCGAGGACGGCTCCTTCGCTTACGGTGGATGGCTCACGCACGGCCTGCAGGACGTCTTCGGAGTCGGCACCATCGACTTCGCCGGTGGAACCGCCGTTCACATCAACGCCGGTGCAGCAGCCCTCGCCCTCGCCCTAGTCCTCGGGAAGCGCGTCGGATTCGCCAAGGGCGTCAGCGTTCCTCACAACCCGCCGTTCGTCCTCCTCGGCGCCGGCCTCCTCTGGTTCGGCTGGTTCGGCTTCAACGCGGGCTCCGAGCTCGCCGCTGACGGCACCGCAGCCCTCGCCTTCGTCAACACGATCGCCGCCCCGGCAGCAGCACTGCTCGCCTGGCTCGTCGTCGAGAAGATCCGCGACGGCAAGCCCACCTCCGTGGGTGCCGCGTCCGGAGCCGTCGCCGGCCTCGTCGCCATCACCCCCGCGTGTGGCTCGCTGCACCCGGTCTGGGCGATCCTGCTCGGCGTCATCGCCGGTGCGGTCTGTGCCCTCGCCGTCGACCTGAAGTTCAAGCTCGGCTTCGATGACTCGCTCGACGTCGTCGGCATCCACCTTATTGGTGGCCTCATCGGAACCCTGTACCTGGGCTTCTTCGCCAACGGAACCGGCCTCTTCTTCAGCGGTTCGGCTACGCAGCTCCTGGTGCAGGCCATCGCGGCCTTCTCCGTGCTGATCTACTCCTTCGTCATCGCGTTCGCCATCGCCTGGGTCATCCAGAAGACGATCGGCTTCCGCATCAAGAACGAAGACGAGATCGCCGGCGTCGACACCGTGGTTCACGGCGAAGAGGGCTACGTCCTCTCCGACAAGTAAACACAGTTCACAGCACATGTGCGGGCGTCGTCCTTCGGGACGGCGCCCGTTCGTGCATGGTGGCACACTGCTTCTATGACGGATGCCGCGGCTCAGCCTCTCTCCGCCGTCGCGCCCCCGCTGGCGGGCGGCTCCAGCTCGAGCCAGCGCTGGAGTGACCTTGCCTTCCTGCACTGGAGGGTCGCAGCGTCGCTCGTGCAGCCGCTCCTGCCGCCCGGGCTCCGGCCCGACGAGTTCGACGGGTCGAGCTGGGTGGGGCTGATTCCGTTCCGCCTCGACCGTGCCCGTGTGTTCGGCAGCCCGCCGGTGCCCTACTTCGGCAACTTCGTCGAGGTGAACGTGCGGCTGTACGCCGTGGATGCCGCCGGGCGCCGGGGTGTGGTCTTCGTCTCGCTCGAGGCCTCGCGGCTTGCCGCCGTGCTTGCCGCCCGAGCCCTGTTCTCGATCCCGTATGTGTGGTCGAGCACCCGTGTGCAGCGCGAGGGCGATGCCTACCGGTACACGGCTCGGCGGCACCTGGCGCGTGACGTGGGCTGTGACATCCTCGTGACGCCGTCTGCCGTGCCGGTGGTCGGCGATCCGCTGGCCGACTTCCTCACCGCGCGCTGGGGGCTGTTCACGGCGCGGGGCGGGCGAACGCTGTTTCTACCGAACGAGCACCCCCCGTGGCCGCTGTTCGAGGCGCAACTTCAGGCTCTGGATGACACGCTTCTCGCGTCAGCGGGTTTCGACGGACTCGTCGATCGTGCTCCCGATTCCGTGCTCTGGTCGCCCGGGGTCACCACCCGCTTCGGGACGCCTCAGGCGGCCGGCTGAGGCGCCGGCGTCAGCACTCGACGACTGAGAATGGTCGCTCCCGCCACTGCCGCGGGCATCGCGATGATCGCGCCGAGCGGGATCAGGAACACGAGCCAGGTCGCCGCACCGAAGCCGACGGTCATCGCCCGACGGCTGCCGAGGGCCTTGCGCCGCTCGCGCAGGGTCTTGTCGCGCGCCTCGAAGGCGAAGTTGGCGAGCTCCACCGCGAGGAACCAGCCGCCGAACAGCGCGCCGACAGCGGGAACCAGAATCTGTCCGACCAGCGGGATGAACCCGAGCGCGAACAGCATCAGGCCGACACCGATCGTCGGGAACAGCAGCTTGAGCGAGGTGCCGATGCCCTTGAGCATCGGTTTCCAGAAACCGGCCGGGGGAGCGACCGGCTCGCCGCCAAGGGTGTTCTCCACGTGCTGCCAGATCTTCTCGTAGAAGACGTCGCCGATCGCGAGCGTGACCGCCGTAAAGGTGTAGACCACGAGCTGGAGGGCGAGGACGAGCGCCGCAAGGGCGGCGAGGATGCGGAAGCCGGAGCGGAACGGTTCATCCCACTCATTGGCGAACGGGGTGGCCCACTCCGCCAGCGCCTGCAGGTTCGAGGCGTAGGTGACCAGCAGGGCGACAACGAGAATCGCGACAATCAGGGCCGGGATGAGGCCCAGCAGCATGAGTTTCGGGGCGGTGATCCATACCCGGAAGCCCTGGCCGAGGATACCGACGCCGGAGAAGAACTCCCTCAGAACGCCCGGTCGGCCGTCGCGACGCGCCATCAGGTGTGCGGGACGTCGGCGAGGCGGGCCTCGAGCTTCTCGATGCGGTCGAGGAGGTAGATCGTGTACTCGGCAAGCACAAGACTGCGGGCCTCGGTGATGATGACGCGATCAAAGAGTTCGCGTTCGGTGGTGAAGAATCCCGTCAGGCGGTTCTCGTTCACGGCGGCCAGGCTCGCGCGCAGGCGCTGGATGGCGGGGGACTCGGCGGAGGGCGGCGGAGGCGGGGCGTCGGTCATAAGGAGAGCCTAGTGACGCTCAGATCAGGAATGTGTGGGCGATGCGGGACTCGAACCCACGACCTCTTCGGTGTGAACGAAGCGCGCTACCAACTGCGCCAATCGCCCTGACTGGACAATCCTGCCACAGCTTTGGGCAAGTCGGACACGCATCCGCGACACGCACTCGGCACGATTGGCGCCCACCGGTTCAATCGGCTACAGTTTCAAAGCACGCAGAAATGCGAGCAGTGCGGATGTGGCGCAGTGGTAGCGCATAACCTTGCCAAGGTTAGGGTCGCGAGTTCGAATCTCGTCATCCGCTCGAGTGGGAGTAGTCGGTCCGCCGGAGGCTTCCGCCCCTGGTGGAGTGGCCGAGAGGCTAGGCAGCGGCCTGCAAAGCCGTCTACACGGGTTCGAATCCCGTCTTCACCTCACAGAGTTTCAATTCAATATGCATGAGCGATTGGCGCAGCGGTAGCGCGCTTCCCTGACACGGAAGAGGTCGCTGGTTCGATCCCAGTATCGCTCACGAGACAAGGCCCCGACTTCGGTCGGGGCCTTTCTTTTTTGTGCGGGATGTCGCGCCTCGAGTTGCCAACCGCCTCATCGACGGGCTGAAGGTCGCTTCTCAGCAACCCGCTGCGTCATCCTTGCGGCGCCCAGCGTCATCCTCGCGCTTGATTGCAGGGAGTCGCGAACCCGTCAGGCTCGAGACATGTCGGGCCTGCGCCATCTCGTGATGTGGCTGTCTTTGCTGATCGCATGGCCCTGCATGGTCGTCGTCATGGTCAGTCACTATTCGTTCATGTACTACACAGGCTCGCAGTCCTGCGAATCGCTCTACGACGCGGAGAACACCACGGTGAGGTCGACGGACTCCCTCGTTCCCTTCGTCGTTCGTTGCGTGGTCTACGAGCGTGGCGAGATCGTGCATGACACCTCGACGGACATTGGCACCCCGACCGTGATCGTTGGATTCGTCGCGTCGCTGACGTTTCTGGGTGCCGCGGGGCGAGCATGTGGCCGTCCGTGGGCGCGTACAGGCCCGATCAGGTGCTCGTGCTTGCCGTTGGTGCACCGCTGCGGAGTGCAATCCACGAATGACCACCCCAGCACCTATTGATGGTGCAGTATGAGCGCGTGACCGACGAAGCGCCCGTGCCCCTCACCAACCGATTCGTGGTGCCCGAGGGCATGGCGAAGCGTGCCGCGCGGGCATTCTTCCGCTTCCAGCTGACTCGACCGCGCGCCGTTCTCGCCCTTGTGGGGTTGGTACTGGTGATGCTGGGACTCACGATGCTGGTCTCTGGTGACCAGTTCTTCGAGCGCATCGGCTTCACCGCCTCGGTGTTCCTCATCGCCCTGATCCTCGCGCTCGGACTCACCTATCGCCGGACCTACAGTGTCATCGGCCGAGGCTTCGCCCCTGGAAACGTATTCGCGTCGGGCTTCGGCGCCACCGCACTGGCGCTCAAGGGCCCTCTGACGTCGACCGAGGCTCGGTATGAGGTCTATGAGAGTGCGTCGCTTCGCGAGGGGTTCGTCTTCCTGAAGCAGCGCCATCTCAACCTGTACTTCATTCTGCCCGCCGAGCTCTTTCCCGACTCGTCCCTGGATATGGTGCGTGCAGGCATGGCCGGGAACGAACACAGACGTCAGATGTAGGACCGGACCGGATGTCGCGGTATGACGGCACGGGACGCCCGTCGCCGTTGGGAAGCGCCCGGTAATCGAATCGATTTGTGAGTTGCGAATCCTGAACACTCGGCAGACATGCGCAAGTCACAAATCGGCGCGCTGAGTCAGGCGTATCGGGCGGGTCGAAGCGGGGTAGAGCAGCCTGAAGTCGCGAGTCCCGAGAACCGCACGGGAGAATGGACCGTGACCACAACGATCAACGCCCGCGCCATCCTCTTCGACATGGACGGCACGATCGTCGACTCGACCGCGATCGTCGAACGGGTGTGGGGCCGGTTCGCCGACACATACGGCGTCTCGCTGTCAACGATCCTCGGCGACTCGCACGGCATCAAGGCGATCGACACGATCCGCAAGTACGGCCCGACGGGCATCGACGCGGAGGTGGCAGCGGCCGACCTCGCGGCCTTCGAGATCGGGGAGATCGACGGCATTGTCGAGATTCCGGGCGCGGCGGTCTTCGCCAACAGCCTGCGCCCCGAGCAGATCGCCCTGGTCACGAGCGCGCCGCGAGAGCTCGCGATCCTGCGCCTCGACCTGTGCGCGATCACCGTTCCCCGGGTGATCGTCGCCGCGGAGGACGTCGAGCACGGCAAACCGCATCCCGAACCGTATCTGAACGCCGCGCGCCTGCTCGGGCTCAAGCCGGCCGACTGCATCGTCTTCGAGGATGCGGCAGCCGGCATCAGATCGGGTATCGCTGCCGGCATGCGTGTGGTGGTGGTCGGCGAACTGGACGACCCGGTGACCGACGGACTGCCGCGGATCCCCGACTACTCGGCCGCGACCGTCGACCAGACGGCGGACGGGCTCCGCATCGTTCTCGGCTGACTCTCCGGGCGCACTAAAGTTGGTTGGATGAGTGCCCAGAAAACCGGATTCGACCTGTTCACAGAACGCAGTATCGTGGCGATGCGCGTCAACGGCGAGCTGCGTGACCTGGCTACGACGGTGGCGGATGGCGATGTCGTCGAGGGTGTGGACATCTCCAGCCCCGACGGACTGAACATCCTGCGCCACTCGGCCGCGCACGTCGCCGCCCAGGCCGTGCAGAAGATCAACCCCGAGGCGAAGCTCGGCATCGGCCCACCCATCACCGACGGCTTCTACTACGACTTCGACGTCGAGACCCCGTTCACTCCTGAGGACGTCAAGGCGATCGACAAGGGCATGGCCGCGATCATCAAGCAGGGCCAGCGGTTCACCCGTCGGGTCGTGACCGAGGACGAGGCTCGCGCCGAACTCGCGAACGAGCCGTACAAGCTCGAGCTGATCGGGCTCAAGGGCGGCTCGAACGCCGAAGACGAGTCGGTCGAGGTCGGCGGCGCCGAGCTCACCATCTACGACAACGTCGATGCGAAGACCGGCGAGGTCTACTGGAAGGACCTCTGCCGCGGGCCGCATCTGCCCTCCACCCGCATGATCGGTAACGGTTACGCGCTCACCCGCACGGCCGCGGCCTACTGGCGCGGTTCGGAGAAGAACAAGCAGCTGCAGCGCGTCTACGGCACCGCGTGGCCCACCAAGGACGAGCTGCGAGAGTTCCAGCACCGCCAGGAGGAGGCCGCCAAGCGCGACCACCGCAAGCTGGGCAGCGACCTCGACCTGTTCTCATTCCCCGACGAGATCGGCTCCGGTCTCGCCGTGTTCCACCCCAAGGGTGGGATCATCCGCGCTGAGATCGAGAACTACATGCGCGATCGCCTCATCGCGAACGGCTACGAGCAGGTCTACTCGCCGCACATCACCAAGGCGAGCCTGTTCGAGACCAGCGGTCACCTGCAGTGGTACAAGGACGGCATGTTCCCCGCGATGCACCTCGATGAGGAAGTCGATGACGAGGGCCACGTCACCCGCCAGGGTCAGGACTACTACCTCAAGCCCATGAACTGCCCCATGCACAACCTGATCTTCCGGGCGCGCGGCCGCAGCTACCGCGAGCTGCCCCTGCGTCTCGCCGAGTTCGGCACCGTGTACCGGTACGAGAAGAGCGGCCAGCTCTCCGGCCTCACCCGCGTGCGCGGCCTGACCCAGGATGACGCCCACGTGTACGTCACCCCCGACCAGGTCAAGGACGAGGTGGCGAGCCAGCTCGAATTCGTGCTCGAGACGCTGCGCGGCTACGGCCTCACCGATTTCTACCTCGAGCTCTCGACGAAGGACCCCGACAAGTACGTCGGCTCCGACGAGGCGTGGGAAGAGGCGACTGAAACCCTGCGCCAGGTCGCGACCGAGTCCGGTCTCGAGCTCGTCGCCGATCCCGGTGGTGCGGCGTTCTACGGCCCCAAGATCTCCGTGCAGGCTCGGGATGCCATCGGTCGCACGTGGCAGCTGTCCACCGTGCAGCTCGACTTCAACCAGCCCGAGCGCTTCGAGCTCGAGTACACGGCCGCCGACGGCACCCGCCAGCAGCCGGTGATGATCCACCGTGCCCTGCTCGGTTCGATCGAGCGCTTCTTCGCGATTTTGCTCGAGCACTACGCGGGAGCGTTCCCGGTGTGGCTGTCCCCGGTGCAGGTTGTCGGCATCCCGGTCGCGGAAGCGTACGAGGAGTACCTCGGTGACGTCATCCAGCAACTGAAGAAGGCCGGAGTGCGTGCCGAACTCGACGTGTCGAGCGATCGTATGCCCAAGAAGATCCGCAACTGGACGCTGCAGAAGGTGCCGTTCCAGCTGATCGCCGGCGAAGAGGATCGCGCTGCGGGCAGCGTGAGCTTCCGTTTCCGCGACGGAACGCAGGAGAACGGCATCCCGATCGCCGACGCCATCGCCCGCATCACCGAGGCGATCGCGACCAAGGCGCAGGTCTGATGAAGGACTACGACGGATCCGACTACAGCGATGTGGTCCCCGTCGAGGGAGCCGTCGGGGTTCCGGATGCGTTCCAGCGCATGTGGGTGCCGTATCGCATCGCGTACATCGAGAGCGCCCACAACGGCACGTCGCGTGACGGCGAGTGCCCGTTCTGCGTTGCTCCCACACTTGCCGACGAGGAGTCGCTGATCGTGGCGCGCGGAACGCACTCGTACGTGCTGCTCAACCTGTTCCCGTACAACAGTGGCCACATGCTCGTCTGCCCCTACCGCCACGTCTCGCTGTACGACGACGCGACGGCGGAAGAGGCGGTGGAGATCGCCGAGCTCACCCAGATCGCCATGCGCGTCGCGCGTGAGGCGTCCGGCGCCCAGGGCTTCAACATCGGCATGAACCAAGGGTCGATCGCGGGGGCGGGCGTCGCGGATCACCTGCACCAGCACGTTGTGCCTCGCTGGGCCAACGACACGAACTTTTTTCCCATCATCGGCGGGGTCAAGGCGATCCCGCGTCTTCTCGGCGAAGTTCGGGAGGCCTTCGCGAGCGCTTGGCCTAGCGCACCTTGCGCGGAGTGAACTGCATGCGCGGGTTCGCGTAGAACTCCTGCGCCTCGACGAGCTGCAGTTCGCGCTTGCCCGAATCGTGGGTGAGGGCGAGCAGGTCGAAGACGCTCGACGCGGTGCGGGCCAAAGCGTCGGCCGCATCACGACTGCGCAGGTAGTGCGCGGTGAACAGGGCAGCCGTGACGTCACCGGAGCCGTTGGCCTTCATCGGCAACAGGGGAGTCTGCACGATCCATGCGCCGTCGTCGGTGACCGCGAGCATCTCGATCGTGCCCTCTTCTCGGTCCGGGCGCTCCACGCTCGTCACCAGCACGATGCTCGGGCCCATCGCCCTGACCAGGTCGACCGAGGCGAGCGTCGACTCGAGGGTGTCTGGCTGGGTGTCGGTGAGGTAGCCCAGTTCGAACTGGTTGGGAGTAACGAGGTCTGCGACCGGCACAACGCGCTCGCGCAGCAGCACGGGGATCGCTGGAGCCACGAAGCAGCCCGACTTCGCGTTGCCCATGACCGGGTCGCACGCGTAGATCGCATTCGGGTTCGCTGCCTTGACGCGCGCCACGGTATCGATGATGACCTCGCCGACTCCCTCGCCGCCCTGATACCCGGAGAGAACGGCATCAACCTCAGGAAACGCCCCGCGTGCCTCGACGCCGGCGAGCACTGCGCGAACGTCGTCGGGAGCGATGAGGGGGCCGCCCCACTCGCCGTACCCGGTGTGGTTCGAGAAGTTGACGGTGTAGACCGGGATGACCTCGACGCCGATGCGCTGCAGGGGAAAAACGGCCGCGGAGTTGCCCACGTGGCCATAGGCGACGGCCGACTGGATGGAGATGATGGTCATCCTTCGATCCTGCCACGCTCGCCGACCTGAAACGGCGAGTCACAAACGCCGGCGGGCAATAGAATCGTTCCTATGACTGACACAGCGCCCACAGGAACCGATCGCGTCAAGCGCGGACTCGCCGAGATGCTGAAGGGCGGCGTCATCATGGACGTCGTGAACGCCGACCAGGCGAAGATCGCCGAAGATGCCGGCGCCGTTGCCGTAATGGCCCTTGAGCGTGTTCCCGCCGACATTCGCTCGCAGGGCGGCGTCGCCCGCATGAGTGACCCCGACCTCATCGACGGCATCATCGAGGCCGTCTCCATCCCCGTTATGGCGAAGGCGCGCATCGGCCACTTCGTCGAGGCGCAGGTGCTGCAGGCACTTAAGGTCGACTACATCGACGAGTCAGAGGTGCTGAGCC
This sequence comes from Glaciihabitans arcticus, assembly GCF_004310685.1. NCBI lineage: Bacteria > Bacillati > Actinomycetota > Actinomycetes > Micrococcales > Microbacteriaceae > Glaciihabitans > Glaciihabitans arcticus. Next base: position 1,035,049 of record NZ_SISG01000001.1, on the reverse strand, counting down.
CGGCCGACTACATCAACCACATCGACAAGTGGAAGTTCGACGTTCCCTTCGTCTGCGGCGCGACCAACCTCGGTGAGGCGCTCCGCCGCATCAACGAGGGCGCGGCCATGATCCGCTCGAAGGGCGAGGCCGGAACCGGCGACGTCTCCGAGGCGACCCGTCACATCCGCACCATCCGCAGCGAGATCGCGGCCCTTACCGCCAAGAGCCCCGACGAGCTGTATGTCGCGGCCAAGGAGCTGCAGGCGCCCTACGAACTCGTCGCCGAGATCGCCCGCACCGGCAAGCTGCCTGTTGTGCTGTTCACCGCCGGTGGCGTCGCCACCCCCGCGGACGCAGCGCTCATGATGCAGCTCGGTGCCGACGGCGTGTTCGTCGGTTCGGGAATCTTCAAGTCGGGCAACCCCGCCGCTCGTGCCGCCGCCATCGTCAAGGCGACGACGTTCTACGACGACGCCTCGGTCATCGCCGAGGTGTCGCGGGGACTCGGCGAGGCCATCGTCGGCATCAACGTGGCCGACATCCCCGCGCCGCACCGCCTCGCCGAACGTGGCTGGTAGTCCGCGCATAGGTGTTCTCGCCCTCCAGGGTGACTTTCGTGAGCACCTCGCCGTGCTCACTGCCCTGGGGGCGGATGCAACGTCAGTCCGTCGACCGTCCGATCTCGAGTCGATCGACGGCCTGGTCATCCCGGGCGGCGAGTCCAGCGTTATGGACAAGCTCTCGCGCCTCTTCGGACTCGCGGAGCCGTTGAAGGCCGCGATCGACGGTGGACTGCCCGTCTACGGCACCTGCGCGGGGCTCATCATGCTCGCGGACACTGTGCTCGATTCGATCGACGGACAGCAGAGCATCGGCGGTTTCGATGTCTCCGTGCGCCGCAATGCGTTCGGGTCGCAACTCGACTCCTTCGAGACGGACCTCGACGTGCCGGTACTCGGCGATGTGCCGATGCACGCGGTGTTCATCCGTGCCCCCGTCGTGGAATCGGTGGGGGAGTCGGTGAACGTGCTCGCCTCGCTGGCCGATGGCCGGATCGTCGCCGTGGAGCAGGGTCACCTGCTGGGGACGTCGTTCCACCCGGAGATCACCGGGGACACCCGATTTCACGAGTACTTCCTCGACAAGGTTCGCGCGCACAGCAACTAGGTCAGGATGGGTGCATGAAGCTCTACTCGGATTTTCCCGCCCGTCGCACCCGCCAGATCTTCGTCGACGTGCTCGCGCTCGTCGCGATCGGCGCGTGGGTCTGGCTCGGCACCTTCATCTACGGGCTCATCATGAACCTCAGCGACTTCGGGGTGCAAATGGAAGCCTCGGGGGCGGAATTTCGCCAGAGGATGACCGAGATCAGCAAGACCCTCGGTGACGTGCCGCTCATCGGCGGGGGCATCCGCGCCCCGTTCGACGGCGCGAGCGACGCGGGCGCCTCTTTGGAGTCGGCGGGCCAGGCGCAGCAGCTCGCCGTGCAGCAACTCGCGACCGGCCTCGGGGTGGGCATCGCCGTGCTGCCGATCCTGATGATCCTGATCCTCTGGCTGATCCCGCGCCTGCGGTTCGTGCGCCGCGCCAGCGCCGTGCAGGCCCAGTTGCGCTCCGGTGCAAGCCTCGACCTGCTCGCTCTCCGCGCGCTCGCGACCCAGAAGCTCGGCACACTCGCGAAGATCGACGCGGACCCGCTCGAGGCGTGGCGCAGGGGCGACGCCGCGATCGTGCGCTCGCTCGCGCAACTCGAGCTGCAGGCATCCGGCATCAAAATTGACTGACTCGCAGGGCTATCGGCGGCCGGTTCATCCCGAGGCTGGCTAGAATATTCAGCATGTCAGGCCATTCCAAGTGGGCAACCACCAAGCACCAGAAGGCGATCAAAGACTCTCGCCGTGCGAAGTCGTTCGCCAAGCTCATCAAGAACATCGAAGTCGCCGCCAAGATGGGCGGAGCAGACCTGTCGGGCAACCCGACCCTGGTCGACGCCATCCAGAAGGCGAAGAAGACCTCGGTTCCGAACTCGAACATCGACTCGGCCGTCAAGCGCGGCTCCGGCCAGCTCGGTGAAGCGGTCGACTACCAGACGATTATGTACGAGGGTTACGCAGCGGGCGGCGTCGCGCTGCTGATCGAGTGCCTCACTGACAACAAAAACCGCGCTGCGGCCAATGTGCGCACCGTCATGAGCCGCAACGGCGGCACCATGGGCGACCCGGGCAGCGTCGCCTACAACTTCAGCCGCAAGGGCGTCATCTCGGTCACCAAGGTCGACGGCGTGAACGAAGACGACATCCTGGGCGCCGTGCTCGACGCGGGTGCCGAAAAAGTCAACGACCGCGGTGCTGGCTTCGAGATCGTGACCGAGCCGCAGGATATCGTCGCGGCGCGCACCGCCCTTCAGGATGCAGGCATCGACTATGACTCGGCCGACGTCGAGTTCGTGCCCGGGCTCACGATCGACGTGGACCTCGAGACGGCCAAGAAGATCTTCCGCCTCATTGACGCCCTCGATGACGATGACGACGTGCAGAACGTGTACGGCAACTTTTCCGTGCCCGAAGACGTGCAGGCCGCGCTCGACTCCGAGGAGTAGTCGTGAGCCTGCGGGTGCTCGGCATCGACCCGGGTCTGACCCGCTGTGGCGTCGGAATCGTGGATGTCACGGCCACCCGTAAAGCTTCGCTCGTTCACGTCGAGGTGATCGAGACCCCGCCCGACATGCCTCTCGAGCGGCGTCTCCTGATCATCGGAACGGGTATCGCGCGCCTGCTCGACGCTCACGAGCCGCACGCCGTCGCCCTCGAGCGCGTGTTCGCGCAGCACAACCTGCGCACCGTGATGGGCACGGCCCAGGCGAGCGGCGTGGCGCTGCACGCCGCGGCTGCCCGTGGGCTCGCCGTCGGACTGCACACCCCGAGCGAGGTCAAGGCCGCCGTCACGGGATACGGTGCCGCCGACAAGAAGCAGGTCGGCACTATGGTGGCGCGCATCCTCTCGCTCGATGCGATTCCGCAGCCCGCGGACGCGGCCGACGCGCTCGCCCTCGCCATCTGCCACGCGTGGCGCACGGGCGGCGTGGCGCCGGCGCGACCGGGCATTGCGGCAGCGTCATCCCTCACCCCCGCGCAGCGTGCGTGGCGCGACGCCGAGAAGTCGGCGGGCGTCCGTAGGCTGGGCACATGATTTCTTCCGTTCGCGGCACGGTCCTTGCCGTGGCCGGAACCTCCGCGGTGATCGAGGTGGGCGGCATCGGTCTCGCCATCCAAGTCACCCCTTCCCACGGCCTTGCCCTGCGCGTCGGCAGTGAAGCGACAGTTCGCACCGCACTCATCGTGCGCGAAGACGACCTCAGCCTCTACGGCTTCGCCGAGGCAGACGAGCTTGCCGTCTTCGATGCCCTGCGTGGCGTCACGGGGGTCGGCCCGCGCAGCGCGATGGGGGTGCTCGCGGTGCTGAGTCCCGCCGAGATCGCCCAGGCCGTTGCCCTCGAAGATGACGCAGCCTTCCGCAAGGTCTCCGGAATCGGGCCCAAGACCGCGAAGCTCATCGTGCTCTCGCTCGCCGGCAAGCTCGCCGTGCACGCTCCGCGTGCCGCAGCTCCCGCCGTCACGCAGACCGTGACCGAGAGCGTGATCCTCGCGCTCGTCGGCCTCGGCTGGCAGGAGCGGGTCGCCCTGCAGGCGATCGAGGATGCCTCCACCGCCGCCACCGACACGGAGCGCGCGAGTGTTCAGCTGATGCTGCGCCTCTCGCTTGCGCAGCTCGGACCGCAGCAGCTGGCCGGGGCAGCACAGTGACCGTCGCCGACGACGAGGTGGTCCGCCGCGCGACTGAGGCCCTGGCGACCGGGCTCGGCCTGCCGGAATCCGAAGCCGAGCTCGCCTTTGAAGGTGCACTGCGCCCGCAGTCCCTCGCCGAATTCGTCGGCCAGGAGAAGGTTCGCGGCCAGCTTCAACTGCTGCTGCAGGCCGCCGCGATGCAAAACCGCACACCCGACCACATCCTGCTCGCCGGCCCGCCCGGCCTCGGCAAGACCACCCTCGCCATGATCATCGCCCACGAGAGTGGCCGACCGCTGCGCATGACGAGCGGCCCGGCCATCCAGCACGCGGGCGACCTCGCGGCCGTACTGTCCTCCCTTGTCCCGGGTGAGGTGCTGTTCATCGACGAGATTCACCGCATGGCGCGCTCGGCCGAAGAGATGCTGTACCTGGCGATGGAGGATTTCCGCATCGACATCATGGTCGGAAAGGGCGCGGGCGCGACATCCATACCCCTCGATCTGTCGCCGTTCACGCTGGTCGGTGCGACGACGAGGTCCGGGATGCTCCCCAACCCGTTGCGCGACAGGTTCGGTTTCACGGCTCACCTCGAGTTCTACGAGAACCACGAGCTCGAGCAGGTGCTCGTGCGTGCTGCGGCGCTGCTCGAGTTGAATGTCGAGCGCCGCGCTCTCGCCGAGATCTCCGGCCGCAGCCGGGGCACCCCGCGCATCGCCAACCGCCTGCTGCGTCGTGTGCGCGACTACGCGGTGGTGAAGGGTTCCGGTGCGGGCCTCGACGCGGTGAACGCCGCACTCGAGCTGTACGACGTCGACGCGCTGGGGCTTGACCGCCTCGACCGCGCGGTCATGCAGGTCGTGCTGTCGCGCTTCGACGGCGGGCCTGTCGGGCTGAACACCCTCGCCGTCTCGGTGGGGGAGGAGGCCGAGACGATCGAGTCGGTCGTCGAGCCGTTCCTCGTGCGCATCGGCCTGCTGACCCGCACACCGCGCGGACGGGTAGCGACCCGCTCGGCCTGGAAGCATTTCGGCCTGACTCCTGAGACCCCCGGAGCGGCCACACTGTTCGACGGGGACCTCTGAGTCCCATCGCTTATGATTAACACCGGCCAGTCAGGACCATTGACTTAGACTGACCCGGCCTCCGTATCCTGTGAAAGGTTTTACCATGCCCGCCGAGATCGATATCTTCCAGTACGTCATCTTCGCCGTACTCGCCCTGCTCATCTTCTTTATGTTCCGCAACAGCCGGAAGAACAAGCAGCGCCAGGAAGAGCTCAAGAAGGAAATCGTTCCCGGCGCAGACGTCATGACGAACTTCGGCCTGTTCGGCACACTCATCTCTGTCGACGAGGTCAGCAATGTCGCTGAACTCGAGGTCAGCCCCGGCAACATCGTGCGCGTGCACCGCCAGACCATCGCCAAGGTCGTCACGACAGACGGCGAATCCGACTCCGACGAGCCCCGCTCGGTCGAAGAAGCCATGGAGCGCGCAAACCGCGAGTACGAGGCCAAGGAAGCGGCGGACGTTGCTGCAACCGAGCCCGAGTTCGGTGAACGCGTCGAGACCGTCGAGGCTGCCGATGTCGACACCACGGTTGTTCCCGAAAAGAAGACCGCACGTCGTCCGTCCAAGAAGGCAAGCGAGTAACCGCTACCCTAGGTTCTGGTCGTCCGTCGGGACGACCGTGTTGTGTTGCGCGTGAAGACGCTCGCACGCTTACAGAAAGCTGAGTTCGCTGGTGGCAAGAACGACTCCGGTCAAGAAGGCGTGGCGCGCCCTCACCTGGCTGCTGATCATTACGATCGGCATGTTCGCACTGAATGCCGTCGGTATTCTCGGCGGTAAAGACAACGAGTGGAGCAAGGACGCCTCCTGGGACCTCAAGCTCGCGCTTGACCTCGAGGGTGGAACGCAGATCATCCTCGCTCCTCGTCTAGAGAGCGGCCAGCAGGTCTCCGAAGAGCAGCTCGCACAGGCCGTGGCCATCATGCGCCAGCGCGTCGACGCGAGTGGTGTCGCCGAGGCCGAGATCACGACCCAGGGCACCGGAAGCGGCACCAACGTCGTCGTCACGATCCCCGGCACGCCCGACGAGGAGACGCTGCAGCGCATCCAGTCGTCTGCGACCCTCGACTTCCGCCCCGTGCTCCGTTCTGAAGTCGCCCCGGCCAGCGCCGTGGGCGGCGAGGGTGACGGCAGCACGTCGAGCCCGACCCCGACTCCCGACGTTCCGCTCGAGAACAACCCGAGCGTTGAACCGACCGACGCGAGTGACGAGAACTGGATCACTCCGGCGCTGCTCGACACCTACACGAACTTCGACTGCGGCAGCGTCGACGCCGCGGACGCGAACGTCGCACCCTCTGGTGAGCCGCTCGTCGCCTGCGACGACCTCGGCCAGTACAAGTACCTCCTCGGCCCGGTCGAGGTAGCCGGTAAGAACATCGCCGACGCCTCGAGCTCGCTCGTCGCCAACAGCCAGGGCGCGAGCACCGGCCAGTGGGGCGTCAACATCGTCTTCGACAGTGTCGGAACCGAGAAGTTCTCCGAGATGACCACCCGCCTGTACAGCTATGGCGCGGGCACATCTGTGCGCAACCAGTTTGCCATTGTGCTCGACGGCCGGGTCATCTCGGCTCCGACCACGAACGCGGTCATCACCGACGGCAAGCCGCAGATCACCGGCTCGTTCACGCAGGAGACCGCGAAGTCGCTCGGCGACCAGCTGAAGTTCGGTGCACTGCCGATCGGCTTCCAGGTGCAGAGCCAGGAGATCATCTCGGCGACGCTCGGTGAATCGCAGCTGCAGAGCGGACTCATCGCGGGTCTCATCGGTCTGATCCTCGTCATCCTCTATTCGCTGTTCCAGTACCGCCTGCTGGGTCTCGTCACCGTCGCCTCGCTCGTCGTGGCCGGTGTCATCACCTACATCGCACTCGCGCTGCTGTCCTGGCGCGAGGGCTACCGTCTCTCGCTCGCCGGTGTCGCCGGAATCATCGTGGCGATCGGTTTCACAGCGGACTCCTTCATCGTCTACTTCGAGCGAATACGTGACGAGCTGCGTGACGGGCGCCAGCTCGAGTCCGCGGTCGAGGCCGGTTGGAAGCGCGCGCTGCGCACCATCTACGCCGCCAAGGCCGTCAACCTGCTGTCCGCTGCGGTGCTGTTCATCCTCGCGGTCGGCAACGTGCGCGGATTCGCGCTCACGCTCGGCCTCACCACGATCATCGACGTGCTCGTCGTTGTGCTGTTCACGCACCCGCTGCTCCAGCTGCTGGCGAAGACCAAGTACTTCTCGAGCGGTCACCCGCTCAGCGGTCTCGACCCGAACGCCCTCGGCGCGGTGTACCGCGGGCGCGCGCAGTTCCGAGAGCCGGCGGTCGCCGGCGTGCGCAGCGGCGCCAACCGCGAGGCGGTGCGTCGCCAGACGATCGCCGAGCGCAAGGCGGCAGAGCTCGCCGAATCGAGCCGCCCCGACACCAAGGCCAAGAAGACCTCCTCGTCGAAGACGCAGAAGAACGACGGGAAGGACTCCTGATGACCAACGCATTCGGTAAGTTCGGAAACGACCTCTACACCGGCGCGCGCTCGGTCGACTTCGTCGGCAAGCGCAAGATCTGGTACGGGATCGCTGCCGTCATGATCCTGCTCTCGATCCTCTTCCCGGCCCTGCGCGGCGGCTTCGAACTCGGCATCGAGTTCCGCGGCGGCTCGGAGTTCCAGGTCAGCGGAGTCGCTGAGATCACCGACCGCGAGGCCGGCCAGGAGATCGCGATCGACGCTGTCGAGGGTGTCACGACCGAGGCCACGCCCCGCGTATCCATCGTCGGTGCGGGCGAGGGCGTTCGCGTCCAGACCGCCCAGCTGACCCAGGCCGAGTCGAACGAGGTGCGCGAGGCCCTGGCCGAGGCGTTCGACGTTCCGCTCGACGAGGTCACCGCATCCTTCATCGGTCCGTCATGGGGCGCGGATGTCACGGGCTCGGCAATTCGCGCTCTGATCGTGTTCATCATTCTCGCCGCCATCGTTATGGCGCTGTACTTCCGTACCTGGAAGATGTCCGTCGCGGCGATCGTCTCGCTCATCCACGACATGGTCATCACGGCCGGTGTCTATGGTGCGCTCGGCCTCGAGGTCACCCCCTCCGCGGTCATCGGATTTCTGACGATCCTCGGCTACTCGCTCTACGACACCGTTGTGGTGTTCGACAAGATCCGCGAGAACACCGCGGAGGACGGCCCCGAGTCGACCCGCACGTTCGCGCAGTCGGTCAACCTCGCGGTCAACCAGACGCTTGTGCGCTCGATCAACACGGGTGTCGTCGCCGCGCTGCCCGTCGCGGCCATCCTCTTCATCGGTGGAACGCTGCTCGGCGCCGGAACGCTCGTCGACATTTCGCTGTCGCTCCTCATCGGCATCCTCATCGGCACCTACTCGACCATCTTCATCGCCGCTCCGCTTTACTCGCAGCTGCGGGAGAACGAGCCTGAGATCCGCAAGCGCACCGACCGCCTGGCCACCCGCGCCGTCGCAGCCTCCACCAAGTAGTCGTTATGGAGCACATTTCCGCTGCCGAGGCCATCGAACTGGCCGCCGGTGAGAGTGTGCTCCTCGACGTGCGTGAGCAGTGGGAGTGGGACCAGGGTCACGCGCCCAGCGCGCGCCTGCTGCCGATGTCACGCCTCGAGGAGCTCGCGAGTGAGCTGCCCGAGGATGCCACGCTGCTCGTGGTCTGCCACAGCGGCCAGCGCTCCCTGCAGGTGACCGACGCGCTCGAGCGCGCCGGCTACCACGCCATCAACGTCGACGGCGGCATGCTCGCCTGGCAGGCGGCGGGCGGCGAGATCGTCACGGACGGCTCCCAGCCTCCAGCCGTTTAGACTTGCAGGGGAGGCAGGCATGACCGATACAACGTCGAACACGTCTGCGCTGCGCACCCTCCTTCCGCGCATCTTCTCCCGCGCCCAGCCGTCTGGCGCCGTCGACCGTCTGATCAAGACGGTGCGCCTGCACCACCCGAAGGCCGATATCGCCCTCATCGAGCGCGCTTACACGACCGCGGAAAAGGCCCACTCGGGCCAGAAGCGCAAGAGCGGCGAGCCGTACATCACCCACCCGGTCGCGGTGGCGCAGATCCTCGCCGACCTCGGCATCGGTGCGAAGACCCTCGCGGCCGCGCTCCTGCACGACACGGTGGAGGACACCGACTACACGCTCGACATGCTGCAACGCGACTTCGGCGACGAGGTCGCCATGCTCGTCGACGGCGTCACCAAGCTCGACAAGCTGAAGTACGGTGACAGCGCCCAGGCCGAGACCGTGCGCAAGATGGTGGTCGCGATGTCGAAGGACATCCGGGTGCTCGTCATCAAGTTGGCCGACCGCCTTCACAACGCGCGCACCTGGGGCTTTGTGCCGCAGGCGTCGGCGACGCGCAAGGCGCAGGAGACCCTCGAGATCTACGCGCCGCTCGCGCATCGTCTCGGAATCCAGGCCATCAAGTGGGAACTGGAGGACCTCTCCTTCTCGGTGCTCTACCCGAAGCTCTATGTCGAGATCGAGAACCTGGTCAAGCAGCGCACCCCGAAGCGCGAAGAATTCGTCCAGCAGGTCATCGACTCGGTCAAGGACGACCTCAAGTCCTCCAAGATCAAGGGCAGCGTTGCGGGGCGCCCCAAGCAGTACTACTCGATCTACCAGAAGATGATCGTGCGCGGCCGGGACTTCGACGAGATCTACGACCTGGTCGGCATCCGCGTGCTCGTGAACTCGGTGCGCGACTGCTACGCCGTGCTCGGATCGATCCACGCACGATGGAATCCGATCACCGGTCGCTTCAAGGACTACATCGCGACCCCCAAGTTCAACCTGTACCAGTCGCTGCACACCACGGTCGTCGGTCCCGATGGCCGCCCGGTGGAGATCCAGATCCGTACGACCGAGATGCACCAGCGCGCCGAGTTCGGTGTCGCGGCGCACTGGAAGTACAAGGAGCGCGTCAACAGCGGCAAGGGCGCTGCTGCCTACGACGACAAGGGCGACGCCGACATGGCGTGGCTCGCCCACATCTCCGACTGGCAGGCGGAGACGAGTGACCCCGACGAATTCCTCGAGTCGCTGCGCTTTGAGATCGGCGCCAAGGAGGTCTACGTTTTCACGCCAAAGGGCAAGGTCGTCGGCCTGCCCGCTGGAGCAACACCGGTCGACTTCGCCTACGCGGTGCACACCGAGGTCGGCCACCGCACCATGGGTGCGAAGGTCAACGGCCGGCTCGTGCCGCTCGAGAGCACGCTCAACAGCGGCGACGCCGTCGAGATCTTCACCTCAAAGAATCCGGATTCCGGCCCCAGCCAGGACTGGCTGAACTTCGTCAAGAGCCCCCGGGCCCGCAATAAGATCCGCGGCTGGTTCACCAAGGAGCGCCGCGACGAAGCCATCGAGCAGGGCAAGGACGCGATCGCCCGCGCGATGCGCAAGCAGAACCTTCCGTTGCAGAAGCTCATGAACCAGGACACCCTCGCGGATGTCGCGGCGTCTATGAACTACGAAGACGTCTCGAGCCTCTACGCCGCCGTCGGCGAGGGGCACGTCTCGACCCAGTCGGTCATCGAGAAGGTGCTCTCCGCGATCTCGACCGAGGCCGAGAACGAGGACACCGATCTCACCTTCACGCCGAAGGGCCGCTCGCGCCAGCTGCGCAACAGCGATTCCGGTGTGCTCGTGCGCGGCGCGCCCGACATCCTCGTCAAGCTTGCCAAGTGCTGCACGCCGGTTCCCGGTGACGAGATCGTCGGCTTCGTCACGCGCGGCACGGGTGTCTCTGTGCACCGCAGCGACTGCAACAACGTCAAGGCGCTGCTGCTCGAGCCCGAGCGCATGATCGATGTCGACTGGGCGCCCTCCTCGAAGAGCCTGTTCCTGGTCCAGATCCAGGTGGAGGCCCTCGACCGCTCGGGCCTGCTCTCCGACGTGACTCGTGTGCTGAGCGAGAATCACGTGAACATCCTGTCGGCGACGGTCTCGACGTCACGGGAGCGCCTCGCGATCAGCCGCTTCGTCTTCGAGATGGGCGATACCACCCACCTCGATCGGGTGCTCAATGCCGTGCGCCGCATCGACGCGGTCTACGACGTGTACCGGGTCAACTCCGGCTAAAGCGGCGCGTATCCGCTCCCACGCCTCCCGCTTGTTCGGCAGGTTGCGGCGGCGATCCAGCGCGCTGCGACACTGTTCGAGCGTGACCCCGCCGAGAACCGCGAGCGACCGGATGACCGCGCTCTCCGTCTCGTCGAAGCGGGTCACGCTGCGCGCAAGATCGGCGATCGTGCGCACGGGGGTCGTGACGCGCAACCCGCCCACCTCGCGGGTCTCATCGGTGGAGATCGCCACCTCCCGCACCGTGACGCGCCAGTGCTGCTGCGGTCGGGCCCGCGCTCCGAGGCTCGCACAGAGCTCGTGACGAGTCGGGGGGAGCGGCTGCGCTCCCCAGATCCAGGCGGCGGTGTGCTGCTCCGCGATCAGTCGTCCCGGCCACTGCAGGCGGATGCTCGCCGCGCGCTGGGAGCTCGACTGCGGCTCGTCCACCGGGGTCCAGAGTGCGTCGAGCTCCGCGAGCTCGCCGTCGAGACGAGCGGCACACAGCTCGGCGAGCGGCAGGTCGAGAGTCGTCAGGATGGGGGAGAGGCGGGGCATCCAGAAATTATGAACGCTTAGAAAGCGGCACGGTGGCGGGACAGGAAATCTGTGCGAGAAGACCCGCGAGGACCTGCTGTGGAGAGTGCTAGTTGCCCAGTGCTAGTTGCCCAGTGCTAGTTGCCCAGTGCGTTCAGCCACAGCTTGCGAGCGTCGAGCGCCTCCTGGGCGTCGGCGATCTTCTTCTTGTCCTTGGATGCCTTGGCCTCTTCGAGCTCGCGCTCGAGCTTGGCGATGGCGTCCTGCAGCTGGCTCGAGAAGCCCTGCGAGCGTGCCTGCTTTTCGGGGTTGCTCTTCTCCCAGTGGTCCTCATCGAGTTTGCGCACGGCGGTCTCGACCTTGCGCATGCGGTCCTCGACGGTCTTGACCTTGTCGCGCGGGACCTTGCCGATCGCGTCCCAGCGGCGCTGGATCGAACTGAGGGTCTTCTTCGCCGCGACGCGGTCGGTCTCGGTGAGAAGCGGCTCGGCCTCGGCCAGCAGCTCGAGCTTGAGGGCGAGGTTCGCCTCGAACTCGACGTTGTCCACGGCCTCGACCTCGGACTTCGCGGAGTACAGCGCGTCACCGGCTGCCTTGAACTTGGCCCACAGGGCGTCGTCGAACTTCTTACCGGCGCGGCCGGCAGCCTTCCAGTCATCGAGCAGTCCGCGATAGGCGGGGATTCCGTCGGCACCCTTGGTTGCGAGGGCCTCGGCCTTCTCGACGAGCTCCTGCTTGCGGTTGCGCGCATCCTTGTGCACCGAGTCAAGCTCGGAGAAGAAGGCCTTGCGGTGGGTGTCGATCGTCGACCGGGCAGCGCGGAAACGCTTCCACAGGTCGTTGCCCTCGTTCTTCGGCAGGCGCGGGCCATCGGCCTGGTGCTTCTGCCAGCGGGCGAAGATGTCGTCGATGGTCGCGGTGACCTGCTTCCACTGCGCCTTCGCGGGGTCCTGTGCAGCGAGCGTCTCGGCCTCGACGACGAGGGCCTCGCGCTCGGCGATCGCGGCGGTGACGGCGGCCTTCGACTCCTCGGACTGCTTCTCGGTCAGCTCGGAGACCGTGCTGGAGAGTGATTCGAGGCGCGTCTGCAGCGACGCGAGGTCGCCGACGGCGTTGGCGGTCGAGATGGAGCCGACGAGAGCGCGAACGGCCTTGGCGACGTCAGCAGCGGGGGCGCCGCGCTTGGCGCGCTGCTCGAGCAGGGTCACCTGACCGGCGATCTCGATGTACTTGCGCTCGAAGTAGGCAAGGGCCTCCTCGGGGGTGCCGTCAGGGTACTGACCGACAGCACGCTCGCCGGACGCCTCACGTACGAAGACAGTTCCTGTCTCGTCGACGCGTCCCCATGGAGCCTTATCGTCTGCTGACACGTTGTTCACCTTGCTGTTGGGGCCGACGGGAGAATCGGGTGTCGACCGGAAACCAGCCTAGGGCACGACGGTTTTGCAGCGCGCCCGCCGGTTGCCTCCTGCCGGATTGTTACTCGATGGTTGCGGCAGTGATGGTCGTGGCGATGTTCGGCGGGGTCGACTTGTCGGCCTGCGTCGTCGCGCCGCCCGAAGCGATCTTCGAGACCAGGTCCGGGATGCCCGCCGTCACCTTTCCGATGACCGTGTAGCCACCGGCCGAGTCGCTCGGGAAAGTCGAGTCGCCGAAGGTGATGAAGAACTGGTGACCCTGGCTGTTGCCGTTGTCCTCCTGGCGGGCGAGCGCGATCGTTCCGGTCGTGTACAGGTCGTCGGCCGCGGCGTTCTCGACCGGGCCGAAGGAGTAGTCGGGGTCGGAGCCGCCGGCACCGTCGATCGAGCCGCACTGGATGAGCTGCGCGGAGCCGGGGGAGTCGACGAGACGGTGGCAGGTCTTGCCGACGAGGTAGCCGTTCTTGATATCGCTGATGAAGGATGCAACACCCTGCGGTGCCGCAGCACCGTCGAGCTCGATTGCGAGGTCGACGTCGTTGAGCGAGAGCGAGCCGGTCCAGGTGCGGTTCTCGGAGAGCGCCGGAGACGGAACCGAACCGACCGATTCGGCGGCGGGCGCGGTTGCGGTCGGCGACGGCACGGGGGCGCCCGGGCCGCTCGTGAAGTAGGAGACCTGGAGGAACGTGGCGGCGGCCGCGACGACCAGCACCGCGGCGATGGCGATGACGTTGTCGCGCTTGCGGCGGCGGATCTGGGTGGTGTGAACAGTCTGGCGCGCGTTGTACTGCTTGAGGCGATTGCGCGCCTCGCGTGCTTCGCGTTCCTGGTTCTTGTTCGTTGCCACGGGTTCCTCCAGAGTGGGCGGGGCTCGTGCCCCCATGGAACTTTACGGTGCGGGTTGAAGCTGAGCCAAATGCGAGTCAGTGGGCGCGGTTAGCATTGCGGTATGAATGCCCAGCCCGGCCTGCGCAGCGGGGCGACCCCTCTCGCGGTGCGTATGCGCCCCACTTCCCTCGACGAGGTGGCCGGGCAGAAGCACCTCCTCGGCGCCGGCTCTCCGCTCGTCAGTCTCGCGACCGACAGGACGGGGGAGCAGGGCTCGGTCTCGATCATCCTCTGGGGTCCTCCCGGTACGGGCAAGACGACGCTGGCCAAGATCGTCGCCCACAGTTCCGGGCGTAACTTCGTCGAGCTCTCGGCCGTGACCGCGGGCGTGAGAGATGTGCGCCAGGTGATGGAGGAGGCGCTCTCCCGACGCGACCTGTACGGCATCTCCACCGTCCTCTTCCTCGACGAGATTCACCGTTTCACCAAGGCCCAGCAAGATGCGTTGCTGCCGGGTGTCGAGAACGGCTGGGTCATCCTCGTGGCCGCGACCACCGAGAACCCCTCGTTCTCGGTCATCTCCCCGTTACTCTCCCGCTCGCTGCTTCTCACCCTGGAGCAGTTGACGGATGACGATCTCGCCGGTGTCATCGATCGCGCCGTGACCTCCCCCCGTGGCCTCGCTGGAACCGTCGAGCTCGAGCCCGAGGCGCGCTACACCATCATCCACCTGGCCTCCGGCGATGCTCGCCGTGCGCTCACCGCTCTCGAGGCCGCCGCCCTGAGTGCTAGTGCGTCCACCGAGGAGGGCGACACGCCCGTCGTCACCGCCGAGATCGTGTCCCTCGCCGTCGACCGCGCGCTCCTGCGCTACGACCGCAACGGCGACGAGCACTATGACGTGATCAGCGCCTTCATCAAGTCCATCCGCGGTTCCGACGTGGATGCCGCGCTGCACTATCTCGCGCGCATGATCGAGGCCGGCGAGGACCCCCGCTTCATCGCCCGGCGGGTGATCATCAGCGCGTCGGAGGACATCGGCCTCGCCGATCCACAGGCGCTCGTGATCGCCGTCGCCGCTGCCGATGCTGTTCAGTTGATCGGAATGCCGGAGGGCCGCATCCCGCTCGCACAAGCGGTTGTCTACCTCGCGACAGCCCCGAAATCGAACGCCGCCTACATGGGTATCGACAAGGCGATCGGGGATGTCCGCGCGGGAAAGATCGGTCGCGTGCCGAAGCCGATCCGCGACGCCCACTACGCCGGTGCCAAGAAGCTCGGGCACGGCAAGGGCTACAAGTACCCGCATGACGAAGAGGTGGGCATCTCGCAGCAGCAGTACCTGCCCAACGAGCTCAAGAACACGCAGTACTACGTGCCCACGAACCACGGCCACGAGCGCGAGATCAGCTCGCGGCTCGAGAAGATCATGGCGATCGTGCGCGGCCGTGCTGCCGGTAAACCCGCGAAGAAGCCCGAGTAATCCGGGCGTCGTGCTAACCTTGTAGGCGTCCAAGACCTGATTCCCGAGCGCGGCTGCAAAGGAACTCACCGGTCGAGGAGAAACGGTCTGTAGCCGACCGATCTCCGCAGGACCATCCCTCTGACTTTTACCGGTCTGTTTTGCGCGTCGCATGCGTGCCCGCGAGCACCCGGATTCCACTGTTAGCTCAAACGAAAAGGACACTGTGTCTACCAAGTCACGTACCCGTAGCAAGACCCGCCTCTCGCGCGCACTGGGCATCGCCCTCACGCCGAAGGCAGCCAAGTACCTCGAGAAGCGCCCGTACGCTCCCGGAGAGCACGGCCGCACCAAGCGCAAGCAGGACAGCGACTACGCCGTCCGTCTGCGCGAGAAGCAGCGCCTGCGTGCCCAGTACGGCATCCGCGAGGCCCAGCTCAAGATCCAGTTCGAAGAGGCCCGTAAGGCCGCAGGCCTGACCGGTGAGAACCTCGTCGAGCAGCTCGAGATGCGTCTCGACGCGATCATCGTTCGCTCCGCGATCGCCCGCACCACGGCCCAGGCTCGCCAGATGGTCGTTCACCGTCACATCCTCGTCGACGGCCAGCTTGTCGACCGCCCGTCGTTCCGCGTCAAGCCGGGACAGCTCGTTCACGTCAAGACCAAGTCCGAGGGCATGGAGATCTTCCAGGTCGCCGCTGCCGGTGGACACGTCGATGTTCTCCCCAAGACCCCCGAGTACCTCGAGGTCGAGATCGACAAGCTCCAGGCCCGCCTCGTGCGTCGCCCGAAGCGCGCCGAGGTCCCTGTGACCTGTGAAGTGCAGCTCGTCGTGGAGTACTACGCGGCTCGCTAAGCGATTCGTTACGCTCGGTGGCGCACGGTCTTCGGATCGTGCGCCATCGTTCGTTTAAGGAGCTTCCATGTCTATCGCTGACCTCGCCGGACTGATCGCCGCCATCGTCTTCGCCATCCTCGTCGCGCTGCTCGCCGTGCCGCTGCTCAAGCTCGGGCGGGTGCTGGACGACACGAGTGCCGCGATCCGTGAGTTGAGCGACAACGTCACGCCCCTCATCGAGGAGGCGACGACGACGCTCACCGAGTCCAACCGGCAGATCGCCCGCGTCGACGCGATCACCGGCGACATCGCCGAGACCACGGGCAACATCACCGCGCTCGTCTCGCTCTTTGCGGCGACGGTCGGTGGCCCACTGATGAAGATCGCGGCCTTCTCGGCCGGCGTGCGCCTCGCCATCCGGGGGAGCCGAGCGAAGTAAGCTGGTCTTTTCCACTCTTTCGTCACACCCCAGGGAGATCACTATGCGTGGTGCACTGCTTCTCATCATCGGCATCGGCGTCGGATTCATCGCTGCCCACCAGGTCGCGCGGACTCCTCAGGGCAAGCAGTTCTTCGACGACGTGGACGCGAAGGCGCGCGAGTTCGGCGACGCCGTCGTCGAGGGCTACAAGCAGCGCGAGGCAGAGCTGCGCGCTGCGGTAGCGGAGGCCGAAGAGGTCATCGCCGACCTCAGCAGCCGCTCCAAGTAGCTGGTTTCGACAAGCTCGACCACCGAATCACCCCTCAAGTAGCAACAGGACTCCATGCAGACCGCTGACATCCACCGCCGCTGGCTCACTTACTTCGGAGACCGTGGTCACACGGTGGTGCCGTCCGCCTCCCTGGTGAGCGACGACCCCTCGTTGCTGTTCACCGTCGCCGGCATGGTGCCGTTCGTGCCGTACCTCACCGGTCTGGTGCCGCCGCCCTTCCCGCGCGCGACGAGCGTGCAGAAGTGCATCCGAACTCTCGACATCGAAGAGGTCGGCAAGACTCCGCGTCATGGCACGTTCTTCCAGATGAATGGCAACTTCTCCTTCGGCGACTATTTCAAGGAGGGGGCGATCAGCTACGCCTGGGAGCTCCTCACGAGCTCGGAGGCCGACGGTGGCTTCGGCTTCCAGGAGAAGGATCTCTGGGTCACCGTCTACAAGGATGACGATGAGGCTATCGCGCTCTGGAAGAAGATCGCGGGTCTGCCCGACGAGCGCATCCAGCGCCTCGACATGGACACCAATTACTGGTCGACCGGCCAGCCCGGACCTGCCGGACCCTGCTCGGAGATCTTCTTCGACCGCGGCCCCGCCTACGGCGCCGACGGCGGACCGGCAACGGATGACGACCGCTACGTCGAGATCTGGAACCTCGTCTTTATGCAGTACCTGCGCGGCGAGGGCCAGGGAAAGAGCTTCGACATCCTCGGCGAGCTGCCGAAGAAGAACATCGACACCGGCATGGGCCTCGAGCGTGTCGCCTTCATCAAGCAGGGCGTCGAGAACATGTACGAGATCGACCAGGTGCGCCCGGTTCTCGACCATGCCGCCGAGATCTCCGGCCGTCGCTACGGCGCCGTTCATGAGGATGACGTCCGCATGCGCGTGATCGCGGACCACGTGCGCTCCAGCCTCATGCTCATGTCAGACGGTGTCACGCCGTCGAATGAGGGCGGCGGCTATATCCTTCGCCGCCTGATGCGCCGCACCGTCCGTGCCATGCGCCTCCTCGGTGTGGATGCGCCCAGCTTCGCCGAGCTCTTCCCTGCGTCGCGCGACGCGATGAAGGCCGCCTACCCCGAGGTCGGCACCGACTTCGACCGCATCCAGCGCCTCGCCCTCGCCGAGGAGGAGACGTTCCTGCGCACCCTCGCGAGCGGAACGCAGATCCTCGACCTGGCCGTGCTGAAGACGCAGGAGTCCGGCGCGAAGGAGCTTCCCGCCGACACGACCTTCCTGCTGCACGACACCTTCGGTTTCCCCATCGATCTCACGCTCGAGATCGCGGAGGAGGCCGGGCTCACCATCGACCGCCCCGCGTTCGACGCGCTCATGCTGCAGCAGCGCACCATGGCCAAGGCCGACGCGCGCGCCAAGAAGGGCTCGATCGCCGACCTCTCGGTGTTCGGTGAGTTCCGTGCCCTCGGTGAGACGGTATTCACCGGCTACGAGTACCTGCAGACGGAGAGCACCATCCTCGGGCTCATCGTCGACGGGAACAGCGTTTCTGCCGCGGTGACAGGACAGATCGCCGAGGTGATCCTCGCCGAGACCTCGCTGTACGCGGAGTCGGGCGGCCAGGAGGCCGATGCGGGAACCATCGTCGGCAACGGCTTTGAACTCGAGGTGCTGGACGTGCAGAAGCCCGTCAAGGGCCTGATCAGTCACCGCGTGCAGGTCACGAGCGGCGAGGTCTCGGTGGGAGCCGAGGCGACCACCCTCGTCGACCAGGATTGGCGCAGGGGAGCGACCCAGGCGCACTCCGCGACCCACCTGATACACGCGGCACTGCGCCAGGTGCTGGGCAACGAGGCGCACCAGGCCGGCTCCTACAACAAGGCCGGCTACATGCGCCTCGACTTCAGCTGGAACTCGGCGCTCTCCGCCGCGACCCGCAGCGAGATCGAGGAGATCGCCAACCTCAAGGTTCGCGAGAACCTCGAGGTCGACACCCGGATCATGAACCTCGATGAGGCGAAGTCCCTCGGCGCCATGGCCCTGTTCGGTGAGAAGTACGGCGAGACGGTGCGCGTTGTCGAGATTGGCGGACCGTGGTCCCTCGAGCTCTGTGCGGGCACGCACGTCGCCCGGTCGAGCGAGATCGGCCTCATCAACGTCGTGAGCGAGACCTCGGTCGGCTCCACCGCGCGCCGCATCGAGTCGCTCGTCGGACTCGAGGCGTTCCGCGACCTGGCCGCCGAACGCGCCATCGTGAGCGAGCTCACGAGCAACCTCAAGACGCCGCGCGAGAACCTGCCCGACCGCATCGCAGAGCTCGTCGCCAACCTCAAGGCCGCCGAGAAGCGCATCGCCCAGTTCGAGGCCGCGGCGCTCTCCGAGCGCGTGCCCTCGATCGCGGCGAACGCCCGCAGCGTCGGATCGGTCACCCTCGTGAGCGAGAACGTCGGATCCGTGGCGTCGAGCGATGAGCTGCGTTCCCTGGTGCAGAGCGTACGCGAGCGTCTCGGCGCGGTTCCCGTTGTTGTGGCCCTGGCTGCAGACGTCGCGGGCAAGCCCGCCGTCATTGTTGCGACCAACCAGGCCGCGCGCGATGGTGGAGCCAAGGCCGGCGCCTTGGCGAAGATCGCCGCCGGGGTGCTCGGTGGCGGCGGCGGCGGCAAGGACGACATCGCGCAGGGCGGTGGCTCCGACCTCGGCGCCATCGGTGCCGCGCTCGACGCGATCACCGCGGCAGTCTCGGCCTGATCGGGATGCGCTCCGGAGTGCGGGTCGGTGTCGACGTCGGCACCGTCCGCATCGGGGTGTCCCGTAGCGACCTGCACGGCATGCTCGCGACCCCGGTCGAGACCGTGCAGCGCGGAGACGGCGATATTGCGCGCCTTGCGGCGATCGCCCGGGAACTCGACGCGCTCGAGGTGATCGTCGGGCTTCCGCTCGCGCTCTCCGGCCGCGCCACTGCCTCAACGGAGGATGCCTCGCGATTTGCCGCTAGACTCGCGATCGCACTTCCGGTGGCGGTGCGTCTCGTGGATGAGCGCCTTTCGACGGTCTCCGCGCAGGCAGCCCTCCGCACCTCCGGACGCAGTTCGAAGCAGTCGCGACCAGTGATCGATCAGGTTGCCGCCGTTATAATTTTGCAGCACGCCCTCGACTTCGAGCGCTCCCGTGAAATCCCTGCGGGCATCGTCGTTGACCCGGACGAAGGACTGGAATCGTGAGCAACGAGCCAAGCTGGGACGAGATCTTCACATCGCAGCCGCAGGACGCGGCCAGCGGAGCCATGCCCTCCGCCCGCGACACGGGTGCGCCGCTGTCCCGGCGCGAGCTGCGCGAGCTCGAGCACGGGCGAACGTCATCCCGAAGCGCAGCGAAGTCACCGAGGAAGCAGCGCGGCTCCGACGGCGGCGACAACGGGCTCGGAAAGCCCAAGCGCAAGCGCCGCTTCGCCTGGGTCTTTGTTCTGCTCGCCTTCATCGTTCTCATCGCGGGAGTCGGCGTATACGGCTGGACCAACTACGAGCCGCAGATCCGCAGCCTGCTCGGTATCGAGCTGCCGAGTGACTACGAGGGAACCGGCACCGACGAAGAAGTCGTCATCGTGATCGAGAAGGACCAGATCGGCGAGGATGTCGCGCGCACCCTGCAGCAGGAGGGCGTCACGATGACCTTCACCGCCTTCTACCAGCTGCTGCTCGTTCAGGATCCGCAGGTCAACTTCATGCCGGGTAACTACACCCTGCACAAGGAGATGAGTGCGAAGTCCGCCCTCGCCGCGCTGCAGGATCCGGCCAACAAGGTCACCAATCGCGTGACGATCAAGGAGGGCTCGACCCTCCCGAGCGCTCTGACGCTGCTCGCCTCGGCCACCGGCCTGCCGGTTGCCGACTTCGAGGCCGCCGCGAAGGACTATGTGTCGCTCGGGGTTCCGGCGAGCGAGGTCAGCCTCGAGGGCTGGATCTTCCCCGCGACCTACCCGCTCGAGCCCGGCCAGAGCGCCAAGCAGGTGCTGCAGGTGCTCGTCACCGAGATGATCAAGCGCCTCGACGCGGCCGGTGTCGCCGAGGCCGACCGCCACCGGGTGCTCACCATGGCCGCACTCATCCAGCGCGAGGCCGGGCCGAACAAAGACGACTTCTACAAGATCTCGCGCGTCTTCACCAACCGCCTGAACACCAAGGGCTGGAAGCTGCAGTCGGACGCCTCCGTCGCCTACGGCACCGGCAACTTCACGACCGTGTGGACGACCAAGGCCGAACGGGCCGACGCGAGCAACAAGTACAACACCTACGCCAACCCCGGCCTGCCGATCGGCCCGATCGGACTGCCCGGCGATCTCGCGATCGATGCGGCGGCACATCCCGTTGACGGCCCGTGGTTCTTCTTCGTGCCGATCAACCTGAAGACTGGTGAGACCGTGTTCTCCGAAACCGCCGACCAGCACGAGGCAGCTGCCCAGCGGCTGCGCGACTGGTGCCAGGCGAGTGAGGAAAACAAGGCCTACTGTGGTTAGCGGCACCCGGCTGGCCGTGCTCGGCCAGCCGATCGTGCACTCCAAATCGCCTCTGCTCCACGCCGCCGCCTACGCCGCGCTCGGGCTCGACTGGCAGTACGACCGGGTCGAGATGTCGGGCGAGGAGCTCGCGTCGTTCATCCTCTCCCGCGATTCGGGATGGCGCGGCCTCTCGCTCACCATGCCACTCAAGCGCGACGTGCTGCCCGTTCTCAGCTCGAGCGATTCGCTCGTGACCCTCACCGGGGCCGCGAACACCGTGCTGTTCGAACCGGGCGCCCCGGGTGCCGACGGCGAGGCCACCCGCACCATCCGCGGGTTCAATACCGACGTGCACGGCGTCACCCAGGCGCTCCGCGAGGCCGGGCTGGGGGAGTTGCGGCGGGTGCAGCTCCTCGGGGCGGGCGCGACGGCCGCATCCATCGTCGTCGCCGTCGCCGAGCTCGGGGCACGGGAGATCGCCGTGCTCGCCCGCACCGCAGCGAAGGCTGCTCCGCTTGTTTCGCTGGGCGATTCACTGGGGGTGGAGGTCACGGTTCACCCGCTTGAGGTTCTGGATGGCCCGGCTCCCGATCTCGTCGCGAGCGCGCTGCCCGGCAGCGTCGACTCCGGGGTGCTGTTCGACGAGGCCACCCGCCGCGGTGCCGTGCTGTTCGACGTCGCCTACGACCCCTGGCCGAGCACTCTCGCCGTGCAGTGGCTGCAGGTCGACGGAACCGTCGTGTCCGGGCTTGAGATGCTGCTGCACCAGGCCCTCGCCCAGGTGCGCATCTTCGTGACCGGATCGCCGGTCACGGTGCTGCCGAACGAGGCGAGCGTGCTTGCGGCCATGCGCGGCGCTGTCGCGTAGCAGGCTGTGGGAGGATTTACCCATGCTTCGTTGGTTGACCGCAGGTGAGTCTCACGGGCCCGAACTCGTTGCCATTCTCGAGGGGCTGCCCGCCGGCGTCCCGGTGAGCCTCGACGACATCCGGGCCGATCTGGCGCGTCGCAAGCTCGGCTACGGCCGCGGTGCGCGCATGAAGTTCGAGGAGGACGAGCTCACCATCTCCGGTGGTGTGCGCTTCGGTCTCACCATGGGCAGCCCGATCGCCCTGCGCATCGGCAACACCGAGTGGCACCGCTGGGTCGACGTCATGAGCGCCTCACCTGTCGATCTCGAGAGCCTGCCCAAGGGCCGCGGTGCACCCCTGACGCGTCCCCGCCCCGGCCACGCGGACCTCGTCGGCATGCAGAAATACGGCTTCGATGAGTCGCGCAACGTGCTCGAGCGCGCGAGTGCCCGCGAAACCGCGGCACGCGTCGCCCTCGGCGCCGTGGCCCGCGCCTTCCTCGGCGAGCTGGGGATATCCCTCGTCGCCCACACCCTGTCCATCGGTACCGTGCGCGTCCCCGAGGGATCCGCGCTGCCCGTGCCCGCTGACGTCGAGTTGCTCGACGCGGACCTGCTGCGCTGCTTCGACCCCGCGACATCCGCCCTGATGGTGGATGAGGTCGATCGCGCCCAAAAGGATGGCGACACACTCGGCGGCGTCGTCGAGGTGCTCGCCTACGGTGTCCCCCCGGGGCTCGGCTCGTACGTGCACTGGGATCGCCGCCTCGACTCGCAGCTCGCTGCGGCGCTGATGGGAATCCAGGCAATCAAGGGCGTCGAGGTCGGCGACGGCTTCGAGACCACCCGCCGTCGCGGCTCCGAAGCGCACGATGAGCTCGTACAGGGCGACGACGGCATCGAGCGACTGAGCGACAAGGCCGGCGGCACCGAGGGCGGCATGTCCACGGGCACCATCCTCCGGGTGCGGGCCGGCATGAAGCCGATCGCCACGGTTCCTCACGCGCTGCGGACAGTGGACGTCGCGACCGGCGGTGCTGCGGAAGCCCACCACCAGCGCTCGGACGTCTGCGCGGTGCCCGCCGCGGGTGTAGTCGCAGAAGCCATGGTCGCGCTCGTGCTGGCAAATTCGGTGATCGAGAAATTCGGCGGCGACTCCATCAAGGAGACGAAGCGCAACCTCGCCGGCTACCTTGCCGCGATCCCGGATGCGCTGACCACCGCCCGTTCCACCGGCGACCGTGCCTGACACCCTGCCTGGGACCGATCGTCCGGTAGTCGTGCTCATCGGCGCCCCCGGCGCGGGCAAGACCCGGCTGGGCAAGCGCCTCGCCAAATTGCTCGACGTGCCCTTCATCGACACCGACAAGACCATCGTCGCCGAGCACGGTGCGATCGCCGCGATGTTCGAGCTGCACGGGGAGCCGCACTTCCGCGCAATCGAGCGGGAACACGTCGCCGCTGCCCTGCAGAACAAGGCCGTGGTCGCGCTCGGCGGGGGAGCCGTGCTCGACGCCGACACACAGGTCGATCTCGCCGCCCACCGCGTTCTGTTGCTCACCGTGACACCCGAAGCAGTGGAGAAGCGCATCGCCGGCAGCAAGCGCCCCCTCGTGCGCGACGGCCTCGGCGCCTGGGTCGCCCTCGTCGAGGCGCGCACTCCCATATACGAGCGGCTCGCGACGCGCAGCGTCGACACCTCGAACCGCCCACTCGACCACATCGCCACCGAACTGCTCGGCTGGCTGCAGGAGGAACGACCATGAGCGCGCACACCGTCATCCCGATCACCGGACTCGACCCGTACGACGTGACCATCGGTCGCGGGCTGGTCGCGAACATCGCCGAAACGCTCGGCGGTGGCGTCGCCAAGGTGCTCATCGTGCACCCCGCGACACTCGGCGCCAAGGCAAATGCGCTGCGTGAGTCGCTCGTCGGGCGCTACGAGGTTCTGCTCGCCGAGGTGCCCGAAGCGGAGGATGCCAAGCGCGTCGAGGTGGCGGCCTTCTGCTGGCAGATCATGGGCCAGACCGACTTCACGCGCACCGACGCCGTCATCGGCTTCGGTGGGGGAGCGACAACCGACCTCGCCGGCTTCGTCGCCGCCACCTGGCTGCGCGGAGTGAAGCTCGTCCAGGTGCCGACCTCGGTGCTCGGCATGGTCGACGCCTCGATCGGTGGCAAGACCGGCATCAACACGGCCGAGGGCAAGAATCTCGTGGGCTCCTTCTACGCCCCGGCCGCCGTGCTCGTCGACCTCGACACCCTCGACACCCTGCCGAAGAACGAGATCCTGGCCGGCTTCGCCGAGATCGTGAAGTGCGGCTTCATCGGCGACCCGACGATCCTTGACACGATCGAAGCGGATGTCGCGGTCGCGACCGATCCGACGACACCCGAGTTCCGCAGCCTCATCGAGAAGTCCGTCGCGCTCAAGGCCCGCGTCGTCAGCGAGGACTTCAAGGAGTCGGGGCTGCGCGAGATCCTCAACTACGGACACACGCTCGGCCACGCCATCGAGCATGCCGAGCGCTATCGCTGGCGTCACGGTGCCGCGATCTCCGTCGGCATGGTTTTCGCCGCGGAGCTCGCATCGCTGGCCGGGAAACTCGACCCCAGCGTGGTGGATCGACACCGCAGCATCCTGAAGTCACTCACTCTGCCGATCGACTACCCGGTGGGCCGCTGGCAGACCCTGCTCGCCACCATGCAGCGCGACAAGAAGGCCCGTGCGGGCATGCTGCGCTTCATCGTGCTGGATGCCGTCGGAAAGCCGACCACGCTCGCGGGCCCCGAGGAGCCGATGCTCTTCGCGGCCTACCAGGAGGTCGGGGTCTAGCCAGGCCTGCTAGACGTCACCCAGCACTTTCGCGCGAGCTTCCTTGTATTCGTCGGCCGTGATCTTGCCCTGCATCATGAGGTTGTCGAGGGTCGCGAGCCGGAACTCGGTGCTGCGCTCGGGCCGCTCCTGCGGTCTCGAAGGCGGTAGGTCGGCGTCGAACATCGGCATAGTCGGCCGGGACTTCATCACGCGGCGGAGGTTGCGAGCACGACCGACGATCAGCAGGACGAAGCCGAACACGGCGATGAGGGCGATGACCCCGATGATGGCGGCGATGGCAGACGTCGGGTCGGCGGCGGGTGTCTCCGGAGGCATGCGAAAACCCTAGCAATCTAGGCGGTTCGATTCAGCAGCCGCTCGAGGTCAGCGGTCGATAGCAGACCGCGCAGGTGCTGGCCCATGCCGAGTTCGGCGAGGATCGACGGCCAGACCCCGCTGAGGATCTCCGTGAGAACCTGGCTGCTGAGACGGGTCGCGCGCAGCACGGCGACCACGTCCGGGCCGGTCGCCCCACCGTGGGTGAGCGTTTCGATGGGACCGGTGCCGATCATCGACAACGATGTATCTGCTGGCACAGTCTCGACCATGGCTGCGATCGCCCCCGGCAGCTCCGGCGAGTTGGCCGAGGCGTAGTCCTCGACGACCGCCCACTCATCGCCGCCGGGCTCGGCCCAGTACGCCGCAGCCAGTGCCCGCATAGCCTCGTCGTCCATGGCTCGACACTAGCGCGCCGCTAGGCTGGCCCCATGAGCAGCATCCTCGTCCTCAACGGTCCCAACCTCGGCCGTCTCGGCAGCCGCGAGCCCGACGTGTACGGCGACCAGGACCTGCCGGCACTCGAGGCGCTGCTGAACGCCGAGGCGCCGGAGGGCACCACCATCGACCTGCGCCAGACCGACGACGAGGGCACGCTCATCGGGTGGTTGCACGAAGCGGTCGATTCCGGCGCTCCCGTCATCCTCAATCCCGCGGCATTCACTCACTATTCGTACGGTCTTCGGGATGCCGCGTCGCTCGTCACCAAGGCGGGAGGCACCCTCATCGAGGTGCACATTTCGAACCCGCACGCGCGCGAGGAGTTCCGTCACAACAGCGTCATCTCCGGGGTCGCAACGGGGGTCATCGCCGGCTTCGGATTCGAGTCGTACGTGCTGGCGCTGAGCGCCATTCTCCGCGTCCGCGCCTAGACCGGTAGACTCGCTGGGGTTCTTCGAGAGCCCCGCAACCTTCACACGAACGGAAACACCATGGCTGACTCCACCGCTGACATCAAGAACGGCGTCGTTCTCAACATGGACGGCCAGCTGTGGACCGTCATCGACTTCCAGCACGTCAAGCCCGGCAAGGGTGGCGCGTTCGTGCGCACCAAGGTCAAGAACGTCATGAGCGGCAAGGTCGTCGACCGCACGTTCAACGCCGGTGCCAAGATCGAGACCGAGGTCGTCGACCGCGCCGACTATCAGTACCTCTACGCCGACGGCGAGAACTTCGTCTTCATGGACCTGGGCACCTACGACCAGATCACGCTGTCCGCCGCGCAGGTCGGCGACGCCAAGAACTTCATGCTCGAGAACCAGAACGTGACCATCGCGCTGCACAACGAGGCGCCGCTCTACGTCGAGCTGCCTGCGTCGGTCACCCTCGAGATCACGTACACCGAGCCGGGCCTTCAGGGCGACCGCTCGACCGGCGGTACCAAGCCCGCAACGGTCGAGACCGGCTACCAGATCCAGGTTCCGCTGTTCCTCGAGCAGGGCACCAAGGTCAAGGTCGACACGCGCGACGGCAGCTACCTGGGTCGCGTCAACGACTGATGGGTGCTCGCTCCAAAGCGCGTAAGCGCGCTTTAGATGTCCTGTACGGGGCGGATGTCCGTGGACAGTCCATCAACGAAGCCCTCGCGGCCGAGCAGGCTCGTGCCGACAATGATCCCAAGCGGGCGAACTCGTGGGGCTATGCCCGCGAGATCGTTGTCGGGATCACGGAGCACGGCGACGAGATCGACGAACTGATCGAGACGTACGCGCAGGGCTGGACCATCAGCCGGATGCCCGCCGTCGACCGCGCCATCGTTCGCATCGGCATGTGGGAGATCCTCTTCAACGAGGAGATCCCCGACGGCGTCGCGATCTCCGAGGCCGTCGAGTCGGCGACGGTGCTCAGCACCGAGGACTCCGCCGGATTTGTGAACGGCCTGCTCGCGCGGGTTGCCCAGACTCGCGTTTAGGACTCAGCGCAGCAATAGCATCACCGCGAGGGTCGCCATGACCACCGCGATGATGCCGTCGAGCACGCGCCACGCAATGGGTCTCGCGAAGACTCCCGCCAGCAGGCGAGCTCCGTAGCCGAGGGCCGTGAACCAGATGAAACTCGCGAGCACGGCACCCGCGGCGAACCACCACTTGCCCTCGATCCCGTGCGTCGCGGCGAGCGAGCCCAGCAGCAGCACGGTGTCGAGATAGACGTGCGGGTTCAGCCAGGTCAGTGCGACCGCGGTGAGGACCGCCGCAATCATGGTCGTCGCCGTGCCCGCCCCGGCCTCGAGGGCTGACGGGCGGATGGCCCGCTTGGCCGCAAGAAACGCGTAGCCGAGGAGGAAGAGCGCGCCCGCCCAGGTCACGATGGTGAGCGCGAGCGGCGCGGCCTCGACAAGCGCCCCGATACCGGCGACGCCGAGCGTGATCAGGATCGCGTCAGAGAGTGCGCAGACCAGCACGATCGGCAGCACGTGCTCGCGGCGCACGCCCTGACGCAGCACAAAGGCGTTCTGGGCACCGATGGCGATGATGAGTGAGGCGCCGGTGGTGAAGCCGGAGAGGAGGGGGAGCAGCACGGTTCCCACGCTAGAGTGCCGCTCATCCCGAGTCCAACTAATGATTCTCACCGTTCATTAGAATCGCTTCATGGATGTACAACTCGACCAGCTCCGCACCCTCATCGCCGTCGTCGACGGGGGCAGCTTCGATGCCGCCGCGCGTTCGATGAACGTCACGCCCTCGGCGGTGAGCCAGCGGATCAAGGCCCTCGAGGGCCAGCTCGGCCGGGTGCTCGTGCTGCGCTCCAAACCGGCCCGGCTCACCGACTCCGGCGCGATCCTCATGCGCCTCGCGCGGCAACTCGAACTGCTCGAACGGGATACGGTCGCGGCGCTCGACCCGGGAAGCGCGCGCACGAGCATCCCGCTCGTCGCCAACGCCGATTCCCTCGCGACCTGGCTGCTTCCTGCCTTCGTGGGCCTGGACGGCGTCTGCGTCGACGTGCTGCGCGAAGACCAGGGACACTCGACCGACCTGCTGCGGGACGGCACGGTCATGGCCGCGATCACCTCGGTACCCGAGGCGGTGCAGGGCTGCACGGTGACGCCGCTCGGCAGCATGACCTACCGTCCGCTCGGCGTGCCCGCGATAGCCGGGCTGCCGCTCGAGTCCGCGCCGGTTGTCGTGTTCGACCGCAAGGACACGCTGCAGGACGACTACCTGCGCTCTCGCGGGGTGGAGCCGTCCGCCCCGCCGCGCCACCACATCCCGGGATCTAATGCCTTTGTGGATTCCGTTGCCCTCGGCCTCGGCTGGGGCATGGTGCCCGACCTGCAGTCGCGCGACCTGCTCGCAGAGGGAACGCTGGTGGAGCTCGATCCCGGCGCTGCCGTCACCGTGCCGCTGTACTGGCAGCAGTGGGCGCTCGACTCCGCGGCGCTCGGGCGAGTGGCGGCGGCCGTGCAACGCGAGGCGCGGTCGATGTTGCGTTAGATTTCGCCGCGTTACGCCCCGATTGTCGGGGAGGTGGGCGCGAGCCCTACCGTCGTACCCATGTCCTCCACCGCGCTGCCCGTCTCGCTGAACGGCGTGGGCCGCACGTTCCCCGCCGCGGAGAAGGGCGCCCAGCCGCGCCGGGTGCTGCGCGAGGTGGACCTCGAGATCGCTCCGGGGGAGATCGTCGCCCTGCTCGGGCCGTCCGGTTGTGGCAAATCGACCCTGCTCCGCCAGATCGGCGGGCTTGACCAGCCGACCGAGGGAAACGTCGAGATTGACGGCAACCCGGTAACCGGCATCGACCCGCGCTCCGCCGTCGCCTTCCAGGAGCCGCGCCTGCTGCCCTGGCGCTCGGTGCGTCGCAACATCGAGGTGGGCCTTGCCCGAGGCACCGCCTCAGACGCCGGCAGGCAGCGCGTTGAGGAGCTGCTGCGGCTCGTGCAGCTCACCGACGCAGGCGGCCTGCGTCCCCGACAGATCTCCGGTGGGATGGCACAGCGCGCGTCCCTCGCGCGAGCCCTCGCCCGCGGCCCGGGTGTGCTCCTGCTCGACGAGCCGTTCGGTGCCCTCGACGCCCTCACCCGGCTCACCATGCAGGACCTGCTGCTCGACCTGCACGCGGCCGAGCCCGCGACCATCCTGTTTGTCACTCACGACGTGGAAGAGGCGCTCTATCTCGCCGACCGCGTGGTGCTGCTCGGCGTCGAGCCCGGCTACGCAGCAGACTCTGGTGCCGTCATCCGCACCGTCATCACCGTTCCCGGCGCGCGTCCCCGCGACCGGGGCAACGCAGCACTCGCCCACCTACGCGCCGAGCTCCTCGAGGGGCTCGGCGTTTCGACACACCATCCCGCACACACCCTCTGAGGACCCCATGACCCACAAACGCATTCTCTCGATCGCCGCCGTCGCCACGGCAGCGGCGCTCATCCTGACCGGCTGTGTCGCCGGTGAAGGCTCGAACATCGCGCCCGAGCCGAAGGAGACCCTCCCGGGCAGCTTCTCGAGCGACGTGCTCAACATCGACTTCGCGACCTACAACCCGCTGAGCCTGATCATCAAGGACCAGGGCTGGCTCGAAGACACCTTCGGCGACAAGGTCACCGTCAACTGGATCCAGTCCGCGGGCTCGGCCGCCGCCAACGACGCCCTGCGGGCCGGTTCCATCGACATCGGCTCGACCGCCGGTTCAGCCGCATTGCTCGCGCGCTCGAACGGCTCGCCGATCCAGTCGATCGACGTCTACTCGCAGCCGAACTGGGCGGCGATCCTGGTCGGCAAGGACTCGAGCATCGACTCCGTCGAAGACCTCAAGGGCAAGAACATCGGTGCCAACGCCGGAACCGACCCCTACTTCTTCCTGCTCCAGGCGCTCGAGGAAGCCGGTGTGGGCCTCGACGAGGTGACCATCACGCAGCTGCAGCACGCCGACGGCAAGACGGCTCTCGAAGCCGGAACCATCGACGCATGGGCCGGTCTCGACCCGCTGCTCTCCGCGAGCGTTGTGACCGCCGGATCGAAGATCATCTACGACAACCCCGACTTCAACAGTTACGGCCTGCTCAACGGCACCGAGGAGTTCCTCTCTGCGTCGCCCGACATCGCGCAGGTCGTGGTGAGTGCCTACGAGAAGGCCCGCGCCTGGGCCGCCGAGAACCCCGATGACGCCGCGCAGATCCTTGCAGACGTCGCCGGCATCGACATCGCGATCGCCAAGTCCGTGCTGCTCGAGCGCACCGCCCTCGACATCGACCCGAAGCCGGGCACGGCGCAGACCGACGTGCTCGCCATCATCGGCCCGATTTTCGTCGAATCCGGCGCGGTCGCTGACCAGGGCGCGATCGACGACGCCCTCGACAGCCTGTTCAACACCGAGTTCATCGACAACGCCAACCCTGACCTGATCGGCTGACTCGTTGTCCTCTGAACCACTCCGCGTGGACGATCTCGCAGCCGTGAGATCGTCCACTGCGGTGCGCCGCCGTGCGGGAGGCGACCTCCCCCTCGGCACGCGTATCCTGCTCGGTGCTGCACTGCCGGTGGCGCTCGTCGGCATCTGGCAGCTCATCATCGTGCTCGACGTCATCCCGGCCTACCGACTGCCGTCACCCGCGTCGGTGTTCCTCGCCGGTGTCGACCTCGTCAATCGCGGGGTGCTCGGCATCCATATCGCGATCTCGGTGCAGCGCGTCATTCTCGGCTTTGTGATCGGCTCGACGATCGGCCTGGTCATCGCGTCGTTCGTGGGGCTCTCGCGTCTCGGCAACTACCTCATCAGCCCGAGCCTCGGCGGCCTGCGTGCGATCCCGTCGCTCGCGTGGGTGCCGCTGCTCGGCCTCTACCTCGGCATCAACGAGGACTCGAAGGTAACCCTGATCGCGATCGGCGCGTTCTTCCCCGTGTACACGGTGGTGTCGAATGCGCTTCGGCACGTCGACCCCCAACTGCTCGAGGCGGGTCGCGCCTACGGCTATACGGGCGTGCGGCTGCTGAGCCTCGTGCAGCTGCCCGCGGTGGTCCCCGCTGTCATCTCCGGGCTCCGCCTGGCCCTCGCGCAGTCCTGGTTGTTCCTGGTCGCCGCCGAGCTGCTCGGAGCCTCGATGGGCCTCGGCTGGCTGCTCACCGACTCGAACCAGAACGGCCGCATCGACCGGCTATTCCTCACGATCCTGCTGCTCGGCCTGTTCGGCATCATCACCGACACCATCGTCGGCCTGATCGAACGCGCGCTACTCAAGCGCTGGGGTTGATCGCGCCTCTCGACTAGCCTCGTTGGGTGGCCGAAATCGACGAGCGCGCGCTGCCGCGCATCGAGACCTTCGTCTCGGCGCTTCTCGCGCGCTTCCCGGGCCTGGTCGAGAGCGTGTACGTCACGGGCTCTGCGGCAACCGACGACTGGCACGAGGCGCGCAGCGACATCGACCTGGTCATCGTGACCTGGCGTCCGATTCTCGAGCGGGATGTCGCGGCTCTCGTCGCACTACACGCCGCCACAAAGGCGACGACTCCCGTCGACGCCCTCTATCTCACCGTCGACCAGCTGGCCGACGGTCCCGACTCGGTGCCGTCGGCACCCCAGGTTGTGGACGGCGAGTTCCGCCTCGGTGTTGCGGGCGACCAGCTCTCGTGGGTCACCTGGCTGGAGCTCGGGGGAGCGCCCCGCGCGGAAATCGCACAGTCGGGGCTCGGGCCATGGAGTCCCGCGCCGGAGGCGGACGCGCGGACCGCACGCCGCGCCGCGGAGTTCAGCGCGGCCAACCTCGTCTCCTACTGGCGCCCCCTCGGCCGGAATGCCCGCAAGCGCGCCCTCTTCACGAGAGGCAGCGCACCGGTCTCGGCTGCCGCCGTCGCCTGGGTCGTGCTCGGCCCACCGCGGCTCGTGGTGACCATCGAGCAGGGGCGGATCGTCTCCAAGGCCGAAGCCGGCCTGTTCGCCATCAGCGAGTTCCCCGAGTACGCGGCCCTGATCTCCCGGGTGATCGATTGGCGGCGTACGGGCGAGGGCAGCTTCACGGCGGCGGACGCGCGCGAGGCCACCCGGCTCCTCGCCGCGTGTGTGAAACGCGGTTCGTCGAGGGACGCTCCCGTCGGGCTATAGTGGTCGAAACAGACATCCTTTAAGTTCCGTCCAGAGAGGCGGGGAAGGAGGTCAGAATGACTGCACGGATCGTCATGCAGCAGGCTGATATCACCCGGGCGTTGACTCGCATCTCACACGAGATCCTTGAGTCCAACCGTGGCTCCTCCGATCTGGTGCTTCTCGGCATCCCGACGCGCGGCGTCATCCTCGCCCGCCGCCTCGGACTGATCCTCGACGGCATCGAGCCCGGGGCCGTGTCGATTGGGTCCCTCGACGTCACCATGTACCGCGACGACCTCGCGAAGAACCCGACCCGCGCGCCTTCCCCGACGAGCATCCCGTCCGGCGGCATCGACGGAAAGACCGTCGTGCTGGTGGATGACGTGCTGTTCTCCGGCCGCACGATCCGGGCCGCACTCAACGCGATCAACGACCTCGGCCGCCCTCGCGCCGTGCGCCTCGCGGCCCTCGTCGACCGCGGACACCGCGAACTGCCCATCCGCGCCGACTTCGTGGGCAAGAACCTGCCCTCTTCGCTCGCCGAGCGCATCAACGTGCACCTCGAAGAGGTCGACGGAACGGATGAGGTGACGATCGAATGAGGCACCTGCTCTCCACAAAGGACCTTTCGCGTGACGAGGCCGTCGCGATCCTCGACATCGCCGAGGACATGGCGGATGTCGCGACACGCGAGGTCAAGAAGCTTCCGGCGCTCCGCGGCAAGACGGTCGTGAACCTCTTCTTCGAGGACTCGACCCGCACGCGCATCTCGTTCGAGGCTGCCGCCAAGCGCCTCAGCGCCGACGTGATCAACTTCAGCGCGAAGGGCTCGAGTGTCTCAAAGGGCGAGAGCCTCAAGGACACGGCGCAGACCCTGGCCGCGATCGGTGCGGATGCGGTGGTCATCCGGCACCATGCATCCGGAGCACCGAACGTGCTCGCGCAGAGCGGGTGGATCGACGCGGGAATCGTGAACGCCGGGGACGGCACCCACGAACACCCGACCCAGGCGCTGCTCGACGCGTTCACCATCCGCCGCCGGCTGCACGGTCACGGGGCGCGCGGCAAGGCCCTCGACGGGGTGCGCGTCACGATCGTCGGCGACATCCTGCACTCGCGGGTCGCGCGCTCGAACGTCTGGCTGCTGACCACCCTCGGAGCCGAGGTGCACCTCGTGGCACCCGCCACCCTCGTGCCGCTCGGCATCGATGGCTGGCCGGTCACCATCGGCTACGACCTCGACCAGGCGATCGCGGCGCAGCCCGACGTGATCATGATGCTGCGCATCCAGAGCGAGCGGATGCACGCCGCGTTCTTCCCGACCGCACGCGAGTACTCGAGGCAGTGGGGGCTCGACGACGAGCGGCTCGCGAAGCTGCCGGACGGTAGTCTGGTGATGCACCCCGGACCGATGAACCGCGGCCTCGAAATCTCCGCGAACGCCGCCGATTCTCCCCGATCGACAGTGCTCGAACAGGTCGCTAACGGGGTATCGATAAGGATGGCTGTGCTCTACTTGCTGCTCGCTGGCGGTGTCTCGTGACCTCGATTCTGATCACGGGCGCAACCCTGCCCGACGGAACCACCGGCGACCTGCACGTGCGCGACGGCCGCATCGCTGAGGCGGGCGGCACCATCGACCGCACGATCGACGCCGCGGGCCTCACCGCCCTGCCCGGCCTGGTCGACCTGCACACGCACCTCCGCGAACCCGGATTCGAGCAGAGCGAGACGGTGCTCACCGGATCCCGCGCGGCAGCGATCGGCGGTTTCACCGCGGTCTTCGCCATGGCCAACACCAAGCCGGTCTCCGACACCGCGGGCGTCGTCGAGCAGGTGCAGTCCCTGGGTGCCGAGCACGGCTACGTCACGGTGCGTCCGATCGGGGCCGTCACCGTGGGGCTCGGCGGCACGCAGTTGAGCGAGATCGGCGCCATGGCGTCATCCCGTGCACAGGTCCGCGTGTTCTCGGACGACGGCATCTGTGTCTCCGACCCGCTGCTGATGCGCCGCGCCCTCGAGTACGTGAAGACCTTCGACGGCGTCATCGCACAGCACCCGCAGGAGCCGCGGCTCACCGAGGGCGCCCAGATGAACGAGGGGGAGCTGTCGAGCGAACTCGGACTCACCGGCTGGCCCGCCGTCGCCGAAGAGTCGATCATCGCCCGTGACGTACTGCTCGCCCAGCACGTCGGAGCACGCCTGCACGTCTGCCACGTCTCGACCGCCGGATCCGTCGACGTGATCCGCTGGGCGAAGGCCCGCGGCATCCAGGTCACGGCAGAGGTCACGCCGCACCACCTCCTGCTCACCGAGCAGCTCGTGCGCGGCTACGACTCTCGCTTCAAGGTGAACCCCCCGCTGCGGCGCGAAGATGATGTGCTCGCCCTGCGCGCGGCCCTCGCCGACGGCACGATCGACATCGTCGCGACCGACCACGCCCCGCACCCGCTCGAAGCCAAGGAGTGCGCGTGGGATGAAGCGGCGAACGGCATGGTCGGCCTCGAGTCCGCGCTGAGCGTTGTGCAGGCCGCGGTCGTGGATTCCGGCCAGCTGAGCTTCGCCGACGTCGCCCGCGTGCTGTCGACGAAGCCCGCCGAGATCGGTCGCCTCGCCGGCTACGACGCCCCCTTCGCCGTGGGATCCGTCGCCAACTTCACGCTCTACGACCCGAGCGTCTCGCGCACCTTCACTGTCGACCAGCTGCACGGACGCAGCGTCAACTCGCCCTACCTCGAGCGCACGCTGCCCGGGCAGGTCATGGCGACCATCCACAACGGCTATGCCACGGTGCTCGACGGCGAGCTCGTGGACATCGAGACGGTCGCAGCGCAGGTGCGCCATGGATAGGGGCGTTCTTATGGCGTTCGTCCTGGCCTTTCTGCTCGTGCTGCTCGGACTGATGTACTGGGGGTGGCGCGGGCGCCAGCGCCGCCAGGGCGGTATCCCGAAACCGCAGCAGGTGCCCGCCGAGCTCGGTTTCGAACGCGGAACCTTCGAGGGCTTCTACGTCGCCACGACGGTCTCCGGCCAGCAGCTCAACCGCATCGCGGTGGGCGGACTGGGCTTCCGGGCGAAGGTCGAACTGGTGGTCGCGGACGTAGGCGTCGCGTTCGGCATCCCCGGCGAGAACGTCTTCGTGCCAACCGCCGACCTGACGGGCGTCGACCGGGCGACCTGGACGATCGATCGCGTGGTCGAGGAGAACGGGCTGATCCGCATCGCCTGGAACCTCGGCGAGACGGCTGTCGAGAGCTACTTCCGGGTGAACGAACCCGATGATCTGCTGGCCGCGGTCAGCGCAGTGATGTCAAAGAGAACAGGTGCAACACAGTGACACAACCCACGAGGGGCTTCGAGCCCGCGGTACTCGTACTCGAGGACGGCACCCGCTACGACGGTGCCGCGTACGGCGCACGCGGTCGTTCGCTCGGCGAGGCGGTCTTCGCGACCGGCATGACCGGCTACCAGGAGACGCTCTCCGACCCGAGCTACGCCGGCCAGATCGTCGTGATGACGGCGCCGCACATCGGCAACACGGGCATGAACGACGAAGACCTCGAGTCCGCCAAGCTCTGGGTCGCCGGGTTCGTCGTGCGCGACCCCTCCCGTGTGGTCTCCAACTTCCGCTCCCAGCGCAGCCTCGAGGACGACCTCGTCGCGCAGGGCATCATCGGGATCAGCGGCATAGACACGCGCGCGGTCACCCGCCGCCTGCGCGACGCCGGTTCCATGCGCGCCGGTGTGTTCTCCGGTGGTGACGCGAGCCTCAGCCCCGACGAGCAGCTGCGCACCGTGCAGGGCGGTGCGGCCATGGCGGGCCTCAACCTCTCCGGCCAGGTCTCGACGATCGAGAAGTACGTCATCCCGGCCGAAGGCGACCGCATCGGCAACCTCGCGGTACTCGACCTCGGCGTCAAGACCTCGACGCTGAACTACCTCGCCGCGCGCGGCTTCGACGTGCACGTGCTGCCGCAGTCGGCGACGCTGGATGACGTTCTCGCCCTCGATCCCGTCGGCGCCTTCTACTCCAATGGGCCCGGCGACCCCGGCGCCTCCGATCAGCACGTCGAGCTGCTGCA
Organism: Glaciihabitans arcticus; assembly: GCF_004310685.1. Classification (NCBI taxonomy): domain Bacteria; kingdom Bacillati; phylum Actinomycetota; class Actinomycetes; order Micrococcales; family Microbacteriaceae; genus Glaciihabitans; species Glaciihabitans arcticus. Next base: position 998,787 of record NZ_SISG01000001.1, on the reverse strand, counting down.
GGGCATTCTGCGAGCAGATGTCCCCTTCTTCGGCATCTGCTTCGGCAACCAGCTTCTCGGGCGCGCGCTCGGTTTCGGCACCTACAAGCTGGGCTTCGGGCACCGTGGCATCAACCAGCCGGTGGTCGACACCTCGACCGGAAGGGTGGAGGTCACCTCGCACAACCACGGATTCGCGGTCGATGCGCCCATCGGCGTCATCTCGGAGAGCTCGACGGGCTTCGGCCGGGTCGAAGTCAGCCACGTCAACCTCAACGACAACGTGGTGGAAGGGCTGAACGCCCTCGACATCCCCGCGTTCAGCGTGCAGTACCACCCGGAGGCGGCCGCAGGGCCGCACGACTCCAACTACCTGTTCGACCGGTTTAGAGACCTGGTTGTCGCCAACCTGAAGGACAAGAACTAATGCCCAAGAGGGAAGACATCAAGTCGGTCCTGGTGATCGGCTCCGGCCCGATCGTCATCGGCCAGGCGGCCGAGTTCGATTACTCCGGCACCCAGGCGTGCCGTGTGCTCCGCGAGGAGGGGGTGCGCGTCATCCTCGTGAATTCGAACCCGGCCACGATCATGACCGACCCCGATTTCGCTGACGCGACCTACATCGAGCCCATCACCTGGCAGATCATCGAGTCGATCATCCAGAAGGAGAAGCCGGACGCGATACTGCCGACCCTCGGTGGGCAGACGGCGCTCAACGCGGCGATCGACCTGCACAACCACGGCATTCTCGAGAAGTACAACGTCGAGCTGATCGGCGCCAACTTCGAGGCGATCAACAAGGGCGAGGACCGCCAGATCTTCAAGCAGCTTGTGCTCGACGCGGGAGCGGACGTGGCGAAGAGCTACATCGCGCACACCGTCGCCGAGGCCATCGACTTCGCGGAGGACCTGGGCTACCCGCTCGTCATCCGCCCCTCGTTCACCATGGGCGGACTGGGCTCGGGCTTCGCATACGACCGCGAGGAGCTCATTCGTATGGTCGGCGACGGCCTGCACCAGAGCCCGACCACCGAGGTGCTGCTCGAGGAGAGCATCATGGGCTGGAAGGAATACGAGCTCGAGCTCATGCGCGACACGGCCGACAACACGGTCGTCGTCTGCTCGATCGAGAACGTCGACCCGGTCGGTGTGCACACGGGTGACTCGATCACCGTCGCGCCCGCCCTCACCCTGACCGACCGCGAGTACCAGAAGCTGCGCGACATCGGCATCGACATCATCCGCGCCGTCGGCGTCGACACCGGTGGCTGCAACATCCAGTTCGCGATCGACCCAGCCAATGGTCGCATCATCGTCATCGAGATGAACCCGCGCGTCTCACGCTCGAGCGCCCTCGCCTCGAAGGCGACGGGGTTCCCGATCGCCAAGATCGCCGCGAAGCTCGCCATCGGCTACCGCCTCGACGAGATCCCGAACGACATCACGAAGGTCACCCCGGCATCGTTCGAGCCCACCCTCGACTACGTGGTCGTCAAGGTGCCGCGTTTCGCCTTCGAGAAGTTCCCGGCCGCCGACACCACCCTCACCACGACCATGAAGTCGGTCGGCGAGGCGATGGCCATCGGCCGCAACTTCTCTACCGCGCTGCAGAAGGCGCTGCGCTCGCTCGAGAAGCGGGGGAGCAGCTTCCACTGGCGCCAGGTCAAGCGCGACAAGAAGGCGCTGCTCGAGCTCGCCTCGGTTCCGACCGACGGCCGGATCGTCACGGTGCAGCAGGCGCTCGTCGCCGGCGCCACCGCGGCCGAGGTCTTCGACGCCACCAAGATCGACCCATGGTTCATCGACCAGATCGTCCTGATCAATGAGGTGGCTGCCGAACTCGGCACGCTTCGTGCACTGGATGCCTCGCTCTTCCGTCTTGCGAAGGACCACGGTTTCAGCGACGCGCAGATCGCCGAGATCCGCGATCTCTCCGAGGCCGAGGTACGCGCCCTGCGCTACCAGCTCGGCGTGCGCCCGGTCTTCAAGACCGTGGACACCTGCGCGGGCGAGTTCCCGGCCCTCACGCCGTACCACTACTCGAGCTACGACTCCGAGACCGAGGTGATCCCGAGCGATCGTCGCAAGGTGATCATCCTGGGCTCGGGTCCGAACCGCATCGGGCAGGGCATCGAGTTCGACTACAGCTGCGTGCACGCGAGCTTCGCGCTCTCCGCCGCCGGCTACGAGACGATCATGATCAACTGCAACCCCGAGACGGTCTCCACCGACTACGACACCTCGGACCGCCTGTACTTCGAGCCGCTGACGCTGGAGGACGTGCTCGAGATCGTGCACGCCGAGAGCCAGAGCGGCGAGATCGTCGGGGTCGTCGTGCAGCTCGGCGGCCAGACCGCCCTCGGGCTCGCGCAGGGTCTCAAGGAAGCCGGCGTGCCGATTCTGGGCACGAGCCCCGAGGCGATCGACCTCGCCGAGGAGCGCGGGCTGTTCTCGAAGATCCTCGACGAGGCCGGGCTCATCGCGCCCCGCAACGGCACCGCGACCAACGACCGCGAGGCCGTGGCGATCGCCGAGCAGATCGGCTACCCGGTTCTCGTGCGTCCCTCGCACGTGCTCGGCGGCCGCGGCATGGAGATCGTCTACGACACCGAGTCGATGTTCGACTACTTCGAGCGCGTCAAGGACCAGGCGATCATCGCGCCCGGCTCGCCGCTGCTCGTGGACCGCTTCCTCGATGACGCGATTGAAATCGACATCGACGCGCTCTACGACGGCAAGGAGCTGTACATCGGCGGCATCATGGAGCACATCGAGGAGGCCGGTATCCACTCCGGCGACTCGGCCTGCACGCTGCCGCCCGTGACTCTCGGCCGTGACGTGATCGACCGCGTTCGGGATGCGACGCTCGCCATTGCCAAGGGCATCGGGGTTCGCGGACTCATCAACGTGCAGTTCGCCATCGGCCAGGGGATCCTCTACGTGCTCGAGGCCAACCCGCGTGCCTCGCGCACGGTACCGTTCGTCTCCAAGGCCCTCGGAATCCCGCTCGCCAAGGCAGCCTCGCTCATCATGGTCGGGCAGTCGATCCGCGAACTTGTTGCGGGTGGCATGCTCCCCGTTCAGGATGGATCCGTGGTTCCCCTCGATTCGCCGATCTCCGTCAAGGAGGCCGTGCTGCCGTTCAAGCGCTTCCGAACCAAGGAGGGCCAGGTCGTCGACTCTGTGCTCGGGCCGGAGATGCGCTCGACCGGTGAGGTCATGGGCATCGACTCCAACTTCCCGAAGGCGTTCGCCAAGAGCCAGGAGGCCGCCTATGGTGGCCTCCCCACCTCGGGCAGCGTCTTCGTGTCTGTCGCCGACCGCGACAAGCGCGCGATCGTGCTGCCCGTGCTGCGCCTGCGCCAGCTCGGCTTCACCATCCTCGCGACCGAGGGAACCGCCGAGGTGCTGAACCGCAACGGCATCGAGGCCCGGGTGGTGCGCAAATACTTCCAGGGCCAGCAGGTCGTCGAGGGCGAGCCGTCGATCGTCGAGCTGATCAACCAGGGCGAGGTGGACGTCGTGATCAACACCCCGAGCGGTCGCAGTGCGCGCGCCGATGGATACGAGATCCGCACGGCCACCGTCGCCGCCGACAAGCCGCTGTTCACGACCATCGCGCAGCTCGGCGCGGCCGTCGCCTCCTTCGAGGCGATCCGCGAGGGCTTCGAGGTCAAGTCGCTGCAGGCCTACGCAATTGACCGCGCTGGGCGGCTGGCCGCCAAGGACGCAGACGGGCTCGCCGCCGGATGACCGCGTTCGGACAGCGACTCAGCGACGTCTTCGCGGCGAGCGGACAGCTCTGCGTCGGAATAGACCCGCACCCGTACCTGATGAGCGAGTGGGGCATCGCGGACACGCCCGACGGACTGCGCGAGTTCGGCCTCCGGGTCGTCGAGGCCGCCGTCGGTCGCGTCGGTATCCTCAAGCCGCAGGTCGCGTTCTTCGAGCGGCACGGCTCCGCGGGCTTCGCCGCCCTCGAGACCGTATTCGCCGCCGCGCGCTCGGGTGGCCTCCTCGTGATCGCCGACGCCAAACGCGGCGACGTCGGATCCACCGTCGAGGCGTACGGGCGGGCCTGGCTCACGCCGGGCAGCCCGCTCGAAGCCGACGCGATGACGATCTCCGCCTTCCAGGGTGTCGGCTCCATCGGCGCCCCGCGCGATCTCGCCCTGGCGACGGGCAAGGGATTGTTCGTGCTCGCCGCGACGTCGAACCCCGAGTCGGCGTCGATCCAGACCGCCCGCGGTGACGCCGGTACGGTCACGGCGACGATCCTCTCCGGGATCCGGGACTGGAACACCGCCGAGGGCGCGCCGCTCGGCTCCGTCGGTGCCGTCATCGGTGCGACAGTTGACTTCGAGAGCTTCGGCTTCGATGACGCGAGCCTCGCGGTAATCCCCGTGCTCGCCCCCGGGCTCGGCCATCAGGGCGCGAGCTTCAGCGACCTGCGCCGCATCTACGGGAGTGCGACGCCGAATGTCGTGGTGAGCGCATCCCGCATCATTCTCTCGGCCGGGCCGTCGGGACTCGCCGCCGCCATCACGGCGCAGGCCGACGAAGTCGCGAAGGCGGTGCAGTCGTGAGCCCGCGTCCCACCCCGCCCGACGTAGACCGCGTCGCCGCCGGAATCGCCGCCGTCGCCGCACGTCGGGCACGTGCGGCAGTGAAGAACGCCGTCGCGACGCGCGAGCGCACCGCCCTCGACGTTGCGGAGACCGGCTGGGCCGAGCCGGAGAGCGCCGAGGCGAGCCTGCGCGTGCGGGAGCTGCTCGGCAGCATCCCGAGCCTGGGTCCGACACGCACCGCCCGCATTCTCGACGAGCTCTCGATCTCCGACAAGAAGCGCGTGGGCGGCCTCGGCGTGCGCCAGCGCGTTGTGCTGCGCGATTACCTGCAGGCCCGTGCCGGCGGACGCCCCGCGCGCCTCACGGTGCTGGCCGGGCCTACCGCGGTCGGAAAGGGCACCGTCTCGACCTACATTCGCGAGAACTACCCCGATGTCTCGCTCAGCGTGTCGGCGACGACCCGTAAGCCGCGCCCCGGCGAAGTCGACGGTGTGCACTACTACTTCGTGTCCGACGCGGAATTCGATCGGATGATCGCCGAGAACGAGATGCTCGAGTGGGCGATCGTGCACAACTCCTACCGCTACGGCACCCCGCGCGGGCCGATCGACGCAGCCCTTGCCGAGGGAAAGCGCGTGTTGTTGGAGATCGACCTGCAGGGTGCTCGTTCGGTTCGGGCCGTGATGCCGGAGGCGCTGCTCGTCTTCCTGCTGCCACCGACCTGGGCTGAACTCGTGCGCAGACTCACCGGTCGCGGCACCGAGGATGCCGCCGAACAGCAGCGCCGACTCGAGACTGCGCGAGTCGAATTGGCCGCCCAGGACGAGTTCGACGCGAAAGTCGTGAACACCGAAGTCAGCGAAGCGGCCCGGGAGGTCGTAGAATTGATGGCAGTGCCCGGAGCCTGATGCCCGCACTCACTAGCTTTTTTGTCACACGTCCCTAACAAAGGAGACCGTTATGGTCAGCAAGAACACCGGAATCATCGATCCGCCCATCGACGAACTGCTCTCGAAAGTCGACTCGAAGTACCAGCTCGTCGTCTTCGCCTCGAAGCGTGCGCGCCAGATCAACAACTACTACGCCGACCTCCACGAGGGAAGCCTGTTCGACAACGTCGGGCCGCTCGTCGACTCCACGATCGACGACAAGCCGCTCTCGGTTGCTCTCCACGAGATCAACGAGGACAAGCTCGAACTGAAGCGCCTGTCGGAAGACTAAGCATTTCTCTTCTGGGGCTCTCGATTGACTTCGGGGGCCTCAGTACTCGTTAACGGAGGCACTGTGAATATCGAGGCACTGTGAACATCGTCGTCGGAATCACCGGAGGCATCGCCGCCTACAAGGCCGTGGGTGTTGTGCGCGCGTTCGTGCTGGCGGGCCACTCCGTGCAGGTCGTCGCCACCGATGCCGCCCTCCGCTTTGTGGGCAAGCCCACTCTCGAGGCCATCAGCCGCAATCCCGTGCACACCGACCTCTACGAGGGCGTCGCCGAGGTACGCCATGTGGCCATCGGCCAGGCCGCCGACCTCATCGTCGTCGCCCCCGCCACCGCCAACTCGATCGCCAAACTGGCCGCAGGCCTCGCCGACGACCTGCTCGGCAACACCATCCTCGCTTCGACCGCGCCCGTCGTGATCGCCCCGGCGATGCACACCGAGATGTGGCAGAACCCGGCGACGGTCGCGAACATCGCCCTGCTGCGCTCGCGCGGCGTCACGATCGTCGGACCCGGCATCGGGCAGTTGACGGGCAAGGATTCCGGCCCCGGCCGCATGGTCGAGCCCGACGAGATCGCCGCGGCAGCGCTGGCGGTTCTTGCACCGAAAGACCTGCTCGGAAAGCGCATCGTCATCACCGCGGGCGGTACGCGCGAACCGCTCGACCCGGTGCGCTTCATCGGCAACCGTTCGAGCGGCAAGCAGGGTGTGGCGCTCGCGCTGGCGGCTTCCGCGCGAGGCGCCGACGTCACCCTCATCGGCGCGAACCTCGAGGTTCATGCGCCCGACGCCGTTCACGTGGAGCACGTGTCGACCACGCTCGAGTTGCGGGATGCGGTTGCGGGCGCCGCGGCATCCGCCGACATCGTCATCATGGCCGCGGCCGTGGCCGACTACCGTCCGGAGGCCGTCGCCGAGGGCAAGATCAAGAAGGAGACGCAGGGCGACACCTTGCAGCTCACCCTTGTGAAGAACCCCGACATCCTGCACGGACTCGCCGAGGCTCGGCAGCCCGGCCAGGTTCTCGTCGGATTCGCAGCAGAGACGGAGAGTGATCGGGATGCGCTCCTCGCTCTCGGTCGCGCGAAGATCCTGCGCAAGGGTGCGGATGTTCTTGTCCTCAACACCGTGGGCTGGACCGAGGGTTTCGCCACAGACGGCAACACCGTCGTCGTCATCAATGCGGCCGGGGATATAGTGGGCGAGGCCGCAGGGACGAAGGCGTCGGTGGCCAACAGTATTCTCGACACCCTCGTCTAGCCATTCTCCAACCCAAGGTTTCCATGAGCACCAAGCTGCGTCTTTTCACCTCCGAGTCCGTGACCGAGGGGCACCCCGACAAGATCTGTGACCAGATCTCAGACAGCATCCTCGACGCCATGCTCACGCAGGACAAGAACGCGCGTGTCGCCGTCGAAACCCTTGTGACCACGGGGCTCGTGCACGTTGCCGGTGAGGTCACCACCTCCGGTTATGTGGACATCCCGTCGATCGTGCGCAAGCGCATCTGGGAGATCGGCTACAACTCCTCCGACGTCTGGTTCGACGGCCGCTCCTGCGGTGTCTCCGTCTCGATCGGCGGCCAGTCGCCCGACATCGCGCAGGGCGTCGACAACGCGTTCGAGACCCGCGAGGGAACAAGCGACGACGCCGCCGACGCACAGGGTGCCGGCGACCAGGGCATCATGTTCGGCTTCGCGACGACCGAGACGCCGCAGCTGATGCCGCTGCCGATCTGGCTGTCGCACCGACTCGCCGAGCGCCTTGCCGAAGTGCGCAAGGACGGCTCGGTGGACTACCTGCGTCCCGACGGCAAAACCCAGGTCACCATCGGCTACGAGGGATCCGTTCCCAAGAGTGTCGACACGGTTGTTCTCTCCACCCAGCACTCGCCCCAGATCAGCACGGAAGACCTGCGCGTCGAGATGAAGCGTCTGGTGATCGACCCGGTGCTCGCGAGCCTCGGCGAGCACGGACTCGATCTCGACATCTCGGCACCGACCGTGCACATCAACCCGACCGGCGTGTTCCATATCGGTGGACCGCAGGGTGATGCGGGCCTCACCGGTCGCAAGATCATCGTCGACACCTACGGCGGGGCATCCCGTCATGGTGGCGGCGCCTTCAGCGGCAAGGACCCGTCGAAGGTCGACCGCTCGGCCGCCTACGCGATGCGCTGGGTTGCCAAGAACGCCGTGGCCGCGGGGCTCGCCGACAAGCTCGAGGTGCAGATCGCCTACGCGATCGGCGTCGCCGCGCCCGTCGGCCTGTACGTCGAGACCTTCGGCACCGGCCACACCGACGACGAGACCATCATCGACGCCATCAACCAGGTCTTCGACCTGCGCCCCGGTTCCATCATCCGTGACCTCGACCTGCTGCGTCCGATCTACGCGCAGACATCGACCTACGGCCACTTCGGCCGCGAGCTTCCCGACTTCACCTGGGAACGCCTCGACCGGGTCGACGACCTGCGCAGCGCAGCAAAGCTCTAGGGCGCGCGGGAGAACACGACGATGCCCGAGGCGACCGAGGCTTTCGACCTCGGGCTGCCCGGCGCGGTCGACCTCTCCACGCGGCCGGTGGCCCGGGTGCTGCTCGACTCACCCCTGCCGCAGCTCGATCGACTGTTCGACTACGGAATTCCCGAAGAGCTGCTTGCTGCGGCCATTCCCGGCGTGCGCGTGCGGGTTCCGCTGCGCTCCGCCGGACGTGTAGCCGACGGCTACCTCATCGAACTCGGCGTGGCGGGGGACTACCAGGGTGTCCTGAGTGAGATCGAAGAGGTGGTCTCTTCCGTACCGGTGCTCACCCCCGAGGTCTGGGCGCTCGCGCGCAAGGCAGCCGACCGAGCCGCCGGAAACGCGAGCGACATCGTGCGGCTCGCCGTGCCGAAGCGCGCGGTGCGGGTCGAGAAGGCCTACCTCGCCCGCGGTGACGACCCCCAGTTGCCACCCGTGCTCGCCCGTCCGATCGCGGGCTACCCTGCGGGCGTCATCGAGGGCGCACTGGCTTCCGGCAGCAGGCTCGCGGTTGAGGCGATCCCTCTCGTGGCCGAAGCCTCGGTCGGCGTCTGGGTCGGACACTGGGCCGTGACGATGGCAGCGACGGCCGCCGCAACCGTCGCCGCGGGCAAGACCGCCATTCTCGTGGTACCCGACTACCGGGACCAGGAGCAGCTCACCGCCGCCCTCGCCGGTGTTGTACCGATCGAACGCATCGTGCGACTGGATGCCCGGCAGCCGAATCCCGAGCGGTATCGCGCCTTCCTGCGCTGCCTGGAGCCCTCCGGCCCTCTGGTGATCATCGGCAACCGCTCGGCCGTCTACGCTCCCGCAGCACATCTCGGGCTCATCGCCCTGTGGGATGACGGCGACCCCCTGCACGCCGAGCAACTCAGTCCCTACGTCCACGCGCGGGATGCAGCGCTCCTCCGCCAGGAACAGCAGGGCTGTGCGCTGATGTTCTTCGGCCACTCCCGCAGTACAGAGGTGGAGCGACTCGTGGAGGTCGGCTGGCTGACCGCGGTTCGTACGGCACCAGCGGTGCGCCCGCACATCATCCCGACCTCGCAGATGGATTCGACCGACCCTCTTGCGCGTCAGGCGCGCATTCCGACGTCCGCGTGGCGCGAAGCGAAGGCGGGGCTCGAGCACGGGCCGGTGCTCGTGCAGGTCTCCCGTCCTGGCTACGCGCCACGACTGGCCTGCGAGGACTGCCGCCGCAGCGCGCGCTGCCAGCGCTGCGAGGGACCGCTCGGCCAGAAGTCGGCCACCGCGACTCCCGCCTGCAGCTGGTGTGGTGCCCTCGCCGTCAACTGGGTGTGTTCCAACTGCGAGGGCACGAAGCTGCGCCTCGTCGGATCCGGCGCCGGTCGCACCGCAGAAGATCTCGGGCGTGCCTTTCCCGGTGTGCGCATCATCGTCGCCGACGGCGAGCGGCCGATCCTCTCCGTCGGGCCGGAGCCCGCGCTGGTGATCGCCACCCGCGGTGCCGAACCGATCGCCGCCGGCGGCTACCGCGCCGTACTGCTGCTCGACGGCGAGAGCATGGTCGCCCGCGAGAGCCTGCGCGTGGGCGAGGACTGTCTCCGCTGGTGGTCGAACGCGTCTGCCCTCGCGGCTCGCCGGGCGCCCATCGTGCTGGTCGGAGTCGGCGGCGCGCTCGCGACGACCCTCGCCACCTGGAACCAGGCCGAATACGCCCGCTCCGAGCTGGGCGACCGCCGCTCCCTGCGCTTCCCACCCGCGGTGCGTGTGGCCACCCTCACCGGCACGATCGATGCGGTCGCCGATGCGATCGGCGCGGTCGAGGTCGAGCCGCTCGACGTGCTCGGCCCCGTCGACACCGGTGGCGGCTCCGTGCGCACGATCGTGCGCTTCGACTACAACGCGGGCAGCACCATCGCGTCGGGCCTGCGCGCCGAGGTGGTGCGCAACGCCACGAAGCGCCGGCGTCCCGTTCCGGGCAAGGGCTTCGCAGGTCCCGTGCCACCGAGCCTCAAGGTGCGGTTCGACGACGTCGAGCCGTTCCTGGAGAGCTAGATCGCTTCGATACGCGACAATGGGCTAATGCCTTCCCTCCAGCTCGTGTTCGCGGGCAGTCCCGCCGCGGCCGTGCCGAGCCTCGACGCTCTCGTCGCGTCCGGTCACCGTATAGTCGCGGTCGTGACGCGCGAGGATTCGCCGCAGGGGCGCCGCGGCATCCTCACACCGACGCCGGTCGCCGATGCGGCCGAGCGGCACGGCATCCCGGTCATCAAGGCCAACCGTCTCGCCGGGGAGGCCACCGAGTTGATCACCGCGCTCGGCGCCGACCTCGGCGTGATCGTCGCCTACGGCGGCCTCGTGCGCGAACCGCTGCTGTCCGCACCGGAACACGGCTGGATCAACCTGCACTTCTCGCTGCTCCCGCGCTGGCGAGGCGCGGCCCCCGTGCAGCACGCGATCATTGCCGGCGACGAGGTCACGGGAGCCGCCGTGTTCCAGCTGGTGCCCGAGCTCGACGCCGGCGATGTGTTCGGCACTCTCAGCCAGCCGATCGCCCAGTTCCAGACCGCCGGTCACCTGCTCGAGGCGCTGTCGCAGAGCGGGGCGGCCCTGCTCACTCGCGTCGTCGACCAGATTGCGGATGGCACGGCTCGCGCCGAACCGCAGACCGGCGACGTGACGCTCGCCCCGAAACTCACGCTGCCCGACGGCAAGCTCGACTTCTCGCTCGAGGCCGCCAGCATCGCCGCCCGGGTTCGGGGAGTCACTCCGGAGCCCGGCGCCTTCACGGAGCTCGACGGCGCGCGCCTGAAGATCCTCGACGCCCGCATCGCGCGCGATGCCCCGCGGCTCGCCCCCGGTCAGCTCGCCCTCCACGGAAAGGCCGTTCACATCGGTACAGCATCCGAGCCGCTCGAGCTCGTCACAGTGCACCCGGCCGGCCGCAAGGCCATGAACGCGGGGGACTGGTGGCGTGGCCGCCCGGCCGACGCGGCAACACAGGTGACAGCGTGAGTGTGCAGCCCGCGCGTCGCATCGCGCTCGATGTGATCCTCGCTGTTCGCGAGTCCGACGCCTACGCCAACCTTCTGCTGCCGGTGCGCCTGCAGCGCGCCAAACTCTCCACGGCCGACGCCGGCTTCGCCACGGAGCTCACCTACGGCACGCTCCGTCGCCAGGGCTACTACGACGCCGTGATCGCCCTCGCCGCCGGGCGCACCGTGGACAGGATCGACGCCCCCATCCTCGACGTGCTGCGCCTCGCCTGCCACCAGCTGCTCTCGATGCGCACCGCCCAGCACGCCGCGGTCGACGAATCCGTGCAGCTCGCCAAGACCGTCGGCTCCAACTCGGCGACCGGTTTTGTCAACGGAGTGCTCCGCACCATCACGCGCAGCACCGCCGACGAGTGGCGTAAGCGGGTACTCGGCGACCTCGACGGCGATGCGCGACTCGCAGCCGAGTTCTCGCACCCGCTCTGGATCGTGCGCGCGTTCAAGGCGGCTCTTGCCGCCGAAGGACGCGACTCAGAGCTTGAGAACCTGCTCGAGGCCGACAACGTCGCACCCCGCGTCTCGCTCGTGGCCCTGCCCGGTTTCTCCACTGTCGAGGAACTCGACGCCTACCCCAGCCCGTTCTCGCCCGTCGGCGCCACGCTCGATGGTGGCGACCCGCTCCAGCTCGAGCCGGTGCGAGCCGGCCGGGCGCGCGTGCAGGACGAGGGCTCACAGCTCGCCGCCCTTGCGCTCAGTCGCGCACGGCCCGTCGTCGCGGGGGAGACCTGGCTCGATCTGTGCGCGGGACCGGGCGGCAAGAGCGCCCTGTTGGCAGCGGAGGCACGGGCATCCGGAGCAGTCCTGACCGCGAACGAGCTCGTTCCGGCACGCGCCGAACTGGTGCGGAAGGCCCTCGCCGTATTCGACCCTGCACCCGAGGTGTGGGAGCTTGATGGCACGACTATCGGGGATAGTCATCCCGATGCGTTCGACCGCATCCTCATCGACGCGCCCTGCACGGGCCTCGGCGCGCTGCGGCGTCGTCCCGAGGCGCGCTGGCGCAAGGTTCCACGGGATGTCGCACACCTCTCCGGCCTGCAGTCCAACCTGCTCGACGCGGGGCTCAAGGCACTGAAGCCTGGCGGGGTGCTCGCCTACGTCACGTGCTCACCGCACCTGGCCGAGACGAAGGTCATCGTCGAGGGTGCTCTCAAGAAGTGGGGTGCGGCAGTCGAGCGCATCGACACGCCCGCGGTGCTCAGCACCGTCACGGGGGAGCCGCTTGACCTGGGCGACGGCCAGCACGTGCAGCTGTGGCCGCATCGCCACTCCACCGACGCGATGTTCATCCAGCTTCTCACTAAGGTCTAAGCATGTCCGTGCGCATCAACCCCAGCATCCTGGCCGCCGACTTCGCCAACTTCGAGCGCGAGCTCGGCCGCATCGCGACCGCCGACCTCGTGCACGTCGATATCATGGACAACCACTTCGTGCCCAACCTCACCTTCGGCACGACCATGACGGAGCGCCTGCAGCAACTCTCAACGATCCCTCTCGACGTGCACCTGATGATCGACGACCCCGACCGCTGGGCGCCCGACTACGCCGAGCTCGGCGCGTACTCGGTGACCTTCCACGCTGAAGCCGCGCGGGATGCCCCGGCTCTCGCCCGCCAACTGCGCTCCATGGGCGCTCGCGCGGGGCTCGCGCTGAAGCCGGGTACTCCGGTGGAGCCGTACCTCGACCTCCTGCCCGAGTTCGATCAGATCCTCGTGATGACCGTGGAGCCGGGTTTCGGCGGACAGTCGTTTATGCCGGAGACGATGCCCAAGCTGCGCGTGCTGCGGGAAGCCGTCGCTCGCTCCGGCCAGGATCTCTGGCTCCAGGTCGACGGCGGCATCACCGAAGACACCATCGTGATCGCGGCCGAAGCGGGCGCCGACACCTTCGTCGCGGGCTCGAGCGTCTTCCGAGGCGAGCCGGCGGACAACATCGCGGCGCTCAGGGCCGCGGCCGAAGGCCACACGCACTAGTTGCGCTCGGGGTCGTCATCCCACTCATCGTCCACGTGCACGTCGACTTCGGGCTCGACGGGTAGCCGTAGCGCGAAGAATCCGATCACCATGCCTGAGATGCCGACGAACAGCAGGCCCGGGATGACCGCCCAGGCCGGCCCGGTGCGCTCGCCCTGGTAGATGGTCGATTGGTTGGTCACGGTGCGGGACAGGTCCCAGTCGATGCCGAACCCGATGGCCAGGCCGGTAAGGATGAACGCCGCGCTTGCGGACAGGAACACAACGCACCAGGTGAGGTGACGTGCGCGCGGGGACATGCTGCAAATCCTATGCGGACTCGTCGTCGTCAGGACTGCTCACGTAGCGGTCGGCGGGCAGCCGGATGACGAACAGCGACGCAACGATCGCGCCGAAGCCCAGGATGAACAGCGACGGCACGACGATGGCGGGAGAACTTCGATGCCTGCCGGGTGCGGGGTTCATCAAGTCCCACTCGACGCTGGCGCCCACAAAGATCGCGAAACCGACGAAAGCTGCGCCAAGAATCAGGATCGCCACACACCAGATCGTTTGACGAAGCTGCGGGCTCATTCCCGGAGTCTAGGGCGTGAGCTGTATCCGGCGTCGCTGGAATTTCCGAGCGCCGCACCATCCACGCCCCGCAGTCTGCTTGACTTAGCCCATGACAGATTCACCGAGAACCAAGCCAGAAGTCGAGTTCTACGCGGGCGAGGAGCCCACCGAGCTCGTGATCATCGACATCATCGAGGGTGACGGCGCAGAGGCCAAGCCCGGTGCGACGGTTGACGTCCACTACCTGGGGGTCGACTTCGAGACACTCGAGGAGTTCGACTCCAGCTGGAGCCGCGGCCAGTCCATCAACTTCCCGCTCAGCAACCTGATCGCCGGATGGCAGCAGGGCATCCCGGGCATGAAGGTCGGCGGCCGTCGCCAGCTGATCTGCCCGCCGCACCTTGCCTACGGCCCCGCCGGCGGAGGTCACCGCCTCTCGGGTCGCACCCTCACATTCGTGATCGACCTGCTCGGCACGAAGTAGAGAACACTGCAGGACCGCAACGGCCCGCCGAAAGGCGGGCCGTTCGTCGTTAGAGGGCTGTGCCGAGACTTTCCAACGCGTCCAGCGCATCCGGCCCCGTGATGATGAACACGACCACGCTGGCACCCGCATCCTGCAAAACACCGACCCGCGCTCGAACGTCCGCGGCCGCACCCACGATCGCGAGCTGGTCAACCCACTCGTCGGGCATGGCGGCGGCGAACTCCGCGGGAGACGAGGATGACGTTCCCAGCTCGCGGAGCTCGCGTGCGAACGGCAGCGGGTCGATGTGCGCTGCGACATCCGGCGAGTCCATGTGGGCCAGGTAGGGGCGCGCGATCGCACGCGCAGCGTCGAGGGAAGAAGCCACGACCGCGTTCGAGTAGGCGACGATGCGGTGCGGTCGGGTGGCACCGACCTGCGCGATCACGGCGGCGAGGTACTCGGGGGTGACCGGCTCCGCGAGCGCGGTGCCGTCGGCGTGGGCGCCCGAGATGGCGAGCGACTTGGGACCGCGCACTCCGGCGAGCACGAGGGGCGGGTGGGCCGGCGGGAACTCGAGCCGGGCATCCCGAAGCGACACGTAGTCGCCGGTGACGTTCACGAGCGAGCCGTGCAGGAGGGCGCGAACGGCGGACAGTGTCTCGCGGATCAGGCCGAGCGGCGACTTCGGCCAGGCGCCGACCTGCTTGATCCACTCCGTGACCCCGTGGCCGATGCCGAGAGTGACCCGCCCGGGGTACAGCTCGGCGAGGGTCGCGACTTCGAGCGCCGTGAAGGCCACGTTGCGGGCGGCCGCGGGCAGGATGCCGATGCCGACATGAATGGTCGATGTGGAGGCGAGGGCGACAGCGGCCTGCGCGATGCCGCCCCGGTAGAACAGGTCCTCGACGATCCACAGCTCGTCGAAGCCGAGTTCTTCCGCGCGCTGGCAGAAGTCGACGATCTGGTTCGCGGGGATATCGCGAGGGAGGGAGACGCCGACGGCGCGCTGCTGCAACATGGCGCAATGCTAGGCGAGCGGGCGACCAGGGGTCGAGAAGCGCTCAGTCGTAGCGACAAGCTCCGTACCGGTAACCTTGGAGCGTGAAGACTTTCGATGACCTGTTCGCTGAGATCAGCGAGAAGGCCGTGTCGCGCCCCGAGGGCTCCGGCACCGTCGCGGAACTCGATCGTGGTGTGCACGGCATCGGTAAGAAGATCGTCGAGGAGGCCGCCGAAGTGTGGATGGCCGCCGAGTACCAGTCCGATGAGGAGCTCGCCGAGGAGATCTCGCAGCTCGTCTATCACCTGCAGGTCATGATGGTCGCGAAGGGCCTCGCCCCGGCCGACATCTGGCGACATCTCTGAGTTGTACGTCGACCCCCTTCCGACAACCCCGAGAGACCACCCCATGCTTCGCATTGCAGTTCCCAACAAAGGCTCCCTGAGCGAGACGGCAGCCGAGATGCTGTTCGAGGCCGGCTACACCGGTCGCCGCGACCCCCGCGCTCTCAGCGCGAGCGACCCGCGCAACGACGTCGAGTTCTTCTACCTCCGCCCGCGTGACATCGCCACCTACGTCGGTTCCGGTGCACTGGATGTCGGTATCACCGGCCGCGACCTCCTGCTCGACTCGCGCTCCGAGGCGAGCGAGATCGCCAGCCTCGACTTCGGCGACTCCACCTTCCGCTTCGCGGCCCCCGCCGGTGCGTTCACCGCACTCACCGATCTCGAGGGCAAGCGGGTTGCGACGAGTTATCCCGGGCTGGTCGGGGACTTCCTCACCGCCCACGGCGTCACCTCGAAGCTCGTGAGCCTGGATGGTGCCGTCGAGTCCGCCGTCAAGCTCGGCGTCGCGGACGCCGTCGCTGACGTGGTGAGCACGGGATCGACCCTGCGCGCGCAGGGGCTCGAGATCTTCGGGCCCGTCATCCTCGAATCGTCTGCGGTTCTCATCTCGACCCGCGGCGACCTGCCCGGCATCGCAACGCTGCAGCGTCGCCTGCAGGGCGTGCTCGTCGCCCGCCAGTTCGTGCTGGTGGATTACGACGTGCCGAAGACGCTGCTCGAGGCGGCGACGGCCGTCACGCCCGGGCTCGAGTCGCCGACCGTCTCGCCGCTGCACGACCCCGACTGGGTTGCCGTGCGCGCCATGGTTCCGCGAACCGAGACGAACCACGTGATGGACGAGCTCTACGAGCTCGGTGCCCGCGCCATCCTCGTCAGCTCGATTCACGCCGCACGCATATGACCGTCGCGACGCGTGTCATCCCGTGTCTCGACGTCGCCGCGGGGCGCGTGGTCAAGGGTGTCAACTTCCTCAACCTGCGTGACGCGGGTGACCCGGTCGAACTCGCCCGCAAGTACTACGAACAGGGCGCCGACGAGATCACCTTCCTCGACGTCACAGCCACGGTCGACGGTCGCGCGACCATGTACGACGTGGTGCGCGCGACGGCCGAGCAGGTTTTCATCCCGCTGACCGTCGGCGGGGGAGTTCGCTCAGCCGATGATGTCGCACGCCTGCAGGCCCACGGCGCCGATAAGGTCGGAGTCAACAGCGCCGCGATCGCCCGCCCCGCCCTGCTCGGAGAGATCGCCGACCGCTTCGGCGCACAGGCACTCGTGCTCTCGCTCGACGTCAAGCGCTCCGGTGGCCGCTTCGTGATGACCACCCACGGCGGCCGTACCGAGACCGACCTCGACGCCCTCGACTGGGCGCGCGAGGCCATCGAGCGCGGCGCCGGTGAACTGCTCGTCAATTCGATCGATGCGGATGGCACCAAGCAGGGTTTCGACCTGGAACTCATCTCGGCCATGCGCGAGCTGAGCCAGGTTCCGGTCATCGCGAGCGGTGGCGCGGGTGCGGTCGATCACTTTGCTCCCGCCATCACCGCCGGTGCGGACGCCGTGCTCGCCGCGAGTGTGTTCCACAACGGCGAGCTCACGGTGGGCGACGTCAAGCAGGCACTTCGAGCTGAAGGAATACTGGTCCGATGAGCACCGTCGAAGAGATCCTCGAGCGCGTCACCTTCAAGGACGACGGACTGCTGCCCGCGATCATCCAGGAGCAGTCCTCGAAAGACGTGCTGATGCTCGGCTACATGGACGCGGAAGCGCTGCGCCGCACGCTCACCGAAGGCCGGGTGACCTTCTGGTCGCGCAGCCGCTCGGAGTACTGGCGCAAAGGTGACACGAGTGGTCACATCCAGCTCGTCAAGGGCGCAGCCCTTGATTGCGACGGGGATACCCTTCTCGTTACCGTCGAACAACACGGCCCCGCGTGCCACACCGGCGCGCACGCGTGCTTTGACGTCGACCCGCTCGAACCCACGATCGGATTTGCCGAATGACCTCCACAACCGCCGCCGACTTCGCCGAGCGCCTTGCCGCCGGGCACCGGGTCGTTCCGGTCATCCGCGAGCTCTTCGCCGACGGTGAGACGCCCGTGGGCATCTACCGCAAGCTCGCGCTCGGCAAGCCTGGCACGTTCCTGCTCGAGTCGGCCGAACAGGGCGGTATCTGGTCGCGCTTCTCCTTCGTCGGGGTCTCGAGCTTCGGTGTGCTCACCGAGACGAACGGCACCGTCGACTGGCTCGACTACGGCCTCGGTGCCGAGCGTGCGCTCGGCACGGACGCACCGACGACCCCGCTCGCGGCACTCGGCCACCTGCACAACCGCTGGAGCACGCCGCGCGTCGACGGCCACCCGCCGCTGACCGGCGGCCTGGTCGGATTCATCGGCTGGGAGGCGATCCGTGAGATCGAGAACCTGCCCGATGCCCCGCCCGCCGACTTCAGTGTGCCGAGCCAGGCGCACACCTTCGTCTCCGAGCTCGCCGTGCTCGACCACCGAGACGGCACGGTGCTGCTCGTGGCGACCGTGTTGAACGACGGCGTGCAACTCGAGTCCGAGCTGTGGGCGGATGCGCAGTCGCGCCTCGACGTTATGCAGGCCGAGCTCGCGAAGCCGAGCGAGGCCTGGCTCGCCGAGGTCGACCTGACGACCCCCGCGAAGCCGATCCCGCGCGTCGCCGAGGAGGCCTACAAGGCCGCGATCGAGTCGTCGAAGACCTACATCCGCGACGGGGACGTGTTCCAGGTCGTCGTGTCTCAGCGCTTCGACCACGAGATAACCGCCGACCCGATCGACGTCTACCGCGTGCTGCGCACGCTCAACCCTTCGCCGTACATGTACCTGCTCTCGCTGGTCGACAGTGCGGGCAAGCCGATCCACATCGTGGGCTCGAGCCCCGAGGCGCTCGTGAAAGTGCAGGACCGCCGCGTCTACATGCACCCGATCGCGGGATCCCGTCCCCGCGGCGCCACACCCGAGCGCGACCTCGAGCTCGCCGACGAGCTGCTCGCCGACGACAAGGAGAAGTCCGAGCACCTGATGCTCGTCGACCTCGCCCGCAACGACCTGCTTAAAGTGTGTGTGCCCGGCTCCGTCGAGGTCACCGAGTTCATGCTGGTCGAGCGCTTCAGCCACATCATGCACCTCGTGTCGAGTGTCGAGGGCAACCTGCGGCCTGACGCGAACGCGATCGAGGTGTTCCGGGCGACGTTCCCCGCCGGCACCCTGAGCGGTGCGCCGAAACCGCGCGCACTCGAGATCATCGACGCGCTCGAACCCGCCCAGCGCGGCATCTACGGGGGAGTCGTCGGCTACTTCGACTTCGCCGGCGACATCGACCTCGCCATCGCGATCCGCACGGCGACGATCGTCGGCGGACTCGCCCGTGTGCAGGCGGGAGCCGGTCTCGTCGCGGACTCCGACCCGCGGGCCGAGTACGAGGAGTCTCGCAACAAGGCCGCCGCACCGCTGCGCGCCGTCGCCATCGCGAATGCCATGCGCCGGGTGCACTGATGACGGACGCGCCGACCGACAGGGTCGCCATGAATGGCCGCAGGATGAAACTGCTCGCGATCGCCGCGGGTGCGGCCATCGCCGGGCTCATCCTGCTCGCCTGGACCCAGCCGTGGTTCGGCATCACCCTGACCGACGCGACGGACCTCGAGATCACGGGCGAGGTCGCGGCCGCCGGGCTCTCTGCGCTGGCCGTCGCTGCCCTTGTGCTCGTCGGTGCGATCAGCATCGCGGGCATGTTCTTTCGCTACCTGCTGGGGTCGCTGCAGGCCCTCATCGGCGTCGCAGTGATTCTCTCGGCGAGCCTCGCACTCGGCAACCCGATCTCGGCGTCCGCAACCACCATCAGCGACGCCACGGGCATCGCCGGGGCGGGACCCGTCGCGGCGCTCGTCGATAGCGTCAGCGTCACGCCCTGGCCGTGGGTTGCGCTGGTTGCGGGAGTGCTGCAGATCGTGGCGGCAGCGGGCATCCTCGCGACGGCGCGTTTGTGGCCCGGATCGACCCGCAAGTATCAGGCCGCGCGCCTGACCACCGAAGGCGGCTCACCCGTCGACGACTGGGACGCGCTCAGCAGCGGCGGCGACCCGACGGACGACACTCCCACCCGCAACCAGCCATGAGGCGTGTCGTTGTCGTCGTCATCCTGCTGCTGGCACTGACCGGCTGCGGACCCTACGCGGCGGCGTTCACCCCGAGTGAATCCATGCCGAGCGCGGCGGACCTCGCGGGCACCTGGACGAGCGATGACGGCGCGACAATCACTCTCACCGAGAACGGCGCCTTCGAGGTCGAAGGTGTGCCCGGCAGCTACCTGCCTTCCGGAGACGGGGCAGGAGCCTGGGCCGAGCCCGAACAGGATCCGACACCCTTCCCGCTCATCGAGCTGCGCTATGACGGCGGGGACATCGCCGAGCTGCACCACCAGAATGGCAGCCTGCTCGGGCGGGAGAACGTCTACTTCGTGCAGGGCGTCGTGGATGACGCGGACTGGTTGCGGTTGTACCGCGAGAACTGACTCTCAGGTTCGACGCTCGTAGACGACGGCCGGATCGAGCTTCGCCATAAAGGCACCGACGTGCTTGTCGCCGCCCCGCCAGTCCTTCGGGTCGATGATCGCCCCGTTGCCGTTCTGCAGCGTGAGATCCCACTTGCCGTCGGGCGATCGGCCCGCGAGCACGATCTCGTCCAGCGGCAGGCTGATGCTGCCGTCGGGGAAGAGGAAGCCGAGGCGGCGGGGCTCGATCACGAGCTGAGTGCCCCGCATCCCGCGACCGAAGCGAGGGGAGAGGATCTCTATGCCCGGGCGCATGAGCTCCTTGAACAGTTCGCGCGAGGACTTGCCCTCGCCGACGAGAGTGTGGCTGGTGATAAACGGCAGGTCGAGCTTCTTCAGCGTGTCGCCGTCGAGCTCCTGCCGGCCGACCGTCACGAGCAGGGACGGCATGCCCGCGGCAAGAGTCGCTCGGATCTGTTCAGCATCCAGCGTGTCGACGCCGGTGGCCATTTCGTTGAAGGACGTCGGCGTCTCACCGCGCAGCAGCTCGACCGCGTAGTCGTCGAGCCACATTCCGTGCGAGTTCGGAAGGGTCGCTTCGTTGCGAGCCATGTCGAGCGTATGGCGGAACAGTTCGTCGTCGAAACCGTCCCGCGCGAGCGCCCGGATCGTCTGGACCGCGAGCACAACCGTCTTCTCGAGATTGTCCTCGGGTGGGTTGATCCAGATGGTGAGCTCATGGCGGTCGCCCTCGATGCGCAGCAGAGCCGGCTCGACGCCGTAGACCAGGGACGAGTCGCGGCGCAGCGCGTCCATCAGGGCGATCTCGACCATCGCGCGGAGTGCGATCATCACCGTGGTGCTCCCGGTGAGCTCGACGGAGAGGCTGAGCGGCCCTGCCGGGCTCGGCGTCCAGCCGGGGAGCGGATGCTGGGGACTCGGCGTTGCGCCACGCACCGGCGCGATGCCTTCCGGCAGGTTCACAGCGAGTCCGGCCGGAATCGGCCCGGTGAAGGCGATCGCCGCATTGCCGGTGTGCAGCCAGCGCTTCGCGAAGGCGCGCACGTCATCGAGGGTGAAGCTCGAGAGTGCGGGGTGTCCCATGCCGATCAGGCCCGGTCCGGTGAGGCCGTAGAGAAGCTGCAGCGGGCCGAGCTCGGTGTCCTCGTAACCGTCGCCGAGTTCGGTGGCGACCGTGTCGATTTCGGCCTGCAGCGCCTCGGGCGTCGTCTGGCCCAGAGCGGCGATCGAGGTCGACACGCGGCTGAGGAAGTCAGCGACCAGATCGGGCGTGCCGGTGGCGTAAAAGGAGAGGTTGTCGGGAGCCGTCGTCGCGTTGTGCGGGATCGCCACCCGACCGACGCCCCGCATTACCAGGTGCTCGACGAGGTGCGCGAGCCCGACGGATCGCGGCGACTCGTCGCGGGAACCCACCCCGAAGAACAGGGTGCCGGTGAGCGGCAGGGCGATGTCCGCTTCGAGGAGCAGGATTCCGTTGTGGCGCCCGACGCGGGGCTCGGTAACTGACATGCACTCATCCTCGTGCACTCGGCCCGTTCGCGGCTAACACCCGACCAGGTCACGCTAGTCTTGAAACACCTTTTGTACCGCAATACCCACGGGAGCAGCATGTCCAACGAGACCGAAGACCACCACGGCAACTCACCCGCCTCCTGGACCACGGTGATCATCATGCTCGTCGCGTTCACGATCGGCACCTTCGCCTTCTGGTTCGACCTCCCGGTGATCGTCTGGGCCGCAGCCGGCCTCTGCCTGCTCGGCCCGATCGTCGGCCTGTTCCTCAAGCGCGCCGGTTACGGCGTCGGCGGCGACAAGGTCATCCCGAAGGCGCACAGCTAGGGTGCTGGATTCACTCGTATCCGGAGCTCTCGCCGACGCTTCGGAGCGTCGTGCTGTTCGCGGCCTCGACCTCGTCGAGGCTGCGGCTCTCGCGCGTCCTGCGGGGCTGGATGCCCTCGAGGCGCTCGCCCCCGCCGACCGCGTGAAGATCATCGCCGAAGTGAAGCGCTCGAGCCCTTCACGCGGCGCTCTCGCCGAGATCCCCGACCCCGCCCTCCTCGCCTCGCAGTACGAGACGGGTGGCGCGAGCGCCATCAGCGTGCTGACCGAGGTGCGTCGATTCGGCGGAACCCTGGCCGACCTCGAGGCGGTGCGTGCCGCCGTGAGCCTGCCGGTGCTGCGCAAGGACTTCATCGCCGAGCCCTATCAGGTGTTCGAGGCGCGCGCCGCGGGAGCCGACCTGGTTCTCCTCATCGTCGCGGCACTCGAGCAGCCGCTGCTCGTCGAGTTGCACTCCCTGATCCAGCAACTCGGGATGACGGCCCTCGTCGAGACGCACAGCGCAGACGAGGTTTCCCGCGCCGTTGATGTCGGCGCACAGGTGATCGGTGTCAACGCGCGCGACCTGAGTACCTTCGAGCTGGACCAGGACCTGTTCGGGCGTCTCGCCGACCAGATCCCGAGTGGTGTCATCCGCATCGCAGAATCTGCCGTGAAGACCCCCGCCGACGTCGCCCACTACCGTGCGGCCGGCGCGGATGTTGTGTTGATCGGCGAAGCCCTCGTGACCGGTGACCCCGTCGCGACCCTCACAGAATTCCTCGGCTCGTGAAGCTCATGAAAGACGGTGCCTGATGGCCAGCCTGCGCGAAGAACTCGGCCCGTACTTCGGTGACTTCGGCGGACGCTTCGTTCCCGAATCGCTCGTCGCGGCCCTCGATGACCTGAGTACGGCCTACGAGCTCACCAAAGCCGACCCGGCCTTCGCCGCCGAGCTCACCGAGCTGCACAGGACCTACACCGGACGGCCCAGCATCATCACCGAGGTGCCGCGTTTCGCCCAGCACGCGGGTGGCGCGCGCGTCATCCTCAAGCGCGAGGACCTCAACCACACGGGTTCGCACAAGATCAACAACGTGCTCGGCCAGGCGCTGCTCACCAAGCGCATCGGCAAGACCCGGGTGATCGCCGAGACCGGCGCGGGCCAGCACGGCGTCGCCACCGCCACGGCCGCCGCCCTGTTCGGCCTCGAGTGCGTCATCTACATGGGCGAGGTCGACACCGACCGCCAGGCGCTCAACGTCGCACGCATGCGCCTGCTCGGTGCGGAGGTCGTGTCAGTGAAGACCGGCTCGCGCACCCTCAAGGACGCGATCAACGAGGCCTACCGCGAGTGGGTACAGAGCGTCGACACCACCAACTACATCTTCGGCACAGTGGCGGGCCCGCACCCGTTCCCCGCCATGGTGCGCGACTTCCAGAAGATCATCGGCGAGGAGGCGCGCCAGCAGGTGCTCGACCTCACCGGCTCGCTGCCGACGGCCGTCGCGGCCTGCGTGGGCGGCGGCAGCAATGCCATCGGCATCTTCCACGCTTTCCTCGATGATGAGGATGTCGCGCTCTACGGTTACGAGGCGGCCGGCGACGGCCACCTGACCGACAGGCACGCCGCGACCCTGACCAGGGGGCGACCCGGTGTGCTCCACGGGGCTCGCAGCTACATGCTGCAGGACGAGGATGGCCAGACGCAGGAGTCGCACTCCATCTCGGCAGGGCTGGACTACCCGGGCGTCGGCCCCGAGCACTCCTGGCTGCACGACCTCGGCCGCGCCACCTACCTGCCCATCACCGACGACGAGGCAATGCAGGCCCTGCGCCTGCTCTCGCTCACCGAGGGCATCATCCCCGCCATCGAATCCGCGCACGCCCTCGCCGGCACCATCAAGCTCGGCAAGGAGCTCGGCCCGAAGGCCACGATCCTCGTCAACCTGAGCGGGCGCGGCGACAAGGACATGGAGACCGCCGGCAAGTACTTCGACATCCTCGACACCGCGGCCCTGGTCGCCGCAGATGCGACGCCCGAGGGAGAAGAACGATGAGTGCAGTAGCCGAGACCATCGCGGCCCGTAAGGCCGCCGGATCCGGCGCACTCGTCGGCTACCTGCCGGTCGGCTTCCCGAACCTCGCCGAAAGCATCGAGGCGGCAGTCGCCCTCGTCGAGAACGGCGTGGACGTGCTCGAGCTCGGGCTGCCGTACTCGGATCCGGTGATGGACGGCACCGTCATCCAGGAGGCAACGCAGCAGGCGCTCGCCTCAGGCTTCAAGCTCCAACAGGGCTTCGAGGCCGTCGCGGCGATCACGGCCCGCGTGAGCGCGCCCGTTCTCATGATGACCTACTGGAACCCCGTACTGGCGTACGGAGTCGAACGGTTCTCCGATGACCTTCTCGCCGCAGGCGGTGCAGGGCTGATCACACCCGACCTCATCCCGGATGAAGCGGCTGACTGGATGGCTGCCTCGGATCGCACCGGACTGGACCGTGTCTTCCTCGCCGCACCCTCGTCGACCACGGCCCGCCTCGAGCAGGCCGTCCAGGCCAGCCGTGGCTTCGTCTACGCCGTCTCGACAATGGGCATCACCGGTGCGCGCTCCGACGTGGACTCCGCAGCGCGCGGGCTCGTCGCCCGCCTGCGCGACGCAGGTTCGACGAGTGCGTGCGTCGGCGTGGGAATCTCCACGGCCGAGCAGGTGCGTGAGGTTCTCGAGTACGCGGACGGTGCCATCGTCGGCTCCCTTCTGGTGAAAGCCCTCGCCGACGGGGGAGTGGACGCCGTCGCGCGCGCCGCCGCGGCACTCGCGATCGGCACCCGACCCGCGAGCTAAGCTTGCTGCGTTCTTCTTTTTGAAAGGTGACACCCCCGTGTTCGTTCCCCACAGCATTCCGAGCCCCGACTACGCCTGGCAGGGCCTCGTCATCCCGCTCGGCGAATGGCTGCACGGCGTTTTCGCCTTCATCCCCGAGAGCTACGCGCTCAACATCCGCACCTACGCGATCTGCATCCTCATCGGAATCGTCGTCGCAGGTGTGATGACCCACCGCCGCCTCACCAACCGCGGCGCCGAGCCGGGCATCATGCTCGACATCATCATCTGGGCGATCCCGCTCGGAATCGTCGGCGCCCGCATCTTCCACGTGCTGACCCACCCGAACGACTACTTCGGCGAGGGCATCAACCCCCTGAGCGTGTTCTACGTCTGGGAGGGCGGCATCGCCATCTTCGGCGCGCTCATCGGCGGAGCGATCGGCGCCTGGATCGGCTGCTGGCGCACGGGCATCCGTTTCTGGACCTTCGCCGACGCCGTTGCCCCGGGCCTGCTGCTCGCCCAGGCCTTCGGCCGCTTCGGCAACTGGTTCAACCACGAGCTCTTCGGCCTTCCCGTGTCGAGCGACTTCCCGCTCGGCCTCGAGATCGAGTCCAGCAACATCGCCTACCCGCCGGGGTTGCCCGAGGGCACCCTGTTCCAGCCGACGTTCCTCTACGAGGTCGTCTGGAACTCGATCGGCGTCGTGGTGATCCTGCTTGCCGAGCGCGCCTTCCGCCTGCAGTGGGGCAAGACGCTCGCCGTCTACCTGATCTGGTACGGCCTCGGTCGCACCGTCTTCGAGTCGATCCGCATCGACCCGAGCGAGTACTTCATCGGCCTCCGCGTCAACGTCTGGGCGGCGCTCATCGCCATCGCCCTGGGAATCGCGATCATCTACGTGCAGTCGAAGCGTCATCCCGGAACCGAACCCAGCCCCTATGTCACGGGTCGCGAGTGGGTGCCGATTGCGACTGGGGTAGACTCTGAGGAGACCTATTCGGATACCGGCAACGTTGCCGAGACCACCTCCGAAGAGCTCACCAGCACATCCGCCACAAGCGGTGCAGCCTCAAGCGAAAAAGTCACCAAACCCTAGGGCACAAATCCTTCAGCCACGGGTAACTTCTCTCCCTTCGCACGCGTACATCTCACGCGTTACACACTCACGGGCCGCTGTTGTCCCACTCTGTATCCCTACATCGTGAGGACGGAACTCCATGGCTCTCACGCCACCCTTTGAGCAGGCAAGCTCGATCCCGAAGGCGGCAGGTCTCTACGACCCGCGTCACGAGAAGGATGCCTGCGGTCTCGCCATGGTTGCGACGCTGCGCGGAACCGCCGGACACGACATCATCGATGCCGCGCTGAACGCGCTCCGCAACCTCGAACACCGCGGTGCCATCGGGTCCGACGCGGGCACGGGTGACGGCGCGGGAATCATCACGCAGATCCCCGACGCCTTCCTGCGCGCCGTTGCCGGCTTCGAGCTGCCCGTCGTGGGTCGCTACGCGGTCGGCATGGCGTTCCTCCCCGTAGACGACGACGCCCGTGCCGCCATCAAGGCCGGTATCGACACGATCGTTGCCCAGGAAGACCTGGTCGTGCTCGGCTGGCGCGAGGTTCCGGTCCGCCCCGGCGAGGTCGGCGATCTCGCGCGCGGCGCGATGCCCGTCTTCGAACAGCTCTTCGTCGCATCGACCCGAACGGATGACACGGGCAAGACCCTGGCCGGCATCGAGCTCGACCGCCAGGTCTTCCGTCTCCGCAAGCGTGCCGAGCGCGAGTACGGCGCCTACTTCCCCTCGTTGTCGAGCCGCACGCTCGTCTACAAGGGCATGGTCACAACGCTGCAGCTCGAGCCGTTCTACCCGGATCTCTCCGACGAGCGCTTCACGTCGAAACTGGCCCTCGTGCACTCGCGCTACTCGACCAACACCTTCCCGTCCTGGCCGCTCGCCCAGCCGTTCCGCATGATCGCGCACAACGGCGAGATCAACACGGTGCAGGGCAACCGCAACTGGATGCGCGCGCGCCAGTCGCAGCTCGAGAGCGAGCTCATCGGCGACGTTCGTCCGCTGCTGCCGATCAACACGCCCGGCGCGAGCGACTCGGCGTCGTTCGACGAGGTCGTTGAGCTGCTCAGCCTCACCGGCCGATCGCTGCCGCACTCGATCATGATGATGGTGCCGGAGGCCTGGGAGAACCAGGTCGACGTGGACCACACTCGCAAGGCCTTCTACGAGTACCACGCGATGCTCATGGAGCCGTGGGACGGCCCCGCCGCCCTCGTCTTCACCGATGGATCCCTCGTCGGCGCGACGCTCGACCGCAACGGCCTGCGCCCCGGAAGGTTCCTCGTCACCGACGACGGACTCGTGGTGCTCGCGAGCGAGATCGGTGTGCTCGACATCGAGCCCAGCCGCGTCGTACGCAAGGGCCGCCTGCGCCCCGGCAAGATGTTCCTCGTCGACACCGTCGCCGGACAGATCATCGAAGACGACACGATCAAGGAGGAGCTCGCCGCAGCCGAGCCGTACTCGGAGTGGCTCGACCAGGGTCGCATCCACCTCGGAGACCTGCCGGATCGCGAGCACATCGTGCACACGCCCGCCTCGGTCAGCCGTCGCCAGCGCACCTTCGGATACACCGAAGAAGACGTGCGCATCATGATCATGCCGATGGCCAAGAACGGTGCAGAGCCGCTCGGCGCCATGGGCTCCGACACGCCCGTCGCCGTGCTGTCCGAGCGTCCGCGCGTGCTGTTCGACTACTTCACCCAGCAGTTCGCCCAGGTGACGAACCCGCCGCTCGACTCGATCCGCGAGGAGGTCGTGACCTCGATGAAGCTGGGGCTCGGCCCCGAGCGCAACCTCCTGGCTGCCACGCCGGAGCACGCGCGCCAGGTCATCCTCGACTTCCCGGTGATCGACAACGACGAGCTCGCCAAGATCCAGCACTTCGAGACCGCGAGCGGTCGACGCCCCACGGTCACCATCAAGGGCCTGTACCGCGTCGACAAGGGCCCGAAGGCAATGGAGAAGCGCCTCGCAGCGATGTGCGCAGAGGCCGACGAGGCGATCGAGAACGGCGCGGCCTTCATCGTGCTCTCCGACCGCGACTCGAACCGCGACCTCGCGCCCGTGCCCTCACTGCTGATGCTGGCCGCCGTGCACCACCACCTCATCCGCAAGGAGAACCGGATGAAGGTAGGCCTCGTCGTCGAGGCCGGCGACGTTCGCGAGGTGCACCACGTCGCGCTGCTCATCGGTTACGGCGCGTCCGCGATCAACCCGTACCTCGCCATGGAGACGGCGGAAGAGCTCGTCCGCAGCGGCATGATCCAGGGCGTGACCCCCGAGAAGGCCGTCAAGAACCTGATCAAGGCCCTCGGCAAGGGTGTACTCAAGATCATGTCGAAGATGGGCATCTCGGTCGTGAGCTCCTACGCGGGAGCCCAGGCGTTCGAGGCCCTCGGCCTCAGCAACGACTTCGTGGACCAGTACTTCACCGGAACCACGACCCTGCTCGGCGGCATCGGCATCGAGGTGGTCGCGGCCGAGAACGCCGCCCGCCACGCCGCCGCCTACCCCGAGGAGGGCGGTGCGATGGTGCACGAGCGCCTCGCAACCGGTGGCGAGTACCAGTGGCGCCGCGAAGGACCGCCGCACCTGTTCAACCCCGACACCGTCTTCCGCCTGCAGCACGCGACGCGCGAGCGCCGCTACGACATCTTCCGCGACTACACCAAGCTCGTGGACGACCAGGCGGAGAACCTGATGACCGTGCGCGGGCTGTTCAAGCTCAAGCACGGGCTGCGGCCACCGGTTCCGATCGATGAGGTCGAGCCCGTGTCATCCATCGTCAAGCGGTTCTCGACCGGAGCGATGAGCTATGGCTCGATCAGTGCCGAAGCGCACGAGACGCTCGCCATCGCAATGAACTCCATCGGCGCCAAGAGCAACACGGGTGAGGGCGGCGAAGACACCGACCGCCTGCTCGACCCGACACGTCGCAGCTCGATCAAGCAGGTCGCATCCGGGCGTTTCGGCGTCACGAGCATGTACCTGACACACGCGACCGACATCCAGATCAAGATGGCACAGGGAGCCAAGCCCGGTGAGGGCGGCCAGCTGCCGCCGAACAAGGTCTACCCCTGGGTCGCCCGCACCCGTCACGCCACGGCCGGCGTCGGCCTCATCTCGCCGCCCCCGCACCACGACATCTACTCGATCGAAGACCTCAAGCAGCTCATCTTCGACCTCAAGCGCGCCAACCCGCTCGCCCGGGTGCACGTCAAGCTCGTGAGCCAGTCGGGTATCGGTGCTGTTGCCGCGGGAGTCACGAAGGCCCTCGCCGACGTGGTGCTCGTCTCGGGCCACGATGGCGGAACCGGCGCCTCCCCGCTCAACTCGCTCAAGCACGCGGGCACACCGTGGGAGCTCGGCCTCGCCGAGACCCAGCAGACTCTGATGCTCAACGGCATGCGCGATCGCGTGGTCGTCCAGGTCGACGGCCAGATGAAGACGGGTCGGGATGTCGTGATCGCGGCTCTCCTCGGCGGCGAGGAGTTCGGATTCGCCACGGCGCCGCTTGTGGTCTCCGGCTGCGTCATGATGCGCGTCTGCCACCTCGACACCTGCCCCGTCGGCGTCGCGACCCAGAACCCCGAGCTGCGCGCGCGCTTCACGGGCAAGCCCGAGTTCGTCGTCAACTTCTTCGAGTTCCTGGCCCAGGAGGTACGCGAGTACCTGTCCGAGCTCGGTTTCCGCTCGATCGAGGAGGCCGTCGGCCACTCCGAGGTTCTCGACGTGAACGGCGCCATCGAGCACTGGAAGGCCGACGGACTCGACCTGACACCCGTGCTCATCGGACCGGAGTTCGCCGAGGACGAGCCGCGCCGCAACCGCGTCGGCCAGGACCACGAACTCGACAAGCACTTCGACGTCGAGCTCATCCGCCTGTCGCAGGCGGCGCTCGAGCACGGCACCCCCGTCTCGATCGAGCTGCCGATCCGTAACACCGAACGCGCCGTCGGCACCATGCTCGGCAACGCGGTCACCCTCAGGCACGGCGAGAACGGTCTTCCCGCCGGAACCATCGAGATCAACCTCAAGGGCACGGCGGGCCAGTCCTTCGGGGCCTTCCTGCCCAACGGCATCCGCCTGCGCCTCGAGGGCGACAGCAATGACTACGTCGGCAAGGGATTGTGCGGCGGGCAGATCGTCATCCGCCCCGATGCCCACAGCGTCTTCGCCGCAGAGCGCAACGTCATCGCGGGCAACGTCATCGGCTACGGCGCCACGCAGGGCAGCATGTTCCTGCGCGGCATCGTCGGCGAACGCTTCCTGGTGCGCAACTCCGGTGCAACAGCAGTCGTCGAGGGTGTGGGCGACCACGCACTCGAGTACATGACCGGTGGACTCGCCGTGATCCTCGGCGGCACTGGTCGCAACCTGGGCGCCGGAATGTCGGGCGGAACGGCGTACATCCACGACCTCCGCCCCGAGCGCGTCAACCAGGACTCGCTGTCGTCGGGGGAGCTCGTGCTCTCGCCGCTGGGCAGCGCCGACGTCGCGATACTGACCGACCTGCTCGAGCGTCACCGCGACGAGACGGGTTCCACCCTCGCCGCGAGCATGCTCGAGAACATCGACGAGACCGTCGGCCGTTTCACCAAGGTGCTGCCCCGGGGCTACGCGGCGGTGCTCGCGATCCGGCAGACAGCGATCGACGAACAACTCGACCCCGACGGCGACGTCGTGTGGAGCAGAATCATGGAGGTTACCGGTGGCTGATCCGAAGGGATTCCTGAAGGTCCAGGAGCGCGAGCTCCCGGCCCGCCGTCCCGTCGCGCTGCGACTCATGGACTGGAAAGAGGTCTACGAGCAGGGCGACTCCGCCACGGTGCGCAAGCAGGCGGGTCGCTGCATGGACTGCGGCATCCCGTTCTGCCACCAGGGCTGCCCGCTCGGCAACCTGATTCCCGAGTGGAACGACCTCATGTGGCGCGGCGAGGGTCACCAGGCCATCGAGCGCCTGCACGCGACCAACAACTTCCCGGAGTTCACCGGCCGCCTCTGCCCCGCCCCGTGCGAGTCTTCGTGCGTGCTCGGCATCAACCAGCCGGCCGTGACGATCAAGAACGTCGAAGTGTCGATCATCGACGAGGCGTACCAGAAGGGCTGGGTCACCCCGCACCCGCCCGAGCGCCTCACCGGCAAGACCGTCGCGGTCGTGGGCTCCGGCCCCGCCGGTCTCGCCGCCGCCCAGCAGCTCACCCGCGCCGGACACACCGTCGCCGTCTTCGAACGGGATGACCGGATCGGCGGACTCCTCCGCTACGGAATCCCCGACTTCAAGATGGAGAAGAAGCACATCGAGGCGCGTCTCGCGCAGATGAAGGCCGAGGGAACCCGGTTCCGCTCGGGCGTCGAGATCGGTGTCGACATCACCTGGAGCGACCTTCGCGCGCGCTACGACGCCGTCATCGTCGCGACCGGCTCGACCGTGCCGCGCGACCTCGCGATCCCCGGACGCGACCTGCTCGGCGTTCACTACGCGATGGACTACCTCGTGCAGGCCAACCGCGTGGGCGCCGGCGACACCGTTGCCGAGCAGCTCACTGCGGAGGGCAAGCACGTTGTTGTGCTCGGAGGTGGCGACACCGGAGCCGACTGCATCGGAACCGCTCACCGCCAGCAGGCGCTCTCGGTCACCAACCTCGCGATCGGCAAGCAGCCGCCCGCCGAGCGCCAGAGCGACCAGCCCTGGCCGACGAGCCCCACGCTTTTCGAGATCTCGAGCGCACACGAAGAGGGCGGCGAGCGGGTCTTTCTCGCTTCCACCGTCGAGTTCCTCTCCAACGAGGCGGGCGAGGTGCGCGCGATCCGCGTCGCCGAGACCGAATACCTCGATGGACGCCGCGTTCCCAAGGCGGGCACCGAGCGCGAGATCCCCGCGGACCTCGTGCTCCTCGCCCTCGGCTTCACCGGCCCCGAGCCCGAGACCATCACCGAGCAGCTGCCCGTTCCCTTCGACGGCAAGGGCAACTTCGAGCGCGACGGCGACTACCAGACCAGCGAGTCCGGCGTCTTCGTCGCGGGCGACGCGGGCCGCGGCCAGTCGCTCATCGTCTGGGCCATCGCTGAAGGACGTGCTGCGGCATCCGCCGTTGATCGGTACCTTGAAGGGGAGACGCAGTTGCCGTTCCCGGTCAAGCCGACCGACCACGCCATCGCGCTGTAGCTTTTCACCGCTTCACCACCACCACCACTGAAACCACTAAGGAACTCATGAGACGCGCGAAAATCGTCGCAACCCTCGGCCCGGCAACCTCCAGCTATGAGAACATCCGCGCGATCATCGATGCAGGTGTCGATGTCGCCCGGATGAACCTCAGCCACGGCTCCTACGCCGTGCACGAGGAGGTCTACGCCAACGTGCGCAAGGCTGCAGACGACTCCGGCAAGGCTGTCGCCGTCATGGTCGACCTTCAGGGTCCCAAGATCCGCCTCGGCAAGTTCGCCAACGGCCCGCACGACCTGGCCGTCGGCGACATTTTTAAGATCACCATCGACGAGGTCGAGGGCACCAAGGATCTCGTCGGAACGACCTACAAGGGTCTGCCCGGCGATGTCGCTCCCGGCGACTTCCTGCTCATCGACGACGGCAAGGTCAAGGTCGAGGTCGTCGAGTCCGATGACCGCACCGTCACCACGAAGGTGATCGTCGCCGGCCCTGTCTCCAACAACAAGGGCATCAACCTGCCCGGCGTCGCCGTCAATGTTCCCGCCCTCTCCGAAAAGGACGAGGACGACCTGCGCTGGGGCCTCAAGCTCGGTGCCGACCTCATCGCGCTCTCCTTCGTTCGCAATGCGGATGACGTGGTGCGCGTGCACGAGATCATGGCTGAAGAGGGCGTTCGCGTTCCCGTGATCGCCAAGATCGAGAAGCCGCAGGCCGTCGATGCCCTCGAGGGCATCATCGACGCCTTCGACGCGATCATGGTCGCCCGCGGCGACCTCGGCGTCGAGCTTCCGCTCGAGGCCGTGCCGATCGTGCAGAAGCGCGCCGTCGAGCTGGCTCGCCGAATGGCCAAGCCGGTCATCGTCGCGACCCAGATGCTCGAGTCGATGATCTCGAGCCCGGTTCCGACGCGTGCCGAGACATCCGACGTCGCCAACGCGGTTCTCGACGGAGCCGACGCGGTCATGCTCTCCGGTGAGACCTCGGTCGGCGAGTACCCGGTCATCACGGTGCAGACCATGGCGCGCATCGTGGAGTCCACCGAGGAGCATGGACTCGAGCGCATCCCCGCGCTCGGCACCAAGCCCCGCACGCAGGGTGGAGCCATCACGCTCGCCGCCGCTGAGGTCGCCGACTTCGTCGACGCCAAGTACGTGTGCGTCTTCACCGAGTCCGGTGACTCGGCCCGTCGTATGTCGCGCCTGCGCTTCAAGATCCCGATGAAGGCGTTCACGCCCGACCCGGCGATCCGTCGCCGCATGGCACTGACCTGGGGCATCGAGTCGTTCCTCGTGCCGCGGGTCACCCACACCGACGCCATGTACCTGCAGGTCGATGAGATCCTGCTCGGCGAGGGTCTCGCCGAGGTCGGCGACGTCGTTGTGGTCATCTCGGGTTCGCCCCCCGGAATCTCGGGTTCGACCAACGACCTTCGCGTACACCGCGTGGGCGACGCGGCGAACGCGGCAGCTCCGGCCTACGCACAGTAAGTCGGGCACGACTCGTTCGTGCACGCACAAGGCGGGCCTCCGGCACAACCGGGGGCCCGCCTTGTGTCGTTTAACCGGCTAATCCTGACGGGGCTGCTTCTGCTCGCTGCCGTCGGAGACGTCAGCCTCGGTCGTGCCGAACTCGGCCGGGTCGGCCGGGTCGGACGTTCCCGCGCCCGTCGCCGTCGAACCGGGGGAGACGATGCCGGGCGTCTCCGTGGGCTGCGGGTCAAGGTCTGTTCCGTCGGGGTCGCTCATAAGATCCTCCATTCGCGGCGCTGGTGCGCCTGCTGTCCGTGACCGTAGTAGCCCACCCTGAGAGCAGGGTCAGACGCTACGCTTCTACCGTGAATGCCGAGCGGGTGGTTGCGTGGGGATCCGAGTTGCGGGTCGTGCACGGCCGCCTGCGTGATGCCCTGGCCGTCGCGCGCGAGGCCGTCGAAGCGGGAGCCGACACGGAGACGCTGGCTCGGGACATCCGCCTTTTCTGCTGGGGCTTCTGCGTCGCGCTCGACGGGCACCACTCGGGCGAAGACATGGCTTTGTTTCCCGCGCTGCTCGCCGAACATCCCGAGCTCACCGACATCGTCGCCAACCTGATGCGCGACCACGGCATGATCTCGCACCTCATCAGCGGCCTGGAGGCGACACTGAACGCCGGAGGGAAT
The DNA here is from genome assembly GCF_004310685.1 of Glaciihabitans arcticus. NCBI lineage: Bacteria > Bacillati > Actinomycetota > Actinomycetes > Micrococcales > Microbacteriaceae > Glaciihabitans > Glaciihabitans arcticus. Next base: position 964,545 of record NZ_SISG01000001.1, on the reverse strand, counting down.
CCGCAGGACCTGCTGCGCCACCTCGACGGCATCGAGGCCGTCATGGAGACTCACTTCGGGTACGAGGAGCGCCAGATCGCGGGGCTTCTCGACGGATTGCTGCCGGGTCTCACCGACCCGTCAACGGTTCTCGGACCGCTCGCGCGCTAACCCGGTCAGCACCGATCGGGCGAAGGTGAAAGAATCGGGTATCACCCGTCGAACGTGCAGGAGCAGCAGTGGTAACCGTCAAGGTCGATATGGACATGTGCCAGAACTACGGCCAGTGCGTCTTCGAGGCACCGCAGATCTTCCGTCTCGACGCTGACGACAAACTCGAGTACACCGCCGAATCCGACGAGGAGAATCGCGGCGACATCGAGGCGGCGGTCGACGTCTGCCCGATGCAGGCGATCCGAATCCTGTCCTAGTGGCCGATTCGCGCCCCGTCGTCGTCGTCGGCGCATCCATGGGTGGCCTGCGGGTCACCGAGGCGCTGCGCAAGTCCGGCTATGCCGGCCCGATCACCGTCATCGGCGACGAGAGCCACCTCCCGTACAATCGTCCGCCGCTGTCGAAGGACGTGCTGTCGACCGTGGTCAGCCACGAGGCGGTCGCCTTCCCGCAGCGCGCCGCAACCGCCAATGTCGACTGGATGCTCGGCTCACCCGTCTCGTCCGTCGATGTCGCCGCACACACCCTTGCCACCGCAGACGGGTCGACGCGCGAGTGGCGAGCCCTCGTGGTCGCCACGGGCCTCCGTCCCAGGCGTCTCGCGCTGCCGCCGCTCGCCGGGCGGCACACCCTGCGCACGCTGGATGACGCGATGGCCTTGCGTGACGAGCTCGTGCCCGGTGCCCGGGTGGTCGTGAACGGCTCCGGGTTCATCGGTTCGGAGGTCGCGGCGACCGCGCGCAAGCTCGGCTGCGAGGTGACCGTCGTCTCGTCGAACACGCTGCCGATGGAGCGCGCCCTCGGGCCCGTGCTGGGCGCAGAGGTGCAGGCGCGCCACGAGGCTCACGGGGTCGAGTTCCTGCCCGGACGGAGCGTTGTGGCCCTTCTCGGGGAATCCCGGGTCGAGGGAGTGGTTCTTGACGACGGTCGGGAGCTTGCGGCCGATGTCGTTGTGGAGGCTATCGGTGCCGATTGCAATGACGAATGGCTCGCGGCATCCGGTCTCGATCTGATCGACGGCGTGCTGGTCGACCCGGCGATGCGCGCCATCGGCCTGGACGGAACGGTTCACAGCGACATTTATGTCGTGGGCGACATCGCGCGCTTCCCGAACACGATGTTCGACTCCGTGCCGCGGCGCGTGGAGCACTGGAACATTCCCACAGACACGGGTCGCCGCGCGGGTGCCGTGCTCGGCGCCTACCTCGCCGACGATGGCAGTCTCGAGGATGTCGCGGCGCAGTCATTCACGCCGATGCCCTCGTTCTGGTCCAACCAGTTCGACCTCAGCATCCAGGCCTTCGGAATGCCCGGACTCGCCGATCCCGACGGAGTCCGCCTGCTCGAGGGGGAGATCTCGGGCGACTCGATCACCGGCTATTACCGGTCCGGGCGCCTGGTCGGCGTCGTCGGTTTCGGGATGAAGGCCGCGCTGATGCCCTACCGGGCGCAGATCGCTGCGGGCTAGCTCTTCCAGACCTTCATGCCCACGCGGGCGCAGAAGTACTCGTCGGTGATCGAGCGGAACTCGCGCGGGAAGCCGGCAGCCACACCATCGGCCTGCTCGCAACCGACGATGTCGGGCACGGGGAACTGGGCGGTGTTCGGGTCCTCGGGCGAGTCGTCCTGTCCGACGATGCCCATGCGCCACATGTTGCCGCAGGTCGAGATCGGATCGGCGCGCAGGCGAGTGCCCTTTCCGTCGCTCGCGTCGACCACGGGAGGCGATTCGACTGTGACGGTCTGCGAACCGAGGGTCTCGCCCGAGTAGCAGACCACCGAGTAGTTGATCTGTTCCTGGGTCGCCCGCACGATCACGAGGGCGCCGGCGGTCAGGGCGATGGTCGCGGTGAGGCCGAGAGCCAGGGCGCGGATCACCCGGAACTGGGTGGAACGTCGTGGGCTGCGCACACGTTTGATCTCGGTGAGCACGTCGTGCCGCACCTCGCTCAACTGCGACTCGACGTCGCTGTTGCGGGGAAGGTAGTTCACAGCATGGCCTCGGATTCCTTGAAGCGGGAGAGCAGCACGCGCGCCCTGCCCCGGGTTCTCTCGACGATCGTGGTGAGGGTGCTCGGCACCAGCCCCAGCAGCACAGCCGCCTCGGCGTAGGAACGCCCCTCGTACAGGCAGAGCTCCACCAGACGGCGGTCGGTCTCGCCGAGACGCTCGATTGCGGCGTAGGCCCATTCGACCTCGGGGCCGCGGGCGAACTGCTCGTTGGCGAGTGGGTTGGCGAGTTCGGCGTTGATCCACTCGAGCGGCAGGCTAGACGATTCGGGAGCGGACCGCCGGAGCGCGAAAGCATGATCCCGGCAGGCGGCGATCAGCCAGGGCAGAAGGGACTCTCCGACGAGCGAGATGTCGGCGAGTCTCTTCCACGCGGTGACGAAGGTGTCGTGCACGAGCTTCTGGCTGTCCTCCGCGTCGCGGGTGAGGCGGAAGGCGTAGCGGTAGATCGCCGTCGAATGCCGGTCGAAGAGCTCGCTGAAGGCACGATCGTCCCGATCCATGCTTCGCTGGATCAGCTCGGTATCCGAGATCATCGTGCCTCCTTCCTTTCTCAGTTCGTGACAGAGCTAGCCGCAGATGGTCCTAGCCGGTGATGAAGTACGACGACGCCTTGTCACCCAGGTAGCCGAGGGTCGGGCCGAGCTTGACCGGACCGTAGGACGAGCCCGTCCAGTTGGCGTTCTCCGAAAGCTTTGTCTTGCAGGTTCCATACGACTTGAACGAGCCGATCTGGTCGTTCCAGCCGCCCACGATGTCGTCCTTGTAGGAGTAGGTCGAGCAGAGCGACGCGTATCCGGAGGTGATCACCCAGGTGGAGCCGGTGTAGTTGGCGGACCAGTAGAAGGTGGCGAGCACGTACGTCGCCGCCACTGCAGCCCGCGCGTTCGTGGTGGACTTCGCCGCCTTGTTGGTCTCGGCTCCCGACTTGAGCTCGGTGCCCGTCTGGTCCTCGATGGCGGCGTCGCGAGTCGCGTCATCCTCGAAGCACTGCTGCTCGCCGGTGTCGGCGTCTGACCAGCAGGACAGGGGAGCTGCGGACTCGGCCGCCTGGGCGGGAACCGCGAGCGAAACAGTGGCGACAAAGGCGAGAACGAGGGATGCGGCGATCCGCTTATAGGGGGTCGTGCTGGTCAATGGGTCCTCTTTCAGATGGGGGATGGGTCCCCACAGTCTCTCGTGAATCTAGGGCCCCGGAGAACACTCTGTCTATAGGTGCGCAGAACGGGTATTCACGCGTGTCATTTTTATGCGTCTGAATGGTTTGTTCTGAATGGATTCGCGCGGGGCGCAGCGGCGACGGGGAAGGAGCGCCGGGCATCCCGAAGCAGTCATCGACCGGGACTGGTCGAGAGCGAGGGGTCGTGGTGCCGGATGAGGGACTCGAACCCTCACGTCGTTAGACAAAGCATTTTGAGTGCTCCGCGTCTGCCATTCCGCCAATCCGGCGCATCACAACGTTTTGACAATACCGTAGGCTCGACGTGTGACTGATCAGGAAGCACCCTCAATAGCGCCTCGGCGTGTAGTCGTCGCTGAAGACGAATCGCTTATCCGCATGGACATCGTGGAGATCCTCCGCGATAACGGATTCGAGGTAGTCGGCGAAGCCGGTGACGGCGAGACGGCTGTCGCCCTCGCGACAGAACTGCGCCCCGACCTCGTCATCATGGACGTCAAGATGCCCCAGCTCGACGGCATCTCGGCGGCCGAACGTCTTACCAAGAACCACATTGCACCGGTCGTACTGCTGACCGCGTTCAGCCAGAAGGAACTCGTCGAGCGGGCATCCGAAGCGGGCGCCCTCGCGTACGTCGTGAAGCCGTTCACACCGAGCGACCTGCTTCCGGCGATCGAGATCGCCCTCAGCCGCTACACCCAGATCATCACGCTCGAGGCCGAGGTCGCCGACCTGGTCGAGCGCTTCGAGACGCGCAAGCTCGTCGATCGCGCTAAGGGCCTGCTCAACGAGAAGATGGGGCTCACCGAGCCCGAGGCGTTCCGCTGGATCCAGAAGGCGTCCATGGACCGCCGCCTGACCATGCACGACGTGGCGCAGGCCATCATCGAGCAGCTGTCGGCCAAGAAGTAGTCGTCATGGCGGAACTTCGCCTCGCTCTCGCGCACCCGCTCGACGCGGAGAATGCGCCACTCTTCGCTGCCGACCTCGTCGCTGAGGCGGCCCGACAGGGAATCACCATCGACTACTCCGTCGACAGCATCGGCTATTGGGACTCGGTGCTCGACAGCCTTCGAGCGTCCGGCGTGCAGGTCGAGCAGGTCGCCGAGGTCCTCTTCGGCATCGGCACCTACCTCGGCGAAGTCATCCTGCGCAGCAAGGGCGGCTCCTGGGTCTCATCGGCGGGTACGCCGCTCGCTGCCTCGGCGCCATTGCCGATCGTGGTCTCGCTGCCTTCGGGCTTCGTGGATGCCGCGTCCCAGCCGTTTGCCGCGCTCCGGGACGGCACGTCGCTCGCTGCCTTTTACGAGTCGGTCGTCGGCGCTTAGGTTCTTCTTCTCCTCCACAGGTCACCGTCACTGGCCTGCCTCTCGTGGTGTCGGCGGTGCTGTGTTCAGTGTCCGCATGGAGAACAGATTCGACGCACTCGTCGCCCTCGATCGGGAGATAGCGGGGCTGCACGCACGCCGCGCGGCGTTGATCGAGGCGGCACGCGTCGAGATACTCGAGCAGCCACGCCCGGGGTCCACGTGGGACCCGGTGGTGATCGCGCGCCGCGAGCTCAGTTCCGAGCTGGCCTGCGCGCTGCGCATCCCCGAGCGCTCGGCGGAGCGGCTCATCGCCGAGAGTCGGGCGCTCTGCACACAACTGCCGGCAACCCTCGAGGCGCTGGCCTCCGGACGCATCAGCTACCGGCATGCGCAGGTCGTGGTCGACCAGGCGTCCACCCTGCCGGCGTCAGCTCTTCCCGATTTCGAGGGCGACGTCCTTCCGCTGGCCGAGGTGCTCACCGCCGCGCAGTTCGAGCGGCGCGCCCGCGTGCGGCGGGAGCTGGTGCATCCCGAGTCGCGGCAGGTGCGCCACGAGAGGGCGGTCGGCGAGCGGTCGGTGACCATAGATCCCGGCAAGGACGGCATGTGCTGGCTCACCGCGCACCTGCCCGCCGTCGATGCCCTGGCCATCTACAACCGCATCACCGATGCCGCACGCGGCCTGCAGGGTGCCGCCGAGCCGCGCACACTCACCCAACTTCGTGCCGACGTTTTCTGTGAGCTGATGTTCGGTGGCAAAGGAATCGTGCCGAGGGTCTTCGTGACTGTGCCGGCGCTCACCCTTCTCGGTACGGACGGCGGGCCGGCCATGCTCGACGGGTTCGGCCCGATCGACGACGAGACGGCGCGCCGACTGTGCGCTCTCGCTCCCTCGTTCACGCGGCTGCTCACGCATCCCGAGACCGGTGCCGTGCTGTCCGTCGGGCGCGACCGCTACGCGGTTCCCGCCGACCTGCGCAAGTGGCTTCAGGTGCGGGATGGGACCTGCAGGTATCCCGGCTGCAGCCGCGCGGCTCCCGGCTGCGAAATCGACCACACCCTCGAGTGGGCGAACCGCGGACCCACCGACCACGACAACCTCGCCCACCTCTGCCCGATGCACCACGCCCTGCGGCACAACACCGCGTGGCGCGTGAAGCAGACAGGTGGCGGAGGGCTCGCCTGGACCTCACCGAGCGGAGCGGTCTATCGCACCAGCCCGGCGACGGTCATGAGACGGTGAGGCGGTCCTGCAGGGCGTCGAGCTCGGTGTCGTCGAGGCCGGCGGCCCGCAGGTAGGCGGTCACATCGAAATCGGCGAGCCACCGGTCGAACGCATCGCGTCGATCGGCGACCCACTCGTCGAGAGCCTCGGGGGTCTCGGCGAAGTGGCGGGCCAGGTGCGGGTGCTCGGCCAGGTGCGTGTTGGCCGCGCGGAATGCTGCCTCGTAGTCGTCGAGAATTGCTGCGCGTTCGACACCAGCGAGAATCAGGAGCAGTGCAGAAACGAGGCCGGTGCGGTCCTTCCCCCCTGAACAGTGCACGAGCACGACGCCGGGCGATCCTGCAATCGCACGGAATACAGCGGCGAACCTGGCCGGATAAAAGCGGAGGTTGTCGGCATAGGAGCGCGGGTGGTCGAGCCAGGGGCCGCACACCGCCATGAACTCGTCGTCGGCAGGGTCTTCGGTGGGAGTGCTGATCACGGTGAACGGATCCCGCGCCGACTCGGAAATCTCGGGGTGGTAGGGCCGCCGACCGACCTCGTCGGCGTTGCGCAGGTCGACGATCGTCCTGAGACCCGCAGCGGCCGCCTGCTGCCAGCCGAGCGTCGTCATCCACTCCGGCGCGCCCGAACGGAAAACCCGCCCCGGTGCCGACGCGCCGCCCGCGACCAGCGGAAGCCCGCCGAGGTCCCGCAGGTTCAGCGCGCCGTCCCAGTGCATCGGGACCTACTGGTCCCTCAGCATGTTCGTCATGCGGATGGTCGACAAGCGTCGCCCATCCTCATCGCGGACAACGATCTCGTGGGTGGCGAGCGTACGGCCGAGCACCAGCGCGGTGCAGGTCGCGGTGACGATTCCCGACGTGACCGACCGGCTGTGCGTGGCATTGATCTCGATGCCGACGGCGTAGCGTCCGGCACCGGCGTGAATCGCGGACGACACCGATCCGAGCGATTCGCCGAGCACCACATGGGCGCCACCGTGCAGCAGGCCGATGACCTGCGTGTTGCCCTCGACGGGCATCGAGGCGACCGAGTGTTCGGCCGACAGCTCGAGGAATTCGATGTTCATCTTGCGCGCCAGCTCGCCGCCGCCGCTCGTGACGAGGCGTTCGACGAGCTCGGGCGGCAGGTTCTCGGGAAAGGTCGTCATCGTATCCATTTCGAGGGGAGCCCGGAGAATTTCGGGAGGAACCGGTGTCGGCGCACGCGGCTAGGCTTGCACCGTGTCGGACTCAGAAAAGCCTACCCTTCTCGTCATCGACGGCCATTCGCTGGCCTTCAGGGCGTTCTACGCCCTGCCCGTCGACAGCTTCCAGAACCGGGAGGGCCAGCACACCAACGCCATCCACGGCTTCATCTCGATGATGCTCAACCTGCTCAAGGCAGAGAAGCCCACGCACCTCGCCGTGGCCTTCGACATCTCCCGCTACTCGTTCCGCACCCGCGAATACCCCGAGTACAAGGGCACCCGCGGCGAGACCCCGCCTGAGTTCGTCGGCCAGGTGCCGCTGCTCGAGGAGGCCCTCAAGGCGATGGGCATCACCACCATCTCCAAGGAGGACTACGAGGCCGACGACATCCTCGCCACTCTCGCCTTCCGCGGCTCCCGCGAAGGCTTCACGGTCTACGTTTGCTCGGGCGACCGCGACGCGATCCAGATGATCAACGATGACGTCACCCTGCTGTACCCGAACGCGCGCGGCGTCTCCGAGCTCAAGCGCTACGACCGCGACTCGGTCTTCGAGCGCTACGGCATCGAACCGCACCAGTATCCGGATGTTGCGGCTCTCGTCGGCGAGACGAGTGACAACCTCATCGGCATCGACAAGGTCGGCGAGAAGACCGCCGTGAAGTGGATCAACCAGTACGGCAGCCTGTCCGGCGTGCTCGAGCACGCGGACGAGATCAAGGGCGTGGTCGGCGAGAAACTGCGCGAGCAGAGTGATCGGGCCATCCGGAACCGCAAGCTCAACCACCTGCTCACCGACGTCGACCTGCCGTTCGGACCCGCCGACCTGCTGCGCCGCCCGATCGATGTGGCGGCCGTACGCGAGGTGTTCGACAAGCTGCAGTTCCGCACCCTGCTCGAGCGCGTGCTGAAGATCGCGCAGGAGGAGAGCGGCGACACCGAGACCGTCGAGGCGATCGCCGCGCCCGCCGGCCCGGTCGCGCCGCCGGTACGCACCATGGTCGACGAGGAGCTCGCCAAGTGGCTGGGCACCGTCTCCGCCAACGGCACTGCGCCGCTCGCCGTGCGTGTCGAGAGCCTGAACGGCAAGATCGAGGGCTTCGGCATCTCGAGTCTCACCGAGTCGGCCTACGTGCCGTGGGGCGCACACCGCCCCGACTATGCGGCGCTCGAGGCATGGCTGGAGAGCGACGCTCCCAAGTACCTGCACACCGCGAAGAACCAGCTGAAGCTCCTCGCGTCCGAGAACATAGCGCTCGGCGGCATCGCCTTCGACACGACCCTCGCCGCGTGGCTGCTCAAGCCCAGCAGCAAGGGCGACGACCTCGCGAGCCAGGTATACGACTTCCTCGGCGACACCCTTCCGCAGCCCGACCCCAACCAGCTGCTGCAGGAGGCCGAGGCCCTGAGCCCCGCTACCGAGGCGTGGTACATCCTGCGTGTGAGCGAGTATCTGGCCGAGAAGCTCGAGCCCGGCACGCGCAGCGTGCTCGACGACATCGAGATCCCGCTCGTCCCGGTTCTCGCGAACATGGAGCTCACCGGCACCTACATCAACCGCGACATCCTCGGCCGCCTATCAACCGAGCTGGGGGAGTCCTCCACCGACCTCGCCGCCCGCGCCTACGCCGAAATCGGCCGCGAAGTGAACCTCGGGTCACCCAAACAGCTGCAGCAGGTGCTGTTCGAAGAGCTGAACATGCCGAAGACCCGGGCCAACAAGACTGGCTATTCGACGGATGCCGCGGCTCTCGCCGACCTGCAGGAACAGGCTCCGCACCCCTTCCTCGACCTGCTGCTCAAGCACCGGGATGCCACGAAGCTCAAGCAGATCATCGACACCGTCGACAAGGCCGCCGACTCCTCGAGCCGTGTTCACACCACGTACGACCAGACCGGCAGCAGCACGGGTCGCATCTCGTCCAACGATCCGAATCTGCAGAACATCCCAATCCGCACGGAGGTAGGACGCGAGATCCGTACGGCCTTCGAGCCGAGCCCGGGCTTCGAGACCATGCTGACCGCCGACTACTCGCAGATCGAGATGCGCATCATGGCGCACCTCTCCGGCGACGAGGGCCTCATCGAGGCGTTCCACTCGGGGGAAGACCTGCACCGCTTCGTCGGCGCGCGCATCTTCCATGTGGACACCGCCGATGTCACGCCGCTGATGCGCACCAAGGTCAAGGCGATGTCCTACGGCCTGGCCTACGGCCTGAGCGCATTCGGCCTGTCCAAGCAGCTGCGCATCGACACCGCCGAGGCGAAGCAGCTGATGACCGACTACTTCGAGCGTTTTGGCGCGGTGCGCGAGTACTTGCGCAGCGTTGTCGTGCAGGCGAAGGAAGACGGCTACACGACGACCATCTTCGGCCGGCGCCGACCGTTCGGCGACTTGAACTCCTCGAACCGAGTGCTGCGCGAGAACGCCGAACGTCAGGCGCTGAACGCGCCCATCCAGGGTTCCGCAGCCGACATCCTGAAGCGCGCCATGCTCGGCGTCGCGGCGGACCTCGAACCCCTGAACTCGCGCATGTTGCTGCAGGTGCACGACGAGCTGGTGCTCGAGGTCGCGACCGGCGAACTCGATGCCGTGTCCGAGATCGTGCGAAAGAGGATGACGGGTGCCGCCGAGCTCGCGGTGCCGCTTGAGGTGCAGGTCGGCACCGGTCCCAATTGGGATGCTGCCGCCCACTAAATAGTCGTTTTCCGACACGCCGGGCTGAACGCCGCCTGTGAATTGACAAGCGGACACAAACGGACTTATATAAACCCAGAACAACATTCGGGTTGTTTGTTTGATCAGCAGGCTGAGGTCGATGTACGCACCGGAGCGTCACCAGCAGATACTGGACACTGCGCGCGCCCACGGCCGTGTTGAAGTCGCAGGACTCGCTCGCGACCTCGCCGTCACACCCGAAACGGTTCGCCGTGACCTGACCGCCCTCGAACGCCGAGGCGTCGTGCGTCGCGTGCACGGTGGAGCCATCCCGGTCGAGCGTTTCGGCATCGAGCCCGGCGTCGCCGATCGCGAAGCCAAGGCTGCCGGTCAGAAGGAGCGCATCGCGCGCGCCGCCCTCGACGAACTTCCCGACGGCGGATCGATCATCCTCGACGCCGGCACCACAACGGTGCGCCTCGCCGAGATGCTGCCGACCGACCGCGAGTTCACGGTCGTCACGCACTCCATTCCCGTCGCGAGCGTGCTCATCTCGCGCCCCAACATCACCCTTCACCTGCTCGGTGGTGTCGTTCGCGGACGCACCCTCGCCGCCGTCGGCGAGTGGACGCAGACCCAGATCGTCGACGTCTTCGCTGACATCGCCTTTATGGGCACCAACGGCCTGAGCGTCGAGCGCGGCCTGACTACTCCCGACCTCGCCGAGGCAAGCGTCAAGCGCGCCCTCATCAACGCCGCCCGCCGCACGGTCGTGCTCGCCGACCACACCAAGTTCGGCCGCGAGGACTTCGCGCGGGTCGCACCGCTGTCGGCCATCGACACGATCATCACCGACGCTGGTCTCGATTCCGAGTTCGCCGAAGACGTCGAGAACGCGGGCCCCAGGGTGGTGGTCGTGTGATCATCACTGTCACCCTCAACCCGAGCCTCGACCGCACGCTGCACGTCGAGCGTCTCGAGCGCGGCACAGTGCTGCGCACCACCGAACCCACTCTCGAGCCCGGCGGTAAGGGCGTCAACGTGACGCGCGCGCTCACGGCGAACGGCATCCCGAGCATTGCGGTACTGCCCGTGGGTGGGGGAGAGGGCGCCGAACTCAGCCGCCTGCTCGAGATCGCCGGCGTGCACTCGCACTTCGTGCCGGTCGCGGCGCGCACCCGCTCAAACATCACCGTCGCCGAGACCGACGGCACCATCACCAAACTCAACGAACCCGGATTCGCCCTTACCGACGACGATGTCGAGACCCTCACTCGCGTGCTGCGCACGATCGTCACGGCCGGCGACTGGGTCGTTCTGAGCGGAAGCGTGCCGCCCGGCTTCACCCCCAGCCAGCTGCGCTCCCTCATCGAGAGCCTCACGGCCAGCGAGGCAAGCCTCGCCATAGACACGAGCGGCGATGCGCTAGTTGCCTCGCTCGCCGCTCGTCCCCGCCTCATCAAGCCCAACCGCACCGAGCTCGCCGAGCTCGTCGGTCGCCCGCTGGACTCCATTGCGGAGGTCATCGCGGCTGCCGAGGAAGTGCGGGAGGGCGGGGTCGAGCTCGTACTCGTCAGCCTCGGCGCTGACGGCGCGGTGCTCGTGAGCCCCGGAGGCGTGCTCGTCGGCGAATCACGTGTCGACACACCCCGCAGCACCGTCGGCGCAGGAGACAGTTTCCTCGCCGGTTTCCTCGTCAGGTTCTCGCACAACGAGAATGATGTCGAGGGCGCACTCGTCGAAGCGCTCGCCTGGGGAGCGGCGGCCACATCCCTACCGGGAAGTGCCGTGCCCGGGCCAACCGAGATCGACCACACAAACGTCCAGCTGGTGTTGCGGCCAGACCTGGATCGGCCACTCGTGGCCAACTAACCATCCATCACATCCGAAAACCGTACATTCGTACAAAGGAGTACCCACCTCATGTCTGATTACACACCAGCGGCTACCGGAACAGGTATCCGCGCCCGCGTCCAGAGGGGCGGTGCATTCCTCGCCGGAATGATCATGCCGAACCTCGGAGCATTCATTGCCTGGGGCCTCATCACGGCACTCGTGATCCCGACCGGTTGGATCAACCAGATCGCCCTCGGCCCGGACCGGATCGCCGATGGCGAATCCGTACCGTTCGCCGCAGCGGTGCTGACCCTGGTCGACCCGATCATCAAGTACCTGCTGCCGATCCTCATCGGTTACACCGGTGGACGTCTCGTCCACGGCCAGCGCGGTGCTGTCGTCGGTGCCGTCGCGACGATGGGTGTCATCCTCTCGCCGTACGCGCTCAACCTCGACCTCGAGGGTGGCGCCATGGGCGTCGGCGTGTCGTTCCTCGGCGCGATGATCATCGGTCCGGTTACTGCACTCGTTCTCAAGTGGATCGACCGCGCACTCGAGGGTCGCCTCAAGTCCGGATTCGAGATGCTCGTCGACAACTTCACCGCCGGCATCATCGGCGCCGTGTTCGCCGTCGTCGGTATCTACGTTCTGGGCCCGATCGTCAACGCGATCACCAACGCCCTGGGTACCGCTGTCGGCTTCCTCGTAGAGACCGGCCTCCTGCCGCTCGCCTCGATCATCATCGAGCCCGCGAAGGTGCTGTTCCTCAACAACGCCCTCAACCACGGTGTGCTCACGCCCATCGGTGCGGACCAGGCTGCCGAGACCGGCAAGTCGATCATGTTCATGCTCGAGTCGAACCCCGGCCCCGGCCTCGGTATCCTGACTGCAATGCTTCTCTTCGGCCCGCGCGCAATCCGCCCGACGGTTCCCGCAGCGATCGTTGTGCAGTTCCTCGGTGGAATCCACGAGATCTACTTCCCCTACGTGCTCATGAAGCCGATCCTCCTCATCGCCGCCATCGCCGGTGGCGCGTCGGGTGTGCTCGTCTTCCTGCTCGCAGGCGTCGGCCTCGTTGCTCCCGCCTCACCGGGCAGCATCTTCGCGTACATCCTCGTGGCGAGCCCCGGTGATCTTCCGATGATTCTGGTCGGCATCCTGCTCTCCGCTGCTGTCGCATTCGCAGTCGGCGCGCTCCTGCTCGGCTTCGGCAAGAAGGAGACCGCGCTTGACCTCGACGAGGCCAAGGCGCAGAGTGCAAAGAACAAGAACAAGCCCGCAGCGGCAACCGCCGACGCGAGCTAAGACGCACCACCAATAAAGCACCACAACAAGGAGATAGACAGATGGCAACCATCGACGGATCGAGCGTAAAGAAGCTCATCGTTGCTTGTGACGCAGGAATGGGCAGCAGCGTTATGCTCGCCTCCCAGCTGAAGAAGCAGCTCGCCAAGAGCGGTGTGACGGTGGAACATTCCCCCGTTGCCAGCATCCCAAGCGACGCCGATGTCGTGGTCACCCAGGCTGGGCTCGCGGATCGTGCACGGGGTGTTGTACCCGGCGTCCCCGTCATCCCGTTCCAGCTCTTCCTGGGTGACCCCTCTGTCGCGGCGCTGGTCAAGGCCATCCAAAACGGCGACTCGATCGAGGTCTGATCACCATGAGCGACGAAACGATTCCCCTGACCGAGCTGCTGGCCGAGTCATCCATCAACCTGACGGCTTCGGCCACGGGCCGGGATGACGCTATCCGCCAGGCCGGCGCCGCGCTGCTCGCGACGGGGGCCATCGAGCCCGCGTACATCGACGCGATGCTCGAGCGCGAGAATTCCGTCTCCACCTTCGTCGGGGAGGGTGTCGCGATTCCTCACGGCACCCTCGCCGGCAAGGATGCGGTCAAGGGCGACGCCCTCGTACTGCTCCGCTTCCCGGATGGCGTGGACTGGGACGGCAACGACGTCTCCGTCGCCATTGGTATCGCCGCGAAGGGCAACGGCCACATCGCCCTGCTCTCGCAGCTGGCCACCATCCTTCTCGAACCGGAGAAGGCTGCCGCCCTCCGCTCGGCAACCACCAAGGAGCAGGTCTACGAGCTTCTGGCTGCTGAAGACGAGGAAGACTAAGGCCTGAGTGAAAGTCGCAAGATTCTACGCCCCGGGCGATATTCGCCTGGAGGAGTCGCCTGAACCCGAGGTGTCGTCCGGCGAGGTCAAGATCCGCGTACGCAACTGTTCGACGTGCGGCACCGACGTGAAGATCTCACGTTCGGGCCACCCGAACATGACGCCACCGCAGATCATGGGCCACGAGATCGCCGGCGAAATCACGGAGGTCGGCGACGGCGTTGACGGGTGGTCCGTGGGGGATCGTGTGCAGGTCATCGCAGCGATCCCCGACGGCACCTGCGTCGAGTGCCTTGCGGGGCATCCGGCGGTCTGCGAGAACCAGCTCTCCATGGGTTACCAGTTTCCCGGCGGGTTCGCCGAATACCTCGTAGTACCCAACGAGGTCATCCGCGTGAACGGTCTCAACCGCATTCCCGACTCGCTCGGGTTCGCGGAGGCGTCGCTCGCCGAGCCGCTCGCGTGCGTTCTCAACGGCCAGGAGCTCGCGCGGGTCGGCGAGGGCGACACGGTCGTCATCATCGGCTCGGGCCCGATCGGCTGCCTGCACGTGCGACTCGCGCGGGCGCGGGGCGCGAGCCGCGTCATCCTCATCGATACGAATGCGGAGCGCCTGGCTGCCGCGGCAGACATCGTGAAGCCGGATGTCTCGATCGCCTCGTCGGACATCGATCCGGTCGAGGCGGTACTCGCCGCGACCGGCGGCCGGGGCGCCGACGTCGTCATCACGGCGGCGGCGAGCGGTACGGCGCAGGAGCAGGGTCTTCGGATGCTGGCTCGCCGTGGCCGTCTGAGCCTTTTCGGCGGACTCGCCAAGGACGCGCCCAACATCACCGTCGACGCCAACCTCGTGCACTACCGCGAGTTGACCATCGTCGGGGTGAACGGGTCGAGCCCCGAGCACAACCGCCAGGCACTCGAGCTGATCGCCTCCGGGCGGGTTCCCGTCTCCGACCTGATCACCCACCGCCTGCCGCTCGACCAGGTTCTCGAAGCCCTCGAGATCGTGGCCCGCGGCGAGGCGATCAAAGTCACCATCGAACCGTAACCACCACACAACTAGGAGTTCCCATGCCAGAACGCACAGTCACCGTAGCCTCGAGCGTCGGCCTGCACGCACGTCCCGCCTCGCTCTTCGCGCAGGCCGCATCGAAGACCGGCGTCGCCGTCACGCTGACCTCGGCCAAGGGCAAGAGCGTCAACGCCGCCAGCATCCTCGGTGTGCTCTCCCTCGGCATCGGCCACGCCGAAGAGGTCACGCTCTCCGCCGACGGTGACGGTGCCGACGCGGCCCTCGACACCCTGAGCGAACTCCTCGCGACGGATCTCGACAAGGTGTAGGTTCTCTCGCGTCCCGCGGGGGTGGCTTTCGCTCCCTGCGGGGGTGGTCCTCGCCTCGCGTGGGGGTGTGTTCTAGGCTCGACGTATGACCAACGACGCCCAGCACACCCCCGCCGCGCGGGAAGCAACCCCCATCGATGCCATCGCCGAGGCGTGGGTCGATACGGAGCTCGACCTCTTCCCCGAGTATCGGGTCTACCTGGGTCGACCCGGGCGCGATGGCGAATACGCCGACTACTCGCCCGCGGGAGCCGAGCAGGCGCTCAGTGAGACCAAGAAGGTGCTCGCCGCTATCACCGCCGCGACACCCGTCGACTCGATCGACGAGGTCACCAAGCTCGACCTCGCCCGCGAGCTGCAGCTCGAGATCGACAAGCACGACGCGGGCTTCCAGGAGCGCGACCTCAACGTCATCGCCTCCCCACCGCAGGACCTCCGCCAGATCTTCGACCTCGTTCCGACCGAGACCGAGACGGACTGGGCGAACATCGCCAAGCGCATGCACAACCTGCCCGGCGCGATCGACGGCTACATCGAGACGCTGCGCGCCGGTGTCTCCCACGGAAACGTTCCCGCC
Source organism: Glaciihabitans arcticus (assembly GCF_004310685.1). Lineage (NCBI taxonomy): Bacteria > Bacillati > Actinomycetota > Actinomycetes > Micrococcales > Microbacteriaceae > Glaciihabitans > Glaciihabitans arcticus. Next base: position 948,940 of record NZ_SISG01000001.1, on the reverse strand, counting down.
GTGCGCCAGGTGCGCGAGGTGCTCGAGCAGGTGAAGAAGTATGCGTCCCGAGACGGCTTCTTCCACGAGTTCGCCGGATCCGCCGAGAACATCCCCGACTCACTCGCGAAAGAACTCGAGTCGGGCGCCAATGCTTCAGCCGCCGCCTATGCGGGCCTCGCCGAGTTCTTCAGCGACGAACTGCACGGGAAGGCCACCGAGAAGGACGCGGTCGGCCGCGAGATCTACTCGCTCGCCTCGCGCTACTTCCTGGGCGCGACCGTCGACCTCGACGAGACCTATGAGTGGGGCATCGAGGAACTCGCCCGCATGACTTCCGAGCAGGAGTCGATTGCGAACGAGATCAAGGCGGGTGCTTCGGTCGAGGAGGCGATTGCATTCCTCGATGGTGATGCATCGCGCAAGCTCCATGGCACGGATGCCCTCCAGAAGTGGATGCAGGAGACGAGTGACCGTGCTGTGGAGGAGTTGTCGCGCACGCATTTTGATATCCCGGACGAAGTGAAGCGCCTGGAGTGCATGATCGCTCCCACCCAGGAGGGCGGCATCTACTACACCGGCCCGACCGACGATTTCTCCCGTGCCGGCCGCATGTGGTGGAGCGTGCCCGAGGGCGTCACCGAGTTCGACACCTGGCGCGAGCTCACCACCGTGTACCACGAGGGCGTTCCCGGCCATCACCTGCAGATCGGGCAGGCCACCTACAACAAGGCGCAGCTGAACACCTGGCGTCGCAATGCCGGCACAAGCGGCCACGCCGAGGGCTGGGCGCTGTACGCGGAGCGCCTTATGGAGCAGCTCGGCTACCTCGACGACCCGGCCGACCGCCTGGGAATGCTCGACGGACAGCGCATGCGCGCGGCCCGCGTTGTGCTCGACATCGGGGTGCACCTCGAGAAGCAGCTTCCCGACGGCTCCGGTCCGTGGACGGGGGAGTACGCCTTCGGCTTCATGGGCAGGAACGTGAACATGAGCCCAGAGTTCGTTCGCTTCGAGGTCAACCGCTACCTCGGCTGGCCGGGCCAGGCACCGTCGTACAAGATCGGGCAGCGCATCTGGGAGCAGCTTCGGGATGACGCAGCCGCCCGTGCGGGCGCCGACTTCGACATCAAGGACTTCCACAAGCGCGCGCTCGACATCGGGGGAGTCGGTCTCGACACCCTGAGGACCGCGCTCGCCAACTGACAACAGCCCCTGCTAAGCTGGAACGTCGCATTCGTGACGTCCTATCCGCCTGCCATCGGCGAAACATCCAAGCAGCATCTCGCAGATGGCCCAAGTATGTCCATATCGGAGTAACAACTACATGACACTCGTAACGCCCGCTAAGGCGCCCAAGCAGGTCGCAATCAATGACATCGGATCTGCTGAAGACTTTCTCGCCGCGGTCGAAAAGACGCTGAAGTTTTTCAACGACGGAGACCTCATCGAGGGCACCGTCGTCAAGATCGATCGTGACGAGGTCCTCCTCGACGTCGGTTACAAGACCGAGGGTGTAATCCCCTCCCGCGAACTCTCCATCAAGCACGACGTGGACCCCACCGAGGTCGTCCAGGTCGGCGACACGGTCGAGGCTCTTGTTCTCCAGAAGGAGGACAAGGAAGGTCGCCTCATCCTGTCCAAGAAGCGCGCACAGTACGAGCGTGCATGGGGCGACGTCGAGAAGATCAAGGATGACGACGGAATCGTCACCGGTTCGGTCATCGAGGTCGTCAAGGGTGGACTCATCGTCGACATCGGCCTCCGTGGATTCCTCCCGGCCTCGCTCATCGAGCTGCGCCGCGTTCGCGACCTCACGCCGTACCTCGGCCAGGAGATCGAAGCGAAGATCCTCGAGCTCGACAAGAACCGCAACAACGTTGTGCTGTCGCGCCGCGCCCTCCTCGAGCAGACGCAGAGCGAGTCCCGCACCACGTTCCTCGCCAACCTCGCCAAGGGCCAGGTCCGCAAGGGTGTCGTGTCGTCGATCGTCAACTTCGGTGCGTTCGTCGACCTCGGCGGCGTCGACGGTCTCGTTCACGTTTCCGAGCTTTCCTGGAAGCACATCGAGCACGCCTCAGAGGTTGTCGAGGTTGGCCAGGAGGTCACCGTCGAGATCCTCGAGGTCGACCTCGAGCGCGAGCGCGTGTCGCTGTCCCTCAAGGCAACGCAGGAAGACCCGTGGCAGGTATTCGCCCGCACGCACGCAATCGGCCAGGTTGCACCCGGAAAGGTCACGAAGCTCGTTCCCTTCGGCGCGTTCGTTCGCGTCGCTGAGGGCATCGAGGGCCTCGTGCACATCTCCGAGCTGTCGGGCAAGCACGTCGAGCTCGCCGAGCAGGTTGTCTCGGTCGGCGACGAGGTGTTCGTCAAGGTCATCGACATCGACCTCGAGCGTCGCCGCATCTCGCTGAGCCTCAAGCAGGCCAACGAGGGCGTGGACCCCGAGGGCACCGAGTTCGACCCGGCACTCTACGGAATGCTCACCGAGTACGACGACCAGGGCAACTACAAGTACCCCGAGGGCTTCGACTCCGACACCAACGAGTGGCGCGAGGGCTTCGAGACCCAGCGCGAGAAGTGGGAGCAGGACTACGCTGCCGCCCAGGCTCGTTGGGAATCGCACAAGAAGCAGGTCGCTGCAGCAGCACTCGAGGTCGACGCACCGTCGACCGGCGTGCCCGCCGGCGCTTCGACGTTCTCGAGCGAGTCGGCTTCCGCCGGAACGCTTGCCGACGACGAGTCGCTCGCCGCGCTTCGCGAGAAGCTGAGCAACAACTCCTAATCCGAGTAAACAGAACGGCCGGTCCCTTCGGGGGCCGGCCGTTCTGTCGTTAGAACGCCTAGGGCTGCGGGATGGGCGGCGCTGTCGCCGCCGTGCGCCGCCGGCTGGCCGCCTTGCGGAAGATCGCCACGAAGAACCAGACGATTCCTACGAGGGCGAGGATGACGAACACCGGCAGCAGGATCGCGAGCACGGTGAGCGCCACGCTGCCGAAGTCCTCGACCACGCTGATCACGGGCGCCGCAACGCCGAGCGTCAGGGCGTTCGCGACGGGACGGGCGGCCATCTTGGTGAGGTGCACGGCGAGCGATATCCCGACACCGAGAAGCACGGGCACCCAGTTGTGGTCGGTGAAGAACTGGGCGGGGTCGCTGATCGCGCTCGTCTCGGTCGCCGCCCCGGTGCCGAACACGATGCCGCCGGCCGCGGGACGGATGACGGTCTGGATCCAGTCGTTGATGGAATCGACGACGGGAATCTTGTCGGCGATGAGCTCGATCACGAGCAGCACGCCAAGCCCGAGCAGCACCCACTCGTTGCTCAGCCATGACCAGCCGGCCGGCAGGGTGACGAAATCGAGGAACCGGCCCGCGAGCCCCAGGGCGATCAACGGGATGTAGGCGTTGAGCCCGGCCGCGGCGGACAACCCCAGGCCACTCAGAATCTCCAGCATCGAACCTCCAGCATCACAGTCCTGTCGTCACGCCGAGGCTAGCATTAGCCCATGTACCTGATCGGTCTCACGGGCGGCATCGCCTCGGGCAAGTCCGTCGTCGCGAGGCACCTCGTCGAGCTGGGGGCCGTGCACGTCGATGCCGACCAGTTGGCACGCGAGGTCGTCGAACCGGGAACGCCCGGCCTCGCCGCGATCGCGAGCGCGTTCGGCGACGGGGTGCTCGCCGAAGATGGCAGCCTCAACCGCCCCGCCCTCGGCGCCATCGTGTTCTCCGACCCGGAGAAGAGACTCGCGCTCAACGCGATCACCCACCCCGCCATCTGGAGCCGCGCGCGCGAATTGTTCGCCGAAGCGGAGGAGGCGCATCCCGACGCCGTCATCGTCTACGACGTGCCGCTACTCGTCGAGTCCGCCGGATCGCGCCCCATGCGATTCGACCTCGTGGTCGTCGTCAACGCGTCGAAGGCGACACGCCTGCAGCGCATGGTCGAACTGCGCGGGATGTCCCGGGAAGAAGCCACGCACCGCCTCAACTCGCAGGCGACGGACACCGAGCGGCTCGCGATCGCCGACGTCGTGATCGACAGCAACGGCACCCTCGACGAGACACTCGCGCAGGTCGATCAGCTGTGGGCGAAGGTGTCTGCGCGTGCCAGCGCCATGTCGGACGCTGTGCCTAAGCTGGAGTAATGGAACCCACCCGCTCCGTCCGGCCCTTCGAGGTCATCAGCGACTACACGCCGAGCGGCGACCAGCCCCAGGCGATCAAAGAACTGGCACAGCGGGTCAACGCGGGCGAGACCGATGTGGTGCTGCTCGGAGCGACCGGTACCGGCAAGTCGGCGACCACCGCCTGGCTCATCGAGCAGGTCCAGCGCCCGACGCTCGTGCTCGCGCACAACAAGACGCTCGCAGCCCAGCTGGCCAACGAGTTCCGCTCGCTGCTGCCCAACAACGCCGTCGAATACTTCGTCTCGTACTACGACTACTACCAGCCTGAGGCGTACGTGCCGCAGACCGACACCTTCATCGAGAAGGACAGCTCGGTCAACGCCGAGGTCGAACGGCTGCGGCACTCCACGACGAACTCGCTGCTGAGCCGTCGTGATGTGGTGGTGGTCTCCACCGTGTCGTGCATCTACGGCCTCGGCTCCTCCGAGTCGTACCTCGAAGCGATGATCGCGCTGCAGGTCGGCATGCGCATCGATCGCGAGGCACTCATCCGCCGCTTCGTCTCCATGCAGTACCAGCGCAACGACATCGACTTCTCCCGCGGCAATTTCCGGGTGCGGGGCGACACGATCGAGATCATTCCGATGTACGAAGAGCTCGCGATCCGCATCGAGATGTTCGGTGACGAGATCGAGGCGATCTACTCGTTGCACCCCCTCACCGGCGATGTCGTCAAGAAGATGGATTCCGTGTCCGTCTTCCCGGGCTCCCACTACACGGCCGGCACCGAGACGATCCACAAGGCCATCGTCACCATCAAAGAAGAGCTCGCGCTGCGCCTCGGCGAGCTCGAGCGCCAGGGCAAGCTGCTCGAGGCCCAGCGCCTGCGCATGCGAACCACCTTCGACATCGAGATGATGGAGCAGATCGGTTTCTGCAACGGCATCGAGAACTATTCGCGGCACATCGACGGCCGTCTCCCCGGCGAGGCGCCGCACTGCCTCATCGACTACTTCCCCGACGACTTCCTCGTCGTCATCGACGAATCTCACGTCACCGTGCCGCAGATCGGTGCAATGTACGAGGGAGATGCATCGCGCAAGCGCACCCTGGTCGAGCACGGGTTCCGGCTGCCGAGCGCGCTCGACAACCGCCCGCTCAAGTGGCCCGAGTTCCTCGATCGCGTCGGACAGCGGGTCTACCTGTCCGCGACACCCGGCAAGTACGAGATGGGCATCACCGACTCGGTCGTCGAACAGATCATCCGCCCGACCGGCCTGATCGACCCCGAGATCGTCGTCAAGCCCTCCAAGGGCCAGATCGACGACCTGCTCGAGCAGATCCGCATCCGCGTGGAGAAGAACGAGCGTGTGCTCGTCACGACCCTCACCAAGAAGATGTCCGAAGAGCTCACCGAGTTCCTCACCGAGTCGGGCGTGCGCGTGCGCTACCTGCACTCCGACGTCGACACCCTGCGCCGGGTCGAACTGCTGACTGAGCTGCGCCAGGGCGTCTACGACGTGCTCGTTGGCATCAATCTGCTCCGTGAGGGCCTGGATCTTCCCGAGGTCTCGCTCGTCGCCATTCTGGATGCCGACAAGGAGGGCTTCCTGCGGAGCTCGACCTCGCTCATCCAGACCATCGGTCGTGCAGCGCGAAACGTGTCCGGCGAGGTGCACATGTACGCCGACGTGCTCACCGACTCGATGAAGCGCGCTATCGACGAGACCAACCGCCGTCGCGAGAAGCAGGTGGCCTACAACCTCGAACGCGGTGTCGATCCGCAGCCCCTGCGCAAGAAGATCGCCGACATCACCGAGGGTCTCGCCCGCGAGGGCGCCGACACCGCCGCGCTCCTCGCGAGCCGTGGCGGCAAGAAGCGCTCGCCCACACCGAACCTGCGCCGCGAGGGTCGTGCGGCGACCGGCGCGAACGAACTCGAGACGATCATTGCCGATCTCAACGACCAGATGCTCTCCGCCGCGGGGGAGCTCAAGTTCGAGCTCGCCGGCCGGTTGCGCGACGAGGTCTCCGAGTTGAAGAAGGAGCTGCGGCAGATGGAAGCGGCTGGGCACATTTGACCTTATTTGCGGCCTGAAGGGGCGTGCCGCCCTGCGAGCGGCTTGCGTGTCAGCGCCATGTCGTACCCCGCCCGTACAATTGATGGAGTGTCGATTTCATCTGTAGAGAGCTCTTCGAAGCTCAGCGTCCGCGGTGCCCGAGTCCATAACCTCAAGAACGTCGATCTTGAGATCCCGCGCGATTCCCTCGTCGTTTTCACCGGTCTTTCCGGGTCCGGCAAGTCGAGCCTCGCGTTCGACACGATCTTCGCGGAGGGCCAGCGCCGCTACGTCGAGTCGCTGAGCGCCTATGCGCGCCAGTTCCTCGGGCAGGTGGACCGCCCCGATGTCGACTTCATCGAGGGCCTGAGCCCCGCCGTGTCGATCGACCAGAAGTCGACCAACCGCAACCCGCGCTCGACCGTCGGAACGATCACCGAGATCTACGACTACATGCGCCTGCTCTGGGCGCGCATCGGCATCCCGCACTGTGCCATCTGCGGCGAGATCATCCAGCGCCAGACGGTACAGCAGATCGCCGACCAGCTCATGGAACTCGAGGCCGGCACCCGGTACCAGATCCTCAGCCCGATGATCTCGCAGAAGAAGGGCGAGTTCGTCGACCTCTTCAAGGAACTCGCGGCGACCGGGTACTCCCGCGCCATGGTCGACGGCGAGATGATCCAGCTCAGCGAACCGCCGACACTCAAGAAGCAGATCAAGCACGACATCTCGGTCGTCATCGACCGTCTCGTCGCATCCGACGACCTGCTCACCCGCCTCACCGACTCGCTCGAGACCGCCCTGCGTCTCACCAGCGGCCTGGTGTCGATCAACTTCGTCGACCTGGAGGGTGACGAGGCGTGGCGCACCTTCTCCGAGAAGCTGTCCTGCCCGAACAACCACCCCGTGCAGCTCACCGAGATCGAGCCGCGCACCTTCTCCTTCAACGCGCCCTTCGGTGCCTGCCCCGAGTGCTCCGGCCTCGGCACGCGCATGTCGGTCGACACCGACCTCGTCATCGGCGACCCCGACCTGAGCCTCGCGGAAGGGGTCATCCTGCCCTGGGCGAACGCGGGCAAGGGCATCTCGAACTACTTCGAGCGACTGCTCGAGGGTCTCGCCCGTGATCTGGACTTCTCGCTCAAGACGCCGTGGGGCAAGCTGCCCGAGGCGGCGCAGGAGGCGATCCTGCGCGGCAACAACTTCGAGGTCACCGTTCGCTGGAAGAACCGCTTCGGACGCGAGATGAAGTACTCCACCGGCTTCGAGGGCGTGCTGCCCTACATTGAGCGCAAATTCCTCGAGGCGGAGAGCGACGCGAGCCGCCAGCGCTACGCGTCCTACCTGCGCGAGATCCCGTGCCCCGTCTGCGACGGCAAGCGCCTCAAGCCCGAGGTACTCGCCGTGACGGTGAACGGGATGAGCATCTCGGACGCCTGCGAGCTCAGCCTCGCCGACTCGCACACGTTCATGGCCGAGCTCACGCTCACCGATCGCGAGGCGCACATCGCCGCGGCCGTGCTGCGCGAGATCCGCCTGCGTCTCGAGTTCCTCATCGAAGTCGGGCTGACCTACCTCAACCTCGCCCGCGCGGCGGCGACGCTCTCCGGCGGTGAGGCACAGCGCATCCGCCTCGCCACCCAGATCGGCTCGGGCCTCACGGGCGTGCTCTACGTGCTCGACGAGCCCAGCATCGGCCTGCACCAGCGCGACAACCGCCGCCTCATCGAGACGCTCGTGAAGCTCAAGAACCTCGGCAACACCCTCATCGTCGTCGAGCACGACGAGGACACCATCCGCACCGCGGACTGGGTGGTCGACATCGGACCGGGCGCGGGGGAGCACGGCGGAACCGTGGTGCACTCCGGCTCCTACGAAGACCTGCTGACGAATACCGATTCCTACACCGGTGACTACCTGGCCGGCCGCCGATCGATCGAGACCCCGAAGAAGCGCCGCAAGGTCGACAAGAAGCGTCAGATCACCGTGGAGGGCGCGAAGGCGAACAACCTGCGCGACGTCACGGTCAGCTTCCCGCTCGGCACGCTGACCGCGGTCACGGGCGTGAGCGGTTCGGGCAAGTCGAGCCTGGTCAACGACATCCTCTACAAGGTGCTTGCCAACGAGTTGAATGGTGCACGCCAGATTCCCGGCAAGCACAAGCGCGTCACCGGGCTCGAGAACCTCGACAAGGTCGTGCACGTCGACCAGAACCCGATCGGCCGCACCCCGCGCTCCAACCCGGCCACCTACACGGGTGTGTTCGACAAGATCCGCACGCTGTTCTCGGAGACCGCAGACTCGAAGGCGCGCGGTTACCTGCAGGGGCGCTTCAGCTTCAACGTCAAGGGCGGCCGCTGCGAGAACTGCTCGGGCGACGGCACCATCAAGATCGAGATGAACTTCCTGCCCGACGTCTACGTCGCGTGCGAGGTGTGCCACGGCGCGCGCTACAACCGCGACACCCTGGCCGTGCGCTACAAGGGCAAGAACATCGCTGAAGTGCTGGATATGCCCATCAGCGAGGCTGCCGACTTCTTCGAGGCGATCAGCTCGATCCACCGCTTCCTCAAGACGCTCGAAGACGTCGGGCTCGGCTACGTGCGTCTCGGCCAGAGCGCCACGACGCTCTCGGGCGGCGAGGCGCAGCGCGTCAAGCTCGCCACCGAGCTGCAGAAGCGCTCCAACGGTCGCAGCATCTACGTGCTCGATGAGCCCACGACCGGCCTGCACTTCGAAGACGTGCGCAAGCTGCTGCTCGTGCTCAACGGTCTCGTCGACAAGGGCAACACCGTCATCGTGATCGAGCACAACCTCGACGTCATCAAGAGCGCCGACTGGCTCATCGATCTCGGCCCCGAGGGTGGCGCCGGCGGTGGCGAGGTGCTCGCAATCGGTACACCCGAGCAGCTCGCGAAGGTGGAGAACAGCCACACGGGGATCTTTCTGCGGGAGACCCTCGAGGGAATCCGCGCGTAGCGTCGAACCATGGCAGAGACAGTCAGCTGGCGCCCGAAGGCGGGTGAGATCCCGACCTCACCCGGGGTCTACCGTTTTCGTGACGACAAGGGGCGCGTGCTCTACGTCGGCAAGGCGAAGAACCTCCGTTCGCGGCTGAGCAACTACTTCCAGCCGCTGCGCAGCCTGCACGAGCGTACTCGGCGCATGGTCCTCAGCGGCGCCTCCGTCGAGTGGACGGTCGTCGCGACCGAGTTCGAGGCCCTGCAGCTCGAGTTCACCTGGATCAAAGAGTTCAACCCGCCGTTCAACGTGCAGTTCCGGGATGACAAGTCCTACCCGTACCTCGCGATCACACTGGGCGATCCGGTGCCGAAGGTCATGGTGACCCGCAACCGGAACATCAAGGGAGCGCGCTACTTCGGGCCGTACACGAAGGTCTGGGCAATCCGCGAGACGGTGGACCTGATGCTCAAGGCCTTCCCGATGCGCTCCTGCACGGAGGCCACCTACAAGCGTGCCGAGCAGACCGGTCGCCCCTGCCTCCTCGGCGACATCGGCAAGTGCGCGGCACCCTGCGTGGGTCGCGTGACGAAGGAGCAGCACAAGTCGATCGCCCTCGACTTCGCGTCCTTCATGGGCGGCAACGATTCGCGCTACACGGGCGAACTGGCGAAGAGGATGACGTCTGCTTCCGCCGAGATGGATTACGAATCAGCCGCGCGCTACCGCGACCAGCTCGCCGCGCTCGAGACGGCGCTGTCCAAGAGCAGCGTGGTGCTCTCCGACGGTGTGGACGCCGACTTCTTCGGAATCGCCCACGACGAACTCGCCGCGGCGGTGCAGCAGTTCATCGTGCGCGGAGGCCGCATCCGGGGCGTTCGCAGCTGGGTCGTCGACAAGGAGCTCGACGTCGAACTGCCCGAGCTCGTTGAGACCGTGGTGCAGAACGCGTACGACGACTCCGAACCGCCGCGCGAGATCTTCGTGCCGGTGCTGCCGGAGGATTCCCGCGAACTCGAGCTGTGGCTCGGGGGAGTGCGCACGGCCCCCGGCAAGGTCGCGCTGCGGGTCGCCCAACGCGGCGACAAGGCGGCCCTCGCCCTGACCGTCGAGACCAATGCCCGCAACTCGCTGATCCTCTACAAGACCCGCCGCAGCGGCGACTTCGTTGCCCGCTCTCAGGCGCTGGCGGACATCCAGGAGGCGCTCGGCATGGACGACGCGCCGCTGCGGATGGAGTGCTACGACGTCTCCCACCTCAGCGGCACCAACATCGTCGCCTCAATGGTGGTCTTCGAAGACGGCCTGCCCCGCAAAGACCAGTACCGCCGCTTCAGCATCGAGGACTCGACCGATGACACCGAGTCGATCTACCAGACGTTGATGCGCCGGCTCGCGTACCTGAAGGACGACCCGGAGCCCGGCACAGGGAATCCCGGCACAGAAGAGCCCGAGGGCAAGAAGCGCTTCGCCTACCGGCCGAACCTGCTCATCGTCGACGGCGGGCAGCCCCAGGTTGCGGCCGCGCAGCGTGCACTCGACGATTCGGGAGTCACGGGCATCCAGCTCGCAGGAATCGCGAAGCGCCTCGAGGAGATCTGGCTGCCGGATTCGGATTACCCGGTCATCCTGCCCCGCAACAGCGACGCGCTGTTCCTGTTCCAGCGCATCCGCGACGAGGCGCACCGCTTCGCGATCACCTACCAGCGCACCAAGCGGCGCCGCGACATCGGGTCGTTCCTGGCCGAGATCCCTGGCCTCGGCCCGTCGCGAGTCGCCGAGCTGCTCAAGCACTTCGGGTCGGTCGCACGCCTCAAGGCAGCGGACGCGGACGCCATCACCGAGGTCAGCGGAATCGGCCCGACGCTCGCCCGTACCATCGTTGCGGCACTGCAGAACCCGTCACCCACAGATTCCTAGGGGCGTTCCGGGATCGCCCGCGGCGCGTATCCTTGGGAAGTGCGAAGCGGACCCGACCCGACGCCAGGCAGGCGACACCCGAGATCTGAGAGATCATGACCACGCACGAAGAACGCCAGGAGATCCTCATCGTCACCGGAATGTCCGGTGCGGGCCGGTCGACGGTAGGAAACGCCCTCGAGGACCTCGGCTGGTACGTCGTCGACAACCTCCCGCCGCAGATGCTCCGGCCGCTCGCCGAGCTCGCGCAGCACGCCGGTAACGCCCTGCCCAAGATCGCGGCCGTCGTCGACGTACGTGGCGGCAAGCTGTTCGCCGACGTGCGCGAGGCCGTGAACGCGCTGCGCGAGAGCACCAACGTTCGCATGCTCTATCTCGAGGCGACGGATGCCGTTCTCGTGCGCAGGTTCGAGCAGGTGCGACGCCCGCACCCCCTGCAGGAGGACGGCACTCTCCTCGACGGCATCAACGCCGAGCGCACCCGCATGGAGGAACTGCGCGCCTCGAGCGACATCATCATCGACACCTCCGAGCTGAACATCCACCAGCTCGCTACGGCCGTGCAGGAGCGGTTCGCCCAGGCGGACGCGGCCGGGGTTCAGGTCACCGTCATGAGCTTCGGCTTCAAGTACGGACTGCCGGCCGACGCCGACTCCGTGGCCGATGCGCGGTTCATCCCGAACCCGTTCTGGATTCCCGAACTGCGCGCCCACACCGGCCTCGAAGAGGTGGTGAGCGACTATGTGCTCAGCCAGGAGGGCGTCGCCGAGTTCGTGGCCGCCTACGGCGCTGCGCTCACCCCCGTGCTGGCCGGCTATCAACGCGAGAACAAGAGACACGCTACTATCGCCATTGGCTGTACCGGCGGAAAGCACCGCTCGGTCGCCGTCGCCGAAGAGCTCTCCACGCTGTTGCGAGGACTGCCCGGCGTGGCCGTACGCGTGAAGCACCGCGACCTCGGTCGCGAGTAGCCTTCCGTACGCTCACCCATCCCACACACTGCACAACGTTAGGAACCAAACCGTGGCCCTCACCGCCGACGTCAAGGACGAACTCGCCAAACTCGAGGTCAGCAAGACGACGGTGCGGGCGGCGGAGCTCGCCACGATCCTGCGCTTCTCGGGCGGACTGCACATGATCTCCGGACGCATCGCGGTCGAGTCCGAGCTCGACTCCGTGACTCTCGCCCGACGGGTGCGCAAGGATCTGGCCGAGCTCTACGGTGTGCGCAGCGAAGCCGCCGTGCTGCCCGCATCGGGAAACCGCAAGACCGCGCAGTACCTCGTGCGCGTCGTCGACGGGGGAGAGACCCTCGCCCGCCAGACCGGCCTGCTCGACGCCCGCCGCCGCCCGATCCGCGGACTGCCTAACAAGCTGACCACCGGTTCGCGCGAAGACCTCGCCGCTGTCTGGCGCGGTGCGTTCCTCGCCGCCGGCTCACTCACCGATCCGGGACGCTCAGCAGCCCTCGAGATCACCTGCCCCGGCAATGAGGCCGCCATGGCCCTCGTGGGTGCCGCCGGACGCCTCAGCGTCTCCGCCAAGAGCAAGGAGGTGCGCGGTGTGCACCGCGTCGTCATCCGTGACGGGGAGGCCATCGGCGCCATGCTCGTGCTCATGGGTGCGAGCGAGAGCCTGGCCGCGTGGGAGGAGATGCGCCAGCGCCGCGAGGTGCGCGCGACGGCCAACCGCCTCGTGAACTTCGACGATGCCAACCTGCGCCGATCGGCCCAGGCCGCCGTCGCGGCGTGCTCGCGGGTCGAGCGCTCGCTCGAGATCCTCGCCGACACCGTGCCCGACCACCTGCGCTACGCGGGGGAGCTGCGCCTGCGCTTCCGCGACTCCAGCCTCGATGAGCTCGGTCACCACGCCGACCCGCCCATGACGAAGGATGCCGTAGCCGGGCGCATCCGTCGCCTACTGGCTATGGCCGACAAGCGCGCCCAGGACCTCGGCATCCCCGGCACCGACGCCAATCTCCCTCCCGAGTTGATCGACCTATAGCCCTGCCTTTTTCCTCAACGTGGGAAGCTTCTGGGAGCGCGCTGGGTTCAACTCGGTAGACTGAAGAAGTCGATCGGAGAGCTGCCGTATGGCGCTCCGAGACCAAAATGCTAGGAGATATCGATGGCTGACTACACCCTTCCGGAACTCGCGTACGACTATTCTGCCCTCGCGCCGAGCATCAGCGGCGCGATCATGGAGCTGCACCACAGCAAGCACCACCAGGCCTACGTCACGGGAGCGAACACCGCCCTCGCCCAGCTCGCAGAAGCGCGCGACTCCGGCGACCTGACCTACGTCAACAAGCTCGAGAAGGACCTCGCCTTCAACCTCGGCGGCCACATCAACCACTCGATCTTCTGGACCAACCTCTCCCCGGACGGCGGTGACAAGCCCACCGGTGACCTCGCGTCGGCGATCGACGACCAGTTCGGCTCCTTCGACAAGTTCACCGCACACTTCACCGCAACGGCCATGGGTGTGCAGGGTTCGGGATGGGCTGTGCTGGCCTACGACTCCATCGGACAGCGTCTGATCATCGTGCAGTTCTTCGACCAGCAGGGCAACCTCCCCGCCGGCATCGTCCCCATCCTCATGCTGGATGTCTGGGAGCACGCCTACTACCTCGACTACAAGAACGTGCGCGCCGACTACGTCAAGGCGTTCTGGAACATCGCCAACTGGGAGAACGCGCAGCAGCGCTTCACCGTGGCTCGCGAGAAGACCGAAGGCCTGCTGCTACTCTCGTAGCGGCATAGTGGCCGGGGCGCTTGCGCACCCGGCCACTGTATTGTTTAACCCGCACAACAACCACCACTAGTGCGCCGTTCGGCGCCCGAAAACCTGGAGTTCCATTGAGCGTCAAGATCGGTATCAACGGCTTCGGTCGCATTGGCCGTAACTTCTTCCGTGCCGCAGTCGCGAAGGGAAGTGACCTCGAGATCGTGGCGGTCAACGACCTCGACGACGCAGCAGCCCTCGCGCACCTCCTCAAGTACGACACCGTCAGCGGGCGCCTGGGTGCCACCGTCACCGTCGACGGCGACACGATCTATGTTGACGGCAAGCCGATCAAGGTTCTCGCCGAGCGCGACCCCTCGCTTCTTCCGTGGGGCGAGCTGGGTGTCGACATCGTCATCGAGTCCACCGGTCGCTTCACCAAGTCGGCTGATGCGCGCAAGCACATCGAGGCCGGCGCCAAGAAGGTCATCGTCTCCGCTCCCGCGACCGGCGATGACGTCGCAACGCTCGTGCTCGGTGTGAACGAAGGCACCTACGACGCAGCCATCCACGACATCATCTCGAACGCCTCCTGCACCACGAACTGCCTCGCGCCGCTCGCCAAGGTGTTCATGGACAACTTCGGCATCGAGCGTGGCCTCATGACCACGGTTCACGCCTACACCGCCGACCAGAACCTGCAGGACGGACCGCACAGCGACCTCCGCCGTGCTCGCGCTGCCGCCGGCAACATCATCCCGACGTCCACCGGTGCCGCCAAGGCACTCGGTCTCGTCATCCCCGAGCTCGTCGGCAAGCTCGACGGCTACGCGCTCCGCGTTCCCGTGATCACCGGCTCGATCACCGACCTCACGCTGACCGCTTCGCGCCCCGTCACGGTCGAAGAGATCAACGCTGTGTACAAGGCTGCGGCCGAGGGTCCCCTCAAGGGCATCCTCAGTTACACCGAAGACGAGATCGTCTCGAGCGACATCCAGGGCGACCCGCACTCCTCGATCTTCGACGCCGGCCTCACCAAGGTCATCGGCGACCAGGTCAAGGTCGCCTCGTGGTACGACAACGAGTGGGGCTACTCCAACCGCCTCGTCGACGTCACCGAGTACGTCGCCGACAAACTGTAGGCACCCGCCCTTATGACTCTGCGAACCATCGAGAGCCTGGGCGTTCTGACGGGTAAGACCGTACTCGTCCGTTGCGACCTGAACGTGCCGTTGAAAGACGGCGCGATCACCGACGACGGACGGGTGCGGGCTTCCCTGCCGACGCTCAACCTGCTCATCAACGCCGGCGCCCGCGTCGTCATCGTCTCCCACCTCGGTCGCCCCGAGGGTGCACCCGAAGCCCAGTACAGCCTCGCCCCGGTCGCCCAGCGACTCAGTGAGCTGCTCGGCAAGGGCGTCACCTTCGCGAGCGACACGGTCGGTCCTGCTGCTGAAGCAGCGGTCGCTGCCCTGAAGGATGGCGATGTCGCCCTGCTCGAGAACCTGCGTTTCAACGCGGGCGAAGCGAGCAAGGATGCGGCCGAGCGCCAGGCGTTCGCGCAGCAGCTCGCCGATCTCGGCGACGCTTTTGTGTCGGACGGTTTCGGAGTCGTTCACCGTAAGCAGGCGAGCGTGTTCGAGCTCGCCGGCCTGCTGCCCAGCGCGGCGGGCACGCTCATCGCGACCGAGCTCGAGGTTCTCGACAAGCTGACCGAGAACCCCGAGCGGCCGTACGCGGTTGTGCTCGGCGGTTCGAAGGTCAGCGACAAGCTCGGAGTCATCGGGCACCTACTGCCCAAGGTCGACACGCTGCTCATCGGCGGCGGCATGCTCTTCACCTTCCTCGCGGCCCAGGGCCACAAAGTCGGTGCGAGTCTGCTCGAGGCCGACCAGATCGACACGGTCAAGGGCTATCTCGCCAAGGCGGACGAGCTCGGGGTGCGCATCGTGCTTCCCACCGATGTCGTCGTCGCCTCGAAGTTCGGTGCGGATGCCGAGGTGGTCGTCACGGCCGCCGACAGCATCGAAGAGACCCCGTTCGGCGCCTCCGGCCTCGGACTCGACATCGGAACTGCGACCGCCGCCAACTTCGCGTCGATCATCGCCGAGTCGAAGACGGTGTTCTGGAACGGCCCCATGGGCGTATTCGAGCTCGCACCGTTTGCGGCCGGCACGAAGACCGTCGCACAGGCGCTCACCGAGGTCGACGGCCTCGGAGTAGTAGGGGGCGGTGACTCGGCCTCGGCCGTCCGCGCCCTCGGTTTCACTGATGACCAGTTCGGTCACATTTCTACGGGTGGCGGTGCGAGCCTCGAGTTCCTCGAGGGCAAGCGTCTCCCCGGACTGGAGGTCCTCGGATGGCAGTAACAACACGCACGCCCTTGCTGGCGGGCAACTGGAAGATGAACCTCGACCACCTGCAGTCGATCGCCTTCGTGCAGAAGCTGGCCTGGAGCCTTAAGGACGCGAACCACGACTTCGACGGTGCCGAGGTCGCGATCTTCCCGCCGTTCACCGACCTGCGCTCCGTGCAGACCCTGATCTCGGCCGACAAGCTCCCCATCCATTTCGGTGCTCAGGATGTCTCGGCGCACGATTCCGGTGCATACACGGGTGAGATCTCCGGAGCCTTCCTCAAGGCCCTCGACTGCCAGTACGTGATCATCGGACACTCCGAGCGTCGTACGCTGCACAACGAGACCGACGAGGTAGTGAACACGAAGGTGCTCGCCGCGCTCAAGCACGGGCTCGTTCCCGTGATCTGCGTCGGCGAGACCGCCGAGGATCTCGAGAAGCACGGCCCGAGCGCGGTTCCGGTCGCCCAGCTGAAGGCGGCACTCGCCTCGGTCACTGGCGCAGTCGACATCGTCGTCGCCTATGAGCCCGTGTGGGCCATCGGCTCCGGCCAGGCCGCAACCCCCGAGCAGGCCGAGCAGGTCGCCGCGCAGCTGCGCGTCACCCTACGCGAACTCCTCGGTGACGAGGTGGCCGAGGCCACCCGCGTGCTCTACGGCGGATCCGTCAAGTCGGGCAACATTGCCGGATTCATGCGTGAGCCCAACGTCGACGGCGCGCTCATCGGCGGTGCGAGCCTCGACCTCAACGAGTTCGCAAGCATCGTACGCTTCCAGAAGCACGTCGGGACATAAGCTCAACAATTGATTCCCGTCGCGCTACGGCGCGGTTATACTATGTGAGGCTATTCAGCCGCTTCGAAAGGTTTCGCGCGTGGAAATTGTCCAGGTCATTCTGCAGGTCATTCTCGGCATCACGAGTCTGCTCCTGACCCTGCTCATCCTGCTGCACCGCGGTCGCGGTGGCGGCCTCTCCGACATGTTCGGCGGTGGCGTCACGTCGAACCTCGGTTCCTCGGGTGTCGCAGAGCGCAACCTCAATCGTTTCACCGTCATTCTCGGCATCGTCTGGATCACGAGCATCGTGTTCCTCGGTCTCATCACCAAGTTCGACGCGGGTCTGTAGTAGTTCAACAGCGGTAGTAGTTCAACAGCGGTAGTAGTTCAACAGCGGTAGTAGTTCAACAGCGGTAGTAGTTCCATAGCGGTAGTAGTTCCACAGCGTTCCGGTGTTCCGTCGAGGTGGCGGGGCACTTCACAGCAGCCGGAGACGGCACACTTCAAGGGGATAGTTCCGATGGCTTCCGGTGGCAGTGCAATTAGGGGTTCACGCGTAGGCGCAGGGCCCATGGGCGAGCAGGACCGCGGTTACCACGCGGAGCGCATCCAGGTCTCCTACTGGGACGAGCTCGGCAACGAGACGGTGCGCAGCTTCGCGGCGAACCTGCCCGAAGACGAGATCCCCGTCACCATCGACTCCCCGCAGAGCGGTCTTCCCGCCGGTCGCGACAAGGCCAACCCGCCGTCAGTCGCGAAGCTCGAGCCGTACAAGACCCACCTCGCGTACGTGAAGGAACGACGCACCGAAGAAGAGGCCGCCGGCCTGCTCGAGGAGGCGCTTCTCGCCCTTCGCCAGCGTCGCGGCAGCGCGCCGGTCGCATAACCAGACATACAAAAAAGGGCACCCTTGCGGGTGCCCTTTTTTATGTCCGACGTCAGTAGGCGTCGGGGCTGTCCGAACCGGTCCAGAACAGCTCGGTGGCCGTGAGGCTCTCGGGAACTTCTGCCGTGGCATCCGCATCGACAAAGAACAGCGTCGAGCGACGTCCCTCGACACCGGCCGCCGGAACCTCGTTCACGCTCGCACCCGCGAGCGTCAGACCGAGTGCTGATGCCTTGTCGGCGCCCGCGAGCACGAGCCAGACCCGCTCTGAGGAGTTGATGACCGGCAGCGTGAGGCTGAGGCGCTCGGGGGGCGGCTTCGGCGAGTTGCGCACCGAGATGACCGTGAGGTCCTTCTCACGAACACCGCCGCGCTCGGGGAACAGCGAGGCCACGTGGCCATCCGGTCCGACGCCGAGGAAGGTGATGTCGAAGCGCGGGTAGAGCGCGCCGTCCGTGGCGTGGTCGGCGAGTTCCTTCGCGTAGACGGAGGCCGCGGCATCCAGTTCGATGCCCTCATCAGAGGCGGGCAGTGAGTGGATGTTACCGCTCGCGATCTCGAGGCTGTCGAGCAGCGCGGCGCGAGCCTGCGTCTCGTTGCGCTCGGCGTCACCGCGGGGGAGCCACCGCTCGTCGCCCCACCAGAAGTGCACGCGCGTCCAGTCGACGCTTGTGCTGGCCGGGTTGTTCGCGACGTGCTCGAGCACGGCGGAGCCCATCGAGCCACCGGTGAGCACCACGTGGGCGAGGGGCTGCGCGGCCAGAAGGTCGACGAGCTTGGTCACGAACCTCGACGCCACTGCGGCGCCCAGGGCGGTTTTGTCTGGATGTACCAGCACTCGTCGTTCATTCGTCACGCTTTGGCTGCCCTGGTCTTTCGGGTGGGTACGGTCTTCGGCTTCGCAGCCGGACGAGTGCGCTTCACGCTCTTGCCCAACTGTGCCACACCAGTCTGGATCACGTCGCCGAAAAGGTCGTCAGGGTCGAGTCGGCGAAGCTCCTCGGCGAGGCAGTCTCGCAGGCTCCTGCGCGGCAGCGAGATGTCGTGCGTGGGCTGGCCGGGCTGAACCAGCGTCGCGACGTTGGCGAGCGTGCGCTCGAGTTCGATGGATCCGGAGGCGCGGTGCAGCACAACGCCCTGGATACCGCTCGAGCCGTGCGACTTGGTGGTGACCTCGAGCTTGACGTCCACCTGCAGCTGGAGCTGCAGCCAGGCGGCCAGCAGGACGGTCGAGGGGGAGTTGGCCGCGCCGTGCACCTCAACGCCCGTCACGGGCTCGTACGGCGGCTGGTCGAGCACGGCGGCGAGCTGCGCGCGCCAGAGGGTGAGACGGGTCCAGGCGAAGTCTGTGTCGCCGGGCTTGTAGGTCTTCGCGAGGTTCTCGAGGGCCGCGAGCGGGTTCGAGCTCGACGCGGCATCGGTGATGCGACGCTGGGCGATACCGCCGAGGGCTGATTCGGACGCGACGGCGGGCGCTGCGCCCGGCCACCAGACGACGACCGGCGCATCCGGCAGCAGGAGACCCGTGACGAGCCCCTCGCGGTCACTAGCGGCGTCGCCGTAGGCGCGGAGCACGATGACCTCACTCGCGCCGGCGTCGCCGCCCACGCGGATCTGCGCGTCGATACGGGACTCGTCGGCCGCGGCCTTCGCGCTCTTCTTCGTCGGCTTGGCTTCTTCGGGCTCGGTCGAGATCACGAGAACGCGCATGGGGTGCTCGCGCGAGGCATCGTTGGCGGCCTCGATGGCCTCCTCCTCCTCGCCCAGCTTCGTGGCAATGACGAGGGTCAGCACGCGACCGAGCGCTACGGCGCCGCCCTCCTCGCGGATCTTGACGAGCGTCTTCGAGATCTTGCTCGTGGTGGTATCGGGCAGTTCGACGATCATGGTCGCCTCCAGGTGCGGCCGTCGCGGGCCATGAGTTCGTCAGCGGAATCGGGACCCCAGGTTCCGGGGCGGTACTGGTCGGGCGGGCCCTGGGTCTCCCAGTACTCCTCGATCGGGTCGAGGATCTTCCAGCTGAGCTCGACCTCCTCGTGGCGGGGGAACAGCGGCGGGTCGCCAAGCAGCACGTCGAGAATGAGTCGCTCGTAGGCCTCGGGGCTCGCCTCGGTGAAGGCGTGGCCGTACCCGAAGTCCATCGTGACGTCGCGCACCTGCATCCCGGCGCCGGGCACCTTGGAGCCGAAGCGGATGGTCACGCCCTCATCGGGCTGCACGCGGATCACCAGGGCGTTCTGCCCGAGGTTTCCGGTCTGGCTCTGCGCGAAGAGGGCCTGCGGTGCACGTTTGAAGACCACCGCGATCTCGGTGACGCGACGGCCGAGGCGCTTGCCGGCACGCAGGTAGAACGGCACACCGGCCCAGCGACGCGTACCGATGTCGAGGCGAATGGCCGCGAACGTCTCGGTCAGCGACTTGGGGTTCATTCCATCTTCGTCGAGGAAGCCGATGACCTTCTCTCCGCCCTGCCAGCCACCCGAGTACTGTCCGCGGGCGGTCGCGGTGCTGAGGTCCTTCGGCAGGCGCACAGCCGAGAGCACCTTCTCCTTCTCGGCACGCAGGTCTGCGGCGTCGAACGAGATGGGCTCCTCCATGGCGGTCAGGGCGAGCAGCTGCAGCAGGTGATTCTGGATGACGTCGCGCGCCGCCCCGATCCCGTCGTAGTAGCCTGCACGCCCGCCGACCCCGATGTCCTCGGCCATCGTGATCTGCACGTGGTCGACATAGTTGGAGTTCCAGATGGGTTCGTACAGCTGGTTGGCGAAGCGCAGCGCCAGGATGTTCTGCACCGTCTCCTTGCCCAGGTAGTGGTCGATGCGGAAGACGCTGTCGGGCGGGAAGACCGACTCGACGACCGCATTCAGCTCGCGCGCGGTCTTGAGGTCGCTGCCGAACGGCTTCTCGATGACCACGCGACGCCACTGGCCGTCCTTCTGCTCCGCGAGGCCGGAGCTGCGCAGGCGCTCGGTGACGAGGGGGAAGGACTTCGGCGGGATGGACAGGTAGAAGGCGTGGTTGCCCATCGTGCCGCGGTCACGGTCGAGTTCCTCGATCGTCTCCTTGAGACGGTCGAAGGCGGCCTCGTCGTCGAACTCGCCCTGCACGAAGCGGATGCCCTGCGCCAGCTGGCGCCAGACGTCCTCGTCGAACGGGGTGCGCGCGTACTGCTTCACGGCCTCGTAGACGACCTTCTCGAAGTCCTGGTCCTCCCAGTCGCGACGGGCGAACCCTACGAGGGAGAAGCCGGGCGGGAGGAGTCCACGGTTGGCCAGGTCGTACACGGCCGGCATCAGCTTCTTGCGCGACAGGTCACCCGTCACCCCGAAGATGACCAAGCCACTCGGGCCGGCGATGCGGTTGAGACGACGATCCGAGGGCAACCGCAGGGGGTTGAACTCGGGCGTGATATCCACGGGGGACATGCAGCTCCTTGGTGCTTGGTTCAGTACGTGAGGTGTTACTTGCGCAGGGCGGCGAGCAGCGTCGGGAGCTGGGACGCAGCGTCGCTGAGGGTGAGGGTCACCACGGGGCGACCGTGCTCGGCGAGAACACTCGCGTCACCCGCCGCCTGTGCCTGGATGAGCTGCCCGAAGGTGAACGGGCGATCCGGGATGGACAGGTCGGCCTCGGTGGTCTCCGTGATCTGCAGGAAGACTCCGACCGGTGCGCCACCCTTGTGGAACTGGCCGGTCGAGTGCAGGAAGCGCGGACCCCAGCCGAATGTGACGGGGCGCCCCGCGCGCTCGGCGAGAACGCTCCGCAGGCTCGCAAGCTCGGGGTGGGCGACGCGGTCGACGTAGGCCTGGATCGCGACGTAGCCGTCATCCTCAAGGTAGGAGAGCAGGCTCGAGACGGCGCCGGCCAGGTCGGACGTACCCTCGAGAACGGTGCCGGTGCCGCGCACCTCGATGCCGTTGTCGACGAACGCTGCGGCAACCGGCTCGGGGCGGGAGTCGAGCAGGCCGCGGGTGGCGATCTTGGCGGACTCGACGTCGGGCTGGTCGAAGGGGTTGATGCCCAGCAGGCGACCGGCAACGGCCGTCGCGTACTCCCAGGTCAGCATCTGGGCACCGAGGGTGCCGGTGATCTCGATGTCACCCTCGTTCACCTCGCGGGTGGCCTCGTAGTCGCCGACGAGACGCACGACCTGGAGGTCGGCGATGTTCTCGGTGAGCTCCGGTGCGTCGACGTCGAGGACCACGGGCAGCAGTCCCTTGCCGTCCTTGCCCGTCGACTCGGCGATGAGCTGCTCGACCCAGTCGCCAAAGCCCACGATGTGGGTGCCGTCAGCGACGATGGCGAGCTTGTCCTTGAGCGGCTTCGTGCCGGCGATGGCCGCGCCGAGGATGAGTCCGGGGTTGTCCTCGGAGTCGACGGCGAGTTCGATGGACATGGCTTCGGCATCGTGGAGCAGTGCCTCGATGTCCACACCGGCGAGGCCGGAGGGCACCAGGCCGAAGGCGGTCAGGGCCGAGTAGCGGCCGCCCACGTTGGGGTCGGCGTTGAAGACGCGGTAGCCGGCTTCGCGGGCAGACACGTCGAGCGGCGAGCCCGGGTCGGTCACGATGACGATGCGCTCGAGCGGGTCGATGCCGGCGGCCGTGAAGGCGTGCTCGTAGGCTCGCTTCTGGCTGTCGGTCTCGACCGTCCCACCCGACTTCGAGGAGATGACGACGGCGGTCGTCTCGAGGCGGTCGGCGAGGGCTGCGAGCACCTGACCGGGAGCCGTCGAGTCGAGCACGGTCAGCTCGACGCCGTTGGTCTTCGTGATGACCTCGGGGGCGAGCGAGGAGCCGCCCATGCCGCCGAGCACGATGTGGTTCACGCCATCGGCGCGCAGCTTGTCACGCAGGGCGAGGATGTCGGGCACGAGTGGGGAGGAGACGGCTACAGACTCGGTCCAGCCGAGACGCTTGTTCGACTCATCCTCGGCCTCGGGACCCCAGAGGGATCCGTCCTGGCCGGTGATGCGGCTCGCGACGATGTCGCTCACCAGCTGGGGCACGATGCGCTCTACAGCAGCGGCCGCCGCACCGGATACCGCGATGCGGATGCTCACTTGGCGGCCTGGAGGGCTGCGGTGACGGTGTCGAGCAGTTCGTTCCAGGAGACGATGAACTTCTCCACGCCCTCCTTCTCGAGCAGCGCGGTGACGTCATCCACATCGACACCGACCGTGGCGAGTGCGGCGATCGTCTCGCGGGCCGCGGCGTACGACGGTGTGATCGAGTCACCGGCGATGACGCCGTGGTCGAAGGTCGCCTCAAGGGTCTTCTCGGGCATCGTGTTGACGACATCAGCGGCGACAAGCTCGACCACGTAGGTGGTGTCGAGCACGGCCGGGTCCTTGACCCCGGTCGAGGCCCAGAGCGGACGCTGCTTGTTGGCGCCGCCCGCGAGCAGTGTCGCAGCACGCTCGGTAGCGAAGGCCTCGGTGAAAACCTCGTAGGCGAGCTGTGCGTTGGCGACGCCGGCCTTGCCCTTGAGCGCGAGCGCCTCGTCAGAGCCGATCGCGTCGAGGCGCTTGTCGATCTCGGTGTCGACGCGCGACACGAAGAACGAGGCGACCGAGTGCAGGGTCGAGAGGTCGTGGCCGTTGGCCTTCGCCTTCTCGAGACCCGTCAGGTACGCGTCGATGACGGCACGGTAGCGCTCGAGGCTGAAGATCAGGGTGACGTTGACGCTGATGCCCGCCGCGATGGTCTCGGTGATCGCCTCGAGGCCCTCGAGGGTCGCGGGGATCTTGATGAGGGCGTTGGGGCGGTCGACCTTGGTCCACAGCTGCTGGGCCTGCTGGATCGTCGCTGCGGCGTCGTGGGCGAAGCCGGGCTCGACCTCGATCGACACCCGGCCGTCAAAGCCGCCGGTCGCGTCGTAGATCGGGCGGAAGATGTCGCTCGCTGCGGCGACGTCGTCGGTCGTGATCTCGAAGACGGCGTCGGTGACGCTCGTGTTCGCCGCCGCGAGGACCGCGACCTGCTCGTCGTACGCCTCGCCCTTGGCGAGTGCGCCGGCGAAGATCGTCGGGTTGGTCGTGACGCCGACGACGTTGCGCTCGGCGATCAGCTTCTCGAGGCCGCCCGAGGCGATGCGCTCGCGCGACAGGTCATCCAGCCAGATGCTGACGCCGGCGGCGGAGAGTTCTGCGGTGGGGGAGTTGCTCATTGTTTTCTTCCTTCGTGAATTCTTGGGGGATCAGACGGCGGCGATGGAGTCGTGTGCCGCGGCGACCGCGGCCTCCGTCGTGATGCCGAACTCGCGGAACAGGGTCTTGTAGTCAGCGGATGCGCCGAAGTGCTCGATCGACACGCTGCGACCGGCGTCGCCGACGTACTCCCGCCAGGTGAGGGCGAGTCCGGCCTCGATCGAGACGCGGGCCTTGACGGATGCGGGCAGCACCGACTCGCGGTACTCGGCGCTCTGCTCGGCGAACCACTCGAGGCTCGGCGCCGAGACGACGCGGGCGTGGATTCCCTCGCCCTTGAGCACCTCGCGGGCCTCCACGGCGATCTGCACCTCGGAGCCCGTCGCGATGAAGATCACGTCGGGGGTTCCGTTGGAGGCCTCTGCGAGCACGTACGCACCCTTGGCCACGTTCTTCGCCGAAGCGAAGACGTCACCGGAGGCGTCGCCGTCACCACGCTCGAAGACGGGGATGTTCTGGCGGGTCAGCGCGATGCCGGCCGGACCCTCGCGACGCGAGAGGATCTCCTTCCAGGCCCAGGCGACCTCGTTGGCGTCACCGGGGCGAACGACGGCGAGGTTCGGGATGGCGCGCAGCGTCGCAAGCTGCTCGATCGGCTGGTGGGTCGGGCCGTCTTCGCCGAGCGCGACCGAGTCGTGAGTCCAGACGAAGATCGACGGCACGTTCATCAGCGCCGCAAGACGGACGGCGGGACGCATGTAGTCGCTGAAGATCAGGAAGGTTCCGCCGAAGGCGCGGGTCGGGCCGTGCAGCACGATTCCGTTGAGGATCGCGGCCATGGCGTGCTCGCGGATACCGAAGTGCAGCACACGGCCGTACTTGTCTGCGGTCCACTCGTGGGTCGACCACTCCGGCGGGCCGAAGGACTTCGCGCCGGCGATCGTGGTGTTGTTGGACTCGGCGAGGTCGGCCGAGCCTCCCCACAGCTCGGGGACGACGGCGCCGAGGGCGTCGAGCACCTTGCCGGAAGCGGCGCGGGTCGAGACCTCCTTGCCGGGCTCGAAGACGGGAAGAGCGTCATCCACACCTTCGGGCAGTTCACCCGTGAGGAGGCGGTCGAGGAGCTTCTTGTTGTCGGGGTTCGCGGTGGCCCAGGCGTCGAAGCCCTTCTGCCACTCGGCGCGATCTTCGGCACCGCGCTCGAGGGCCTTGCGCGTGTGGGTGATGACCTCATCGGAGACCTCGAAGGTCTGCTCGGGGTCGAACCCGAGCACCTCCTTGAGGCCGGCCAGCTCCTCGGTGCCGAGGGCGGAGCCGTGGATCTTTCCGGTGTTCTGCTTCTTCGGCGACGGCCATCCGATGATCGTGCGCAGGATGATGAGCGAGGGCTTGGACTGCTCGCCCTTGGCCGACTCGATTGCCGCGTGCAGTTCGGCGATGTCTTCGTGGTACTCGCCGGTCTTCTTCCAGTCGACGACCTGCACGTGCCAGCCATAGGCCTCGTAGCGAGCGTGCACGTCTTCGGTGAAGGCGATGTTGGTGTCGTCCTCGATCGAGATCTGGTTCGAGTCGTAGATCGCGATCAGGTTGCCGAGCTGCTGGTGGCCGGCCAGCGAGGATGCCTCGCTCGTGATGCCCTCCTGCAGGTCGCCGTCGCCTGCGATCACGTACACGTTGTGGTCGAACGGGCTCGTGCCTGCCTCGGCGGACGGGTCGAACAGACCGCGCTCGAAGCGCGCGGCGTAGGCGAAGCCCACGGCGGAGGCGAGACCCTGGCCGAGCGGGCCGGTCGTGATCTCCACGCCGTCGGTGTGACCGAACTCGGGGTGACCGGGGGTCAGTGAACCCCAGGTGCGCAGCGCCTTGAGGTCGTCGAGCTCGAGCCCGTAGCCGCCCAGGTAGAGCTGCACGTACTGGGTGAGCGAGGAGTGGCCGACCGAGAGAATGAAGCGGTCACGGCCGAGCCAGTGCTGGTCGGCCGGGTCGCGGCGCATGACCTTCTGGAAGAGCAGGTACGCGGCGGGCGCGAGGCTCATGGCGGTTCCGGGGTGACCGTTGCCCACCTTTTCCACGGCATCCGCGGCGAGGATGCGCGCGGTGTCTACTGCCTTGTTGTCGATGGGATCCCACTGGAGAGCTGCCACGAGATAGATGACCCTTCATTCATGCACCCTGCGCGAAAACGGCAGCGTGAGCGGAGCGATTTCGCCTGCCGTGACTACGTCGGCATACCTGCGGGCACTGCGGACTGGCTCCGGGGGAGTGAGTCGATGGGTGGCCGTCAGATGGCAAGCACACACAAGTATAGAGAAGGCTGAACGCACTCGCTGGCGTGTGACGCTCAGCTTCGGGATAGCTGGGAGCGCACAAACGTATCCACAGCGACGGGCACGTACTATTGAGAGTCACGCATCACAGTCGTAAGAGGAGTCATGGACGTTGCCGTAGAGAACCGCCAGTTGAGCGGTCGTATCGGTTTCGCCCGTAAAGCCCGGGCTTACGTCGCGCTCACCAAGCCGCGCGTCATCGAACTGCTGCTGGTGACCACTGCGCCGGTCATGATCCTCGCAGCGAACGGCATCCCGAATCTCTGGACCGTTCTCGCCACGCTCGTCGGCGGCTCGCTCAGCGCCGGCTCGGCCGGGGCCTTCAACTGCTACATCGACCGCGACATCGACCGCATCATGAAGCGCACGCAGAAGCGTCCGCTCGTGACGGGGGAGCTCACCGACCGCGAGGCGCTCGTCTTCGCCTGGATCATCGGTGTGGCCTCGATCGTCTGGCTCGCGGTCTTCACCACGGTGCTGGCCGCCGTGCTGTCGGGCGTCGCGATCCTGTTCTATGTCTTCGTCTACACGCTCTGGCTCAAGCGCCGCACCCCGCAGAACATCGTCTGGGGCGGGATAGCCGGCTGCATGCCCGTTCTCATCGGCTGGGCGGCAGTCACGGGTTCACTCGCCTGGGCTCCCGTCATCCTGTTCGGCGTCGTCTTCCTCTGGACCCCGCCGCACTACTGGCCGCTCTCCATGAAGTACCGCGCCGACTACCAGTCGGCGAGTGTGCCGATGCTCGCCGTCGTACGCGGACGCAGCCAGGTCGGCCTGCAGGTCATCCTCTACGCGTGGGCAACCGTCGCGTGCTCGCTGCTGCTCATCCCCGTCGCCGACATGGGACTCATCTACACGGCCGTCGCAGTGCTCTCGGGCGGCTGGTTCCTCTACGAGTCGCACCGTCTCTACAACGAGGCGATCCGCCACTCCGAGGTCAAGCCGATGCGGGTCTTCCACTCGTCGATCAGCTACCTCACCCTCGTCTTCATCGCGGTGGGCGTCGACCCGCTGGTGCACCTGACGCTCTAGCGCGGTGGAGCCTGGGCAATCGCGCCATCGATTGCGCGACCCCAGCGCCGAGGGAGCCTGAGGCCGGGCGGGCTACTCGGTCAGTTCCTTGCGCGACGCCCGCAGCGACAGCACCACCGCGGTCATCGCCGCGACGAGCAGGCCCGCGAGCACCATGTGCACCCCGACCAGAACCTCGGGCAGCCCGAGCCGGGCCTGCGTGATCCCGACGGCGGTCTGCACGAGCTCGATCCCGAGCAGCACGAACACCCAGCTGCGCGAGCCGCGCACGGCGACGAGCGCACCGAGAAGGAGCAGCAGGGTCAGCCCGAGCGTCACGTAGGCGGGCCACGAGTGCACGTGCTGTAGCAGCTCGGGGTCGAGCCCGTTGCGGGGAGCCGGCTTATCCGGGTTGGAGTTGTCGCCGGCGTGCGGGCCGGATCCCGTCGTCAGAATGCCAACGGTCACCGTGACGGCGACGGCAAGGGAGGTCAGATGAGCAAGAGCGAGGAACCAGGTCGGGGCAAGTCGCTCGCCGCGCCGCCCCCGATAGACACGCCAGACCAGCACGGTGGTGAGAGACACGAGCACGATCGACACCGCGAAGTGGGCTCCCACGACGTAGGGGTTGAGGCCGGTGAGCACGGTGATGCCGCCGAGAACGGCCTGGAACGGAATGCTGAGCCCCTGGAACAGGGTGAGCAGGAACAGGTCGCGACGCTCACGGCGGTACTTCGCGACGGCGAGGAACACGGCGATCGTGATGAAGGCGAGAACGAAGGTGAGCAGGCGGTTGCCGAATTCGATGACGCCGTGGATGCCCATCTCGGGTGTGTTGACGAAAGAGCCGTCCGTGCACTGGGGCCAGGTCGGGCAGCCGAGGCCGGATGCGGTGAGTCGCACGGCCCCGCCGGTTCCGATCAGCACCAGCTGGAAGGCGAAGGAGAGCCAGGCGAATACCCGCACGCGGCGGTCGACACCGTCGGGCAACCAGTTCCAGAATCGGGTGATGGTGGCGCTCAGCCGATCCCGTAGTCGCGACATGGCGGCACTCACAGCACATCCTCCTGTTTTTATCGACGACTCCCTGTAGAATCAATGGGTTCAGGAACACAGCCCAAACCGGGGAGTCGATGGAGACTACGGGGTTCTGCTGTCACAGCAACACCCTCGAGTCCTGCTTCAGTCTAGGCACGCGAAACCCGTCGTTTTACCCAGAACGGTGCGGCGCTACGCGAGTCCTCTTATCCAAGCAAAGCCCCGGTTATCACTGTGCGAGGGAATGTCGTCCGAGCCACCGAGGTTGGGACGACTAAGGAAAGAGGTAACTATGTCTGACGTGCTGATCGACCGCCCCGAGCTGAATGGTCTTGGGCAATACGAATTCGGCTGGTCTGACTCCGATGCGGCTGGAGCTTCCGCTCGCCGCGGGGTCAACGAAGAAGTAGTCCGCGACATCTCCGCGCTCAAAAACGAGCCCGAATCCATGCTTAAACTCCGCCTCAAGGGCCTCAAGCTCTTCGGGATGAAGCCCATGCCGACGTGGGGTGCCGACCTGTCGGGCATCGATTTCGACAACATCAAGTACTTCGTGCGCTCCACCGAGAAGCAGGCGCAGACCTGGGAAGACCTCCCCGACGACATCAAGGACACCTACGAGAAGCTGGGTATCCCCGAGGCCGAGCGCCAGCGCCTCGTCTCCGGCGTCGCCGCGCAGTACGAGTCCGAGGTCGTTTACCACACGATCAACGAGGAGCTCGAGGCGCAGGGCGTCATCTTCATGGACACCGACACGGCCCTGAAGGAGCACCCCGAGTTCTTCGAGGAGTACTTCGGCACCGTCATCCCCGCCGGCGACAACAAGTTCGCGGCTCTCAACACGGCCGTCTGGTCGGGCGGATCCTTCGTCTACGTGCCGCCCGGCGTGCACGTCGAGATCCCACTGCAGGCCTACTTCCGCATCAACACCGAGAACATGGGCCAGTTCGAACGCACTCTGATCATTGCGGACGAGGGCTCGTACGTGCACTACATCGAGGGCTGCACGGCCCCGATCTACAAGTCGGACTCGCTGCACTCGGCCGTCGTCGAGATCGTGGTGAAGAAGAACGCGCGCGTTCGCTACACGACGATCCAGAACTGGTCGAACAACGTCTACAACCTGGTCACCAAGCGCGCGATCGCGCACGAGGGCGCCACCATGGAGTGGATCGACGGCAACATCGGCTCCAAGGTCACCATGAAGTACCCGTCGATCTACCTCGTCGGCGAGCACGCCAAGGGTGAGACGCTCTCCGTCGCCTTCGCGGGCCCGGGCCAGCACCAGGACGCCGGCGCGAAGATGATCCACATGGCGCCGTACACGACGTCGTCCATCGTCTCGAAGTCCATCGCCCGTGGCGGCGGTCGGGCGGGCTACCGCGGTGAGGTGCGAGTGGATGCCAATGCGCACCATTCCGCGAACACCGTGCGTTGCGACGCGCTCCTGGTCGACACGATCTCGCGCTCCGACACCTACCCGGCGATCGACATCCGGGTGGATGACGTGCAGCTCGGTCACGAGGCGACCGTGTCACGCGTGAGCGCCGAGCAGCTCTTCTACCTGCAGTCCCGCGGTATGCCCGAAGACGAGGCCATGGCGATGATCGTCCGTGGCTTCATCGAGCCCATCGCCCGCGAACTCCCGATGGAGTACGCCCTCGAACTCAACAAGCTCATCGAGATGAGCATGGAAGGCAGTGTCGGCTAGATGACCGTCGCAACACCCGAAACTGAAGTACAGCACGGCGCCAAGGCGCACTCCGACGGAGGCTGGGGCAACGCAGACCGCGTTGTCCCCGTGCAGACCCGTTCGAAGCGATTCGCCTCGAACAAGCATTCCGAGTACCCGGCCGTCACCGGTCGCGAGCTCGAGTGGAAGCACAGCCCGGTCGACCTGATCCGCCCGCTCATCGACGGCGAGCTGGACGGTTCGCCGTACGAGTACCTGTCGATGGAGTCCGCCGGCGTGCGCGCCGAGTGGGTGGCTCCGGATGACGCCCGCGTCGGCTCCGCCGCGACCGCCGAGGAGAAGTCCTCGGCCAACGCGTGGGGGAGCGTTGAGAACGTTCTCGCCGTCACCGTGACCGCGAACACCGATCGCGGCGACGAGCCGGCCGAACTCACGATCACCCGCTCCGCATTCGGGCCCACGGCCCGCGCGGCGCACACCGTCATCACCGCGGAGCCCGGCAGCACCGGTCTCGTCATCCTGCAGAACACGGGCAAGGCCCTTCTCAGCGAGAACATCGAGATCGTGGTCGGTGACAACGCGAACCTGACAGTGGTCTCCGTTCAGGAGTGGGCGGATGACGCCATCCACCTCGCGACCCACGTGGCGACCGTCGGTCGTGCTGCGGTGTTCCGCCACATCATCGTCTCGACGGGTGGCAAGGTCGTGCGCATCAACCCGACCATGCACCTGAACGGCGAGGGCGCCGACGGCGAGCTGTACGGCGTCTACTTCGCCGACGCCGGACAGCACCTCGAGCAGCGCGTGTACATGCACCACTCGGGTGCGAATACCCGCGGCCGGGTCAACTACAAGGGCGCGCTCCAGGGCGAGGGCGCGCACACCGTCTGGATCGGCGACGTGCTCATCGGCCAGCAGGCTGCCGGAACCGACAGCTACGAGCAGAACCGCAACCTCGTGCTCAGCGAGGGAACGCGCGCCGACAGCATCCCGAACCTCGAGATCGAGACCGGCGACATCGCCGGTGCGGGTCACGCGAGCGCCACGGGCCGCTTCGACGACGAGCAGCTGTTCTACCTGCAGGCACGCGGTATCACCGAAGACGAGGCCCGTCGTCTTGTGGTGCTCGGGTTCCTGTCCGAAATCATCCAGAAGATCGGCAAGCCCGACCTCGAAGCGCGACTGCAGAAGTCGATCGAGACCGAACTGAGCCTGACCTCCGTTGGCCCGAGTTCGGCAGGAGTCTCCGCGTAATGTCCGCCACCCGTGTCTGTTCGCAGGCGGAGCTCACCCCGAGCGCTGCGCTGCGTGTCGTCGTCGACGGCAAACCGATCGCCGTGGTGATCGACTCGCTCGGCACCGTGCACGCGCTCGGTGACACCTGCACGCATGGCGACATCTCGCTCTCAGAGGGTTTCGTCGAAGACGACACCCTCGAATGCTGGGCGCACGGCTCGAAGTTCGAGCTGACGACCGGCAAGCCCCTCACCCTTCCCGCGTACGAGCCCGTACCGGTATACCCCGTGACCATCGTGGACGGCGACGTGTTCGTCGAAGCCACTCCGATAAGCCAGGAAGCCTAGAAATGTCAGTACTCGAAGTCAAGGATCTCCGCGTCAGCGTCGAGACCGAACAGGGCACCAAGGAGATCCTCAAGGGGGTCGACCTCGTCATCAACGAGGGCGAGATCCACGCGATCATGGGCCCGAACGGCTCCGGCAAGTCCACGCTCGCGTACACGATCGCCGGACACCCGAAGTATCACGTCGAAGGCGGCTCGGTGAAGCTCGACGGTGTCGAGATGCTCGAGCTCAGTGTCGACGAGCGCGCCCGCGCCGGACTCTTCCTCGCCATGCAGTACCCGGTCGAGATCCCCGGCGTCACCGTCTCCAACTTCCTCCGCACCGCGAAGACCGCCCTCGACGGTGAGGCGCCCGCGCTTCGCCCGTGGATCAAGGAGATCCGCGAGTCGATGGAGGCCCTGCGCATGGACAAGACGTTCGCCGAGCGCAACGTCAACGAGGGCTTCTCCGGTGGGGAGAAGAAGCGCCACGAGATACTGCAGCTCGAGCTGCTCAAGCCGAAGTTCGCGATCCTCGATGAGACCGACTCCGGTCTCGACGTCGACGCGCTCAAGATCGTCTCCGAGGGCGTCAACCGCGCCAAGGAGAACACCGGTCTCGGCCTCCTGCTCATCACGCACTACACGCGCATCCTCCGCTACATCAAGCCGGACTTCGTGCACGTGTTCGTCGACGGCAAGGTTGCAGAAGAAGGCGGCCCCGAGCTCGCCGATCGTCTTGAAGACGAGGGCTACGACCGTTTCCTGCGCTTGTCAGAAGCACCCGGCGCTGGCGTAGCCTAGAACCATGGCCACCGCTCTCGCACCGGCACTCTTCGACCAGGTCGAGGAGGCGCTCAAGGACGTTATGGACCCCGAGCTCGGGGTCAACATCGTCGACCTCGGTCTCATCTACGACCTGACCTGGGACGACGAGAACAACGCACTCATCATCAGCATGACCCTGACGAGTGCGGGATGCCCTCTCACCGACGTGCTCGAGGAGCAGACGGCTCAGGCACTCGATAATGTAGTTGACGCGTTCCGCATCAACTGGGTCTGGATGCCGCCGTGGGGCCCGGAAAAGATCACCGATGACGGACGCGACATGATGCGTGCGCTCGGCTTCTCCATGTAGCCCTGCTTTCTCGGCCCTCTTCTTTTTTCTTCGCCCGATGACCGGGCTTCAACCATTGGACTCTGCCTGTGCTCGTCGTACATGACCTCGAGATTCGAGTGGGCGCACGGATGCTGATGTCCGGTGTCTCATTCCAGGTCTCCCGAGGCGACAAGATCGGCCTCGTCGGCCGAAACGGCGCCGGCAAGACCACGCTCACCAAAACGCTCGCGGGGGAGACCCTGCCCACCGACGGCAAGATCGAGCGCACCGGCGAGATCGGCTACCTGCCGCAGGACCCGCGCTCGGGCGACCCAGAGATGCTGGCGCGCACCCGCATCCTCGACGCCCGCGGTCTCGGCTCGATCATGCTCGGCATGGAGCAGGCGATGATGGACATGGCCTCGCCCGATGCGGCGGTCAGCGCCAAGGCGATGAAGTCCTACGGCAACCTCGAGGAGCGCTTTACGACCCTCGGCGGTTATTCGGCCGAGGCGGAGGCCGCCGTCATCTCGAGCAACCTCAAGCTGCCCGACCGCATCCTCGACCAGCCGCTCAAGACGCTCTCGGGTGGCCAGCGACGGCGCATCGAACTGGCCCGCATTCTCTTCTCAGCTGCCGACACGATGATTCTGGATGAGCCCACCAACCACCTCGACGCCGACTCGGTGCTGTGGCTGCGCGAGTACCTCAAGGGCTTCCAGGGCGGTCTGATCGTGATCAGTCACGACATCGACATCGTCGAGGAGACCGTCAACAAGGTCTTCTACCTGGACGCGAACCGCCAGGTCATCGACGTCTACAACATGGGCTGGAAGAACTACCTGCGCCAGCGCGCCGACGACGAAGAGCGCCGCAAGAAGGAGCGCGTCAACGCTGAGAAGAAGGCGGGCGTGCTGCAGGCGCAGGCCGCCAAGTTCGGCGCGAAGGCGTCGAAGGCGGCATCCGCCCACCAGATGGTGGCGCGTGCCGAGAAGCTGCTCTCCGGGCTCGAAGAGGTGCGCGCGGTCGACCGCGTCGCCAAACTGCGCTTCCCGGAGCCCGCTCCCTGCGGCAAGACCCCGCTGATGGCCGAGAACCTGTCGAAGAGCTACGGCTCGCTCGAGATCTTCACCGCCGTCGACGTCGCCATCGACCGCGGCGACAAGGTGGTTGTGCTCGGCCTGAACGGTGCGGGCAAGACGACACTGCTGAGGATGCTCGCCGGCGTCGACATCCCCGATACCGGTTCCATCAAGCCGGGCCACGGCCTGCGCGTCGGGTATTACGCCCAGGAGCACGAGACGATCGACATCAAGCGATCGGTACTGCAGAACATGGTCTCCTCGTCACCCAACATCAACGAGATGGAGGCCCGTCGGGTGCTCGGATCGTTCCTGTTCACGGGTGATGACGCCGACAAGCCCGCCGGAGTGCTCTCCGGTGGTGAGAAGACCCGTCTCGCTCTCGCGATGATCGTGGTCTCCGGCGCCAACGTGCTGCTGCTCGATGAGCCCACCAACAACCTGGACCCCGCCTCGCGCGAGGAGATCCTCGGAGCCCTCGCCAACTACTCGGGCGCCGTTGTGCTCGTGTCGCACGATGAAGGTGCCGTCGAGGCGCTCAACCCCGACCGGGTGCTCATCCTGCCTGATGGCACGGAAGACCACTACAACGCGGGCTACCTCGAGCTGATCTCGCTGGCCTAGCGACCGACTTCGTCGAGACTGCGTTCTCCGTCGAGACTGCGTTCTCCATCGAGAATGGCGTCCTCGATCTCGGCGTCGGTTCGGGCACGTGCGCGGTCCTTGCGGAGACGCTCGGCAGCACGCTCGCGTTCCTCGGGATCCTCGGCGTTGACCACGCGGTACTCCTGGCGCAGGCCGTAGCCGAGCCCGAAGAATCCGAAGATCGCGAAGACGAACCACTGCAGGGCATAGGAGAGGTGCGGACCCTCATCCCGCTCCGGCTTCTGCGCGGCGAGCGGACGACCGGCGGGTGCCGGGTCTTCGTCGACAAGCAGCCCGTACGCGCCCGTGAAGGTCGGCCGGTCCAGGCGCTCCGCGACATCCTCGAGGTGAACCGTCGCGATCTGGCCCGCGGGAGCGGAACGGCCCGGGATGACCGGCTCGCCGGCCTTGACGCGCGCGGTCACCGTGACCTCGCCGGACGGTGCCGCGGGAACATTGTCGGGAGTGTCCTGCTTTTCACCGGGGGACACCCAGCCGCGGTCCACGACGAAGACGGTGCCGTCATCCAGCAGCAGGGGAGTGAGCACCTCGAAACCGGGGCTCTGGTTGTAGGGGCGGTTGCGCACCAGCAGCTGCTCGTCGAGCAGGTAACGACCGGTCACCTCGACCGGCGTCCACTTCTGCGACTCCTCGAAGGCGTCGAGGCTGCCGAGCACATCCGCGATCGGTCGCGGGTCGCTCGAGTAGTTGTTGTCGAGGCGGTTGATCTCAGCGCGGGCGTCCGCGCGACGGCTCAGTTGCCAGAAGCCGAGGAAGCAGCAGACGATGGCGAAGACGATGGCGACCGCGAGATAGCCGAACCAGCGGCGCGAGAGCGCGAAGCTCCAGCCGCTCACGAGGGTACGCTCTCGACGGTTTCGCCCAGCGGCGCGAGAAGCACGGGGAAACCCCGAGTGGAGAGGTAGTCCCTCAGGTATTCCTCGTGCTCGGGGCACGCCAGCCAGACCTTGACCCGGTCTTCGGAATGGATACGCGGGTTGCGCCAGTTGACGGTCGATGACGCGAGCTCGCGGCATCCCGCCCTCGAACAGCGCGGAGCCGCGTTCTCGTCGAAGACCTCCCCGATCACTGCTGGTCCCGATCGAACGGCGCTGGGCTTTCGAACGGCGCTGGTTTATCGAACGACGCGGGGCGTTCGATGGCGAGCGGCACGGAGACGCCCGGACGCTCGACGCGCCCGCCGCCCCGTGGCGCGATGTTGTTGGCGAGCACCACGGCGAAGTAGGGCAGGATCATCGCCGCGAGCACGAAGACGAGCAGCCACCAACCCTGCATGAAGATGCCGATGATCACGCAGATCGTGCGGATCGACATAGCGATCGAATAGTTGATCATGCGACGCCTGCGGTCCTCGGCCGGGGACGCGGGAAGCGAGGTGATCGACTGCGGGTTGTTCATGGAAGGCTGCTCACCGGGTCCGTTCGGACCGCTCTGTATCAAGCTTAAGACCTTCCGGGCTGACAGTAGGCTGGTGCACATGTCTACGCAGCGCACTGTACTAATCACCGGCGGAAACCGCGGAATCGGCAGGGCCATCGCCGAGGAATTCGTTGCCCTCGGGCACCGTGTCGCGGTCACGGCTCGCTCCGGTGAGGGACCTGAGGGCACGCTGACAGTTCACGCCGACGTGACCGACGCCGCCAGCCTCGACGCCGCCTTCACCGCCGTCGAGGAGCAGTATGGCCCGGTCGAGGTCGTGGTCGCCAATGCGGGCATCACCCGTGACCTGCTGCTGCTCCGGATGACCGAAGCCGACTTCACGGACGTCATCGACACCAACCTCACGGGGGCGTTCCGCCTCGTCAAGCGCGCCTCAAAGGGAATGATCAAGGCCCGCTTCGGTCGGATCATCCTGGTCTCGAGTGTCGTCGGCTTGCTGGGCAGCGCCGGCCAGATCAATTACTCGGCGTCCAAGAGCGGACTCATCGGACTCGCCCGCTCGGTCACCCGCGAGCTCGGATCACGCGGCATCACGGCGAACGTCATCGCCCCGGGCTTCATCGAGACCGACATGACCGCCGAACTGCCCGAGCAGACTCAGGCCGACTACAAGAAGTCGATCCCGGCCGGGCGTTTTGCCACGCCGACCGAGGTCGCGAAAGTCATCACCTGGCTCGCGAGTGACGACGCGGCGTACATCTCCGGTGCCGTCATCCCCGTGGACGGCGGACTCGGCATGGGGCACTAGCCCCGCAACCCCAACAGCGGCAGCAGCTGCGACATGTCCCGAACGTCGAGCAGCACGTGAGCCTCATCCCGAACCGGCGCCTTGGCGTCGAAGCCGACGGCCAGTCCGCAGATCGCCATCATCTCGAGGTCGTTCGCCCCGTCGCCGACGGCGATCGTCTGGCGCAGCGGAAGGCCGCACTCGGCAGCCCACTCGCGCAGGGTGTCCGCCTTCGCCGCGGCGTCGATGATCGGACCGGTGAGACCTCCGGTGAGCACCCCATCGGCCACCTCGAGCCGGTTCGCGCGCCAGAAGTTGAGGCCGAGCGCTTCCGCGACCGGGTCGAGCACCTCGTGGAAGCCGCCGGACACCACCGCGACGCGACCGTCGGCGGCCTGCACCGCGGCGACCATCTCGGGAACGCCTGGGGTGACGACGATGGCGGGCGCGACATCCTCAAAAACGGAGGCGGGAAGGCCCTCGAGCGTCGCGACCCGAGAGCGCAGCGAGGCCTCGAAATCGAGCTCGCCGTTCATCGCGTCGAGCGTGATGCGGGCCACCTCGTCGAGTGTGCCGGCGCGCTCGGCCAGCAGTTCGATCACCTCGTTCTCGATGAGTGTCGAGTCGACGTCGAGGATTACGAGAAAACGCGCCATGCGGGGGAGACCTGTCGGTGGGAGGAACAGTGACGCCGCCTACGGGGCGACGTGGACTCCCTTGCCGACAATGGTGATGCCGGATTCGGTGACGGTGAGGCCGCGCGCCCTGTCCGCATCCGGGTCGACGCCGACGGAGGCGCCCGCTTCGATCACCACGTCCTTGTCCAGAATAGCGCGACGCACCACGGCGTTCGGCCCGACCCTCGCGCGCTCGAACACGATGCAGTCGACGAGCATCGCGCCTGACTCCACGGTGGTCCACGGCCCGAGGATGCTGCGCTCGATGTGCGCGCCCGAGAGCAGCGAACCGAGGGACACGATCGAGTCGATCGTCGTTCCGAGGTAGCCACGCGCATCCCGAACGAACTTGGCGGGCGGCGAGTTGAGCTGCTGGCTGAAGATCGGCCAGTCGCGGTTGTACAGGTTGAAGATCGGCAGCGCCGAGATCAGGTCCTGGTGGGCCTCGAAGAAGGAGTCGATCGAACCGACGTCGCGCCAGTAGAACTTGTCGCGCTCGGTGGAACCGGGCACGTCGTTGTTGTTGAGGTCGTAGACGCCGGCCGCTCCACGGGATACGAAGTCGGGCACGATGTCGCCACCCATGTCGTGGTTCGAGTCGGAGCGTTCGCCATCGCGCAGCACCGCGTCGATGAGGATGTCGGCATCGAAGACGTAGTTGCCCATCGACGCGAGCACCTCGTTCGGTGAATCGGCAAGGCCAACGGCATCAGTCGGCTTCTCGCGGAACGCCTTGATCAGGCCCGGGTCCTTCTCGTCGAGTTCGATGACACCGAACTGGTCGGCGAGGGAGATCGGCTGGCGGATCGCCGCGACGGTGAGTCCGCGACCGGAGGCGATGTGGGCCTCGATCATCTGACTGAAGTCCATGCGGTAGACGTGGTCGGCACCGACCACAACAACGATGTCGGGCTTCTCGTCGCGCAGCAGGTTGAGGCTCTGCAGGATCGCATCGGCCGAACCCGAGAACCAGCGCTTGCCGAGGCGCTGTTGAGCGGGCACCGAGGCAACGTACGCGTCGAGCAGACCGGAGAGGCGCCAGGTCTGCGACACGTGTCGGTCGAGGCTGTGCGACTTGTATTGGGTCAGCACAACGATCTTCGTGAGACCGGAGTTGATGAGGTTGCTGAGCGCGAAGTCGATGAGGCGGTATCCGCCGCCGAAGGGCACTGCCGGCTTGGCGCGATCCGCGGTGAGCGGCATCAACCGCTTGCCCTCTCCACCTGCGAGAACAATTCCGAATATCTTCTTCGACGCCATGGCTACAGAGTATGCGAGCGAGCGAGGCTGTACTAGCGTCTGACTATGCGAGTCGACCTAATTACCCGAGAGTATCCACCCGAGGTCTACGGGGGAGCCGGAGTGCACGTTGCCGAGCTCGTCCGCGCGTTGCGCGATGACGTCGACGTGCGCGTGCGCGCGTTCGGTTTGCAACGGGATGAGGAGAACGTCACCTCGTATCTCGTACCCCCGAGCCTCACGGCGGCGAACCCCGCACTCGCCACCCTCGGCGTAGACCTCGAGATCGCGCAGGACACCGTGGGTGCCGACCTCGTGCACTCGCACACCTGGTACGCCAACGCCGCCGGCCACCTGGCCTCACTCCTGCACGGAATTCCGCACGTTGTCACGGCGCACAGCCTCGAACCTCTGCGCCCGTGGAAGGCCGAGCAGTTGGGCGGCGGCTATCGCGTCTCCAGCTGGATCGAGGCCTCGGCGTTTGCCGGAGCCGCTGCTGTCATCGCGGTGAGCCACGGCATGCGCCGCGACATCCTCCGCTCGTATCCTTTCCTCGACGAACAGCGCGTTGTGGTTGTGCACAACGGCATCGACCTCGAGCGCTGGAAGCCGGTCGACGATGCCGACCTCGTGCGGGAACTGGGAATCGACCCAGAACGTCCGTCCGTTGTGTTCGTCGGGCGTATCACGCGGCAGAAGGGGCTCGTCTACCTGCTTGAGGCAGCCAAACTGTTGCCGCCCGAGGTGCAGCTGATTCTGTGCGCCGGCGCCCCCGACACCCCCGAGATCCTCGCCGAGGTACAGGCCGGAGTCGAGGCCCTGCAGCAGGAGCGCACCGGAGTCGTCTGGATCGACCGCCTGCTCAGCCAGCACGAGCTCTCCGCCGTGCTCACCCAGGCGACCACGTTCGTGTGCCCGAGTGTCTACGAGCCGCTCGGCATCGTGAACCTCGAAGCCATGGCGTGCGGCGCCCCGGTCGTCGGTACGGCTACGGGGGGCATCCCGGAGGTCGTCGACGACGGCGTGACCGGACGACTGGTTCCGATCGAGCAGCTCGAGGACGGCACCGGCACCCCGGTCGACCCGAAGAAATTCATCAAGGACCTCGCCGATACCCTCACTGAGGTCGTCTCCGACCCCGAGAACGCGAAGCGCATGGGCGAGGCGGGCCGCAAGCGCGCCGAGGCCGAGTTCGGCTGGGACCGTATCGCGAAGCGCACCCGGGAGATCTACGCGTCGCTCCTGTGAAACGCGTAACCCGCAACTAAGCTGGACTCATCATGGCAAGTGTTTTAGAGCTCAACGATGTCTCGGTCGTGCGCGACGGCAACAGGATTCTCGACTCCATCACCTGGACCGTCGACAGCGATGAACGCTGGGTGATCCTCGGGCCGAACGGTGCGGGCAAGACCACGCTGCTCTCGATCGCGTCGGCGTCGATTCACCCGAGCTCGGGCACTGCCCTGGTGTTGGGGGAGAAGCTCGGCAAGGTAGACGTCTTCGAACTGCGCCCGCGCATCGGCTTCGCCTCGACCGCCCTCGCCAAGCGCATCCCCGCAGACGAGCGCGTCGTGAACGTTGTGCTGACCGCCGCCTATTCGGTCACCGGCCGTTGGAACGAGACCTACGAAGAGCTCGACGTGAAGCGCGCCCGCCGCGTTCTCGCCGAGTGGAAGCTCGCCCACCTCGAGAACCGTCGTTTCGGCGACCTGAGCGACGGTGAGCAGAAGCGGGTGCAGATCGCGCGTGCCGTGATGACCGACCCCGAGATGCTACTGCTGGATGAACCGGCCGCAAGTCTTGACCTCGGCGCCCGTGAGGAGCTCCTGCAGCTGCTGAGCGGATACGCGAGTGCCCCGTCGGCGCCCGGCATGGTCATGGTTACCCACCATGTCGAGGAGATCCCCTCGGCGTTCACCCATGCGCTGCTGCTGGCGAACGGCCGGGTGACCGCATCCGGTCGCATCTCCGACGTCATCACGGCGGAGAACCTGGGTTCGACGTTCGGCCTCGACCT
Source organism: Glaciihabitans arcticus (assembly GCF_004310685.1). Lineage (NCBI taxonomy): Bacteria > Bacillati > Actinomycetota > Actinomycetes > Micrococcales > Microbacteriaceae > Glaciihabitans > Glaciihabitans arcticus. Next base: position 908,416 of record NZ_SISG01000001.1, on the reverse strand, counting down.
CGAGGTCACGGAGAATGACGGCCGCTACACGGCGCGCGCACGGTAACACCCGCGTGTAGATACCGGCACAGCCTCCGATTCTGGTAGGCTTGACCCTTGGCTTCCCGCTTCTGCGCGCGCAGGCCTCCTGATTTTCTAGAAGTCCCCTCCATTTCCGTAAGAAGCCAAGGAATCACCATGAAGACCGACATCCACCCCGAGTACACCGCGGTTGTCTTCCGCGATCTCGCATCGGGCGAAACCTTCCTGACCCGTTCGACGGTCAAGAGCGACAAGACGATCGACCTCGACGGCGTGACCTACCCGGTCATCGACGTGGAGATCTCCTCTGCATCGCACCCGTTCTACACGGGCAAGCAGCGCATCATGGACTCCGCGGGACGCGTCGAGAAGTTCAACTCGCGCTACAAGGGCTTCGGACAGTAGTAGTTCTCTAAAAAAGGCGCCCGGCGAAAGCCGGGCGCCTTTTTTGTTGAAAACGTACCTATCTGACCGGCCAGCCGCCGTGGGCGGTGAAGGACGGATCCTTCACACGGCGCATGTACTCCTGGAAGCTCCCGGACTGGTCGGCGCACCAGCCCACCTGCAGTCCGTGCAGGTCGGCCACGTCGATATCGAGCTGCTCGGGGTAGCGACGCACGAGCGCCTGCGCGAGGCGGCCGGCCGCGAGGGCATCGGCCCCGGCGTCGTGCGCCTCGGTGAGCGTCACGCCGTAGAACTCGGCGGCAGCCTCGAGGGTGCGCTTGCCCTTGCGGAAGCGGTCCACGGCCTTGTCGAGCACCAGCGGGTCGATGACCGGCAGCGGACCGTCGAGCGGCGTTATGCCGTACCGAAGGGCTTCACGGTGCAGCAGGGTCAGGTCGTAGGGCGCGTTGTAGATGGTGACCGGGATGCCCCGCGCGAACAGCTCCCGCAGCGACTCGACGATCTCGGCCACGACCTCCGCCGCCGCACGCCCCTCTGCCCTCGCGCGCTCCGTGGTGATGCCGTGCACAGCGCTCGCCTGGAAGGGGATCTCGATGCCGGGATCGGCGAGCCAATCGGTCTGCTCGACGACCTCGCCAAGTCCGTTGATCACGCCGACATGGGCCGAGACGATGCGACTCGTCTCCACATCGATTCCCGTCGTCTCGAGATCGAAAACGCCAAGACTCTCAAACCACGGGGTGCTCATGAGGCAACCCTAGAGTGCACTACGGACACCCGGTCACACACGTCCACCGGCGAAGTGTGCCTCGCCGACGTGCAGCCAGTAGAAGCTCTGCGTTCCGAGGGTCAGGGTGATCGTGCCGTCCTCAGCCACATCAGGGAACTGCCCGCCGCCGAAGAGGTCGTACAGCGCCTGGCCCGTGTACTCGGACGCATCGATCGTGACCGAGACCGGGTTGTGGGCGAAGCTGAATACACACAGCACGCGCTCGGGCATGTCGCCGAACTGGCTACCCGAACCCTCGTACTCGCGCACGAAGGCGAGCACCGACTCGTGATTGGTCTTCAGTACCCGCAGCGACCCGAGTCCGAAGGTTGGGTGCCCCTTGCGCACGTGGATGACATTGCGGATCCAGTGCAGCAGCGAACGGGACTGCGCGAGCTGCGATTCCACGTTGATGTGCTGGTAGTTGTAGACGAGCGACTGCACAACCGGCAGGTAGAGCTTGCCCGGGTCAGCGGTCGAGAACCCGGCGTTGCGGTCGGGCGTCCACTGCATGGGCGTACGGGACGAGTCGCGGTCGGGCAGCCAGATGTTGTCGCCCATGCCGATCTCGTCGCCGTAGTAGAGGAACGGCGAACCCTGCAGCGAGAACAGCAGCGCGTGGGCGAGTTCGAGCTCGGCGCGCGAGTTGTCGAGCAGGGGAGCGAGGCGCCTGCGGATACCGATGTTGGCGCGCATACGCGGGTCATAGGCGTACCAGCCGTACATCGCCTGCCGGTACTCCTCGTTGACCATCTCGAGGGTCAGCTCGTCGTGGTTGCGCAGGAACACTCCCCAGCCCGCCCCCTCGGGGATGTGGGTGTGCTCGGAGAGCACCCGCTCGAGCTCGCCGGCCTGCTGCGAACGGAGCGAGTAGAAGATGCGCGGCATGGTCGGGAAGTCAAAGGCCATATGGCACTCCGGCTCCTCGTCGGTGCCGTAGAACTGGGCGACCTCGGCCGGCCACTGGTTGGCCTCGGCGATGAGCACCTTGCCCGGGTACTCGGTATCGACCATCTTGCGCAGGCGCTTGATGAATTCGTGGGTCTTGGGCTCACCCTCGCCGTTGCCCTCCTCCGATTCGAACAGGTACGGGATGGCGTCGAGGCGAAGACCGTCGACCCCCATGTCGAACCAGTACCGAACGGTATCGAAGACCTCCTGCTGCACGGCGGGGTTCTCGAAGTTGAGGTCGGGCTGGTGCGAGAAGAAGCGGTGGAAGAAGAACTGGCGGCGCTCGGTGTCGAAGGTCCAGTTGGATTCCTCGGTGTCGACGAAGATGACACGGATGTCCTTGTACATCTCGTCGGTGTCGCTCCAGACGTAATAGTCGCCGTAGGGACCCTCCGGATCGCTGCGGGACTGCTGGAACCAGTCATGCGCGTCTGAGGTGTGGTTGAGCGGATAGTCCATCACGATGCGCATATTGCGCTCGTGCGCCTTGGTCACGAGGTCGCGGAACTCGTCGAGGGTTCCGAACTCGGGCAGGATCGTCTTGAAGTCGGAGACGTCGTAGCCACCGTCACGCAGCGGCGAGTTGAAGAACGGCGGCAGCCAGAGCGCGTCGATACCGAGCCACTGCAGGTAGTCGAGCTTGGAGACCAGGCCCTGCAGGTCTCCCGCGCCGTCGCCGTTGCTGTCGACGAACGACCGCACCATGACCTCGTAGAACACCGCACGTCGATACCACTGGGGATCGAGGGCCAATCCGGGGAGTTGGATGGGGGCGGTGAAGGTCACGGTGCTCCTTTCGGTGAGCGACTCGCTGCCGGGAGGGGCGCCAGTCGAGTCTGCTTATTCGAGCTTAGGGGCGACTGTGCAAACGCTTGTAGCGCAACGCGAGCCTAGACTTGCAAACGATGACTGTTCACTCGCCTTTTGCCTCCCTGCTCGACGAACTCGAGATCACCACCGACGTCGTTACTGTGCTCGGCAGCGAGACCCACTACTGGGTCTACGGGCCCGAAGACGCCGAGGTCACCATCGTCGTCGCGCACGGCTACCGCGGCGAACACCACGGCCTCGAGCCGGTCATCGCGCAGTTCCGGGGCGTGCGGATCATCGGTCCCGACATGCCGGGCTTCGGGGATTCGACGCCGCTCACCGAGGTGGGCCACGACATCCCGGGCTATGCGGCCTGGCTCGGCCAGTTCATCGAGGCACTCGGCCTGACCGGAAGGTCGATCATTCTCGGGCACTCCTTCGGCTCGATCATCTCGACCTGGGGCGTCGCGAACGGACTGCTCTCGACCGAGAAGCTCGTGCTGGTCAACCCGATCGCGGCCTCCGCGCTCGAGGGCCCGAACGCCTTCCTCACCCGTCTGACCATGGCTTTCTACGCGTTCTCGATGAAACTGCCCCGTCGCACGGGGGAGTGGATGCTGCGCCACTGGGTGATCGTGCAGTTCATGAGCTCGGCGCTCACCCGCACGCGCGACCGCGAGCTGCGCCGCTGGATCCACGACCAGCACCACACCTACTTCGGCAACTTCGCCGACCGCGAGACCGTCGTGGACGCCTTCAACGCCTCGGTCAGCATGGACATCAGCACCGTCGGCGCGAACATCGATGTGCCCACCCTGCTCATTGGCGCGGAGCACGACTCGATCACGTCGGTCGCCCAGCTCGAGGAACTGCAGGCAATGATGCCGAACGCGACACTGCACGTGATTCCGGATGTCGGTCACCTCATCCACTACGAAAAGGCACACGTCGCCGCGCGCTACATCGTCGACTTCCTCGGCCAGGGAAGCGTCGTCGACGAGCCCCCAATCAAAGCCTGAGGATCTACCGAGCCTCGCGCGATTCGAGCGCGTTCTGGTCGACGAGATCGTCGGTCGCGCAGTCGAGGGACTCGATCTCGATCGGGTCATCGAACATGATCAGGTCGAGGGTGCCGTCGGTGTGCGCGAAGCTGTGGATCGAACCGTTGCGGATGCGGCCGTCGCGCGCCTGGTAGTCGTCGGGGGCGATCTCGGACAGAACCGAACGGATCACTCCGCCGTGGCTCACCACGATGATGGCCTTGTCCGGGTGCGCTTCGGCGAGGGCGACGATCGCGGGCAGCACCCGGTCGGTGACCTCCTCGCGCGTCTCCCGCCCGGGCACCTCGGTGTCGCCCGGGAACAGCGCGTCGATCTGCGTGTAGTCGAGCCCTTCCGCGGCGCCGTACTGGCGCTCGGCGAGAGCAGGCACCAGTTCCGGCTCACCGAGCCCGACCTCGGCGGCGATGATCTGCGCGGTCTCCCGGGCGCGGGAGAGCGGGCTCGAGACGATGGCGTCCCAGTCGCGGCGGGCGAGCAGGCGCCCCGTGGCGAGGGCCTGCGCGCGACCGGTGTCGTTCAGGTCGATGTCGGTCGAGCCCTGGATGCGACGCGCGAGATTCCAGTCGGTCTCGCCGTGGCGCACGAGGTAGATCAGGGTCATCGTGTTCCTCCGGTAGGGGAACGCGGCGGTGCTAGTGGACCAGTCGCTCCACAAAGGCGGCGAGGGTCTCCGACGTTCCGGCTTCGATCTTAACGGCAGCGCGGCTGTCGCCCTTGGTGATGCCGCGGTTGATGATGATGACCGGAACCTTGCGACGGGTGGCCTTCTCGAGCAGGCGGATGCCCGAGTTCACGACGAGCGAGGAACCGGCGATCACGAGCGCCTCGGCGCGCTGCACGAGAGCCGTGGCCTCACTGAAGCGTTCGAGCGGCACGAACTCGCCGAAGAACACGACATCGGGCTTGAGCACCCCGCCGCACACGCTGCAGTCCGGCACCACGAAATCGTCGTAGCTCTCGATCTGCACGTCGCCGTCGGGATTGAGGGCGAGATCGTCACCGCGCTCGAGCCACGGGTTGGCCGCGGTCAGTCGAGCCGCGATGTCGGCGCGCGCGTACATCTGGCTGCACTGCAGGCAGGTGACGCGATCCATCGAGCCGTGCAGGTCGACAACACGCTGGGATCCGGCGCGCAGGTGCAGGCCGTCCACGTTCTGGGTGATGACGCCGTTGATCACGCCGCCGTTCTCCAGCTCGGCGAGGGCGAGGTGGCCGGCGTTCGGGGCGGAGCCCGCGAAACGCTTCCAGCCCAGATGGCTGCCCGCCCAGTATCGCTTGCGGTACTCGACGTCGGAAAGGTACTGCGAGAAGGTCATCGGGTTGCGCACGGGCGCACCCTCGCCGCGATAGTCGGGGATTCCCGAATCCGTGCTGAGGCCCGCCCCGGTGAGAACCGCGACCTCACGCCCGTCCAGGAGTTCGATGGCGGCATCGAGAGCCGCAGTGTGCGGGGTTGCTGCGGGAATGGTCTGCTGCGTCATCCCGTTCCCCCGTTTCTGACCACGAATTCTGGTCAAGCCTGTGTCTCTAGACTAAACACCAGAGTTTTCCAGTTTGTTTCCGATTGCTGGCAGTGCGCGCGGCTTTCCCCTTTTCTTTTCCAGCCGAACGGACCCCGCATGAGAATCCAGCGCATCGAGAGCCTCGACGAGTCGCCCTCCGAAGGCCCCGGACTTGAGGACTACCGCTCCCTCACCGATGTCGCGCTGCGCCGGGTCAGCGAGCCGGCCGGCGGGCTGTACATCGCCGAGTCGACCAAGGTCATCGCGCGCGCCCTCGCCGCCGGTCACGTCCCCCGCTCGGCCTTGATTCTTGAGCAGTGGCTGCCCGAGGTCGAGACGCTTCTGCGCGACTTCGACGTGCCGGTGTTCGTGGGCAGTTCCGCACTGCTCGAAAAGCTCACCGGCTTCGAGATGCACCGTGGCGCGATCGCGTCGATGCACCGACCGCCACTCGCCCCCGTTGCAGAGCTGCTCGCGAACGCGCGGCGCGTGGTGATCCTCGAGGACATCGTCGACCACACCAACGTGGGCGCGATCTTCCGGTCGGTCGCGGGGCTCGGCGCCGACGCCGTGCTCATCACGCCGCGCTGCGCCGACCCGCTGTACCGCCGCTCGGTGCGCGTGAGCATGGGCACGGTGCTGCAGGTGCCGTGGACGCGGCTGCCGGAGTGGCCGGAGGCGTCAGCCCTGTTTCGGGATGCCGGATTCCACGTGGCGGCGCTCGCCCTCGCCGACGACGCGGTCTCGCTCGATGTGTTCGAGCACACTGTGCGTGAACAGGACGGCCCGGAGAAGATCGCCATCCTGATGGGCTCGGAGGGTGACGGCCTGAGCCGCGCCGCCCTCGACCACGCCGACATGGTCGTCACCATCCCGATGCTGCACGGGGTGGATTCGCTGAACGTCGCTTCGGCGAGCGCGGTGGCTTTGTATGCCCTACGATTGCGTCAGGGCTGACCACTCGCGCAGCGACGCGGCCTGCGCCTCGGCGTCGAGGCCGTCCTCGAGCGCCCAGGACACGTCGAGCGCCGTACGGACGAGTCCCCAGGCCACGATGCGCTCGGCAGACAGCCCGGTCAGTTCCGCCATGCGGCCGACGCGGTAGCGGAGCGTCTCTCCCGGCAACTGCGCGACGAGCGGCCACAGGTCGTACGCGGGATCGCCGACCAGCGGCTTCGGGTCGATGACCCGCCAGCCGTCTCCCGAGCGCAGCACGTTGTTCGGGTTGAAGTCGCCGTGCAGCAGCACGGGCGGCACGTCGTCCGCGGCGAGGCTGCCGAGCTGCGCGATGCCCGCGCGCACGAGCTCGGCGACTCCGAGGGACTCGAGCGCAGGCAGCTGTGCGGGGAGCCTGCTCACCGCTCCACGCGAGTAGTGGGACATCGCGCTCGCGAGCGTCGGGATGCCGCCAGGCGCGCGGCGCGCTGTGAGACGCGTGTGCAGGGCGGCCGCTGCGGCGAGCGCGTCATCCATAGCCAGCTCGGGATCGAGCAGCGATGTTCCCGGCATGACCGATTCGAGCAGCAACGCCCAGGTCCAGGCGTCCTGACGCAGCACCCGGGGCGCCAGCTCCGGGCCGAAGGCCTCGAGGCCCAGCGCCTCGCCGATCGCCTCGACGTGCGGGAAGCCGAGCTTGAGCACGGCGGGGGAGCCGTTGGCCTGCGTGACCTCGAGCACCAACGCCGAGACCCCGCCGGTGAGCGTCTGGCCCGGGGTGAGCTGCCACCGCTCGAGCGTGGTGGCCAGCAGTTCGAGACTCGTCGCGTCCCAGTCTGTTCGGGATGCCCCGCTCCCCATCTCGAAACTCACCGCAGCCATCCCCATAGCCTGTCACGCGCGGGCCGCACAGTTGTAGGCTGCGAAGGTAACCCGAGGAGGACAACGATGTCTGAGCCAAATCGCACCAGCCCCGCATCCGCAGCCCCCACCGGCAAGGGGCTGGCCACGGGCACCCTGGGCCTGGTCGGCTCCACGGTCATCGGTCTCGCCTCGACGGCTCCCGTCTACTCGCTGGCCGCTACCCTCGGCTTCGTGGTGCTCGCAGTAGGAGCGCAGGCGCCCATCGCGTTCATCATCGCCTTCATCCCGATGTTCCTCATCGCTTTCGCCTATCGCGAGCTCAACCGGGCCATTCCGGACTGCGGCACTACCTTCACCTGGGCGACGAAGGCCTTCGGGCCCTGGGTGGGCTGGATGGGCGGCTGGGGTGTCGCCGTCGCCGGCATGGTCGTGCTCGCGAACCTCGCCCAGATCGGCGGCAAGTACTTCTGGCTGCTCGTGAACCCCGAGATCGCGAAGAACGACGTCATCGTCACCGCGACCGGTGTGGTCTTCATCGCGCTGATGACGTACATCAGCTACCGCGGCACCGAGATCGGCGAGAAGCTGCAGAACGTGCTGCTCGGCATCCAGTACCTCGCGCTCCTGATCTTCGTGGTCGCCGCGATCGTCGCGGTCGCGACCGGCACTGCGCCGGAAGGTGCGACCATGCCGGACGCGAGTTGGTTCAACCCGTTCGCGTTCGAGTCATTCTCTGGGTTCATCGAGGCGATCCTGCTCGCCCTCTTCATCTACTGGGGCTGGGACACCTGTCTCGCGCTCAACGAGGAGACCAAGGACCCGGAGCGCACCCCCGGCCGGGCCGCGATCCTCTCCACGGTCATCCTGCTCGTGACCTACGTCGGGGTGACCGTCGCCGCGATGGCCTACGCGGGACTCGGCTCGGGCGCGCTGGGCCTCGGCAACGAGGACAACGCCGAAGACGTCTTCTTCGCTCTCAAGGACGTGCTGTTCGGCCCGTGGGCATGGCTGCTGGTCGTCGCGGTCATGGTCTCGGCAATCTCCTCCACCCAGACGACGATCCTGCCCACCGCGCGCGGCACGCTCGCCATGGCGGCCTACAAGGCGCTGCCCGCACGATTCGGCAAGGTGCACCCGAAGTACCGCACTCCGGCCTTCTCCACGTTCGTGATGGGCGTCGTCTCCACGGTCTTCTATGTCGGGATGACGATCATCAGCGAGGACTTCCTCTCCGACACGATCCTCTCGCTCGGCCTCGCCATCGCCTTCTACTACGCGATCACCGGGTTCGCGTGCGTCTGGTACTTTCGGCGCGAGCTCTTCGACAACGCCCACAACGTCGTCTTCACATTCCTCTTCCCGCTCGTCGGAGCGCTGATGCTCACGGCCGCGTTCGTGTTCTCGGCGATCGACATGTTCGACCCGGACTACGGCTACACGGTGCTGTTCGGCGTCGGGGGAGTGTTCGTCGTCGGCATCGGATCCCTCGCCATCGGCATTGTGCTCATGGTCATCTGGTTCTTCTTCGCGGGTTCGAAGCCCTTCTTCCGAGGAGAGAGCCTCAATCGCGATACCGAGGTGCTTGTGCCCGAGAGTGATCATCCCGTGCTGCGTTCCGTCGACGGCGGTCGCGCCTAGGTCGTCACCCAGCCCACTGCACTTAAGCTGGGGTAATGCCCCTCTCGCGTCGCCAGATCCTACGACGGCGCCGAATCACCGTATTCGGCGGGCTCGCCGCACTTCTGGTCGGCACCATCTACCTGCCGCTCACGCTGCTTGCACCCGTCTCGCCGGTCGCCGCCGAGGTCGCCCCGTACACCTCACCCACCCAGGCCGCGAGCGAACTGCCGTTCCCCGATTACGGTGCAACCGGAGTCGGCGCCATCGGCTTTCCGGGAACCCTCGCGACCAGCGGCAACTCCAAGCCGGTCTCGATCGCGTCGATCACCAAGGTGATCACCGTGCTCGTGGTGCTCGAGAAGAAGCCTCTGAAACTCGGCGACGCAGGCCCCAACATCACCACCACGTCCGCGGACGTCGCGCTCTGGAACAAGCAGGTAGCGCAGAACGGCAGCGTCGCGCCCGTGCGCTCCGGCATCTCGCTCACCGAGCGCGAGGTCATCGACCTGATCCTCGTGAAGTCGGCCAACAACTACGCGGAGACCCTCGTCAACTGGGCTTTCGGCTCCGAGGCCGCGTACCTCGTCGTCGCCCGCGAATGGCTCAGTACGCACCGGCTCACCAGCACAACACTCGCCGACTCAACCGGCTTCGCGCCCGGTAATCGCAGCACCACCACGGACCTGGTCGAACTCGGCAAACTCGCGTTGTCGCATCCTCTCCTCTCATCCATCGTGGGCACGAAGACCGAGTCGATCTCGCACATCGGTCCGATCAAGAACACCAACGAACTGCTCGGTGTCGACGGGGTGCGCGGCATCAAGACCGGAACGACGGATGACGCTGGCGCGTGCCTGCTGTTCGCCGCCGACTACACGATCGGCGGGCAGACCGTCACCGTGGTCGGGGTCATGCTCGGCGGCAAGACGCATCCGCGCCTCAACGAGAGCATCCGTGCGCTGTTGGGCGGGGTGGTGAAGTCCTTCCACGAGGTGCCCCTCGTGGGCAAGGGCGACAGTTTTGCCAGCTACTCGACGGCGTGGGGGGACACGACCGACCTCGTCGCCACCGAGGACAGCTCCGTTCTGGTCTGGGCCGACACTCCGATCACGCTGCTCGTACAGACCGAGAAACTCGGCGTGGCGGCGGCGGGCTCGGATGCCGGCGAACTCATCTTCGCGGTCGGAAACACGCGGATAACGGTGCCCCTCGAGACGAAGAAGGCCCTCGAGGATCCGGGCGCGTGGTGGCGGCTCACGCATCCCGCAGAATTGTTCTGACGACCTGCATCGGATTCTCAGCCCGTCCATTTAGACTGAGGTTCATCTAGAGCACCCGCTCACTTATCGCGACTGAGAAGTCAGCCCCACCTTCGAGGTAACGTGACGAGCTCTTCTTCCGCCACACCCACTTCCGACTCTGCAGCTGTTGCCTCACCGCGCATCGTGCGAACCGGCCAGCGCGGCCTCACGAACCCGGTCTCCGAGTTCGCCGCCCTCATGGCCACCATCCGCGAGGCAGGCCTCCTGCGCCGTCGCCGCGGCTTCTACATCGTGACCTTCGCCGTCATCACGCTCGTGATGGCCGCCGCCTGGGTCGGGGTCGTTATGCTCGCCGGTACCTGGTACACCCTGATCCTCGCCGCGGCGATGGGCATCCTCTTCACGCAGTACGCCTTCCTGGCCCACGAAGCCTCGCACCGCCAGGTCTTCGAGTCGGGCAAGGCCAACGACCTCGCCGGTCGCGTACTCGCCGACCTCTTTGTCGGCATCAGCTACTCGTGGTGGATGAACAAGCACTCCAAGCACCACGCGAACCCCAACACCCAGGGCAAGGACCCCGACATCGAGCCCGACTTCATCGTGTTCCAGAAGGAGCACGCGGCAGAGGTCACCGGGCGTTTCGGCAAGTTCTTCACCCGTCGCCAGGGCTGGCTGTTCTTCCCCGCGCTCCTGCTCGAGGGACTCAACCTGCACGCCCAGGCGTTCAAGACGGTCTTCTCGCCCGGCAAGGTCGACAAGCGCGCGCTCGAGATCGTGCTGCTGCTCGTGCGCAACATCGGCTACCTCGTCGCCGTGTTCTCGATCATGCCCCTCGGCATCGCCTTCGCGTTCCTCGGAGTGCAGCTCGGCGTCTTCGGCCTCTACATGGGCGCCTCCTTCGCCCCCAACCACAAGGGGATGCCGATCCTCCCGAAGGACTCGCGCGTCGACTTTTTGCGCCGCCAGGTGCTGACGAGCCGCAACATCCGCCACACCTGGTACATGAACACCTTTATGGGTGGACTGAACTTCCAGGTCGAGCACCACCTCTTCCCGAGCATGCCGCGCCCGAGCCTCAAGCGCGCGCAGGAGATCGTCAAGGAGTACTGCGCGGCACGGGACATCCAGTACACCGAGGTGCGTCTCACTGAGTCGTACCGCATCGTCGTGGCGTACCTGAACCGCGTTGGGCTCAGTGCCGGCGGGGATCCGTTCGATTGCCCTGCCGCCATGCGTTACGGCCGCTAAGAGCTAGTTCTTTTCTTCCGACAGCCAGTTCGGGCGCTTCGCCGTCACGTTGTCACCTGACGACTGGTGGCGGATGCGCCTCAACACCCACGGCACAAAGTGCTCGCGCGCCCAGCCGACATCCTCGGCGCGAGCCTGGCGCCAGGTCACGGCGGGCAGGGGCTCGGGAGAGTACGGCTCGAGGTCGTTGTCCACGTTGAGCGCGTCGAGCACCATACGCGCGATCGTGTGATGGCCCACCGCTGAGAAGTGCAGCCGGTCGGGCGCCCACATGCGCGGATCCTTGAGTTCCGTCATAGGCCACATGTCAGCGACGATCGCATCGTGGCGGTGGGCGACGGTGCGCAGGTTCTCGTTGTAGATCGCGACCTTTCCGCGGGCTCGGCCCAACACCGGCGTCATTCCGATATCGGGGCCATTGAACATGACGACCGTCGCACCATCGGCGCGGAGGCGACCGATCGCCGAGTCGAAGCGGGCGGCGATCTCGTCGGGGTCGGAGCCGGGGCGCAGGATGTCGTTGCCGCCGCCGGAGATCGTGATGAGGTCGGGGCGCAGCTGGAGAGCGGGCTCGATTTGCTCGTCCGTGATCTGCTGCAGGAGCTTTCCGCGGATGGCGAGGTTGGCGTAGGCGAAGTCGTCCGTGCCGGCAGCGAGTACTTCAGCGACGCGATCCGCCCAGCCGCGGTAACCTCCGGGACTCTCCGGCTCGGGGTCGCCGATCCCCTCTGTAAAAGAGTCACCGATCGCTACGTACCGCGTCCAGGGGTGTTGCTGGTCCATACAGACAAGGATGCCTCAACGAACGCGGCGCTGTCATGAGACCACGGTATGACTTTGCGTAGTGTGCGGCAGACAAGTCGATTCAGCCGCCATTCTGCGGGGGAATTGCGCCCTGTTCCCAGCTTTGTCCCAGATAACACGCAGACAACTTGACACCCCGATGGGGGTCAGGCTTAGCTGTTTATCGGTTCCGAGACCCGGAACTGGAAGTGTGATCGACTGGGAGGTCGTCATGAGCTGGTTGTCATTCATCATTCTTGGCCTGATTGCGGGAGCTATTGCAAAGCTGATTCTGCCCGGGCGCCAGGGCGGTGGCTGGATCGCAACTCTCATCATCGGAGTCATCGGTGCGCTGCTCGGCGGATGGCTGGGAGGCTTGCTGTTCGGTATCGGATACGAGGAGTTCTGGTCGATCCAGTCCTGGCTCATCGCGATCATCGGAGCTCTTCTCGCGCTGGTCATCTGGGGTTTCGTTACCCGTCGCAGCGCACGGGCGTAATACAGCCCTACTAGACACAGGAGCCCGGCTTCCTCCTCGGAGGGAGCCGGGCTCTTCTGCATTCATCAGACCACTAGAAGCTGCGTCCGGGTGTCATCCGTCGATGACATCATGGGGGGATGAGCAAGCAGGACGGCAGCGGTCGCCAGACCACCGCCAGCGGGGTGGACGATTCCACCGCCACGATCCTGCATGTCGACATGGACGCCTTCTTCGCGTCCGTCGAGCTGCTCGAGAGGCCCGACCTGCGCGGGCGTCCCGTCATCGTCGCGCACGACTCGCCGAGATCCGTGGTCACGGCCGCCACCTACGAGGCCCGCAGGTTCGGCGTCAACTCGGCCATGCCGCTTGCGATCGCGAAGCGGCGGTGTCCGCAGGCCGTCATCCTCGAACCGCATTTCGACCGGTACGTGCACTACTCGCGCATCGTGATGGGCCTGTGCGACGGTGTGACACCAACGGTCGAGCGGCTCGGCATAGATGAGGCGTTCCTCGACGTCTCCGGGGCGGGCAAGCTCATCGGCGGGCCGGTCGCCGTTGCGACCCTGCTGCGGGAGCGGGTGCTCGCCGAGACGGGGCTGGTCTGCAGCGTGGGCGCCGCCTCCACCAAGTTCGTCGCCAAGCTCGCGTCGAGCCGGGCCAAGCCCGACGGGCTGCTCGTGATCCCCGCCGAAGGCACCCTCGACTTCCTGCACCCGCTTCCGATCGGGCAGCTCTGGGGAGTGGGTGGCAAGACCGAGGAGTCGCTGGTCAACCGCGGTATCCGTACGATCGGCGACCTCGCGCAGACGCCCGTGGACACGCTCGAGCAGTTTCTCGGCCCGGCCGCCGCGACTCGCATGCACGACCTGTCCTGGGGCATCGACCCGCGCACCGTGCAGACCCGCGCCGAGGAGAAGAGCGTCGGCCACGAATTGACTTTCGAAGTGGATGTCACGGACCCCGCCGTCATCCGCCGCGAGCTGCTGCGGCTCTCCGGCATGGTCGCCGCGCGCCTGCGCCGCGCGGGGCTGCTCGGCCGCACGGTTGTACTCAAGCTCCGCTTCGGCGACTTCACCACCATCACCCGGTCCCGCACGCTGAACGAGCCCACTGACCTCGGGCGGCGCATCTTCGAGGAGGTCAGTGCGATCCACGCCGCCCTCGGGCGTGACACCGCCGCGATCCGGCTCGTCGGTGTGCGCGCCGAGCAGCTCGTCGACGAGGCGAGCGCCCAGCTCGGGCTCTGGGACACCGACGAGTCCTGGCGCGAAGCCGAAGACGTGATGGACTCGGTGAGCGCGCGGTTCGGATCAGGCAGCGTGACACCCGCGGCGCTCATCGGCAAGCACCGTGGGCGCGAGAGCGCACCCCGTGGCGAGAGCCCCAAGCGGGACCCGCGCCAGCTGCCGATCGATTGATGTTCAGGCGACTGGCGGGCGACCGATCGACGTCGGCCGCTTCGGGTAGTGTCTTCTGAAGTGAGCACCCCATCGTTTCCGACCCCCACCGTCGGCACGTTTGCGGCTGAACACCTCTCACCGGCCTATCCCGAGCGCGCCGCGCGCGGAACCGCCGACAAGCTCCGTGCCTGGCAGGCCGAGGCCCTCGACCTCTACTTCGAGAAGGAACCGCGCGACTTCCTCGCCGCCGCAACTCCCGGCGCCGGCAAGACGACGTTCGCACTGCGGCTCGCGACCGAGCTCATCGCGCGCCGGGTCGTCGACCGCATCACGGTCGTCGCCCCCACCGAGCACCTCAAGCGCCAGTGGGCCGAGGCGGCGCACCGGGTCGGTATTCGCCTCAACCCGGGGTATCGCAACGGCGATGCCTTCGGGGGCCGACGTTTTCACGGGATCGCCGTCACCTACGCGCAGGTCGCGGTACGGGCGTCCCTGCACCGTGAGATCACCGAGTCGGCGCGCACGCTCGTCATCCTCGACGAGGTGCACCACGGCGGCGACGCGCTCAGCTGGGGCGACGCCATCCGCGACGCGTTCGAGCCCGCCACGCGCAGGCTCTCGCTCACCGGAACGCCATTCCGCAGCGACACAGCGCCGATCCCGTTCGTGAGCTACGCGCCCGATGCGACCGGCATCCGCACCTCGATCACCGACTATAGCTACGGCTATGGCCGCGCCCTCGCCGACGGCGTCGTTCGCCCCGTGATCTTTATGGCCTACTCCGGCAAGATGCGCTGGCGCACGCGCATTGGCGACGAGATGGAGGCGCGGCTCGGAGCAGGAGACACGAAGGATGTCACGGCGCAGGCCTGGCGCACCGCCCTCGACCCCGGCGGCGAGTGGATCCCCGCTGTGTTGCGTGCGGCGAACGTACGCCTCACCGAGGTGCGGCACCTCGTGCCCGATGCCGGCGGACTCGTCATCGCGACCGACCAGGACTCCGCGCGCGCGTACGCCGCCGTGCTCAAGGGCATCACGGGGGAGTCCCCGACGCTCGTGCTCTCTGACGAGAAGGCATCGAGCGAGCGCATCGAGCAGTTCTCGCAGGGATCCGATCGCTGGATCGTGGCCGTGCGCATGGTGTCGGAGGGCGTGGACGTTCCCCGCCTCGCCGTCGGCGTGTACGCGACATCCGCTTCGACCGCGCTGTATTTCGCCCAGGCCGTCGGCCGCTTCGTGCGCACCCGCCGCCGTGGCGAGGTCGCCTCGATCTTCCTGCCCAGTGTGCCCAGCCTGATGAACCTCGCCAAGTCGCTCGAGGTGGAGCGCGACCACGCCCTCGACCGCGACATCGAGCCGCAACTGCTCGAGGATGCGCTTCTCGCTGCCGAGGAGAAGGGCGAGTCGGCCTCGGACGGGCTCATGGACGAGTTCGAGTGGAAGGCCATCGAGTCCGACGCGAACTTCGACAAGGCACTCTTTGCCGACGGTGAATTCGGCTTCGCTGCCGAGGTCGGCAGCGATGAAGAGATGGAGTTCATCGGCCTGCCCGGCATCCTCGAGCCCGAACAGGTGCGCGAACTGCTGCAGCAGCGGCAGATGCGTCAGTCCCGCAGGTCGGCAGAGCGCCAGCGGCGCCTACCGCCCGAGGAGCGCGACGCTCCCGCCCTGTACCGCACGCTCAAGGAACAGCGCACGCTCTTGAACAGCCTCGTGGGCATGCGCTCGAAGCTGTCGGGGGAGCCGCACGGCATCATCCACGCAGAATTGCGTCGGGTCTGCGGCGGGCCAGCCGTCGCGCAGGCGAGTGTGCACCAACTGCAGTCGCGCATCGACCTGCTGCGCAAGCGGCTGCACGCCTGAGTTACCCGGTCGGTTGACCCAAAAAGGCCGGTTGCATGTGTCAGGCCAGGCCTGTCAACCAAGAAAGGCCCCTGTTAACCAAGAAAGGCCCCGGCCGAAGCCGGGACCTTCCTGTTACCAGTTTTGCTGTATTCAGCGCGGCTGGCTAAGCAGTCTTGCTGTATTCAGTAATGCAAAGACTAGAGGGGACGGATGTTCTCCGCCTGGGGACCCTTGGGGCCCTGTGTGATCTCGAATTCAACCTTCTGGTTCTCATCGAGTGAGCGGTATCCACCGCTCGCGATTGCTGAGTAGTGTGCGAACACGTCCGGGCTGCCATCCTCCGGTGCGATGAAGCCGAAGCCCTTTTCCGCGTTGAACCACTTAACGGTACCAATTGCCATGTAAAACTCCTCCAGGAGCGTTCTTCTTGGTCCCGACAGTCGGGACCCTACCGAACAGGCTCATAGAGCCCATCCAGTTCACGCTAAGGCTATAGCACTAACCGCATGAATTCGCTATTTGTCTCTAAAACGAAATGAAAAAGACATTTACTCGTAATCAATGGTCATCACTGGAAGTCGCGGGATGTCACCTTCGGGGCGATAAAAAGTGCCTCCAGCCGGTCAGCGACAAGGTTGATGACGCCTTCGGGCGACCGCTCGAGCACCCCGCGGACGATCATCGCCGGGGCCTCCCGCGCGACACGCCGGTAGCGGTTCCAGACACCGACCGAGCAGATCACGTTGACGAGACCGGTCTCATCCTCGAGGTTCACGAAGGTGATGCCGCTCGCCGTCGCCGGACGTTGGCGGTGGGTGACGACTCCGCCGACCTCGACACGGCGTCCGGACTCCGCCGAAGCCAGGTCCGTCGCGGAGAGCACACCCCGGCTGCGCAGCGCTGGCCGCACGTGACGGATCGCGTGGTCGGCGGGGGAGATGCCCGTCGCCCACAGGTCGGACACCAGCTGTTCCTGCTCCGACGGCATCGAGAACAGCGGAGGCTGCACGGCCACCATCGAGTGCGGCAGGAACTCTGCACGGTCCTGGGCGGCGCTGCCGGCGTTCCAGAGCGCCTCCCGCCGGGTGAGGCCGAGCGAGTCGAAGGCACCCGCGGCCGCGAGCACCTCGAGCTGGGCGGTCGTGAGCCCCACCCGGCGCACGAGGTCGCCCATGTCGACGAAGTCGCCGGCCGCCTCCCGTTCGAGCACGATGCGCTCGGCGAGGTCCTCGCCGATGCCGTTCACCTCGGCGAGCCCGAGGCGCACCGCGTGGTTGCCGTCGCGGCGGTGGGCGCGATCGGAGGCCGGGATGCTGCGGTCGAAGAGGGGGACCGGGGGCTGCTCGCGGTGGAGGCACTGGTCGAGGCCGGTGGGCGCGGTGGAGCTATGAGGATCGCGCCAGCGATCCCGCGACCCCAGCGCCGACTGAGCCTGCGAGGGAGGATCAGAAGTCAGATCACCGAGCGCCTCCAACCCCGAAGCCACACCGGAGCGCAGGATGTCGGGCTGGAGCACCTCAACCCCGTGGCGCCGGGCGTCCGCGACGAGGGACTGCCGGGAGTAGAACCCCATGGGCTGGGCTCGGAGCAGCGCGGCGAGGAAGGCTGCGGGGTAGTGGAGGCGCATCCACGCACTGGCATAAACAAGCAGGGCGAAGCTGAGGCTGTGGCTCTCGGCGAAACCGAAGTTCGCGAAGGCCTGGATCTTGGAGTAGATCTCGTCGGCGACATCGGGCTCGATGCCGTTCGCCGCCATGCCCTCATAGAGGGTCTCGCGTAGCGACTCGATGCGCTCGATGCCCCGTTTGGAGCCCATGGCGCGGCGGAGCAGGTCGGCATCCTCACCGGTGCAGCCACCGACCGCCATCGCGACCTGCATCAGCTGCTCCTGGAACACCGGGATGCCGAGGGTGCGCTCAAGCGGCTCCACCACCTTGGGGTGCAGGTAGGTGATCGGCTCCTGCCCGAGCTTGCGGCGCACAAACGGGTGCACCGCCCCGCCCTGGATCGGCCCCGGCCGCACGAGCGCGATCTCGACGACGAGGTCGTAGAACTTGCGGGGCTGCAGCCGGGGCAGCAAGCCCATCTGCGCGCGGCTCTCGACCTGGAACACGCCCACCGAATCGGCCCGGCAGAGCTGGTCGTAGACGCCGGCCTCCTCGCGCGGAAGGGTGCCGAGATCCCAGTCCTCGCCGAGGTGGTCGCGCACGAGGTCGAACGAGTACTGCAGCGCCGAGAGCATGCCGAGGCCCAGCAGGTCGAACTTGACGAGGCCCATCCAGGCGCAGTCGTCTTTATCCCACTGCACAACCGTGCGGCCGTCCTTGCGTCCGTGCTCGATCGGCACCACCTCGCCGACGGGGCGATCGGTGAGCACCATGCCGCCCGAGTGGATGCCGAGGTGTCGCGGGAACTTCATGACCTCGAGCGCGAGATCGACCACCGGGGCCGGGATGTCGTGGTCCTCACTCGAGAGCAGCGCACCGTGGCGCTCCACCTGCTTCGACCACGCGTCCTGCTGGCCGGGACTGTGCCCCATCGCCTTGGCCATGTCGCGCACCGCGAACTTGGGGCGATAGCTGATCACGTTCGCGACCTGCGCGGCGTTCAGCCTGCCGTACTTGTTGTAGACGTACTGGATGACCTCCTCGCGCCGATCGGAGTCGAAATCGACATCGATGTCGGGCTCCTCGTCGCGCATGCTGGAGAGGAACCGCTCGAAGGGCAGCTTGTAGAAGATCGGGTCGACGGCCGTGATCATCAGCAGGTAGCAGACCGCAGAGTTCGCGGCGGAACCCCGACCCTGGCAGAGGATGCGCCGCTCCCGCGCGAAGCGCACGATGTCGTGCACGATGAGGAAGTAGCCCGGGAAATCCTTCTGCTCGATCACGGCCAGCTCGCGCTCGATGCGCTCCCTGTTGGCGTCGTTCAGCTCGAGCCCGCGCTCGGCCACCCCGCGCCAGACCAGTTCGCGCAGCCAGCTCATCGGGGTGTGCCCCTCCGGCACCTCCTGCTTCGGGAGCCCGGGCTTGGCGCGCCGCAGCTCGAACGCGAGGTCGGCGGCCACCTCGACGGTGCGCTCGACGGCTCCGGGGTAGCGCGCGAAGCGCGCAGTCATCTCGGCCCCGCTGCGCAGGTGTGCCTGCCCCGCGGCCGGAAGCCAGCCGTCGAGCTCATCCAGGCTGCGCCGGGCCCGCACGGCGGCGAGAGCCGTCGCGAGGTGATGCTGCTTCGGGGTCGCGTAGTGCACGTTGCCGGTCGCCACGACACCGAGCCCCTGCCGCTCGGCGAGGCCCGCGAGCAGGTCGTTGGTGCTGCTGTCGAGGGGGTTGCCGTGGTCGTAGAGCTCGACGAGCACGTTGCTCCGGCCGAACAGAGCCACGAGGCGGTCGAGCTCTCGCGCTGCCGCGGCCTCGGCGACGGAACGCGAGGATCCCGACGCGAGGGCTGCGCGCACCGTGCCCTTGCGACATCCCGTGAGAATCTGCCACTCGCCGCCGGACTGCTCGGCCAGCTGCTCGAGGTCGTACACGGGACGTCCCTTCTCGCCACCCGCGAGCTGCCCGCCAGTGAGTGCGCCGGCGAGCCGGTGGTAGCCGCCCTGACCACGAGCGAGCACAAGCAGGTGCTCGCCCTCGGGGTCGGCCTCGCCGTTCTGCGGCTTGCGCAGCCCCAGGGACAGCTCCGCCCCGAACACCGTTGCCACGGGGTCGGGGCCGCGCTGGGCTGCTGCGGCCTCCGCGAGCCGCACCACGCCGTAGAAGCCGTCGTGGTCGGTAAGGGCGAGGCCGGTGAGCCCGAGGCGTGCGGCCTCCTCGATGAGGTCTTCGGGGCGGGAGGCGCCGTCGAGGAAACTGAAGTTCGAGTGCGCGTGCAGCTCCGCGTACGGCACGGTCGCACCGGTGCGCTTCGGGATGGCGTCCGGCGGCAACTGATACGGGTTGCGCTTCGCCGACCACGCGGGGCTGTCACCGCCATCGGCGCCGACCGGGGGCGCGCCTGGGCGCCGGGAGTCCGACAGCTTGCGCTCGAACTCCGACCAGGGGATGGGCGGGTTGTTCCAGCCCATGTTTATTCACTGCTCCTAGTCATACCGGGCCTCCGCGACCCAGTGCTCGCCGTCGAGCACGAGCAGCCAGGCCGAGCCCTCGGAGTCGACCACCTGGAAACGGTGGGCACGCCGGGCGGTCGCGGGATCCCACCAGCGCTCGTCGAGCGACCACGGACCCGCCCAGGCCGTGACCTCGCGCCACTGCGCACCGGCGCCCGTGGCCGAGAACCGCGTCGGGGGAGTCGAGAGCGTGCCGCGGTCGTCGAGGAACACGGGTTCGCCGCCGGATCCCAGAACGTGTACAGGGTGCGCGACGGCGAACACCGTGGCCGGGGCCGGGGTGGGGAGCTGCCCGGGCCAGGGCTGGCGGGCGACGACGGCCGTTGCATCCGCCGCACGATCACCCCACGCAACAAGATTCTGCCGGTCGGCGAGGGTGCGACCGCCGCCGATGACCGCCGTGAGCACCCCCTCGTGCCCGAGCATGCTCTGCACGCGGCTGAGGGCGTGGTGGATGCGCTCGTCGGGTCCGCCACCCCACAGCCCCTGCTCGTGGTTGCCGATCGCGTCGAGGGACTCCGGGGTGATGCGCACACGCGTGATGCCGCTCGAGAGCCCCGAATCGGTGGTGCCGCCCTGCAGCTGCCAGCGCACCCGGTCGACGACCTCGCTCGCGGTGAACGACCGCGGGTGCAGCCAGCTGCGGCCGGAGACCTCGCCCGAGTCCGACTCGACCTCGATGCGGATCGCCGTGCAGACCAGCCGCTCGGCGGTGAGCCCCGCGAGAAACTCCTCCGAGGCGGCGAGCACCCCGAAGGTGACCTGGTCGACCCGGTCGAGCGCTGGCTCGAAATCGACGACCCTCTCCAGCTCTTTGGGCGGGATGCGCGAGAACACGGGCCGCCCGTCGAGACCGCGCGCCAGGAAGTGCAGGCGCGCACCGATCTCGCCGAACCGCTCGCGCACGTCGGTGACCTCGAGCGCGGCGAACTCGCCGAGGGTACGGATGCCCAGCCGCCGTAGCAGCGTCGCGAGGGAGTCGTCGCCGAGCAGGCTCACCGGCAGGGGATCCAGGAACTCGGGGGAGCGCCCGGCGGGAACCAGCCGCACCGAGGGCGTGTGCCGCGCGGCCTGCTCCGCCGTGAACGGGCCGTCGGCGACCCCGACGCGACCACCCGGGATACCGAGGTCGGCGAGCCCGCCGATCACGGCGAGGGCGGCGGGCTTCTCGCCGCCGTAGTAGCGGGCGGGGCCGCGCGAGCGGATCGCAAGGGTTCCGGGGCGCAGCACCTGCACGCCCGCGGTCATGCCCTCGATCGCCTGCACGACCGGGTCGAAGGCGCGGTTGTCGGTGATCAGCTCGTAGGGCAGCACGATCAGCCCCGGGCAGCGGGACTGGGCCTCGCGCACCCGCAGTCCACGCTTGACGCCCTCGGCGCGTGCCTCGACCGAGCAGGCGAAGACGAGTCCCTTGTGCAGCAGCGCGACGGGTGCGCCGGCGGGCAGACTGTGCTCGCGGCGCACCGCGGTGATCGGCCAGTCGGGGCTCCAGAGCACCATGGTGCGCATCGGCTCGCGAGCGACGGTTGCTGCAGCGTGGGCTGCGCTGGGCGTGCGCCGGGTCATCCCGCAGCCACGATTCTGTCGGGCATGATTCTGTCGGGCGCAGCGGGCGCGGTCCGTGCTGGTGTTGCGATGCCGGGCGTCGCGATGCCGGGCGTCACACGGCGGAACTCCTCGGCCCGGTCGGGCAGCCACAGCCGCGCACTGCGGGGTCGCCCACCGAGCCGCGAGGTCACCGTGACGGTCGCCTGCCGTGACTCGAGGTGCCCGTGGCCCTCGCCGATGCCGCTCCAGTCGCTCTCGCTGAGGGTGAGCATCGCCTCGCTCTGCGGCCAGGTGCCGAGCACGATGAGGGTCGACCCGCGCTGCCGCAGCCGGGCCGCCAGCCGGGTGATCGCGCCGTCACTCGCCCGCTTCGGCGGACGCATCACGACGACGCTGAGCGCGTCGGCGACGGCTGCGGTGACGGCGATCCACTGGTCTCCGGGATGCGGCACCAGTACGAGCCGCTCGAGTTCGATGCCGAAGCGCTGGGCGGCTTCGAGGCCGAACTCGGGCACCCCCACCACACCGCACCAGGATCCCGCGGCGGAGGGTGCGGCGAGCAGCGCCATGAGCAGGGTGCCCGAGCCCGCGACCGAGTACACCGACCCCTGCTGCAGGCCGCCACCGGGCAGCAGCGCGGCGATCGCGGGGTGGGTGGGGATGGTGCGGGCGTCGAGCTTGGTCGCCTGCATCTGGCGGATGCGGGACTGGAGGTGCGCAACGGTATCGCCTGCTGCACGATCGGACGCCGCGGAAACGGGCGCGCCGACGACCTCTACGGGGGAGGCTGACGCAACCGAAGGCATCTCCTCATATTCGAACATACGTTCGAATATGTCAATTGCCGCCGACATTGAGCGGCGTGTCGGCTGGGAGTGCTCTACAGCTCCAGCTTCTCCACCCAGTACGAGAGGAACGCGGCACCCGCGAAGTCATGGATCAGGTCGCCTTCGACAATGATCTTGTACGGCCGTTCGAGCACACCGTCGGAGGGCCGCACGTCCACGTGGGCGACGTCGTAGCCGGCCGCGTGCAGGTGATCGGCCATGAGGTAGTCGCTGCGCGAGTCACCCACCGTGCGCCACAGCGTCGGCACCTCGCCGAGCCCCGCGAAGTACTCGATGGCGCGCTCTGCGCCGCGATCCTTGTCGAGCAGAACCGACTCGATGTCGGTGGAGATGATGGTCGGGTCGAGCCGGAACGGCACCTCACCCAAGGCGTCCGGCACCTCACGGTCGCGGTAGCGCACGCCGAGGCCGAGCGAGACGAGCGCTGCAAAGGCGTCATCCTCGAATCGCGGCTGCGCCTCCTGGTACACGCCGTGCGGCACATCGGTGCGCTGCTCGACCGAGATCATGGCGCGCTTCGTCTCGTCGAAGAACATCGAGTCGCTGAAACGGGATGCCACGATGCCACGAATCGCGTCGATTGCGGGCTGCGGCAGCGCAACCTTCTCGTCCACCGTGAGCGGGCCGAGGCCGGAGCCGTCGATCACCGACCAGGCGGCGCCCTTCTCGAAGACCCCGAACATGCGAGCCTTGCCCGCGACGAACGCGTTGGCGAGACCGTTCGCGAGCAGCGGCTTCACCACCTCGTCCGCGATGAACGCGTCGGAGCGACCGGTGATGAACGCGATCGGTACACCCGCGCGGGCCAGCTTCACGAGGTCGGTGAGGATGCTCGGGATCGCGACCGAACGCGAGACGGGGGAGGCGAGTGGGCCGTCCACGTCGAACAGGAGGCCGAGGTTCGGGTCGATCGGTGCCACTAGCGTCCTTTGCGTTTTCGGGCGTTGCGCGCCTTGGGGGAGTTCGGCGAGCCGGAGCGGTTCTTCGCGTCGGCACCGCCTGAGGTCGCGTACGGCTTGCGCTTCGCGACGGCCTTGCCGCCCGCGTTCGCCTTGCCCGAGGCCGTCTGCTTGCCGCCGGGCGCGGCAGCCTTGCCCGGAGCCCGCTTCTCGGTCGGCGGGGTCGGCACGAGCCGCGAGCTGTTCGCGGAACGGCCGCGCACGATGCCTACGAATTCCTCGATGTCGCTCGTAGTCTGCTCGGCGAGCCAGGCGATCGCGATCTCCGTCTCGGGCGCATCCGTCACCGGGCGCGCCACGAGGTCCTTGCGGGAGTGCGCACGGGCGATGGCATGCGGCAGGATCACGCCGCCCACGCCGGCCGCGATCAGGGCGATGGTGTCGGCAACGGGAGCGCTCGGGTCGTGGAGGGTGAGGGTCGCGAGTTCGGCCAGGGTGAGCGTTTCGCTGTCGGCGAGGGGATCATCCACAGAGAGGACGACGACGGCGACCTCGCCGTACAGGCGGATGACGCTCAACCCCTCGCTGTCGACCGGCAGGCGCACGAAGCTGACGTCTGCGGTGTCTGCGTGGAGCACGGCGGACTGCTCGTCCACCTCGACCGGCACGAAGGACAGGGCAGTGTCGCGGCGCCTCTCCTCCCAGGTGCGGCTCCACTTGGTGATCGTCACACCGGGGACGAAGGCTATGCGGAGGGAAGGGCTCACGGTCAAAGGCTACGCTGTAGGCATGAGTACGGAGCACACACCCCAGTCCATGAAGCCCGCAACGGCGGCGCAGAAGCTTGGTGTGTACCTGCCAGCCACGCCCGAAGACTTCCAGTCGAAGCCGCACACGCGCGCCGAACTGGACGAACTGAACGCCAACCCGCCCGAGTGGCTCGTCGAGCTGCGCAAGAACGGACCGCACCCGCGCGGGGTCATCGCCGGCAAGCTCGGTGTCTCGATCGCCGGCCTCGCCCGCGGTGGAGCGGACGACCCGCTCACGAGCGCCGAGATCCTCGCGCTGCTGCAGGCACCGCCGCAGTGGCTCGTGCAGGAGCGTGCAACGCAGGCCGAGGTGCGCGACGAGAAGCAGCGCGTCAAGGAGCGCGACGCCTGGCGTCGTGAGCAGGCCGCGCTGGCCGAGAAGACCGGTCGCGACCCCAGCAACGGCGGCGGAGCCCGCGGGCGCTAGTCGTTCCGTGAACCCGTTCCGCGCGCGTTGTACACAACAGCGCCGGACCGGCCGTACTCGGCGAACACCGCAACCGCTTCGTCGCGCTGCACCCCGATCGTCACGCTGATGCCGCGAGTCTCGAGTTCGCCGACCCAGTCGGGGGGCATCGGACCCTCGTCGAATCCGGTGAGCTCCTCGCACTCCGGGCCGTCGCCCGCGATCACGAGGTGCTTCACACCCGACCAGACGAGCGCGCCGTAACACATCGTGCACGGTCGCCAGTTGACGACCAGTTCGAGATACTGCTCGGGGGATGCGCCGAGATCCCAGCTGCCGGACGCCTCCTGGGCGAGCGAGAGAGCCATCACCTCGGCGTGCACGCTCGACTTGTTGGTCGAGAGCACCACGTTCACCCCGACGGAGACCAGCTCGCCGGTCGTTCGATCGACGACGATCGCAGCGAACGGCCCGCCGTTGCCCTCGCGATGGTTGCGGGCGGCCAGCTCGTTGGTGAGCGCGACACGGTCGTCGTGCGTGGCGAGGGTGCTGGGGAAGTCGCGCTCGACGACCCAGGCGGGCAGCGAGGCGGTGAAGGACGTGGAGAGAGTCATGAGTCGAACGTAGCGGCTAGAACGTAGTGGTCTTGTAGGGGGCACCCGTGCGGTCGTACGTTATCCAGTCGCCGGTCTGCGCACCCTTGTCGAAGGAACCGGAGCGCATGCGCGAGCCGTCCTCGCGGAACCACTCCCACGGCCCGTCCTGCACGCCGTCGACGAACGTACCAATGCCCTTGACCGAGCCGCTGCGGTAGAAGAATTGCCAGCGGCCCTGGCGCACACCGTCGACGCTCGGTCCGACTCCGGAGAGGGTGCCGTCGCTGAACGCCTCCGCGTTCATGCTCATCAGAAACTACCCATCATGCGAGGCTCGCGAGCAGCTTGGCGACGCGCTTGTCGCGGGTCTCATCGGTCTTCGCGGCCGCGACGAGGTCGGCTTCGGCGCGCTGCTTGCTGTTCGACAGCTTGGTGAACGCCGCTGCGGCTTCGGGGTTCTCGTTGAAGGCCTGTTGCAGCGCGGCCGGGATGACGACCTCGCGCGGCTCGGTGTCCAGCTCGAGGCTGATCTCGACCTCGTCGCCCCCGGAATACCCCGACGCGGCGCGGCGCGCGGCGCTCAGACTGAGCAGGGACTTACCTCCCATGATGCCGACCGTGTTGCGGTAGGTGTAGTCGCCGTTGATCGTGACGATGACAGCGGGCTTCTTGCCCGAACCGAGTTCTTCGATCACGGACTGCGGCACCTCGATGCCGACGTTGTTGCCGAGCTGCAGGAGAGTCGTCTGGAACTTCATGCTGCGATTCTAAGCAGCCCGAAGCCGATCCGAGCCGAGCAGTCGCCAGACGGTTGTGGTCAGGGCCGGGTGCTCGAGTGCGATCTGCCGCAGCACGCGGTACTCGCGCGTCGGCGACGGCGCCTGTCCGCCGTTGGCGGCGATCGCGTCGGCCCGCAACAGGTAGACGACGAGCTCGTCGACGCTGAGCAGTTCGTCCATGAACTCCAACGGGTCTTCCCCGGCCAGGCAGCGCTCGTGGATCACCGTATCGAGCTCATCGCGAGCCTCTGCCCGCAGCACCTCGAGACTCGCCCGGCCGCGCGTGATGTGGTCGTGCGACGTCATCCTTCGACCCTATAACGCACGCCCGACTCAGCCTGTGTGGATGCACAGGCCGCATACTTCCCCCATGATCTCGAGAGAACTCGCCCGCAACCTCGCCAGCGCCGGAGTGCGCTGGACGCCCGCCTCCGGTGACGCCTTCTGCATCGACGGCCCCGAATTCGACGGTGACGTGTTCACCCTGAGCGACATGACGATCGAGGCGCACGAGTTCGATACCGGCACGATCCTCGGCTTCAACGGCACCACCGAGTGGGCGCTCGACTCGGTCGCGCTCGAGGCGGCGCTCTGGCTGCCGCGCGAGGACCAGCTGCGGGAGCTGCTCGGCGGCACCTTCCGATCGCTGACTCTCACCGATGGCGTGTACCAGGTCGACATTGTGCTTCCGGATGCCACGAGCTCGAGCCTCGCCGCCGACGCCGCCGAGGCGTACGGGCTCGCGCTGCTGCGCCTCGTTCGGGGCGACTGACTCACGAGCCGCACTCAGGTGGCGTGCCGGCGAATCGGTAGGCTGACCGCGTGAAGAAATCCCTCGCGATAGTCGCGCTCGCCCTCGCCGGTGTCTTCGCCGCAGCCGCTCCCGCGAGCGCGGACGTGCAGGACTTCGAGTTCGCGAGCTTCGACGCGACCTACACGCTGAGCCTCGATGAGGACGGCCGCTCGCAGCTGACGACCGTCGAGACGATCGTCGCCGTGTTCCCCGACTTCGACCAGAACCACGGAATCGCGCGCGCCCTCGTGGACAACTACGACGGGCATCCCGTCGACATCGAGATCGACTCGGTCACCGACGGCGATGGCGAGCCGCTCGACTACGAGACCGATTCAGAGGATGAGTTCACCATCGTCACCGTCGCCGACGAGGACTTCGTTTACGGCGAGCAGACCTATGTGCTCACCTACACGCAGCACAACGTCACCCGGTTCTTCGCGGACACGGGCGCGGACGAGTTCTACTGGGACACCAACGGCACCGGTTCCGCGCAGCCCTTCGGCAGCGTCACGGCGACCGTGGTGCTCGAGGACGGCCTGGCCGACCGGGTCACCGAGTTCGCCGCCTACTCCGGCGCCGAGAACTCGGACACGCCGGCCGACGGCACGTACAACGGCGACGGGTCGTACACCTTCACGGCCACCGACCTCGGTCCGGGCGAGAACCTGAGCTTCGCGATCGGCTTCGAGCCGGACACCTTCATTCCGCGGGACAGTTCCTTCCTCGGAGCGCCCTGGCCGTTCCTGTCCCTGCTCGGCGGACTCGGCTCGCTCATCGTCGCCGGCGTCGCCGCCGTGCTGCGCCGCACGAGACTTGCAGACGCTCCCGGTCGCGGCACCATCATCGCCGAATACATGCCGCCGAAGGGGGCGAGCCTGCCGCTTTCCGCGCTCATCTCGGGCACCGTGAGCAAGTCGACCCCCGCGCACATCGTGAAGCTCGCCGTCGCGGGCAACCTGCGCATTCTCGAGCTGCCCGGCAAGAAGGCCAGCTACCAGCTCGAGTTCCTCGGCACCGACGGCGCCGACGCCGACGACCTCGAGTTCCTGCACGCGCTGTTCGGCAAGGAGCTCACGCCCGGTGAGGATCGCAGCCTCGAGAAGGTCGACGACAGGGCCGCCAAGCGCATCACCGCGTTGCGCACCCGTGTCGCGAAGGACTCGGTCGCTTCCGGTCACCGCCGCACGCTCCCTGCCGGGCTGCTCGGCTGGCTGTTCGCCGCCTCGTTCGTGACCGCCGCCGCGGGCGTCATCTTCGCGCTGGTCTCCCTCGCCACGGCGTTCGGCGGTGCCGTGCCGATCGCATTCCTCGGCGTGGCGGTCGCCGGACTCATTGCGACCATCGCCCTCGCGGCCCGCTCGCCGCTCGACCCCGCGGGCGTTGAACTGCGCGACTACCTCAAGGGACTGAAGCTCTACATCACCCTCGCCGAGGCCGACCGCCTGCGCTACCTGCAGTCGCCCGAGGGCGCAGAGAAGACACCCATTGCGGCGGATGACACGGCGCAGCTCGTGAAGCTGAACGAGCGCCTGCTGCCGTACGCCATCCTCTTCGGCGAAGAGAAGGAGTGGACGAAGCAACTCGGCCGCTACTACGAGGACCTGGGCGAGGAACCCGGCTGGTACTCGGGCACCACCGCGTTCAACGCCGGCGTCTTCGTCGGCAGCATCAGCGCGCTCTCCACGAGCGCAGCGACCGCGTACACCGGCAGCAGCTCGTCGGGAGGGTCCTCCGGCGGAGGCTTCTCCGGCGGCGGCGGTGGCGGCGGCGGAATCGGCGGGGTGTGATGGCGTCACCGCTCTCCGCGTCGCCCTACGAGATCCTCGGGGTGACGCCCTCAGCCACGAACGACGAGCTGCGTCGTGCTTATCGCGCGCGCCTGCGTGCCTCGCACCCCGATACCGGGGGAGAGGCGAGCGAGTTCCACGCCGTACAGGCCGCGTGGGAACTCGTCGGCACGCCCGAGGCTCGCGCGTCCTACGACCGCCAGGGCGGCACGTCGCCCGGTGAGACATTCGCTGCCCGACCCGCGCGGGCATCAACCACCTCGCGGCCGCAGGCGCGGTCATACGGTCATCCCGGAGGCTGGCGGCGCGAGAAGTACCTCGGCCTGATGCGGGAGTGGGTGGGCCGAGGTGTCGACCTGCCCGACCCCTACGACCCGTCGCTCGTGCGGTCGGCACCGCGGGACATCCGCCACGTGCTGTCCGACGCCCTCGCAGAAGAGGCCACGGCCCGCTCGCTCTCCGATCTCGGCATCGCGTATACGATCTGGCACGACGTCGCCACGGCGGAGGGCAGTACGAGCTACGCACCCGGCGACGACGCCAGCAAGCTCGACCACATCGTGCTCGGCCCGACCGGCCTGTTCGGGGTGCTCTCCGAGGACTGGGCCGCTCCGGTGCGCATCAAGCGCGGCGAGCTGATCGGTGAAGGTCTGCTCGACGGCGAGCGCCCATTCCACTCGCTAGCCACCCGCGCCAAGGTGATCGCGCGGGCCGCGAAGGTGCGGTTCACCGCGCTGGTCATCGTGATTCCGGATGACGCGTTCCCCGATTCCCTCACCGAGGTGGGCAAGGTCCGCGGCTATCCGGCTGTTCTCGTGCACCGCTCCCGGCTCGCGGGGCTGATGCGCTCCGGAATCGACAACGACGACCCTGTCGGCGGCAACGAGCTGTTCGACGCCCGCACGCGGCTGCAGTCGACCGTTCGGTTCGTATGACTGACGCACTGCCGAACTGGATCCAGGCCGCAGCGACCATCCTCGCTCTCGTGGTCGCGGCGATCGCCGTGTTCCCCGCGTGGAAGGCGTACCTGAACGACCGGCACCGCGACGAGCGCGCCCACGCGATCGGTGTCTCGGCGTGGTGGGGCAAGTACGACGACAAGGTCGGCGTGATGATCTCCAACAGCCAGGCGTCCCTCATCCGTCGCGTCGTGATGAAGGTGGTCGCCAACGACTACACCACCACCCACGAGCTCGCCTTCCTGCCCCAGGGCGATTTCTTCCTCGAGTCCCGCCGCGGCACCTCGCGACCCACGTGGGAGTTCCCCGAGCGGGTGAGCTCGGGCGACCCGCTGCCGACCCCACTGTCGAAGTCCAAGCATCGGCACCGCATCATCTCCCTCCACTTCGTCGACGCCGACAATGCGACCTGGAACTGGAGCCCCGAAGACGGGCTCGTCCGCGAGAAGCCCTAGTACCTTTTTACGCTGCCCGCTTCTGCGTGCCGCCTGAGAGTGCTGGGCGAGTGGCGACATCCCGAGCTGCGGTTCGTAGGGTTGAAACACGGTCGAGGCCGATCGACGGCTTTGGCGTGACGAAGGAGAACAGCCATGAGCGAGACCCACAACAACCCCGACGCAGGCGCCTACACCGACGAGCACGGTAGCGAAGAGCAGGCCTCACACGAGACCACCACCAGCCACATGCACGAGACCAAGGTCGAGGGCGAGTACACGGACGAGCACGGCCCCGAGGTCACCACCGAGCACACCGAGACCGAGAACGGCCACGCGTGAGCGACCCCGCTCAGAACACCGAGAACACCGAGATGCCCGCGAGCGAGCGGGACACCGAGGCGCTCCAGCTCAATGACGTGAGCGAGAGCGCCGCTGTCGAGGATGACATCGACGAGGACGCCATCAACAACCTCCCCGGAACCGGTGGACCGGATGACGGCGGCGACGTCGAGGTCGACCCCGGCGAGCTCAATCTCTAGTAGTCCCATGACCGATCCGACGAAGATCCGCAACCAGCCGGCCCTCACGAGTTCTTCGGGGGCCGTCTGGTTGATCGTCGGCGGACTGTTCGCGGTCATCAGCATCGTCGTGCTGATCCCCTTGGTGATGCGCCAGCCGGCAGGGCTCGCGATGGGCGGTATCGTCGCCGTGGTCGTGCTCTACCTGGCGATGGTCGTCATCCGCCTGCGCGTGCGGCCCCTGCGCCGCCGGCTCGGCCTGCTCGCCATCTGCATGCTGACGATGGCCGCGATCGGGCTGGCCTGCACCCTGATCGTCAGTGCCGTCGAGTGGAACCTGGTCTAGGCGGCGCCTGCCCGTAGGCTCGGGGCATGCGCCTACTCCTCGCGGTCCTTGTCGGTGTCGGTCTCGCGGTCCTTCCGCTGGGAGCGGCCCACGCCGACACCTCCGACTTCGAGTTCGAGTCGTACCACGCCGATTACACGCTCACCCGCGCGGAGGACGGCACCTCCCGGCTCGCGGTCGTCGAGACTCTTGTCGCGCTCTTCCCGAACTTCGACCAGAACCGGGGCATCATCCGGGCGATCCCGCAGTACTCGCAAGGCATGGACCTCGAGACCTCGGTGTCGTCGGTTCAGGATGAAACGGGCACGGCGGTCCCGTTCGAGGCGAACGACACGGGGGAGTTCCTCGAACTTGCCCTCGGCGACGACGACTTCGTGCAGGGCCGCACCACCTATGTCATCAGTTACACGCAGAGCAACGTCGTGAGCTTCTTCGAGAACACCAACGACGACGAGTTCTACTGGGACCTCAACGGCACGGGCAGCGACCAGCCCTACGACACTGTCTCGGCCGACCTGCACGTCGATCCCGCGCTCGTCGACGCGCTCACCGGGGAGAGTGCCTGCTATTACGGGGCATTCGAGTCGGATGCCACCTGCACCGTATCCTCGGCCGCGCCGGGTGAGTTCTCCGTCTCGCAGTCGGATCTCGGACCGCGCGAGAACGTCTCCATCGTTATCGTGTTCCAGCCGCGGACCTTCGTGATGGTGGAGAAGACCGCCCCCGACTTCGACGCCGGCCCGGCGCCCGTGGTGTTCACCGATCCGCCGTGGTGGTCGAACCTGTTCTCGGGCGGCGGGATCCTCGGCGCCATCGCCCTCGCGGCGGGCGCGATCGTGTCGCGGGTGCGCGGCGGCCGCGATGCCGCGAGCAGGTTCACCGTCATCCCGCAGTATTCGGTGCCGAAGGGGCTCAACGTCATGATGGCGGCGCACCTCGTGGGCAAGCCGGAGACGGCGATACCCGCGCAACTGATCAGTCTGGCGGTGCGCAAGAAGATCCGGATCCTCGACTATGCCGTGACGGACAGCGCCGCCGAGTACACGCTGCAGTTCCTCGACTCGTCGGACGTCGACGCCCTCGAGGCCGAGCTTCTCGACGCCCTGTTCGGTGCCGAGCACACCCCCGGCGAGACCCGCGAGTTGGCGCCCGCCGATGCCGCGCTCGGAGCCGCGGTGAACGCCGTCTCGGCCTCGGCGAAGAGCCAGGTCAGCTCGAGCGGGCTGCGCGGCCCGCTGCCGAAGGCGCCGATCCTGTTCATCGGGCTCGGTTTCCTGCTGTTCTTCGGTGCGGTGGGCAACATCATCCTCACCATCGGCAGCAACGCGATCTCGGTCTGGCCGTTCGTCGCGGCCGGCGTGAGCTTCGTGTCGATCTTCATCGGCTTCCTCGCGATTCGCCCGGTCGGCCCGCTCACCGCGCAGGGTGCCGAGCTGAACAACTACCTGCTCGGCATGAAGATGTATCTCGAGCTCGCCGAGAAGGACCGCTTCCGCATGCTGCAAAGCCCCGACGGTGCAGAGCGCGTGGACGTGGGCGACACGAAGCAGGTCATCAAGCTGTACGAGAAGCTGCTGCCGTTCGCGGTCATCTGGAATGTCGAAGACCAGTGGATGCACGAACTCGCCGTCCACACCGCAGCCGAGGGCACCGAACCCGACTGGCTGGTCAGCAGCAACGGGTTCGACGGATTTGTGCTGTCCAACGCACTGCGATCGGTGACGACCGCGGCCACCTACACCCCGCCCGCATCGACGAGCTCCTGGTCGGGAAGCGGCTCCGGAAGCAGCTCTTTCGGCAGCTCCTTCGGCGGCTCAGGCGGAGGCGGATTCTCGGGCGGCGGGGGCGGCGGAGGCGGCGCGGGCGGAAGATAACCGGCACGCGTCGCACGCATTACCCCTCCGAAGCGCGTAACGTTGGAACGCGGCATCCACTTTCACACGCTCCCGATCTCTGTCCGGGCGTTGGATGGTCCGCCGCTACGAAAGGTTTTCGCTTGAGCGACGAATGCATCCACGGTTTTGAGGCGGGCATGTGCGCCTCGTGCAACCCGAAGCCGGTGGCCGAGATCGACAAGCCCGTTCGCGTGACACGCACCCGCGAGGCAGCCCGCCCGCCGCTGCGTTCCTCGCCGAACCGGTCGGCGCCCGCCACCGCCAAGCAGAAGTCGGTGGATGTCGGCGAGCTCCGCATCTATCACGTGACCCACCTGAGCAACCTTCCCGCGATCCTCGCGAGCGGTGTGCTGCTCGCGGACTCCAGTTCCTCGTGGACCGAGCGCCCGGCCGTCGACATCTCGACGCCCGAACTGCGCGAGGCCCGTCGAGCCGCGTCCGCTTCTGCCACAGGAGTTGTCGCCGACTACGTGCCCTTCTTTGTGAGCCCCAACTCGACGCTGTGGACGTCGATGCGCTCCGACTCGGCGGATCCTCGCCTGGCTTCAGCCGCACGCGACCTTCCGGCAACGGAGTTCGTGGTGCTCGTGAGCACCGTCAACACCGCCGGCCGCGACAAGGTCGTTGTGACCAACGGCGACGCGACCGGTGTCGTCACGCGTTTCACCGCGACGCCGGAGGGCGCCGAGGCCCAGCTGCGCAAGCTGCAGGGCGACGACGAGGCGCTGGCCGAGGCGGAGTTGCTCGTGCACGAGTCGTTCCCGTTCGAGTCGGTCACCCTGATCGGTGTCGGCAACGACAAGGCCCGCAACGAGGTGCGCGACCTGCTCGCCGCCACACCGCACAGCCCGAAGCTGTCGATCTACCCGCCCTGGTTCACACGCCCGGTGGTCGCGGAGTAGTTTCGCTGGATGGAACCCATCCACGCGCTCAGCCATCGTCTTCCCACCGCTGCGGAGCACCTGGCGCTGGCGGCGTCGGTGGGCTGGTTGGATCACTTCGACGCCCCCACCCTCGCCGATTCGCTCGCGGGATCGCTGCACGGGGTGGTGATCGAGTCGTCGGGCTCTGTCGTTGCGATGGGCAGGGTCGTCGGCGACGGTTCGCATTATTTCTACCTGCAGGATGTGATCGTGCACCCGGCGCACTCGGATGACGGTCTGGGCTCCCGGGTGGTGTCCGAGTTGCTCGACTGGATCCGCTCGGCCGCCGCACCACGCGCGTTCGTCGGGCTCTTCTCGAGTCCGGAGGCGACCGACCTCTACTCCGAGTTCGGCTTCGAGGAGCCTTCGGATATGACGGGCATGCGCCTGCGGGACTAGATTCTCTCCATGAGCTTCCAGGCGTACATCGACACCATCAAGGCGAAGACGGGTCTCGACCCCGCTGACTTTCGGAAGCTGGCGATCTCGCGCGGCCTGATCGACGAGGCCGGGCTTGTGAGGGGTGTCACCACCACGGATGTCGTGAATTGGCTCGCCGCCGACTTCGACCTCGGGCGCGGCCACGCGATGGCGCTCATCACGACGTTCAAGCCGACGGCCGGCGCGCAGTTCCCGATCGAGGACATGCTCGGCAAGCACTTCGGCGGCGCGAAGGAGCACTGGCGGGCCACCTTCGACGGGCTGCTGTCGACCCTGTCGGAGCACGGGCCGGTGTCGGTGGCTGCGACCCAGTCGTACGTCAGCCTGCTGAAGGGCAAGGCAAAGTTCGCGATCGTCGCCGCGACCGCCGACCGGCTGGATGTCGGCATCAAGCTCCGCAGCGAGGCCCCCACCAATCGCTTTGAGGCTTCCGGCAGCTGGAATTCCATGGTCACTCACCGGGTGCGCGTGACGGATGCCGCGCAGCTGGATGCCGAGCTGCTCGACTGGCTCCGCCGAGCCTACGACGCCGCCTGAGCCGTGGCTCTCACCCCGTTCGACTTCTCCGCGCCGATCCGCACCGAGCGGCTCGTGCTGCGGCCGATGACCCTCGAGGATGTCGACGCCGTGCACTCGTACCAGTCCCTGCCCGAGGTGGCCGAGTACCAGCTGTTCGAGCCGCGTTCGCGGGAGGCGGTGCTCGAGAAGGTCACCGGGTTCGCGAGCGCCCTGCGGCTGGAGTCGGACGGGGACTACCTGCAGGTCGCCGTCGAGGAGTCGGGGCGGCTCATCGGGGACGTGTACTTCGCGATCAAGAGCGTGGACAATCTCTGCGGGGAGATCGGCTGGACCTTCCACCCGGACGCGCAGGGCCGCGGGTTCGCGACCGAGGCCGCCCGTGCGATGCTCGAGCTCGGGTTCGGCCTGGGCCTGCATCGGGTCGTCGCCGAGTTGGACCCGCGGAACGCGGCATCCGTCGCCCTCTGCCTGCGACTCGGGATGCGTCACGAGGCGCACTTCGTCGAGGACATGATGTTCAAGGGCTCCTGGGCCGACACGGGTGTGTACGCGCTGCTCGCCCGAGAGTGGGCCGCCCGGTAGTCAGGTGTGAATCGCGCAGGGCCGACGATGCGGAGGCGGTCGCTGCCTAGCGTGGAAGTCATGACGGATTACAGCAGCGACGATTACAGCAGCACCGATTACATCAGCACCAAGGACTTCGCCCCGAGATTTGCGATCGTGACCGGCTCGGACTCGGGCATCGGCCGGGCGACGGCCGTGGCTCTCGCCGAGGCCGGCATGGATGTGGGCATCACGTGGCACTCGGATGAAGCCGGCGCCGAACAGACGGCTACCCTCGTGCGTGAGGCCGGGCAGCGCGCGCTGGTCGCGCAACTGGACACCACGGTCATCCCGGACTGCGGGGACGTGATCGACACCCTGGCCGAGCAGCTCGGAGGTCTGGATGTTTTTGTGAACAATGCGGGAGCGGGCACCGCTCGACCGTTTCTCGAGACCAGCTGGGATGACTGGAACGGCATCATCCTCGCGGATCTCAGCGGCGCATTCGTCTGCATCCAGCGCGCCGCCCAGCGGATGGTGCAGCAACGACGGGGCGGCAGACTCATCGCGGTGTCGAGTGTGCACGAGCACCAGCCGCGGGTCGGTTCGGCGTCCTACGATGCGGCCAAGCACGGTCTCGGTGGGCTGATGAAGTCCATCGCCCTTGAACTCGGTCATCTCGCGATCACCTCGAATACCGTCGCCCCGGGGGAGATCGCGACTCCGATGAACGACGCCGAGGGTGTCGACCCGCATTCGGTCGCTCGTCCGGGCATCCCGATCGGACGTCCGGGTGGGCCGGAGGAGATCGCGTCCGTGATCGCTTTTCTGGCCTCGCCTGCGTCCAGCTACGTCACGGGTGCTTCCTTCGTCGCGGATGGCGGCATGCTGCAGATGGGGCCGCAGGCCGGATCCCATCTCAGCTCCGATGACTGGCGCACGGTATGAGCCGCACAAGTGTGGTGGTGATCGGCGGAGGGATTCTGCTCGCGCGCGCGGCGCGCAAGAGTTCATCGTAGATCCGTCACAGGCCGACACCTGCGCGCATGAGCGACAGGTACGCCCGACTACGGCTCGGCATGTTGCGCGGCTGGCGATCCGGGTCGACGGTGGTCGGCGGAATGAGCCAGTAGCGTGAGCCGCTGCGCCGGATCTCCCAGCCGAAGTTGTGCAGGAGTAGGTGATGATGTCGGCAGAAGAGTATTCCGTCGGCGATGTCGGTGGAACCGTTATCCCGTTTCCAGAATTGCACGTGGTGGGCTTCGGTCCAGGACGCCGGTCTGTCGCAGCCCGGCCAGCGGCATCCGCCGTCCCGGGCGGCGAGAGCCCGCCGCTGCGCCCGGTTGAAGAGCCGTTTCTCGCGGCCCAGGTCGAGTGGGTGGCCTTCGGGGGAGAACACGAGCTCGGAGCTGGCACCCGAGCAGGCGAGACGCTCGGCGGTGGCGACGGACACGGCCTCGGACTGGCCATCCAGAAAGGCGCGACCGCGACGGTTGCGGGCATCTGCTTCACTGACCAGCACGCGCACCACGGCGCCACCTGACCCGAGGAGCTGGCCGTCGTCGACGGTGGAGCCGGCCTGCAGCAGCTGCGCGAAGGTGTCGGATGCGATCTGCTCGGTGCTGCGCTCGTCCGCTTCGATCCGGCGCGCAAGCTCGGCGTTACGGCCGGCCCTTCCTGGGGCTGAGACGAACCGCGGTCCGCCTCGGCGCGGCGAGTTCGCCCGGTCGAGCAGGTCGCAGACCACGGCCGCGGTCTCGGTGTCCATGAGCCAAACCAGTCGCACCATGCCGTCTGGCTGCCGATACACGGTGAGTGAGCGACGTTGCCGCCGTTGCTCCTCTCGCTCGGCGACGCCTTCGTCGTCGAGTTCGTCGCGGGCATCGCGAGCAAGGCGCCACAGCCGGTCGGGCTCGAGGTCGGCCGCGGCCTCGACGAGACGCGCGACGATCGCACCCAGTGCCTCAGCGGAGACCACCTCGCTGGGGGAGCCGACACCGCTGCTGACGGCCTCCGCGGCCTGGACCGAGAGACGCCCTGCGGCAACGGCGAGTCCGATGGCGGCGAGCCAGGGACGCGGGTCGGGCGGGACCACGCCGCTCGCGAGATCCGCAATCTTCGCCGCATCGTGCACCGTGCGACCGACCCGCACTGCGGTGCTCGCGTCGCGAGCGGTCAGACCCGACGCCCGGATCATCGCCTCGGGTGTGCGGTGCCCGGCCTGCTGCGCGAGACCCGCACTGCCGAGTTCGGGCCGGGATCGCCACGCGACCTCGCCCGCCACCACGGCATGGCGGGTCTGCGCGGCCCGCACGATGCGCCCGGACAGCGCCACAACTCGTTCGAACGAAGCCGGATCGAGAGCCCGCAGTGCACGCGGATCGCTCGGCACCGACTCGAGCGAGGCGAGTGCCGCAGCGAGGGCGGGTTCGAGATCCATGCATCAATTCTCGACCTTCGAACATATGTTCGGTTCACGAAAGCTGAATCTGTGGATAACTAACCGACCCGGAAACCGTCCTCACCCAAAGCCGGCAGCGCCGACACAGCGACCGATGAGACCCACGCATACGCCGGCCCGTCATGCAACCAGGCGAGCAGCTCGTCGGCACGAACTCCCTCGATCTCGACGCGCACTGTGCCGTCGGGTTCGTTGCGCACGCTTCCGCTCAGCCCGAGAGCTTCGGCCTTCTCGAGGGTAGCCCAGCGGAAGCCGACGCCCTGGACGCGGCCGCTGACGATAGCGAGGATGCGTTCCATCCCTCCACCATGCCGGAGCGACGCCGCCGAGCGCTACCGTTGGAGTATGGAAATCGACGCAACGTCAGCAGCCAACATCGCCGAGAAGGGTCTCCGTTTCGAACTCGTCGACACCGCAGACACCGAGAAGTTCGGCCTCTGGCTGCAGGCCGACGGGCGTGGCTTCCACTCGCCCCGCTTCACTCCGGAGACCGCGGCTGAGTACCTCGCGGGCACGGCCGATCGCCGCACCAGTGCGGTCTATGACGATTCATCCGCAGAACCCGGTATGCCCGTGGCCACCGTCAATTCATGGGCGACTCCGTTGACCGTGCCGGGGGAGCACACGATCGAGGGCTGGGCGATCAGCTCGGTGACCGTGGCATCCACTCATCGCAGGAAGGGCATAGCCCGCAACCTGCTGGAGGCGGAGCTGCGCGCGGCCAAGGCGCAGAACCTGCCGCTCGCGATGCTCACGGTCTCGGAGAGCACCATTTATGGACGTTTCGGATTCGCTCCTTCCACTCTGACTGCCGACTACGACATTGATACCCGAAAGGCGAAGTGGACCGGGCCGACTCCGGGCGGACGTGTGCACTTCGTGCCCGTCGAGCAGCTTCGGGAGGAGGCGCCGGCGATCATCGAGCGCGCGCGGCTGAAGACGCCCGGTGAGATCCTGACCTGGCCGCACCTGTGGGATCGCACGTTCGGCATCTCCACCGACGACAAGGATTTCGTGAAGAAGGTGCGCGCCGTGCGCTACGACGATGCCGACGGCACTCCCCAGGGCTTCGCGCTGTACACGTTCATGGAGAATGACCACGACTTCGGCAAGCACACCGCGGAGGTGCGCTCGCTCGTCACCGCGACCGACGACGCCTACGCGGGCCTCTGGAGCTACCTGCTCGAACTGGACCTGACGACGAAGCTGCGCGTGCCGCTGCGGTCGGTCGACGAGCCGATCCGCTGGCAGGTGTCCGACTTCCGCGCCGTGCGCAGCACCGATGTGCGCGACCACCTTTGGCTGCGGATCCTCGACGTGGAGGCGGCTCTCGAGGGGCGCGAATACAGCGCACCGCTGGACGTGGTCATCGAGGTGACCGACGAGCTGGGGTTCGCCGCGGGCCGGTACCGGGTCACGCACGAGGGGGTGCACGGGACATCCGACTCGCCCGACCTCGAGCTCTCGGTGAACGAGCTGGGCGCGATTTACCTGGGCGGGGTATCTGCACTGACCCTGGCGCGAGCGGGGCGCATCCAGCAGCACACGGCGGGAAGTGTAGACGCCCTGGAGCGCGCTTTTCACTCGCCAATCGCACCCAGCCTGAGTGTCTGGTTCTAAACCGCTGGGAGCGGGTGCACCGGGCGCCATGCGGCGTAGCGTCGGTTCCATCAACACGGAAAGGTGCAGATCATGGGTGACGGAGACAAGGTTCAGAACACCGGCGAGAAGCTCGCGGGCAAGGCCAAGGAGGCCTTCGGCGACGCGACCGACAACGAGCAGTTGCAGGCCGAGGGCAAGGCCGACCAGACGAAGGCGAGCCTGAAGCAGGCCGGCGAGAACGTGAAGGACGCGTTCAAGTAGATTCTCCCGAACGCCGAGAGCCTCGCCAAGCTGGACGGGCGGGGCTTTCGTGCGTCTACGGTGGGTGATATGACCCCTGATGAACTGCTCGAGTTCTGCCTCGCGCTACCCCAGGCCGTCGAGACGTATCCCTTCGGGGAGGAGACGACGGTCTTCAAGACGGAGGGCAACGGCAAGATCTTCGCCCTGACCTCGCTTGCGGCATCGCCGCTCAGCGTCTCGCTCAAGATCGACCCGGCCGACAGCCTCGCGCTGCAGGCCGACTACCCGGCCATCACGCCCGGCTACCACCTCAACAAGAAGCACTGGGTCTCGGTAGTGCTCGACGGTTCGGTGCCGACCCAGCTTGTGGAGGAGATGATCCGGGGGAGTCACGCGCTGGTACGGCCGCGCATCCCCAAGGCACGTTAGGCGAGTACGCCGAGTTCCCGCAGCTTGCCCTCGAGCTCGGCATTGCTGGGCTCGACCTGGTGCGTGCCGTCCGCGAATGCGATGACCGGGATGCTCGTGCGCCCGCTGATCGCAAACGCACGGTCGGCGCCCTCCGTGACGGCCTCGAGGTCGACGTACTCGTAGGCCACGCCTCTCGCGTCCAGCAGCGCCTTGGAGCGGCGGCAGTCGGAGCACCACTCGGCGCCGTACATCGTGATCGGGGAAGAAGTCATACTTTCAGCCTAGGTTGCGGGGGAGGGTCGGCGCTGGGCGCTGCATCCCCCGCACCGCGGTGGACAGCCGCACACCCCTGTCACCCCCACCCGATACCCTCGACCCCATGCGCATTCTTCACACCTCCGACTGGCATATCGGGCGAACGTTCCACGGCAACTCGACGCTCGAGCACCTCGAGAGCGTGCTCGAAGCCATGGTCGAGGTGGTGAAGGCCGAACGCGTCGACGTGGTCGTGGTGGCGGGGGACATATTCGATTCCGCGACTCCGGCGGCCGAGAACTACGAGGTGCTGACCCGCATCCTGCGGGGGCTGCGGGGCGCCGGGGCGCAGGTGATCCTGACCAGCGGCAATCACGACTCGGCCACGCGACTCGGCTTCAATGCGGGGTTCACGGGGCTCGCGGGCATCCACATCATCACGAGGCAGGAACTGCACGACCAGCCGATTGTCATCGACGACGAGCACGGGCAGGTGTGGTTCTACGGCATCCCGTACCTGGAGCCGGCGCTGCTCAGGCACCACTATCCCGACGAGACCCTCAAGACCCACGAGCAGGTGCTCGGCTTCGTGATGGGGCGTATCCGGGCGAGCGCGGCAGAAACGCGGTCCGTGGTCATCAGCCACGCCTTCATCTCCGACGTGCAGGCCAGCGACGTCGAGCGCGACATCAGCTCCGGCGGTCTCGACCTGGTGCCACTCAGCGTCTTCGACGGGCCCGACTATGTGGCGCTCGGGCACATCCACGGGCGGGCGCAGCTCAGCCCCCGTGCGCACTACTCGGGCGCGCCGCTGCACTACTCGTTCGGCGAGGGCGACAAGCCGCGGGGCGCGTGGATCGTCGACCTCGACGCGAGCGGCCTGCAGGGCACGCGCTGGGTCGACCTGCCCATCCCGCGCCGACTGACCGTGTTGACCGGCACCCTCGACGACCTGCTTCGGGATGACGCGCACGCCCCCTTCACGAACGACTGGGTCTCTGCGGTGCTCACCGACACCGTGCGCCCACTCGACGCCATGCGCAGGCTGCGCGACCGCTTCCCGCACGCCGCCGCCGTGGAATACCGTCCCGCGGTGACCTCCGAGCGCACCACCTCGTACGGGGAACGCACGCGGGCGCAGACCGACAACGAGGTGGTGGCCGGATTCCTCGAGCTCGTGCGCAACGGAGTCGGACCGAGCGAAGCCGAGCGCGCCCTCATCGCCGAAGTGATCACCGAAGCCAGCGGCGAGGCCACCGCGTGAGGATCACCTCCCTGCGGCTCGCCGGATTCGGGCCGTACCTCGAGGAGCAGTCCGTCGACTTCGAGCGGTTCGCCGACGACGGTATCTTCCTGATCACGGGCAAGACGGGTGCCGGCAAGTCGAGCATCCTCGACGCGATCTGCTTCGCGCTCTACGCGACTGTGCCCCGGTACGACGGCAGCCAGCAGCGCCTGCGCAGCGACCACGCCGGCCCCGACGACGCCAGCTGGGTCGAACTTGAATTCACCGTCTCCGACATCGCCTACCGGGTTCGCCGCAGTCCGTCGTGGGAGAAGCCCGGCCGCGCTACCCCGGTCGCGGCGACCGCGGAGCTGTTCCGCAAGAACGGAAAGACCTGGGAGGGCATCGCCGCCCGGCCCGTCGACGTCGGACACGAGATTCACCAGATCGTGCAGCTCAGCAAAGACCAATTCCTGCAGGTGATCCTGCTCGCGCAGAACCGTTTCCAGCAGTTCCTGCGCGCGAACAACGACGAACGCCAGTCCGTGCTGCGCACCCTGTTCGCGACCGACCGCTTCGCCGACATCGAAACTGCCTTCACCGAACGCCGCAAGGCCCTCGAGGCGACGATGAGCGGTGACCTCGAGCTGCTCCAGCAACTGGGCCGCCAGTTCGCCGAGCTGTTGTCCATAGAGGAGGGCGAGGGGGAGTCCTGGTTCGACGAGGGACTCGCGGCACTCGAGACCCTGCACACCGAAGCCGTGGCCGCCGCCGAACGGGCGGACGCCGAGCACACCGCGCTGGACGCGGCGCAGCGCCTCCGCTCGGACACGCGCGCCCTGCAGCTGCGCCGCGACACGGCAACAGCCCGGGCGACCGAGCTTCGGCAGAACACGGAGACCATCGAGCGGGACCGGGAGGGGCTCGGGGCGGCGCGCCGGGCATCCATCGTCTGGCAGGTCGTCACGACGCAGCGATCCGCGGATGTCGCGGCCGCCGCAGCGCGCGCCGCCGAGAACACGGCGCGCACAGCCTGGAATGCCCACGGCCTTACGAGCGAGGATCTCGGCGAGACGGTGCGCGAGCTGGACGGACAGTTGGGCTCCCTCGCCGACGCCCGCGCCGAGGAGCGCACCCTGCCGAAACTCGAGCGGGCCGTCGATAATGCCGAAGACCGGGTGACTGCACGGGATGACGCGCTCACCGCCCTGCAGGACTCCCTCGAGGGGTTGCCCGCGCGCATCGACGCCAACGCCGAGGCCCTCGCCGTCGCACAGGTGCAGGCCGCGGGAGAACCCGCCGCCCGCGCTACGGTCGAGAGACTGGAGACCGCACTCGAGCACGCTCGCGTCGCCGCATCCCTCGCGAGCAACCTCGAAGTGGCCCGCGCCGACGAGAATGCAGCCAGCGCACGTCACCTCGCCGCCGCCACCCGCCACCACGGCCTGCTCGAACAACGTCTCGCGGGTCACGCCGCCGAGCTCGCGGGCGAGCTGGTCGCGGGGGAGCCCTGTGCGGTCTGCGGCTCCACCAGCCACCCGGCACCGGCCACGCCCAGCGGAAATCCGGTCACCCAGGAGGACATCGACGCGGCGCTCGAAGTGGTCGAGGAGGCTAAGCGCCAGCTCGACAACGCAGTGGCACTGCGCGCCGCCGTGGATATCTCCCTCGCAGAGACGATCGGCCGCACCGACGGACGCGACGCGGAGAGCATCACCGCAGAAAAGCTCACCGCCGAGGAGGCCCTCGCCGTGATCGCCCTCGCCACGCGACACCAGCAGAC
The DNA here is from genome assembly GCF_004310685.1 of Glaciihabitans arcticus. Classification (NCBI taxonomy): domain Bacteria; kingdom Bacillati; phylum Actinomycetota; class Actinomycetes; order Micrococcales; family Microbacteriaceae; genus Glaciihabitans; species Glaciihabitans arcticus. Next base: position 865,318 of record NZ_SISG01000001.1, on the reverse strand, counting down.
GCTCGAATCCTTTGCGGCGACCCTGCGCGCCGAAGCCGATCGCGGAGCCGCGCAGCTCGACGAGCTGCGCACCGACCGGGAGAGCGACCTCGCGGCGCTCACTGTGGCGCGTACGACCCGCGACGCGGTCGCCGCGCGCGTCACCGAACAACGTGGTGATCACCCCAGCGTTGCGGACCGCTTCGACGAGCTACGCGCCACGCGCGACGCGGCCGCAGCCCTCGAGGAGGCCATCGCCCAGGCCACAACCCGCGCGGAGACACTCACTGACGCGACCGACGCCCTCGAGGTCGCCCTCGCCGAGCAGAAATTCGACAGCGCGGACGCGGTCGAGGCCGCACGCGTCGCCGACCTCGGGCCACTTGAGGCGCGGATACGGGCGCACGACGAGGCACTCGCCACCGCGGAGTCGACCCTCGCCGAACTCGCGCACGTCGAGGCCGAGCCGATCGACCTCGCGGCGGGGGAATCCGCTGCTGTCGCCGCCCGTGCCGTTCGGGATGACGCCCTCGCCACGCGGAGCTCGCTCGCCGAGAGACGCACCTCGGCCACGCGGATCGCGGAGCAGGCGCGGGTGCGGCTCGTGGCATCCGCCGGCAGACAGGCAGATTTCGACCAGCTGCGCGAACTCGCGCAGGCGGTTGCCGGAAAGGAACCGAACACCCGACGGATGCGCCTCGAGACCTACGTGCTCGCCGCCCAGCTCGAGGAGATCGTCGCTGCAGCGAATTCCCGGCTGCGCGCGATGACGAGCGGACGGTTCAGCCTCGAGCACGACGACACCGTGCAATACCGCAATACGTCATCCGGTCTCGGGCTCGCGATTCTCGACGAGCACACCGGGCGCGCTCGAGCAACCCATTCCCTCTCCGGGGGCGAGACCTTCCTCGCCTCACTGGCCCTCGCGCTCGGGCTCGCCGAGGTTGTCACCAACCAGTCCGGTGGCATCACCCTCGACACGCTGTTCATCGACGAGGGATTCGGGTCGCTGGACAACGACACCCTCGAGATCGCCATGAGCACCCTCGACGGCTTGCGGGCCGGCGGACGCACCATCGGTCTGATTAGCCACGTCGACTCGATGAAGGAGCAGATCCTCGCCAAGCTACGCGTGAGCGTGGACGGCCGGGGTCGCAGCATCATCGAGACCGAGGGCGTGTGACTGCCGAGCTTCATCCGCGATGACCCCTAGCATTCAGACATGACTGCACTGGTCGGTCCCCGCGAGGCACCCGACGTGCACGTGATGACCTTCAATATCCGCCGCCGTATGCCGCGCATCTCCCGCCGCAGCCCCGACGTCTGGGTGCGGCGTGCGCCCGCACTGCGCCACCTGCTGCGGGCGGAGCGCCCCGCGCTGCTCGGTGTGCAGGAGGCGCTGCCCGACCAGAGCCGCTACGTACGCTCGAGTCTCGGCGACCACTACGCGCGGCTCGGGCACGGGCGCAACGCGAACCTCGGCGGTGAGGGCTGCCCGATCTATGTCGACCTCATCCGCTTCGAGATCGTGCACTGGGAGCAGCTCTGGCTCTCCGATACCCCGACGGTTCCGGGTTCGCGGAGCTGGGGCAACCAGATCCCTCGGGTGCTCGTCTCGGCCCGCCTCCGCGACAAGGAGACCTCCGAGGAACTGCACTTCGTCAACACCCACTTCGATCACCGCTCCCGCCGCTCCCGCGTGATGGCCGCGACGCTCGTCGCGAGCATCAGCGACGAGAGAACGATCATCACGGGTGACTTCAACTCGGCCGTCGACACCCTGCCCTTCGCCGAATTCTCCGCGGCGGGCTTTCCCGACACGTGGGACACAGCCGAGGAGCGACTCACCGCCGAGTGGGGCACCTACCCGAACTACCGGGCTCCGAAGCTCGACCGCAAGCGCATCGACTGGATCCTCGGGGGCGCCGCGATCCAGCCGAGCGTCGTCGGCATCAACACGGCACGCTTCGGAGGCACCTTCGCCTCCGACCACCTGCCGGTGCAGGCCGTCGTGCGGGTCGGTAGCTCGCGCTAGCCTTCGAGGATGTTCCTGCTCGACCGCGACGACCCGACCAGCACCGTGGTGTACAGCGCCAGCGACCTCAGCGCTGCCGCAAGCTGCGAATGGGGTCTGATGCGACGCCTCGACGACAAGCTCGGTCGCATCACCGCCGAGCCGCAGCCCGAAGATGACATGCTGGTGCGCGCCGGCCTGCTGGGCACGATCCACGAGCGGGAGACACTCGAGCGCCTGCGCGACACGAGACGCGTCGTCGAGTTCGCTCCGACCTTTGAATCGCGGGATGCGGATGCCGCTGCATCCCTCGCCGCATTGAAGGACGGCGCTGACGTGCTGTTCCAGGCGACGTTCTTCGACGGCCGCCTGCTCGGCTACGCGGACTTCATCATGCAGAACACCGCGGGGGAGTACGAGGTCTACGACACCAAGCTCGCCCGCAAGGCCAAGATCACGGCGCTGCTGCAGCTCGCCGCCTACAGCGACCAGCTCGTTCGTCTCGGTATCCCGATCGGCCCCGACGTGCACCTGATCCTCGGGGACGGCACGACCAGCACGCATGCGATCCGGGATGTGCTGCCGGTCTTCCGCAAACGCCGCGCCCGCCTGCAGCGCATCCTCGACGAGAAGCAGGCAGACCCGGTCCCGACGCCTTGGGGCGACCCGCGGTACACCGCCTGCGGACGATGTGCCCAGTGCGCCGCGCAGGTCGAACTGCATCGCGACGTGCTGCTCGTGTCGGGCATCCAGCTCACGCAGCGCCACCGGCTCGCGGCGGCCGGCATCCACACCATCGACGAGCTCGCCCAGGCACCCTCGGTCGTCGACGGCATCGCCGCCTCGACCCTGGCCGGACTGCGCGCCCAGGCCCGGGTGCAATTGCGCACCACCGGCGAGGTGCCCGCGTTCGAGGTATTCGCGCCCGAAACCCTCTCCGCCCTGCCGCACCCCGACGCGGGCGACATCTTCTTCGACTTCGAGGGTGACCCGCTGTACAGCGAGAATGCGGTTGACGGCAAGGAGTGGGGCCTCGACTACCTGTTCGGCCTGGTCGAAGCGGATGCAACGTTCCGCACCTTCTGGGCGCACGACTATGTTCAGGAGCGCGACGCCCTCATCGCGTTCCTCGCCTACGTGGCCGAGCGGCGCGCGCGTTTCCCCAACCTGCACATCTACCACTACGCCGCCTACGAGCGCACCCACCTTCTGTCTCTCTCCGCCCGGCACGGCGTCGGCGAGGAACAGGTAGACGACCTGCTGCGCCAGGGCGTGCTGGTCGACCTGTACCCGGCCGTCAAAAAGGCGATTCGCATAGGCTCGCACAGCTACTCGATAAAGAAACTCGAGCCGCTGTACATGCCGACCCATCGCTCCGGGGTCGACAACGCCGCCGATTCGGTGCAGCAGTACGCGGACGCGCGGGTGCTCATCGAGTCCGGTTCGGTCGAGGAGGGCCAGGCCAAACTCGACGCCATCGCCTCCTACAACGAGTACGACTGCGTCTCGACGCTGCGCCTGCGCGACTGGCTGCTCGAGCAGGCGCGTGCGCTGGGCGTTGAGCCGACGCCCGCCCGCGAACTCGAACTCGAGCTGCCGGTTGCGCGGGACCCCAGTCCGGTCTACGTCGAGCTTGCGGCCCACGTCGCCGACGTGCCGCTCGCGGATCGCACGGCCGACGACACGGCGATCGCGCTGGCCTCGGCTACGATCGACTACCACCGCCGCGAGGCGAAGAAATTCTGGCAGGATCACTTCGACCGGCTGCAGCGCCCGATCGACGAGTGGGCCGACGTGCGTGACGTGCTCGCCATCGACCGGGTCGAGGTGCTCGCCGACTGGTCGCTCACGGGCCGCCAGACCAAGGCGCGTCGCACCCTGCTCGTCTCCGGCCGACTCGCTCCCGGCAGCTCGCTCAAGGAGGGCTCCAAACCGTTCCTCGTCTACAACGACCCCGCGCCACTCATCTCGCTCACCCGCAACCCGGGCTCGAAGGCATCGAGCGACGGCGAGGTGCTCGAGGTGACCGACGATGGCTGGGTGGTGCTCGAGTTGCTCGAGGCGGGTGCCGAGCGCCACGATGCCGTTCCCGCAGCCCTGTCACCCGGCAAACCGCCGCCCGCGCGTCCGCAGCCCGAGGCGATCGAGTCCTGGGGCCAGCGTGTGCTGCGGGCTATTCCACAGATGCTTCCGGATGCGGCCCTCGACATCCTGCGCAAGGCACCCCCGCGGGGCGGCATCGTGCCGGTGACCGGCACAACTATCGAGGCCATCCGCGACACGCTTCTCGGCCTCGACCACTCGTACCTCGCGGTGCAGGGGCCGCCCGGCACCGGCAAGACCTACACCGGCGCCCGGGTCATCCGGAACCTCGTCGAGAACCACGGCTGGAAGGTCGGCATCGTCGCGCAGTCGCACGAGACGGTCAAGAACATGCTGTTCGGCATCGTCGCCGCGGGTCTCGACCCGAAACTCATCGGCAAGAAGGCGAAAGACGGCGACACGGACATTGTGCCCTGGCAGTCGATCAGCACACCCGCCTCGTTCGTGAACCGGGATGACGGCTGGGTGCTCGGCGGCACCGCGTGGACCTTCGCCAATGCGGGAGCGATCCCGCCCGGCACCCTCGACCTGCTCGTCGTCGACGAGGCAGGCCAGTTCTCCCTCGCTAGCACCATTGCCTCGGCGGGATCGGCGAAACGCCTGCTGCTTCTCGGGGACCCGCAGCAGCTGCCGCAGGTGAGCCAGGGGTCGCATCCCGAACCGGTGGATGTCTCTGCTCTCGGCTGGCTGAGCGAGGGACACGACGTGCTGCCGCCCGAATTCGGCTACTTCCTCGAACGCTCGTGGCGCATGCATCCCGCGGTGTGTGAGCCGGTCTCGCGGCTGTCGTATGACGGCAAGCTCCGCTCGCAGGCGGGGGAGCGCCTGTTGGCCGGCGTCGATCCCGGCCTGCACCCGCTGCCCGTCGCTCACGAGCAGAACGCGACGTCGTCGCCGGAGGAGGCCACGCGCGCTCTCGGTCTCGTGCGCGACCTGCTCGGAACGCCGTGGACAGTGGCCGGCGAGACTCGGCCGCTCGATCAACGCGACATCATCGTCGTCGCGCCCTACAACGCTCAGGTGGAGCTGCTGCGGTCGGTGCTCTCGTCAGCGGGATTCGACGAGGTGCCCGTCGGCACCGTGGACAAGTTCCAGGGCAAGGAGGCCGCGATCGCGATCGTCTCGCTGGCCGCATCGAGCGCTGCGGAGGTGCCGCGCGGGCTGGAGTTCCTGCTCCTCGCGAACCGGCTGAACGTCGCGATCTCCCGAGCGCAATGGGCCGCCTACCTGCTCTATTCGCCGGCTCTGCTCGACTATCTGCCGTCCAACGCGGCAACGCTGGCGCAACTGAGCGCGTTCATCGAGCTGGTCGAAGGGGAGTCGGTGTCGAGCTAGGCTCGGAAACGTGAACCCCGCCGCGCCGCCCACCCCTCTCGCGGCCTCCGGCAGTTACTTCGGCCGCCCGATCGCGGCGTTCGACCCGGCATCGCGGTGGAGCTACCGCCACTACAACACGGTCGCGATCATCCTCATCATCGTCGCGGCCATCGCGTTCGTGGTATTCACCGTGATCGCCATCACCGGACCGGATCTCGCCTCTGGCATCTACTTCCCGGTCTTTAGCCTCGGCCTCGTGCTGTTCTTCTTTCGCCTGAGCTACAACGTCTACGAGATCGACGAGCGCGGCTTCACCACCCGCGGTCCGTTCTGGTGGCGCGTGGTCACGATTGCTCCTCGGGACGTCGCTCGTGTCGGCGTATCCTCGACCGGACCCTCGCTCATCGGCGACTTCGCTTCTCTGGATGAGACCGGTCGAGCCAAGCGCGAGCAGGTTATGGCCGCCGTGGCGAAGTCGTACAAGACCGACCTCTTCGCGGATTCCGCCATCGGCTTCGTGCTGGTCGTCGAGACTCGCGCGGTGAACGTCACGGGCGTGTATATCAAGCAAACGGATGCCGCGGCCCTTCTCGCCGCAGCCTCCACCCTCGAGCCGCGCACGCCGCGTCTCCCCGTCTGACGCGCCGCCTCTCCTCCACAGGCGATCGCCTGAGGCCTCTTTGTCGGGATGTCTGTGCCTCCCTGCACCCTTCCGGCATGACGAATACACCTCCCACCATCACCACCATCCTCACCACCTTCACCGACGAGCAGGCCGGGCTCAGCACGGGTCTCGCGCGCCACCGGATTCTCGCTGTCGCCGAGTCTCTGCGCCGTTGCGTCGAGGCGCACGGCGACCAGATCCTCGTCGATCGCGATCGCACTCTCGTAGCCGCAGAGCGCGCGTTCGACCCTCGAGATCCGGTCGCTCGGGTCGCCCACGCCGACGACCTCATCTACCTGCTCGCGATCTTCGTCGAGCCGGAGTGGCTGCCTGGCGATTCGCCGTCGCTACGCGTGCACCTGCGTGTCGTGGAGCGGCTCAGCCAGTGGGTCATCGAGCACGGGCTCGTGCACCCCGACGAGGTCTGCTGCCCACTGCTCGACATCGAGGCACGGGTCCGTCGGGCCAGACGCGCGCTTAGATCAGCCGCGCAAGCAGCTCCGAAACGCTGATGCCCTCGGCGCGCGCACGCTCGGCCAGGCGCAACTTCTGGGCGGGGGTCAGCGCGATGTCGGACTCGGGTTCCGCTGCCGGCTCTGCCTCAGGCTGTGTCTCCGGTTCGTCCAGGAAGTCGAAGGAGAGCTGGGCGACCTGCGGCTCGGCTTCCGCCTGCGCCGTGATCGCGGGGGCGGCTCCGGGGAAGCCGGGCCCCGTGGGGATCGCGGCACCTCGGGCGAAGGCTTCCGAAACGGCTCGAGCGCGGGCATCCGCCGCCTCATTGAGCACGTGGCCGACATGACCGCGTACCCACTCGAAGCGGTAGCGTCGCCCGGCGATGGCCTCGTCGATCTCCTTGAGCAGCTCGAGGTTCATTACGGGCTTGCCGTCGCCCTTGCGCCAGCCCTTCTTCTTCCAGCCCGGCATCCACTTGGTCACCGAGTTGATGACGTACTGGCTGTCGCACAGGATGTGCAGGTCGTCGTCGACGTGCGCCGTCGCGCGGAACAGTTCGAGCACCGCCTTGAGTTCGCCCTGGTTGTTGGTGGCGTGCTTCCAGCCGCCGGCGTCCCACGTGTTGTCGTCGATGTACCAGGCCCAGCCTGCGGGGCCGGGGTTTCCGAGGGCGGAGCCGTCAGCGGAGGCGGTGATAGTCATGGTCTCAAGCGTATTCGGCTGCATAGGCCGTCACGGCGAACACCACGCACGCGCCGATCACCACAGCGAAGAGCAGCAGCCACACGGGCGAGGGCACCCCCGTGCGCCGGAAGAGCAGGTATGCGTCCGAGGTCTGCAGCTGGTCCCGGCGGCGAGTGTGCACTCCCACGACCGTGAGCAGACCACGAACCGAGCCCACGAGCAGGGCCGTGCCAATCACGAGCAGCGCATACCCCTGAACCTCGGGGGAGGCGTAGAACCAGAGCAGTGCGCTCGCGCCCGCGGAGGCCGCGACGACGAGCACGCCGAACAGGTTGCGGATGACGAGCAGCGTCACCGCGAGGATCACGCCGCCGACGAACAGCGCGATCGCCGTGTAGCCGTTGAACACACTCCAGAGCTGTGCCGCTCCCACGACCGCGGGAGCGGGGTAGCCGAAGAAGCCGCTCACCACCGGGCCGAACCCGCCGCGACCGCTGCTGACCGCCTCACCCGAATGGTTGCGGCGAATGCGGATGCCGTGGATGACGCGACCCGTGAGCAGGGCAGCGACAGCGTGCCCGAGCTCGTGCACCAGAGTCGTGAACAGGCCGAACCAGGCCCAGGTGAAACGCGGGATGCTGAGCGCCGCCGCGGCGACCAAGAGGATCACGAGGAGGGTCGGCGAGAACTCGAGCGGGGCCGTGGGTGCGAAGAGAGTATCGATGGGACAAGTGTGGCAGTTAGCGTTGTCCCATGCCGTCCTACCGCGTCACCCTCGTCGTCGGCGCCCTCGCCCCCGGCGTCGCGCCCGCGAGCGTGCTGCCTGCGGCGCGCGACGCCGCGCTCGAGCTTGCGGTGGTGGAGGCGTCCGACGTGCAGGTCGTCTCCGGCCAGGCGCGCCTCGTGGTGCGTTTCGCCGCCGAGTCCCGCGAGCTCGCGAGACAGATCGGCGGGCACGTCGCGTCCACGGTGGGCACCATCGCCGAGGTCGAGTCCTGGCGGATCACCGAGCGGGTGAAATCCGCATGGCTGTAGAGGACTACCTCTCGAGCGAGAGCGCCGCGCTTGTCGGCGAGCTGGGGGCGCTGAGGGATCCGCTGGACAGGCTCAGGGGCATCCGGAGCCTGATTGCGGCGCTCGAAGCGGACGCCGCAAGCCTCACCGCCGTGCGCGCCGCCCTCGACGGGGGTGCGACATGGGACCACGTCGCTTCGGCCGCGAACCTCAGCGCCACGGCTGCCAAATGGCGCTGGCAGGGGAGCGACGCGGAGATCGCCGCCCGTCTGGATGCGGGGCGCAAGCGTGCCGCCCGCCCCTCGAGCAAGCCGACCGACCTGCCGGGGCTGTCGGTCGCGGAGGCAGCCAAACAGCTCGGGGTGTCCGTGCAGGCCGTCTACCTGCGTGTATCCCGCGGCACCCTGCGCGCCGAGACCGTCACGCTCGACGACGGCCGCAGCTTCAAGCGCGTGTTCGTGGGGGAGGCAGAGTGATCTCGGCCGAGCCCTTTGACACGCCGATCGTCACCGACCGTCTCGAGCTTCGCCTGCTCGCCTCGTCCGACGTGCCGGCATTCCACTCCTACTACTCCCGCCCCGATGTCTGCCGCTACCTGCTGTTCGAACCGCGCGATCTCGACACCATCACCGAGAAGGTGGCGGCGCACGCGGCGCACGTCTCGCTGCGGGAGGACGGCGACTACCTCGACCTCGCCGTGGTCCGCCGCTCTGACGATCGGCTCGTGGGCGACGTGATCCTCAAGCTCGCGCACTCCGACCAGCTCACCGGCGAGATCGGCTGGGGGTTCCACCCCGAGTTCCAGGGCAACGGTTATGCCACGGAGGCGGCGACCGCGATGCTCCGCCACGCCTTCGGCACCCTGGGCTTCCGGCGCATTGTGGCCGAGCTCGACCCGCACAACGCGGCCTCCGCCGCGCTCTGCCGCCGTCTCGGCATGCGGCAGGAAGCTCATCTCGTCGACAACCTGTTCTCCAAGGGCGAGTGGGTCGACACCGTCGTATTCGCGCTGCTCGCCCGCGAGTTCTCCACAGGCCTCGCCTAGACAGCTCTCTCCACAGATGTCGGGATGACCGGCCGCGAGCCCCCACCGCCGCACAAGACTTACCCCATGCCCACCTACGACGACCTCCGCGACCGCATCCTGACAACCGACTCCGACGTGCTCGACCGCGTCACCGAACTGCTCGAACACGGCATCCGCCGCCAGCTCTGGCTGATGTTCCTCGACGCCGACGGGCGACAGCTGCCCCTCCTGATGCCGTCGAACGTTCCTCCCACACCAGGTGCCAAAGACGTGCAGAAGCTCGGCGGGTTCATCCGGGAGCTCATGGACCAGGTCGAGGCCGTGACCATCGTGGTCACCCTCGAGCGCTCGGGCAGCGAGGAGATCACCAACGCCGACCGCGCGTGGTTCCGGCTCGTGATCGATGCATGCGCCGTCGCGAAGGCGCCCCTGCGCGGCCCCCTGCTCTGCCATCGGCGAGGAGTTCGCTGGGTTGGGGAGGCGGATATGCGCTAGCCTGTTGCCGCATCGCATCGAACTACGAGAGAAACCGGAGGGCCAGTCCATGATTACCACTGACGCACGCGCCCTCCGCTCCATCTGCCTGTAGAGCGCCCAGCCCCTTTCGCGGGCTCGCGCACCTGTCGGCCCCGGCTTTGCGCCACGGCCGACACTCATCGATGAGGTATCACTCGTGACTTTCCGAACTTTCCCGACCCTCGAGCCGTACGGCTGGAGGGACCGACCCGTCTCCGACGGGACTCAACCGGCGCGCGTTCTCCGCCATGACGGCTCGACCCTGACCGCGGTATGCGCTGACGGCGTCCAGACGCTGCGCAGCGTTCCGACTCTCGAACCGCAGCCCACGGTCGGCGACTGGCTCGACATCGAGCAGGGCACGGGGCGCATCCGTGCCGTGCTCGAACGTTCCGGGCTGCTCACCCGGGAGGCCGCGCACAAGCAGGGCAGCCAGGTGCTCGCGGCGAACGTCGACGTGGTGCTCATCACCTGCGGCGTCGACCGGCCGATCAAGGCCGGCCGCATCCAGCGTGTCGCCACCATGGCCTGGGATGCCGGTGCCGTGCCCGTGATCGTCGTCACCAAGGCCGGCACGGGCGAGCTCGACCTTCCGCGGCTCGAGCTGGAGCATCCGGGGGTGCTGGTGCTCGTGACATCCGCCCTCGAAGGAAGCGGGCTCGACGCCGTGCGCGACCTTGTCGCCGGCCGGACCGCCGTGCTCATCGGCGAGTCCGGTGCGGGCAAGTCCACGCTGACGAACGCCCTGCTCGGACGGGAGGATGCGGAGACCGGACGGGTGCGCGCGAGCGACAACAAGGGGCGCCACACGACGACCTCGCGTCAACTGCACCTGCTGCCCGACCTGCCGGACGGCAGAGGAGGCGGACTCATCATCGATACTCCGGGCATCCGCTCGGTCGGGCTCGTCGCCGACGCGGAGTCGGTCACCGCATCCTTTGCGGAGATCGGCGAGCTGGCATCGTCGTGCAGGTTCCACGACTGCCGGCACGCGGGAGAGCCGGGATGCGCTGTCGCTGCAGCGCTCGACGACGGATCACTCGATGCCGATCGCTACCGCGACTGGCAGCGGCTGCAACGCGAGGCGCTGTCCGCTGCCAGGCGCGCGGACGTGCACGCCTACCGCTCCCACGTGAAGCAGTTCTCCCGAGCTGCGAAGGAGGGGCAGACGCGCAAGCGCGGCGGGCGCTAGACCAGCTTCTCGAATACCAGCGTCGCCTGGATGCGGTCGCCGCCGCCGAGTCCCTTGCTTCCGGAGGAGGCGGTGGTGATCGTGTGCAGGCGGTAGCCCTTCGCGGCCTGGGCGTTGATCGCGTTCTCGAGTTCTGTGAGGTTGCCGGAACCGGTGCCGAGGAACTTCTCCTTGAGGATGATCTGGAGGACGACGTAGTTCATTTCTACTGCTTTCTTCGGGTGGGGTGTGCTTCTGCCGCAACGCTATCGACGCGGCTCGGCACTCGGCGAGCCCCCGTTGGGGGAACGGTAGTCAGCCGTTCGCACGGCGTCCGAGAGCCGCTTCCGAAACGATTCGGGCGATGCGCGCAGCGCGTGTTTCGGCTCGCGCGGCACTGACAATCGTCCACAGCATTTGTTTGCGGGCGCTCGGCGGGAAAGCGTCCCAGTTGCTCCGTGCGAGTGGTTCCCGGTCCAGCGCCGCGGCAAGGTCGGCTGGATCCTCAAGATCCTCGACCGAGTCCAGGATCGTCCAGTATCCGTTGATCTGTGCGGCGGCAATCGCCTGCCGCCCGGGCTCGGTCATCAGTCCGCGCTCCTCCATGTCCGCGGCGCGCTGGCGGTTGAGGCGGGTCCACGAGCTTTTGCCCCGGCGCGGAGTGTAGAGCTGGAAGCCGCGCTCCTCGTCGAAGATGGTATTGGTCGAGTCGACCCACCCGAAGCAGATTGCCTCCTCGACGGCGTCGGGGTAGGGGCAGCGCGGCTTGCCGGTTGCGGTGCGCCACGAGCACAGCCACACGCCCCGAGCGGATGCCGCATTGGCAGACAGCCAGGCTCGCCACTGGTCCCGGGTCTCGGCATGGATGACCGGGTAGTCGAACTTCCACGTCGCGGGATGCTCGGAGATGGGCGGCACAGCGGCATCGTTCGTCACCGAACCATCGAAGCACACACCAGCGACGCTCCCCACGGAATACCGGCGCGCCCTGTGACCTTGTACCCGCTATGAAGCGCATCGGATTCCTCTCCTTCGGTCACTACCAGTCGGTTCCGGGCTCCCTGGTTCACACGGCCGGCGACGCGCTGAACCAGACGATCGAGTTGGCCGTAGCTGCAGAAGAATTAGGGGTGGATGGCGCCTACGTTCGCGTGCACCACTTTGCGCCGCAATTCGCGTCCCCGTTCCCGCTCCTCGCCGCTATGGCCGCGCGCACAAAGACCATCGAGCTCGGCACCGGCGTGATCGACATGAGGTACGAGAACCCGCTCTACATGGCCGAGGAGGCCGCCGCCACCGACCTGATCAGTGGTGCATCCGGTGCCGGTGGGCGCCTGCAGCTCGGGCTCAGCCGCGGCTCACCCGAGACGGCCCTGAACGGCTCAGAGACGTTCGGCTACGTGCCGGCCGACGACGAGACGGACGCCGATCTCGCCCGGCAGCACACCGAGTTGTTCCGCGCGGCCATCGACGGCGCCGGGATCGCAGAGGCGAACCCCAAGATGACCGGCGGCATGCGCGGTGCGCTCGGCATCGAGCCGCAGAGCCCCGGCCTCGGCGATCGCGTCTGGTGGGGCTCCGGCACGCGCGCGACGGCGAAGTGGACGGCGGAGCAGGGGATGAACCTCATGAGCTCGACACTGCTCACCGAAGACACCGGTGTGCCCTTCGACGAGCTGCAGCGCGAGCAGATCGAGATCTACCGCGAGGCGTGGGCGGCCGCGGGACACACCCGTACTCCGCGGGTCTCGGTCAGCCGCAGCATCATCCCGATCGTCAGCGACGCCGACCGCAACTACTTCGGCCTGCGCGCGCAGGTGGAGGGCAAGGACCAGGTCGGTCACCTCGATGGCGGCCTCGCTCGTTTCGGCCGCAGCTACATCGGCGAACCGGATGTCATTGCGGCGGAACTCGCGCAGGACGTCGCCGTCCAGGCTGCCGACACCGTTCTCGTCACCGTGCCGAACCAGTTGGGTGTGGAATACAACGCAGCGCTGCTCGAGAGCATCGTCAAGCTCGTGGCCCCTGCGGCGGGATGGCGCTAGCTACAGTTCGAGAACGGTGAGCAGCGAATTCCCGTGGACGGCGTCGGGCTCTACCTGACCGGTCTCCACGAAGCCGAGTTTCGCGAGCACACGACGTGAGGCGGTGTTCCAGTCGCGCACCGACGCCCACAACCGTTGATGGTCCCTGACGGAACCGATAACCGCGCGCGTTGCCTCGGTCGCGTAGCCCTGACCCCAGAATCGCTGCAGCAGCTCGTAGGCGAGCTCGGGTTCGTCAGAGCCGTCACGGGGAATGACCCCGCAGTAGCCGATCACCTCGCCGGTGGAGCGTAACTCGACAGCAAGCAGTCCGGGCTGGGAGCCAGTCCGTATCCTCTCCTTGAGGTCCGTGACAGAGGGGTGACCGTCAGCCGAGAGCCGCCGGTGCGGCGGCACACGCGGGTCGCGTTCCGTCCAGAGCTCGTGCTGGATGACGGCATCCGACACCCGCCAGGGGCGAAGAATCAGTCGGTCGGTTTCACGCACGGTTCGAACGTAGCAGCGCCACCGCCCCGTACGATGGCAGCATGCTGCGCAGCCTGAGGGCGATCCCTCGCATCCTGGCGCTTTGCTGGCCCGCCCTGTTCGCCTGGTATCTCGGCGGCTCGCTCGTGCGCGCGGTGGTGCTCGCTATCGCGGCACCAATCGGCCCGGAGAGTGCACTCGCCGCACTGTTGCTCGTCCCGCTCGCCGCCCTGGCCCGCCTGATCTCCTATGTCGGGATGTTCCTGGCCGTCCGACGAGGAATGCGCGCCTACCGGGACATCTCCGGCGGAGACGTCGAGTTCGAGTCGCTGAGGGACGCCGCGAGCGAGTTCCTGAACGTGCTGCTCGCGAGCATCATCCCCTTCTTCTTCCTGTACGCCGTGCTCGGACTGCTCGCGGAAGACCTGAGCGACTATGCGCAGAGCGCCTTCAAGTACGCGTTCGGCACGGACGGCAGCGTGCTGCAGGTCGGTGACGGCCCGCTCGTGCTGGTCGTCATCCTCGTGGCGCTGGCCGCGCGGATCCTGCTCAAGATCTACGGCAGCAAGTTGCCGCGCGGCTTTGGCGTGCTCGAGGTCTACTTCGAGGCGACCTGGGTGTTCGTTGCCCTCACCGGACTCGGCGCCGTGTTCGGTCAGGCGATCGCCTGGATCGAGGGGCGGCAGGTGGTGCGCTGGGTCGAAGACATCCGCGACTTCATCCTGGGACTCGGTGATGGCGTGCGCTGGCTGCTGGCCCAGTTCGACTGGCTCGGCCCGGTGGTCGCGCAGCTCATCCTGCTGCCGCTCGCCTGGCTGCTCATCGCCGGCATCATCTACACCCGCGCGCTGGCCAACATCGAGCCTGCAAACATCACTGACACCGTGCCCGAGCGCCTGACCGCAGTCGTCCGACCGCGCTTCGAGAAGCTTCCCGCCATCATCCGCCGCCAGGCCTACCTCGTGACCGACGAGTGGGACGACCTCGGCGGCCCCTTCAGCCAGTCCGGCAAACTCATCGCGGGGGCCGGCATCCGCTCGCTGGCGATCTTCGCGGCCGCTTACGCCCTGCTCTACGCCGCATCTCAGTGGCTGCTGTTCGGCGCCTACCGCCTCTTCGGACCGCACGACCGGTACTTCTGGAACGTGATCGATCCGGTCATGGATGTCGCGGTCTCGATCATCACCGAGCCGCTGCGGGTTGTGCTGCTCGCCGCCGCGTTCGATTACTGCCTGCGCAAGTGGCAGGAGAAGCAGGTCACTGCTCCAGCTGGAGCCGATGGATCGTCCGTTCCCCGTCCAGCGTGAGGTCGATCGAGGCCACGTCGTAGGTCCCGGTGGGAGCGAGGAACACCAGCTCGTACTCGAAGGCCGTACCGTCGAGCACGCAGGCACTCTTGGTGTCGTCGGCGAGGCGGTACAGGTAGTCGCCGGGGGAGCCGAGGCGCTCCCACGTGCGCCGCAGCCGCTCCGGGCCGGGAGCGGTCAGCGTCGCCGTGCAGGACGCGTCCTCCTGCGCTTCGCCCGCGATCGGCTCGACGCTGAGGATGGCGGCGACCAGTTCCGCACCGACCGGTCGTGTCTCGCCCTCGGGGTCGCGCGGGTCGAAAGTGTCACTCGCCGTGAGCGTGAAGCGGTAGCCGGCGAGTTGCGTGCTGTCGCCGGCGTCCACGAGAGTGACCGCGGGCTCGTTCGCGAGCCGCTCGGTGAGGATCACACCTCCGAGCAGCCAGATGAGGCCGGGCACACTGACGGTGATCACGGCAACGGCCACACCATTGCGCCGCCACCACCCCCGCCTCATCGGATGTCCTCCGGGATCTCCGCCGGCTCGAGCACGCGCACGCGCTCCACGTCGAGGCCGGTGAGGTCGATGGTGAACACCGGCACGCTCTCCAACTGCGGTGTCAGCTGGGACTTGATGTGCAGGCGGGCGTGCGCCGCGGCATCCGATTCGACAACGCTCGAGGGCACCTCGAAGACGAGTGTTCCCTCGACGGGGATGCCGGGGCCACCGGGCGGGCTCAGCATCGTCCGTCCCGGCAGGAACGGCGCCGCGCGATACTCGACGCCGTCGATGACGAGCTGCGAGTAGCCGAGCAGCACGCGATCGAACTCGGTGGTGACACGCAGGTCGACGACCACGAACACTTCCTTGCTCGAGACCTCCGACGGTGTGTAGCTGAAGCCGCCGTCCGCGTAGCCGAGGTCGAGTTTTTTGGCCAAACCGACCTCGTTCAGCGTCGCGCTGTACAGCCGGGCGGAGATTGTGTCGCCCACCGCGCCGTCGAGTTCGAACGGTCCGACCACACGATCGAGGCTCGGCGCACTCGCCACCGCGATGCCCGCCACCAGCAAGCCTCCGATGATCGCCAGAGACCGGATGCCCCGCCTCACGGCGCCGCCCCCTCGAGCTGCTCGTAGCTCGCGACACTCGTGATCACGCGGGCCACCGGTGTCGGTCGTCCGAACGAGTCGTCTCCCCAGATGGGGTGGTCGTAGACCGCGAACTGATCGAAGATACCGACGAACACGTCGTCGCCTACGTCGAGGCTGCCCGCGTCGACCGGCCAGATCCAGGCCAGGTCGACGGCGACCCCGGGCTGCAGGAACTCGGACACGTCGCCCGAGCGCAGTTCGATCACGTTGGAGGGTTCGTCGACGGGTGAGATCTCGTCGCCCGCGAACACGCGGATGAGGTCGCTGTCGAGAAGGCTCGGGGTTGTGCCGACGTTCTCGGCGGAGGCCTCCACCACGAGGTACACCGAGCCCGCATCCGCCTCGCGGCCGGTGGTCGGCTGCGTATCGCTCAGGTAGGCGCGGGATACGACGGTGCGCACCTCGGAGCCGATATGAGCCTCGCCGAGTTCGACGCGGGGGAGCGCGGTGATCGGCACATCCCGAAACCCGCCGATGGCAGCCACCAGCCCGACGACAGCGGCGATGGCGATCAGAGTCCACACCCACCACGGCACACGACGGCGCCGGGAGGCGACCGGCGGGTCGATCGGGCTGTCGGTCACTGTCTCACAGTAACCGCACGACTCAGCGCGTCAGCAGACCGGCGCGCTCGGGGTGCTTGTCGAACCATTCGGCGACGTACCAGCACATCGGAACGACGTGGCGGTCCGACGTCGCTTCGACGTCGTTCATCGCAAACTCGACGATGTCCGCCGCGTAGCCGTGACCGCGCAGGGGCGGGGCGGTGTAGGTGTGGTTGAACGATATGCCGGAGCCGTTGACGCGGTAGTCGGCGACGGCCGCTATCTGGTTGTCAATGCGAAGGACGTAGCGCTGGGCATCCGGTTCATGAAGCATCTCTTTAGACATGCGCGGCGTCCAGGGTGGCGAACTCCTCGTCGGAAAGCTGCACGGACGCACCGGCCACATTGTCTTCGAGGTGCTCGACGCTCGACGTGCCAGGGATCGGCAGCATCACGGGCGAGCGCTTGAGGAGCCAGGCGAGAGCGAGCTGCGCGGGGGAGACACCGTGGGTACCGGCCAGCTCGACCAGCGGCGACCGGGATCCGGTGAGCTTGCCGGTGTTGAGCGGGAACCACGGGATGAAGGCGATGCCCTCTGCCTCGACGTGGTCGAGCAGCGCCTCGGACTGGCGGTTGCCGAAGTTGAAGAGGTTCTGCACCGAGACGATGGTTGCGAACTCCTGGGCGGCCTGCAACTGCTCGACGCTGACCTCGCTGAGGCCGAGGTGGCGAATCTTGCCTTCCTTCTGCAGGGCGACGAGCTCACCGAGCTGGTCGGCGAGCGGCACCGCACCGTCGATGCGGTGCAGCTGCAGCAGGTCGATGCGCTCGAGTCCGAGGTGGCGCAGGTTCAGCTCGACCTGCTGGCGCAGGTACTCGGGCCTGCCGACGGGCGTCCACTGATTCGGTCCCTGGCGGGTGAAGCCGACCTTGGTGGCGATCACGAGATCGTCGGTGTAGGGGTGCAGCGCCTCGCGCAGCAGGTGATCGGCGATGAAGGGGCCGTATGAGTCGGCCGTGTCGATGAAGTTCACGCCGAGCTCGATCGCGCGACGCAGCACGCGGATGGCTCCGTCGTGATCCTTGGACGGACCCCACACTCCGGGGCCGGGCAGCTGCATCGTGCCGTAGCCGAGGCGGTTGACCGTGAGGTCGCCGCCGATCGTGAAGGTGCCGGAGGACTGGGCGGGGAGATCGGTCATTCTCCGAGCCTAGACCGCGGACAGGGCGGCCGCCGGGGTGCGAACGCACCTCCCAGCGGCCGCCAAGCCAGCAGGGTTTAGTCGCCCTTCACGTTGAGCACCTGGCGTAGGGTGTGCCGGATCTCGACGAGGTCGGTGGCGTCAGCCATGACCTGGTCGATGTCCTTGTACGCCTGGGGGATCTCGTCGATGAACGCCGCCGTGTCGCGGTACTCGATGCCGACCATCGCCTCCCGAAGCTGTTCGTGGGTGAACTGCTTGCGCGCGGCCGTCCGTGAGAACTGCCGCCCGGCACCGTGCGGTGACGACTCGAGCGCGACCTTGTTGCCGAGACCGCTCACCACGTACGACGCCGTGCCCATCGAACCCGGGATGAGGCCGGGCTGCCCGAGCTTCGCCGAGATCGCTCCCTTGCGGGAGAGCCACACCCTCTTGCCGAAGTGGGTCTCCTCTTCGGTGAAGTTGTGGTGACAGTTGATCCGCTCGCTCTCGATGACCGCTTCGCCGAAGTGGTCGGAGACCTGCCGGATCACGCGGTCCATCATCTCCTCCCGGTTGAGCAGGGCGAAGTGCTGTGCCCAGCGCAGGTCGGCGATGTACCGCTCGAACTCCACGGTTCCCTCGACCAGGTAGGCGAGGTCCCGATCGGGCAGGCTGATGAAGTACTTCTCCATCAGCTTCTGCGCGACACCGATGTGGTGACCCGCGATGCGGTTGCCCACACCCCTGCTGCCCGAGTGCAGGAACAGCCATACGGCGCCCTCCTCGTCGAGGCTGACCTCGATGAAGTGATTTCCGCTGCCGAGCGAGCCGAGCTGGGTCGCCCACTTCGACGCGTGATCGCCGGGCTCGAGACCGATGGCCTCGGCCATGGCGGTGAGTTCGGCGACTCGCGGTTCCGCGGTTGCCACGATGCTGCGGTTATAGCCACCGGCCGACAGCGGTATGGCGCGCTCGATCTGCTCACGCAGTGCCCTGAGCGAACCCGCTGAGGCGAGGTCGTCTGTGGTGAACTGCGTGCGCACGGCGATCATGCCGCAGCCGATGTCGACTCCGACGGCTGCAGGCATGATCGCCTCGAGCGTCGGGATGACGGACCCGACCGTTGCGCCGCGCCCGAGGTGGGCATCGGGCATCAGGGCCAGGTGCGGGTAGATGAACGGCATCGTCGTTGCTGTGCGGGCCTGCTCGAGCGTGTTCGGCTCGAGGATGCTCGCCCAGCTGATGAGGCGTTCTGAGATCTTTTCCATTGCCTTTCGATTCTGTTTCAGATGGTGCTGGATGACGTTCCCGCACTGATCAGGTGGGGTCGGTCGGAGGGGCGTCCGGGTGCGGGCTGCAGCTCGCGGGCATAAAAATAGCCCCGGACCTCGACGGGCACGGGGCAGACGACACTGTGTGTCGTGTCTAGATGCTCCGTGGGTACACGAGTGGCTCGAAGGTGCGCTCATAGCGCGACAGCTGCTTGAGGTGTTTACGCACGAGCTGTTCCTTTCGAGTGTCAGCGGGGCGTGCCGGACGGCACGGACTTGCTACCTTAGCGGGCGACCACGTGCTGAGCGCAACTCGGTTATCGGAACGTTATCCACGCAGGGTGGGGGTCACCACGCGGCAGCGGCGTGGGGTGCGCTACCGCGTGGTGAGTCCGGGAGCCGTTTTCGGGTAACGGAGATCAGGGAACGACGGTGACGTTCCCTATGGGGAACTCGCCCTCGAGGATGGTGTCGTCGACCGTGAATGAGCACAGGGTCATCGAAGCTGGCTCGAGCACCGTGAATGCCGCACAGCTGACGTCGGTGTGAGGGACGGGTTCGTCGGCGAGGTAGGAAGCCACGTGAGCCGTAGCACCCTCGGGAGTGAGGAGGGCGTTGTACTCAACCTGCGTCATGGTCGGCGCATCCGGAACGACGGGCGCGTCGACTGCCATGGGGGAGGATCCCATCAGCGCGAGAATGATCGGCATCGCAAGCAGCAATGCGAGAGCGACGATCGCGACCTGAGTGAGGAGCCAGATGAGAAGCGGACCGACCGAGCGTCGGCCGGTTCGCACCACGCGCATGATCAGGTACAACAGCGGCACAATGGCCCACAACATACTGGGCACCTTGGGGTGGCCAAGGCTCTTGAGGGACTTGCCGTCGATTCCGGCGAGGACGACGTAAAGCAGCACCTCGACGGCCAGGAAACCGAGCAGGGTCAACCCGCCGGCCGCGAGACCGAGGTAGTCGAATGCGAGCCAGGCCATGCCGATCTGGAGCACGGGCATGATCACGAAGATCCAGATCGCGCCGGTGTTGGCGGAGAGCGTGGAGCGCTTCTCCGTCGGCGGCTCGATCTGGGCGGGAGCCGCGAAGCCGAACGGCGAGTCCTCCTGCGCGAAGCTCGCGGCGTAGTCGAACTGCGCGACAGCGGTCTTCGACTTGTCGTTCTCCCACTGCGGCTCGGGGCTCTGGTGGTCGACCGAACCGAAGAGTGCGGCAAGCGCGGCGTAGTTGCTGAGCGGTTCGGCGGGAACGGTGTCGCCCACGGTGGCCACGGCGGTGCTGACGGCCGGGGTTACGACGGGGGCCGCGACCGGTGCGACGGGAGCCGCGACCGGCTCGGGCACTACTGCGGCGACGGGTGCGACGAACTCGGCGACGGGCGCCGGCGCTTCTACTCGGGCGGGCATAACCGCGTTCGGCGACCAATCGAAGGGCACGGACTCCGCGGGAGCCGCGACGGGCTCGGGGCTGGCAATGGCTGCTGCGACGAGGGCGGCGGCCGCGGCATCCGCTGCAGTCGTGTCAACGGGAGTCGGCTCGACCGGCGCTTCGACGACGGGGGTCGCGACCAGTTCGGCGGGTGCGGGCACCTGCGGCATGGGCTCGGCGGCGTGCGCGCTGCGGGCGATGACGCCCGTGTCGGCCGGTTGTGCACTGGATGCACCGAGCGCAAGCTGCTCGGACTGCGCACGCAGCTGGCGGCGGGTCAGGGCGAGGCCCGATCCGGCGGCGACGGGTACGGCGGGCGTGAACGGCTGCTGCACGTACTGCTGCGGTGCGGTCTGCTGCGGTTCGACGAAGGTCGTAGGTGCCGGTGCGGGGGGCTGCGGATCGGAAACCGACGCGGTCCATCGCGACCCGTCCCACCAGCGAGAACGGCTGCCGTCCTGCGGGTCCGGGTACCAGCCTGCCGGGATCGTTGAGACGTCCCCAATTGTCGACACGGTATTTCCCCCACTCATACGCCCCCCACGGACGTGAGCCTCAGTTTACCGCCCCACTCCCGGGGGCGCGCGACTCCCCTAAGAGGGGTCAAACGCACAGGATTCGCGGCCGCCGTTTGGCTTCCTGACACATTCGAGGCGTAATCTCCTCCTGTGACCGACGCCTTAGAGACCCACCCCGTACACACGACAGCGGTGGACACCATCCGAATCGCCAGCTACAACCTGCGCAAGAACCACGCGAGTTCCGAACTGGTCGCCCTCGTGAGCGACCACGACCTCGACATCCTCTGCCTGCAGGAGTGCGATACCGAGGACCTGCCGCCTCAGATCGGGGAGTTGAGGCTCGCCGACGCGACCAAGCTCAACCGCCTGGGCCTTGCCATCTACTACCGCTCCACGCGCTTCACCGCGCACGAGACGAAGACATTCGCGCTGAAGAAGTCGCTGCACGACCGC
The DNA here is from genome assembly GCF_004310685.1 of Glaciihabitans arcticus. Taxonomy (NCBI): domain Bacteria; kingdom Bacillati; phylum Actinomycetota; class Actinomycetes; order Micrococcales; family Microbacteriaceae; genus Glaciihabitans; species Glaciihabitans arcticus. The sequence continues at coordinate 844,014 of NZ_SISG01000001.1, read as the reverse complement.
GTGCTCACGCCGGCGCACGAACGTGTCATCGCGACCCGCATGTTCGACGCCGACAGCGGCAAAGAGATCGTGGTGGCCTCGTTCCACGCGGCGCCGCTCACGGCGTCCAACTCACTGCGTCGCAACCAGATCCGCGCGGCTCACGAGGCGCTTCGCGGGCTCGGGGAGGGGCTGCCGAGCATCATGGTCGGCGACTTCAACTACCCCCTGTTCAAGGACAACCTGACCGAGCACATGTCGAAGTCCGGATACCTGCTCACCCTCAGCGACCAGCCGACCTACACGCGTTACAAGATCTTCAAGGGCCACTTCGACTTCGCGACCTCGGTCGGCATCACGATCGACAAGGTCTCGACCCTGCCGCGCGGAAAGTCCGACCACCTGCCGATCCTGGTGACCGCGAGCGTCACGGTCGAACCGACCGCATCAGCCGGTTAAAGACGGAAACCCCCGGTGATCTCTCACCGGGGGCCATTCCGTTCCGCAGAACAGAATTCACTGTCTCAACAGCATTTCGGATGCACATCCCGGTTTCCCGGGAGACTTCCTGTGCGCGAAGGGGGACTTGAACCCCCACGCCCGTTAGGGCACTAGCACCTCAAGCTAGCGCGTCTGCCATTTCCGCCATCCGCGCGCATGGTTGTTCTTTTCAGAACCACCGAGGTACGAGAATAGCACGCCAAATGACCCCCGATTAACGCACCCGGCTTCCGGGCTGAAACGGCGGGGTAGCGTGGACGCATGAGCCCCGACATCCCCCTCGAAGACACAGCGCGCATCGCCCAGCAGCTCATCCGGTTCGATACCTCGAACTTCGGCGAGGGCAGGTCGAACGGCGAGACGGAAGCCGCCGAGTACCTGGGCTCGCTGCTCGAGGGCCTCGGGCTCGCCCCGCAGTACTTCGATTCAGACCCGGGCCGCACGAGCGTCGTGGCCCGCGTTGAAGGCTCGGACTCGAGCAAACCCGCCCTCGTGGTGCACGGCCACACCGATGTGGTCCCAGCCGACGCGGCAAACTGGAGTGTCGACCCGTTCGGCGGTGTCATCAAGGACGGCATGCTGTGGGGACGCGGCGCGGTCGACATGAAGAACATGGACGCGATGATGATCACCGCGCTCCAGGACATCCTCGGCGCCGGCAAGCAGCCCTCCCGCGACCTCGTCATCGCGTTCTTCGCCGATGAGGAAGCGGGGGGAGTGCGCGGCGCCCACCACCTCGTCGACAACCACCCCGAGCTATTCGCCGGGGCCACCGAGGCGATCAGCGAGGTCGGCGGCTACTCGGTCACGCTCGGCGGCGAGCGCGCGTATCTCCTCCAGACGGGGGAGAAGGCCCTGGTTTGGATCAAGCTCGTGGCACGCGGCACGGCGGCCCACGGGAGCCGCATCATCCACGACAATGCGATCACCAAGCTCGCCGAGGCCGTCGCGAAGGTCGGCCGCCGGGAGTGGCCGCTGCGCCTGACCGATACCACCGAGCAGCTCGTGGCGGAGCTCGCCCGCATCCTCGAGGTCGACCCGCAGCGCATGACGCCTGACGAGATCGTGCTCGCGACCGGCAACGCTGCCGGGTTCATCCAGGCGACGCTGCGCACCACCTCGAACCCGACGCTTCTCAAGGCCGGCTACAAGCACAACGTCATTCCGGACATGGCAGAGGCCCTGATCGACATCCGTCCGCTTCCGGGCGAAGAGGATGCCGTTCTCGCCGAAATACAGCAGATCGTCGGCCCCGACATCGAGGTCGTGGTCATGACGCGCGACGTCGGGCTCGAGAACCCCTTCTCGGGCGGGCTCGTCGACGCCATGGTCGGAGCCCTGAAGACGGCCGATCCCGGAGCCCCCGTGCTGCCGTACCTACTGAGTGGCGGCACCGACAACAAGTCCCTCAGCAAGCTCGGCATCGCCGGCTACGGTTTCGCGCCGCTCAAGCTGCCCGCCGAGCTCGACTTTCCCGGCATGTTCCACGGTGTCGACGAACGCGTTCCACTCGACGCACTAGTCTTTGGCAGGCAGGTTTTGGGTGACCTCCTGCTGAACTACTGACACCGGAGGCGCGCATCCCATGAGTTTCATCGAGGCGATCATCCTCGGCCTGGTCCAGGGCCTGACCGAGTTCCTGCCCATCTCCTCGAGCGCCCACCTGCTGATCATCGGCCAGGTCATGGGCAAGGATCCGGGCGCGACCTTCACCGCGATCAGCCAGCTCGGCACCGAGCTCGCCGTCATCATCTACTTCCGCAAGGACATCGCCCGCATCATCGGCAAGTGGTTCGCCTCGTTCCGCTCCCGCGGGGGCGCGCACTCCGACGGCATCTCGAAGGATGACCCCGATGTGCGCCTGGGTTGGCTCATCATCATCGGCACCATCCCTATCGTGATCGTGGGTTACCTCGCCCAGGACGCGATCGACACGACCCTGCGGTCGTTGTGGATCACCGCCGTTGTGCTCATCGTCTTCGGCATCATCCTCGGACTCGCCGACCTGCTCGGCAAGAAGGTGCGGCCGCTCGAGTCGATGACCTATCGCGACGGTGTGCTGATCGGCATCGCGCAGATGCTCGCCCTGATACCGGGCGTCTCGCGCTCCGGCGCCACGCTCACGATGGGACGCGCGCTCGGCTACGACCGCCCGGCCGCCGCCCGCTACGGCTTCCTCCTCGCCATCCCCGCGGTCTTCGGCAGCGGGCTGTACAAGCTCGCCAAGAGCTTCAGCGAACCGGGCGGCGCGTACGGCTACCCCGAGACGATCGTCGCTACTGTCGTGGCGTTCTTCGTCGGCTTCGCCGTCATCGCCTTCCTGCTGCGCTATATCTCGAAGCACTCGTTCCTGCCGTTCGTGATCTATCGCGTGGTGCTCGGCGGTGCGTTGCTCGTGCTGCTCTCGACGGGCGTGCTCGACCCGCTGTGAGCGCATCCATTCATTGAGAACGCGCACGTATGTTCGTTTTTCGAACACCGGACGATTAACCGGCGCGCTGGCTGTGTATCAGTCGAGATGGGCGGCGTACATTCGGTCTTGTAACTAGGCCCAACCGATACTCTGTGCGGGCCGCACCAGGGGGGTGCTGACATGGTCTCTACGAAGACTCTCAAAACAATTCGGCCGGGGGCGCAAGGCAACGTGTTGTACGTACCCCTGCGGCGGGTCGAGATAGTGCGTGTTCACAACTTCAGCGAGCGCGAGTCGCGCGAGATCGGCGAGAGATTTATCGACCTCGATCTCGAGGCCGACCAATACTGATCTAGCGGGGCGGGTCGCCCGCCTTGCCACCCTCGGGCTTGCCGTCTTCACGACGCAGGTAACGCTCGAACTCCTGCGCGATGGCCTCGCCGCTCGCCTCGGGGGAGTCGACCGTGTCGCGCGCCTGCTCGAGCTGCTCGATGTACGACGACATGTCATCGTCATCCGAAGCCAGCGCATCGATGCCGGTCTCCCAGGCAGACGCCTCGTCCACGAGGTCGCCTCGGGGGATCACGACGTCGACGATCTCCTCGAGCTTGTCGATGAGGGCCAGCGTTGCTTTGGGCGACGGCGCGTTGTGCACGTAGTGCGGCACCGAGGCCCAGATCGACAGGGTCGGGATGCCCGCACTCTCGGCCGCGTCGGCGAGAACCGACAGGATGCCGACCGGCCCCTCGTAGCTGCTGCGCTCAATACCGAGTTCCTCACGAACGGCGGGGTTCTCGCTGCTCGTGAAGATCGAGATCGGGCGGGTGTGCGGAACGTCGGCGAGCATCGCGCCAAGGAACACCATCGCCGTGATCTCGTTCGCGTCGACCGCCTCGAGGATCTCGGCGGTGAAAGTCTTCCAGCCGCGGCTGGGCTCGGTGCCGACCAGCAGGTACACGTTGGAGCCGTTGTCGCCGGTGACGTCGATATCTGCGTCGAGACCCAGGCCCGTGACATCGTCTCCCAAGGGCGTGACGGGCCCATAGAGCGTGACCGTCGGCCAGACGAGGGAGCGGGTGCCGTCCTCGTCCTGCGCGACGGTCGGCCGGTTGAATTGGTAGTCGAAGTAGTCCTCGGGATCGACCTCGCTGAGTTGCACGAGATCGAGCTGTTCCTTGAGCGTGCGCACCGCGCCGCTCGCCGCCTCTCCCGCGTCGTTCCAGCCCTCGAAAGCGACGACGAGAAGCCGTCCGCCCGCGAATTCCGTGTTCTCGGTCACCGATGATCCTTTGCTTGCGCCGCCCCGTGTAGGCCCGCGCATCTCCTTCAAGAATAGAACCGCGCGCGGCCTCGCGTGGCCCGGTCGCGCCAAGCTCGGTAGACTCGCCGCTTGTGACTACCCGCCTGCCCGCCGCCGTTCTCTGGGACATGGACGGCACAATCGTCGACACCGAGCCCTATTGGATGGACGCAGAAATTGCGCTCGTCGAGTCGTTCGGCGGCACCTGGACGCACGAGGATGCCCTCACCGTCGTCGGGCAGGGACTCTGGCACACGGCTCGCGTGATGCGCTCCCGCGGAGTCGTGCTCACCGACGACGAGATCATCGAGGCACTGACCGCGCGCGTGATGGAGCAGGTGCGCGAGCACGTGCCGTGGCGACCGGGTGCCCGCGACCTGCTCGACGCCCTCAAGCACGCGGGGGTGAAAACTGCGCTCGTGACCATGTCGATGCGCAGCCTCGCCGAGCTCGTCGTCGAGGCCATCCGAGCGGACGGACTCGACACCCCGTTCGAGGTCGTCGTATCGGGCGATGACGTCGAGCACGCGAAACCGCATCCCGAACCGTATCTGACGGCCGCCGCCTTGCTCGGCGTCGACATCGCCGACTGCATCGCGATCGAGGATTCCGAACCCGGACTCGCCTCTGCGATCGCCTCCGGCGCCGTGTCCATCGGTGTGCCGCACATGGTGCCGCTGTCCAGCGCACCCACCCACCACCTCTGGCCGTCGCTCGACGGCCGCACCGTCGCCGACCTCGCGACCGCCTTCGAATCGGAGCTCACTCGATGACCCAGACCTACCGCCGCCAGAACGGCCCGTTCCGCGCGGGTGACCGTGTGCAGCTCACCGGCCCGAAAGGCCGCATGAACACCGTCACCCTCGAGGTCGGTGGAGAGTTCCACACCCACCGCGGTGTGCTGCTGCACGACGCGATCATCGGCCAGCCCGACGCCTCCGTTGTGGTCAGCAACAACGAGATCGAGTACCTGGCTCTCCGCCCCCTGCTCACCGACTTCGTCATGTCGATGCCGCGAGGCGCCGCCATCATCTACCCCAAGGATGCGGCGCAGATCATCGGTTCGGCCGACATCTTCCCGGGTGCCCGGGTCGTCGAGGCGGGCGTCGGATCCGGCGCTCTCTCACTCTGGCTGCTGCGCGCCATCGGCGACGAGGGTCACCTGCACTCTTTCGAGCGTCGCGAGGAGTTCTCCACGGTGGCCCGCGGCAACGTCGTCGGCTTCCTCGGTGCCGAGCCCACGAACTGGGACATCACCATCGGCGACCTCACCCACACGCTCGGCGAGGTCGTCGAGCCGGGCACCGCCGACCGCGTGGTCCTCGACATGCTCGCCCCCTGGGAGTGCCTCGACGCCGTGTCGACCGCACTCACCCCCGGCGGCGTGCTGCTCTGCTACATCGCGACCGTCACGCAGCTCTCCCGCGTGGCCGAGGCAATCCGCGGCACCGGCAACTTCACCGAGCCCGACTCGAGCGAGACCATCATCCGCGGCTGGCACGTAGAAGGCCTCGCGGTTCGTCCGGACCACCGGATGATCGGCCACACCGGCTTCCTGCTGACGGCCCGGCGGCTCGCCCCGGGCGCCGTGCTGCCCGAGCTCAAGCGCCGCGCCTCGAAGAGCGACTTCTCCGACGCCGACGTGGAGGCGTGGACTCCCGGTGCGCTCGGCGAGCGTGCCACGAGCGACAAGCGCCTGAGGAAGACCGGCCGGATCGCCACCGCCGTTGCCGACGCAGCGACGAGCGCCGCGGCATCCGAAACCAGCGCCGAAGAGAGCGCCGAATGAGCCGCGTAGACTTGATGCATTCTTCACGCACTCCAGAAAGAGGCACCGTGCGCGCCATTTCCGCCCTTGTTGTAGCTTCGGCACTCGTGCTGTCGCTCGCCGCCTGCTCGACCCCGAGCCCCGCCGATCGACTGGCCGGCGACCTCGCGTCGTGCGACTCCTCCGTCAATCCGGGAACGTCCTCCGACCTGGTCAGGGCGACCGGCAAGGGCGAGCCGAAGGTCGACTACCCGGCGCCGCTCGTGACCAAGCGCGTCGAGCGCTCCGTGATCACGCAGGGCGAGGGGCGGGTGCTGCGCTCCGGCGACATCGCCGAGTTCCAGCTCGTGCAGTACGACGGCACCACCGCCGACACGTTCATCGGCTCCTCGTGGGAGGAAGCACCCTCAATGATCACCGTGGGCACCGGTGAGAGCCTGCTCGCACCGCTCTTCGAGTGCGTGCCCGTAGGCTCGCGCATCGCCGGGGTCATCCCCGCGAGCCTGATCAGCGCCGAGGCGCCCAAGGGTGCAACCGCGGTCGTCGTCGTGGACGTCGTCGAGGGCTTCGCGAGCAAGTCGGAAGGGTCCCCGCAGCTGCCCGACAATGGCATGCCGAACGTCGTTCTCTCCGAGAGCGGACAGCCCGGCGTCGTCATCCCTAAGTCCGACCCGCCCACCGACCTGCGCATCTCGACGCTCAAGGCCGGCAGCGGCGCGAAGATCAAGAAGGGCGACACGGTCGTCGTCAACTACACCGGCCTGCTCTGGAAAGAGCGCACCATCTTCGACTCCAGCTGGGACAAGGGCACGCCCGCCAGGTTCGTCGCGCAGAGCAGCGCCGATGCGGCCGGCGGACTCGTTCCCGGCTTCGCGAAGGCCCTCATCGGCGCGAAGGTCGGCGACCAGATCCTCGTGGTCATCCCGCCGAAGTTCGGCTACGAGAGCGGAACCGCTCCCGAGACGATCCCCGACGGCTCTACCATGGTGTTCGTTATAGATATCCTGCACATCGCCGACTAACGTCGGTCGCAGCCACATAGTTCCTGACACTGGCCGGGTGTCCACACCCTGAGGAATGGTTCTCGTGCCACCAGAGATCAAGATCCCCGTCGAGGAGAGGCTGTTCAGCCTCGTTCTCGCCCTGCTCGCGACAGAGAACGGTCTGACGAAGACCGAGATCCTGTCGACCGTGCAGGGCTACCGCCAGGCCTTCAACCGCTCGGGCGAGAATGCGAACCTCGAGCGCAAGTTCGAGCGTGACAAAGACGACATCCGCGAGCTGGGTGTTCCGCTCGAGACAGTGCAGGCACCCGGTGACCCCGGCAACAACCAGAACCTGCGCTACCGCATCCCGCGCGGCGCGTACGAGCTGCCCGCCGAGATCAGCTTCTCCGCCGAGGAGACCACGCTACTCAACCTGGCTGCGATGGTCTGGCGGGAGGGCTCGCTCTCCGCCGAGTCCCGGCGCGCGATGCTCAAGCTCAGCTCGCTCGGTGTCGCCGCGGACGAACCGGTCATCGGCTACGCCCCGCGTCTTCGGGTGCGGGATGCCGCGTTCGATCCGTTGAACGCAGCGCTCGGCCGTCACGAGCGCGTGCGCTTCGCCTATCTCAAGCCAGGGGAGGCCGAGTCGCGCGTGCGCGAAGTGGACCCCCACGCTCTCGTCCAGCACCAGGGCCGCTGGCACCTCTATGCGGCCGAGGCGGGCACGGGCATCCTCAAGACCTACCTGCTGCGCCGCATCGTCGGCAAGGTCGCCACCACCGGCACGATCTTCGACGCACCGGAGGGAGACCCCTCCGCGCGGGCCCTGCTCGAGCTTGAGGACGTCTGGAATGACAACACGGCGATCGTCGAGGCCGAACCCGGCTCCGACGCGGCCACGCGGCTCGCGAAGCGGCGCGGAACAGTGGTCATCGACCCGGGCACGCTCGAGCTGCACTACTCCGACGCCAACATCTTCGCGGACGAGCTCGCGGGCTTCGGCCCCGAGGTGCTCGTGATCTCACCTCCAAACCTGCGTGACGCCGTGCGCTCACGCCTCGAGACGACGGCGGCCGACCATGGCTAGGGCAACGACGAAGAAGACCCCACCGATGCAGGCGGGCGACAAGCTCACCTTCCTGCTCTCGCTCGTGCCGTACCTGATCGAGCGCGACCGGGTCAGCGTGACCGAGGTCGCCGAGCACTTCAAGGTCGCTCCGCAGCAGATCCGGGATGCCGTCAGCCTCATCGCGGTCAGCGGTGTGCCGGGGGAGACCACCACGTACCAGTCGGAGGATCTCTTCGACATCGCCTGGGACGACTTCCTCGATAACGACCAGATCGTGCTCACCAACCAGGTGGCGATCGACGACTCGCCGCGGTTCTCCGCGCGCGAGGCCTCTGCCCTCATCGCGGGACTGCAGTACCTGTCGGCCCTTCCCGAGAACGCCGACCGCTCGGCGATCGCCTCGCTGACCTCGAAGCTCTCGCGGGGAGCGTCGGCAGTTCCGAGCCAGGTCGCCGTCGAGGGCAGCGAGACGGACGCCACTCTCGCCCTGATCCGCGAATCCGTCGCCGCCGGTGTGCAGCTGCGCTTCGACTACCTCGGATCCCGCGGTCAGTCGGAGAGCCGCAACGTCGACCCGCTGCGCGTGGAATCGATCGACGCGGACTGGTACCTGCGCGGCTGGTGCCACCTGCGCGAGGCCGTGCGCACCTTCCGCCTCGACCGCATCTCGAACCCGGTCGTGACGAGCGAGCCGATGAGCCACAACCCGGCCGACGTTCCGCTACCCGACACGCTGTTCGAGCCCTCGCCCGACGACCTCGTGGTAACGATCGACGTCGCGAGCGCCGCCGAGCCCCTGCTCGCCGACTACATCCCCGACGGCGCCCAGCGCAGCGAGCGGGATGGTCGAGTACGCACCAGCGTGCGGGTCTCGCACTATCACGGGCTCAAGCGCTTGATCGCAAGCATGCCGGGCGTCGCGACGGTGATCGAGCCGGCTGAGGCACGCGAGGCAGTCGCACGCTGGGCGGCCGAAGGGGCCGCGCGCTACCGATGACCGCCTGGATCTGGATCGTGGCCTCGGCGGCGCTCATCGCGCTGCTCGGGTACACGGCGTTCCGGGCGGTGCGCGGCGTCATCCGGATTCTGCTGGATCTGAGCGATCTGGCCACGACCACCGCGAAACTCGACAACGTGCAGCCGACGCGGGAGCTCGAGCGCCCCGCGACCGTCGTGCTCGCGGGGCGGAAAGTTATTTCCGAGCGCGTTCAGGCCAATCGGGATCGCACCCGGGAGCTCCGTCACACCCGGCGAACAGCTCGGCTCGACCGTGCGCGCAGGCTCACGCGTGCCGGTGCGGCCGATCTGCCCACGATTCCCGTTCGCAGAAGGTAAACTGGCAACTCCGGCACCTACCCAAGGGATACGCAATGCTCGGCAACACTTTCGGACTGCCCCACCTGATCATCATCCTGGTCATCATCCTGCTGCTGTTCGGTGCACCCAAGCTCCCCGGCCTCGCCCGCAGCGTCGGCCAGTCGATGAAGATCTTCCGCAACGAGGTCAAGACCGAGAAGAAGCCCGACGCCGATGACTCGACCGACGCCACGCCCGACGGTGCCGCGGCCAAGCAGTCGAAGACCGAGCTCTAGAAAACGTGGCACGACGCCCGAAACGGGGCGGCAATCCTGAGCGTCGGATGTCGCTCGGTGAACATCTCGTAGAACTCCGCAAGCGGCTGACCATCGCCGGAATTGCCATTCTGGTCGGCGCGGTGGGCGGCTGGTTCCTGTCCGAGCGGCTGCTCGTCGCCATCACGCAACCGCTGCTAGAGATCCCGGCCGCCCGGCAGGCGGTGCTCAACTTCGGCACCATCACGAGCTCCTTCGACCTGCGCCTGCAGATCTCGCTGCTCGTGGGCATCGTCATTACGAGCCCGGTCTGGCTGTTCCAGATCCTCGCGTTCCTCGTGCCCGGGCTCAGCCAGAAGGAACGCCGGTACATTCTCGGCTTCTTCTTCTCGGCCATCCCGCTCTTCATCGGCGGTGTCGTGGCCGGCTGGTTCATCTTCCCGCACATGGTGATCCTGCTGAACTCGTTCGCGATCGAGGGGTCGACGACGATCCTCGACGCCAAGTATTACTACGACTTCTTCATCAAGCTCGTACTCGTCATCGGCATCGGCTTTGTGCTGCCGGTGTTCGTGGTCCTGCTCAACTTCCTCGGAGTTCTGAGCGCGAGGAGCATCCTCAAGGGCTGGCGGGTGGCGGTGCTCGTGATCGCGCTGTTCTGTGCGACGGCGACGCCCGCAGCCGACCCGTGGTCGATGCTGCTGCTCGGGGCGCCCATGGTCGCGCTCTACTTCCTCTCCGGCGGTGTCGCGTGGCTGCACGACCGACGGATCGCCAAGCGCGACGCCGCCCTCGCGGCGGAAGCCGAGGCGCTATGAGCGACCTGAGCCCGGCCGAGCGGTTCGCCGCGGCCAAGGTGCGCTCCGGCCTGCCGATCCTCGAGTCGTTTCGCGCGCAGCAGCAGTTCGACCTCGACGCCTTCCAGCAGGAGGCCTGCGCCGTGCTCGAACGCGGTCGCAGTGTGCTCGTCGCAGCTCCCACCGGCGCCGGCAAGACGATCATCGCCGAGTTCGCGATCTTCATGGCCATGCAGCTGCCCCGCGCGAAGGTGTTCTACACGGCCCCGATGAAGGCGCTCAGCAACCAGAAGTTCCAGGAGCTCACCGCCGAGTACGGCGCGGCCAACGTCGGCCTGCTGACCGGCGATACGAACATCAACTCGGGCGCCCGCATCGTCGTGATGACCACCGAGGTGCTGCGCAACATGCTGTACGCCGACAGCGACCTCCTGCGCGACCTCTCCTGGGTGGTGATGGATGAGGTCCACTTCCTCGCCGATCGCTTCCGCGGCGCCGTCTGGGAGGAGGTCATCATCCACCTCCCGCAGAACGTGAAGATGGTGTCGCTCTCCGCGACCGTCTCGAACGCCGAGGAGTTCGGCGACTGGCTGCAGGCCGTGCGCGGCGACACCGAAGTGATCGTCTCCGAGGATCGACCCGTTCCCCTCGAGCAACACGTGCTCGTGCGATCCAAGCTGATGGACCTCTTCGACTCATCCGGCCTGGCTGCGACGAACCGCGTGAACCCCGAACTCGTGCGGCTTGCCGCCAGTGGCGGGCGGAACGAGCGGGGGAGGGCCGCGCTCGACAACAAGCGGCGGCATCCCGGGCGTAATCCCGGAGGCAACCGCCACTTCGACGGCGGCAAGATGGAGCGATCGGAGCTCGTCGCCCTTCTGGACTCGAAGAACATGCTGCCCGCCGTGTTCTTCATCTTCAGCCGTGTTGGCTGCGACTCGGCCGTGCGGCAGGTGCTCAAGGCGGGAGTGCGACTCACGCAGGCGCACGAGCGCGACGAGATCCGCCAGATCGTGGAGGACCGCTGCCGCACGCTCGCGGATGAAGACCTCGGGGTGCTCGGCTACTGGGAGTGGCTCGACGGACTCGAGCGCGGCGTCGCGGCGCACCACGCCGGCATGCTGCCCGCCTTCAAGGAGGTGGTCGAGGAGCTGTTCCAGAAGAAGCTCGTCAAGGCCGTATTCGCCACCGAAACTCTCGCGCTCGGCATCAACATGCCCGCGCGCACGGTTGTGCTCGAAAAGCTCGAGAAGTTCAACGGCGAGGCCCGCGTGCCGATCACGCCGGGGGAGTACACGCAGCTCACCGGCCGGGCCGGTCGTCGCGGCATCGACGTCGAGGGGCACTCCGTCATCCAGTGGGTGGACGGGCTCGACCCTCAGGCCGTCGCATCGCTCGCCTCGCGCCGCACCTACCCGCTCAACTCGAGCTTCAAGCCGACCTACAACATGGCCGTCAACCTGATCGACCAGTTTGGCCGGGACCGCACGCGCGAGATCCTCGAGTCGAGCTTCGCGCAGTTCCAGGCCGATCGCGCCGTCGTCGATCTCGCGCAGAAGGTGCGCCAGCAGCAGAGCTCGCTCGACGGCTACGCGAAGTCGATGGAGTGCCACCTCGGCGACTTCGTCGAGTACTCGTCGATCCGTCGCGAGCTGAGCGATCTAGAGCGCAAGGGCGCCGGTCGGGCCGAGGTGGAGAGCCGCGGCTCGCGCGAGCGCCGCCAGCACCAGCTCACCGCGTTACGCAAGCGGATGAAGCAGCACCCCTGCAACAACTGCCCCGACCGCGAACAGCACGCCCGCTGGGCCGAGCGCTGGTGGAAACTCAAGCGCCAGACCGACCAGCTGACAGCCGAGATCCGTGGCCGCACGGGTGCCGTGGCGAAGATCTTCGACCGGGTGACCGTTGTGCTGATGCAGCTCGGCTACCTCGAGCAGAAGGACGGCGTCGTCTCCCTCGCCCCATCCGGCAGGATGCTGCGGCGCATCTACGGCGAACGCGACCTGCTCGTCGCCGAATCGCTGCGCCTCGGCGTCTGGAACACCCTCGACCCCGCGTCTCTCGCTGCCATGGCGGCGAGTCTCGTGTACGAGCCGCGACGGGACGAGGGCCAGCTCGGCGACGCCTACCTGCCGCGCGGCAACTTCCGGGCCGCGTTCGACGAGACCGGCGACCTGTGGTCCCGCCTCGACGACCTGGAGCGCGACAACAAGCTGCCCGGCACCCAGCCGCTCTCGACCGGCCTCTGCCTCGCGATGTACCGCTGGGCGCAGGGCGCGCGCCTCGAGTCGGTGCTGTCCGACGCGGACATGGCCGCCGGCGACTTCGTGCGAGTGACCAAGCAGACCATCGACCTGCTCGACCAGCTCTCGGTCGTGGCCGACGCTCCGGTCGGCGTGACGGCCCGTAGGGCCCTCGACCAGATCCGCCGGGGCATCGTTGCCTACAGCTCTGTCAACTGAGCGCTCGGGCCCGGGCCGGTCGCTTAGGCTCGACTCCGTGCCCGACGCAGTAACCCTCCCGAAGCCTCTTCTGCCGCTGTGGGGCGCGATCCTCGTCGCCCTGGGCGCCGGTCCCGTGCTCGACGACGGCTTCCCGGACGGCAACCTCTGGCCGCTCACCCTCGTCGGCATCGCACTGGTGCTCGTCACCCTCGTGGGCCGCTCGGCGTGGGGGAGCCTGCTGGTCGGGCTCGTCGGCGGCCTCTCGTTCTATCTTGTGCATATCGAGTGGGCGGCGCTCTTCCTCGGCCTCGTGCCCATGACGGCCCTCGCCACCCTCGAGTCTCTGTTCTTCTCGGTGGGTGCGCTGCTCATCACCCTCGCGTACCGCTGGCTGCCCCTGCTCTGGTCCGGCGCCGCGGGCCGGCTCGGGATGCTCCCACTCGCCATCGCCGGACTCTGGACGGCTCGCGAGGCGATCGCGAGCGTCTGGCCCTACGGCGGATTCGCCTGGGGACGGGTGTCCCTCTCCCAGTCGCAGAGCCCGCTCGCCGACCTGTTCTCCTGGGTCGGCGTCTCGGGCGTGAGCTTCCTGATGGTCTGGGTGGTCGCCCTCGCGGTCGAGGCCGTGCGCTTCGGCGACGCGCCCCGCCTGCTGCGGTGTACGCTCGCGGTGGGTGCGGCATCCCTCGTGCTCATTGTGCCCGTGCTGCCGCCGGCGACCGACGGCACGCTGCGGGTGCTGGCCGTGCAGGGCAACGGCAAGGCCGGCTACTTCGACGAGCGGCAGCAGGGCGACCTGCTGCAGGCCCAGCTCGACGCCACGGCGCCGTTCATCGGCGAGGACGTCGATGTGGTCGTCTGGCCCGAGTCCGGCACCGACATCGATCCGTTGCGCTCGGCGGCCGTGGCAAGAGCGCTCGACCAGGTGAGCGAGTCGTTCGACGCGCCGCTCGTGACCGGGGTCATCCAGGCGCGCGGCGAGCAGATCTTCAACAGCTCGGTGGTGTGGAACGCCGGCGAGGGCATCGGCGACACCTACGACAAACGTCATCCCGTGCCGTTCGGTGAATACGTGCCGGACCGTGCTTTCTGGCGACCGTTCGCGCCCGACCTGATCGACCTCATCGGTCGGGATTACACGCCCGGCACCTCGGACGCCGTCGTCGACCTCGGCGGAGTGATCGCCGGCCTCAACATCTGCTTCGACATCGTCGACGACCAGCTCATGACCGAAACCGTTCGGGATGGCGCCCAACTCGTCTTCGCCCAGTCGAACAACGCCGACTTCGGCGCGGTACGCGCGGGCGTGCAGTACTTCACCGACGAGAGCGTGCAGCAGCTCGCCATCGCGCGCATCCGCGCCCTCGAACTGGGACGCAGCGTCGTGGTGATCTCCACGGTCGGCACGAGCGAGATCATCGGGCCGGACGGCGTGACGCTCGACTCACTGCCGATCTACACACCGGGCGGCATGGTCACGGAGGTGCCGCTCAGCAGCGCTGTGACGCCCGCTGTGGCCCTCGGACGCGGTATCGAGTGGCTGGTGTCGGGATTCGGCCTGGCCGCCCTGCTCGTCGCAGGGGCCGCCTCACGTCGCCGTCGAGCGGCCTGATCGCGCTTCTTTTCCCGGGCACAACAAAGCGGCGGTTTGGTATCCGAGCGGTAGCTATCGCTGCCGCACGGTCACCAAACCGCCGCACTGTTGCAGAAAGGCTCAGGCGCCGATTTTCTGCTGTCCGCGCCTCGCGCGCAGGAAGTCCAGTCGCTCCTGAAGAAGCTCTTCGAGTTCCGCACGGGTGCGACGCTCGAGAAGCATGTCCCAGTGACTACGCGGGATCTTGGTCTCCACCTCTTCCGACTCGACGGCTACGCCGTCGCTGTCGAGGAGGACACCCTCCTGGCCGCTCTTCGCAGACTCCCACACTCCCGGAACTTCGGCGTCGGCTGCGAAGACGACATCGAATGTCTCGCCTCCGGCCGTGCGGTAGGTGCTCTTCTTTCGCGGGGAAAACTCGACGCCAACTTCGCTCTGTAAGCTCTGGGTTCCGAGTCTCATGCCGCGCAAACTACGGTCCGCCATCGTGTGGCCTCCTTATAACTCGCGATTCATACGAATTTATAAACCTTCCACCTGTACGAATCCTTTCAACCGCGCCATAATCAGCACTTTTTCACAGCACACGCACAGCTTGAGACCGTCTCGGGTTAGCCGTTTCGAACGTGTTCAGCCGCGGCGTTCCGAGAGTACGGCGAGGGCGAGGTCGGCTCGGTCCGTCACGATCCCGTCAACGCCGAGATCGAGCAGACGGTGCATCGCGAGCGGGTCGTTGATCGTCCAGATGTGCACCTCGACGCCGGCGGAATGGAAGAGCCGGATCATCCTCTCGGTCGTCACGGCGAGACCCAGGGCACGCTCAGGCACCTGCAGGGCGTCGATGTCGCGCAGGATGCGCCGCAGCAGGGGAGTGGCACCTGCCTTGGCCGCGAGGAGTGCTGAAGCGAAGATCGGGGCGGATGCCGAAGTCGCGACGCCGGGAAGCAGCCGCACGGTCTCGCGGCGACGCCGCTCATTGAACGAGGTGATGAGCACCCTGCCGATGGCATTCGCCTCGCGGACGGCCCGCGCAGTCGGCTCGATCGCGTCCGCCGACTTCACGTCGATGTTGAACCGGGTCTCGGGAAAGGTGTCGAGGGCCTCGGCGAGCGAGCAGAAGCCCTGGGACTCGCCGAGGTCCACCTTGCGCAGCTGCGCCATCGGGAAGTCGGCGACGACGCCCGCACGGTCCGCAACACGGCGCAACTCGCTATCGTGACTGACCACGGCGAACCCGTCACTGCTCGCGTGCACGTCCGTCTCGATGAATTCGATGCCGAGCCCGAGGGCGGCGGCAAAGCTCAGGAGAGTGTTCTCGGGAGCCTCGAGCGCCAACCCCCTATGGGCGAGCACCCGAGGCGTCGCGAGGTCGAAGTAGCGCTGCGGCACTTAGGAGACGGCGCCGGGTCCCTTCGGCCCGGACATAAAGCCGGCGGTGATGCCCTTGAGTGCTTCGGTGAGTTCGGTCGGGATGATCCAGAGCTTGTTGGACTCGCCCTCGGCGATCTTCGGGAGCATCTGCAGGTACTGGTATGCAAGCAGTTTGCTGTCGGGGTCACCGGCGTGGATGGCACCGAATACCGTCGCGATGGCCTGGGCCTCACCGTTTGCGCGCAGAACGGCGGCCTGCGCCTCACCCTCGGCCTCGAGGATCGACGCCTGTCGGGATCCCTCGGCCTGCAGGATGGCGGCCTGCTTGGTGCCCTCCGCGGTCAGGATCTGGGCGCGACGGTCACGCTCGGCGCGCATCTGCTTCTCCATCGAGTCCTGGATGGAGAGGGGCGGATCGATCGCCTTGAGCTCGACACGTCCGACGCGAACACCCCACTTGCCGGTCGCCTCATCGAGAACGATGCGCAGCTGGCCGTTGATGTTGTCGCGGCTCGTCAGGGCCTCCTCGAGGTTGAGGCTACCGACGACGTTACGGAGAGTGGTCGTGGTCAGCTGCTCGACCGCGCCGAGGTAGTTGGCGATCTCGTAGGTGGCGGCACGCGCATCCGTCACCTGGAAGTAGACGACCGTGTCGATCGAGACGACCAGGTTGTCTTCGGTGATGACGGGCTGCGGCGGGAAGGAGACGACCTGCTCGCGCATGTCGATGAGCGGCCGCAGGCGATCGATGAACGGAATCAGGATGTTCAGGCCCGGCATGAGTGTCTTGTGGTACCTGCCGAGGCGCTCGACCACGCCGGCGCTGGCCTGCGGGATGATGCGGATCGACTTGAACAGAATCGACAGCACGAAGATCGCGACGACGACCAGGAACAGCAGCAGGACTATCGAACCGAAGTCCAGGTTGGAGTCGTTCACAGGGCGATCCTTTCTACGGGAGCGACAACGGCTGTCGCCCCATCGATGGAGATGACGGAGACTTTGTGGCCGGACTCGAGGGTCGCGCCCTCGGAGATCGGGGAGAGGCGGGAGGTCCAAGTCTCGCCGTTGGCGAGCTTGACGTAGCCGGATCCATCGACGAAATCGGTGGCGACCGTGCCGCCCATGCCGATGAGGGCGTCGAGGTTGCTGAGCGTCGGGTCCTCACCGTGCCGCAAACGGCGCAGAAGCGGGGGTCGCACCGCGAAGATGAGGAGCACGGCGAGCACCGCGACGATGATCACCTGCAGCCAGAACGGGATCGGCAGGAAGCTCGCGACAAGGCCGCCGGCGCTTCCGACGGCGAGCATCAGGAAGGTGAAGTCGAGGGTGAAGATCTCGATGACCAGGAACACGAGGATCAGAGCCAACCAGATCACCCACGCGTAATTCACCAGGAAGTCAATGGGCATCGATCGGCACCTCTCGCGTGTCGGCTGTGCTTCGAAACTAGCACCTCGCTTCGTGCGCCGGCTGGGGGACTTGGTAGTGTCGTGTGCTGTGAGCACCCCCATCGAGACCGGATCCCTCTCCGGCATACGCGCCCTTGTCACTGGTTCTTCGAGGGGCATCGGTGCCGACACCGTGCGCTACCTCGCCGCCGCCGGAGCCCGGGTCGTGGTGAACTTCCGCAACAAGGAGGCGCGCGCGCTCAAGCTCGTCGCAGAGATCGAGGCCGAGGGCGGCGAGGCCATCGCGGTCGGCGCAGACCTCACGGATCCGTCATCCGTCACCACCCTCTTCGACGCGGTCGAGAAGCAGTACGGCGGCCTCGACATTCTCGTGCTGAACGCCTCGGGCGGCATGGAGAGCGGCATGGCGGCCGACTACGCCATGACCCTCAACCGCGACGCCCAGGTCAACGTGCTGACTGCGGCGCTGCCGCTTCTCGCCCCCGGTTCACGCGTGGTATTCGTGACGAGCCACCAGGCGCACTTCATCAAGACCGTCGAGACCATGCCCGAGTACGTGCCGGTCGCCCTGAGCAAGCGTGCGGGTGAGGATGCCCTGCGCGCCCTTATCCCCGAACTCACCGAGAAGGGCATCGGCTTCGTCGTCGTCTCCGGCGACATGATCGAGGGAACCATCACGGCAACCCTGCTCGAGCGCGCCAACCCGGGAGCCATCGGCGCCCGCAAGGAGGCCGCCGGTCGCCTGTACAACGTCGGCGAGTTCGCGGCCGAGGTCACCCTCGCTGCGGTCGAACCGGTGCCCGAGAACAACACCCGATACGTCGGGGACGTCACGGACTTCCTCGGCTCCAAGTAGGCGCTCGTGAAAGCGATCGAACTGCCCCTGCTGGTCTCGGTCTCGGCACCGAGCCTCGATCCCACCGGCACAACGGTCGTCTTCTCGACCACGCGTCCCGACCTCGGGGCCGACGCCACGGTCGGCCAGCTCTGGGTCGCCTCGACAGATGGCTCGGCCCTGCCACGACGCTTGACCCGCGGCTTCCGCGATACGGCGCCCGCCTTCTCGCCCGATGGTGCGCTTATCGCCTTCCTGCGAGCGTCGTCTGGCGGCGCCGCCCAGCTGCACCTCGTGGCAGCGACCGGGGGAGAACCCCTGCGCCTCACCGACCGCGCCCTCGGTGTCTCCGCCTTCCGCTGGTCTCGGGATGGCACTGCCCTCGCCTTCACCAGTCGTGACCCGCAGCACGGGCGCTACGGCACGGTCGACGGTCTCGACGCGGGAGCCGAGTCGCCGCGGCGCATCACCACCCTGCGCTACAAGTCCAACGGCACGGGCTACACCCGGGATCGCCGCGTACAGCTCTTTGTGCTCGACGTGCCCCCGATCGACGGCGAGCCCGACTACCCGGCCGCGCCGAGCGTGCTCGGGGCCGCTGCGCCTTCCGTGACGTCCGCCGTCCAACTGACGTCCGCCGACGCGGACGTCGGATCCTTCGACTGGCGGGGTAACGACCTCATCTATGTGAGCGCCCTGCACGACGAGCGCGACGTCGACCTGCGGTCGCAGCTCTGGCAGGTGCCGAGGTCCGGGGGAGCGGCACGCCAGCTCAGCGATCCCGGCTCGCCCCTTTCGTTCGGCGCCGTCGCGGTCACCGCTGACGACACGATCTTCGTCACCGCGCAGAACATGGGCGCATCCGGTCGCGACTTCGTGGGCCGGAGCGCCGGGGTCTACTCTCTCGACGGGTCAAGGGCGGCGTTGCTCAGCCCGGTCGACGAGGATTTCGGCGAGGCTGGCACCACGCTCACCCCGCACGGCGAAGCGAGCGTTATCGCCGCACGCCGCACCCGGGGACGCGCTCAGCTGCACGAGATCTCGGCCACGGGCTCGCGAGCGCTCACCACGGGCGACGTGCTCGTCTCTGGCGAGGACTCGAGCGGCGGCACCATCGCCGTGAGCTTCGCGACGCCGCAGTCCAGCGGTGAGATCGCCGTGCTCGCGGGCGATGACCTGCGCATGCTGACCGACTTCGGCGCCGCGGCGCGCGAGGCGGGAATCCTGCCGTCCCGGGAACTCGAGATCGAGGCCGCAGACGGATCACTCGTACACGGCTGGGTCACGGCGCCGGCGGGCGAGGGGCCGCATCCCGTGCTGCTCATGATTCACGGCGGGCCGTTCTCGTCGTACGGAGTGGGACTGTTCGACGAGACCCAGGTCTATGCTGACGCCGGTTACGCGGTCGTCTACTGCAACCCGCGTGGAGCCGCCGGCTACGGCGAGGCGCACGGCCGGGCCACGCTGAAGCGCATGGGCACCCTCGACTACACCGACGTGATCGACTTCCTCGATGGGGCGATCGCGGCAGAACCCAGCCTCGACGGAAAGCGCGTCGGAATTCTGGGCGGCTCTTACGGCGGCTACCTGACCGCGTGGACCATCGCGCACGACGACCGGTTCGCGGCGGCGATCGTCGAGCGCGGCTTCCTCGATCCCGAGGTGTTTCCCGGAACGAGCGACATCGGCGACTTTTTCGGCCAGGAGTACCTCGGCACCGACCCCGAGGCGATCCGCGCGCAGAGCCCCCAGGCCGTCGCGCACCTCGTCACGACCCCGACCTTTGTCATCCATTCGAGTGATGACCTGCGCTGCCCGCTCGGGCAGGCTGAGAGGTACTACGCAACGCTCAAGGGGCGAGGCGTGGAATCCGAACTGCTCATCTTCCCGGGGGAGAACCATGAACTCACGCGCAGCGGTCGCCCGCGCCACCGCGTCGAGCGCTTCGACGCGATCCTCGAGTGGTGGTCGCGCTACCTGCCCGTCGAGCGCGGCTAGGGTGAGCGCATGAGACGCCGCTTTCTGACGCGAGCCCTGGCCACCGCGGTGGCCGTCGTCGCGTTCGGGGTGACGGCTGGCGCGTCGTCGGCAGCCGCATCCGGAGACTTCGACCTCGCATTCGGCGGCCAGACCTCGCTCACCATCGAGTACGGCGAGTCGTGGTTCTTCGAGCTGCGAGGCGACGTCACCGAGCCCTGCGAGTGCGAATCCAAGGTCACCCTGCTGAACGGTGCAACCGGCAAGGTGATCGGGGCGATGCCCACGTCAGTGGACGACGTGCCCATCGTGATTCCTCTCTACTCGCAGGTGTTCAACCTGGCCCCGATGCCCGCGGGCAAGCACAGTTTCACCGCGCGAATCGAACGTCTGGGTGCGGTGAGCGGCGGCACCGCGCAGACGGATGTCCCGGCGCAACTGACAGTGACCCCCGCGAAACTCGGCTCGATCCTGACCGTCACACCGGATCCCGCGAACCCGTCGAACGTCATCCTGAGCGCTGCCCTTACGGGCCGGTTCGTCGCCGAGCTCGACTACTTTCAGGACCCGGTCTCGGCGCCGATGCCCGCAGGCACCTGGACGTTCACCGGAACCGACGACACCGGCAAAGTCGTCTACGAGTCACGACTCGTGCAGGATGCGGGGGTGCGTTCCTCCGCCTCGAAGTATTGGCTCACTCCGCCGCCCGGCACCGAGTTCGTGGTCGAGGCGAGCTTCGTGCCCGACACCGCTGCGGCCGGAAACTTCGCGATCACACAGCCCGAAACCACGACCTTCACCATCCCCGCACCCGATGAGGAAGCGGCTCCAGCGGTTCCCACGCCCGGCGATGGCGTCGACCAGGAGGAAGGCGGGCCGACCGGACCCAGCCTTCCCGCTTGGGCGGTCTGGCTGTACTCGATCGCGCTGCTCACTCTCATCGCGGCGACGGCGTTCATTATCGTGCGCTCGCGCCGCGCTTCGCCGGCGACCCGGGAGACGGTGAGCGCATGAAGAAGCTGACCAGGCTTTTCGCCGCCGCCGCGATCTCCGTCCTGGCCCTGGGCGCAACCGCGACGCCCGCCTTCGCCGAGGACGCGAGCACACGCACCGTATTCGACGGGACCACGGCCGACGCGGAGTTCGGCGCGCCGTGGCTGCTCGAGATCCGAGTTTCGAACGCCGAGTTCCCCACGCCGGTTGAGGCCTCCAACGGAACCGTCTCGATCTTCCTCGACGGCTCGACCGAGCCGTATGTCGAGGACCTGCCCATCGCGCTCGGTGGGTACGCCTACTTCGCCCAGCCCGCCGACCAGCCCACCCTCGTCGCGGGCGAGCACACCGTCACCGCCACCTTCGTGCCGGCCGGCGGCTCCGAGCTCGCTGCAAGCACAACCCGCAACGCCGCCACCATCACGATCACCCCGCTCGGCGTGACGAGCAGCATCGCGGTAGTGGCCGACCCGGCGCGCTACCCCGTTCCGACCATCGAAGCCACCCTCGGTGGTGCCTACACGAAGCTGTATGACCGCGCACCCGCGGGGGAGTGGACGGCGGTTGTGACGGCTGAGGACGGCAGCGAGGTCTTCACCGCGACCGCAGCGCAGGCTGGCAGCCTCGAAGAACCGACGGCCCTGCCGATCACCTCCGGACTCGAGCCCGGCAAGAACTACACGGTCTCCGCGACCTTCGTGCCCGACGAGGCGATCGCCGGGGGAGTCTCCGTCGGCGAGGCGGCGCCGGCGACCTTCGAATCCGCCCCGGCCGGAGCCTTCGACGGAGCCGTGCAGCCCGTGTTCCTGCCGGTCTGGGCGCTCATCCTTGCGGGACTATTGTTCCTCGCGGCGGCAGCGGCCTTCGTCTTCGTGCTGCTGCGCACCCGCGCACCGGCCCGCGCGCCCGGCAAACGCGTCGCCGTCGCCACACCCGTCGCTCCTGCGGCACCCGCGGAGGACTTCGGCGACCTCGACAGCATCGACGACATGTTCACGCCTACCCAGCACTTCGAGGCAATCCGCCTAACCGAGATGCCCACGGCCGACGCTCCGACCGAGCTTCTCAGGACCTCGGCGGCCGACGTTCCGACCCAGCTCATCGGGACCTCGGACTCCGCGGACCAGCCGACCGAGCTCATCGACACGACGGACGAGGACGAGACGCCCCGCAGCGACGGCGGCTCCAGCTGGTCGATTAACGGGGGCTCGTGATGGGGGAGCTTCGCGGGGCCGCGGCTGCGGGCATCCACCGATTGACATCACGCATTCTGCTGTTCGACCGCGACGATCGTGTGCTGCTTTTTCTGACAAAAGCTCCGGATACCAGTGGCAGCGCGCGCTGGCTCACGCCCGGCGGGGGAGTGGATCCCGGAGAGGACCACCTCGCCGGCGCGATCCGCGAGCTGTACGAGGAGACCGGGCTCGAGAACGTGCCGCTGGGGGAGCCGGTCTGGGCGCACGATTTTGTCGTGAAGTGGGATGACGCCGACCATGCCACGGGTCATGCGGAGTTCTACACGGCCGTCGTCGATGCGTTCGAACCGTCGAGCGCGCACTGGACACCCGAGGAGCACGTCGATGTGCTCGAGAGTCGTTGGTGGACGCTCAGTGAGCTGCTGAGCACCACCGATCCCTACGAGCCCGCCGAACTGATCGACCTGGTGCGGCGCCAGCTTCCGTCCTGTTGACCCGAAAGAAATTACATTATGTCAAGTGAAGTCGCAGACCTGATCGCCCGTATCGAGGAGCAGCAGGAGCGCCTGCAGTTCATCACGTTCACGCACGATGACGCCTGGCGGCTCGGCAGCCTGATCGTCGGGCTCGGGCAGGAGCGTTCGCTCGGCATCACCATCGACATCACCAAGGGCGACCAGCAGGTGTTCCATGCGGCAATGCCCGGAACCACGGCAGACAACGACGACTGGATCGCTCGCAAGATCCGCACCGTGAGGCGCTACGCCGCCAGCTCGTTCCTCGTGGGACGTCGCCACGTGCTCGCCGGCACGAATTTCAATGAGGTCACCGGACTGCCGCTGTCGCTGTACGCCGCGCACGGCGGCTCTTTTCCCATCGTGATTCGTGATGCCGGTCTCGTCGGAACAGTCACCGTGTCCGGTCTGCCGCAAGCCGACGATCACGCGCTGGTGGTTGAGGCGTTGGAGACGTTCCTCGGGCTATAGCCGCTCCTGGACTGTGCGCTGATAATGTACATTATGTCAAGTAAAGGTTATAGGTCCTCCCAGGTGGTGAGCTCGACCGTCACATCGTCGCCGGTGACCGTGTACTTGCCGATCAGATCAGTCGTGTAGACCGTCGCGCCGCCCCCGGACGATCTTGCCCCCTCCGGCCCATACCAGAACTTGACATTGACCATAAATCGGTGGTCGGTCCGAAAAGACAGGTTGTACGGCGCCCGGATGACCCCGGTGGTCGACGGATCCTGTTGCCTCAGGAACACAGGACAGGCGGCATCCGTGGAGGTTCCGGGTTCGACACAGGCGTTGGCTTGCACGTTCGCCGCATCCAGCAGGGCCGTCTGCAGCTCCCCCGTTGCCGCCACCGCGAGTGCGGCCGTCGCCGTCGGCGGCAGGGCCACCAGTTCAGTGCTCTCGACCGAGAAGTACGTGCCGAGCTCCGGTCCGGTCAGGTCGTAGACGGCGGGATACACCTGCACCGACTCCGACTCGGAGTCCGCAGACACCCCGGGAATATCGCTCACTGCGAGCTCGAGCTGGTTCCCGGCGAAATTGACCTGCTTCATGCCGGTGAGGGAAATCCTGTCGAGTGCGGTCACAGTGGCGCTGACCGTCAGCGGCGCGTCCGGGTGCCATCCCGGCCGCAGCAGCCAGTACGAACCCGCATCGCGCGTCACGGTGAACGTGTGGTTGAAGGTCTTCGAGGCAAGCTTCATCACAGCCGTCACCTCCGCGGTGTCACCCTCACGCCTGGTCGTGATGACAGACACCACCTCGATACGCTCGGTGGCGGCACCAAGGACGTCATCGGTTAAGTACGCCGCATCGTTTCCGGACGCGCCAGGGTCGACAATGTGCGCGGCGGTGGAAGCATCACCGTCGGCGATCGCCGCGAGGTACGAGCTCACCTCGTCCGACGGATCACTGGAGTTGGATATCAGCGCTGCCGCGATCAGATAACCACCGACCGCAAGCGCGACTGCAACCGAAGTGATCCACACGGGTCGCTCGCGCCGTGCCGCAGGCGCCGCCGGTGAACTGCCAGTCGTCGAAGATGTCGTCACTGGCGGATCCCTGTCCCTAAGGCGTTCATCGAGCTGTACTCCTCAGACTACGGCGATCAGAACGTCGACGCGTCACGCCTGGTCTCGACGGCGATGCGTCTTGTGGCGCTCGACCACCTATTGACATTCGATAGCTTACTATCGATGATCGATAGATGGACCTCCTCCAGTATCGCCCCTCCCCCGTCACCGCCGTGCTGACCTGGATCGCACTCGGCGCCCTGGCAATCGGTGTCATCCTCGCTGAGGTCGTCGTGGTAACCACGGCGCAGTCCATGGCCCAGCTGTACCCCGAGTTCGCTCACCTCGAAGCGCCGCTCGTCGCCGCCGCGCTCGTGTTCGGCTTCTGCGTCGAAGCCGTGCTGCTCATCACTGCACTCCTGGTCTCGTCCATTGACCGCGGCCGCATCTTCGACCGGTCGGCGCTGCGACTCGTCAACGCGCTCGCGATCTCGCTCATCCTCGCGACGCTCACGATCGTCGTGGTGATTCCCCTGCTGCCCGGGCCACCCGCTCTCGTACTCGCTGCGCTCGGCGGCATCATCGCCGGAGCTGCCGTCACGCTCGTCGTCCTCGTGCTGCGCTCCCTGCTGCGCCAGGCGGCATTCATGCGACTCGAGCTCGACGAGGTCGTCTAGTGGCCGTGCGCATCCTCATCGACCAGCTTCTCGTCGAGCGGCGGATGTCGGTCGGCGATTTCGCGACCGCCATCGGCATCACGCCCGCCAACGTGGCCGTGCTCAAGAACGGTCGGGCGCGCGCCATCCGCTTCTCCACCCTCGACGCGATCTGTCGCGTGCTCGAGTGCCAGCCGGGCGACATCCTGCGCTGGGATGACGACTAGCGAACCGGCACCACGTCGTACACGAGCCGCGCGAACTGTCCGACCTTGTCGGCGGAGACAAGAGTCAGCCGATCGGACTCCACCCGCCGCGGCAACAGCGGCGCCCCGCCGTCGAGCGCCACGGGCGCGACCGAGAGCGCGATGCGGTCGAGCGCGCCGGCGTCGAGGAACTGGCCCGCCAGGTCGCCACCCCCGACAACCCAGATGTCGCCGTCGCCGGCCGCCGCACGAATGGCGGGCAACGCATCGGCGACCGAGCCACGAAGAAAACGAATGTCAGCGCCCTCAGGCACCGGCAGTTCGCGAGTGGTGAAGACGAACACCGGCTTGTCGCCGTGGAACTCAGTCCACTTCTCGGGGTGGTTCAGGATCTCGGACTCGGCCAGCACCCACTCGTAGGTGGTGGAGCCCTCGACCATCACCGTCGCCCCGCTCGGAAAGAGACCATCGTCCGGATGGTCTCCCCCATCGACGGTGAACAGCCAGGCGAGAGAGTTGTCGGTGTCGGCGATCCACCCGTTGATCGTGGTCGCGGTGTCGAAGAGTATGCGTCCCATGAACCAGAAAGTAGAAGACGCCACCGACATCGAGCAGTTCCGGAGAAGTGCAATCTTGCGGCGATGAATAAAGTTGAGCCAACAACACGAAAGGCAGGATCATGGCAGACACTTTCTCCGCCGAGGAGCGCGCCGCGATGAAGGATCGCGCCAAGGAGCTCAAGGCGCAGGCCAAGCAGGCCGACTTCACGCAGGACGTGCTCGACCGCATCAACGAGATGCCCGACGATGAGCGCGCGATCGCCGAGAAGATCCATGAGTTGGTCACGAAGCACGCACCGAACCTCAGCCCGAAGACCTGGTACGGCATGCCCGGGTGGGCTCTCGACGGCGCGATCGTGATCTTCTTCCAGGCCGCCACAAAGTTCAAGGCCCGCTATTCGACCCTCGGCTTCAACGACACGGCGAAGCTCGACGACGGCAGCTTCTGGCCGACCGCCTACGCTCTCACGAAGATCACGAAGGTCGACGAGAAGGCGATCATCGACCTCATCACGAAGGCCGCAGGCTAGTCGCGTAGCCGGCGAGCAGTTCGACCAACTTCTCCGGCTGGGACAGCGCCGCGAGATGGCCGCTGTCAATGACATCCGTCGCGACGCCGAGACGCTCGTGATTGACGCGGGTCATCATGTCGATCGGAAAGAGCCGGTCGTGCGCCCCCGCAACGGCTCGCACGGGAACGGTGCGCCAGGTGTCGTCATCCACCGTTGATGCGAACGGCGTCATCGACTGCGGCAGGTCTCCCTCGGCCAGTACCTCCTCGAGTACGTCGGCGGACAGGTCGTGGTAGAAGATCTCGGCGTCGTCCCACTCGGCGTCGGGGTCGCGTCCTTCGCGCACCGCCTGGGTGCGCGCTGCGTCAGCCTGGCCGGTGGCGGCCCACCACTCCCCCGCGGTCTCGCCGGAAACCGGCACCATCGCGGAGACGAACACGATCAGCCTCACCGGCGCGCGGTTGGCGACGGCCGCCGCGGTGAACCCACCGAGTGACTGCGCGACGAGGATGACGTCGTCCCGCTCCCCTATCGCGTCGATCACGGCGTCCGCGTACTGGTCGACCCCGGCCGCCTCATCCCCCGACGGCAGCTGCGGCGTGAGCACCTCGAAGCCGCGCTCGCGCAGCAGAGGAGCGAGCCGGTACCAGAACGAGGCGTTGCCGCCGCCGCCCGGGATGAGCACCATCGTCATCATGTGGACAGTGTACACATTCTGGTTTTGAGTGTCTCAGGCGAGCCAGTCGCGGAAGAACCTCACCTGCTCGGCGATGCTGCCCACCTCGTCCCGCCCGACCGCGCCGAAAGTGTCGCGCACGTCGCGCTGGGTGGGCTTGGCGCCCGGCTCCATCCGGTAGACGACGAGACCGCTGCCCTGATCGCGCTGCATGCCACTCGGGTAGCTCCCGACCCGAGCGCCCTCGACGAGCAACGATATGCCGAGTGGTTCGAGCTGCTCGCGCACACCGTCGAGCGCAGCGAAGGCATCGGGGCCGTCGGACGTCCACGAGTCCCTGCCGATCGTGACGGTGACACGATGCGTCGTGTAGTCCGGTTGTGTATAGACGATGACCGCCGGCACTTCCGCCGTGCCGTTCCACGCGAGACGCTTTACGGCGATACGGGGAATCGGTCGCTGCACCCAGGCCGCGAGCAGCGGCTCCCCCGCCGCATCGAGCAGTGAACGGAGCAGGTCGGCGACATCTGCGCGAGCCAGCCACGAGAAGGTTGTCGCCTCGTAGAGGCCGGGGTTACCGGGTCGGAAGCACTCGGCCACGCCGTCGGGACCGTGCAGGAGCTGCCCTTCGTCGGTCGACTCGATGGTGAAGCCCGGAGCGATCTCGCGCTGCTCAGGGTGCAGCCACGGCAGGTCGTGTCCCAGGCGGACGTCGGCGGCAAAGCGGAGCAACAGGTACCGCTGCACAGCCGCTCCGCCCGACGCCGAGAACACATCGATGAACGGCCCGGAGCGCTCCGAGCGGGACACCCGCCAGCCCGGACGAACCTTGTAGCGAATGTCCCCGCGCGCGTCCGACAGGTCGAATCCGTCGTCGACGGGCGTGACCGTGTACGTGCTGGGCGCGGAGATCAGCTCGAGATCCTCGCGGGTGAGCTGAGAGGCTGTCATGGACCCACGTTAGCCGAGCACTCCGACTGCACGATTCTCGCGGCCGCAGCCCCCTCTCCCTAGACTTCCGAGGTGCTTGAGGATCTGATCGACTCCAACGCCATCGTTCCCGTCGATGGCGGCTGGATCGCTCCCGCCGGTCCGGTAGAGATCAAGCATCCCGGCGCCCTCACCTTCTACCGGCACGGCTGGAACTCCTGGTCACCCACCGGCTGGTCGCCACTCGCCGAGAGCCCCATGCGGATCTACGGCGACCCGGGCCGCACCCTCACCGCTGACGACGCGGCCCACGATGACCCCACCCGGCACGAGGGCAGCGCCGTAGGCGCGCTCGACCTGGCCGACGGACGGGTGCTACTGCTCGGCGCTCTCGGCCTCGGCTCACCGCGCGTCGGCGCGTCCGTCGATACGTTGTGGGGCTACTCCGAGGAGCCGGTCGAGTGGTTCGTCGGCCTCGGCGACGAAGTGACGGTGTTCGCCCGCTACGCCGAACTACTGACCGACCGGCTGGGGACGCCGCTCGCACGTCCCATCGAGACGCTGTGGTGCAGCTGGTACTCGTTCTTCGAGGACATCGACGAGACGACCCTGCGCGACACGATCGACGAGCTGGGGTCGCTTCCGCTCGACGTCATCCAGATCGATGACGGCTGGGAGACTGTGGTCGGCGACTGGACGCCGAACGAGAGGTTCCCTACCGGGATGTCCGGGCTGGCAGACCAGATTCGGGATCGCGGCTCCCTCCCCGGCCTCTGGCTTGCGCCGCTGATCGCGTTGCCCGGATCGACGCTGGCCACGGAACATCCCGACTGGCTGGTGCACAACGAGAGCGGCCAACCGCTCGTCGCCGGCTTCAACTGGGAGTCGCACTACTTCGCCCTCGACACCACGCACCCCGAGGTGCAGCAGCACCTGCGCGCCGTGTTCGCCGAGGTGACGGGTTGGGGGTTCCAGTACCTCAAACTCGACTTCCTCTACGCGGGCGCCCTGGTCGGCGTGCGTCACGAGAACATTCCGCGCGAGCGGGTCTACCGCGAGGCGCTCGAACTCATTCGCGAGGTCGTCGGGCCCGATGTCTACCTGCTCGGCTGTGGCGCGCCGCTCATCCCCTCGATCGGTGTTCTCGACGGTGCCCGGGTCGGCCCCGACACCGGCTCCGACTGGGCGAAGCCGGCCACGATCTCCGACCCGAGCCACGAGGGCGGCTTGAACGGTTTCGCAGCCTCGGTCGAACGGCTCTGGATGCGCGACCTCTTCCAGGTCGATCCCGACGTCGCCTTCTTCCGCAGCACCGGCACGACTCTGACCGAGCCCCAGAAGCAGGTGATTGTGGATGCCGCCCGCGTCGCAGGCTTCCGCTCGACCTCCGATCCGCTCGCCTGGCTGAGCGACTCGGAGCGCGCTGAGCTCGGAGAATTCTTCGAGACCTCGCCCGGAGTCACGCGGCTGGCCCGCTACCGCTACTCGGTCGACGGCCGTGAGGTCGACTTCGGGCCTGCAATCGCCGAGTCCCGCTCGGGGCGCGAGAGCCTCAGCGAGTCCGTGGCCCGCCGAGCCGGTAGAACAGGAACGGCAGGGCCGAGATCAGGCAGCTGATCGCCGGCACGAGCGTGATCGACGCGAAGATCGTGTCCTGCATGCCGCTCGTGATCGTGACGCCGTTCTCGTAGCCGGTCGCGACGATGAAGATGCCGAAGACGAGCACGGCCAGTGCATTCATGATCTTCGAGACGAAGGTCAGCGTGGCGAAGGAGATGCCGTCATTGCGCACCCCGAGCCGGCGCTCCACGTCATCCACCGAATCGGCGATCATCGTCGCCTGCACGACCAGGAAGATGCCGAGGGTCAAGCCGGTGAGGAAGATGAAGACGAGGATGACGACCAGATTCTCAAAGCCCGCGAAGTACATGCCGAGGTATAGGCCCGCCGCGACGACCGAGCTGCCGACGACGAGGTTCTTCGCCGAGACGAGCTTCAGCAGCAGCGGTGTCGCGAAGGAGGACAGCACCATGCCCGCGATGATGGCCGCGCCGACGAGGGTGAAGGTGCCTTCGTCGCCGTACGCGATCACGACGAAGACCGCGCCGCCAGCCTGCACGATGAAGCGACCGAAGCCGAGCACGGAGCCGAGCAGCACCATGAGCAGCGGGGTGTTCTTGACCAGGGTCGAGAACAGCTGGCGCATCGAGAGTCCCGTGCTGACCGCCTCGGTCTGACGCTCGCGGGTGTTGAAGAAGGCGAGGAGGAATAGCGTCATCCCGAACAGGGAGGTGACGAAGGCGGCGATCGACCAGCCCTGGCTGGTGGTCTCTTCGCCGAAGCTGAAGAAGCGCGCGATCCACGGCATGCCGAGCGTGGAGACGCCGAGCGCGATGGCGCCGAAGGCACGCACGTTGCCGATGACCTTCGTGCGTGCGGTCGGGTCGGTGAAGGCGGAACCGATGAGGCCCCAGAACGGCACGTCGCAGACCGTATAGGCGAGGCCCCAGAGCACGTAGCAGATGCCGAAGTAGAGCAGCTTGAGCGGCTCCTCCGTATCGGGCACCGAGAACAGCAGCCCCGACAGCACGGCGACCGGCAGCGCCGAGAACAGGATGTACGGGCGCAGCTTTCCCCAGCGGGTGCGCGTCATATCGATGATGCCGCCCATGACCGGGTCGAGGATCGCGTCGGTGATCTTCGCCGCCGTGATGATGAGGGTGACGACCGCCATGCCCGCGGTCGAAATGCCCGCGTACTGCAGCAGGTAGACCAGCATGAAGGTCGACACTGTCGTGAGCACGAAGTTCTGGCCGAAACCGGCCGTGACGATCGACAGGCTCTGCTTCCGAGTCGACAGCGCTGCAATGCTCATCAGTCCCCCAGCAGGATCGTCTTGATTTCGAACGGACGGAACTCCAGCCGCTCGAGGTCGGCCGCGCCGATCGGTGCCTCGATCAGGTTGGTCAGGGTGGCTGTCGTGTAAGCGCGGTCCAGCCGTAGCGCCGTGATTGTGGGATGCCCCAGGCTCTCGTACAACCGCAGCACAACACCGCCGCCGCTCTCGGCGACCTTGATCGTCTCGATGATCACGCCGGGGTCATCGACCCGGGCGAAGCTGTCGAGGATGCTGCCCTCGGTCACCCGCAGCGGGTAGTTCAGACGGTAGCCCTCGCGCACGACTTTGGCCAGGTCCCCGGTCTCGAACGGGGTGAAGGCGTAGGTGAAGTGATGCAGACCGCGGTCCGCGGTCTTGTCGGGATAGGTGGGGGCGCGCAGCAGATTGAGGCTGATCAGGCCTTTCTTCGCCCGGTGCCCGTACTTGCTGTCGTTGAGAAGCGCGAAACCGCCGCTCGTGTTCTCGGTGGCGATCCACTTGTGAGCACAGGTCTCGAACTGCGCTCGCTCGACCGAGTCGTTCTCGGTGGTAACCCGGTCGATGTGTCCAAACTGGATCTCGCTCTTAGCCGTGGCGCCGTAGTGCGTGGGGCGAAACTCGGCCCGCAGCATGTGGTGTTTCTCGTGCCAGTCGACTGTTGTCGAGAAGCGCACCACGTCGTCGCCCGCCTCGAGCTTGACGCGCTGCTCGACGGTGACTTTGCGGCCGCGGTAGGTCTGGTGCCGCACGACGGTGGCGCCATCCACGAAGCTGCTCGACGCGGTGAGCGGCAGGGTGCGCGGGGCCTTCTCAAAGTAGTCGACCTTGATGTCCCAGGCGTTGAACGGCCAGACGTACGGGTCTTTGTGCACCACGAGCCGGTTGAGACCGTCGCCCGCATGCTCAACTCCCGACGCGTCGACGCAGGACACGATCTCTCCGCTCGCCCCGAAGCGCAGGGTCAACAGGCCGTTGCTGAGTGTGTCAGCCGTGAAGGCGAGCTCGGGGTGCGGGGCGTCGGGGGTAATCGACGCGGTCGCGTACGGTTCAACCTCGGCCCGGAACCACTCCTCACCGACCTTGATCGCCTCGGACCGCGGGAAGCTCGTGAGGTTGAGCGCCGTCTGCCCCGCGCCGGTGGGCAGCTTCGCGACGAGTGTGTCGGCATACGCGTCGAGCTCCCCCTCGATGCGCTCGTAGGTCTCGATCGCCTCGCGGTTCACCCGCGCGATCGAGGAACCCGGGATGATGTCGTGGAACTGGTTCAGCAGCACCTCGCGCCAGTGCTCCTCGAGCACGGGCCGACTGTCGTCGCCCGTGATCACCGCAAGCGCCTCCACGTTGTGCAGTTTGCGCTCGACGAGCCGGTTGTGCCGCTTGATCTGGCCCTGGGTCGTGTACGTGCCCTGGTGGGTCTCGAGGTACAGCTCGCCCGCGTGGGTGTGGGTCACGTCGAGCTTCTCAAGCCGGCGGAAGAAGTCGCTCGCGGTGGACTGCACCACCTTCGGCAGGCCGCGCAGGCTGCGCTCGCGCGTAGTGACCTCGTGGTGGATCTCGTTCGGGCCGCCGC
Organism: Glaciihabitans arcticus; assembly: GCF_004310685.1. Lineage (NCBI taxonomy): Bacteria > Bacillati > Actinomycetota > Actinomycetes > Micrococcales > Microbacteriaceae > Glaciihabitans > Glaciihabitans arcticus. The sequence continues at coordinate 811,794 of NZ_SISG01000001.1, read as the reverse complement.
CTCCATCGCCCGAGCCGTAGACGAGCAGCGCGGTACCCAGCGCCTTCTCGGGGTACTTCGCGAGCCCTGTGAGCAGGTTGTCCGCGGCTCCGCGGCTGTTGTAGTCGCCCTCGGGCGGCATGTGCACCAGCACGCTCGAGCCGTCGATGCCCTGCCAGTGGAAGCTGCGGTGCGGGAAGTCGTTGACCTTGTTCCAGGCGAGTTTGATCGTCTGGAACCAGTCCATCCCGCTCCCCTTCAGGATCTGCGGCAGGTTGCCGTTGTAGCCGAAGGTATCGGGCAGCCAGCACAGCCGCAGCTGCTCATCGGTGAGGCCGAACTCTTGCCTGAGGAACCGCCGGCCGACGATCGCCTGCCGCACGAGCGACTCCCCCGAGGGCAGGTTGGTGTCGGGTTCCACCCAGAACGAGCCCTGGATCTCGACCCGGCCGTCGGCCACAGCCTTCTTCAACCGTTCGAAGAGTGCGGGATGACGCTGCTTCATCCACAGCATCTGCTGCGGCTGGCTCGTGCCGTAGATGTACTCCGCCCGGCGCTCGATCGTGTTGAGCGCTCGCACGTAGGTGCGAGCGGCCTTGCGCCGGGTCTCCCGCAGCGGCCACAGCCAGGCCATGTCGAGGTGACCGTGGCCGATGGCGCTGTACTCGAACACGCTCTCGGACTCGGCGGCGAGGCTGGGTGCCAGCGAGCGCCGGGCGCCGGCGACGTCATCCCGCGCGAAGTTCGTGAACGAGTCGCGCAGCGCTCGCCGCAGCTCGGCCTCGAGCACGGAATCATCGGTCGCATTGGCGAGCCCGAGCAGGGTCAGGTAGTCGTAGTACAGCGCGTAGGTGTCGTCGTCCCGGCTCGCGACGAAAGCGCCGTGATACGCGGTGCGGCCGACCTCGTAGAGGATGAAGCCGTTGTAGGTGACATCGGCGAACAGCTCGATGCTCCCCGTCGTGTCGACCTGAATCGGTCGGAACCTGCCGCCGCTGTGCGGAAGGTCCCCCTGCTGGAAGACGGTGCTCACCGAGTCGAGCAGCTCGCCCGTGTTCGAGTGCACCAGTCCCTCGCCGCGGATGCCGAGCATCACCACGGGGTCCGTGACACCGGCTGGTACCTCGCCCGTGATGCGCAGCCAGGCGCAATCGAAGGTCGAGCCCCAAGCGGCACCGGCACGCAGCGGTCGGAACGCGGAGCGATCGAGCTCGTCGAACGGGATCGGCTCGGAGGAGCGCACGATCTCCGCTCGCAGCGGAGCGAGCCGGGTGAAGATCCGGCCGCGGATGCGCATCAGGCGGCGGTATTCACGCGGTTCCTTGACGGAGAGTCCGAACAGAAACTCTGCGAATTCTCGCACCGCATCCCCCTCGTAGCTGGCCTGCCCGTCAGTCTAGGGGTGCCCGAATCAGGCGAAAGCCACCTCCGCGGCCGGTGTCACGGCGGCCGTGCGGCCCGGCGCCGTCTGGTAGCTCCAGTAGAGGTTGGTGTGCGCGATCACCTTGTCGGGGGTTGGAGCTCCCCACTCGGTGAGGTCCTCGGCGGTGTGGGCGTCGGCGACGAGCGTGACGTCGTAGCCGCGCGTGAACCCGCCATGTATTGTCGAGCGGATGCACTCGTCGCTCTGCGCACCGGCGACGACGAGAGAACCGACGCCGGCGTCCTCCAGCACATCCTCAAGGTCCGTGCCCTCGAACGCGTCCCCGTAGTGCTTGTGCACAACCGCCTCCGAGTCGAGCGGGGCGAGCTCAGGAACCAGCTGCCAGTCTTGGCTGCCTGACTCGAGCTGGTCGTCCTCGTGTTGCACCCAGACGACGGGCGCCTTGCTCGCCCGAGCCTTCTCGAGAACAGCGAGCATGTTCGCGACGGCCTCGTCGCGGTGCCACGCTTTCGCGAGCACCCGGCGCTGGGCATCGATGATGATGAGTGCCGTTCGAGGTCGGTCGGTCAGGGTGGTCATCGTCTTCTCTTATCGGCAACACTGCCGTCGAATACGTTGTATCGCAGCTCGGGGTGGCGGATGTAGAACACGATCGATGCGAGACCGCAGACGACCAGCCCGATCAGACCGACGAGATAGGCGACGTCCCAGCCGTTCAGATCCTCCGCCAACCGAACGGCGGTCCTCCAGAGCATAAATCCGAAGAAGACCGTGGCGATGGGCGCGGTGACGAGATCGGTTCCCAATACCCACCATCGTCTGCGAGTGTGTGACTTCGTTGTTTCACTCATGTTCTCCACGTTAAACCCGTTGTCTGGGTGGTTTTCAGGTTCAGGCGCCACCCAGCGAGCACGCCGACGCGGGGATAGGCTCGCCTCATGACCCTCTCCGACATCCCGATCTCCACCATCGACGGCGAAACCCAGACCTTCGGCGACTACGCCGACAAGGTGGTGCTTGTGGTCAACGTCGCATCCCGCTGCGGCCTCGCACCCCAGTACGAGAAGCTCGAAGCCATGCAGAAGCAGTACGGCGACCGCGGCTTCACGGTCCTCGGTTTCCCGAGCAACCAGTTCCTGCAGGAGCTCGGCAGCGATGAGGCCATCAAGGAATACTGTTCCACCACCTGGGGCGTCACCTTCCCGATCTTCGAGAAGATCAAGGTGAACGGCAAGAGCGCCCACCCGCTCTACCAGGAGCTCAAGAAGACCGCCGACGAGGCGGGCAAGGCCGGCCGCGTGAGCTGGAACTTCGAGAAGTTCGTGGTGCTGCCCGACGGCAGCGTCAGCCGTTTCCGCCCCACCGTCGAGCCCGACGCTCCGCAGATCGTCGAGCTGATCGAGTCGCACCTACCCCGGTGAGCGAGGTCGCCTCGGCCGATCGGTGCCCGTGTCTCAGCGGAGAGACGTTCGGCGAATGCTGCGAGCCCTTCCACCTGGGTACGCGAGCTGTGCCCACCGCCGAGAGGCTCATGCGGTCGAGGTACTCGGCGTACGCGACGGGCCGGGCGGACTACGTGATCTCGACGTGGCATCCCACGACAGTGCCGAGTGATCTGGTTCTTGATGACGACACCCGCTGGTACCGCCTCGACATCCTCGCGAAGGAGTCGGGCGGCCCCTTCGATACCGAGGGAAGCGTGCTGTTCGAGGCGTTCTGGCGCCGCGGCGACGAGCGCGGCAGCCAGCTCGAGAAGAGCAGGTTCGTGCGCGAGGACGGCCGCTGGCTGTACGTCGACGGACTCTAGGCCGCCGGCACAGGGCGGTTCGTAGCCTCGACCCAGGCATCCAGCTTTGCCGCGGCGGCTCCCGAGTCGACGACGTCGGCGGCCACTACGAGTTGCTCGGCGAGGCGTTCGAGGATCGGGACGCGCAGCTGCTCGGGATTCCGGGCCAGATCGAAGGCCACGAGTCCCGCCGCCGCGTTCAGCAGCACGACGTCGCGCACCGGACCGCGCTCGCCGGCCAGCACCGAACGGATGACGCCCGCGTTGTGAGCGGGGTCCTTGCCGAGCAGCGCCTCGATCGGAGCGCGCGCGATGCCGAGGTCGAGCGGGTCGATGTCGTGCTCGGTCACCGAGCCGCGTGACACCTCCCAGATGTGACTGTGACCGGTCGTGGTGAGCTTGTCGATGCCGTCGTCGCCGCGGTAGACGAGGGCCGTCGCACCGCGGGTCTGGAACACGCCGACCACAAGCGGAACCCGCTCGAGCGACGCCACTCCGACGGCACTCGCCTCGGGCCGGGCCGGGTTGCACAGCGGCCCCAGGATGTTGAACAGAGTCGACACTCCGAGCTCCGAGCGGGTGGGACCCGCGTGACGGAATCCGGGGTGGAACTTCGCGGCAAACGCGAAGGTGATGCCGACCTCGTCGAGCACCTCGGCGACGCGGCGCGGCTCGATGGTGATGTCGAGACCGAGTTGAGTCAGCACATCCGACGCGCCCGAAGAGGATGACGCTCCACGATTACCGTGCTTCACCACGGGAACGCCGCTCGCGGCGGCGATCACCGACGCGACCGAGGAGATGTTGAGCACGGCACCGTAGGGGTCTCCGCCGGTGCCGACGATGTCCAGCACCATGGAATCCACGGCGAGGGGCTGCGCGTTCGCGAGCACCGCATCCCGGAAACCGACGATCTCATCGACCGTCTCGCCCTTGATCCGCAGGGCGACCAGCAGGCCCGCCAGTTGGGCGGAGGTCGCCTCGCCCGCCATCACACCCTGCATCGCCCAGGTGGCGTCGGCGATCGACAGGTCGTCCCCGTCGATGAGGGTTGCGAGCAGGCCGGGCCAGGTCGGGGAGGTAGGCATGGCTCAAATCCTAACGATTGGAGAGCGACTGGCCCCCGGATAGCAAAACGTGTCAGTGGTTATCGGACATAATGGAGAGGTGACTACGACCTCACTCTCTCCCTCGATCGGTGCCCCCGCGGTCAACCGTCCCAACACTGTTGCCGTTGGCACGATTGTCTGGCTCGGGAGCGAGGTTATGTTCTTCGCCGGGCTCTTCGCGATCTACTTCACGCTGCGCTCCACATCCCCCGAGATGTGGGAGTCAGAGACCGCACTGCTGAACGTGCCGTTCTCCGCGACCAACACGATCGTGCTCGTACTCTCATCGTTCACGTGCCAGTTCGGTGTGTTCGCGGCCGAGCGACTGCAGCACCGCCGCAAGAGCTGGAAGATCACCGAATGGGGCATGGTCGAGTGGTTCTTCGTGACCTACGTCATGGGCGCCGTCTTCGTCATCGGCCAGATCTACGAGTACGCGCTGCTCGTGAGCGAGGGTGTTCGCCTCGACTCCAACTCCTATGGCTCCGCCTTCTACATGACGACCGGATTCCACGGACTCCACGTCATCGGCGGTCTCCTCGCCTTCCTGCTTGTGATCGGCCGCGCCTACGCGGTCAACAACTTCGGCCATAAGGAAGCGACGAGCGCAATCGTCGTCTCGTACTACTGGCACTTCGTCGATGTTGTGTGGATCGGCCTCTTCTTCATCATTTACGTCCTCCAGTAAGAATCGGAACCCCCAAGCACCATGGCGAAAAAGTCCCAGACTCAGGCACGCACTGCTCCCAAGGCAGGTCGTCGCCATCCCCTCGCGACAGTTGCTCTGCTGCTGATCGGTCTCATGGGTACCGGCGGCGCATACGCGCTGTTCACGACCACGGCTTCCGCGGAGACGACCGCAGCCGACGAGCAGCTCGTCGAGGAGGGGGCAAAGCTCTTCGCAGCCAACTGCGCCACCTGTCATGGCAAGGCCCTCGAGGGCACGACCGAAGGTCCGACCCTGCTGGGTGTCGGCGAGGCCGCCGTTCACTTCCAGGTCGACACAGGACGCATGCCCCTCGCCGCCAGCGGCCCGCAGGCCGAAGAGAAGCCCGTTCAGTTCACAGACGAGCAGATCAAGGCGCTGTACACCTACGTGGGCTCCAAAGCTCCCGGCCCCGGTATCCCCGAAGAGGAGTACCTGGACGGCGAGGGTGACGCGGCCCTTGGTGCCGAGCTCTTCCGCATCAACTGCGCCATGTGCCACAACGTCGCCGGAGCCGGTGGCGCGCTGACCCAGGGCAAGTTCGCCCCGTCGCTCGCCGGCGTCGAATCGGTGCACGTCTACGAGGCCATGGTCACCGGCCCGCAGAACATGCCCGTCTTCAACGACGCGAACATTTCGCCCGAAGACAAGGCGAACATCATCTCCTACCTGACGTTCCTCAACGAGAACCCGTCTCCCGGCGGATTCGACCTGGGCAACCTCGGTCCGGTCTCAGAAGGCCTCTTCATCTGGATATTCGGTCTTGGCGCCATCGTCGCCATCACCGTCTGGCTCACCGCCAAGTCCAACTAGCTCATGAACGTGACGAATTACCGCGCTTCCGGCGCAGTGAAGGGAAAATAATGGCAGACGACCACGGTGCAGGCACCGCTGTCGAGAAGTCCGTGCCTCGCACCGACTCTTCAGGCACAGCGGTTGTGGTTGCAGAGTCCGACGCGATCCAGAACCCCGGATTCCCGCCCCACCGTCTTCGCGTCACCGACACCGACCCGAAGAAGGAGAAGCTGGCCGAGCGCCGAGTCTCCGGATTCTTCTTCCTGTCGATCATCGGCAGCATCGCTGCCGTCGTCGTTTATATCGTCTTCCCGATCGTCCCGGGCGACCTCGGCTCGATCCGCGTCAACACGCTGAGCCTCGGTGTCGCGATCGCTCTGGGCCTTCTCGGTATCGGAATCGGCGCGGTCCACTGGGCCAAGTCGCTGATGTCTGACGCCGAGATCGTCGAAATGCGCCACGGTACCCGCGGCACCGATGCGACCCGCGCCAAGGCTGTCGAGGTCTTCACTCTCGGCAACAAGGAGTCCGGCTTCGGCCGACGTACGCTCATTCGCAACAGCCTGATCGGCGCGATCGCGCTCACGCCGATCCCCGCCGTTGTACTGTTCCGCGATCTGGCTCCCGCCGAGGACCCGGTGCCGCTGCTCAAGCACACGCTGTGGGAGAAGGGCACACGCCTCACCCGCGATCCCTCCGGCGAGGCCATCAAGGCTTCGGATGTGACCCTCGGCTCGGCGTTCCACGTCATCCCGGAAGGCCTGAACGACGAGCACGACCGCCTCGAGCAGAAGGCGAAGGCCTCCGTGCTGCTCATGCGTCTCGAGCCGCAGGATCTCAACGAACTTCCCGAGCGCAAGACGTGGTCTTATGACGGCATCGTCGCGTACTCCAAGATCTGCACGCACGTCGGCTGCCCCGTCGCGCTGTACGAACAGCAGACGCATAACCTGCTCTGCCCGTGTCACCAGTCGCAGTTCGATGTTGCGAACCACGCCAAGGTGATCTTCGGCCCGGCCAGCCGACCCCTGCCGCAACTACCTATCACGATCGACGAAGAGGGCTACCTGGTCGCCCAGAGCGACTTCCTCGAGCCGGTCGGACCGAGCTTCTGGGAGCGTGAACTCAAGTGAGTACCGCAACTGACACCCCCGCCACATCGACTACACCCGCAGCCGTCGCGCCGTCGCGCGGCTCGCGCTTCACGTCGGCCGCCGCGAACTACATCGACGAGCGCACCAGCATCTCCGGCCTGGTCAAGGAGGTTGGTCGCAAGATCTTCCCCGACCACTGGTCGTTTATGCTCGGCGAGGTCGCGCTGTACAGCTTCGTGGCGATCCTGCTCTCGGGAACATTCCTGACGTTCTTCTTCCACCCCTCCATGGTCGAGGTCGAGTACGAGGGATCGTGGATCCCGCTCAAGGGCATCGAGATGTCCGCGGCGTACGCGTCATCCCTCGATATCAGCTTTGAGGTTCGCGGCGGTCTGCTCATGCGCCAGGTGCACCACTGGGCGGCCCTGCTGTTCGTGGCCTCCATCGGCCTGCACATGCTGCGCATCTTCTTCACGGGTGCCTACCGCAAGCCGCGTGAGCTCAACTGGTTCATCGGTTTTGTGCTCTTCGTGCTCGCGATGGCAGAGGGCTTCACCGGCTACTCGCTCCCCGACGACCTGCTCTCGGGCAACGGCCTCCGCATCATCGACGGCATGGTCAAGGCCATCCCCGTCGCCGGAGTCTGGGTCTCCTACCTGCTGTTCGGTGGTGAGTTCCCGGGTACCGAGATCGTCGGCCGCCTGTACTCGCTGCACATCCTGCTGCTTCCCGCGATCCTGATCGCCCTGCTCGGTGTTCACCTGCTGCTGCTTGTGATCAACAAGCACACGCAATTCGCCGGCCCGGGCAAGACCAACGACAACGTGGTGGGCGTGCCGGTCATGCCGGTGTTCGCCGCCAAGGCCGGTGGATTCTTCTTCATCGTGTTCGGCGTGATCATGCTGATCGCAGCGACGTTCACGATCAACCCGATCTGGAACTACGGACCGTACGACCCCTCCCCCGTCTCCGCTGGTACCCAGCCCGACTGGTACATCGGATTCGCGGACGGTGCCCTGCGCCTGCTTCCGCCGGGACTCGACCTGCACCTCGGCGACTTCACTGTGCCGATGGGCATCCTGATCCCGCTGCTTGTGCTGCCACTGTTCCTCGGCGCCGTCGCGTTCTACCCGTTCATCGAGGCGTGGGTCACGGGCGACAAGCGCGAGCACCACATCCTCGACCGCCCGCGCAACACTCCCGTCCGTACCGCAATCGGTGCAGCCGGTGTCACGTTCTACGCGGTCCTCTGGGCCGCCGCGAGCTCGGACCTCATCGCGACCCACTTCAAGCTGACCATCGAGGGCGTCATCCACGCCCTGCAGGCCCTGGTCTTCATCGGCCCGGTCATCGCCTACTTCGTCACGAAGGCCCTCTGCATCGGCCTGATGAAGAAGGACCGCGAGATCGCGCTGCACGGCTACGAGTCGGGTCGCATTGTGCGCTTGCCCGGTGGCGAGTACATCGAGGTTCACCAGCCGGTCGACGAGTACGAGCGCTGGAGGCTCACCAGCTTCAACGAGTACCAGCCGCTGATGATCCGCCCAAACGCCAATGGACGCATCACCACGAACCAGCGCGTGCGCGCCGTGTTCTCCCGCTGGTTCTTCGAAGACCGCATCGTTCCCGTCACGCAGGCGGAGATCGAGCAGGCACACCACGGCGAAAGCCACTGATAGTTTCACCACCGGCAGCGCAGTGAGCTCCGCGATTCTCGCGGGCTGGCTGCGCTGTCCGCGTTGTGGGCAGGATCTCGAGCAGCACAACAATCTCGACCTGGCCTGCTCCGAGGGGCACCACTACGACGCGAACCGCCGCGGCTACCTCAACACACTCGACGGCTCGCGCGGCATCCACGGCGATACCCGTGGGATCCTGCTGGCTCGGGAGGCCTTTCTCGCACGGGGGCACTATCAGCCGATAGCGGATGCGCTCAGCTCAGCCCTCCCCTCCCGACGCGACCTCCAGATCCTGGACTCAGGCTGCGGCACGGGCTACTACCTGAAACGCGGGCTCGCCGCTCGACCCGGCGCCGAGGGCCTCGCTCTCGACGCCTCTGCGGCCGCCGTGACGATCGCCGTTGCCGCAACGGGCGCGGCTGGACTGGTGGCCGACGTGTGGCGCGAGCTGGGCATCCGGAGCTCGCGTGCCGACGTGGTGCTGTGTGTCTTCGCACCTCGCAACGCCTCCGAGTTCGCTCGTGTGCTGCGTCCGGATGGCTCGCTCATCGTGGTGACACCCCAGCCGGAACACCTGGCAGAACTGCGCGCGGAGGGCCGCCTGCTGGGCATGCAGGACGACAAGCTGGGCCAGCTCGACGCGACCCTCGGGGAATTGTTCGAGCTCGAGAGCCGCGAGTCTCTCGACTACCGGGTGGACCTCTCCCCCGCCGAGGCGGACCTCGTGGCGGCGATGGGGCCGAGCGGGCATCACGAGTTGGCCGAGACTGCGGTCGACCACAGGGACGTCACCGTGGCGGTCGACGTGTCCGTGTTCGTGAAACTCTAGAAAACGCGCTTCAGGAAGTCGGCGGTCGAGAGGTAGCCGAGCCCCTCGTAGAAGCCGGCCCCGCGACGGCTGGCGACGGTCAACTGGCGCACGCCCCGCGAACGGCACTCGTCCTCTGTGGCCGTGACGAGGCTCGCGCCGATGCGCTGGCCGCGAGCCGACTCCTCGACGACGAGTTCCTGCAGCTGCGCGCCGGGTCCGTTGGTGTGCAGAAGGCGCGAGACGGTCGTAAGCGTGTACCCGCGCACCACACCCTCGTCACTCTCCTCCACAAGGATGAAGCCGTTCGAACCCTCCGCTATGAAGCTCGCGAAGGTTTCGTCGAAGGCAGCGCGGTCGGGAAGGTAGCTCTCAGCGAGCTGCTGGAGCAGGGCGAACACGGCATCCGCGTCGCCCGGTCGTGCCGAACGGATAGTCACGGTCTAGTGGGCGTGGTAGCCGCGGTAGAACTCGTACTGCCAGCCGACGAGGCTGACGATGACGACGGCACCGCCGATGAGGCTCACCCAGATGCCCACGGCCATGCCGAGGAACACGAGCGCGGCACTCGCACCGATCATGACCGGCCACCAGCTCCACGGGGCGAAGAAGCCCTGCTCGGCTTCGCCGTCATCGATGTTGGCGTCGAGGCGGTCCTCGGGCAATTCGCCGCCCTGGGCCGCGTGGACGCGCCCCACGTAGAAGGCGATGAATGCGGAGAGGATGGCACTCAGTCCGATCGCGACCGAACCGACCCAGTCGATCGAGCCGTGGTTCGAGGCGAGGAAGCCCTCGTCGAGCAGCGACCAGACGATGTAGGTGATGTCAGCGGCGATGAGGAACGCGGCAAGGATCCAGAAGATATTCGCATTGGCCTTCATGGCTACTTCACCTTCTCATCGGCTTTGTCGTACACGGGAGCGTCGGGGGCATCCTTGGCCGGCCCGATGCCGACGGGGATGCCTGCCTCCGGGTGGTTGAGGTCGAAGGCCGGGGCCTCCGAGCGGATGCGCGGGATCGACGTGAAGTTGTGACGCGGCGGCGGGCACGAGGTCGCCCACTCGAGCGAGCGGGAGAAGCCCCACGGGTCGTTGACGGTGACCTTGGGTGCGGTGCGCGCCGTGATGTACACGTTGAACAGGAAGGGCAGCATGCTCGTCGCGAGGATCATCGCGCCGATAGTGGAGAGCTGGTTCATCCAGGTCAGGTCGTCTTCGGGCAGGTAGGTCGCGTAGCGACGCACACCGCCCTTGACGCCGATCCAGTGCTGCACGAGGAACGTCGTGTGGAAGCCGATGAACAGCAGCCAGAAGTGGATCTTGCCGAGACGCTCGTTGAGCATCTTGCCGGTCCACTTGGGCCACCAGAAATAGAAGCCCGAGAACATGGCGAACACCACGGTTCCGAAGACCACGTAGTGGAAGTGGGCAACGACGAAGTAGGTGTCCGAGACGTGGAAGTCGAGAGGCGGGCTGGCCAGGATCACACCGGTGAGACCACCGAACGTGAACGTGATCAGGAAGCCGATCGCCCAGAGCATGGGTGTCTCGAACGTCACCGAACCGCGCCACATCGTGCCGATCCAGTTGAAGATCTTCACACCCGTGGGCACCGCGATGAGCATCGTCATCAGCGAGAAGAACGGGAGCAGCACCGAGCCGGTCACGTACATGTGGTGAGCCCACACGGTGATCGACAGGGCCGCGATCGCGATCGTCGCGTAGACGAGGGTCTTGTAGCCGAAGATCGGCTTGCGGCTGAACACGGGCAGCACCTCGGAGATGATTCCGAAGAACGGCAGCGCGATGATGTAGACCTCGGGGTGCCCGAAGAACCAGAACAGGTGCTGCCAGAGGATGACGCCACCGTTGGCCGGGTCATAGATATGCGCGTTGAACACGCGGTCGGCGCCGAGTCCGAACAGCGCAGCCGCCAGCACCGGGAAGGCCATCAGCACGAGGATCGAGGTGACGAGCGTGTTCCAGGTGAAGATCGGCATGCGGAACATCGTCATGCCGGGCGCGCGCATCGTGATGATCGTTGTGATGAAGTTGACGGCACCGAGGATTGTTCCGAAACCGCTGAGGGCAAGGCCGAATACCCAGAGATTTCCACCGACACCGGGCGAGAAGGTTGTGCTCGAGAGCGGCGCATACGCGAACCAGCCGAACGATGCAGCACCCTGCGGGGTCAGGAACCCGGCCACGGCGATGAGCGAACCGAACGAGTAGAGCCAGTAGGCGAACGCGTTCAAACGGGGGAACGCGACATCCGGAGCACCGATTTGAAGCGGCATCAAAACGTTGGCGAACCCGGCGAACAGGGGCGTCGCGAACATCAGCAGCATGATCGTGCCGTGCATCGTGAAGAGCTGGTTGTACTGCTCCTTGGTGGCGACGATCTCGAGGCCCGGCGCAAAGAGCTGCGCACGGATCACGAGGGCCATGATGCCGCCGATGCAGAAGTAGATGAACGACGAGATCAGGTACATGTACCCGATGGTCTTGTGGTCCGTTGAGGTGATCCAGTTCACGAGAACGTTGCCCGTGCGGGCGACGCGTGCCGTGCTGTAGCCCGGTGCTGCTGTAGTCATTCGGGCTTACTCCTCGTGTTCGACTTCACGGCCGCCGGTGCCCGGCAGGTTCGTGTTCGTGTTGTAGCTGGCGTCGAGGCGACCGGTCTGGCCGGCATCCTTCAGAGACTCGATGTACTCGTCGTACTCCGCCTGCGAGACGACGCGCACCTGGAAGAGCATGAGCGAGTGGTACTCGCCGCACAGCTCGGCACACTTGCCCTGGTAGACGCCCTCCTTGGTGGGGACGAAGTACCAGTGGTTCGTCTTGCCGGGAACCATGTCCTTCTTGTAGAGGAAGTCGATGATCCAGAACGAGTGCAGCACGTCGCGTGACTCGATGTCGATCTGCACCTTGGCGTTGACCGGGAGAACCAGCTCGGGAAGGGAATCGAGGTCGACGCTGTCACCGTTTGGGCCCTCGTCGAGCTCCTGGGCCTGGATGCCTGCGCTGTAGACGTTCTCGTTGAGATAGTTGAAGTCCCACGCCCAGCGCTTGCCGAAGACCTCGATCTTGACGTCGGGGTTACCCGGGTCCGCCTCGATTGATGCCTGGTCACGCGCGGTGAAGGCGAAGAAGCCCAGCACGAGAATGAGCGGCACGATCGTGTAGAAGATCTCGATCGGCAGGTTGTAGCGCATCTGCACGGGGAAGCCCGTGTGGCCCTTGCGACGTCGGTAGACGACCGCTGCCCAGATGACGAGACCCCACGTGATGAGACCCACGATGAGGAGCACGATCCACGAGGTGACCCAGAGGCCGATGACCTCGGAAGTGTGGTTGGTGACGTCGGGGCCACCGGGCAAAAAGCCTCGCTGCTGTTCGGCTGTACAGCCGGCGAGTATGCCAGAGAGGGAGAGCGCAACCGGAATTGCTACCCATCGTAAACGGCGGTTCGAGCGCACCTGTGACCTCTCGGATGACGCGGACTAAATACCTCGCCAGTCTATAACGACGAAAGAGGCGCCGACCTCCCGGTCGGCGCCTCAGCGATCGTGTCTCCCGCTTTTCCCGGGAGAAAGTGACCTGATCTAGTGGAACGAGTCCCCACATGCGCAGCTGCCCGCGGCGTTCGGGTTGTCGATCGTGAAGCCCTGCTTCTGGATGGTGTCCTCGAAGTCGATCGAGGCACCGTCGAGATACGGCACGCTCATCTTGTCGACGACGACCTCGACACCGTCGGCGAACTCGACGGTGGCGTCACCGTCGAGCATGCGCTCGTCGAAGTAGAGCTGGTAGATGAGACCCGAGCAGCCCCCGGGCTGAACGGCGACGCGCAGGCGGAGGTCGTCGCGACCCTCCTGCACGAGCAGGCTGCGCACCTTGTCGGCTGCCGCATCGCTGAGACCGACGCCGTGGGCGGCAGTGGAGGGCGCGGGGCTGGTGAGTGTCGTGTCGGTCATGGCTTAATCCTACGCGCGGTCGTTGAGCTTTGCCAGCAGCACGGCCTCGGTGAGGATGGCGCGTTGGAAAACGCCCAGGTGCAGCGACTCGTTCGGGCTGTGGGCGCGGGAATCGGGGTCCTCTACACCGGTCACCAAAATCTGCGCGTCCTCGAACAGCTCGACCAGGTCGGCGATGAACGGGATGGACCCGCCCACACCCATTTCGACCGGCTCGACACCCCAGGCCTCATGCATCGCTGCCTTGGCATCGGTGGCGGCCCACCCGGTGGTGTCCACGAGGAAGGGATTGCCGCGGTCGACGTCCGAAATCTCGACGTGTGCGCCGAAGGGGGCGTGCTCCCGCACGTGCTTTTCGAGCGCGACGTAGGCGTCTGCGGCGGTCTGGCCGGGGGCGATGCGCGCGCTGAGCTTCACCGTCACGCTCGGCGTGAGCGTGTTGGAGGCGTTCTGCACGGTCGGTGCATCGATTCCGGTGATGGTGATGGCCGGCTGGGACCAGATGCGGCTGAGGATCGACCCGCGGCCGACGGAGCTCACGCCATCCAGCAGGCCGGCCTCTTCGCGCAACTGCTCTTCGCTGTACGCGGGGGTCTCGCCGTTGTACGAGGTCAGTCCCTCGACAGCGACCGCGCCATCCTCATCATGCAGCGTGGCGAGGAGCTTGATCGTGGCGAGCATCGCGTCGGGCACGGCTCCGCCGAACATGCCGGAGTGCGAGGCATGCGCAAGAGTCGATACCTCGAGCTTGAAGGTGACGTTGCCGCGCAGCCCCACGGTGAGGGCGGGGGTCTCGGTGTTCCAGTTGTCCGAGTCGGCGACGACGATCACGTTGGCCCGCAACTGGTCCTGGTGCTGCACGAGGAAGTTCTTGAACGAGCGGGAGCCGAACTCCTCCTCGCCCTCGATGAAGACGGCGAGCCCGAGGTCGAAGTCACTTCCCGCAACCTCGACGAGGGCGCGGATCGACGCGATGTGCGCCATCACTCCAGCCTTGTCGTCGGCGGCGCCACGGCCGTACAGGCGGTCGCCGCGCACGGTCGGCTCGAACGGCAGCGAGTCCCACTGCTCGTCCTTTCCGGGGGGCTGCACGTCGTGGTGCGCGTAGAGCAGGATCGTCGGTCGACCGTTGCGGGCCGCGCGGGTCGCGAGCACAGCCGGCTGGCCGAGGGTGCCGGTGTCGCCGATCTCGGCGCGCGAGACCTCGACGGAGTCGAAGACGCCGAGACCCTCGACGAGAGCCTTGACCGCGTCGGCGCTGGCTGCGACGTGGGCGGGGTCGAAGCCGTCCCACGAGACGGAGGGGATGCGCACGAGGTTGGAGAGGTCGGCGATCGCCGACGGCAGGCCCAACTGCACCGCCTCCTTGAGGTTCTCGAGGGCGGGATGCGCGGACGCGGGTGTCTGGTCGGAAACTGTCATGGAGGTAATCTTAAGTCGACCCCGATCGCAAGGACTTCACCGTGGCAAAGAACACGCAGGGCACGTCGAACGACGAGCCCTCCCCCGACCTCACCCCCGACACCCTCGCCGGCAAGGGTCGGCCCACGCCGACGCGCAAGGAGGTCGAGGCCGCGCGCAAGCGTCCGCTCGTCACCAACGACCGCGCCGAGGGCCGCAAGGTCGCCAAGGCGGCCATGCAGATTGAGCGTGAGAAGCAGCGCATCGGGTACTCGAACGGCGTCGAGAAGTACATGCCGCTGCGTGACCGCGGCGCCCAGAAGCGCTTCATTCGGGATTACGTCGATGCACGCACGAGCGTCGGCGAGTTTATGTTGCCCATCCTCGTGGTCATCATCATCCTCTCGGTCTTCCCGCAGCCCGAGATCGCCCTCATCACCATCGTGCTGCTCTGGCTGTTCCTGCTCGTCGCCGCGGTCGACATCTTCTTCCTGGGCCGCTCGATCCGCAAGCGCCTCGGCGAGAAGTTCGGTGTCTCCAAGGTCGAGTCGGGTGTTCGCTGGTACGCGGGCGTGCGCGCCATGCAGCTGCGCCAGATGCGCCTGCCGAAGCCGCAGCAGAAGCGCGGCGACTGGCCCTCTTAGGACTTCAGTTTCGCGAGTCCCCGGTTGATCTGCCGTGCCCAGAGCGGGCCGCGGTAGAGGAAACCGGTGTAGCCCTGAACGAGCGTTGCTCCCGCTTCGAGGCGAGTCGCGACATCCGCCGCCGTCTCGATGCCTCCTGCGGAGATGACACAGAAGTCCGTGGGAACAAGCGACCGCACGAGGCGCAGCACCTCGAGCGAGCGAGCGGCGAGAGGTGCGCCGGAGAGGCCGCCGGCGCCGGCCGCTTCGACGACACCCGCGTCGGTGAGCAGGTTCGCGCGGGAGAGCGTCGTGTTCGTGGCGATGATTCCCGAGAGTCCGGTGTCGATCGCGAGCTGGGCGATGCGTTCGACCTCGGCGTCAGCGAGATCCGGTGCGATCTTGACGAGTACGGGAACCGCGCCCGCCTCGGCCTGCACGGCCTTCAGCAGTGGTGCGAGCTTGTCGAGTTCCTGGAGGCCGCGAAGCCCCGGGGTGTTCGGCGAGCTCACATTCACGACGAGGTAGTCGGCATGCGGGGCGAGCTCGCGTGTGCTCTCGAGATAGTCGTCGATCGCGTCGTCCACCTCGACGACACGCGACTTGCCGATGTTGATTCCGATGATAGGGCGGATGTGCCGTGCCGCCTCGACGGCGATGCGCGGAGCCGCCGCGGACGCGCCCTCGTTGTTGAAGCCCATGCGGTTGATGACGGCGCGGTCGGCGATCAGCCGGAACAGGCGCGGCGAGGGGTTGCCCTGCTGGGCGACGGCGGTGAGCGTGCCGACCTCGACGTGTCCGAAGCCGAGCTGGCCGAGGCCGCGAATACCCTTGCCGTCCTTGTCGAAGCCCGCCGCGAGGCCGAACGGCGACGGGAAGTCGAGACCGAGGGTGTGCACCGCGAGGGACGGCGCTGGACGCGTGAAGGCGCGCACCGCGGCACCGACCACGGGAACCGCGCGAATCACCACAAAGGCGAGGTGGTGGGCTCGCTCCGCGTCGAGGCGCGCGAGAAAGTGCGTGAAGAGGAACGGGTACACGGTTACAGGTCTTGTGTCGGCGCGTCGACACGGGTGTCGTGGTCCGTGCGCAGCAGCGTGATGGCCGACTCGAAGTCCTCGAGGGAGTCGAAGGCCTGGTAGACGCTCGCGAAGCGCAGGTAGGCGACTTCGTCGAGTTCCTTGAGCGGCGGGAGGATCGACAGGCCGATGTCGTTCGCCTCGATCTGGGCGGCACCTGTTGCGCGGATCGCCTCCTCGACCTTTTGGGCGAGCACGGCGAGGTCGGTGTCGGTGACCGGGCGGCCCTGGCACGCCTTGCGTACTCCGCTCACGATCTTCTCGCGGCTGAACGGCTCGACGACGCCGTTGCGTTTGATGACGCTGAGGCTCGCGGTCTCATTCGTGCTGAACCGCCTGCCGCAGTCGGGGCACTGGCGGCGGCGGCGGATCGACAGGCCGTCATCGCTCGTCCTCGAGTCGATGACGCGGCTATCGGGATAACGGCAGAAGGGGCAGAACATGGTGGGTCAAGCGTAGCGCTGTGACCCTATCGCTGCTCGAACCGCGCCGTGACGGCCGCGCCGTGAGCCGGAAGGTCCTCCGCGCCGCTCAGCGCCACGATGCGGGCTTCGACCTCGGCGAGGGCTGCCCTGTCGTAGTTGATGACCTGCTGTGGGCGCAGGAACGTGTACGCGCCGAGCCCGGAGGAGAAGCGCGACTGCCCACCGGTCGGCAGAACGTGGTTGGATCCTGCGAGGTAGTCGCCGAGGCTCACCGGCGAGAACTCGCCGAGGAATATCGCCCCCGCGTTGTCGATCAGGTCGAGCACCGAGCCCGGCTGTTCGGTCTGGATCTCGAGGTGCTCGGGCCCGTAGGCGTTGCTGAACGCCGCCGCGTCGCCGAGGGAGTCGACGAGCACGATCGCTGACTGCACGCCGTCGAGGGCCTCGCGCACGCGCACCGCGTGGTGGGTGGCGATCGCGAGCGTCTCGAGCTCCGCGCGCACGGACTCCGCCAGCTGCTCCGAGTCGGTCACGAGAACCGCGGCCGCGAGCTCGTCGTGTTCGGCCTGGCTGATGAGGTCGGCGGCGACGAGGTAGGGGTTCGCCGTGGCATCCGCAATGATCAGAATCTCGGTCGGGCCGGCCTCGGAGTCGATGCCCGCGACCCCGCGCACAAGACGCTTGGCCGCCGCGACGTAGACGTTCCCGGGACCGGTGATGACCTGCACGGGGTCGAGGCCCAGGTCGGGCACACCCCAGGCGAGGGCGCCGATCGCGCCGGCGCCGCCCATGGCGTAGACCTCGTCCACGCCGAGCAGGCCGGCGGCGGCGAGGATGGTGGGGTGCACGGACCCCTCGAAGGCACGCTGCGGCGGAGAGGCCAGGGCGATCGATGCGACACCGGCGACCTGCGCGGGAACCACGTTCATCACCACGCTCGACGGGTAGACGGCCTTGCCGCCCGGCACGTAAAGTCCCACGCGGGACACCGGCTGCCAGCGCTGCACAACCTGCGCACCGTCGCCGAGCATCGTCACGGTGGCCTGGGGCAGCTGCGCCTTCGATGCAGCGGTCACCCGTTCGATCGCGCCCTCGAGGGCGTCGCGCACGGCCGGGTCGAGGGCCGCAACGGCCTTCGTAATCTGTTCGGCGTGGATGCGCACCTGGAGGGGCCGCACACCGTCGAGGCGCTCCGCCTGTTCGAGCAGGGCCAGGCTCCCCCGCTCGCGAACGTCGGAGATGAGCACCTCGGCGACCGCGGTGGCCGCGGCGACGTCGAGCTGGGCGCGCGGCACAACGGAGGCAAGGTTGGTGTGGACCGGGTTCGTTCCCCGGAGATCGATTGTCTGGATCATCGCCTGACCATGTTAGTTTGTGCGCCGCGGACACAATCGCTCCCTCCCGGGAATACCGCGTAACCCCAGCAGATTGATACCCGAGTATGAACGATCCACTGTTCGCGGACAACGACGCAGCCACCGATGCGTTCAAGCAGGCCTTCCGACGGCACGCGGCCGGCGTCGCCGCGGTGACGTCGCTCGCGCCTGACGGTCGTCCGGTCGGATTCACCGCGACCTCCGTCGCCTCCCTCGCGGCCGCTCCCCCGCTCGTCACCTTCAACATGGCCCGCGTCTCGAGCGCCTGGCCCGCCATGACTGTGGGCAACCGGGTCGCGATCCACACGCTCGGCCCGCGCTCGCGGCACCTCGCCGTGAAGCTCGCCGCCGACAACTCCGTGCGCTTCGAAGGCGACCACTGGAAGCCCGGTCCGCACGGGGTGCCGATACTCGAGGGCGTGACGTCGTGGATGCTCGGGAGCATCGTCGAGGTGCATCCTGTTGCAAGCAACGCCGTGATCGTGGTCCAGATCGAGGTCGGCGAACTCGGTGATGAGGATGACGCGCTCCTGTACCACGAGCGCGAGTATCACCGACCGCTCAAGCTCTAGGGCTCGCCGACTCGCGCGTTCTGGTCCTCTGCGCACTGGCTCATTGGACAGTGACGGGCGTCGAGTTGCCCTGCTCTGCTGCCTGATCGGGCTGCCGGGGGACGTCTTCGGGCAACTCGACCGGTCAGTCGCGAGTTCGGAGGCGTCGCGGGCCCGAGCGAGGCGCTAGCCGAGGCAATTTGGGCCTAGAAGCGTCTTCAGCTCCCCGTAGAGGTCCGCGGACACCTTCACCGGGAACGGGATCTCGAACGTGCGCGCGGTATTGCCCTTGATGAGCTTGAGGCGCACCTCGTTGTCACCCGCGTGCCGGATGAGCACGTCGTTGAGCGCCGAGACGACGTCGGTCGTGGCGCGGTTCTCCTGCATCGAGAGCAGGAGTGGTCCGGAACCGAGACTCTGGCCGAGATCGGGGACTGTCAGGCTGGAGGCGTGCAGGTTCATCCCGTCATCGCGCATGCTGACCCGACCACGCACGACGACGATCGAGTCGTTGGAGAGGGCGGGCGAGAACTCCTGGTAGGTCTTGCCCAGGAACATCACGCTGATCTCGGCGCCGAAGTCTTCGATGGTGACGATGCCGTACTGGTTGCCCGAGTTGCGGGCCACGCGGTGCTGCACGCTCGTGACGAGGCCTGCGACAGTGACGTGCTCGCCGTCGCCCGCGATGTTGCCGTCGAGTACCTCGATAATCGACGCGTCTGCGAGCTTCGCGAGCTGGATCTCGAGCCCCGCGAGCGGGTGGTCGGAGACGTAGAGCCCGAGCATCTCGCGCTCGAAGGCGAGCTTGTCGCGCTTGGCCCACTCGGGTCGGTCGGGCACGTTGTGTTCGGGCTGCGGTTCATCCCACAGGCTGTCGAAGTCGAAACCGACCTGTCCGTTCGCCTCGTTGCGCTTGCGGCTCACCGAGCTGTCGACGGCATCCTCGTGGATCTCGAGCAGGCCGCGGCGGGTGTTGCCGAGCGAGTCGAATGCGCCGGCCTTGATCAGGGATTCGACGGTTCGCTTGTTGGTGACCGGCAGCGGCACCTTGGAGAGGAAGTCGTGGAACGACTCGAAGCGCCCCTTCTCCTGGCGCGCGACACGAATGCCCTCGACCACGTTCGCGCCGACGTTTCGCACGGCACCGAGGCCGAAGCGGATGTCGCCGACGGGCGACCCCTCGGCGGCGGGCACGGCGGTGAAGTCGACGAACGACTCATTGACGTCAGGTGCGAGCACCTTGATGCCCATGCGGCGACACTCGTTCAGGTACATGCCGAGCTTGTCCTTGGAGTCGCCGACGCTCGTGAGCAGGGCGGCCATGTACTCGGCCGGGAAGTTCGCCTTGAGGTACGCGGTCCAGTAGCTGAGCACGCCGTAGCCGGCCGAGTGCGCCTTATTGAAGGCGTAGTCGGCGAAGGGCATCAGGGTGTCCCAGAGCACCTTGACGGCCTGCGCGCTGTAGCCATTGCCGAGCATTCCGCTCTCGAAGTCCGCGAACTGCTTGTCGAGCTCAGACTTCTTCTTCTTGCCCATCGCGCGGCGCAGCACGTCGGCCTGCCCGAGCGAGAATCCCGCCACCTTCTGTGCGACGAACATCACCTGCTCCTGGTAGACGATGAGGCCGTGGGTGATGCCGAGACTCTCGCGCAGCGGCTCCTCGAGCTCCGGGTGGATGGGGATGATCTCCTGCAGGCCGTTCTTGCGCAGCGCGTAGTTGGTGTGCGAGTTCATGCCCATGGGGCCGGGCCGGTACAGCGCGATGACCGCCGAGATGTCTTCGAAGCTCGTGGGCTTGAGCTGCTTGAGCAGCGAGCGCATGGGCCCGCCATCCAGCTGGAACACCCCGAGGGTGTCACCGCGCGCGAGCAGGTCGTAGGTCTTCGGGTCGGCGTCGAGGTCGAGGTCTTCGATCACGAGCTTCGAGCCCGTGTTCTTCTCGATCATGCGCAACGCGTCTTCGATGATGGTGAGGTTGCGCAGCCCCAGGAAGTCCATCTTGATCAGGCCGAGCGATTCGAGCGGCGGCTGGTCGAACTGGGTGATGATCGCGCCGTCGTCCTCGCGCTTCATGATCGGCAGCACGTCGAGAAGCGGCTCCGCAGAGAGGATGACGCCTGCCGCGTGCACTCCCCACTGGCGCTTGAGGTTCTCGATGCCGAGTGCCGTCTCGAAGACCTTCGCGGCCTCCGCGTCGGTCTCGATCACAGCTCGGATGTCGGACGCCTCTTTGTAGCGCTCGGCGTCCTTGTTCATGATGTCGCCGAGAGAGATGTCCTTGCCCATGATGGCGGGCGGCATCGCCTTCGTGAGCTTCTCACCGACGGAGTACGGCATCCCGAGCACGCGGGAAGAGTCTTTGAGTGCCTGCTTCGCCTTGATCGTGCCGTAGGTGACGATCTGCGCGACGCGATCGTCACCGTACTTGTCGGTCACGTAGCGGATGACCTCGGGGCGGCGGCGGTCGTCGAAGTCGACGTCGACGTCGGGCATGGAGACGCGCTCGGGGTTGAGGAAGCGCTCGAAGATGAGGCCGTGGTGGATGGGGTCGAGCTCGGTGATGCCCATCGCGTAGGAGGCCATCGATCCCGCGGCCGAACCACGACCGGGGCCGACGCGGATGCCCTGACTCTTCGCCCAGGCGATGAAGTCGGCGACGACGAGAAAGTAACCCGGGAAGCCCATCTGCTTGATGACGTCGACCTCGTACTGGGCCTGCGCGAGGTGCTTCTCGGAGGGGTTGTCCTTGAAGCGGCGCATCATTCCGACGGCGACCTCCTTCTCGAACCAGCTCGCCTCGGTCTCGCCCTCGGGCACCGGGAAACGCGGCATGAGGTCGCGGTGCTCGAAGTTGACCTCGCAGCGCTCGGCGATGAGCAGCGTGTTGTCGCAGGCCTCGGGGTGGTCGCGGAACAGGTGCCGCATCTGGGCGGCGCTCTTGAGGTAGAACTCGTCGGAGTCGAACTTGAACCGGTTCGGGTCGTCGAGGGTCGAGGCGGACTGCACGCAGAGCAGCGCGGCATGGGCCGTCGAGTCGTGAGCGTGGGTGTAGTGCAGGTCGTTTGTGGCGACGAGCGGCATGTTCATCTCTGTGGCGAGCTTCAGCAGGTCTTGCATGGTGCGTCGCTCGATGTCGATGCCGTGGTCCATGATCTCGGCGAAGAAGTTCTCCTTGCCGAAGATGTCCTGGAAGTCGCCCGCGGCTTTCTTCGCCTCGTCGTACTGGCCGAGGCGAAGGCGCGTCTGCACCTCACCGCCAACGCAGCCCGTGGTCGCGATGATGCCCTTCGAGTACTTCGACAGCAACTCGCGGTCCATGCGCGGCTTGAAGTAGAAGCCCTCGATCGAGGCGAGCGACGAGAGCCGGAAGAGGTTGTGCATCCCCTCGTTGTTCTCGGAGAGGAGGGTCATGTGCGTGTACGAGCCCGCGCCACCGACGTCATCCTGGTTCTGGTGGTTCTGGCCCCAGCGCACGCGGGTGCGATCCTGTCGTGCGGTGCCGGGCGTGATGTACGCCTCGGTGCCGATGATCGGCTTGATGCCGTTGGCCGTCGCCGTCTTCCAGAAGTCGTACGCACCGAACATGTTGCCGTGGTCGGTGACGGCGATGGCGGGCATCTTCTGCTCCGCTGCTGCCTGGATCAGCGGGCCGACGCGGGCTGCTCCGTCGAGCATCGAGTACTCGGAATGCACGTGCAGATGCACAAAGGAATCGTCGCTGGATGGCAAAAACGTCTCCGACTAGCCGTGGGTGGGTTTCAAGCTTAAGCCCCGACGGGGCCACGCGCTGGCGACGCGCTACACGTCGCGAAGAACGTCGAGCGCGTGCTGCAGGTCGGCCGGATACGTCGTCTCGAACTCGACCCACTGGCCGCTCGACGGGTGGGTCAGGCCGAGCTTCTTGGCGTGCAGCCACTGGCGGCCGAGGCCGAGGCGCGCGCTGATCGTCGGGTCGGCGCCGTACATGGCGTCTCCGACACAGGGATGACGCTGCGCGGCCATGTGCACCCGAATCTGGTGCGTGCGACCGGTCTCGAGGTGGATCTCGAGAAGGGACGCCGATGGGAATGCCTCGAGCGTCTCGTAGTGCGTGACGCTCGCCTTGCCGTCGGCGGTGATCGCGAACTTCCACGAGCTGCCGGGATGGCGGCCGATCGGTGCATCGATCGTGCCTGCGAGCGGGTCAGGATGCCCCTGCACGACCGCGTGATAGATCTTGGTGACCTCGCGGTCATGGAACTGGCGTTTGAGCTCGGTGTACGCGCGCTCGGACTTGGCGACGACCATCAGGCCGCTTGTGCCGACGTCGAGGCGGTGCACGATGCCCGCGCGTTCCGAGGCACCCGAGGTGGAGATACGGAATCCTGCACCCGCCAGGGCGCCGAGGACCGTCGGTCCCTCCCAACCCACGGAGGGGTGCGCTGCCACACCCACGGGCTTGTCGATGACCACGAGGTCGTCGTCGTCGTACACGATCGTCAGGTCGGAGACGATCACGGGAACGACGGCCGGAGCCTGCTTCGACTCCCACGTCACCTCGAGGAACTGGTCGGCGCGCAGGCGATCGCCCTTGCCGAGAACGATGCCGTCGGCGGTCACTCCCCCGGCCTCCGCCACCTCGGCGGCAAAGGTGCGGGAGAAGCCGAGCAGGCGCGCAAGGGCGCTGTCGACGCGCTCACCGACGAGACCGTCGGGAACGGGAAGGCTGCGGGTCTCCATGGCTATGCGGGGTCGACGGGTTCGACCGCGTCGTCGTGCTTCTTGTCGCGCACGGCGCGGGTGCCGTCGAGCTGCACGCCGCGAATGGTGAGGATGATGAACAGGCCCATGCTCGAGACGATCGCGATGTCGGCGATGTTGAAGATCGCCGGGAACAGGTAGACCTGGATGAAGTCGATGACGTGCCCGGTCCCGAAGCCCGGCTCGCGCAGCAGGCGGTCTGTCAGGTTGCCCAGGTTGCCACCGAGCAGCAGGCCGAACAGGCCGGCCCACGCGAGCGAACGGATGCGCCGCGCGAACACAAGGATGAAGACTGCGACGGCCGAGGCGAGGATCGCGAAGATCCAGGTGGAGCCGGTACCGATCGAGAACGCCGCGCCGGGATTGCGCACGAACGTGAAGCGCAGGAACTCGCCGATCACGTCGACGGTCACTCCCTCGGTGAGATTCTCAATGACGAGGAACTTGCTCACCTGGTCGAGCAGGTACACGCACACAGCAACAACGGCCAGTATCGCAAGAGCCCTGTAGCTGACTCGCGCTTTACCGGCCGTTGTTACGGTGTCAGTTGGCTCCGGCAAAGCCCGTGTAGTTCGCGGCCGGAGCGGGCGTCTGCTCCGGGGCGGCTGCGGGAGCCGCGGCGAACGCGGGTGCCGGCGCGGGAGTTCCGCCACCGGTCAGCACGGGGCTGTCGTCCAGTTCGCGGAGCTGGCCCTCGATATAGCCCTTGAGCTTCTGGCGGTAGTCGCGTTCGAAGGTTCGCAGTTCTTCGACGCGTGCCTCGAGCTGCTGGCGTTCCTGGTCGAGCTGCTGCAACTTGCCCTGGGCACCGGCTTCGGCCTCCTGCACAACGCGTGCGGCCGCAGCCTGTCCTTCGGCGATCAGAGCGTCGCGCTTCTCGACGCCCTCACGAACGTGCTCCTCGTGCAGGCGGCGGGCCAGCTGAAGGAGGTTGTTGGTGTTGTTGGGGTCGGAGTTCGGGTCGACGGCCGGCGCTGCGGGGGGAACCGCTGCTGCGGCTGCGGCGGCGGTTGCTGCTGCTGCCGCAGCAGCTGCCTGCTGCTCGGCGTAAGGGTCGGCGGGTGCGGGCGCGGCTGCCGGGGTCGGGAAGACCTGCGCGGGTGCTTGCTGGGCCTGGGGCGCCTCGCTCGCCGAACGCTGGAGTTCGGTGATGCGCGACTCGCTCGCGACGAGACGCTGGCGCAGCTCCTCGTTCTCCTGGTTCAGGCGGCGGAGCTCGACGACAACCTCATCGAGGAAGTCATCCACCTCGTCCTGGTCGTAACCTTCACGGAATTTGGTCGGTTGGAACCGCTTGTTGACTACATCTTCAGGAGTCAAAGCCATTGCCATCACCTCTAAAACTTTCTTGGAACGGATGCGTTGTACCGGCTAGCGCCAGTCACATTTTCTTCTGACGACCGGATCGGTCGCCGCAGACTTCTGTCCAGAGTACATCGGCTTGGCTAATTCATGAATCCGAAAACGATGTAGCTGAGGATAATCGCGAGCAGAAGCACGATGCTCCACGAGAAGTCGATCGAGACTCCACCGAGTCGAACCGGTGGCACAACGCGCCGCACGGCCTTCACGGGTGGATCGGTGACCGCATACACGGTCTCCGCGATCACGAGCACGGCGCCCTTCGGACGCCACTGCCGCGCGTAGTTCGCGGCGAGGTCGAAGCCGAATCTCACCCACATGAACACGATGAAGATCGTGATCGCGAAGTAGATGATCGAAGCGACGAGGGCTACGGGCTGCACAGCCCCGGCCTACTGCTGCGAGAAGAAGGAAGCGTCGACGTCCGACTCGACCTCGGCCTGGTCACCGCTCACCGCGACGTGCGCGGGCGAGAGGAGGAACACCTTGCTGGTGACGCGCTCGATGCGACCGTAGAGACCCTGCGACAGTCCGCTCGCGAAGTCGACGAGGCGACGTGCGTCGGGCTCGCTCATCTGCGAAAGGTTGATGATCACGGGGATTCCCTCGCGGAAGTTCTCGGCAATCACCTGTGCATCCTTGTAGGCGCGGGGGTGCACGGTGAGGATCTCGTTCATCTCGGCGGGCGCGGCGGTCGCCGCACGCGTTGCAGCCGGACGGCGCAGCGGAGTGACCGGCGCGCGGCCGGCGGTTGCCGCGACGGCGGGAGCCGGGTGCGCGACGGGAGCGGCAGGAGCGCTGGGCTGCTGCGCGGGCTCGTAGTCGTATTCTTCGTCAGCCAGGCCAAGGTAAACCATGGTCTTGCGCAGTGGGTTGGCCATTGTGATCCTCCGTACGGTGTAGCAGTCCTCTGAGATTAACCGGCGGCCGGCCGGTTTCCCGTGATTGCCGTGCCAATGCGTAGGTGTGTCGCGCCTTCGAGCACCGCCTCACGGAAGTCGCCCGACATGCCCATCGAGAGGCACGTGGCCTCCGGCGCCGACTTCTGCAGTCGCTCGGACGCCGCACGCACGCGGGCGAAGGCCGCCCGGGGCTCCTCACCGAGCGGGGCGACGGCCATGAGCCCGAGCAGGCGAAGTCCGGATGCCCCCAGCACAGCATCGACGAGGACGTCGAGCTCATTTTCCGCGACTCCCCCGCGCCCGGGGTCGTCGGTCAGGTTCAGCTGGAGGAACACGTCGACGGGATCGGGGCGCTCGCCCGCGAGCGCCGTCACGAGTGAGGCGCGGTCGAGCGAGTGGATGACGCTCGCGTACTCGAGCACGGGGCGCGCCTTCTTGCTCTGCAGCTGTCCGACGAAGTGCCAGGTGAGGGCGAGGTCGGCCAGCTCCGCAGCCTTGGGCCCGGCGTCCTGGTGCCGGTTCTCACCAACATCGGTGACGCCGAGTTGTGCTAGCTCGCGTACGAGGCTCGCCGGATGGAACTTGGTGACGACGATGGTGGTGATGTCGGCCGGGCTCCGGCCGGCGGCGCGCGCGGCGTCGGCGACCTCAGCGGTCACCCGCTCCAGTCGCTCGGCGAGCGGGGTCACTTGAGAAAGTCGGGGATGTCCAGGTCGTCGCTGTCGTTGTCGTCGAACGTGCGGTCGATCGGCGCGGTGGCCGGCGGCTCGTTCGGCGTCCACGCGGCGGCCGGGGCCTCTTCGGTGGGAACGACGGGTGCGACGGTGGGCTGCGCGCCGCTCTCGGCGCCCACGAAGTTGCTGCGGCGCGGGTCGGCGTGCTTGACGGCAGGCTCGCCGCCGTCGAAGCCTGCGGCGATGACCGTGACGCGCACCTCGTCACCGAGGGTGTCGTCGATGACGGCACCGAAGATGATGTTGGCCTCGGGGTGAACGGCTTCCTGAACGAGACGGGCGGCGTCGTTGATCTCGAAGATGCCGAGGTTGGATCCACCCTGCACACTGAGCAGCACTCCGTGTGCTCCGTCGATGGAGGCCTCGAGCAGCGGCGACGCGACGGCAAGCTCTGCGGCCTTAATGGCGCGGTCGGCTCCCCTCGCGGATCCGATGCCCATCAGCGCGGAACCGGCACCCTGCATAACCGACTTGACGTCGGCGAAGTCGAGGTTGATGAGTCCGGGGGTCGTGATCAAGTCGGTGATGCCCTGGACTCCGGCAAGGAGCACCTGGTCGGCGGTGGCGAATGCCTCGAGCATGCTGATGCCGCGGTCGCTGATCTCGAGCAGGCGGTCGTTGGGCACGACGATGAGGGTATCGACCTCGTTCTTGAGGTTCGAGACACCGATGTCAGCCTGGCTCGATCGGCGCTTGCCCTCGAAGCCGAAGGGCTTGGTGACGACACCGATCGTGAGTGCGCCGATCGATTTGGCGATGCGGGCGACGACGGGGGCTCCACCGGTTCCGGTTCCGCCACCCTCTCCCGCGGTGACGAAGACCATGTCGGCTCCGGCGAGGGCTTCTTCGATCTCCTCGGCGTGGTCCTCGGCGGCGCGACGGCCGACCTCGGGGTCAGCGCCGGCTCCGAGGCCGCGGGTGAGTTCGCGACCGACGTCGAGCTTGACGTCGGCATCGCTCATGAGCAGCGCCTGGGCGTCGGTGTTGATGGCGATGAACTCCACGCCGCGCAGGCCGAGTTCGATCATGCGGTTCACTGCGTTGACGCCGCCGCCGCCTATGCCGACGACCTTGATGACGGCTAGGTAGTTCTGGTTCGATGTCACGTTTCTCGGCCTCCGCTGCCATTTTCTACCGGAGAGCTAACGTTCAACCTCTACTTGAGGTATAATGTTATGCCCGGTATGCATTTCCTGCTCTGAGAGTAGGTTGCCGACGACGAACGAGGATGCAGCGGCTGCCGCGTGTCGCAAAGTCGCCGCTCAGCGGCGCGTGATCACGGCGCTCTCGGGGGCCGAGACGTCGTACTCGTACTTCACGCTCTGCTTCGTCTTGGCGAACAGCGCGGTCAGCACCCGCGCCTTGTACGCCGAGCGATCGGCACTCCCCCAGATCACGCTCTGCCCGACACCGCGGATCACGAAGCGCACGTCGTCCTGCGTGCTCGCGGTGATCGTGTCGACCTGGGCGAGCATCGCGGGCGGCAGGGCGAGCAGCACCTCGACGGCGGAGTCGAAGGCGGCCCCCTCGGTCTCCGCGCCATCCACCACTATGAGAGGCACATCGGCCGGTCGTTCGGCGGTGGTCTGCACGGGCACGCCCGCCGGGTCGACGAGGTCGAATTCCTCGCCGCGCTGGATGACGCCCACCGGCTCGCGTTCCTCGATGTTGATGATGAGCGTGTTGGGCGGCACCGTCTCGGTGACGTAGCTGCGGATGAGCGGGAACGCGCTCAGGGCCCGCTCGAGCTGCGCCTCGTCGACGAGCGCGAGCGGTGTGCCGAGCTGGCCGTTGACGGCGGCGAGCACATCCTTCTTGTCGATGCGCGAGGTGCCCTGGATGGTGATCTCGCGCAGTGCGAGAATCGGCGAGAACACGGCGATCGCGAGCACGAGCACGAGGGTCGCGGCGATGCCGCCCGTGGTCAGCCAGAACGCCCGGCGGGAGCGAAGCCGGCGGGTGAAGCGTCGCACCTCGCCACGTTCGAAGCGCTTGCGCTCCCGGGCGGCTCGGCGCAGCTCCGCCTTCACGTTGGGCAGTCTCTGCGCCTTCGGCTGAGCGGGCGCGAGAGTCGGAGCGACCGTCGCGGGCTGACGGATCGTGGGTCGCGTGACACCGGGGCGTCCGGCCGGGGTGGCGCGCGACGACGGGGGCAAAGCCGTCGGCGCGGCAGGCTGCTTCTTCGCCTGGGGTGCCTGCTTCCTCGCTTTTGGCGCGGGGGCCTGCACCACGGGCTGCTGGGGCTTCCGCGCGGCGGGGTCGAAGCCTTCCGGTCTCTTCACGGGCCGTTACGCGCTCGGCGTCGCCTGCAGGGAGGCGAGCAGCTGGGGAACGATGCGGTACACGTCGCCACAGCTCAGGGTCATGATGATGTCGCCCTCGCGCGCGATGGACGCGGCGTGGTCGGCGGCCTGCTGCCAGTCGGGGAGGTAGGAGACGTGGGCGGGGTCGGCGAACCGCTCAGAGACGAGAGCGCCGGTGACTCCGGGGATGGGGTCTTCGCGGGCGCCGTACACATCCAGAACAATCGTCTCGTCGGCGAGCTGCTCGTAGACGGCCGCGAAGTCGCCGGCCATGAGCTGGGTGCGGCTGTAGAGATGCGGCTGGTGCACGGCGATAATGCGACCGGCGCCGACCACGGTGCGTGCGGCGGAGAGCGCTGCGGCGACCTCGGTCGGGTGGTGGGCGTAATCGTCGTAGACGCTGACGCCGCGAACGACGCCGTGCAGCTCGAAGCGGCGCTCGGTGCCGCCGAAGAGTTCGATGCCGGCGAGGGCAGCGGCGGGCTCGAAGCCGAGGCCGACAAGCACCGCGAAGGCGCCGACGGCGTTGAGCGCGTTGTGCTTGCCAGGGACCCGCAGCTGGGCGGGATAGTCGGCGCCCTGCCACGACACGGTGAAGGCGACGGGGCCTTCGCTCGTGATCGAGTGGACGCGGGCGTGCGCCGCGGCATCCTCACCGAATGTGATGACGCGCTTGTGGTCGAGGGCCTTCGTGACGCGCACGGCGCCCGGGTCGTCACTCGAAACGACAACGAGCTCGCTCGCGCGGCTCGCGAACGTCACGAATGCCTCGTCGAATGCCTCGTGCGAGCCGTAGTGGTCAAGGTGGTCGGCGTCGACGTTGGTGATCAGGGCGACGGCGGTGTCGTAGAGCAGGAAGGATCCGTCGGACTCATCGGCCTCGACGACGAACAGCTCGCCCTCGCCGCGTGCGCTCGACACTCCGAGCGACTGGATGACGCCACCGTTCACGAAGCTGGGGTCTGCACCGAGTTGAAGCAGTGCCGTGATGATCATGCCGGTCGACGTGGTCTTGCCGTGCGCTCCCGCGACGGCGATCAGGCGCTGGTCGCTGATCAGCCAGGCGAGCGCCTGTGAGCGGTGCAGCACCGGGATACCGCGTTCGACGGCCGCGAGGTACTCGGGGTTGTCGGGCCAGAGGGCACCGGTGAAGACGAGGGCGTCGACGTCGGGCGAGAGATTCGCGGCGTCGTGGCCGATCGAGACGGTGGCGCCGAGCTCGCGCAGGGCCTCCGTGTTGTGGTTCTCGCTGCGGTCGGAACCGGTCACGGTGTGACCCGCGCCGAGGAACAGGCGGGCGATGCCGCTCATTCCCGAACCGCCGATGCCCACGAAGTGGACGGAACCAAGCTCAGCGGGGAGCTCCTGGGTGAAGTCTGGGCTAATCATCGGAATCGATTTTACGCGCTCGCGGGTGTCGCCGAGGCGAGGGCGCGCGCGACGAGGTCTGCCATGCGGTCTGCACCATCGGAAACACCGGTCGTCGCCGCGAGGGTTGCCATCTCGGCGAGCAGGGCGCGATCGCGCAGCAGCGGCACAAGAGTGCTGGCGACCCAGGCGGGGGTGAACTGCGCGTCCGCGACGATCATCGCGCCACCGGCCGCAACGACATCCGCCGCATTGAAGCGTTGTTCGCCATTGCCGACCGGGTAGGGCACGTAGACGGCGGCGAGGCCGACGGCCGAGAATTCGCTCACCGTGGCGGAGCCGGAACGGGCGACGGCAAGCTCGGCGACAGCGATTGCGAGGTCCATGCGGTCGCAGTAGCGCAGCAGGGTGTAGCCGTCGAGCCGGGGATCCTCGAGCTCGGACTTCTCCCCCACGATGTGCAGCACCTGCCAGCCCGCACCGAGCAGCAGTGGAGCCGACTCGGCGATCGTCGCATTGATCGAACGGGCGCCGGTCGAGCCGCCGGTGACGAGCAGCACGGGGCGCTCGTTGTCGAATCCGAACAGTCGGATGCCCTCCGCACGGGCCGCGTGACGGTCGAGCTGCTCGATCTCGCGACGCAGGGGCATCCCGACGAAGGTCGCATTCCTGATGCGGGTCGAGGCGAAGGCCACGCCCACGAATCGCGTGATCCAGCTGCCCAGTCGGTTGGCGATTCCCGGGCGCGCGTTGGCCTCGTGCACAACAAGAGGGGTCCTGGTGCGGCGCGCGGCAAGGTAGGCGGGCGCTGAGGCGTAACCACCGAAGCCGACGATCACGTCGACGCCACGGTCGGCGATGATCGCCACGACCTCGTCGACGGCAGACCGCAGGCGCTTCGGGAAAGACAGGGCGGCACGGTTCGGCCGACGCGGGAACGGCAGGCGGGCCACCGTGATGAGCTCGTAGCCGCGGGCCGGCACAAGGCGGGCCTCCAGGCCTTCGGCCGTTCCGATCACGAGGATCTCGGCATCGGGGTCACGATCGCGCAGGCGGTCCGCGGTTGCGAGCAGGGGGTTCACATGGCCGGCAGTACCGCCGCCGGCGAGAAGATACGTCGTCACGAGCGCGGGCGGGCTCTCTGCGTGGCGGCGAGGCGCGAGCGCTCGGCAGGGGTCTGCTCGACGATCTCTTCCGCGAGGCGCGGTTCTGCCGTTCGGGCGAAGGACAACACAACACCGATCGCGAGGAGGGTCGATATCAGGGCCGAACCACCCGCGGAGATGAGGGGCAACGGCACCCCGAGCACCGGGAGAAGCTTCAGCACCACCGCGATGTTCACGAGCGCCTGGCCGACGATCCAGATGAGCACGCCGCCGGTGACGATGCGGGCGAATGGGTCGCGCGTGCCCCGGATGATGCGCACGAGAGCGATCGCGAGCACAATGAAGAGCACAAGCACGACGATCGCACCGATGAGTCCGAGCTCCTCGCCGATGATCGCGAAGATGTAGTCGTTCTGGGCCTCGGGCAGCCACGACCACTTGGCCTTCGAGTTGCCGAGCCCCACACCGAATACCCCGCCGGAGGCGAGCGCCCAGGTGCCGTGGGTGGGCTGCCAGCAGCCGTTGATGTAGTCGGCGGGTGTGCAGCCGTACAGCCAGGCGTTGATGCGCGCGGTGCGCGAGGAACTGCCGAACGCGAAGACGACGCCGAACATGGCGATGAGGGCGATGGCCGTGCCGAGCAGCTTGAGGCGGATGCCGGCGAAGAACATGGTTCCGAGCACGATCGACAGGATGATGATCGCTGTTCCGAGGTCGTTACCCAGGAGCACGAGTCCGATGGCAAGCAGGGCGACCGGGCCGATGGGCAGCAGCACGTGCCGCCAGTTGTGCAGCAGGCCGGACTTGGCGGTGAGCACGAGCGCGATCCAAAGGATCAACGCGAGCTTCACAAGTTCGGACGGCTGAACGCTGAACACCCCGAAGTCGAGCCAGTTGCGGTTTCCGCCATAGCCATAGCCGAGCGGAGTGAAGACCAGGATCTGCAGCACCATTCCGACACCGAGCGCGAGCCAGGCCCACTTCTTCCAGAACGTCACGGGAATGCGCGACACGATGAGCATCAGCGGGATTCCGATCGCGGCGTACAGGCCCTGGCGCGAGAACTCCTCGAACGCCGAGCCGGTCTTGAGCTTCGACTCGATCGACGAGGAGGACAGCACCATCACGAGGCCGAACACCACGAGGAAGAGCACCGTGCCGAGCAGCAGGAAGTAGTTGGACGACTCCGCAGCGAACAGCTTGCGCACGCCGACGAGGGCGGCGGGGGCCGAGGGGTCAGATGCCGGTCTCGGGGCCTTCGGGCGCTGCGGGCGTTCCGTCATCATCCGCCGCCCCTCTTACGTGCTCTCGAACCGCCGCGGCGAATCGTCGTCCGCGGTCGGAGTAGTCGGTGAACTGGTCCATCGATGCGGCGGCCGGAGCCAGGAGGACAACGTCCCCCGGCAGTGCTGCAGCAGCCGACAGACGCACGGCCTCCGACATTACGTCTTCAGTCTCGGTCGGCTCGGCCTCGAACACCGGCAGCGCGGGCGCGTGTCGCGCGAATGCCGCGAGAACAGCCGCGCGATCCACCCCGATCACGATTGCGGCGCGCAGTCTTGGAGCGTGCTTCGCGACGAGGTCGCCGACGTCGACGCCCTTGAGCAGCCCGCCGACGATCCAGACGACCGAGGGGAACGCCGAGAGCGAGGCGTTGGCCGCGTGCGGGTTGGTCGCCTTCGAGTCGTCTACCCAGTTCACTCCCCCGTGCTCGAGCACGGGCTCCGTGCGGTGCGAATCCATCCGGAAGGTGGCGATACCCGAACGGATGACCGCAGGCTCGACCCCGTACGCCCGGGCCAGGGCGGCCGCCGCAAGAACGTTGGCGACCGAGTGCGGTGCCGCAAGGCCGGACGAAGCGAGCTCACCGTGCGTCGTCAGCTCGAGGGCGGCGTTGTGGCGGTCATCGAGGAACGCGCGATCCACGATCAGGTCGTCGACCATGCCGAGCTCGCTGAGTCCCGGCAGGTCGAGGCCGAACCCGATGGCGCGGCATCCCTCGATCACATCGGCCTCTTCGACCATGCGACGCGTCGCGAGGTCGGCCTTGTTGTAGACGCAGGCGACCCGGGTGTTCTCATAGACCTTCGCCTTCGCGGCGGCGTAGGCCTCGGCGGAACCGTGCCAGTCGAGGTGGTCGTCGGCGAGGTTGAGGCAGACGCTCGCGAGCGGCGAGATGGCGCCCTCGGCGTTGCGGTTGATCCAGTGCAGCTGGTAGCTCGAGAGCTCGACGACGAGGGCGTCGAAGCCGATCGGGTCGCGCACGGCGTCGAGCACGGGCACGCCGATGTTGCCGGCCGCGAGCACGCGAGCACCCGACTCGACGAGCAGGTGGGTGGTGAGCTGCACGGTCGTGGTCTTGCCGTTGGTACCGGTCACGCAGATCCACTCGGCGGCGCGCACCTTGTCGCGCACGCGCCAGGCGAGCTCGATGTCGCCCCAGATCGGGATGCCCTGCTGCTCGGCCCAGAGCAGCAGGGGGTGGTCGGGGTGGAAGCCGGGCGAGACGATCAACACGTCGGCGCCGAAGTCGGCCAGTCCGGCCGGAACCGCACTGAGGTCGGCCTCGATGAGCGCCGCGCCGATCACGTCGAGCAGGTCGGCCTGCTCGGCCGGAGCCTTCGAGGCGACGACGAGAACGTCCGCGCCGAGCTCCACGAGAGTGTCGGCGACGGAGAAGCCGGTCACGCCGAGCCCGAGCACTGCGGCCCGCACGCCCTTCCAGTCGGCATGCCAGCTCGTCAGGGTACTGAGGTCTGTCACGGCTGGCTGGTCGTCCATTCGATGTAGAAGATTCCGATGCCGGCGGCGACGAAGAGTCCGGCGATGATCCAGAACCGCACGACGACGGTGATCTCGGCCCAGCCCTTGAGCTCGAAGTGGTGGTGCAGCGGGCTCATGAGGAAGATGCGCTTGCCCTTGGTGAGCTTGAAGTACACGCGCTGCAGGATCACGGATCCCGTGACGATGAGGAACAGTCCACCGGTGAAGACGAGCAGCAACTCGGTGCGGCTGAGGATGGCGAGGGCGGCGAGTGCGCCACCGAGGCCGAGCGAGCCGGTGTCGCCCATGAAGATCTGGGCGGGTGAGGTGTTCCACCAGAGGAAGCCGATGAGGCTGCCCGTGATGGCGGCAGCGATGATCGCGAGGTCGAGCGGTTCCTGCACGTTGTAGCAGCGGTACAGGTCTTCATCGACCGCACCCCCGACACCGAAGCAGCTCTGGTTCTTCTGCCAGAAGCCGATGAAGACGTAGGCCGACATCGCGAGGATCGAGGCACCGGTCGCGAGGCCGTCGAGTCCGTCGGCGACATTCACGCCGTTGGACGCGCTCACCGAGATCACTACGACCCACAGGCCGAACAGCACGAGGCCGAGGATCGGCCCGAAAACCATGAGATCGAGCCACTCGATATCGCGAACGCCCGAGATGGCGGTGGATGCCGCAGCACGACCGTCCCCGTCGGGAATCAGGGCGAGCACTGCAAAGATCGCGGCGACGACGACCTGGCCGGCGATCTTTGCCCAGCCCCCGAGGCCGAGGCTGCGCTGGTTGCGGGTCTTGAGGAAGTCGTCGATGAAGCCGACGAATCCGAGACCGACCATCATGAAGATGACGAGCAGGGCCGGCCGCGAGATGGGCTCGCTCGCGATCAGGTGGCCGACGAAGTAACCCGTGACTGCGCCGAGAATGAAGACGATGCCGCCCATCGTGGGCGTGCCGCGCTTGGCGTGGTGAGTCTGCGGACCGTCATCCCGAATGAACTGGCCCCAGCCGATGCGGTTGAAGAGTCGGATGAACAGGGGCGTCAGGAACAGCGTGAACGCCATGGCGATTGCCGCAGAGATAAGAAGGGCTACCACGAGTCAGCTCCTCCCAGCCGGTCTCCGAGAGACCCCAGCCCGGCCGATGCCGATGACTTCACGAGCACAACGTCTCCGTCACGCAGGTCTACTCCCAGAAGATCGTATGCCTCTTCTGCAGTGCCAACGAGCACCGACTCCCCATCCCACGAACCTTCGAGGCCCGCCGCGTTGTGAATGTGACGTGCTCCGTCGCCCACGACGACGAGCTTCGAGATGTTCAAACGCACGACGATGCGGCCGATGCGATCGTGCTCCTCTCGCCACTCGGTGGGGTCGTCGACGTCCACCTCGCCGAGCACGGCGATCGAGCGACTGCCATCGAGGGCGAGCTCGGCGAGCGTCTTGAGGGCGGCGATCGTGGTCGACGGCGTCGCCTCGGAAGCATCATTGAGAACGAGGATGCCCGGGCTCGGGTACAGCGCCTGCATGTCCCAGCGCTCGCCGCGCGAGGAGCTCGTAGCTGCCGTGAGCGCGAGCTCGAGCGGAAGGCCCTCCTCGAGTGAGGCCTCGAGGCTCGCGAGGGCGGGTTCGACGTACCGCTCCCCCGCGCGCTGCAGGGTCACGATGGCGCCGGTCCAGGGGTTGTCCCCGGAGACGGTGAAGCTGGTACCCGCGCGCGTGATGCGCACGTTGGCCGCGTCGAAGGTCACGCCCAGCCTGCCTCGAGCAGGGCGGCACGCGCCTCGTCACGCGCGGAATAGGGCGTGCGCACGCCCTCGATATCGCGGTAGTCCTGGTGGCCGGGTCCGGCCCAGAGGATCGAGTCTCCCTCTTTCGCAAGCTGCACGGCCGCGCGGATCGCCTGCTCGGGCGGGCTGACCTCGTGCACGTCGGACGGGCTCGCGGCGAGGGCCGCTCCCTCGACGAGGGTGGCGCGGATGGAGGTCGGGTCCTCGTAGCGCGGGTGATGGTCGGTGATGACCAGCACGTCGGAGTACTCGGCGGCGACGCGGCCCATCTCGTGGCGCTTGGTGGCGTCGCGGTCGCCGTCGGCACCGAAGACCATGATGACTCGGCCGGAAGTGACCTTGCGCACGGCCTGCAGCGTCTGCTCGAAAGCGTCGGGGCTGTGGCCGAAGTCGACGTACACGGTCGGCCCGTGGTCGCCCGAGATGCGCTCGGTGCGACCGGGCAGGTAGGCGTCGATGCCGCCGCCCGGGTTGTCCTCGGAGGGCTCGAGTGCCTGGCCGATCGCCTCGAGCTCGAAACCTGCCTCAACGAGCATCACGATCGCGAGCGCACCGTTAGCCGCCATGTGCCAGCCGATGAGCGGCACACGGGTCGTGAGGGTGCGGTCCTCGGGCCCGGTGAGGGTGAACTCGGTGTAGGCAGCCGTCTCCTCGACGATCTCGACCATCCACTCGGCCTCGACACCCGGCGTGGCCGAGATCGTGGTGATCGGGATGCGCGACTCCTCGACGACCCGCTGACCGTAGGGCGAGTCCAGGGAGATCACACCGCGCTTGCCGCGATCTGGCTGGAACAGGGCGAGCTTCGCCTGGAAGTACTCCTCCATGTCGGCGTAGTCGTCGAGGTGGTCGTGGCTGAGGTTCGTGAACGCGACGACGTCGAACAGCAAGCCGTCTACGCGATTGCGGCTGAGCGCCTGCGCGCTCACCTCGATGACGACCGCACGCACCTCGCTCTCGCGCATACGGGCGAGCAGGGCGTGCATCTCGCTGGCCTCCGGGGTGGTCAGGCGGCTCACCACGGTCAGGTCGCCGATGTGGCGCTCGGCCGTCGAGCTGAGTCCGCTGACAAGCCCGAGCTGGCGCAGGATGCCCTCGAGCAGGTACGACACACTGGTCTTGCCGTTGGTACCGGTGGTGCCGAAGAGCAGGGGTGGGTGCTCCATGGTGCGGTACACCCACGCCGAGATGGCACCGAGAGCCGTGCGCGGGGCCTCGACGAGCAGCATGGGCAGCCCTGAGCTGTCTGCGAGGGTTGCGCCCGCGGCATCCGTCAAAATCGCGACAGCACCGCCTTTGCGCGCTTTCTCCGCGTACTTCGCACCGTGGCTGACCGCGCCGGGCATGCCGACGTAGAGGTCACCGGGGTGCAGGTCGTCGGTGCTGAGGGTCACACCGGTGATCTCGATGCCGTCGAGCGATCCCCGGTAGTCGAGGCCAAACTCTTCGACGAGCCCCGACAGGGCCCTGGCCGAGGGATGCTCCGGTCGAAGAACCGTGGGAATCCGAGCGGTCACGCGGTACTCATTTCTGCACAGCCGGTGTTACCAGGATTGGGGAATCTCCGGGGCCGGCTTGGTCGAGGGGGTCACCCTGAACGTCTTGATGACCTGGGTCATGATCTTCTTGAAGGTGGGTGCTGCTGCACCCGACGTCTTCATCGTATCGGGGTTGCCGAAGGTGACCACAACCGCGTACTCGGGCGCCTCGGCCGGAATGAGGCCCGCGACGGAGACCGTGTAGTTGTTGCCGTAGCGTCCGTTCTCGGCGACCTGGGCGGTTCCGGTCTTCGCCGCGATGCGGTATCCCGGAATCTGCAGGGTGCTGCTCAGCCAGCCCTGGGTGACGACGTTCTCCATCATCTGCACCGTCTGCGTTGCCGCCTTGTCGGAGACGACCCGAATGCCCTCCGTGGACGGGAGGTCGGTGACGGTGCCGTCCGCCTGCTCACAGCCCTCGACGAGCGTGAGCGGCATGCGCACACCCTTGTTGCCGAGGGTCTGGTACGCGGAGGCGACCTGCGCGGTCGTAGTCTGCATGGCCTGTCCGAACGAGAGCGCGTAGGTCGTGATCGCGTCGCCCCACTTGCCGTTCGCATTCAGCTTCGGGATGAGGCCGGTCGACTCGCCTCCGAACCCAACGGCGGTCTTCTGGCTCAGCCCGAACTTCAGGAAGTACTCGCGCCGCTCCTTGGGGCTCATCTTCTCGGAGAGGATCGAGATGCCGATGTTGGAGGAGTTCGTGATGATGCCGGCAGTTGTGTAGTGCAGGTCGCCGTGCGAGAAGGAGTCCTTGATGCGGCCGCCGCCCTCGGTGTACAGGGCACCGGGCACGTTCACGTTGGTCGTCTGGGTGATGAGGCCCGCGTCGAGCAGCATGGCGGCGGTGAGCGGCTTCATGGTCGAGCCGGGCTCATATGGCGTGGAGAACGCGACCGAGCCGAGTTCCGTCTTCTTCGAAGCGCTCACGTTGTTCGGGTCGACCGAGGGGTAGTCGGTCATCGCCATCACGTGGCCATCGCTCACGCGCACCACTGCGGCGGTCGCCCAGTCCGCACCGAGCTCTTCGGCACGAGCGGCCATCGTCTGCTGCACGTAGAAGGTGAAGTCGCTGTCGATGGTGAGCTTGAGCGTGCCGCCATCCTTCTTCTCCTTGGTCGTCACGGTGCTACCCGGAAGACGCACGCCGTCGGAGCTGCGTTCGTAGGTCGAGGTGCCGTTCACGTTGTCGAGGCACGAGCGGTAC
Organism: Glaciihabitans arcticus; assembly: GCF_004310685.1. Taxonomy (NCBI): domain Bacteria; kingdom Bacillati; phylum Actinomycetota; class Actinomycetes; order Micrococcales; family Microbacteriaceae; genus Glaciihabitans; species Glaciihabitans arcticus. Next base: position 773,208 of record NZ_SISG01000001.1, on the reverse strand, counting down.
TGCTTCTCGAGGCCGGCCTGCGGTCCATCGGTGCCCATAAAACCCACGAGGTTGCCGGCGACGGCACCGCTCGGGTAGGTGCGACTCGGGCGCACCTGGTTGAAGACGAAGGGGATCTTGAGTGCCTTGACCAGGCCGAGGGTGTCGAGGGTCTCCGCCTTCGACAGCAGTACGTAGTCGGAGGTCGGGTCGGTGGTGAGCTTGCTGATCAACTCGGCGGCGTCCTCGCCGGTCGCCTCGGCGAGCTCGGTGACGGCCTGCATAAACGTGACCTTGGTCTTGACACCCTTGTCGTCCTTGCGCGTGAAGGACTCCTTGACGAGCTTCGGCGAGGCGATGATGTCGAACCGGTCGACGCTGTTCGCGAGGATCACGCCGTTCGAGTCGACGATGTCGCCGCGCGCCGCGTATTCGACGAGGTTGATCGAGCGCTTGCCGAGCGACTCCTTGTTGAGCTCGTCGGCGCTGACCACCTGGATGTCGACGAGCCGACCGACAAAGAGTCCGACGACACACATGATCGCCAGCACCGTGGCGGTGAGGCGTCGCCTCGTGCTGCGGGGGTTGTTCACGGGTGTCCTTTTGATCTCAGGGGCAGATGCAGTGTCGCATCTACCTCGTCACGGGTGAGGGAAGCGCGCCCGGCGTGGCCGTCTTCGGTGGGGTGACAGTGGTCGTTGTGGTTCCGGATGCCCCGCTCGCGCTGAGCGCGGGCGAGCCATCGGTGGACTCCCCGCCCTCGGTGCTCCCCGCGATGGGGATGTCACCGAGGAGCGAGTTCGCGACGAGCGATCCGTCGGGACCGAGGAGCGTTCCGCTCGTTCCCGTCCCGTTCGCCGCACCGAAGATCGCACCGTCGGAGAGACGGAGGAACATCGGGGTCGAGGTGTTGGTGACCATGCCGAGACCCTCGGCCTGGGTTGCAAGGTTCTGCTGCGAGGCGAGCAGGTCGAGCTTCTCGCCCAGGTCCTGCTCGGTGCGCACGAGGTTGCGCTGCTCGACGCGCAGGTCGGAGATCTCGTAGGCGCCGTCGGAAATGACGATGCTCAGCAGCAGCTGCGCGATGAAGAGGGCGAACAGGCCGCCGACCGTCGCCACGGCGTACACGACGCGCGGGCGTGCGCGTCGCTGTGCGCGGGTCGAGACGATCTCGATCTGGCGCGGGTGCTGCTCCTGCTCGGGGCGAGCCGCGCGCTGCGGGGTCGCGTAGGCAAGGTTCGTGCTCATGCGATCCTCCTGAGTCGTTCGGCGGCGCGCAGTCGGACTGACGTCGCGCGGGGGTTGTCTGCTCGCTCGCTCTCGGACGCCTGTTCGGCGCCGCGCACGAGGAGTGCGAATTCCGGCTTGTGCTCCGGCAGTTCGACCGGGAGGCCCGCAGGAGCCGTTGAGGTCGATCGGGAGGCGAACACACGCTTGACGATCCGGTCCTCGAGGGACTGGAACGACAGCACAACGATGCGGCCGCCGACCGCGAGCGAGTCGAGTGCAGCAGGCACGGCCTTCTCGATCACCGAGAGTTCCTGGTTGACCTCGATGCGCAGCGCCTGGAAGACGCGCTTGGCGGGATGTCCCGTGCGCTGCACTGCCGCGGGCGTCGCTGCCACGATCACTTCGTTGAGCTGCGACGATCGCGTGAGGGGTTCCACTTCGCGACGCTGCACGATCTTCGAGGCGTACCGCGGCGCGAGCTTCTCCTCGCCGTAGTCGTAGAAGATGCGACGCAGTTCGAATTCGCTGTACTCGGCGAGGATCTTCTCCGCCGTGAGGGTGGACGTCGGATCCATGCGCATGTCGAGCGGGGCATCCTTCGAATAGGAGAAGCCGCGATCGACGTCGTCGAGCTGCAGCGAAGAGACACCGAGGTCGAACAGGATGCCCTGTACCTCCGCGATGCCGAGCTTCTTCAGCACCTCAGCGATGCGGTCGTTGGTGGAGTGCACGAAGTGGGTGCGATCGGCGAAGCGCGCGAGGCGCTCCCCCGCTATCGCGAGAGCGTTGGTGTCGCGGTCGATGCCGACCAGGGTCAATTCGGGAAAGCGCTCGAGGAATGCCTCGGCGTGGCCGCCCATGCCGAGCGTGCCGTCCACGAGCACGGCGCCGGGAGCGCCGACCGAAGGGGCGAGGAGCTCGAGTGTGCGCTCGAGGTTCACGGAGATGTGGATGTCGTCGTGTGCCATAAGAAGCGGGTTCTCGATCCTTAGCGCTGATCCCCATCCGGTCCGACCTGTCACCGGGGAAGGTGAGACAGGGCGATTGATCGGCTGGGAGTCAGCGCCAAGGTTCTAGAAGAGTCCCGGGATCACCTCCTCAGCGGTGTCGGAGAAGCCTGCTTCGTTTGTGGCGTAGTAGTCGTTCCAGGCCGCGGTGTCCCAGATCTCGGCGCGGCTTCCCGCACCGATCACGGTGAGCTCACGGCCGAGCCCGGCGTACTCGCGCAGGTTCGCGGGGATCGTGATGCGGTGCTGCGTATCGGGTCGCTCCTGGCTGGCACCGGAGAGGAAGAGGCGCAGGAAGTCGCGACCCTCCTTGCTCGTGATGGGTGCCTGGCGGATCTTCTCGTGCACGTTCTCGAACTCGCGCTCGCTGAACACGTAGAGGCAGCGTTCCTGGCCGCGGGTGATGACGAGGCCGGATGACAGTTCGTCCCAGAACTTGGCCGGAAGGATGACGCGTCCCTTGTCATCGAGCTTGGGTGCGTGGGTGCCCAGAAACATGGCTTCACTCCCCTCACTACCGGCCCAGGTTTAGGTAGCCTCCACTTTACTCCACTTTCCACCACCAATCCTAGGAAAATGGGAATATCCGCGGCTATCAACAAATACTGCCCAGTGATCGCCTGAGAAAACGGGGTGGAGGGAAATGGAGCAATTTGGCTCAATAATGCGGCGCCGGGACATCCCGAAGGCACAAAAAAGGGCCGACCCGAAGGTCGGCCCTGAAAAGGGAGAGAAGTGGAGGCTACTGGCCCCGGTCGTCCTGTCGCTTGTCCCAGCGGTCGTTCAGGCCGTCCATAAAGCTCGAGGACTTCTTCTGCTTGGCGCGGGCTCCGCCGAATTCCTGCGGTGCGGGACTTGCGGCACCTGCTGAGCGGCGAGGAGGCGCGAGGGCGACGAGCACACCGGCGAACATGACCAGGAAGCCGAGCACACCGACGATGGCCAGTTGCAGGATCACTCCCGTTACGAGAGTTGCGACGCCGGCGATGCCGATGAGCACACCCACGAGGATGACCGTGTAGTTCGGCCTACCGCGACGCGCGCTGACGGTGGCAACGAAATCGGCGTCGTTTTGGTAGAGATTGCGTTCCATCTCTTCGAGGAGACGCTGCTCCTGCTCGGAAAGTGGCATTTCGTGCTCCTCAGCCCTCGGGATAAATGGCCCGGTTGTAGCTCTCCATAATACGCCCCGCGAGGATGGCTAGGCTAGGCGCGTGGCTGAGAGTACGCGGTTAGTCGATCTGGTTCAGATCCGCATCGACGAGTTCCTTGAGCGGCGGGCTCCCGAGCTGTCCGCCATCGCTCCCGAACTCGACCCCTTTATCGACTTCTCGCGGGAGTTCCTCTCCGGCGGCAAGCGATTCCGGGCCCTGTTCTGCTACTGGGGCTGGGAGGCGGTGAGCGGCGATCCCGACGGCTTCGACCTGGCCCCTGATCCCGTTCGAGAGACCGACTTCGCCGCGGTCGTGCAGGCCGCCTCCGCGCTCGAGCTGTTCCACGCCGCCGCGCTCGTGCACGACGACATCATGGACAACTCCGACACGCGTCGCGCGAAGCCCTCCGCCCACAAGCGCTTCGAGGCCCTGCACCGTGACGGCGCGTGGCTCGGCAACCCCCTCGGTTTCGGGCAGTCGGCCGCGCTCCTGCTCGGGGACCTCATCCTCAGCTGGAGCGACGAGCTCTTCGCCGACGCCCTCACGCAGCTCGCGACGCCTGCCTCGGCCGCCGCCGCGCGGGCCGAGTTCAACCTCATGCGCACGGAGGTGACGGTCGGCCAGTATCTCGACATCCTCGAGGAGAACGCGTGGCTGCGTCATCCCGAAGCAGAATTGCTGCCGCGCGCGCATCGCGTCGTTGTCTACAAGTCGGCCAAGTACAGCGTGGAGGCCCCGCTCGCCATCGGCGCCTCACTCGGCGGCGGAACCGCGGCCCAGAAGGCCGCCCTGCGCGAATTCGGCCTGCCCCTGGGCATCGCCTACCAGTTGCGTGACGACATGCTCGGGGTATTCGGTGACCCTGCGGTCACCGGGAAGCCCGCGGGCGACGACCTGCGCGAGGGCAAGCGCACCGTGCTCATCGCGCTCGCCCGTGCGACCATGCCGGGCAGTTCGCGGCGCGTGCTCGACGATTTGCTGGGTGACCCGGATCTCGACGCGGAACAGATCGCGATGCTGCAGTCCGCGATCGTCGACAGCGGTGCCATCGACCAGGTCGAGCGCATCATCGACCGCAACGTGGGCATCGCCAAGAGTGCTGTGGCGGATGCCCCGCTCTCGGCCTCAGCGCGGGAACAGCTGCTGCAGCTCGCCGATACGGTTATCCGCCGCGCGCGGTAGCCGCTAGAAGCCGAGCGCCTGCGCAACCCTGCGCACCTCGGCCTTGCGGCCGGCGCGGAGGGCGTCGATCGGGCTCACGCCGAGGCTGTCCTCGTCGCTGAGCAGCCAGTCCATCGCCTCGTCCTCGCTGAATCCGCTGTCACCCAGCACCACGAGGGTGCCGCGCAGCTGGGGCAGGGGCTCGCCGTCCTGGATGAAGGAGGCGGGTACCTTCCAGACGCCGTCGATCTTGCGGGCGAGGAGGGCGCGGTCCTCGATGAGGCGTCGAACCTGGCTGACCTTGAGGCCGAGCACCTCGGTGAGGTCGGGAACTGTGAGCCAGTCGGTGGGGGTTGAATCAGTCACGCTCCCAGCCTGCCACGCACCGTGGTGAACGCGCCGACACCACTCGGTACACCAAAATGTTTCCATCGTGTTAACTCAAACCACATGCGCCCCACTAATTGACTCTGGGCTCCATCTGTGCCAGCTTGGACTGATCGGCGCGGCCCACCACGTCGAACCTGGCCGGGGAAGCAAGACGGGGACATCATGACCGACATCACGGGGCACGACCTTCACGCGAACGCACGAGCGGTCCTTCACGGCCTCGTGCCGACGATCGCAGCGACACAGGCGGCCATGCGCGCCCGCAGCGCTGAAGCCAAGCCGCAGTCGGCTCTCGCGCGCAACCTGTTCACCACCGTCCCCATCGTGCTGGTCGGCTCGATGGCGATGATGAACCTCACCGGACCGGCGAGCCCGGTCGAGGCGAGCCCCGCCCCGGGGCCCAAGACCGAGACATCCAACCTCGGTGCACTGCGTTCGATGGTGGCAGCCGCCACCACCGCGGCACCCACGGTCGTAGCCGCTCCCGCGGCGGCGGTCGCGGCCATCGCCGCCGCCCCACGCACCTACAAGGTCGGCCCGGGTGACACGGTCAGCAGCATCGCGGTCAAGTACGGACTGTCGACCGCCTCGGTGCTCGCCCTCAACGGCCTCGGCTGGAAGTCGCTGATCTTCCCCGGGCAGGTCCTGCAGCTCACCAAAACGAGCGCGGCCGCTCCCGTCGTGAAGCCCGTCACCGCCCCCGTGGCCACCACCACGACCAAGTACACGATCGTCAAGGGTGACACCATCTCGAAGGTCGCGGCGCGCTTCAAGATCACCACCGCCGCCGTGCTCAAGGCCAACGGCCTCGGCTGGTCGAGCATCATCCACCCCGGACAGAAGATCACGATCCCCAAGGCCGCGACGGTGAAGCCCGTCGTGACGCCGCCCGTGGTCACCCCGCCGGTTGTCACCCCGCCCGTCGTCGTCACTCCCCCGGTCGTCGTGACACCTCCCGTCGTCGTCACCCCGCCCGCCGCGGGTGCGAGCTACGTCATCAAGTCGGGCGACACCATCTCCAAGATCGCCAAGCAGTTCAACGTGACCGTCGCGGCCATCCTCAGCGCCAACAAGCTGACCGCCTCGAGCATCATCTACGCGGGACGCACCCTCGTCATCCCCGGAGCGTCCACCGCTCCCGCGGGCAACACCGGCGTCACGCTGCTCTCGGGCGAGCAGGAGACCAACGCCCGCACGATCATCCGCGTCGGCCGCGAGCTCGGTGTCAGCGACTACGGGATCGTCATCGCCCTCTCCGCAGCAATGCAGGAGTCGACCATGCGCAACATCAGCTACGGCCACCTCGACTCGGTCGGCCTGTTCCAGCAGCGACCCAGCTCCGGCTGGGGAACCATCGCCCAGCTCACCACCCCGAGCCACGCCGCGCGCCTGTTCTATGGCGGCCTGTCGAACCCCAACAAGGGCAAGACCCGCGGCCTGCTCGACTACGCCGGATGGCAGCTGCTCACCGTGACCCAGGCCGCCCAGAAGGTACAGGTCTCTGCCTACCCCGACGCGTACGCGAAGTGGGAGAAGTCGGCCCGGTTCTGGCTCGGCGAGATGGGTTGAGCGGGTCGAACCAGCGGCGGGCAATACCGCACCGAGCCGTGTCCGAGCCGCGCCTCCCAGCTTCCGATCTTTAGAATCGTGTGGTGAACACCAACAGCACAGACCCTACGATCGGACGTCTCATCGACGGCCGATACCAGGTCCGTTCACGCATCGCCCGCGGTGGCATGGCCACCGTCTACCTGGCCACCGACCTGCGCCTCGAGCGTCGCGTCGCGATCAAGATCATGCACCCCCATCTCGCCGACGATGTGGAGTTCCGCGAGAAGTTCATCCAGGAGGCCCGTTCGGCCGCCCGCCTCGCCCACCCCAACGTGGTCAACGTCTACGACCAGGGCCAGGACAGCGAGACCGCCTACCTGGTCATGGAGTACCTGCCCGGCATCACCCTGCGCGACCTGCTCTCCGAGCACCGCACGCTGACCTCCGAGCAGACCCTCGACATTCTCGAAGCCGTGCTCTCCGGCCTCGCGGCCGCACACAAGTCCGGCATCGTGCACCGTGACCTCAAGCCCGAGAACGTGCTGCTGGCCGACGACGGCCGCATCAAGCTGAGTGACTTCGGGCTTGCGCGCGCGGCATCCGCAAACACAGCGACGGGGGCGGCACTGCTCGGCACGATCGCCTACCTCTCCCCCGAGCTCGTTACCCGCGGCGTTGCCGACACCCGCAGCGACATCTACGCGGTCGGCATCATGATGTACGAGATGCTCGCCGGCGAGCAGCCCTTCAAGGGCGAGCAGCCGATGCAGATCGCCTACCAGCACGCCAACGACTCCGTGCCCACGCCGTCGACCAAGAACCCGAGGGTGCCCGCCGAACTCGACGAGCTTGTGCTGTGGGCGACGGCGCGTGACCCCGAGGAGCGCCCGCGCGACGCCCGCGCCATGCTCGAGCAGCTGCTTGAGACCCAGAGCCAGCTGCAGACCGCGCTGCCCGCAAACGCGACAGCAGTGCAGCGCACCGTTGTGCTGCCGAGCGCGCAGAACGCCAACTCCGATGCCGAGACCCAGGTTCTGGGCGGCGCTCGCGCCCTTGTGCCGGTGGGCGCTGCCCTTGCTGTGGATGACGCCCCTTCCGCTCTCGCCGCCTCGGCCGACAAGCGTCGCTCTCGCGGCTGGTGGCTGTTCGGCCTCGTGCTGCTGATCGCCGGTCTCGCTGGCGGCACCGGCTGGTACTTCGGCGCCGGACCTGGCTCCACCGTGACGATCCCGTCCTCCGTCGTCGGCATGACGCCCGAGGCGGCTACAGCCGTGATCACCGAGCTCGGGCTCACCGTCGAAGCGGAGATCGTCGAAGAGCACGATCCCATCGTCGAGAACGGCAAGGTCTCCTCGACCGACCCCGCCGTCGACACGGCGATCGGCCGAGACGCCGTCGTCACCATCCGGGTCTCCATCGGGCCGAAGCCGGTGATCATGCCCGATTTCATCGGCCTCACCGAGGAAGCCGCAACGGTCGTCCTCACCGATGCGGGCCTTATCGTTCAAACGGACGAACGCATCGAACAGTTCAACGCGGACGTGCCCGTTGGATCCATCGTCGGCGCCTACGGCATCAACAGCGACGAGAAGCTCATCGGCCTGAAGAACGAGACCGAGTACTTCGACCAGCGCCCCGTCACCCTCATCGTGTCGGCCGGTGCGCTGCCGTCGGTCAAGGGCAAGAGCTTCGACGAGGCTGTAGCGATCCTCGACGGCGTCGGCCTCGTCGGCGAGGCCGGCAAAGAGACTTTCGATGACGACGTGCCGAAGGGCGCGGTCATCAGCATCGCGCCGAAACCCGAGGGCGCCGCGATCCGAAAGGGTGATTCCGTCTTCGTCATCGTCTCCCGCGGACCGGACCTCGTCGAGATTCCCAACGTCGTCGGCGAAACCATCGCCGACGCCATCGAGCAGCTCGAGGGCGCCGGCTTCACGGTGGACGTGCGCACGCTCATCCCCAGGGACCGCTGGGACGACGAGTTCGCGGTCGTCGCCAACATGGAGCCCGGGTCAGACGAGAAGGTCAAGCGCGGTTCGACCGTCATCATCCGCGGTGACTTCTAGCCGTTCCGGCGAACGCGTTCTAGAAGGCTGCGAGCTCCTCGGCTACGAGGAACGCGAGCTCGAGCGACTGCATGTGGTTGAGGCGCGGGTCGCAGAGCGACTCGTACTTTGTCGCGAGTGTCGCCTCATCGATCTGCTCCGAGCCGCCCAGGCACTCGGTGACGTCGTCGCCCGTGAGCTCGATGTGCACACCGCCCGGGTACGTTCCCACCGCGTGATGCGCCTCGAAGAACCCCCGCACCTCGTCGACGATGTCGTCGAAGCGACGCGTCTTGTAGCCGTTCGGCGTGGTGAGGCCGTTGCCGTGCATCGGGTCGGACACCCACAGCGGAGTCGCCTCGTGCTCCTTGATGGCTTCGAGCAGCGGCGGCAGGGCGTCGCGGATCTTGCCCGCACCCATGCGCGTGATGAAGGTCAGGCGGCCGGGCTCGCGGTTCGGGTCGAGCTTATCGATGAGGCGGCGCATGTCGTCGGGGCTCGTCGTCGGACCGAGCTTCACACCGATCGGATTGCGCACCCGCGAGAAGTAGTCGATGTGGGCGCCGTCGAGGTCGCGTGTGCGCTCACCGATCCAGAGGAAGTGCGCGCTCGTGTTGTAAGGCGTGCCCGTGCGGGAGTCGATGCGGGTCATGGGGCGCTCGTAGTCCATAAGCAGGCCCTCGTGGCCGGTGTAGAAGTCGACGCGTCGCAGCTCGTCGAAGTCAGCGCCCGCAGCCTCCATGAACTTGATGGCGCGATCGATATCCCGAGCCAGCAGCTCGTACCGCGCGTTGGCGGGGTTGCGAGCGAAGCCCTGGTTCCAGCGGTGCACCTCGCGCAGGTCGGCGAAGCCACCCTGGGTGAATGCGCGCACGAGGTTGAGCGTGGAGACGGCCGTGTGGTAGCCCTGCACGAGACGCTGCGGGTCGGCCTCGCGCGATTCGGGAGTGAAGTCGTAGCCGTTCACGATGTCGCCGCGGTAGGCGGGCAGCGTGACGTCGCCTCGGGTCTCCATGTCGCTCGAACGCGGCTTCGCGAACTGGCCGGCCATACGGCCCATCTTCACGATCGGCTTCGACGCTCCGTAGGTGAGCACAACAGCCATCTGCAGGATCGTCTTGATGCGGTTCTTGATCTGCTCGGCGGTGGCCCCGGCGAAGGTCTCGGCACAGTCGCCGCCCTGCAGCAGGAACGCCTGGCCGGAGGCCGCCTTCGCGAGCTTGTCGCGCAGGTCATCCACCTCACCAGCGAAGACGAGCGGCGGGAAACTGGCGATCTGGCGGGATGCCGCGGCCACGGCCTCGGCGTCGGGCCAGGTCGGCTGCTGCTTGATGGGCAGCTCGCGCCAATAGTCGAGGCCTGCGATCACAGCGGGATCTGCGAGGACAACGGGCTCTGACGGGTCTACCACGGGGTTTCCTTTGTAACGAGGGATGCGTGCGCAGCAGCGCCGACGCACAGTATTCGAGCTTATTGCACCGGCCGGTCGTGTGACGTGTGCGTCACACGAGAACTAGCGGCTCTGCGAGCCGACGCGCTCCTTGACCGACGATGCATAGCTGTCCACATACTCCTGGCCGCTCAGGCGGTTCAGTTCGTACATGATCTCGTCGGTGATCGAACGCAGGATGAACCTGTCGCTCTCGAGGCCCTCGAAGCGGCTGAAGTCGATCGGCTTGCCGATCACGACGCCGATGCGGCGCACCTTCGGGATGCGGGTTCCGATGGGCATGACCTTCTCGGTGTCGATCATCGCGACCGGGACGACGGGAACGCGTCCCTCGAGGATCATGCGCGCGACACCCGTGCGTCCGCGGTACATCTTGCCGTCGGGGCTGCGGGTGCCCTCCGGGTAGATGCCGAGGACCTCGCCCTCGTGCAGCACGCGAAGGCCGGTGTTGAGCGAGGCTTCGGAGGCTTTTCCGCCGGACCTGTCGATAGGCAGCATCCCGGTGCCGTTCATAAAGGCCTTGGTGGCCCAGCCCTTGAGGCCCTTGCCACGGAAGTAGTCGCTCTTGGCGAGGAAGAAGATGCGGCGATCGATCACGAGCGGCAGGAACACCGAGTCGATGAAGGAGAGGTGATTGCTCGCCAGGATGACGCCGCCCTTGGCCGGGATGTTCTCGAGCCCCGTCACCCAGGGTCGGAAGACCGTCTTGAGAATCGGACCTGCGATCAGATTCTTCATAAACCAGTAGAACATCGAGTTACCTCCGCCTGAACTGCCCAGTCTAATGCTGAGCAGCGTGGATGCGCGCCAGGTCGGCCGCGCCCACAACACCCGCGTCATTCACGAGTTCCGCGATGAGGAACTCGGGCTCCGGGTGATAGCCGCGCGCCGGCAGGTGCTGGAGGTAGGCCTCGCGAATCGGATCGATGAGCAGGTAGCCGGCAGCGGCCACCCCGCCCCCGATGACGAAGCGCTGCGGGTCGAGCACCGCGCCGAGCGAGGCACAGGCCTGGCCGATCCAGCGTCCGAGGTCCTGGAGGGCGTGCAGGGCACCCGCGTCACCCGCGGCGATGAACTCGCCCACGATCGCGCCGTCGAGCACGCCGTGCTCGGTGCGCGCCGCGGCGAGCGGAAGGCCGATGCCGCCGACGTCGGCGATGTCGTTGGCGAGGCGCAGGAGGGCCCGACCGGATCCGTACTGCTCGATGCAGCCGCGGGCCCCGCAGCCGCAGGGCAGACCGTCGGGCACAACGCGCAGGTGGCCGAGCTCGGCGCCGGCACCGAACCCGCCACGGAACAGGCGTCCGCCCGAGACGATCGCGCCGCCGACGCCCGTGCCGATCGTGAGCATGGTCATGTCGGTCGAGCCGCGACCGGCGCCGTAGCGGAACTCGGCCCAGCCGGCGGCGTTCGCGTCGTTGTCGATCGTGACGGGGATGTCTAGGCGCTCGCTCAGCCGCTGCTGGAACGGCTCGTTGCGCCAGTTGATGTTGGGGGCGTAGTAGACGGTCGACTGCGCGGCGTCGATGAAGCCGGCTGCGGCGACGCCCGCGGCGATCACCTCGTGGCCGGCGGAGAGCCGCTCGATCATGGCGACGACGATCTCGACGATCGCCGTCGGGTCACCCGCCGGGGTGGGGCGGCGGTCCTCCGCGAGGATCTCGCCGTCCTCGGTCACGAGGGCTCCGGCGATCTTGGTTCCGCCGATGTCTATTCCGATCGCATGCACGAGTGTCGAGTTTAGTGACAGCACGGCCCGATCACCCCTCATTGGGCGGTGTTACACCCGTATCTTCGCGGATAGAATAGGAAAACTCATCCGCCCCGGTGCCAAAGGAGTTACCGTGACCGAAGTATTCACACCCGCCGCAGTTGCAGCCGACCCGCAGGCCAACGCGACAGACCTTCTGGTCGACCGCGTCGCCATCGACCCGTCCGCCGCACTCTTCGCACTGCCCACCGCGGACGGCGGCTGGTCGGATCTCTCGGCCGGTGACTTCCTCGCTCAGGTCGTGGCACTCGCCAAGGGCTTCACCGCCGCCGGCATCGAGCCCGGCCAGAAGGTCGCCTTCCAGTGCAAGACCCGCTACGAGTGGACACTCGTCGACTTCGCGCTGTGGTTCGCCGGCGCGATCATGGTCCCGATCTACGAAACCTCCTCTCCCTCACAGGTGCAGTGGAACATCACCGACTCCGGCGCGACGGCGATGATCGTCGAGACCGCCGACCACTTCGCTCGCTTCGACGAGATCCGCGGCGATCTCCCCCAGGTCACCCAGCTCTGGCAGGTCGACCTCGGTGACCTCGACAAGCTGGTCGCCGGCGGCACCGAGATCCCCGACGCGGAGATCGAGCGTCGTCGCAACCTCGCCGTCGGTTCCGACATCGCGACCCTCATCTACACGTCCGGCTCGACCGGTCGCCCCAAGGGCGTGGTTCTCACCCACTCGAACTTCGTCGAACTGGTGCGCAACTCGGCGATCGGCATGGCCGACGTCGTCAACCCGCAGTCCTCGACCCTGCTGTTCATCACGACGGCGCACATCTTCGCGCGCTTCATCTCGGTGCTCAGCATCCACGGCGGCGTGAAGGTCGGCCACCAGCCCGACACGAAGCTCCTGCTGCCCTCGATGGCGTCCTTCAAGCCGACCTTCCTCCTCGCCGTCCCGCGCGTCTTCGAGAAGGTCTACAACTCCTCCGAGCAGAAGGCCGAGTCCGGCGGCAAGGGCAAGATCTTCCGCAAGGCCGCCGATGTCGCGATCGCGCACTCGAAGGCCCTCGATACCGGCTCCGTGCCGCTCGGCCTCAAGCTGCAGTTCGCACTGTACGACCGGCTCGTGCTGTCCAAGATCCGCACGGCTCTCGGCGGTCGCGTCAAGTACGCGGTCTCCGGCTCCGCGCCGCTCGGTTCGCGCCTCGGTCACTTCTACCGCAGTCTCGGCCTGCAGATCCTCGAGGGCTACGGCCTCACCGAGACCACCGCTCCCGCCACGGTGAACCTCACGACCCGCTTCAAGATCGGCACGACCGGTCCGGCGATCCCCGGTGTCGGCATCCGCATCTCCGACGACGGCGAGATCAGCGTCAAGGGCGTCAACGTCTTCGGCGGCTACTGGAACAATGAGGCCGCGACCGCCGAGGTCATGGACGGCGAGTGGTTCAAGACGGGCGACCTCGGCTCGCTCGACTCCGACGGCTATTTGTCGATCACCGGACGCAAAAAGGAGATCATCGTCACCGCCGGTGGCAAGAACGTCTCCCCCGCCGCTCTCGAGGATCCCATCCGCGCCAACCCGCTCATCGGCCAGGTCGTCGTCGTCGGTGACCAGAAGCCGTTCATCTCGGCCCTCGTCACTCTCGACGCCGAGATGCTGCCCACCTGGCTGAAGAACAACGGTGAGGATGCATCGCTCACCCTCGCCCAGGCGTCGGTGAACCCCACCGTCGTGGCCGAGGTGCAGAAGGCGATCGACCACGCCAACGCTCTCGTCTCGCGTGCCGAGTCGATCCGCAAGTTCCAGATCCTCGCGACGGAGCTCACGGAGGCCAGCGGCCACCTCACGCCCAAGATGTCAATCAAGCGCAACATCATCGTCGAGGACTTCGCCGACGTGATCGAAGGCATCTACGGCGGCGCTCCCGCCACCGAGGGCATCTCGCTCGCCGGCTAGTTCCAGATGTCACAACAGGCTCGGCCCTTCGGGGTCGGGCCTGTTTTCGTCCCGGGCGTCATCCCGAACCGGGCTAGACCGTGCCCCACCAAGGTGAGGTGCGGATGGCGCGCATGGCCTCCTTTTTTACCTCGGGTTCGAGCCCCTCGATGAACAGGTGTCCGTCGAGGTGGTCGGTCTCGTGCTGCAGCGCCTGCGCCATCAGTCCGTCTCCGCTCAGCTCGACGGGGTTGCCGTCGAGGTCGATGCCTTCGACGCGTGCGAAGGGATGACGGAGCCGCGGGAAATAGAACCCGGGAACGGACAGGCAGCCCTCGTCCACGAGCTCCGCCTCGCCCGACACCTCGACCAGCACCGGGTTGATGATGTAGCCGACGTCGCCGTCGATGTTGTAGCTGAATGCACGCTGGCCGACACCGATCTGGTTGGCGGCGACGCCCGCGCGCCCGGGCACCTTTACCGTCTCGAGGAGGTCCTCGATGAGTCCGGCGACGCGCTTGTCACCGGGGGTGATCGGGTCGCAGACGGACCGGAGGACGGGATCGCCGAACAGGCGTATCTGGCGGATGGTCATGCGGGTGTTCCTTGGTCTGTCTCTCGGCCGGCTCAGCCGACGCGGTTGGCGGGAAGGCCGTCGGCGACGAGAGCGGCGAGCTCACGAGCCGAGTTGCGGGTAAGGGGGCGCAGGCTCTTGAAATCGACGACCGAGCCCGCGGCGAGCTGCACGTCGTAGGGGATGCGCACGATGTCGCGTACGCGCGAGCGGAAGTGGGCCTCGATCTCTTCGAGCTTGACCAGATTGGTGCCGTGAGTGGCCGTATTGAGTGCCACGATCGCGTTGCGGGCCAGCGCCCCGTAGCCGTTCGCCTCGAGCCAGGTGAGCGTCTCGGAGGCGAGTCGTGCCTCATCGACGCTTCCACCGGAGACGATCACCACGGCGTCGGCGCGCTGCAGGGTCGCGCGCATGACCGAGTGCACGATTCCGGTGCCGCAGTCGGTGAGGATCACGGAATAGTACTTCGAGGCGAGGTCGGCGACGACGTTGTAGTCGTTCTCGTTGAAGGCCTCGGACAGCATCGGGTCGGTGTCGGAGGCGAGCACGTCGAGACGCGTCTCGTCACGCGAGACCAGGGCCGAGAACGCATCGAAGTCCGTGATGTCGGGAGCACGCAGAACGGCATCCCGAACCGTGAAGCGGTTCTGCTTGGAGACGCGCTCGGCAAGGGTGCCACGGTCGGGGTTGGCGTCGATCGCGAGTACGCGGTCGCGTCGCACGTCGGCCATGGCCATGCCCATGATGGTGGTGACGGTCGTCTTGCCGACGCCACCCTTGCGCGTGAGTACCGGAATGAACCGGGGTCCGCCGTCGAAGTGCCGCGCAATGCGCGCCTCGAGTTGCTTGCGCTCCCGCACCCGTCGCGAATCACCGATGTTGACAGCGGTGAGGGTCGCGCCGTAGACGATCGCGGGCCAGCGACCTTCGGGGCGTGGGCGGCGCGCCCGCTTGCCGGTCGGCTTCTCGGTCACGGGGCGGGCGACGATGGGCTCGGGCTCCCCCGGCGCGATGGGCACGGGGCGGTGGTCGCGGGCAGCCTGGCGAGTCTTGCGGGTGGTCACGGTGTCGACCGAGGGCAGGGGTGGGATGGGGGCGGGAGCCGGGACATCCGGAGCCGCGGGGATGATGAGGTGCTCGCCGGTGGCGACCTTGATGGACGTGGTGCCGACCGTCTCGACCGAGAGCAGCTCCCGCGGGTCGATGGCGGAGTGCTCGATCGCGAGGGCAGTCTCGTGGTCGGGCACTGTGTGCACGGTCGCGGGCAGGTCGATGGTGACCGTGGGCGGTGCGATCACCGGTTCGTCCGGGATGAGGGACTCGGGCAGCGCTGCCGCAAGATCTGCCCCGGACTCGACGAGCAGCTCACTGTGCAGTTCCCCCGGGGCGATGGGGTCGACCGACGCCGGCTCCGGGCCGGTGCCCTCATTCTGCGATTCTTTGATTGCCACGAGGGCACTCCCTTTCGGTGCGGCAGACCTGCAAGTTTACCGCCGTTTCTCTGGGCGGCATCTGGATGCCTGCTGTGACCCGCGGGGGCTACGCGGGTTCAATCTCCACGAGGAGATCGCCGGCGTCGACCTGTTGAGTTTTGGGTATCGCGAGGCGTTTGACAACCCCTGCCACGGTGGCGGTGATCGCGGCTTCCATCTTCATGGCCTCGATCGACGCGACACTCTGGCCGACAGCGACGGTAGCGCCCTCCTCCACCTGCAGCGTCACAACACCCGAGAACGGGGCAGCGACCTGGCCGGGTTTGGACGGGTCTGCTTTCTCGACGGCCGTCGACTCCACGGAGATGCTCGTGTCGCGCACGAACACCGGGCGCAGCTGGCCGTTGAGCGTAGCCATGACCGTGCGGAAACCCTTGTCGTCCGCCTCGCCGATCGCCTCGAGACCGATGTGCAGGCTCACGCCCTTGCTGATCTCGATGACATGCTCGGTGCCCTGTTGCAGGCCGTAGAGGTAGTCGGTGGTGTCGACCTTGGAGAGGTCGCCGTAGTTCTCACGCACTTGCTCGAACAGCCTGGTCGGGCCGGCGAAGAGCAGGCGGTTGAGGGCGGCGCGACGCTCGAGCGATTCGCCGTCGAGCGCTGCCTGGTCCTCCGCCGTGATCTCCTCGACGCCGATCTTCACTGTGCGACCCGCGAGAACCTTGGTGCGGAACGGCTCAGGCCAGCCGCCCGGCAGTTCGCCGAGTTCCCCGGCCATAAAGCCGATGACCGAATCCGGGATGTCGTACTTCTCCGGGTTCGCCTCGAAGTCTGCAGGGTCGGCGTCCACTGCCGCGAGGGCGAGCGCGAGGTCACCGACGACCTTCGACGACGGGGTCACCTTGGGCGGGCGTCCGAGCATCTCGCTCGCGGCCGCGTACAGGTCCTCGATCTTCTCGAAATGGTCTGCGAGGCCGAGCGCGATGGCCTGCTGGCGCAGGTTCGACAGCTGGCCTCCCGGGATCTCGTGCTTGTATACGCGACCGGTCGGTCCGGCGAGGCCCGACTCGAAGGGCTTGTAGACGTGGCGCACGGCCTCCCAGTAGGGCTCGAGGTCGGAGACCGCCTGCAGCGAGAGACCGGTGTCGCGCTCGGTGTGCGCGAGGGCGGCGACCAGGGCGGATGCGCTGGGCTGGCTTGTTGTTCCGGCCATCGGTGCGGACGCGACATCCACGGCATCTGCACCGGCACGGGCAGCGGCAAGCAGCGTCGCGAGCTGGCCACCTGCCGTGTCGTGCGTGTGAACGTGCACCGGAAGGTCGAAGCGGTCGCGCAGGGCCGTGACGAGCTTCTCGGCGGCTCCCGCACGCAAGAGGCCTGCCATGTCCTTGATGGCGAGCACGTGGGCTCCCGCATCGACGATCTGCTCGGCGAGACGCAGGTAGTAGTCGAGCGTGTACAGGTCTTCGGCGGGGTCGAGCAGGTCGCCCGTGTAGCAGACGGCGACCTCGGCGATCGAGGTTCCTGTCGCGAGCACGGCGTCGATTGCGGGGCGCATCTGCGACACATCGTTCAGCGCGTCGAAGATGCGGAAGATGTCGACACCCGTAGAGGCCGCCTCCCGCACGAACGCGTCGGTCACCTCGGTCGGGTACGGCGTGTAGCCGACGGTGTTGCGACCGCGCAGCAGCATCTGGATGTTCACGTTGGGCAGGGCGTCACGCATTGTGCCGAGACGCTCCCACGGGTCCTCGCCGAGGAAGCGCAGCGCCACGTCGTAGGTGGCACCGCCCCAGGCCTCGACGCTCAGCAGCTGCGGTGTGAGGCGCGCGACGTGTGGCAGCACGGCCACGAGGTCGCGGGTGCGCACGCGGGTGGCGAGCAGCGACTGGTGGGCGTCGCGGAAGGTCGTGTCGGTAACCGCGAGGGCGGTCTGCGCGCGCAGGGCCTCGGCGAACTTCTGCGGGCCGAGCTCCTGCAGCTTCTGGCGGGATCCGGCAGGCGCGGGAGCGTCGAGGTCGACGACGGGCAGCTTGATGGCCGGGTTGATGAGGCCGGCGCCCGAGCCGTTCGGCTGGTTGACCGTCACGTCGGCGAGCCAGCTGAGCACCTTGGTGCCGCGGTCCTTGGACTGGTGGCTCTTCACGAGACCGGGCCGCTCGTCGATGAACGACGTGCTCAGGTCGCCTGCGATGAAGTCGGGGTCATCGAGAACAGCCTGCAGGAACGGGATGTTCGTGGTCACGCCGCGCAGGCGGAACTCGGCGAGTCCGCGGCGGGCGCGCACGACGGCGGCGGCGAAGTCGCGGCCGCGGCAGGTCATCTTGACCAGCATGGAGTCGAAGTGGGGCGAGATCTGGGCGCCCGCGGCCACCGTGCCGCCGTCGAGGCGGATTCCCGCGCCACCGGGCGAGCGGTAGGTCGTGATCTTGCCGGTGTCGGGGCGGAACCCGGCCGCCGGGTCCTCTGTCGTGATGCGGCACTGGAGGGCCGCGCCGCGCAGGTGCAGGTCCTTCTGCTGCAGGCCGAGTTCCTCGAGCGACTGGCCGGCGGCGATGCGCATCTGCGACTGCACGAGGTCGACGTCGGTGACCTCCTCGGTCACGGTGTGCTCGACCTGGATGCGCGGGTTCATCTCGATGAAGAAGTGCTGTCCCTTGCGCTCCCCCGCCGTGTCGAGCAAAAACTCGACGGTTCCGGCGTTCTGGTAGCCGATCGACTTCGCGAAGGCGATCGCGTGGGCGTACATGGCCTGGCGGGTGGTCTCGTCGAGGTTCGGCGCGGGCGCGATCTCGATGACCTTCTGGTGGCGGCGCTGCACGGAGCAGTCGCGCTCGAACAGGTGCACGGTCTCGCCGTGCGCATCCGCCAGAATCTGCACCTCGATGTGGCGCGGGCGAACCACGGCCTGTTCGAGGAACATTGTCGGGTCACCGAAGGCGCTGTCGGCCTCGCGCATGGCCTCTTCGAGGGCGCCGCGCAGGTCTTCCTTCTTCTCGACCCGGCGCATTCCGCGACCGCCACCGCCCGCGACGGCCTTGGCGAAGATCGGGAAGCCGATCGCGTCGGCACCGGCGAGCAGCTCGTCGAGGTCGCGGGAGGCGGGGGTGGAACCCAGCACGGGAACGTTGGCGGCGATCGCGTGCTCCTTGGCGGTGACCTTGTTGCCGGCCATCTGCAGCACCTTGGTGGGCGGGCCGATGAAAGTGATGCCCGCGTCGGTGGCGGCCTGGGCGAGGTCGGGGTTCTCGGAGAGGAAGCCGTAGCCGGGGTAGATCGCGTCGGCGCCGCACTCCTTCGCCACGCGGATGATCTCCGCCACGTCGAGGTAGGCGCGCACGGGGTGGCCCTTCTCCCCGATCTGGTACGCCTCGTCGGCCTTCAGGCGGTGCATGGAGTTGCGGTCTTCCCACGGGAACACGGCAACGGTCTTCGCACCGAGCTCGTAGGCAGCGCGCATGGCGCGAATGGCGATCTCGCCTCGGTTAGCAACAAGAATCTTCTTAAACATGCAGTCCCTCCGACAAGCCAAGCCTATGGGAGGACAGGCCCCCGTTTTCGCGCATCGAATGTGCGACACGATGTGCCCTGTTTAGGTGTCCGACAGGTTGGGCGGGTATCGTTCCTTCTCGTGCATGTATTGAGCGTCAGCTCCCTCAAGGGGGGCGTGGGAAAGACCACTGTGACGCTCGGGCTGGCCTCGGCCGCTTTCGCCAAGGGACTCCGCACCCTTGTGGTCGATCTCGACCCACAGGCCGACGTCTCGACCGGCATGGACATCAACCCCGCCGGTCATCTCAATATTGCGGATGTCCTCGCTTCCCCCAAAGAGAAGGTCGTCCGCGCGGCGATTACTTCGTCGGGCTGGACTCGCGGTCGACCCGGCAAGATCGACGTGCTCATCGGATCCCCGAGCGCCATCAACTTCGACGGCCCGCACCCGAGCATCCGCGACATCTGGAAGCTCGAGGAGGCCCTCGCTAACGTCGAGAAGGACTACGACCTCGTTCTGATCGACTGCGCGCCCTCGCTCAACGCCCTCACCCGCACCGCCTGGGCAGCGTCCGACCGTGTCACGGTCGTGACCGAGCCCGGCCTGTTCTCGGTGGCCGCCGCCGACCGCGCCCTGCGCGCGATCGAGGAGATCCGCCGCGGACTCTCCCCGCGCCTGCAGCCGCTCGGCATCATCGTCAACCGCGCCCGTGTTCAGTCGCTCGAGCACCAGTTCCGCATCAAGGAACTGCGCGACATGTTCGGGCCGCTTGTGCTCTCGCCCCAGCTGCCCGAGCGCACGTCGCTCCAGCAGGCCCAGGGTGCCGCCAAACCGCTGCACGTCTGGCCCGGCGAGAGCGCACAGGAGATGGCGCACAACTTCGACCAGCTGCTCGACCGCGTGATGCGTACCGCCAAAATGGGCGAGTACGCGCTTCCGCAGTAATCTCCTCGAGCTGATCGAGTAGGCCCGCCAGGGCCGTATCGAGATCCTGGCGCGCGATCCTGTCAGCGTGGTTTCGATACGGCCGCGGGCGGCCTACTCAACCAGCGAAAAAGCTAGGAAGCGCGGGTCGCGCGGCGCTGGGCGAGTTCGTCGGCGGGGTCTTCCGCGGCGACCGAGTCGAGTTCGACGAGCGAGTGCTCGACCTCACGCAGCACCTTGCCGACGGCGATGCCGAAGACACCCTGGCCGCGGCTGACGAGGTCGATGACCTCGTCGTTTGACGTGCAGAGGTAGACGCTCGCGCCATCGCTCATGAGCGTGGTCTGGGCGAGGTCGCTGATGCCTGACTCGCGCAGCTGGTTGACAGCGATACGGATCTGCTGGAGCGAGATGCCGGTGTCGAGGAGGCGCTTGACGAGCTTGAGCACGAGGATGTCGCGGAAGCCGTAGAGGCGCTGCGAGCCGCTTCCGGCCGCGCCGCGCACGGTGGGCTCGACGAGCTCCGTGCGGGCCCAGTAGTCGAGCTGACGATAGCTGATGCCGGCGGCGCGGGCGGCTACGGCGCCGCGGTAGCCGGATGCGTCATCCAGGTCGACCATGCCGTCGGTGAAGAGCAGGCCGAGGTCGTAGCGGGATTCTTCGCTACGGCTGAGATCGCTCATGGCTCTGTCCTTTGGTTCTGGGGGTGTCGCGGTATGTCGTATTCACTTCGGTCGGCAGCACTGCAAACCTTGAATCTGAACTTGACGGTTAACCTTGTAACCACCACGCTACCGATGGTCCGAGCCGCCGCCGGGCACATCCGCCGAAACTGCCCCGGCGTGTCGTGACCGGCCCGGTGGGCCACCTTCGACGGTACTACGAATCGAGGCGACCGAGGGCGGTTCTGATCAGACTGCTGCGCACAATCTCGAGCTGGTCGGCGATCTCGCGGGCCATCTCCATGGCGCGGGCGCGGCTCGCCGCATCCTTGCGACGCGAGACCGGCATCAGGGCATTCTCGATGAGCCCGAGTTCACGCTCTGCCGCGGCGCGGAAGCCGCGCAGGTGCCGGGGCTCGATACCCGAACGCTGCAGCTCGACGAGGGACTTGAGCATCGTGAGGGCGTCCTCGCCGAACACGTCGGAAGCGACAACAAGCGACGCCGATACGGCATCCTGCAGCAGGCCTGCAGTTGCTCCGGCCTCCCGAACCAGCTCATCGCGGGAGAACTTGCGCTCGGAGGGCAGGATCGACGGGGCGGTGACGGCTCCGGGCAGCTCGGGCTGGCGACCGGCATCCATCTCATCGAGATAACCCCGAATGACCTTGAGCGGCAGGTAGTGGTCGCGCTGCAGGCCGAGCACGAAGCGCAGGCGGTCCATGTCGGAGGCGGAGAACTTGCGGTAGCCCGACTCGGTGCGGGCCGGCGTGATGAGCTGGCGCTCCTCGAGGAAGCGCAGCTTCGACGGGGTCAGGTCCGGAAACTCCGGGCCCATGCGCGCGAGCACCTGCCCGATGCTGAGCAGGGTGGGAGCAGCAGTAGCCCGGGTCTGGGCTGCCGTGCGGGCCACTACGAGCCGGCCGGGGCGACGAGGTCGACGCGTGAGGCGTAGAAGGTGAGGCGGAACTTGCCGACCTGCACCTCGGCGCGGTCGCTGAGCGGCGCCGTGTCGATGCGTTCGCCGTTGAGGTAGGTGCCGTTGAGTGAGCCCAGGTCCTTGACCTGGAAGCTGCGGCCCGAGCGCAGGAACTCCGCGTGACGGCGCGAGACGGTTACGTCGTCGAGGAAGATATCGGCGTCGGGATGACGTCCGACGGTCGTCACGTCAGCGTCGAGAAGGAAGCGCGCGCCCGAAGTAGGGCCGCGACGAACGATGAGCAGTGCGGAGCCGGAGGGCAGCGCGGCAATCGCATCCTGCTCCTCGACTGAAACGCCACCTTCGAGAGCGGCCAGCTGCGCGCCGAACTCGTCGCCGAACGTCAGCGTCGTGTCGTTCTCGCCGGGCCGGTTCTCGTCGGCCTGACCCAGATTCTCGGAATCAACCATCGTGGACCTCCCTCTCCTGCTAGCTGTCCAGCGTATCGGATCGGGAGCCACCCAAAAGGCGTGGAATGGCGATTACCCGACGAGTTTCCACGATATAGATCACACCGGCCCACCAATAGAGGAAAGCTCCCCACAGTGCGAAAGCCCAGCCAATCGGAGCCGTGAACCACGCGATTGCAGGGAACGCCTGCCCGATCATCAGAATCGGAAGGGCGTAGAACAGGCAGAACGTGGCAACCTTGCCGAGGTGGTGAACGGGAAGCGGCCCGTAACCGAAATTGGCAAGAACTATTCCGAGCACCAGCAGAACCGCATCGCGGCCGACGATGACGGCGACGAGCCACCACGGCACGACGTCGCGGAACGCCAACCCGATGAAGGTCGCGAAGATGAACAGCCGGTCGGCGGCGGGGTCGAGCAGCTGGCCGAGGCGCGTGATCTGCTGGAAGCGGCGCGCGATGACACCGTCGAGGTAGTCGGTGAGGCTCGAGAAGACCAGCACAATGAGGGCCCAGAGGTCTTCGCCGGTGATGATGAGCACGAGGAACACCGGCACCAGCACCAGCCGCAGGAAGCTGAGGATGTTGGGGACCGTCCAGATGCGGTCGCTGATCTCGGGTGCCGCGGCTTCACTCACGCGTTGCAGTCTATCGACAGCGAACCCGCCGATAGTATGGCGAAATGGACCCCGTTGCCGTTGTTCTATGGATCGCCTTTGGCGTCTGCGCCGCCACGTGGATCGCCTCGCTCATCACCGGCGAGCACTCGTGGGTGGACAGGCTGTGGTCCATCGTGCCCGTGGTCTACGTCTGGGTTTTCGCCGCCGCTTCGGGCTTCGCCGACACCCGTCTCACCGTCATGGGCGTGCTGGTGACGCTGTGGGGCGCGCGCCTGACGTTCAACTTCGCGCGTAAGGGCGGCTACACGGGCACCGAGGACTACCGCTGGGCCGTGCTCCGCGGGCGCATGAAGCGCTGGCAGTTCGAACTGTTCAACCTGTTCTTCATCGTGCTCTACCAGAACGCGATCCTGCTGCTCATCACACTGCCGGCTCTCACCGTGTGGCTGAACCCCCGACCGTTCGGCGCGTGGGACGTCGCGGTCGCCGTGCTGTTCCTGGCGCTGCTCGCGGGCGAGACGGTCGCCGATCAGCAGCAGTGGAACTCCCACGCTGCCAAGCACACGGCCGGCTATGCCGGGCCCAGGTTCGCGCAGCGCGGCCTGTGGTCAGTGAGTCGTCATCCCAATTTCTTCTTCGAGCAGGCGCAGTGGTGGGCGCTGTTCCTGTTCGGTGCCATCGCCGCCGGCTCCCTCGCCCAGTGGACGGTGCTCGGTGCGGTGCTACTGACCCTGCTATTCGTGGGCTCGACGATCTTCACCGAATCGATCACGCGGTCGAAGTACCCTGAGTACGCCGAGTACCAGCTGCGGGTGTCGCCGATCGTGCCGTGGTTCCCGAGGCACGCCGGTCGCAAGGCCGCGACGATATGACGGCGGGAGTAGCGTTGCAGCATGTCGTGCATCCGCTTCAACACCCCCGCCCAGCGCCAGGCCATGCGAGACCACGCGCCGGTCATGCTCACGCCCGAGCAGGCGGCCGCGCTGCACCCCGCTCCGCCGGTCACTGACTCGAAGATCGCGCGCCTGCGAACCCTCGCCGCGAGCCCGAACCCGAAGATCCGCGAGAGCGTCGCTTCGAGCTACCACGCTCCCGAAGACCTGTTCGAGAAGCTCGCGAAGGACAGCGACGAGGGTGTGCGGTCGTGGCTCGCCCGCAACGAGAACGTGTCGTGCGACATCCTGCGCTCACTCGCCGATGACGAGTCGGAGAAGGTTCGCGGCTGGCTCGCCCTGAATTTTTTTGTTCCGGATGACGTGATGGCCCGCCTCGCCGACGACCCCGACGACACCGTGCGCGCGCTTGTGCGCTGGAAGGCGGCGCTCGCCTCCGACGAGCTGACCAACGCCTAATTCGCGCTGAACAGAAAGATCCGCACCCACTGCGGATTGTGCGCGTGCACCAGCACGAGGTAGACCACCAGGTCGAACAGCAGGTGTACACACACCACGTAGGTCAGTGATTTGGTCTTCGAGAACGTGTAGCCCTGCAGCAACGCGAACGGGAACGTCATCAGCGGCCCAACTCCGCGGTAGCCGAGCTCCCACAGGAACGACACGAAGATCACGGCCTGCAGCAGGTTCGCCTGCCACATCGGGAAGTGCCGGCGCAGCAGCGCGAAGACGGTGCAGATGAAGAACAGTTCATCCCAGATGCCGACCGCGTTGACGCCGACGAAGAGCCGCGCGAGTTCGTCGGGTGCCTGGATCGCCGGCCAGTTGAGGTAGGCGCCGGTGCCGATGAAGTAGAGCGGCAGGATGAAGTAGCCCAGCGCCACGACGATCACGAGGTACCACTTCTCGAGCGGCGTCCACTTCTGGCCGGTGCGGATCGGGAAGCGGATCACGTGCTCCCGGAACAGGAACCGCGAGCCGACGTACGGCACGACGACCGCGAGCGTCAGCACAATGCCCATCACCACGATGTTGCCGTAACTGATGTCGGCGGCGAGCGAGATGGTGCTGATGATGAGCAGGCCGGCGGCGATGAGAGCGAGGTCGCGCCCGAGGGCGCTGTTGACGAGGAAACCGGCCGCCACGGCGACGAGCAGCACAACGTAGCCGCCCGGCTTCCACTCGAGCGCGAAGAGCAGAACCGCGGAGATCGCGAGCAGTGACGCGGGGAGCAGCGCAAGTCGTGGACGGGGCTGGACGAAGACCCGGGCATCCGCTGTGGCTTCGTGCATTGTCACAGCTTAGGAAACATCCGCTGGATAAACTGACAGGCATGAGTGAACGACGCGGCGACCCCATCTACGGAGCTGCGATCGGGGCCGGCCGCAGCCTGTTCGGCTTCCTCCGGGTGAAGCCCACGGTGGTGGGAGCTGCGAACCTCCCCGACACCGGCGGTGCCGTGTTCGCCCTCACCCACTTCGGCTACATGGACTTCGCCCTCGCCGAGTGGATGACCTGGAAGAAGAACCGTCGCCACGTGCGCTTCCTCGCCACCAAGAACGCTTTCGACAAGCCGGTCGTTGGCTTCCTGCTGCGCGGCATGCGGCACATCTCGGTCGACATGACAGCGGGTGCCGAGGCCTACCGCCAGGCCGTCGCGGCGCTGCGCTCCGGCGAGGCGCTCGGTGTTTTCCCCGAGGGCGGGGTGAGCGCGTCGTACACCGTGCGGGAGCTCAAGACCGGTGCCGTGCGCATGGCCGCCGAGGCCGGTGTTCCGGTGATTCCGATCGCGATCTGGGGCGGGCACCGCCTGCTCACCAAGACCGCCAAGTCGTCGTTCGGCGAGAAGTTCGGCATTCCGGTCAGCTTCGCGATTGGCGAGCCCATCCATGTGACTGCCGAGGATGACTCGGCCGCCGTCACCCTGTCGCTCCGCTCCACCCTGCAGTCGCTGCTCGACCCGCTGCAGCGCGACTACCCCGTCGACGGCACGGGCCAGCCCTGGCAGCCCGCCCACCTCGGCGGAAGCGCGCCGACCCCCGAGGTCGCTGCCGTCGCCGAGGCGGCGCGCAAGGAGCGCAAGGCTGCGGAGCGCGCCGCTCGGCGTTAGCCGCAGATCACGCTCAGGATGTTGCCACTCGGGTCCTTGAACCACGCGATGTCCGGTCCACTGTTGTTCGCCTTGCCACGGCCGATGCCCTTTTCGTCGGTCCACGGCACCTCGGAGTCCTCGTCGTAGATCTTGGTGACGATGCCCCGTTCGTTGAGGGCATCGACCGCCTCGTCGATGTCGGCCACCTCGAAATTCAGGATCGTGAAGCTCGCCGGCACATGGTCGTCGCCCTTGGGATAGGCGATCACCACTCCCCCGCCCGGCAGGCTTATGTCCAGGATTCCCATGTCGTTCTTGTCGACCGTCAGGCCGAGTTTCTCGGTGTAGAACGCGTAGGCCTCATCGACGTCCCGCACGCTGAAGCCGCCGAATGAACCGGTTGGTGTGAACATGTCTGCTCCTCTGCTCTGAATGTGTACGGTGTCCACAATGTCACTGTGTTCGGGATGCGTCCACCGCGCGCAGCATGTTTCCAGCCGCCGACCGCGCCAGCGCGAGGAACTCCGGGCTGCCCCGCAGCTCGTATTCAATGTCGACGGGCACCCAGGCGAGCGAAGAGAGCAGTCCCTCGAGCGTCGCGGCGCGGATCGGCCACACGGTTGTCTCTCCTTCCGCCCAGGCTTCCGCCCCGTACTGTCCGAAGCGTCGCGTCATGGCGTCGTGGGTCATCTTCAGCACGACTTCGCCCGAGTGCAGCTCGCGCAGGGTGCTGATCGTCCGCGCAACAAAGGCCGCGGCGTCGTCTGCGGGCAGCTCGCGGGGCGCGAAGTGCACACGCGTGCCGAAGAAGTCGCTCATCCTGTCGACACGGAAGGTGCGCCAGTCGGAGCGCTCGCGGTCCCACGCGACGAGCAGCCAGCGGCGTTGTGCGGAGACGAGGGAGTGCGGCTCGACCGAGCGCCGCGTCTCATCACCAGAGCCGGACGTGTAGGCGAAGCGGAGGCGCTCGCGGTCGCGGCAGGCGAGCGCGACCTGGCCGAGCAGCCCGGTCGCGACCGCCGCGGAGCCAGGGGCTGCAAGCTCCACGACCGAGGCGAGGGCGTTGACGCGCTCGCGTAGGGCGGCGGGAAGCACCTGCTCGAACTTCGCGAGGGCGCTCAGGCTGGTCTGCTCGCCGTCGACGAGCCCCTGGCTCGCCGTGACCCGCAGGCCGATCGCCATGGCGACGGCCTCCTCGTCGCTCAGCAGCAGCGGAGGCAGCTGCGTTCCCGCCTCCAGACGATAGCCGCCGGATGACCCTCGCTCGGCCTCGACGCGGTAGCCGAGGTCGCGCAGCCGCTCAATGTCGCGGCGCAGCGTGCGCTCGGTCACCCCGAGTCGCTCCGCCAGTTCCGGTCCGGACCATTGCCGGTGCACCTGCAGCAGGCCGAGCAGCGCGAGGATGCGTGAGGTGGTTTCCGCCATTGCCCAAGTCTGCTCGCCATCAGGACAGAAAGCGACCTGATGCGAATTTAGATTGGGGTCAACGGAAAGGAAACACCATGGACATGAAGATCGAACTCATCGCGGTACCCGTCACCGACATCGACCGAGCCAAGGAGTTCTACACCCGCATCGGCTTCAACGCCGACCACGACCAGCGAGTCAACGAGAGCCTGCGCTTCGTGCAGCTCACCCCTCCCGGATCCGCCTGCTCGATCTGCATCGGCGAGGGCATCACCGAGATGGTGCCGGGCACGCAGAACGCCATCCAGATGGTGGTGTCGAATGCGCAGGAGGCGCTCGACCACCTGACCTCGGTCGGCGCCGCGGCCCAGGGTGTCGACAACCAGCCCTGGGGGCTCTTCGTCTACTTCGCCGATCCCGACGGCAACCAGTGGGCGCTGCAGGAACTGCCCGATTATGCGCGACTCGACGCGTGGCGCGAAGAGCACGGTGTCAACAACTTCTAACTAGAGTCGGGATATGACTTCCGGCTCCAGTGTGCGCGTCGACAGCTGGATCTGGGCGGTGCGGGTCGTCAAGACCCGTTCCGCCGCGACCGCGGCCACGAAGGCCGGTCACGTGCGTGTCAACGAGGAACGCGCGAAGCCGTCCCAGCCGGTGCGCCTCGGAGACGAGGTCCGGGTGCGGCTCGAGGGGATTGAACGCATCCTCATCGTTCGTGGTCTCGCCGTGAAGCGGGTCGGAGCGCCCGCCGCCGCACTGCTCTTCGACGACCTCACTCCCCCGCCACCGCCGCGCGAAGAACGCCCGGTCACCGTGGTGCGAGACCGCGGAGCCGGGCGTCCGACGAAACGCGACCGACGCGAGCTCGATAAGCTGCGCGGCCGCGACGAAATTACACAGCCGGAGTAGCGGCCTTCGTCTCCTTGGGCTTGCGCGGCGGGTTGATCGCCTCACCCGCGGCGCGACCCGCTGCGGTTCCGGTGATGATGTCCGCGATGTCGATTCCGACCAGGTCCTTGATGATCTGGGTGGATGTCGCGAGCTGGCCGGCCACGCCCTGGCCGAGTGCGTTCGTTCCGCTCGTTCCGTCGCTCGACAGGATCGTGAGGTTCGAGATCGCCGACAGCGGCTCGGACGCTGCCCGGATGATCTCGGGCAGCAGGGTGATGATCTGCTGGCGCAGGAGATCCTGCGACCGCTCGTCGAGGGCCTCGGCGCGGGCACGCGCGGAGTCTGCCTCGGCGTTACCCTTTGCGCGAATGGCCTCTGCCTCTGCCTCACCCTCGGCGCGGAGTGCCTCGGCAGCCGCGATACGACGGTTCTTGTCGGCGAGACCCTCGGCCTCGACGGCCTCGGCCGCGCTGCGACGACGGTTGCGCTCGGCGATACCCTCTGCCTCGATGGCCTCGGCCGACGAGCGACGGGCATCACGGTCTGCGTTTGCGGCGGCGACCGCAGCACCCGCGGTTGCCTCTGCGCTCTTCTGGATCGAGTAGGCACCGGCGTCTGCGACTGCACGAACCTCGGCGTCGAGCTCCTGCTTGCGCAGTCCCACGCGCTTGCCTGCCGTGATCTCCTGCTGGGCCACGACCTCCTGCTGGGCGATCGCCTCGGCGAGCGGAGCAGCGGCGGCGGCTTCGGCGCGAGCCTTGTCCGTCTCCTTCTGGATCTCCGCGTTGCGCAGGTCGAGCTTGCGCTGCGACTCGGCGACGGCCTGGTCGGCACCGATGCGGGCTTCTTCCGATGCCTGGCGGGACACGGACTCAGCGATCTCGGCGACCTGCTTCACGCGCGCAGCCTCACCACGACCAAGGTCGCGGATGTAGCCGTTGTCGTCGTCGATCTCCTTGATCTGGAGCGTGTCGATCTGCAGGCCCTGAATATCGAGGGAATCGCGAACGGCCTCGAGCACCTGGCCCTGCAGGGCGGAGCGGTTGGTGATGATCTCGGTGACCGTGAGCTGGCCGACTATGGAGCGAACGGAACCGCTCAGCACCTCTTCGGTCGACGTCTCGATCTGGTCCTGCTGGTTGAGGAATCGCTGGGCGGCTGCGCGCACCATCGACTCCGAACCGCCGACCTTGACGACGGCGACGGCGTTCACCTTGATGGTGATCGCGTCGCGGGTCTGGGCTGTCGCCTGCACGTTGAGCTGCCTGCTGCGCAGGCTCAGCTTGAAGTGGGCCTCGACGATCGGCTTGACGAAGACACGGGATCCGAAGACGACGCGCTGTCCGGCATTCTCGCCGGCCTCGACGCCCGGCTTGGTGACCTTCTGGCGCGACGTGACGATGATCGCCTCGTCGGGCTTGGCGACCTTGATGCCGCCGATGAGGATGAAGAATGCGATGAGGAGAACGACGATGACGGCGGCAACGATGCCGACCACCACGAACTCGTTGGGGACCTGTGAGGTGTCCATGCGGGCCTTTCGGGCAGGTGATTTACGAGGATCAGTCCAGTATGTCGCACAGAAACCCCGACCGGTCTACGGGTGGTCTCGGGAAGTCATTCGGCGCAGGATGGTTTTATGCGACTCCTTGTTCTCGGTGGTACGGATTTTGTCGGACGGGCCTTTGTAGATGACGCCCTCGAACGCGGCTGGCACGTGACAACGCTGAATCGGCAGACGCGCGCACCCGAGCTCGGCGTGGAGTCGCTGCGCGGAAACCGGTGGGAGTCCGACGGCCTCGCCGAGTTGAAGGGCGGACGCTGGGACATCGTCGTCGACACCTGGTCGTGGGCTCCGGTGGCCGTGCGGGATGCCGCCGCGCAGCTCGCCGACTCCGTTGATCGCTACGTGTACGTGTCGAGCCGCTCGGTGTACGAGTCCCCGTTGCCGGCCGGCGCGACCGAGAGCGCACCCCTCGTCGAGTCCTCCCCCGACCTGACCGAGGCCGAGTATCCCCAGGCGAAGCGCGGGGGCGAGATCGCCGCGATGGAGCACTTCGGCGATCGCGCGCTGCTGTTGCGAGCTGGGCTCATCCTGGGGCCCAATGAGAACATCGGCCGCCTGCCGTGGTGGCTGGGCCGCGCGGCCCGCGGCGGGGACATACTCGCACCGGGGCCGGCGGACTTGGGGATCCAGTACGTCGACGCCCGCGACCTCGCCGCTTTTGGGCTGGATGCCGCGGCTGCCGGCCTCGGAGGACCCTTCGACATCGTCTCGCCGCCCACCGCCACAACCATGAGCGACCTGCTCGGCGCGTGTCTCGCGGCCACGGGTTCGGACGCGCGGCTGCACTGGGTCGATCCGGCGGTCATCCTCGATGCGGGCGTGGAGCCGTGGACACAGCTTCCGGCCTGGCTCCCGCCCGGCGAGCTGCACGACACGCTGCACGGCAGTGATCCGTCAAAGGCGCTCGCCGCGGGCCTGCGGATCCGTCCGTTGCGGGAGACGGTCGACGACACGTGGAGCTGGTTGCAGTCGCTCGGCGGCGATGCGCCGCAGCGCGAGGATCGGCCACGGCTCGGACTCGACCCCGAGGTCGAAGCGCGCGTGCTGGCCGACCAGGGCTTCGCGGACCGCGTCAGCGACCTTCAGCGCAACGAGTAGACGAGGTTCAGGATGCCGCTGCTGTAGGACTCGCAGCGGAGGAGGGTGAGCCGGTGCATCCCGAAATCACTCGGAAGGTAGCCGATGCCGTCGCCCAGGGTGACGGGCAGCACGGTCAGGTGCAGTTCGTCGACCATCTCGCCGGCGAACAGCGCTCGGGAGAGTTCGATGCTGCCCCACACCATCACATTGCCCTCGCCCGAGGCGAGATCGCGCGCGACGATGACCGGGTCGCGCCGCTCGACGGTCACCGGCGCGAAGTCGCCCCACGGTGCCGTGCCGAGCGAGCGCGAGACCACGGTTTTCGGCAGTGAGTTCAGCCGGTCGGCGACGGGTTCGTCCGCCGCGGTCGGCGTGGGCCAGAAGTCCACGAAGAGGCGATAAGTTCCGGCGCCCAGGAGCACGTGGCCCACCGTTTCCAGCAGTGCGAGCTGGCTCGCATCGGACTCGGAGAAGTCGTCCACCTCGCTGTGAAACGAGATGCCGCCGTTCTCATCGGCCATAAATCCGTCGAGCGTCACCAGTTGCTGCACGATCACCTTGCCCACGTTTCAGCCCGCTGCCGCAGCTTCGATCGCCGCCAGGTCGATCTTCTTCATCTGCATCATGGAGTTCATCGCGCGGCTCGCGCGGCCCGGGTCTGGGTCGTTCAGAAGCTTGCCCATGCCCTTCGGCACGATCTGCCACCACAGCCCGAAGCGGTCCTTCGCCCAGCCGCACGGACCCTCCTCACCGCCGCTGCCGGTGATCGCCTGCCACAGGCGGTCGACCTCGGCCTGGCCATCGACCTCGGTCGACAGCGAGATGGCATCGGTGAAGGGATGTCCCGGTCCGCCGTTCAACGCCTGCACCCGCAGCCCGTTCAGCTCGAAGTCGATCGTGAGCCAGGTGCCGGCCGGAAGCGGCGCGCTCTCCGGGTAGACGCTCGTCGCCAACACCCGCGAGTTGGGGAAAGTCTCGACGTAGAAGTCGACGGCCTCCTTACCTTCGAGGTCGAACCAGAGGACCGGAGTGATGGGGGCCATGATGAAACTCCTTCGGTGACGGGTTCCTCAGTGTAAACACCGTTCACATGCCGTGTCACATCTGCCAGTCGGGCACTCGCAACTGGATCGATTCACCCGGCTCGAACGGCCAGAGAACGTGGTTCGGGTCGCTCGGAGGGTCAATCTCTGGCCGTTGGACCGTTCCACGGCCGCAGCCCCGCCGCCGAACAGCGAAAAGTGCTCCAACCGGGGCGGGTTGGAGCACTTTTCGACGATTCGGCGAGGGTCAGCGGTCCCCGTCTCCGCCAGGGCCGCCGCCGGGGCCGCCACCGCCGGGCATCCCGCCCACGCCGCCGGCCAGGGCAACGCCGCCGGTCGCGGTCGCCGCCGAGGTGCCGTCGACGACGAACGAGTACTCGGCCCCATCCTCGACGTCGGCCGAGGAGTAGACGATCGACGAGAAGTCCTTCGTCGCCTCGAAGGTCGCGAGCACGGTGCCGTCGGCAGCGGTGATCTCGACGAGCGTTCCCGCAGCGAGGGTCTGGTCGAAGGTTGCCGCAACCGTGACCTGCTCGGAGTCCTCGCCGGGGGTGACGGCCATGCCCGAGCTGCCCGCCGCGAGCAGCTCGCCACCGGAGATGGTGAAGCTGCCGTTGACGTCGAGCGCTCCGTTGCCGTCGTTCGTCGGACCGTAGACCGTGACCGAGCCGCCGGTGATCTGAGCCGTGCCGTTCGAGTCGAGGCCGTCGCCATCCGAGTCGAGCACAACCGTGCCGCCGCTGATGAGCACCGAAACGCCCGCCGCCGTGTCTCCCATGCCGGCCCCCTCGGTCGCACCCGACCCGTCGGACGCGTTGATCGCGTCGTCGGTCGAGCGCACGGTGACCTCGCCGTCGGCGATGAGGATGGAAGCGCTCTCGAGCCCCTCCACCGAGTCGGTCACGTCGACCGCCGCTCCGTCGAGCAGCAGTTCGGACTCCGCGTGGACCGCGTCGTCGCCGGACGCGAGGGACAGCGAGCCGCCGGACAGGTGCACCGCGCCATTCACGTTGATCGCGTCATCCGCCGCGTCAGCTTCGATCGTGCCGCCTTCGACGACCAGGAAGACCGACGACTTGAGCGCCTTGGCCGAGTCGTCGGCACCGAGGGTCGCGCCGGCACCGCCGCCGGACTCGAGCGAGAGCGAGCCACCGGTCACCACGAGGTCGGTCTCGGCCTGAAGGGCGTCGCCGCCCGAGGTCACCGAGACGGTTCCGGCCGAGATCGCGATGTAGCCGCGGTCCGCGTCGGTGTCGTTGTCGGCCTTGAGTCCGTCACCCCCGGCGTCGACCTCGATCGTGCCGCCGCTCACCACGAGCGAGTCTTTGCCGCGGATGCCGTCATCCACCGCCGTCACCGAGATGGTGCCGGAGGTGATGGCGAGGCCGTCCTTCGAGGCGATGCCATCATTGCCGTTACCCGTCACTTCGAGTGCGCCGTCGCCGCTGATCATCAGGTCACCCGCGGAGTACAGCGCGGCGTTCACGTCGGCGTCCGAAGCGTAGCTCGACGTGTCGCTGAGCGTGTTGGTCGACCCGTCGGCGAGGATCAGGGAGAGGTTCTCGACGGCGGTCGCCGCGATGGCCGCGCTCGTCGAGCTCGACACAGTGGCCCCGTCGAGCACGAGTGTCACGTCCGCGCCCTCCGCGTTCACGACGACCTGGCCGTCGAGCGATCCGCTCAGCACATAGGTGCCCGCCGCGGTGATCTCGTAGGTGTCGCCCTCGATCGACGACAGGTCGACTGCGGTGGCGGATGACGTGTTGTACGAGCTCTCGCCCACGAATGCCTCCTCGTTGTCAGCGAGTACCTCGGCGGCCGTGACTCCGGCGCTGACCGCCGCGATGGGCGAACCCGAGTCGGTGGTGACCGCTGAGCACCCGGCGAGGATGCCGAGGCTCGCGACGAGCGGAAGGGCGACGAACAGACGTTTCATGATGAGCTCCTGGGGGTTGAGAGGGTGGAGGCGACGGCCGGCAGCAGTTGCCGGTCGAGTACGCGTCGCCATTTGTTCTGCGGGAGTTCGGGCCGCATGGCCGCCATTCCCGTGCCGTATTTGGAGATGTTCGCCGGGCGGTGGCCGTGCGCCCACAGCACCCGGTCGACCGGTGAGGCGGTGGATCCCGACTTGGTCTCCACGACCGCGAGGCCGGGCGTCGCTATCGTGTGCCCGGTGTTGTCGATCCAGCTGAGGGCGGTGTCGATGGTCGCGCGGCTGCTCCCCTCCGGCACGAACAGCGTCGTGCGCTGGTAACGGGTGACCAGGGTCGGCTGCAGCGCCGAAGTGGGCACCGAGTCGATGCCGGCCTCGTGCAGCGCGAACTGCACGTAACCGTCATCGCCCTCGAGCGAATCGTTCGCCGCCACCGGGTGCTCGACCCGCTCCTTCACTGTCAGACTGCGCCCGCCGCGGGTCTTCACCTCGAGGTAGCACTGCGCCGACTCCAGGTACGTGCGGGTGCGCACTTTGAAACGACGCCGCCGACGACGAGCTGCGGCCAGATAGCTGTCGAGCCCCGCCGTGTCGAAATACACCGAGCGGTATTCGGATGCCCGCAGCCCCTCGATCTCGAGAACACGGGTCGCACCACCCAGGTCGCCGAGCAGCGCGTCGAGCCCTGAAACCGGGACGAGGTACTTGCGGTCCACTCGCGTCAGCAGGGATGCCCGTTCCGTGAGTTCCTCGAGGGAGATGGGTTCGAGCATCTCGAGGCGGCTCACGCGACACGCTCCCGGGTCACGGCGGCGCTCGCGCCGAGCTCGTACTTCACGTCGACTGTGGTGGTGTCATCCACCAGATCGAGTTGCTGCACCGTCACGCCGTGCACGCGGGCACCGAGCAGGCCTTCGAGGTGGGCGATGAGCGCCGTCTCGTCCGCGATGGCCCGATCGAGCACCACGACCTGGTGACGGTAGTGCTTGAGAAGGTGGTTGGAGTCGCCCACGAACATGACGAGCAGGATGAGCGCCATGAGCGCGAGCGGCACCACATCGAGGGTCGACGTCATGCCGGCGATGAGGCCGAGCGCGAGCGAGGCGAAGTAGTAGGCCACCTCGTGCTGCGCGATCTCGGAGGAGCGCAGGCGGATGATCGACAGCACCCCGAAGAGACCGAGACCGAGTCCGACGCCGACGGTGCTCGTGGCGAGCACCTCGGTCACGGCGAGCACTCCGACGTTCACTACGAGGTACGCGACAACGAGATCGCGTCGGCGGTGGCGCCGGAAATACAGGCCGAAGGTCAGCACGGCGACGGCGACGAGGTCGATCGCGATGATGGCGAGGGTGTCCATGGGAACTCCTTGGGTTGGTATTCCCCCACCCAAGCCGGTATCCCTATGTCATTCCTATGAGCCGTCTGTGTGGCTCATCGCAATCGGGAAGTTGTCGCGGAACAGGTTGGCCGGGTCGTATCGCTCTTTGAGCGAGCGCAACCGCGCGAGGGTCGCGGGCGGGAAGGCGCTCGCGAGATCCTCGGCCGTCTGCCCGGTCTCGAAGCTGAGGTACGAGCCGAGGAAGTGCTCGCGCAGCGGCGCCCAGGCGGCATCGAGCTGGGCGGCGTTGGACCCGAGGGCGACCACGGAGAAGCCGGCGCTGCGGTGGGCGAAGGCCGTGGCATCCGGAGCCACATCGGCGACCGCACCGCCCATGGACCGCACCGAGAAGAAGTGGGATGCGCCACTGGCGATGAGCTCACCCGCCGCCCGCGCGACGCCGCTGTCGAACCGCTCGATGAGCCCCGATCGGGACAGCGGCTCGCCCTGCCCGCGGTGAGGTCCGCCCTGCACGTTTGCCATAACGCTCGCGTATGACTGCATCTGCACGGACTGCTGCACGAGCGGCGCCAGCTCGGCCATCGGCTGCAGGCGTTCGAGCACGGTGTCGGGGTCCGACGAGTCGACCAGGGTCAGCACTTGCGCAATATTCGAGGCTCCGCCCATCATCAGGAAGCTCGTAAGATCGCGCGGCGACCCCTGCACCAGCGCGCCCCAGCTCTCGAGGAACTCTGCGGTGTCGTCGAGCTGGAAAGCGAGCTGCGCGAACGCGACCAGCCCCACCTCGTCGACCTCGAACTCGAAGCTCGTTGCGACGCCGAAGTTGCCGCCGGCGCCGCGCATCGCCCAGAACAGGTCGGGGTTCTCGTCCTCGCTGGCACGGGTGACGGTGCCATCGGCGAGCACCACCTCGACCGCGCGCAGGTGGTCGATCGTGAGCCCGTGTTCGCGCACCAACCAGCCGATGCCGCCCGCCGTCGCAAGCCCTCCCACGCCGACCCCGCCGTAGTCGCCCGACGACAGCGCCCAGCCGTGCGGCTCGAGGGCGTTCGCGACGTCGGTCCAGCGCGCTCCCGCGCCGACCCGCACGAGCCGGTCGCCGATGACCTCGATGCCGTTCAGCTTCTTCAGATCGATGACGATGCCGCCGTCGTTCGTGGACCGACCGCTGATGCCGTGCCCGCCACTGCGAATGCCGAGAGCATGCGAGGGATGACGCCGCGCGTACTCGAGCGCCTCGACAACCTCGGCAGTCGAAGAAGGGCGCAGCACGATACCCGGGTTGCCCCCGCGCATGTAGTTGGACTTGACCCGGGCGAATCCGAAGTCACCGGGCTCGACCGCGCCCGCCCTCAGCGACTCGGGGATTCCCGCGTAGTCGATGCCCTCGCGGCGCAGGGCGATCGACGCGGCAGAGCGCACCTCCTCGCCCGCTCCACGCTCGGCGGCTACGGCCTCGCGCAGGGCAGGCGCCACCTCTTCGGCGAAGCGCTGCATAACCGCAGGGTCGTCGGAGGCGAGGATGAACGTCGCGAAGCCGTGCTCGAGCGCGAGCGGGGTCAGCTGCTCGACCCACTGCTCGGCGGGTCCGTCGAGCATGCCGCCATTGCGGGCAGCGAACTGGCCACCCACGTTGAGGAGCCTGCGCACTTCGCGCGGCTCTCGTCCGGCCGCGCGAGCCGCCTCATCGATGGCGGCGTTGCTCGACTCGAGGTCGCCCGGCTGCAGGTACGCGAGGCTGGGCAACCAGCCGTCCGCCTTGGTACCGGTGAGCCGCAGCATCCGGGGCTTCAGTGCACCCAGCCAGATGGGGATGTCGTGGGCCGGCGCAGGTCCGCGCTTCGCGCCGCGCAGGTGGTAGTACTCGCCCTCGATGCGCAGCGGGCGCCGTTCATCCGCATCCCAGATGCCCCGGATGACGTCGATCGCCTCGTCCAGCGCGCTGACCCCCTGCCCGGGCGTCAGCTTGGTGCCGCCCATGGAATCGATGGCGTCCCAGAAGCCGCCCGCGCCGAGGCCCAGGTCGAAACGACCACCGCTCAAGAGGTCGAGGGATGCCGCCGCCCGCGCGAGCACGGCCGGCGGACGCATGGCGAGGTTGAGCACGTTGCCGCTCACGTGGATGGTCGAGGTGCGAGCCGCGACCCAGCTGAGCAGCGTCCAGGTGTCGAGGAAACCCGGCTGGTAAGGGTGGTCCTGGAAGGTCACGAGGTCGAACCCGAGCTCCTCCGCGATCACCGCGAGCTCGACCGTCTGGTCGGGGGCCGCGTTCGACGGCGTGATGAAGGTTCCGAACTGGAGGGTGTGGCGGTAGTCGGGCATGGGTCAAGTCTGAGCGGATCGGGAGCACTGTGCAAACACCCCGTAAGCCGCTTACACTAAGTAAGTGAGCACAATGACCCGCACCGACTTCCAGACTTCCGTCTTCGAGCACATCGACGAAGACGCCTGCCGCCTCTTCCAAAGCTCGGTCGAGCTGATCGGCCGCCGCTGGAGCTCCGGCATCATGCTCGCCCTCTCCCGCCGCGCGACCCGCTTCAGCGCGATCCTCGCCGTAGTTCCCGGCCTCTCCGACCGCATGCTCTCGCAGCGACTGAAAGAGCTGGAGCATGCCGGCCTGATCGAGCGCGAGGTGCTCGCCACAACGCCCGTGCAGGTGCACTACACACTTACTGAGCGCGGCGCCGACCTTATGGACTCCATGCAGCCGATCGTCGCGTGGGGCGTTCGCTGGGAATCCTGAGATGTTTTCTAGCGCCGAGGACTAACCTGCCCGCATGGAACCGATGCTGGCCAAGGCCGTTTCAGCGATCCCCCTCCCCGATTCGGTCGAGGGCGGGCTGCTCTACGAACCGAAGTGGGACGGATTCCGCGGCATCGTGACGTTCGACGGCGAGACCGTCGAGATCGGCAGCCGAGGGGCGAAGCCGCTCACCCGGTATTTCCCTGAGCTGGTAGCCGAGTTCAGCAGGCAGCTGAAGAAGCCGTGTGTGCTCGACGGCGAGATCATCCTGCCGGTTGCCGGGCGTCTCGACTGGGAGGCCCTCTCGCAGCGCATCCACCCCGCTCAAAGCCGCATCGACAAGCTCTCGGTCGAGACGCCCGCCTCCTTCGTCGCTTTCGACCTGCTGGATGACCCAACCCTGCCGTTCAGCGAGCGACGGGCGGCACTCGAGAAGTTGTCGCTGACAGCTCCCCTGCACCGCAGCCAGGTCACGACCGACGTGGAACTCGCTCAGCACTGGCTCGAGGAGTTCGAAGGCGCGGGTCTCGACGGCGTCGTCGCCAAGCCACTCGCCGCCGCCTACGCGCCCGGCAAGCGTGTGATGCTCAAGATCAAACATCACCGCACGGCCGACGTCGTTGCGCTCGGCTACCGCATCCACAAGTCCCGAGCCGGTGTCGGCTCGCTGCTCGTCGGCCTCTACGACGAAGGGGAATTGAAGAACGTCGGCGGGGTGTCCGCGTTCAGCAACGCGCGCCGGCTGGAGCTGATCGACGAGCTGGAGCCGCTCGTCACTCGCGGCGACGACGGAGCGGCCGAGACCGGCGAACGCGAGCGAAACCGTTTCTCCGGCGCCAAGGACCAGTCCTTCGTCACGTTGCGCCCCGAGCGTGTGCTCGAGGTGCGCTACGACCAGATGGAGGGCGAGCGCTTTCGGCACACCGCCCAGTTCGAGCGCTGGCGGGATGACCGCGATCCGCGCTCCTGCACCTACGACCAGCTTGAGGTGCCGGCGAAGTACGACCTGGCGAAAGTGCTCGCCTAGTCCGTCTTCTTGGCGCGGGAGGGCTGCACACGCGGCGGCTCCCCCGGCATCTTCGGGAAGTCGGGCGGGAAGACGAGTTCGCCGAGTCCGTTCTCGAGATCCCGCTCCCACCAGCTGAGCAGCGTGTCGATCGTGCCGGGTGTGTCGTGCATGTGCTCCCACGGGTCGCCGGTAGATGCGAGCCGGCCGGGCATCGTGAGGATCGTGAAGTCGGTAGGCTTCACCGATTCGAGCTCGTCCCACTCGATCGGAGCGGAGACCGTGGCGGTCGGCAGCGCTCGTGGGCTGTAGGCACCGGCCATAGTGCGGTCGCGGTTGGCCTGGTTGTAGTCGACGAACATCTTCTCGCCGCGCTCTTCCTTCCACCAGTTGGTCGTCACCTTGTCCGGCATGCGCCGCTCGAGTTCGCGGGCGGCCGCGATGACCGCGTGTCGCACGTCGAGGAACTCGTGGGTCGGCTCGATCGGCGCGAAGACGTGCAGGCCACGATTGCCGCTCGTTTTGATGAAGGCGGTCAGTCCGGCCTCGGCGAGAAGGGAGCGCAGCTCGAGGGCCGCGGGGATCGTCTCTGCGAATCCGGTTCCGGGCTGGGGGTCGAGGTCGATGCGCAGCTGGTCGGGATTGTCGGGGTCGCCCGCCTTCGACGCCCAGGGGTGGAAGACCACGGTGTTCATCTGCGCAGCCCAGACAATGCCGGCCGGTTCATCGAGCACGAGCTGCGGGTGGGACCGCCCGCTCGGGTAGGTCACGGGCACCGCGCGAACGTAATCCGGAGTCCCCTTGGGCGGATTCTTCGAGAAGAACTGTTCTCCGTCGATGCCACCCGAGAACCGCTGCAGCGACACCGGGCGATCGCCGTTGGCCCGCAGGAACGGCACCGATACCTCGACGAAATAGGTCGCGAGGTCGAGCTTGGTGATGCCGAGCTCCTGCCAGAGCACACGGCTCGGGCTCGAGATGCGCACCTCGCGGTCGCCCGCCTGGATCGTCGTCGCTTCGCTGGCCATGCCGACACGCTACTCCTCACGGGTTTGCGCGCTGCTGTCGGCTGATCAGCTCACAGCATCATCTGTGGTGCGCGGGATGCCCCGAGCCGCACGCTTCTCGTATGCCCAATGAATCAGCACCTCCCCGCTTCACCGACCGAGTCCGGCAGGAGCTCGCCCACCAGCGCATCCTCGTGCTGGACGGCGCGCTCGACGACGACAACGGCACCCTCCTCACCACCCAGCTGCTGACGCTGGCCGCCGAGGATGCGATCTCGGACATCACTCTCTGGATCCACTCGCCCGGCGGCTCGGTGCCGTCGATGCTCGCCATCCGCGATGTCATGCGCCTCGTGCCGAACGACGTCTCGACCGTGGCTCTCGGCCTCGCCTGCAGCGCCGGTCAGTTCCTGCTCTCGGCGGGAACGAAAGGCAAGCGCTCCGCCCTCCCCCACGCGCGGGTGCTCATGCACCAGGGTTCGGCCGGCATCGGCGGCTCAGCCGTCGAGGTGGAGGTGCAGGCGGGCGACCTGCGGCACACGCGCGACACGGTGCTCGGCCTCATCGCCGAGGACACCGGGCAGAGCGTCGAGACCATCTTCGAGGACTCCCTGCACGACCGCTGGTACACGGCCTCCGAGGCGCGCGCCTACGGGTTCATCGACTCCGTGGTCACCTCGCTCGACCAGGTCGTGCCGACCCGGCGTCGCCACGCGGGACTGGGAGCGAGCTGATGAGCGGCTACACGATCCCGAACGTGATCACGCAGCATCCTCGGGGCGACCGGGTGATGGATGTCTACTCGCACCTGCTCAGCGAGCGGATCATCTACCTCGGCACCGGCATCGACGCGGGCGTCGCGAACGCGCTCATCGCGCAGCTGCTGCACCTCGAGGCCGACAGCTCCAGCCAGGAAATCAACCTCTACATCAACTGCGAGGGCGGCGATCTGACCCCGATGCTCGCCATCTACGACACGATGCAGTACATTCAGGCGCCGGTCGCGACGACCTGCATCGGCCAGGCGATCGGCCCCGGCGCTGTGCTGCTCGCCGCGGGTGCCGCCGGGCGGCGTGCCGTGCTGCCGCACACGCGGGTGGTGCTGCACCAGCCTGCGGCGAGCGGTCGGGGCACCATCCCGGACCTCATTCTGCAGGCGGATGAGGTGGTGCGCGTGCGCGCCGAGATCGAGCAGGTGCTGTCGACCCACACCGGGCAGTCGGTCGAGACGCTGCGCGCCGACACCGACCGGGACCGGCTCTTCGTGGCGCAGGCGGCGGTGGATTACGGTCTCGTCGACCGGGTGCTCGCGCAGCGCTAGGCACTCACGCGGCGAGCAGCATCGTCTCGGAACGGGATGGGGCGAGCTGCTCCGCGACGTCGGTGGTGAGGTCGACCAGGGTCGTGCCGAGCGCGCCGAGCACGGCGGCGATCATCTCGCTCGAGGGCTCCTTGAGTCCGCGCTCGATCTCGGAGAGGTACTGCGGCGAAATGCCTGCCCGGGCGGCCGTCTCCGCAAGTGTCTTGCCCGCGGCGAGACGCCTCGCGCGCAGGCTCTCACCGACCAGTTCGCGCCAGAGCGGTTCGGGGGTGCGGACGGGGCGCAGGGGGATGATCTCAGCCATGGTTCACCCTAGTCACGCCGCGTCGACCTGGCCTCGAAATTCTGCCCAGAGCAGAACGGCGCTCAGTCGTCGATCCGCCCGATCGGCTCGCGCTTCTCGGCCTGGAAGCGATCTTCCGTGCGCCCCTGCGCCCAATAGCCGGAGAGGGATCGCAGCTCGCGGCGGACCCCGCGCTCGGCGAAGATCGCCCGCAGTGCCTTCATCGACTCC
The DNA here is from genome assembly GCF_004310685.1 of Glaciihabitans arcticus. Lineage (NCBI taxonomy): Bacteria > Bacillati > Actinomycetota > Actinomycetes > Micrococcales > Microbacteriaceae > Glaciihabitans > Glaciihabitans arcticus. The sequence continues at coordinate 731,655 of NZ_SISG01000001.1, read as the reverse complement.
CGCTCGCCGTGCGCGAAGACCTGCACGTCGCCCTCGGGCCAGTCCGCGGCAGCGACAGCAGCCACAAGGCTCTCGCCACGACTGCGGAACACCCAGGTCATCTCGATGCCGTCCGGTTCGCCGAGCAACTGCATGTCCTCGAAATCCTCGGCCTCGATGATCGCCAGGCCCGTTGCCCCGTTCGGCAGGGACTCGAGCGCCGCGGCGATCGCGGGGGTGGCCGACTCGTCGCCGGCGAAGACGTAAGCCGCGACATCCTCAGTCGGGATGAACGCCCCGCCCGGCCCCGCCAGCGCGATGCGATCCCCGACTCGCGCGCCTCGCGCCCACGGACCCGCGACTCCTTCGTCCCCGTGCACCACGAAGTCGATGGCGAGGCGGCGGCGTTGCTCGTCGACGAGCCGGATCGTGTACGTGCGCACCACGGGCCAGTCTTCCTGCGGAAGGCTCGCGCGCAGCGCCTCGATGTCGTACGGCGGATCGAGTCCCAGCTCGGGCTTCACGAAGAAGATCTTCACGTACTTGTCGGTCGCGGGGATGTTCTCGAACTCACGGAACCCGGGCCCGCCGAGGAACACCCGCACCATGTGCCGGCTGACGATCATCGTGTCGACGACCTCGAGCACGATCTGCGAGCGGGGCTTGCGCGGTTCGGGTGACATGGGGTCCTCAGTATTCGGGCACGGAGTCGAGCTGGAGCTTGACGAAGTCGACGGTCAGTAGGTCGGCGATTCTCGACTCGCGCTCGGCGGCGTAGTCGGGGTCGCGCGAGTCGACGGCACGCGCGGCGAGGGTGGTGGCGACGGCACCGCTGATCTCCTGCCAGGCCTCTTGGCGGGACTGCTCGACGATTTTCGCGATGGCCGCGTCGTCTTCGGCCAGCTCGCGCTGGGCGTTGGCGAGCCCGCGGTAGATGGAGATATTGCGGCCGGTGAGCTGTTCGCGGGCGAGCAGCACGTTCTGGGCGGCGAGCGACTCGAACTCGGCGCGGGCGAACTCGGCCAGCTCGTCGGGATCGTAGGAACTGTCATCGCGGATCGCGGAGACGATGAGATGGTTGCGCACCTGCATACGAACGGCGGTGTGCGAGATGAGGATGCCCTCCTCGACCACACGCTCGACGGGTGCCGGCTCCACCGGTTCGGGTGCGACGAATTTGCCGAGATTCACGCGCGATCTGCGCTTGAAGAGTGCCACGTCGTTCACCGCCCCCGGGCTGGAAATCGAGGGCCGTCGCCCTACGGCAAGTTTATCGGGTCGGTTCCGACATAGACGCTGTTGGTCGAGATGCCGCCGGTGATCGCGTTCGGGAATGGCACGAGGTGCCCCGCGGTCGTCGCGAACACTTCGGCGAGGGTGGCGCTGAACACGGCCTCGGGCGGGTCGTCCGACCAGAGCGCGAACACTCCGCCGGGCTTGAGATGCCGGGCCATGCGACGCAGGCCGTCGGCCGTATAGAAGTCGCCGTGGCTGGTGTTCAGCCAGTGCTGCGGCGAGTGGTCGATGTCGACGAGGATGGCATCCCACTGACGCGTGGGCTCGCGGCGCATGAGGGCGAAGTAGTCGTCGGTGACGAGGGTGGTGCGCCGGTCTCTCACCAGCTCTGTGGATACCGGCAGCAGTTCGCGCTCGTGCCAGCCGACCACCGCGCCGAGCGCTTCGACGACGGTGAGCGACCCGACGTTGTTGTGCTCGAGAACGGCGGCGGCGGTATACCCGAGCCCGAGCCCGCCGACCATCACGTCGAGCTTCTCGCCGCTGACCGCGGCGAGGCCGAGGTGCGCGAGCTCGATCTCGGCGACGGTGAACAGGCTCGACATGAGGTACTCGTCACCGAGCTTCACCTCGAAGATGTCGACCTCGAGCGACGGGTCGAACCGGCGGCGGAGGTTGATCTCCCCCATCGGCGTCTCCTGGTTGTCGAGCTCTTCGAATCGGGAGATCATGGGCCTGCCTCAGCTGGGGGTGAGCCGGAAGATCCTCAGCACCCGACCGGATGCGCGCTCGTAGCCACGATAGCCGGGCCACTGCTTTTCGATGTACGCCCAGACGGCTTCGCGCTCGTCGTCTGCAACGAGCATGGCGTGCACATCCTGTCGACGGCCGTGGATGCTGACCGCGGCCCCCGGGTTCTTCAGCAGGTTGCCGGTCCAGGCCGGGTGGTTGCCGCGCGCGAAGTTGCTTCCGGTGACGAGGATGCGCCCATCGGGCTCGGGACAGTACATGAGCGTCGTGTCCCGTTCGATGCCCGATCTCGCACCGATCGTGTGCAGCACGAGCGAGGGAACGAGCAGCCCGCTCAGCTGCACCCGCCCGCCCGTGATCGCGGTCATCACCCGCTCCAGCGGCGGCATGATCGTCGGCCCGACGCGACGGAAGAACCGCGTGCGCGAGAACCGCGCGACGACGACACGAACCGGGTTGGGCATGCAACCAGTGTGCCCGTCGACCCGCCACAATGGTCGGATGCGCAGAATCGAGGGCGGAGTCTGGGCGTTCGCCGCGCTCTGCCTCCTCGCGATCGGCGGGGGCGTGAGGGGCACGGTCGGCCTTATCCAGGCGCTGCAGTTCCGGCGCAGTCCGGTCGACCTGCCGGCGGTGCTGGCATTCGGAGTCTCCTTCCTGTTCCTCGCTGTCGTCATTGCCGGCGGCCTGTGGGGATTGTTCAGGGCCTTCGTCCGCCCCCTCCTGCGGCCGCGGATCCGACCGCTCGAGCCGAATCCCGAGTGGGTGGATGACCGCCTGCGCGAACTCGAAGGCATCCGTTCCGCCCGCAGTGTTGCCGGCGCGCACTCGACCTGGCGCATCGAACTGGAGATCGCCCCGGAGTTCAATGCATCAGAGGAATGGACCAGGACCCTGCTCGAGACGACCTGGATCGAGAGCCTGGTCCCTCCGCTCTCCGTCGAGCTGCACGGCCTGAGCCCTGCGGCGGAGGGCCACGTCGCGTCGTTGCTCGGCCGCCCCACCCGCACCGTGTCGCGCGCCGACTACGTGCGGCTGTTCGGCGCGCATCCTGTGGAATAGCGGCGTGCCGCGCCCGCTGACGTAGCACGCGTCACCGGACGTCCCTCCCAGTCTTTGCGTGAATACTGGGGCGCATGACACGCATCCTGATCATCGGCGGCCACGGCAAGATCGCCCTGCTGCTCGCACCCCTGCTCATCGCGCGCGGCGACGAGGTCACCTCGCTCATCCGCAATCCCGCACACGAGGATGACGTCGCCGCCACAGGCGCCACGCCCCTCGTCGCCGACATCGAACAGCTCGCCACCCCCGACCTCTCCGGCCTGTTCGCCGGCCAGGACGCCATCGTCTGGTCGGCGGGGGCGGGCGGCGGCAGCCCCGAACGCACCTACGCCGTCGACCGGGATGCCGCGATCCGCGCGATCGACGCGGCAACGGGTGCCGGCGTCCCCCGGTTCGTTATGGTGTCGTACTTCGGCGCGGGGCTCGAGCACGGCGTGCCGCACGACAACTCCTTTTTCGCCTACGCGGAAGCGAAAGCCGCCGCCGACGCGCACCTCGAAGCCTCCACCCTCGCTTGGACGATTCTCGCGCCGAGCACTCTCACGGACGATCCCGCCACCGGCGCGATAGAGACCGGCGAGGGAGTCACCAGCGATTCGGTGAGCCGCACGGACGTGGCGTACGTCGCGGCAGCGGTGCTCGCGAACGACGCGACCGTGGGCCGGGTCATCCCGTTCAATGGCGGATCCACCCCGATCAAGGACGCCCTGTAGTAACCGGGGGTGGCGCATCGGGACTACCGTTGAAGCATGACGTCCGAAGACACCACCCCCACCATCACTTTCTCCGAGCTCGGCCTGGGCGATGCCGTGCTCAAAGCCCTCAAGGACGTGGGCTACGAGACCCCGTCGGCGATCCAGGCCGCGACCATCCCGCCGCTGCTCGACGGCCGCGACGTGCTCGGTGTCGCGCAGACCGGAACCGGCAAGACCGCAGCGTTCGCGCTGCCGATCCTCGACCAGCTCGATCTGTCGCAGAAGTCGCCGCAGGCGCTTGTACTCGCCCCGACCCGCGAGCTCGCGCTGCAGGTCTGTGAGGCGTTCGAGCGCTACTCCGCCCACCTGCGCGGCGTACATGTGCTGCCCGTCTACGGTGGACAGGGCTACGGCACCCAGCTCTCCGCTCTCCGCCGCGGCGTGCAGGTGGTCGTCGGTACCCCCGGACGCATCATGGACCACCTCGAGAAAGGCACGCTCGACCTCTCGCAGCTGAAGTTCCTTGTGCTCGACGAGGCCGACGAGATGCTCAAGATGGGCTTCGCAGAAGACGTTGAGACGATCCTCAAGGACACCCCCGACGAGAAGCAGATCGCCCTGTTCTCGGCGACGATGCCGGCACAGATCCGCCGTATCTCGGGCAAGTACCTCAAGGACCCCGAAGAGATCACCGTCAAGAGCAAAACGACGACTTCGACGAACACCACCCAGCGCTACCTGATCGTGTCGTATCCGCAGAAGATCGATGCGCTGACCCGCATCCTCGAGGTGGAGAACTTCGAGGGCATGATCGTCTTCGTGCGCACCAAGAACGAGACCGAGACGCTCGCCGAGAAGCTGCGCGCCCGCGGCTACTCCGCGAACGCGATCTCGGGCGACGTGCCCCAGGCGCAGCGCGAGCGCACCGTCGAGCAGCTCAAGAACGGCAAGCTCGACATCCTTGTCGCTACGGATGTCGCTGCTCGCGGCCTCGACGTCGACCGCATCTCGCACGTCGTGAACTACGACATCCCGATCGATACCGAGAGCTACGTTCACCGCATCGGACGCACCGGACGCGCGGGCCGCAGCGGCGCCGCGATCAGTTTCGTCACCCCGCGTGAGCGCCGCCTCCTCGACCAGATCGAGCGCGCCACCCGCCAGCCCATGGTCGAGATGCGTATGCCGAGCGTCGAAGACGTCAACGTCACCCGGCTCACCCGCTTCGACGACGCCATCACGACGGCCCTGGCCGACGACGCGCAGCTCAGCGACTTCCGCGACATCGTGCGCCACTACGTCGAGCACCACGACGTCGTCGAGTCGGACGTCGCAGCAGCCCTCGCGATCGTTGCCCAGGGCGGCACTCCCCTGCTGCTCTCCCCCGACGACCCCCGCTTCGCGCGCAGCCAGCGCGAGGAGCGTCCGCGCGCCGAGCGCACCTTCCGCGAGGACCGCGACTCACGTCCGGAGCGCTCGTTCCGCGACGACCGCCCGGGTCGCCCCGAGCGCCGCCCGCGCGACCCGAACCGCCAGCTCACCGCGTACCGCATCGAGGTCGGCAAGCGTCACAAGGTCGAGCCCCGCCAGATCGTCGGTGCACTCGCCAACGAGGGCGGACTCAGCCGCGAAGACTTCGGGCACATCGACATCCGCCCCGACTTCTCCATCGTGGAGCTGCCCGCGAATCTGCCGAGCGACACGTTCGACCGCCTCTCGGCGACCCGCATCAGCGGCAAGCTCATCGAGATCAAGCCGGACCGCGTGCGCCCGCCGCGCGCCGACCGCCCCACCTACGGCGACCGCCCGGAGCGCAAGCCGCGCGACTAGCCTCCGGCTCCGCTCCCACCTTGCCGAACGGCCAGAGACCAACCTTCGTTTCGCGCTGAACGTTGATCTCTGGCGGTTCGACGCTGCGAGTTGCGGATTTTCGACCTTTAGCGCGTGCCGAGGGTCGATTCTCCGCAACTGGAGCGTTTCAACCGCGCGACTAGAGCGTTGCGACCGCCGCCGCGATGGCGCGCACAGCCTGGTCGAGGATGGGGCGGGGCATCGCGAAGACGAAGCGTACGTATCCCGCGTAACCGGCCCCGCAGAGCTCGCCGTCGGTGACCGTCACGCCCGCGTGCTCCCGGAAGAACTCAGCCGGCGAGCCCTCGATTGCGAGGGCTCGACAGTCAAGCCAGGCGATGTACGTGGCATCCGGAATCGAATAGCCGATGGCGGGCGCCAGCTCGGCCAGTAGCGAACCGAGCAGCCGCCGGTTGCCGTCGAGGTACTCGACGACCTCGCCGAGCCACGCGTCGCCGTCACGGTAGGCGGCCGTCGTCGCGACCACGCCGAGGGTCGAGGCGCCGTGCTGCACCGCGAAACCGAAGCCGCGGTAGATCTCGGCATCCGCCTCGTTGGACGTGATGAGCTGCGCGGCCTTGAGGCCGGGAATGTTCCACGCTTTCGACGCGCTCGTGCCGGTGATGGTGTGCGCGGCGGCCGCCGTCGAAATCGAGGCGTACGGGATGTGCTCGCGTCCGTCGAAGCGCAGCGGCGCGTGGATCTCGTCCGCGAAGACGCGTCCACCGTTGCGCTCGACGACCTCCGCGATCGCCCCCAGCTCGACCCGCGTGAAGACGGTACCGGTGGGGTTGTGCGGGTTGCAGAGCACAAAGGTGCGCGCGCCGGCCTTGAACGCGGCGTCGATTGCTGCGAGGTCGTGGGTGTAGCGACCGTCATCCACAATGCCGGGCACTTCGATCACGCTGCGGTTGCGTGTCGGCGGGAAGCTCAGGAAGGGCATGTAGGCGGGGGTCGGCACGATGACTGCCGAACCGCGCGGTGTGTACTGCGAGATGGCGACGCCGAGAGCTGCCATCACGTCGGACACGGGATGCACGTGCTCGGGCGCCACATCCCAGCCGCACTGCTCGCGCATGTACCGGGACGTCTCGACCGCCATGTCCCCGGCGATCGCGGGCGAGAGGTAGCCGAGCACACCCTGGTCAATGGCGGTGTGCAGCGCCGCGCTCACCTCGGGGGCGGTGCCGTAGTCCATCTCGGCCACCCACGCGCCGATCGTGCCCGGGTTGAGGCTCCACTTGCGGCTGCTCGGAACGTTGAGCGCACTCGAGGGGATCGAGTCGAAGGGATGGGTCACTCCTTCAGGCTAGCGAACGGTTTCGACGGTTACCGCGCGTGACGAGGTGTCGAGGATCCGTCACGGTAGGGTGATCGGGTGAAGAAGCTCCTCGTGATCACCCTGTCCCTCACCCTCCTGACCGGATGCAGCGTCGGCGCTCCGGAGCCCGTGCCGACCGCCGAGTTCGTGCTGCCCGACCTCGACAACAACGGCTGGGGCGAAGCCACCGTCGACGAGTTCGTCGACGCGTTCCCCGATATCGACACCTCGTTTGTGAGCGATGTGCCCGAGGCCGTGTACCAGGTGCAGGACGACTCCTGGATCGTGGGATCCGGCACCACGTCCAACGGTTTCGGCCCGTTCGATGAGTGGGCTCGCGCCAACTTCGAGGTCAGCGATGACGATGACATGCGAGAGGCCATCATCACGACCGAGGATGACCGCGTCATCAGCCTGAGCTACCGCACCATGGCCGACGGCTTCATCGCGTACTTCTTCGTCGGCGAGTAATCGCGCGGGGCGCAGAAAAGGAGAGGTTTCCCTCTCCCTACTTAAATTTATACGCCACCCGGGGACTTGCCACAAGACCCGGGGTGGGGCGCAGAATCGACGACTGTGACCGCGCCTTTTGATCTGCCCGACCGACTGTCCGCCAAGAACGACCCTGCTCTGATTGCGCGGGATGTGGCATTCTTCGCCACCCTCGCGTCCAGCCTCGACCGCTCGATCACCGAGCTCGAAGCCCGGCTCGACGCAACTCGCCTGCAGCCCGGCGGGTCCGGCCAGGAAACGTTGGAGCGGGATCTCGAGATCCATCGGCTCACCGCTCGACTGCGCACGCTGCGGCGATTCGGCCTCGACCTGTGTCTCGGTTGCGTCGTCTCCTCCACAGGCGAGGCCGTGTACATCGGTCGCCTCGGCATGCGCGATCCCGACGGCAACCAACTCCTCGTGGACTGGCGCTCCCCCGCCGCCGAGCCGTTCTTCGGTGCGACCCACGCCAACCCGATGAGTCTCACGAGTCGACGCCGGTTCCGATGGATGCGCGGCCGGATCACCGACTACTGGGACGAGGTGTTCGAGGGCACACTCCAGAACCGCGCGGCGCTCGACGACCAGTCGGCGTTCATCGCATCGCTCGGCAGCGACCGCTCCGAGCGGATGCGGGACGTGCTCGGCACGATCCAGGCCGACCAGGATGCGATCATCCGCGCCGGATCCCGCGGCGCCCTCGTGGTCGACGGCGGGCCGGGCACGGGCAAGACGGTGGTCGCGCTGCATCGCGCCGCCTACCTGCTCTACTCCGACCCGCGCCTGGGTCGCTCCCGCGGCGGCGCGCTCTTCGTCGGCCCGCACCAGCCGTACCTCAACTATGTCGCCGACGTGCTGCCGGGCCTCGGGGAGGAGGGCGTGGAGACCTGCACACTACGCGACCTGCTGCCGGAGGGTGCCTCGGCAATCGAGGAGCGGGACGCGCGGGTTGCAGGGCTGAAGGCATCCTCTCGCCTGATCGAGGCGATCGAGCCGGCAGTCGCGCTGTACGAGGAGCCGCCGACAGTCGGTATGTCCATCGAGACGCCGTGGGGCGACGTCTGGCTGAGTGCCGCCGAGTGGGCGGAGGCGTTCGACGCCCGTGAGGAGGGCACGCCGCACAACGAGGCGCGTGAGCAGGTGCTCGAGGAGCTGGTCACGATCCTCAGCGACAACTTCGACGAGCCCCCGGCGCAGCTGCGCCGCTACCTGCTGGCTCAGGAGGAGCTGATCGGCGCGTTGAACAAGGCGTGGCCGCTGATCGAGGCGCCGTACGTGCTTGGCACGCTGTGGTCGGTGCCCGCATACCTGCGACGGTGTGCGCCGTGGCTGGATGAGGATGACGTTGCCGCCCTCCAGCGCCCGGAGGGCTCGCCTTGGACCGTCGCCGATATGCCGCTGCTCGATGCCGCGCGGCAGCGGATCGGCGACTCGCACTCTTCTGCCCGCCGGCTCCGCCAAGAGAGGGCACGGGTCGCGGAGCGCTCGCGCCGCGCCGCAGTCATCGACGACCTCATCGCAGCGGACGACGGCGACCTCAAGCTGATGTCGATGCTGCGAGGTGAGGATGCGCAGAACTCCCTCGATGACGCGTCGGTGGTCTCCTCTCCTCCCCCGGACGCGCTGGCCGGCCCGTTCGCACATATCGTCGTGGATGAGGCGCAGGAGCTCACCGACGCTGAGTGGCAGATGCTGCTGTCGCGCTGCCCGTCGAGGAGTTTCACGATCGTCGGCGATCGCGCGCAGGCCCGTCACGGCTTTACGTCGACGTGGGAGGCCGGGCTGGCGCTGGTCGGCTTCGACGCAATTTCGGTGAAGTCCCTGACGATCAACTACCGCACGCCGTCCGAGATCATGGATGCCGCGGCGCCCGTCATCCGCGCCGCCATCCCCGACGCGAACGTGCCGACGTCGATCCGCTCCTCGGGCATTCCCGTGTCTCACTTTCCGCTGTCGGCTCGGGATGACGTTCTCGCCGCCTGGCTCTCCGCGCACGCCGAGGGCTCCGCGGTAGTGATCGGCGACCCAGCGTTCACCGCCACCTCCCGCGTGCGCTCGCTCAGCCCCACGCTCGCGAAGGGCCTCGAGTTCGACCTCGTGGTGCTGGTCTCGCCCTCGCGTTGGGGCGGCGGGATCGAGGGTGCCGTGGATCGTTACGTGGCCATGACCCGGGCGACGCAGCGGCTGGTTGTGCTGGAGGGCTAGCCCAGCCAGGTCCACTCGGACCGCAGAGATTGCTCGAAGCGGCCCCGCGCCGACGAGCGGGGAAGTGTGATCGCCGCGAGAAGGAGCTTGGCGGCGACCCGGAAGGCCTCGTTCGAAGAGTCAACGGGGTCCGACGCTCCCACGTCGATCGTGAGCGTTCCCGCGGGCAGCGGAAAGGTGTTCAGCCCGCTGACTAGACCGTTCAACGCGCCCCGCGCATACTCGTCTGACAGCCCTGACTTCAGTCGCGCCGAGGTCGACCGATGTGTCGCAGCTGTCGCTGCGTTGTCCGGATGCGCCGTCCCCACCCTGATCACCAGGTCAGTGCCGCCCGGGTGAAAGGTTCCGCCCATAATCGCGTAGGCCCGCGGACCCAGGCTCTTCATCTCCGCCACGACCGACGAGGCGCCGACGTGCTGCGAGTTCTCGTCCACCGAGAGCGTTCGGGTGAGCCACGACGATGCGGTGAAGGGACGACCGCGGCCTGCACTGACGGAAAACCGCGCTGACCCGACTTCGAACCTCTGGGCGCTCACCCAGGACCAGAGTTCGTCGGCGCGGGCGCCCCACAAGACAGATCTCACGAGACAACTCGTCGTCGCGTGGTGGCCAGAACGATCAGCGCAGCAGCGATGAGACCCAGTCCGCCGTAGACCACAACGGACTCCGTCCAACCGACGATCGCCAACCCGACCACGACCACGACTACTCGCACCATACGCCGGATTGCCATCGGACCAGACTAGCGATGGGGGGAGATCCCCGTTTGATGGTCCCGCCGCGCCTCGAGGACCGGCAGAACGCGCGGGTCGCGAATACGTTTGAACGGTCGGACAGAGAAGATCCGACACTGCCCGAGAGAATCGTCGTCAAGCAGCTCCATTACTTCCTGCACTCGCGCGATGTCGAGGTACCGGAGCAGGATCGGGATGCAGGCCGGGTAAGCCGAGGGCGTCGCCGCCCGCAGGAACCACACGCCCTTGCCCGTGACGTGCCCGAATTCGGAGCAGAGGCGGCTAAACCCTGACACAAACGAGGTCGTCGCAGGGATCGAATATTACTCATTGCGCCCAGTGGTACGGTCGGTCTACCCTGTGGCACATCCCATCTCGAAAGGAACGTGTCATGTTGCGTAGAACCCGCGTTATCGGAGCCGCTTCGCTCTCTCTCGCTCTCGTCAGCACCCTCGTTGGAGCAGGTGCTTCGCAGGCCGCGCCCGGCGGCCAGAGCGTCAGATTTGCCGTCGTGTCCGTCACGAACATCTCCAACGACTGGACGGACCGAACGCAGCCCATCGGCAGTTGTAAGGTCATCACGGCAAGTGTGGGTTGTTCCGTATCCGCGTCTGAATCGATTGACCAGACGGTAGGGGTCTCACTGGGCGTCACCAAGAGCTTTGTCTCAGGACAACTCTCGTTCTCGACGTCGACGTCGAGAACCATCTCGGTGACTTGCTCAACGACGGATGGGGCCCGCGCCGGTCAGACCCTTGTCGCCTACCCGCGGGGCAAATACCGCACGTACAAAGTGCAGAAGACGACGTACACGGCCACTCGTCCGACCGTCGTTCAGACGAGCGTTCTGCTCAAGGCCTTCGATCCGAAGCTGAACGCCTACAGCTGCGAACTCCGCTAGCCGCTTCTCGAGTCCAGGCAACAAAAAGGGCCACCCGAGAGGGTGGCCCTTTTCTTGCCAGTCGGGCTGACAGGATTTGAACCTGCGACCCCTTGACCCCCAGTCAAGTGCGCTACCAAGCTGCGCCACAGCCCGTGACTTGCCCGAATCCGAAGAACGGGCCTCGAATAGCTTAGCGCTTTACGGGCCTCGTTCAATTCACCGGGGCCGCCGAGCGTCGCCGCCCGGAGTAGAGACGGCCGCCCGGGTTGTGACCCGGGCGAGCGTCAGTAGACCGGGCGGGCGCGCGCAAGCCGAGTTCCCGAGCGGCATCCCGACCCGTATCAAGGCTCAGCGCGTGCGCAAGCGACCGGCGCGCACGTCCGAACCCCCGCACCGGTCACCAGCCCACGCGCCGAGCGGAGCGCTGCGTACCCATGCCCCGCACCGGTCACCAGCCCACGCGCCGATCGCCCGTTACCACTCCCGACGGCAAACGCGTCACTCGAATGAGCGATACTCGCGCACCAGCCCCGGAACCCTACAATCGTGGGGGGACTTTTCAGAAAGAGCAGATCACATGGATGCACGGCAACTCCGCACGAGGGCGCGTCTCGCGACCGCTGTGCTGCAGCTGGGCGCGCAGAAGCCGATCACGCAGGTGTCGGTGAGCGAACTCGCTGCTGCCGCCGAGATCAACCGTTCCACTTTCTATGAGCACTCCGACTCCCCCGCCGCGCTACTGCGAGCGACTCTGCGCGCCGAGCTCGACCAGATCCGCGATCGCAACCTGGCCGCCATCGAGAACGTGCCGAAGGCGCTGCAGAACACCACATCCGAGGTGCTCGAGCACGTGGCATCCCATGACGAGATCTACCAGCGCGGCCTCGGACTCGATGACGACAGCGGCGAACTGCACTCGATGCTGAGTGCGCACTTCCAGGGTTCGGTGCACCAGCTGCTCGATTCCGGCCACCTGAAGCTGCCAGCGTCAACGTACCCCGACCTGCTCAGCGACACGGTCGCGCGCTTCGTCGCGGACGGCACGGTCGGCGCCATCGAGGCCTGGCTGCGCACCCCGAGCCCACGCGACAACGCCGCGTTCATCGAGACCTACTACCTGGTCATGCCAGCCTGGTGGCCGAAGCCTAAGAAGTAGGCAGTCGGTCCCGTAGCGCGGGCCACGCCGCACTGAATCCGGGATGCAACGGCAACCCGTCAACCTCAGCCACCGGCACCCAGCGCAACTCGACGCTCTCGGCGTCGCCGATCACCGGTTCGAACGGTACGGCGGCGGCAGCCACGACCGTCGTGTACCGCCAGAAGCCGAGATCGAGCACGCTCGTGAACAACACCTCGAGCGCGGATGCGGGAACACCGGCCTCTTCGTAGGCCTCGCGCAGGGCGCCGACATCCGCCGCCTCGCCCTCCTTCAGCGCACCGCCGGGAAGGCCCCAGGTGCCGCCGAAGTGACTCCAGCCGACGCGGAGCTGCAGCAGCACGCCACGCTCAGGGTTATGCACAAGGAGTCCCGCGGCCCCGAAGCGCCCCCAGAATTTCTCCCCGGCCGGCCCGTACACCCAGGCGTCTCCGGGGTCGCGCACGAATCCCGGCGGAAGCGGAGGGGGCACGTCACTCATCCGCATTCCTTACCTTCGGCTGGGGGCCGACTGGCCGTCGGCTGGGAGTCGCCGTAGCGCCTCGCTCCCCCCACTCTCGCAGCGTAGCGTCGAAAACCCAAACCGTTCCCAGTTAGGAAATCCCCCATGGCCAGTGTCACCAAGTCCATCGACGTCGACGTTCCGATCACCGTCGCCTACAACCAGTGGACCCAGTTCGAGGAGTTTCCGCGGTTCATGAGCGGCATCGAGTCGATCAGCCAGCAGGGCGACACGCACCTGTTCTGGAAGGTGAAGATCGGCGGCGTCGAGCGCGAGTTCGAGGCCGAGATCGTCGAGCAGCACCCCGACGAGCGCGTCGCCTGGAAGAGCACCGACGGCACGACCCACGCGGGCGCCGTCAGCTTCTATCGCATCGATGACGCCAAGACGCGCGTGACCGTGCAGATCGACTGGGCTCCCGAGGGCTTCGTTGAGGCCGCAGGCGCACTGCTCGGTGTCGACGGCATCCAGGTCTCGCACGACCTCGGCAAGTTCAAGGAACTCATCGAGGCGAGCGGAACCGAGGATGGCGGCTGGCGCGGCAACGTCGAGCGTGAAGCCGACGCCACCGGTCGCTAACCACAGCTAGCTGCGGCGCTGCCGCTTCTCACGAACGCGCATGTTGACGTTGATCGGGCTTCCCTCGAAGCCGAAGATCTCGCGCAGGCGCCTCGTGATGAAGCGGCGGTACTGCGGGTCGAGGAAGCCCGTGGTGAACAGCACGAACGTCGGCGGGCGTGAAGCCGCCTGCGTGCCGAACAAGATGCGCGGCTGCTTTCCACCGCGAACCGGGTGAGGATGCTCGGCCACGAGCTCGGCAAGGAGCGCGTTGAATTTGCCCGTAGGAATACGCGTGTCCCACGACTCGAGCGCGAGCTCGAGGGCGGGGACGAGCTTCTCCATGTGGCGGCCGGTCTTGGCGGAGATGTTGACGCGAGGAGCCCAGGCGACGTGGCCGAGGTCCTGCTCGATCTCGCGCTCGAGCGTGTAGCGGCGCTCGTCGTCGAGAAGATCCCACTTGTTGAAGGCCAGCACGAGCGCGCGACCGGATTCGAGCACGAGGTCCACGATCTTGAGGTCCTGCACGGAGATGGGCTCCGAGACATCCAGAATGACGATCGCGACTTCGGCCTTCTCGAGCGCGGCCGAGGTGCGCAGGGTCGCGTAGAAGTCGGCGCCCTGTGAGAGGTTGACGCGGCGGCGGATACCGGCAGTGTCGACGAAGCGCCAGAACTTTCCGCCGAGCTCGATCTGCTCGTCGACCGGGTCGCGGGTGGTGCCGGCCATCTCATTGACGACGACCCGCTCCTCGCCTGCGGTCTTGTTGAGCAGCGAGCTCTTGCCGACATTCGGGCGACCGAGGATGGCGACGCGGCGCGGGCCACCCACTTCTTCCTTGGCGACGGCCGAGACCTCGGGCAGCACGGTGAGCACCTTGTCGAGCAGGTCCGCGACACCGCGACCGTGCACGGCGGAGACGGGCCACGGCTCGCCGAGTCCGAGGCTCCACAGCTCTGCGGCCTGCGGCTCCTGGCGGGCGTCGTCGACCTTGTTGGCGACGAGGATGACGGGCTTCTTGGTGCCGCGCAGCAGGCGCACGACGTGCTCGTCGGTCGAGGTCGCGCCGACGGTGGCGTCGACCACGAACAGAACGGCGTCGGCCAGGTCGATGGCGATCTCGGCCTGGGCCGCTACCGAGGCGTTGATGCCCTTGGCGTCGGGCTCCCAGCCGCCGGTGTCGACGATCGTGAAGTGGCGGTTGTTCCACTCGCTCTTGTAGTTGACGCGGTCGCGGGTGACGCCGGGGGTGTCCTCGACGACGGCCTCGCGACGGCCGATGATGCGGTTGACGAGCGCGGACTTGCCGACGTTCGGGCGACCGACGATCGCGAGCACGGGCAGGGCAGGCAGGTAGACGATCGCGTCGGGGTCGTCGGAGATGGTGTCGAGAAGACCGAGGTCCTCATCGTCGAGGTCGTAGTCCTCGAGTCCGGCGCGCAGCGAGGCGGCGCGCTGACCGGCCTCCGCGTCGTCCATCGTCTTGATGCGCTCGACGAGCCCCGCATCGATGTCGGGAAAGTCGTTGTCGTTCTCGGCCATGGTTAGCGTTCCTTTACGTGTTTCGGAACGCTGTGCTAGGCAGCGTCCCGCACGAGTTCGACGACAGCTGACACTGTCTGCTCGAAGTCAAGTTCGGTTGAATCGACGGTCACGACACCGTCGGCGGCATTCATAAAATCGACGACCCGGGAATCCTGGGCATCGCGCGAGCTGAGCTGCTGCGCGGTGATCGCGGCCGACTCCGTGGACAGTTCGGCTGAACGCCTAGCCATTCTAGCTTCTTCCGAGGCCGTGAGCAGAATTCGCACTTCTGCGTCGGGCACGACGACCGTGGTGATGTCGCGACCCTCGACGATGATCCCGGGCTTTTCTGTGGTCCGGATGATCGTGCGGAAGAGCTCGGTGAGGAAGCTGCGCACCTCGGGCACGCGGGCGACCGAGCTCACGACGGCCGTCACGCGCGGCTCGCGGATCGCCTCGACGACGTCCTCTCCCCCGACCCGCACGAAGTACTGCTCGGGGTCGGTGCCGATCTCGTAGTCGAAGTCGTCGAGGGCTTCGATGATCTCACTGGGGCCGAGCGTGTCGACACCGTTCTCAAGGCAGAACCAGGCGAGCGCGCGGTAGGCGGCGCCGGTGTCGAGATACGCATAGTCCAGCTCGACCGCCGCGCCCTTGCTCACGCTCGACTTGCCGCTTCCGGCCGGTCCGTCAATGGCTACAACTGTCATTCGCTCACTCCCGCTATCTTCCAGCCCCGCGCTCCGAGTTCGCGCGCGAGGGTCTCCTCCTTCTCGGGCAGCACCGCGATCTCGGCGAGGCCGATCTGCGCATTCGGTGAGTGCTCGAGGCGGAGGTCTTCCATGTTGACACCGAGTTCGCCGATCTCGGTGAGCAGCCTCGCGAGCTCGCCGGGCCGGTCGTCGATGAGAATCGTGAGCTGGGCGAACCGCTTGGCCGTTCCGTGCTTGCCCGGGATGCGCGCCACCCCGTCGTTGCCGGCGGAGAGTGCCGTCGCGATCGCGCGGCGGGATCCCGGTGCGTCCACGGCGTCGAGGGCGGCGATCACGCCGTCGAGGTCGTCCCGCAGGGCGTGCAGGATGGGAGCCACGGCCCCGGCGTTGGCGCCGAGGATCTGCACCCAGAGCTCGGGGGCGCTCGACGCGATGCGAGTGGTGTCGCGCAGCCCGGCTCCGGCCAGGCTCACGGCAGCGTCGGTCGCGCCGCTCAGGCGGGCGGCGAGCAGCGAGGCGACGACCTGCGGAACGTGGGACACGAGGGCGACGCTCCTGTCGTGCTCCGCGGCATCCATTTCGATCGGAACGGCGCCGAGATCGAGGGCGAGGTTCTCAACCGGGTTCGCGCGTCGGTAGGTGATGCCGTCGTGGCCCGCGATTACCCAGGGGCGGCCGACGAAGATGTCGGCACGACCTGATGCGGCGCCGCCCCGTTCCCGCCCGGCCATCGGGTGGGAACCGATGTAGCGGGACACGTCGGCGCCCATTTCCACGAGTTCGGTCAACGGCCCGAGCTTGACGCTCGCGACATCGGTGACCAGGGCGTTCGGAAAGGCCAGCAGTTCGGCGGCCACAACGGGCGCCGTGACATCCGGGGGCACACAGACGACGATGAGGTCAGGCTCGTCGCCCGGCTGGGCGCGGCGGCCGGCACCATAGTCGACCGCGAGGGTCAGGGTCGAGGGCGAACTGTCGTGCAGGATGACGTCGACGTCTTTCTGGCGGAGCGCCAGGCCGATGCTCACGCCGAGCAGACCGGCGCCGACGATGCGCACCGGCCCCTGCACACGACGGTCAGTCATCGCTGGGATTCTCGTCCGGCACCTCGTCGCCGGTAGCGGGTGCGACGTTGCCGCCGCGCGAGATGGTGAGCAGCTCCCCCACCTCGGCCTTGGTCAGGTCGCGCATGGCGTCGGGTGCGAGGCTGCCGAGGTGCAGCGGGCCGAACTGGCGGCGCACGAGGTCGATGACGGGGTGGCCGACGGCGTCGAGCATCCGACGCACCACGCGGTTGCGACCCGAGTGCAGGGTGACCTCGACGACCGTCTCGTTCGCGGACGGGGTGCCAATGATGCGCGCCTTGTCCGCCTCGATGAGGCCGTCCTCCAGTTCGATGCCGCCGACGAGCTTGTTGACGGTGTGCTGGTTCATCACGCCCTCGACCTTGGCGATGTAGGTCTTCAACACGCCGAACGACGGGTGCGCGAGCACGTGCGC
Source organism: Glaciihabitans arcticus (assembly GCF_004310685.1). Lineage (NCBI taxonomy): Bacteria > Bacillati > Actinomycetota > Actinomycetes > Micrococcales > Microbacteriaceae > Glaciihabitans > Glaciihabitans arcticus. The sequence goes on along the minus strand of NZ_SISG01000001.1, from coordinate 714,491 downwards.
GAGCTCGCCGTCATTCGTGAGCAGCAGCAGGCCGCTCGTGTCGACGTCGAGGCGGCCGACGTTGAACAGGCGCTCCTCGAACTCGTTGGTGTAGCGGCTGAGGTCGGGCCGCCCGCGGTTGTCGCGCAGCGACGAGACGATACCGGTCGGCTTGTTGAGCATGATGTAGACCTTGGTCGTGTCCAGCTGGATGGCCTTGCCATCAACCGACACGAGATCCGTGGGCAACACCCGTCGCCCCGCGCCCTCGACGCGCACGCCGTTCACCTGCACGCGACCCGCGGCGATGAGGTCTTCACACACTCGACGGGAGGCGACGCCTGCGGCCGCCATGACCTTCTGCAGGCGCTCGCCTTCAGGGTTGTTCTGGGGTTCAGCGTTGTTCATCGAATCCGTCCGAGCCGTCTGCGAGTAGTGGGGAGATGAGCGGGAGCTCCTCGATCGAGTTAATCCCGAGCTGCACGAGCAGCATGTCTGTGGTGGCGTAGTGGATGGCGCCGGTCTCGGTGTCGGTGTACGCCTCGGTGATGAGGCCTCGGCCGAGCAGCGTGCGCACGACCGAGTCGACGTTGACCGCACGGATCGAGGCGATCGCTCCGCGGCTGATGGGCTGCTTGTAGGCGATCACGGCGAGGGTCTCGAGCGCGGCCTGGCTGAGGCGGGTCGGGTTCTGGGTGAGCACGAAGTCGCGGGCGACGGCGTCATACTCGGCACGCACGTAGAGGCGCCAGCCGCCGCCGACCTCGCGCAGCTCGAAACCGCGCACGGTGCCGCCGTCCTCACCGTCGTAGTCGCGGATCAGGCCGTCGAGGGCGAGCTTGATCTCGACGATCGGCAGGTCGAGGGCGGTCGCTAGGGCGACGAGGGTCTGCGGCTCATCCGCGATCATAAAGATCGCCTCGAGGCTGCGGGCCACGTCGCCGGGCTCGGCCTGGTGGCGGCCCTCGCCGCGGATGTGCGCCGTGTCGCCGTCGATGGTCATGTCGTCAAGAGTCATAGTCAGCTCCGAGGTTAGCGAGGGAGTCTTCAGACCAGTGCTCGGCGGTCCAGCGGATGCTGAGGTCACCGAGCGGTTCGAGCTGCTCGAACGAGATGGCCGCGTGCCGGTAGAGCTCCAGCACGGCGAGGAAGCGGGCGATGACGACGCCCTTGAGGTCGGCACCCGCGATGAGCTCGCGGAAGGACATGGTCTCGCCGCGGCGCAGCAGCGCCACGACGTGGGCGGCCTGCTCGCGGATGCTCACGAGCGGGGCGTGCAGGTGATCCAGCCCCACGACAGGGATCTCGCGCGGCGCCATCGCGAGGGCGGCCATCGCGGCGAAGTCCTCCTTGGAGAGTGTCCACACGAGCTCGGGTGTCTGCTGGCGGAACTTCTCCTCGAGGCGCACCGAGCGGAAGTGGCGGGTCGCCTCCGCATCCAGATGAGTGGTGAACCACAGGCCGGCCTCCTTGAAGGCACGGTACTGGAGGAGACGGGCGAAGAGCAGGTCGCGGGCCTCGAGCAGCGCGACATCCTCAGCATCGACGAGTTCACCCTGGGGAAGCAGGCCCGCGACCTTCAGGTCGAGCAGGGTCGCCGCCACGACGAGGAATTCGCTGGCCTGGTCGAGCTCCTCTGTGGTGTCGAGGTTCTTGAGGTAGGCGATGAACTCGCCGGTCACCACGCTCAGCGAGATGTCGGTGATGTCGAGTTCGTGCTTGGTGATGAGCGACAGCAGCAGGTCGAAGGGACCGCTGAAGTTGCTCAGGCTGACGGAGAATCCGCCGGCTTCCGCCTCCAGCTCTGCTGCGCCGTTAGGCGACTGCGCCACGGGAGATCAACTCTCTGGCGAGCTGGCGGTACGCGTCGGCCGCCTGGTGGGTCGGCGCGAAGGAGGTGATCGGGGATCCCGCGACGCTCGCGTCGGGGAACTTCACCGTGCGCCCGATGACCGTCTGGAACACGCTGTCACCGAAGGTCTCGACGACGCGCTCGAGCACCTCGCGCGAGTGCAGGGTGCGGGCGTCGTACATGGTCGGCAGGATGCCGTCGAGCTCGATCGCCGGATTCAGGCGGTCTTTGACCTTCTCGATGGTCTCCACGAGAAGCGCAACACCGCGCAGCGCGAAGAATTCGCATTCGAGCGGGATGAGCACCCCGTGCGCAGCGGTCAGCGCATTGACAGTCAGCAGGCCGAGGGACGGCTGGCAGTCGATGAGCACCACGTCGTAGTCGCCCGCGACCTTCGCGATGATGCGCGCCAGGATCGTCTCGCGGGCCACCTCGTTGATGAGATGCACCTCCGCGGCAGACAGGTCGATGTTGGCCGGAATGACGTGCAGGTTCGGAAACGCCGTCTCGATGATGGCTTCGCGGGGATCCTTGATGGTGCCCAGCATGAGCTCGTAGATGGTCGGCACGTCGTGCGCTGGCACACCGAGTCCCGCGGACAGCGCGCCCTGCGGGTCGAAGTCGATGGCGAGCACCTTGCGGCCGTACTCGGCGAGGCTCGCGGCCAGATTGATGGCGGTGGTCGTCTTGCCGACTCCGCCCTTCTGGTTGGAGAGGGAGATGATGCGCGCGGGGCCGTGGCCCTTGAGCGGCTTCGGTTCGGGGAAGACGGTGACGGGGCGACCGGTCGGCCCTAGAACCACGTTGTCGAAGCCTTCCAGCATGGCGTCGTCGGGATTCTGAGCGTTCATACAGCGATTCTATCCGCGTGCCCGGGGATGAGCGGTCGTGTACATGTCCCGCAGCGTGTCGGCCGTCACGAGCGTGTAGATCTGGGTGGTCGCGACGCTCGAATGGCCGAGCAGTTCCTGCACAACACGCACGTCGGCGCCGCCCGCGAGCAGGTGCGTGGCGAAGGAATGCCGGAAGGTGTGCGGCGAGATGTCGAAGCCGAGTTTCGCGCGACCGGCCGCCGCGCGGATGATCAGCCAGGCGTTCTGCCGCGACACCCGCTGTCCGCGGATGCCGAGGAACAGCGCGGGCGTCGACGGCCCGCGCACCGAGAGAATGGGTCGCGCCCGCACGAGGTAGGCGTCGAGGGCCGCCCGCGCGTAGCTGCCGACCGGCACGATGCGCTGCTTGTTGCCCTTGCCGAACAGCCGCACCACCTCGGCCGCGCCGTGCTCGTCGCCGAGGATGTCGTCGACGTTGAGCGCGACGGCCTCGGACACGCGGGCACCCGTCGCGTAGAGCAGCTCGAGCAGGGCCTTGTCGCGCAGGGACTGCAGGTCGTCACCGTCCACCGCGGCGAGGATCGACGCCATCTGCTCGACCGTGATCGCCTTCGGGAGCCGGCTGGCGAGCTTCGGCGGGGACTGGTCGGCCGCGACATCCGCTTCGACCAGGTTCTCGCCGAGCAGGAACCGGTGGAAGCCGCGCACAGACGACAGCATGCGGGCGAGAGAGGATGCCACGAGCGCACCCTCCTCGCGGGTGCGGAGGTGAACGGCGAACGCCGACACGTGCGACTGGTCGATGCCGTCGGGGGTATCGACGCCTTGGGAATCGAGGAAGCGCGAGTACGCCGCCAGGTCGCGCCGATACGCGGCGAGCGTGTTGACGGAAAGCCCGCGCTCGATGGCGACGTGGCGCAGGTAGCGGTCGACCGCTACCTGAAGAGCGGATGCCTCGGCCACGGCGCGTCTCCCGGCGCCAGAGTCGACCAGCCGCGGGCTTTGGATGCCTGGGCGGCCAGCGCGCCGATCACGAGGATCGAGTTCTGCACGTCGCGTGCGAGCACCGCGTCGACGATCTCGTCGAGGCTGGCCCAGTGCTTCTCGAGCTCGGCCTCCTCGTCGGTGCGCGCGAAGGCCTCGGGCGCGTCGCTGAGTCCGCGGGCGAGGTAGATGCGCAGGGCCTCATTGCTGCCGCCCGGCGAGGTCTGGAAGTCGGCGAGCACCGACCAGTCGGCCGCGACCAGGTCGACCTCTTCGGCCAGCTCGCGCTGGGCGCCGATGAGCGGCGACTCCCCCTCGAGATCGAGCAGGCCGGCGGGCAGCTCCCACTCGCGGGCGCGCACGGGATGACGGTACTGCCGGATCAGGCAGACCCGATCGTTCTCATCGAGCGCGAGCACCGCGACGGCTCCCGTGTGGTCGACGAAGTCGCGCACGATCTCGCCGTCACCGAACTTTACGGTTTCCCGGCGCACGTCCCAGACGCGGCCCTGGAAGACCCGCTCGCTCTCGACGATCTCGAGGTTAGTCAGCTCATCTTTAAGCATCGGCCGGTACCGCGACCTCGAACAGCCGGCTCGCCGCCTGGCGGTCGAGGGCGGCGCCGATGAGTCCCTTGAACAGCGGGTGCGCGTGGTTGGGGCGCGAGCGCAGCTCGGGGTGGGCCTGGGTTCCGACGTAGAACGGGTGCACCTCGCGCGGCAGTTCGACGAATTCGACGAGGTCGAGTTCGGCGTTGAGTCCGGAGAAGTTCAGGCCGGCCTCGGCGATGCGTCCGCGGTAGTGATTGTTGACCTCGTAGCGGTGGCGGTGGCGCTCGGAGATGGTCTCGCTGCCGTACACCTCCGCGACGATGGATCCGGGCTGGAGCGCCGCTTCGTAGAGGCCGAGGCGCATGGTGCCGCCGAGGTCGCCGCCGGCGATGATCTCGACCTGCTCGGCCATGGTGGCGATGACGGGGAACTCGGTGTCGGGGTCGAATTCGCTCGAGCTGGCGCCGGTGAGCCCGACGACATCCCGGGCATATTCGATGACCATGCACTGCAGGCCGAGGCACAGGCCGAGAACCGGGATGCCGTTCTCGCGCGCGAACTTGAGGGCACCGAGCTTGCCCTCGATGCCGCGCACTCCGAACCCGCCGGGCACGCAGATGCCGTCGACCTCGGCGAGCACCTTGGCGGCGCCTTCGGGGGTCTCGCACGTGTCGGACGCGATCCAGCGGATGTGCACCTTGGTCTTGTGGGCGAATCCGCCGGCTTTGAGGGCTTCGGTGACGCTGAGGTAGGCGTCGGGCAGGTCGATGTACTTGCCGACGAGTCCGATGGTGACCTCGAACTTGGGGTCGTGCACGGTCTCGAGCAGCTCGCGCCAGCCGTCCCAGTTGACGTCCTGTGCGTCGAGGCCGAGCTGGTCGATGATGTACGCGTCGAGGCCCTGGTCGTGCAGCATGGTCGGGATGTCGTAGATGCTCGGAACATCGACCGCGTTGACGACGGCCTGCTCGTCGACGTCGCACATGAGCGCGATCTTGCGCTTGTTGCTTTCGGAAACGGGCCGGTCGGACCGCAGCACGAGCGCGTCGGGCTGGATTCCGATGCTTCGCAGGGCCGCGACGGAGTGCTGCGTGGGCTTGGTCTTCTGCTCGCCGGACGCGTTCATGTAGGGCACGAGGCTGACGTGCACGAAGAACACGTTCTTGCGGCCGAGCTCGTGGCGCACCTGGCGTGCGGATTCGATGAACGGCTGGCTCTCGATGTCTCCGACCGTGCCGCCGATCTCGGTGATGATGACGTCGGGGGCGGGCTCGCCGTTCTCGCCGGGCTGCGCCTGCAGGCGCATGCGTCGCTTGATCTCATCGGTGATGTGCGGGATGACCTGCACCGTGTCGCCGAGGTATTCGCCGCGGCGTTCCTTGGCGATCACGTTGGAGTAGATCTGGCCGGTGGTGACGTTGGCCGCCTGGCTCAGGTTGATGTCGAGGAAGCGCTCGTAGTGACCGATGTCGAGGTCGGTCTCGGCGCCGTCGTCGGTGACGAAGACTTCGCCGTGCTGGAACGGGTTCATCGTTCCGGGATCGACGTTGAGGTACGGATCAAGCTTCTGCATAACGACGCGCAGTCCGCGCGCGGTGAGAAGGTTGCCGAGGGAGGCCGCTGTGAGGCCTTTACCGAGAGAGGATACGACCCCTCCGGTGACGAAGATGTGCTTTGTTACGCCCGCTTGAGAATTGTCCACCACGGGGTTCTATCGTATCTCACGGAACGGGAGTTGCGCTCGCTCTTTCTCCCGCGGGTCTCCCCCGTGGCCTCGAATTGCGCGCGTACTGCGTCCCCGGGGCGCTCTGGTCGCCCATATTGCGGCAATTGGGGAGTTCGCGGCTCCATATCCCCCGATTGCCGCAATTCGAGGCACCGGCTGGTTGAGTAGGCCGGCCGCGGCCGTATCGAAACCCGCCCGCGCCTCGGCGAGGTTCGCCCCCCTCCCGTGGCCCCGCCCGGTGGTCGAGCGAAGCCGAGACAAGGCCGAGCGGAGCCGAGGCCGGCCGGCTGGTCACTCCCCCAAAACGTTCTCGTTCAACAGGACACCAACGCGACTCATCAACAGGACCGATCCTTTTCGGCGTCCTGTTCTCCGAGCCTGTCGCGTCCTGTTCTCCGAGCCCGTCGCGTCCTGTTCTTCGTGCGCGTGGTTGTCCTGTTGAACACGAACGTTTCCAAGGCGGCAGCCCTCCGCCAGCCTTTAGTTATTCATTCACCGCGCCGCGATGAGCGCGGGAAGTGACTGATCAACTCAAGGTTGCGAGCTGGTTGAGTAGCGCGACGAAGGAGCACGCGTATCGAAACCGAGTCGAGCGCAACCAGATTTCGATACCGCCGCGGGCGGCCTACTCAATCAGGGAGTGACGGCTTCTCCACCGTGACCCCGCGCGCCTCGAGCGCCTGGACGCCCGACGCATCCTGCGAGAACGCCAGCACGACCTTCTTGAGGTAGGGCAGCTGGGCGAGGTCGTCGAGCGACGACAGCGGCACGGGCGAGGTGGCGCGCAGCTCGTGGAGTACAGCGGCATCCGGAGCAGCAGTCAGCGACTTCACGTCGTAGGCGAATCGCGACGGGATCGGCAGGGCCTCGAAGTAGGCGCGGACCTCGGGGATATCCGTCTCGGTTGCGGCGTCGATCAGCCGATCCGGGAACCAGTTCGCGAAGTCCTCCAGCTCGAAACGCGGCTTCAGCTTCGACTGGCGGAACATCAGCTCCTCGATCACCTGCAGCTTCACCCCGAAGTCGGCGAACGAGAGCACCGGCTCCACCAACGGCTTCAGCGTGTAATTGTTCTTCGCGCGCCCGCGGACCGGGGCAGGCGCGACGGCCGCGGTGACCGGTACTGTCGACTTGACCTCACCGGAGGGCGCCTCGACGCGTTCAACGACCGCAGGCTCGGCGATTGATGAGGCGGCAGCGACCGCGACAACCTCGCGGGTCGTCGCGAGCTCCCAGTACACGTCCCCGGGGTACGCCCCGCGCGTCAGAACATTCGACCCCAGGGTCTTCTCGCGGGCAAAGGTGGTCGTGGCATCCCAGATGACGGACGTCGGGTCGGCATCCCCCACCGTCAGGCGGATACCCGTGGCTGCGGTGCGGGGCGCAGCGGAATCCCCCACGCCATCGACCACGGCGAACGCGGCCACCGTGCCGCGAAGACCGGAGGCACGCAGTCCGAGAGAATCCCACAACCAGTCGACCGCGTCATCCGAAACCGACGGCACCTCGCGCGGCTCACCGAGCAGCGAAGTCAGCACAGCGGGCGTCGTGGGCAGCGTCACAAGCGTCTCGTCGATCGTGACACCCGCGGCCGACAGGTCGACTACGTGGGTCGGAGCCAGCGCCTGGCGCCAGCTGATCACCAGATTCTGCACGGCCTCGGCGACGCCGTCGGCACGGGAGAAGTAGTCGACATCCGTGCGCTGGATGAAGAAATCGTAGAAGCCGCCGCCCGGCCGATCCAGCGCGCGGCTCAGCATGTACGGGCCGATCGGCAGGTACAGCTTGTCCGCCGCGAAGCCGGGCTGGAAGGCGACCGCGTCGATGTGCACGCCGTTCACCGACAGCTGCCCCGGGAACCCAGAGGTCGGGTTGTAGGCGTAATTGTCGTTGTCGCGACCGGCGGGGAACACGTCGAGAATCGACACGAGCGTGCCATCGAGCGGGCCGAAGGTCTTGATACCGAGGGCATCCCAGGTCTGAACGGCGTGATCCTTGCCCGCCGTGAGCCGCGGCTCCCCGAACACCTCGCGCGTCTTCGCGGTCGTCAGCGGAAACCCGATGAACGTCCCGTCGACCGTGAGCCCGTTGTCGCCAAAGTCGAGAGTCGTCACCATGACCCCAGCCTAGGGCGACGAACGAAGGCGAGCCGAACTCCGGATGCGCCACACGACACACAGCGCAACGACCACCGCGCCGACGATACCCACGGGGATCGTGAACGCGACGAACAGGCCGTGCAGGTCGAAGACGTCCACGCCGGAGGCCAACTCTGCGATCCAGATGATCGCGAACAGCACAAGGAAGGCAGCCGCGAGCACCCACGTCCACCGACGGCGTTCCCCGTCCGACACCAGCCCCGAGGACGCAACCCGGGGTGTCCGAAGCACCCACCGCCTGACCCACATTGCAATAAGAACGGCGCCCACAACCGAGAACACCCCGTGCACGAGGTTCGCCCCACTGAACGGCCCGAACTCCTGGCCCATGAACGGGATGACGGCATCCAGCGAACCCTCGTGCGTGAACACGTCCAGCCCGATGTGGGTGAGTGCCCCGATCACGATGGCGAGCGGCACAAGGAGCGGGTGCGAGAAGGCGAGCCGGGGCATCCGCTCGCGCAGCCAGCCCGGTGAGTAATCGAACAGCGGCGCCCGCAGCACAAACGCCCAGAGGAGGAAGGCCAGCAGCCCGACCAGCAGGTCGATCGTGAAGACGCCCGCAATCGAGTGCGAGAACTCGCGGGGCAGGAACAGCGGCAGGAAATACGGCAGGTCCGGGGCCATCGTGCCGACGACGAGCGCGGCCGTCGGCAGGGCGGTGCGGGCGAACGGCAGAGCCGCCGCGGCGTGACTCAGGGTGAAGGGCACCAGACAACGATAAAGGGCGGCCCCCGCAGGAGCCGCCCTCAATCAGTCAGACCTAGTGACGCGCGCGCACCGCGAGCGTCGCCTCGACGACGTTCGTGAGCGACTCGACGGTCTCGGTGTAGCCGCGGGTCTTGAGGCCGCAGTCGGGGTTGACCCAGATCTGGCGCTCGGGGATGGACCCCAGCGCGATCTCGATGAGGCCGGTGACCTCTTCGACCGACGGAACACGCGGCGAGTGGATGTCGTAGACGCCCGGCCCGATGCCGCGACCGAAGCCACTCGACTGGATGTCCGGCACGACCTCCATCTTGGAACGGGCTGCCTCGATCGAGGTGACGTCCGCGTCGAGGCGGTCGATCGCGTCGATGACCACACCGAACTCGGAGTAGCAGAGGTGCGTGTGGATCTGCGTCTTCTTCTCCACCCCAGCCGTGGCCAGGCGGAAGGATCCCACAGACCAGTCGAGGTAGGACGGCTGGTCCTTCTTCTTCAGTGGCAGCAGCTCACGCAGGGCGGGCTCGTCCACCTGGATGATGCCGATGCCGGCAGCCTCGAGGTCGGCGATCTCGTCGCGGAGCGCGAGTGCCACCTGGTTGGCGGTGTCGGCGAGCGGCTGGTCATCCCGAACAAAGGACCACGCAAGGATCGTGACCGGACCGGTGAGCATGCCCTTGACCGGCTTCTCAGTGAGTGACTGGGTGTAGGTGGACCACTCGACGGTGATGGGCGCCTCGCGGGCGACGTCACCCCAGAGCAGCGACGGGCGCGTACAGCGCGACCCGTAGGACTGCACCCAGCCGTTCTGGGTGACGGCGAAACCGTCGAGGTGCTCGGCGAAGTACTGCACCATGTCGTTGCGCTCGGGCTCGCCGTGCACGATGACGTCGATGCCGATCTCCTCCTGCAGGTCGACGACCCGCTTGATCTCGGCCTTGAGGTAGTCGTTGTACTCGCGCTCGCTCAGCTCGCCCTTGGCGTGCAGGGCGCGTGCCTTGCGAATGTCGCCGGTCTGCGGGAACGACCCGATCGTGGTCGTCGGCAGGAACGGCAGGTTCAGTGCCTCATCCTGCGCGGCCAGGCGCTCGGCGTAGTCGCCGCGGCTGAAGTCCGCTTCGGTGAGGGATGCCGCTCGGCGGCGCACGGCACCGTCGCGCACACCGGGAGCGTTGTGGCGGTCGGTCAGCGCATCGGTCGCGGCGTCGAGTTCGTCCTGGATGGCCGCGCGGCCATTGCGGAGGCCGACGGCGAGGGTCGCGATCTGATCGACCTTCTGGTCGGCGAACGCGAGCCAGCTCTTGAGGCGCGGGTCGAGCAACGGCTCGTCGTCCACGTCGTGCGGGGTGTGGAACAGGCTCGTGCTGCTGCTGACGGATGTCGCGCCTGCGGCCTCGAGCTTGTCGAACGCTGCCGCGAGGTCGCCGCGCCAGATGTTGTGGCCGTCGATGACGCCGCCGACGATGACCGTATCGCCGATTGAGCTTGTCGAAATCCCGTCGAGGGATCCCTTTACCAGGTCGACGCCAATCGCCTCAACCGGCGACGCGAGCAGCACGGGCAGCGCGTCATCCAGCGAACCGTAGGGGGCTGCGACGAAGATCTGCGGGCGGGCGGGAACCGCACCGAGCAGCGCGTACGCCTTCTCGGTGGCGGCGAGCACCGTCGCGCGGTCGACCTCGATGGATTCGGAGACGAGAGCCGGTTCATCCAGCTGCACCCATTCGGCGCCGACCGCGGTCAGCGCGGCAAGCAGCTCGGCGTACACGGGCAGCAGGTCGTCGAGGCGGTCGAGCGGCTGGTAGCCCTCGGGAGCGGACTCGGATGCCTTCGACAGCAGAAGGAAGGTGACCGGTCCGACGATGACGGGGCGGGTGCGGAAGCCCGACGTGGTGGCCTCGGCGACCTCGCGGATCAGGCGGTCGGACGCAAGGCTGAAGTTCGTCTCCGGCCCGATCTCGGGCACGAGGTAGTGGTAGTTGGAGTCGAACCACTTGGTCATCTCGGCGGGGACGTCCTGTCCCTCTCCGCGCGCGATGGTGAAGTAGCCGGCGAGGTCGAGCGAGCCGTCTTCCTTGACGAGGCGCGAGAAACGGGTCGGCACGGCGCCCACGGTGACTGCGGCATCGAGCACCTGGTCGTAGTAGCTGAACGCCTCGGGAATCGACGAGTCGGCGCGACCGAGACCCAGGGTCGCAAGGCGCTCGCGGGTAACGGCGCGCAGCTCTGCGGCGGCAGCCTCGAGCTCCTCGGCCGAGATCTTGCCCGCCCAGAAGGCTTCGACGGCCTTCTTCAGCTCGCGGCGGCGACCGATGCGCGGGTAGCCGAGGATCGTTCCGGTGGGGAATGGGGTGCTCATACTGATTCCTTTTCTGGGGCGGATTGAGAGGGCAAGAGTCCGACGCCGCGGAGGACCGCAAGCACCGCCTCGTGCTGGTTGAAGGTATAGAGGTGCAGGCCGGGGCGGTCGGTGCCGATCACCTGGCGCGACAGGTCAATGGCGTGCTGGATGCCCACCTCGGCCTGGCCCTCGGGCGTCGACTGTGCCTCAAGGTTACGCAGCAGGTCGGTGGGCAGGCGCTCGTCCGTCAGCTCGACGATGCGGTGCAGCCGCTGCGGGCTCAGCACCGGCATGATGCCGGGCAGGATGCGCATGGTTACGCCGGCCGCGCGGGCCTGGTCGACGAAGCGCAGGTAGTCCTCGGCGTGGAAGAACAGCTGGGTCAGGGCGAGGTTTGCCCCGGCCGCCTCCTTGGCGAGCAGCGTGTCGAGGTCCTGTTCGACGCTGCGCGAGCGCGGGTGTCCGTTCGGGAACGCCGCCACGGCGATGGTGACCTTCTCCCCGGAGCCGAGGCGCTTGGCTCCGGGGAACCCGGGCACGTCGAGCTGGCGGAAGGGAACTCTCTCGGCCTGGACCCGGTGGATGAGCTGAACGAGTTCCCCCGCGCTGCCCAGGTCTCCGAGAAAGCTATCGCCCTCGACCGCACCCGTGGGCGGGTCGCCCCGCAGTGCGAGAAAACTCGTGACGCCGGCATCCAGAAACTCACGAATGAGGCGGGTCGCCTCGGCGTAGGACGACCCCACACAGGTGAGGTGGGCCATCGGCTTGACGTCGGTGTCGCCGAGGAGTCTCAGGAGAACGGCGAGGCTCGCGCCCCGCGTTGTGCCGGCGGCGCCGTACGTGACCGAGATGAACTCGGGCCCGGCGGCGACGAGGTGCTCGAGCGAGTCGAGCAGCAGTTCCTCGGCGCGGGCGGAGCGCGGCGGGTACAGCTCGAATGAGAACGTAGCGTCGGTCACTGCAACCCTCCTCGCTCAATAGTTCACGGGATGGGCGGGTGCAGGGCTCTGCTGTCGCTCCGGTCGGCTTTCTGTGGCGGATGCCACGGCGCGACGTTGCGACAACTCTAGTTGCGCCTGCTCGCGCTCCCTCTCGGTATGAACAAGTGTTACGCCTACTCGCCTAGGTTGGGTCTATGAGCGCAAATTCGAAGGGCATCAGCTACTGGATCACGCAGATCGCGGTCTCCGCTGTCTTCGCCATCGGCGCACCGATCACGGGAGTGCTGATGTTCAGCCTCAAGCCGGACGAACCCGGCATGGGGGTCATCCTGATCCTCATCGGCATCGCATTCTTCTTCTGCCTGCTCTGGCTGATTCGCGCCTACCGCAGCATGTCGAAGCAGCAGCGAGCAATCTACGCCTGGGCGATCGCGCAGCAGATGGCGGCGACCGATGTACGCAACCCGAAGTCTGATGGTGAGGCGATGACCGTTGCTTCACAAGCGAAGGACGGCGCGCTTAGCCCTGGCGAGTTGGCCGCGCTCCAGGCGCTGCGACCCGAGGTGCCGTACCCCGGGGCCGCAGCCGCCCCTACTGTTAGACGCTGACGACAGCGAACTCGCGCAGCGCAGCCTCATCCGGAATCGTCACCATGGCCTTGATGCGGGTGCCGCCCTCTTCATAGTCCGTCGACTGGATGACGCTGCGGCCGTGCAGGCCGGCCACCACGTCACCGCGGTCGTAAGGAACGAGAATGTCGACCGCAACGCTCGGCGCGGGCAGCAGCTCGGCGATGCGGGCCTGCAGCTCCTCGACGCCTTCACCCGTGCGGGCGGAGACGAAGATGGCCTTCGGCTCGAGTCCGCGCAGCACCAGGCGGTCGTCGTCGGGCACGAGGTCCGACTTGTTGAAGACGACGATCTCGGGCACGTCGCGGGCATCGACCTCGCCGATGACGTCGCGCACGGTCGCCAGCTGGCTGCCGGGATCCGGGTGCGACGCGTCCACGACGTGCACGATGACGTCGGAATCCCCGACCTCCTCGAGCGTGCTGCGGAACGCCTCCACCAACTGGTGTGGAAGATTGCGCACGAACCCGACGGTGTCTGTCAGCGTGTACACGCGGCCGTCGTCGGTCGCCGAACGGCGGACCGTGGCATCCAGCGTTGCAAACAACGCGTTCTCGACGAGCACGCCGGCCTTGGTGATGCTGTTGAGCAGCGACGACTTGCCGGCGTTGGTGTAGCCGGTGATGGCGACGCTCGGCACCTCGAAGCGGTTGCGGTTGGCGCGCTTCGCCTCGCGGGCGGGCGCGAAGCCCTTGATCTGCTTGCGCAGCTTGGACATACGAATGTGGATGCGGCGCCGGTCGAGCTCAATCTTCGTTTCACCCGGTCCACGAGATCCCATTCCGGCACCCGAACCACCGGCTCCACCACCCTGTCGGGACAGCGCCTCACCCCAACCACGCAGGCGCGGCAGCATGTACTCGAGCTGCGCGAGCTCGACCTGGGCCTTGCCCTCGCGGCTCTTGGCGTGCTGGCTGAAGATATCGAGGATGACGGCCGTGCGGTCGATGACCTTGACCTTGACGATGTCCTCGAGCGCACGCCTCTGGGAGGGAGCGAGCTCGGTGTCGGCGATCACGGTGTCCGCGCCGGACGCCATGACGACGCCGTGCAGCTCGGCCGCCTTGCCCTTGCCGAAGTAGGTGCTGGGGTCGGGGTGCGGACGTCGCTGCAGGAGTCCGTCGAGCACGACTGCACCGGCGGTCTCTGCGAGGGCTGAGAGCTCGCGCATGGAGTTCTCGGCGTCGGCCGTGGTGCCCTGCGAGTAGATGCCGATCAGGATGACGCGTTCGATGCGGAGTTTGCGGTACTCGACTTCGGTGACGTCATCCAGTTCGGTGGAAAGGCCGGCCACTCGCCGAAGCGCGGCGCGGTCTTCGCGTTCGGACTGGTCGCCGTCGCGCTGCTCACTGAGCGCGTCGATGTGATCGTCACCGAGTGCCTGGGCCTTCGCGTCACCGAATCGGGTGACGCCGGCGGCCTCTTCTGAGCGCGAAAGAATACGCTCTACGACGTCTGCGTCGCTACTGTTCTGGTGTTCAGTCATTGGTTCAACCTTAGTTGTCTGGATTCGTATAAGTTTTGGGGATGACTAACGAGCATTACTTCTCTGGAACGCCGGAGAGCGAGCTCAAATTGCGGTCAATCCAGGCGACCATCGCGGGTCAAGCCGTGGATCTGACGACAGCAAATGGGGTCTTTAGCCCTGAGCGAGTCGACGCCGGTACACGAGTGCTGCTTTCATCGGTCCCAGCACCTCCTCCGGGCGGAAATTTGCTTGATCTTGGCTGCGGTTGGGGCCCAATTGCTCTCTCGCTCGCAGCGGATGCACCTCACGCTACCGTCTGGGCGGTGGATGTCAACGAGCGAGCCCTCGATCTGGTGCGTCGTAACGCAGATGTTATGGGCCTCAGTAATGTCAACGCCGTTCTGCCCCAGGATGTTCCCGCCGACATCTCCTTTATGACGATCTGGTCGAATCCCCCGATTCGAGTCGGCAAGAACGAGCTGCATTCGATGCTTCAGATGTGGATGCCCCGGCTCGAGGTGGGGGCGGATGCCTGGCTCGTCGTGCAGAAGAACCTCGGATCCGACTCGCTTCATCGGTGGATGGATGACGAATTCGCGTCTACGTTAACGGTCACCCGGGCAGCGACTAATAAGGGGTATCGGGTTTTGCGGGTGCGGAAGCGCTGACGATTCTGGTCTCTATTGATCGGCAGGAGGTGCGAGGGACGCCAACCGCCTTTCTAACGGCAGCGAACCCTAAAGCACCAACAGCCCCACCCAAACCAACGCCTCGACTATCGAAGCAATCACGTAAATCCAGAAGAACGCCAGTGGGGTCCACATCTCCCTCGAAGTGAATGTTCGATACTTTTCGGGCTGTTTTCCTTGGCCGAGTGCTTGCCATTCCGCAAAAAAGATTGCCGCCGGAAATAACTGCTCCAGACGGTTAATGACGACGAACTTTCCTGTGTTGAGTTGGCCGAATGAAACTAGGAGACTTCGCCATGCGTGAGCGAGGATCGCCCCGGTGACCGTGAGTGCTAATAAAGCGAGCGCCTTATGCGGTCCGGTCTGTGCCGTGCTCAAGATCAAGCCGCATGCCGTTAGAGCAGCACCATTGAGCGTGAGAAAGAATGTATTCACGCCCTGCCTGCGAGCGACGAGACCTTCGGAACTGGCGACCATAATCTTGTACAGCTCAAAAGTCAGGCGAATGTCGCCTTCAGACTCTGGAATACCGGCGGGGAACAAGACCTTGTCGATGGAATCGTCGTTGGTCACTCTGATCGACCCTCTGCCACGCTCCGAATCGCGTCAACATACGGCTGATCATCAGCAGCCACGGCGTCTGACAACTCTCCATAAGGGGTGATGGACACGTGGGACTCATCGTGACCCAGCATCCATGCCGCCCAAGCATTGTGAACGTCTTCCCTTGACACCTCGGCACCCTTAGCCAACAGCAAGACTGCGTACATGCGGAAAAGTGGCCGTGTGTTGGATTCAGGAAGATCGCGGTTGGGAACGGAGCTCCGGATCCGGTCCGCAATCTCGTCGATATAGTTCACGCTAGGTCCAGGTCCCAAGCCATTGAACGATCTGATCGAAGTCCCACCTGATCACGCTCGTGGACGGTAGACCCGCTGGCACTCTGTAAGTTGCAGTGGACGACACTTGAATGCCGAAAATGAAATGGCCCTGCCGATTCGATTCGGCAATTTCCCACAACACGGCGTCAGACTGCCATGTCGTTTCGCCAATCAGCACGATCGTCCCGCGAGTGCGCGAGATCCGTATTTTGCACTCAGTCTTCCACGAAGTGTCCCACGGATTTTTGACTGAATAGTCCACGAACTCAATTAGATTGTTCTTGTCTTTCGCCTGCTGGCTAAGAAAGTTTCGCGCCCACTGATCTTCCATCTCGAAACTAATAAATGCTCGTGGTGCCATTTAGATTCTCCTATTGCTGCACTGGTGGCCATATTAGCGGTGACGTTGTGGTTACCGACCGCAGCTTGAGTCGGTTCGGGGCACTACGCCGTCATACGAACCCTCTCGGTCATGCAACATGGCTCCCGTCCCAGTAGAGCGCGCGCCCAATCAGCTCGACCAACTTAGCCAACTTCGCATCGTCATCCAGCGCCTCAGAAGTCATTCCCGCGAAGTTGTCCGAGGCGGACACCATTGCCGTTATGACTGAGCCCTTCAGATCCGGACTTGCGAGGAATTGCTTCTCACTATTCGCCTGAACCTGGGTCGCGATCTTCTCATTCTCGGCGGCCTTTCCCTTCACGTGAGTGAAGAATCCGACGAAGTCCGCATCGGTAAAAATGTCATCATCGAAAAGCGTGTTCAGCTGCTCGACCGCTTCCTGTAGCCGCGCAAGCCTCGGGTCGACCGGCTGCTTCGTGCCGCCCTCGGTGAGGGGGTCGAGCTCGCCTTCTCCGTTCAAAGGCAGCTCAATCGCACTGTTCTTGTGGATCGTGTAACCCATCAGCTCGACTCCGCTGAGGTCTATCGGCGTGTACAGGTTCTGGTCACGAATCACCCGCGCCAGCGCACGCGCATACAGCGCGAACTTTTCGATTGCGACATCCTCAAAATTGAGAATCTGCGCCAGAAAGTCGTAGGCGTTCACGAATGAGGTGAGGTCGGAGCGGAAGATGTCGAGGCGATCCTTCGCCTCGCCGTCGTTCTCGTCGACGGCCGCCTTGTAGCGCACGGCGAATCGACTCTTACCCGGTGCAACTGCAGCACTCAGCGCGTTGTTGCCCTTCTTGTGAACTTCGACTGCGGCCGCCGCCTCGATTTCGCTTTCGAGATAGATTCCTGACAGATCGAGCTTGTCTTTCAGGTCAGTCACGACGTTGGGATCCGAGACTGCGCTGAGACGTGCATCGCGGTAGTAGGGCTGGAATGCCTCGAGCACGAGCTGCGGTTCGTTCACGAAGTCAAGAACGAACGTGGCGTCCTTACCCGTCGCTGTGCGGTTGAGGCGAGAAAGAGTCTGCACCGCCGTAACACCGGAGAGTTTTTTATCTACGTACATCGCGACGAGCAGCGGCTGGTCAAACCCGGTCTGAAATTTATTGGCGACCAGCATGATTTGAAAGCTGTCCGAGGCGAAAGCCTTGGGCAGTGATCGCCCCTTGAGCCCAGGGTTCATCGTCGTCTCAGTGAACGGCTCGGGTCCCGACTCGGGGTCGTTCACGGCACCCGAGAATGCGACCAACGCTTGAACGTCCATGCGCCCCGTGCGCTTGATGTACTCATCGAATGCGAGCTTGTAGCGCACCGCCTCCTTGCGGGAGCCGGTCACCACCATCGCCTTCGCCTTGCCACCGAGGCGCCACGCGACGTTTTCGCGGTAGTGCTCGATGATCAGCGCGACTTTCTGGGAGATGTTGAACTCGTGCAACCGCACCCACTGCATGAGCTCTTTGACAGCTTGTGTCTTGTCGACAAGCGGACCGTCCGAGTCGTACTCCTGGCCGTTGTGAGCGAGTTTGAACGCCACCTTGTACGGCGTGTAGTTCTTGAGCACGTCGAGAATGAACTCCTCCTCGATCGCCTGCTGCATCGTGTACAGATGAAATGCCACCGGCAGCCCATCGGCGTTCTTGCGACCGAACAGTTCCAGCGTCTTCGACTTGGGCGTGGCCGTAAATGCAAAATAGGAGATGTTGGATGCCGCGGCTCGCGACTCCATCTCTGCAGCCAGCACCGCCTCCATATCGACTTCGCCACCATCCTGGAAGTCGGCGAGCTCGTCGCCCCCGAGCACCTTCTTCACCTTGTTGGCGGTGGTTCCGGTCTGGGATGAGTGCGCCTCGTCGGCAATGACAGCGAAGGACTTGCCTTTCATAGAGCCAAGTTGATCGAGCACGAAGCCGAACGTCTGAATGGTGACGACGATGATCTGCGTGCCGGCCTTTAGTGCCGCGGCGAGGGCAGCCGACTTGGAACCACCGCTGCTCTCGATGCCCGCAACCACGCCGGTCTTGGCGTCGATCTGCTTGATCGCATCTTGGAGCTGGCTGTCCAAAACCGTTCGGTCCGTCACGACGATCACCGAGTCGAAGACCTTAGACCCGTCATCGTTGTGAAGGGTAGACAACTGGTGAGCCGTCCACGCGATTGAGTTAGTCTTACCCGAACCCGCGGAGTGCTGCACCAGGTACCGGTGACCGGGGCCTTCAGCCCGCGCCGTCGCGACGAGCTGCGTCACCGACTCCCACTGGTGGTACCGCGGAAACAGCAGCGATTCACGTTTGACAACGTGACTAGTAACCGGGTCGACGCTCTTGTCGACCTGCAAGTGCATGAAGCGGCCGATGATGTCGAGCCAGGCGTCCTTTGCCAGCACCCGCTCCCACAGGTACGAGGTGGATGACCCGTTCGGGTTCACCGGGTTGCCCGCGCGCCCGTGGTCGCCCTGATTGAAAGGCAGAAAGCGAGTGGCAGCACCATCGAGCTTCGTGGTCATATGCACCTCGGAGTTCGACACGGCAAAGTGCACCAGCGCGCGACGCCCGAACGACAGCAGCGGCTCCCCCGCCGGTAGACGATCCGTTCGGTACTGGGCGAGGGCATCCTGCACACTCTGCGTGAAGTCGGTCTTCAGCTCGATCGTCGCGACCGGCAGCCCATTGACGAACAGCACCAGGTCGATGCTCTTCTTGTTGCTCGCGGAGTAGAAAACCTGCCGCATCACCCGCAACCGCATACGCCCATAATCGGTGGACGTCGCGGGGTTCAGCCCCGTGGCTGGCTTGAACTGTGCCATCCGAAACTTGTTAGGTGCGTCGGTAAATCCCCGACGCAAGACTGACAGTGTGCCACCGCCCGCGTCGAGCGGCTTGTCCAGCGACTTGACAAGCCGGTCGAGCAGCACGCTGGTCGAGCCTGTCGAGACCGCCTTCGCGAACTCAATCGGTTGGGACTCCTCGAGCCACCCCAGCACGTCTTCCGAAAACAAAGCCCGCGCCTTGTCGTAGCCCGAGCTGTTCTTCGAGTACAACCACCCGTGGGCATGCAGGTACTCGGCCAGCTCCGCCTCAAAGGGCTTCTCGTTGTATTGCGCCATCACAATCCCTTCACGTCGACTATTCCGGTGACTGCTGCGTCCACTAGTGCCGAACGCCGTTCTCGAAGCAGCGCCACCGTGGATCGCGATTTCTCAATCAAGGCAGCAATCGGAGCGACGGAACTAGTCAAGGAATCAACGATCCGCTGCTGCTCGCTGAGCGGAGGAACCGCCAAACGAATCGAAAGGAATCGATCCTGCGCCAGAGTCTGCATGCTGGAACTCGCTCCTACTGCTGCGATCTGGACTTGGTTTCGGTACTGCGCCGTCTGCATCCAAAAGTGCAGGAACATCGGGTCACACTTCAGGTCGATCTGCCACAGACGGTCTGGCAAATACGTATTGGGAGCTGCTGATTGCACGATTCCTGCGGCCCCGATCAAATTCGGGGTATTCATTCGACTGACGATGATCCGACCAACTGTAACTGGGCACGTCACGGCATCGACTTCATCGGGATTCACGACTTTCGACTGGCTCGCGTCGAATTCTCCTGTGTAGACACACGATGTCTTGAGGACTAGGACGTCTCCGGGAACGGCATCGATATCGGCACCATTCACGCTTGTCCCCGTGGAGAGCGATCGAACAACGTGCTTTAGCCGAGACTCCGACCACCGGAAGGGGAAATCTCCTATTTCCGGATACTTGGATCGCTGAAGTGCAGGGTTCGGAACGATTCCTCTAGTCACTGCGAGGACAATCGAAGCCATTCTGCGTTCTCGGAGTGTTTCTGCCAATCGTTCGTGGGTAAGGATGAGCTTGTCGATCTTGCCGGTCTCCCTGTCCAGGTACTCAGCGATCTGGCGCTGCTCGCCGGGCGGAGGGAGCGGAACTCGAATGGAAGCCAGCGCGCTCGTTGATAGCTCAGTGAATGTTGACCCTTGCCCCATACTCTCGAGCTCGTGTGAAACAGAGTTCAAGGCATACACCAGGAATGTCGAATCGGTGCCATCGGCAGGCACGAGAGCCTTGCACCCTTGATTGAATGCAACTGGCATAGTGGCCTTCGCCACATAGCCGATTGGTGCGCGCGTCGAAAGCAAAACGCTGCCAGCCGGCACGACACTTGACCCTGACCGTGCGCCGGATACTGAAAGGCTTCTCAGCGTGGTCGACAGAGTTCGACCGTTGCTGGCTCCGATATCCACTGGTGTGGCCCAAGGAACGGGGCCGTCCCAATTGGTCTCATCCGGCGTAGGTGTCCCGCCGTTGACAATCGTCGCGACACGTCGGAGCGCTAATCGTGGATATGTCATGCGCTCTCTACCTCAGCCAAGAGCACCGTGATCTCGCGGACGAGCTTGTTGAGGTCGGCGTCGATGTCTTCGAGGGCGCGCGGTGCTACGTACTTGTAGAAGTGGCGGGTGAACGGGATCTCGTACCCAATCCTGTCCTTGCTGCGGTCCACCCAAAATTGACTGACGTGTGGAGCGATTTCGCGAGCGACGTAGGCGTCGATGTCCTCAATGAGGGGCACATTCTCGGTGTCGCGTAGGTCGGTGTCAGGAATCGCGTTGCCTTTCGAGTCCATAATGACCGGAGCCGTGGCATCGCGCTGCGAGAAAACGTCGAGCAGGGACTTGAGTTGCGGGGCGGCGAGGGCGACGTTAGCTCGCGCCGCGGCATCCTTGATGCGCTTGGTAAATGCTTTCATGTCTGTCGTTGGTGAGGTCTCGACAAGCTCGACCCGCAAAGATGTGAGCTCGGCATTGGTCAGCTTGGCCAAGGGCTTGGCTGACAGCGCCAGCTCAACGGCGTCAGGCGTGATCGCCCAAGCGAGCTGGAGCGGCCGCTCGACTGTGATGGTGGAATAGCCGAAGTCAATATTGTTAAAGATCTTGGATGCGTCGGACTGCTCGTGGGATCCGTAAAGATTCACGATGTGCGCGATTTGCTCGGCGCTCATTTGGCGACGTTTGGAGCCAAGACTCTTTCGCATCTTCACCCATTGGTCCGTGGCATCCACGAGTTGGATTGTGCCCTTGCGGCTTGCAGGCTTGTCGTTGTCGAGTATCCAGACATAGGTGGCGATACCGGTGTTGTAGAAAATGTCTGTCGGCAGCGCGATGATCGCGTCGACCAGATCGTTCTCGATCACGTACTGGCGGATTGCGGACTCACCCGAGCCCGCGCCACCCGTGAACAGCGGGCTGCCGTTGAGCACGATGCCCACGCGTCCACCGCCGTCGCGCTTGGGGCGCATCTTCTTCACTAGGTGCATCAAAAACAGCAGTGAACCGTCGGACACTCGCGGAAGCCCGGGGCCGAATCGTCCGTCGAAGCCGTGCTCCTTGAACTCCTTGGTGACGAAGCTTTGCTGCTTTTTCCACTCCACGCCGAACGGCGGGTTCGACAGCCCGAAGTCAAAGGTCTTGCCGATGTGGCCGTCACCGGTGAGGGTGTCTCCCCAAACCATGTTCTCCACCGTCTGGCCCTTGATGACCATGTCGGCTTTCGCGATTGCGAAGGACTCGGCATTGAGCTCCTGGCCCATCAAAGTCAGGGATGCCTGCGGAAAGTGCTCGCGCGCGTAGTCGTCAGCCACGCTGAGCATGCCCCCAGTGCCGGCGGCGGGATCGTAGACGGTTCGCACAGCACCTGGCACGGTGAGACTGCGCTTCGGGTCGTCGTCCGGATGCTCGGTGAAAAGCAAGCTCACGATCAAACGAACGACTTCGCGGGGGGTGAAGTGTTCTCCCGCGGTCTCGTTGCTCGCCTCCGCGAACTTTCGGATAAGTTCCTCGAAAATAAGACCCATCTCCGTGTTGCTAACACGGTCGGGATGCAGGTCGATAGCCGCGAACTTTTGCAGTACCAAGTAGAGCAGGTCGTTTTCCTCGAGCGTGCTGAGCTGGGCTGGGAACGCATAGCGCTCGAAGATGTCCCGCACATTGGGCGAAAACCCCTCTACGTAGTTGAGGAGATTGGCCTTGAGGTTGGCAGGGTCTCCTGCGAGCATCGCGAGGGTGAACTTGCTCGTGTTGTAGAAGGCTTGCTTGCTCACGGGCGGCAGGATGTGATCGAGACCGGGTTGATTCTTGCGCCTCTCGAAGGTGTCGAGCACATCATTCTTGGTTGGCTCGAGGAGCGCGTCTAATCGCCGCAATACAGTGAACGGCAGGATTACCTTCCCGTAGTCAGCCTGCTTGTATACCCCTCGCAGCAAGTTCGCGATCGACCAGATGAAGGCACCGTTGTTGTTCTCGGCCATGACTACTTTCAGTTGCGGCCGGCATCAGTGGAGCTTATAGATCTTCGGAGCAGACCGGCCTATGCACCAACGATAGTGAGTAAAGCGTGAGGGTCCGACAAGACTCTCGGCAATACAGTGCGGCAAACAACCTGTCCCCCTGCGCTCGGTACCTGGTCACTCACAGATCGCGAGAGACGGGACGCGGAGATCCCGGTAGATTGCGATAACCATGCTTACCCAAGTGCGCACTCCTCGAGACATTTTCTTCATGCCGCAACGCCTGCTTGTGCCGCTTTTCCAGCGACCGTACGTGTGGTCGGAGGAAGCACAGTGGCAGCCGTTGTGGGACGACATCCGACGGCTCGTGGAGCGCCGAATCGATGGTGACCAGAACGCTACCCACTTCTTGGGCGCTGTTGTTCTCCAGCAGCAGGCGAACCATGTCGGTGCTCTCGCAGTCCGCACTGTCATCGACGGACAGCAACGCCTCACTACGCTCCAGCTGTTACTCGACGCTGTGCACGGCCAGTTTGAGAATCGTGGGTTCGATGGACTTGCACGACAAATTGCTGACCTCGTGGAGAACGCCGAGCACTTTCGCGAGCAGCCCGAAGATCGATACAAGGTTTGGCCGACGAATCGGGATCGCGGGGCGTTCAATGAAGTGATGTCGGCCGCGAATCCAGTCGATTACTCTGCGCTTGGCGTTACCGATTCACGAATGATCAAAGCCCATCGCTACTTCTCCAGCGTCGTGGGCGAATGGCTAGACACCGACGACGCGGCACACCGCGCTTCTCATCTCGCAGTCGTCATAACTGGTCAGCTCCAGCTGGTGGCAATAGAGCTGCAGTATGACGAAGACGCACAAGAGATCTTTGAGACCTTGAACGCTCGAGGGACTCCCCTGACTCCTGCCGACCTCATCAAGAACTTCGTGTTTCAGAGACTCGACGCGTCGCCGGATGCCACAGAGCTCGCCTACCGGAACAACTGGGCAGAATTCGAGACACCGTTCTGGGAGCAGGACGTGCAGACGGGTCGTGTGACGTATAGCCGAAGCTCTCTTTTCCTGAACCAGTGGCTCATCGCAACGACATTCGAGAACGTCGCTGCTCGCGAAGTGTTCTCGCAGTTCAAGAGGTTTGTCATTGAGGGCGACGTTCAGATGACGGAGTTGCTCCCTCGCATTCGCGAAGCTGCGGATAAGTATGGAGACATGGTCCGGAAGGCTGCAGACCGCACCAGCCCACTGTCCCGCCTTGAACTCTTCGTCTACCGAACGGGCAACCTTGAGTCGGAAATCGTGAAGCCACTACTCATCTGGCTCGATGCACCGGCCCAAGTCGACGTTCCCGTCGGGCAGGTCCATAAGACTCTTGACGTGGTTGAGAGTTGGCTTGTTCGTCGGGCCCTTGTTCGGGCTAAGAGCCAGGGAACCAATAACCTCCTCGTTGACTTCCTCGGGCATCTCAACGAGCAGCCTCATGCGACGATTGGTGACGCCGCCGAAGAATACTTCGCAAGGCAAACCGGCCCGGTCTCCTTCTGGCCCGATGATGCCGAAGTCCGTCGAGAACTCTCGTCACTTCAGATCTACCGACGCCTACGTCGCGGTCGGCTGCGAATGATTCTCGAAGCCGCCGAAGACCACGCCCGCGGATGGACGGGGACGAACCCCAAGCATGAGCAGCCGGTGATCCGCGAGGTCTGCACTGTCGAGCACGTGATGCCGCAGGACTGGCGCAAGCATTGGTCTAATGGCGTCAGTCCTGAGCAGGAGACCGAGCGTGACCGCCTCGTTCAGACACTGGGCAACCTCACCCTCATCACCCAATCGCTCAACAGCCAGGTCTCGAACGGGCCGTGGTTGGGAGATAAGGGAAAGCGCGCGGGCTTGAACGCGAATACCTCTCTCTTGATAACTCGGGCGATCGTGGATGGCTCACCCGAGTCGTGGACGGAGGTCGACATCCAGAGGCGCACCGAAGCCCTCATCTCAAGCATTCTCGAGATCTGGCCGGTTCCAAACGGGCACGTGACCGCCAGCGCACAGCATGTCGAGCGCGCTCGTTCACGCGTCGAAGTCGCTGATCTGGTTCGTGCCGGGCTGGTTCCCGTCGGAACGACGCTCCATGCTCGACCCGCATCCCATGCAGGAAAGACGTGCATGGTTAGCGACGACGGTCGGCTCTTTATCGATGATGTGCCGTACATGACCCTCAGTGGAGCGGCACGAGCCGTAACAGGTTCGCAGTCCGAAGCCGGGTGGTGGTTTTGGCTCACACAAGCCAATGGTGACCGCTCGATGGTTGATGTCCGCCGCGAGTATTTGGAGGGTTTCGAGGACGTAACTGACTCGGTCGTCGAGGAAGAAGAAGAAGACTAAGCGAGCTGCTTAGCCAACACCTCCGCCGAATCCAGCACCACACAGTGATATTTGGCGCGGGTCATCCCGACGTACATCATGTCTGGCAGGTTCAGCGCGTGCGTGTCGGCGAACGCGACCGCGGCCGGGTTCACGTCGGTGATGATGATCGCGTCCGATTCGAGGCCCTTGAACTTGAAGATCGAGTACCAGCGCACTTTGCCGCCCGAGCCGTCCGGTGCGGCGAGCTGCTTGCGCAGCCAGCGCGCATGTCTCCGCCGCCAGCTGTTGCCAGCATTTGGATGGCGACGAGGACGCCCGGCCGCGTCCACGCCGCCATCTTTTTTAGTAGACCTTCGTCCACTTTGTGCTCTGGCCGGCGCCGCAGGCGCCGCACGGCGGGAGCGCGTCATCATTGTCGTCGAGCGTCACAGTGTGACCGAACGCATCGCGATACTTACCCTTGCCGGGCTTTTCTCCAATGTCGTACATGTGATCACCTCATTTCCGGCCCTTGAACGCTAAATGCTTCCCCGCATGCGCGGACGATGTGAGGCCAAGCTCAAGATGACACCACTCTCGTCGATATGGCCGCGACGCACCGTCGCGTTACGGAATTGAAACATCTTCGCGCGAGTGCGCCAATACATTGACGCACGGTCTCAACTGAGCGCCGTAGTCAGCTATTTAGGGCGAAGACGGCAGAATCTGTTCAGACGATGACCGCATCTATCAATTGGCGTGCCGGTCGTAGATTTCGATACGGCCGCGGGCGGCCTACTCAATCAGCGGAGTCGAGTGCCTCGGCTTCGCTCGGCCTGGTCTCGGCTTCGCTCGACCACCGCTAAAGGGTCAGCGAACCGCTGTATACGAGCTCGGCCGGGCCGGAAAGCGAGACGTGCTCGCCGTCCTCCGTGGGGAACATTCGCACGCCGACCGTTCCTCCCGGAACCTGCACCTTCCACTGGTTGGGGGCGCCGGCGCCTGCCCAGTGACGGACCGCCAGGGCCGCAGCCGCAGCACCCGTTCCGCAGCTCAGAGTTTCGCCAGAGCCGCGCTCGTGCACCCTCATGCGAATGTGCCCGACGCCGTCCACCACGAGGGGGTCGGCGGGGACGACGAACTCGACGTTGGCACCGTCATCCGGAACCGGCTCAAGAATCGGGATGTAGCCGAGGTCGACACCGTCGAGCTCCTCGTCGCTGGCCAGCGCCACCACAACGTGCGGGTTGCCGACGTTGATGCCGAGGCCAGGGCGCTGCACGTCCAGGTTGCGGGCGCGCACCAGCGGCTCGCCGCCGTCGAGGCGCCATCGGCCTAGGTCGACCTGGTAGCCGGAGAGATTGCGCTGCACATCCCGAACACCACTGCGGGTGCCGATCGGCAGGGTCTCCCCCGGCTCGAGCGTCGCGAGGCCCTTGTCGATCAGGTAGCGGGTGAAGACGCGGATGCCGTTGCCGCACATCTCCGAGACCGTGCCGTCGGAGTTGTGGTAATCCATGAACCACTCGGCGTCGGCGTCCTCGGCGAGAGCCGCCGCACCGTCGGCCAGGTTCTTGGAGCGCACCGCGCGCAGCACGCCATCCGCACCGACACCGAAGTGGCGGTCGGCGATCGCGGCCAGCTGCGCGGCGCTCAGGTCGATCTCGCCGTCCGGGTCGCTGAACAGCACGAAGTCGTTGCCGGTGCCGTGGCCTTTGGTGAAGTGGATGGTGGTGCTCACGAGACCAGCCTAACCATCGGAGGCGCTGGTCCGGTTCAGGTTTTCGACGCGAAAAGCCATAGGTACAGCGAGCACTCCTGGCGTCCGACTAGTCGTCTTCGTCGCTCTGCCGCACCAGCTTGATTACATTCGCCGACTCGTGGAGAGGCGTGAAGTAAGCGACGTTGCCTCCCCTGATCGGCCTGACCGGCGGGGCCTTCTCCGGATCGGGCTTTTCCGTTTCACTATCAGCCATTACATCCTCCTATTGTTATTTGGACCTGAAGCGCGTTGCTCACGCCACTCACGAGCGATAGCCCGAGCAGAACAAATCCGGAAGCAACGACGTAGGCGCGAATCTTCAACCGTCGAGCAGCATCCGGCACCATAACAAACCATGTGTCGCCCAGTTCAGTTAGTGATGCGGCATTGGCGTTCGGCAAGACTGTGTCGCGCACAAGTTCGATACTTACAACATCCGTTTTGGTCGGCCAAAGAGCGACGATTCCGAGGATCGCCGCGATCGTCGTGAGCACGAGGGCGGTCACCTCCCAGCCGGACGGGGAATCGACGGTCGCGAATCCAGCGGACACGGAGGCTGATGCGACTAGAAGTCCGGCGCGATTGTTCATTGATTCTCGGCGAGCCGAAATGAGGGCAAGATGCTTTGAAACTTCGTCGATGTAGAGACGCGCGGACTCATAGCGGCGATCCGTTGGCGTCACAACCTTCTTCCCGAACATTCCAGAAAGGTACCGAGTACCAGTGCGCTTGTCTGCCCCTCGTAATGGTCAGAGTCTGGCCAGACTATCTTCTAGCCGTCCGACACCTTCAGTGAGCTCGCGATTTGGCTAGGCAGCGACGAGATCACCTGAACGAACAGCAAACTGCTTTCGTGGATGGCAATGTCACCGATTGAACTGCTTCTCTGGGCTCGCTGCTCGCGATTCAGAAGTCCCTGGTCTAGATTTTCGCGGTTGTTCGCATCGTTAAAGTCGCCCGTGGGTGCGCGTTCGATGTATCTGCCCGTTGGGTGGAACTCTGTGCGATCTCGAAAACCTAATCCCGAAGGTCAGTCGCGGAGCGGCGACCCGACCACGTCGAAGCGGAACCCGCCGAACTCCCCCGACAGCAGCGGACGCGCCGCGTGGATCAACGCCTGCACCTCCGGCAGCTGCAGCGACGCCCGGTGTGCCTCCGCGCTCTCCCACAGCTCGACGACGAACACCGTGTTCGGCTCCTCGTCGTTCACGCCCACCTCGTAGGCGAGGCAGCCGATGCTTGCCAGCGCGTCGCTGCGCTGGGTCAGATGAGTCACCAGCTCGTCGCGCCCGCCCGGGACGGCGCCAAGCGTGCCCACGTTCGCAAAAGTCATGCGGCCACGATAGCGGCCACCGCCGACTCGACGTTTCGCGGGTCGCCGGCGTCGAGCCAGGTCGTGCCCGGGTAGCGGCGGAACCAGCCGACCTGCCGCCGCGCGTAGCGCCTCGTGAGGGCGGCGGTCTGCTCGATGGCGTCTTCTTGGGGTAACTCGCCTCTGAGTTGGGCGAATGCCTGCGCATAGCCGATCGCGCGGGCTGCGGTAACGCCGATGATCTGCTGCTGTAATCGCTCGGCCTCTCCGAGCAGCCCATCGCGCCACATCTGCACGACCCGCTCGTTCAGCCGCGGCACGAGCTCCTCGCGCGGCGCGGCCAGCCCGAACACAACGGTGTCGCGCCAGTACGCGTTCTCGTCGGGCAGCCCCGACCCGAACGGCTCCCCCGTCATCTCGATCACCTCGAGCGCGCGCACCAGCCGCCGCCCGTTACTCGGGCCGATCGCCTCCGCCGCCGCCGGGTCCTTCTGCAGCAGCTGCTGGTAGAGCATCCCCGGCCCGGTCGCGATGAGCTCGTCCTCGAGCCGCGCGCGAATCGCGGCATCCGTTCCCGGAAACTGGAAGTCGTAGATCACACTCGACACATACAGGCCCGAACCGCCCACCAGAATCGGGATGGCGCCACGCTCCTCCACACCCGCGATGGCCGCAAGCGCGTCCACCTGGAACGCGGCGACGCTCGCCTCCTCGCTGGGATCCAGCACATCCAGCATGTGGTGCGGGATGCCACGGCGCTCCCCCTCGGATAACTTCGCTGTGCCGATGTCCATCCCGCGGTAGAGCTGCATCGCGTCGGCGTTGATGATCTCGGCGGATTTGCCGCTTTTCGCTAACGCCTCGGCTAAGTCGAGCGACAGCCCCGACTTGCCGGTGCCGGTTGCGCCGACGATGGTGACGAGCACGGTCAGCGCTGGCCGTCGGTGACGTCGTAGATCGGGATCGTGCTCACGGTCGCGGGCGGTCCGACGCGCAGGCTCGGCAAGCCAAGGCTTACCGTTTTCTTGCCGTCGGCGCTCGGGGCGGGCACGGCGCAGGACTCGGCCTCCGCGCGATCCCAGGCGTCACCGGAGCGCGTGCGGCGGATGGTGAGCTGCTGGCCAGGTGCGGCATCCGCCACCAGATGGAAGCTCGCCGCCTCGGTAATGGTGACGCTCACGATGTCGCCCGGGCGCGGGGTCTCGCTGCCTGCAGGCACGTCGAAGTGGACGAGGCGGGAGTCTTCGGCGCGGCCGGACATGCGGTTGCGCTCGGCGGCCTTGCGGCCCTCGGTCGCGGACACCAGGACCTCGACGGTGCGGCCGACCTGCTTCTGGTTTTCCTCGCGGGAGATGTGGTCCTGCAGGGCGGTGAGGCGCTCGTACCTCTCCTGCACAACCGCCTTGGGGATCTGGTTGTCCATGGTCGCGGCGGGCGTGCCCGGGCGGATGGAGTACTGGAAGGTGAATGCGGAGGCAAACCTCGACTCCTCCACAACGCGCAGGGTCTCCTGGAAGTCCTCCTCGGTCTCGCCCGGGAAGCCGACGATGATGTCGGTGGAGATGGCGGCGTGCGGGATCTGCGCGCGCACCCGGTCAAGGATGCCGAGGAACTTGGTCGAGCGGTAGCTGCGCTTCATCGCCTTGAGGATGGCGTCGGATCCGGACTGCAGCGGCATGTGCAGCTGCGGCATCACGTTCGGCGTCTGTGCCATGGCGTCGATGACGTCGTCGGTGAAGGCGGCGGGGTGCGGGCTGGTGAAGCGAATTCGCTCGAGTCCCTCGATCTGGCCGGCGGCGCGGAGGAGCTTGCTGAACGCCTGACGGTCGCCGAACTCGACGCCGTAGGAGTTGACGTTCTGTCCGAGGAGCGTGACTTCGATGGCACCGTCATCCACCAGCGCTTGGATCTCGGCGAGCACCTCGCCGGGGCGGCGGTCCTTCTCCTTGCCGCGGAGGGCGGGCACGATGCAGAAGGTGCAGGTGTTGTTGCAGCCGACGGAGATGGAGACCCAGCCGCTGTAGGTGGACTCGCGACGCGTGGGCAGGGTGGAGGGGAAGATGTCGAGCGACTCGAGGATCTCGAGCTGAGCCTCACCGTTGTGGCGCGCTCGCTCGAGCAGGGTGGGCAGGGCGCCCATGTTGTGAGTGCCGAAGACGACGTCGACCCAGGGTGCCTTCTCGAGGATGACGTTCTTGTCCTTCTGGGCGAGGCATCCGCCGACCGCGATCTGCATGCCCTCGTGGTGGCGCTTGATGTCGGCGAGCATGCCGAGGGTTCCGTAGAGCTTGTTGTCGGCGTTCTCGCGCACGGCGCAGGTGTTGATGACGACGATGTCAGCCTCTTGCCCGTCTGCCCGGGTATAGCCGGCCGCCTCAAGGGAGCCGCTGAGACGCTCGGAGTCGTGGACGTTCATCTGGCAGCCGAAGGTGCGCACCTCGTAGGTGCGGGGCTTCTCCGTTGCGCCGGGCAGGGCGGGTGCTTCGAGCAGGGTCATGGTGGGTCAAGTTTACGGTGCAGTTGCCCGAGTGGCCTCGCGGCGGGGCGGGTCTAGCTGAAGCGGGGGCCGCGGCCGGAGCCCGGCTCGAAGGCGGCCTTCATCGCTGCGGAGAGGACGGAGCCGCCGTAGCCGCGACGCTGGAGGTAGGCGCTGAGGCGACGCTTGGCGGTTTCGTCGTCGTAGGAGCGGAGCTGGCCGGCGCGCTTCGTGGCGACCTCGATGGCACGCTCCAGCTCATCGTCGACGTCGAAGTCTTCGAGGGACGCGGTTATGGCCTCGTCACCGACCTGGCGGCGGCGGAGCTCGGCCATGATCGCCGACTTGCCGAGGCCCTTGCGGTCCTGCAGCGTGCGGACCAGGTTCTCGGCGAGGGCTGCGTCGTCGAGCAGACCGACTCCTTCGAGGCGAGCGATCTCGGACTCGATGACCTCGGGCTCCATCTCGCGGCGCTCGAGCAGCTTCTGCATCTCCTTCATCGACATGCCCTTGCGGGCGAGTGCGTTGAGGCTGACGTTGCTGGCGCGACGCTCGGTCTTGAGTTCGGCCTTGGTCGGCTGCTCCGGCTCGGCGAAGTCGTCTTCAGGGACATCGCGCGCGACCCTCGTGGGCGCTGCCGGGTTCTGGATGAAGTTGGGCAGCTTGCTCAGGTCGGTGCGGGCCGGGGCTGCAGGTACCGGCTCTTCGGTGAAGACGGGGCCGGACGAGCGGGGCGCAGTGCGCTCGGGCGTAGCCTCGGTGCGGATCCAGGCGCGCTCGCGAGCGCTGGTTGCGACCGGAGGCAGGGGTTCCGGCTCTTCGGCGGTCTCTTCAAACCAACCATCGTTGCCGGAGGAGGATGCCTCCGCCGGGCTGGCCTCGGCCTGCTCTTCTTCGGCACCGGGGGGTGGGCCGAAGAGGTAGCTGACTTTGGCCAGCCCGTCGGAGGTCACGGACTACTCGCCTACTGCGGTCTGGAGAACCGGCAGGTCAGCGGGAGCCTTGGACGCGGGCGCCTTTGCTGCCTTCTTGGCCGCGGCCTCCGCAGCGATCTCTGCTTTGGCGGCGTCGGCGGCGATCTTGGCGTTCTGTTCCTTCGCCTCTGCACCGACACCGAGCTTGCGCATGATCTTCTGCTCGATCTCGAGGGCGATCTCGGGGTTCGCGAGCAGGAAGTTGCGCGAGTTCTCCTTGCCCTGTCCGAGCTGGTCACCGTCGTAGGTGTACCAGGCGCCGGACTTACGCACGATCTCGTGCTCGACACCGAAGTCGATCAGGCTGCCTTCGCGGGAGATTCCGACACCGTAGAGGATGTCGAACTCGGCCTGCTTGAA
Organism: Glaciihabitans arcticus; assembly: GCF_004310685.1. Classification (NCBI taxonomy): domain Bacteria; kingdom Bacillati; phylum Actinomycetota; class Actinomycetes; order Micrococcales; family Microbacteriaceae; genus Glaciihabitans; species Glaciihabitans arcticus. The sequence goes on along the minus strand of NZ_SISG01000001.1, from coordinate 682,826 downwards.
GGGCGGCGCCATCTTGTTCTTGACGACCTTGACGCGGGTGCGGTTACCGACTGCCTCGGTGCCGTCCTTCAGCGTCTCGATGCGACGGATGTCGAGGCGGACCGACGCATAGAACTTGAGCGCCTTTCCACCCGCGGTGGTCTCGGGGCTTCCGAAGAAGACACCGATCTTCTCGCGCAGCTGGTTGATGAAGATCATCGTGGTGTTGGTCTGGCTGAGGCCACCGGTGAGCTTGCGCAGCGCCTGCGACATGAGGCGCGCCTGGAGACCAACGTGGGTGTCACCCATCTCGCCCTCGATCTCGGCGCGGGGCACGAGTGCTGCGACGGAGTCGATGACGATGAGGTCGATGGATCCCGAACGCACGAGCATGTCGGCGATCTCGAGCGCCTGCTCACCCGTGTCAGGCTGCGAGACGAGGAGCGAGTCGATGTCGACGCCGAGCTTCTGCGCGTACTCGGGGTCGAGGGCGTGCTCCGCGTCGATGAAGGCTGCGATTCCACCATTGCGCTGGGCGTTGGCGATCGCGTGCAGGGTCAGGGTTGTCTTACCCGACGACTCAGGGCCGTAGATCTCGACGATGCGGCCGCGCGGGAGTCCGCCAATGCCGAGCGCGACATCCAGCGCAATGGAGCCTGTCGGGATGACGGCTACGGGCGCTCGTTCGTCGCTGCCGAGGCGCATGACCGAACCTTTGCCGAACTGGCGGTCGATCTGGGCGAGGGCGGTGTCGAGGGCCTTTTCGCGGTCTGCTGCTGATGCCATTTTCGTGCTCCTTGGAAATCGTGGGTTGCTGCCCATAGGCTGTCGCTGATCCGGGAACCGATCGTGCAAGGTTCCCAGCCTCCCGACAAAGGCTGATGTTTCAGTTGCGTCCCACCGTATGCGTGGCCGCCGACATTCCGGTGGACCGACGTGCCCGATGGTGGACAACTCGTCTTCGAGAGACGCTATGAAGGAGCCTAGCCATATTCGAACCAGTGTTCGAACGATAAACAGGTGTGTCGCGACTATTCCTTGGGCTCGCGCTGCCCCACGCCGTAGCGCCGCGACTCGGGAACCTCCGACGCCTCACAGAGGGCGAGCCAGATTTCGCGCGGCGCAACCCCGGCCTTGATCGCCTGCACGGCGGTCATGCCGCCGACGGCACTCAGCACCAGGTCGCTCGTGAGCACGCGTCCGTACAGTTCGCCGAACTCGTCGGAGACCGCCGTCCAGAACTCACTCACGCGCATCGAACAAACCTAACCCTTAACGAGGAATGCCCCCGCCATGAGCGGGGGCATCCTCTGAGAAAATCAGCGGCTGACGAGCTCCGAATCGAACTCGGCCACGAGGTCGTCGGGCAGAGTGTCGGGTATCGACGAGACGGTCTCGAAGACAACGCCTTCGATGACGGCCAGGCGGTCGCCGACCTCGCGCATGATGACGGAGATAGGAGTATCGAGAGCATCTGCCACCGAGGCGAGGATCTCGGAGCTTGCCTCTTTCTGGCCACGCTCCACCTCGCTCAGGTATCCGAGTGCAACGCTCGCGCGCGACGCAACCTGACGCAGGGTGCGGCCTTTCTGCAAACGGAAGTCGCGGAGCACGTCTCCGATTTCCTGACGAACTAGAACCATTGGACCCTCCTCATGACTGTGTGCCCTGTACCGACGACCGAAGGGTAATCGACCGATGGAGCAGTAACACTACAACCACCACCTGCATGAACTCTAACCAGAGGTCACTGTGTGGCGCTTGTGAATCCACGAGATGTAACGCGATCGAAACGACGGCTATTCCCGCCGCTAATCCGAGATAGTCAGCAGTCTCGTGAGCTCTAACAATGATTCGTAGACGACGGCCGATCGGATGGCCTCGCGGTCCCCCTCGAGGGCAAGTTCCAGCACGTGGATCTCGATTCCAATGGCGATTGCGACGAAGACCGTGCCGACCGGCTGCCCGCCCTGCGGGTCGGGGCCGGCGACTCCGGTCGTGGCGATGCCGATGTCGGCCGGCAGACCGTCGACCGTGAGGGCCGAACGTACGCCTGCCGCCATCTGTCGTGCGACATCGGGATGCACCGGCCCATGCACAGCGAGAACACTCACGTCGACCGCGAGCAGGCTGGCCTTGAGCTCGGTGTTGTACGCGACGATTCCGCCCCGAACCACCGCCGAGGCACCGGCAGGTCTGATCAGCTCAGCCACGAGCAGGCCGCCCGTAAGCGACTCCGCCACCGCGACGGTGAGACCGCGCTCGGTGAGCGTGGCGATCAGGTCGGCAGCAAGGTCAGACACGAGAAGAACGGTTCTGCTTGTACGCCTGCACGAGGTAGTCGATGCCGGTGTAGACGGTCAGCACGAAGGCTGCGGCCATAGCGACCCAGTTGAGCCACAGCACCCAGTCGCCCAGGAACACCCAGAGCGGGGTGAGGAACAGGGAGATGGCGACCGACTGCACGATCGTCTTCAGCTTGCCGCCGCGGGAGGCCGGGATGACGCGCTTGCTCAGCACAGCGAACCGGAAGATGGTGATGCCGAGCTCGCGCACGACGATGATGATGGTCACCCACCACCACAGCTCCCCCAGGATCGACAGCCCGATGAGCGCACCGAGGGTCAGCACCTTGTCAGCGATCGGGTCGAGGATGATGCCGACATTCGTGATCAGGTTGCGGCCGCGGGCGAGGATGCCGTCGAGGCTGTCCGTCGCGATCGCGAAGATGAAGAGGCCGGCAGCGAGCCAACGCTCGACCCCCAGCTGCCCGTTGTCGACCAGCAGCAGCCAGATGAAGAGCGGTGCAAGCAGGATGCGGATCACCGTGATGATGTTCGCGATGTTCGCGTTGCTCGCGGGGGTATCGCCCGCGCTGAGCACACGACCCCGCATGGTCCCGTAGCGCGGAACGCCAGATTCTGTGGCCACGCGCTACTCCCGGTCGGTCAGGTTCCAGGCATCCTCATCCGACGAGGCCTCGACCTCATCGTATCCGCTGAGTTCCTCTTCGAGAGATTCGGCGACCAGGTCGCGCTGCGGTGCAGCCGGTGCCGGAGACGGTTCGTCCCCTCCGCGGAGCCGCGCGAGCACAGACGGCAACTGCTCCACTGTCACCAGCACGTCGCGAGCCTTGGAACCTTCTGAGGGTCCGACGATCTCGCGCGATTCGAGCAGGTCCATGAGGCGGCCGGCCTTGGCGAATCCGACCCGCAGCTTGCGCTGCAGCATCGACGTCGAGCCGAACTGGGTGCTGACGATGAGCTCGGTCGCGGCGAGCAGCAGCTCGAGGTCGTCACCGATGTCGGCGTCGACCACCTTCTTCTCGGCGACGACGGCGACGTCTTCGCGGTACTCGGGGCGTGCCTGCGCGATGACGTGCTTGACGACCTCGGAGATCTCCTCCTCCTGCACCCACGCGCCCTGCACGCGGATCGCCTTGGAGGCACCCATCGGCAGGAACAGCGCGTCGCCCTGGCCGATCAGCTTGTCGGCGCCCGGCTGGTCGAGGATGACCCGGGAGTCGGTCATGCTCGAGACCGCGAACGCCAGGCGAGACGGCACGTTGGCCTTGATGAGGCCCGTGACGACATCCACCGACGGCCGCTGCGTGGCCAGCACGAGGTGGATACCGGAGGCGCGCGCGAGCTGGGTGATGCGAACGATCGAGTCTTCGACGTCGCGCGGGGCGACCATCATGAGGTCGGCGAGCTCATCCACCACAACAAGGAGGTAGGGGTACGGCGACAGCTTGCGCTCGGAGCCGACCGGCAGCACGATCTCGTTCGCGACCACGGCACGGTTGAAGTCGTCGATGTGGCGGAAGCCGAACGACGCGAGGTCGTCGTACCGCATGTCCATCTCCTTCACGACCCAGGCGAGCGCTTCGGCGGCCTTCTTCGGGTTCGTGATGATAGGCGTGATGAGGTGCGGCACACCCGCGTAGATGGAGAGCTCGACGCGCTTCGGGTCGATGAGCACCATGCGCACCTCGGCCGGCGTCGCCCGCATGAGGATCGACGTGATCATCGAGTTCACGAAGCTCGACTTGCCCGAGCCGGTGGAGCCGGCGACGAGCAGGTGGGGCATCTTCGCGAGGTTCGCGACGACGAAGCCGCCCTCGACGTCCTTGCCGAGACCGATGGTCATGGGGTGCACGCTCTTGGTGCTCGCATTCGAGCGCAGCACGTCGCCGAGCGATACGATTTCGCGGTCCTTGTTCGGTATCTCCACGCCGATCGCACTCTTGCCCGGAATCGGCGAGAGGATGTTGACCTCGTTGCTCGCGACCGCGTAGCTGATGTTCCGCGCGAGTGCGGTGACCCGCTCGACCTTGACACCCGGGCCGAGTTCGAGCTCGTAGCGCGTGACCGAGGGTCCGCGGCTGAAACCGGTGACTGAGGCATCCACTGCGAACTGCTTAAGTACCTCGGTGATCGAGGCGATCACCTCGTCGGTGTCAGAGCTGCGGGCCTTCGACGGCGTGCCGGGCGTCAGCAGCGAGGCGACGGGCAGGCGATACGGCGCGGTGTTGCCGCGAGGCTTCGCCGGTGCTGGGGATGCCACGGGCTCGGGGCCATCGAACTCTCCCGCTTCACCCTTCTCGCTGGCTTTGGTCGTGAAGCCGGGCAGGGGTGTGACGGGTCCGTCCTCGCGGATTCCCGTCTGGTGCGGCTCCACCTCTCCGGTGAATCGCTTGACGGCGTCTTCGGCCTTCACGAGCTCGTCGAAGAGCTGAATGCCGAAGTCGGCCGAGTCATTGAGAGACGAGGCGGGAGCCACGGCTCCGACGATCTCCGTGGCCTGGTCGCGGCCGATGACGGGCGAGTCGAAGGCCTGGTCGTTGGAGCGGGCCTTATTGCGACGCCACCAGGGCAGGCTCGCGGGATCGTCGTCATCGCCGGCGCCGAGGCCCAGGCTGTCGAGATCGGTGAACTCGAGGCTCGTCGTCGACGTCGATCCGTCGGCCTTCTTCTTCGGCTCGGGCACCTCGGTGCCGAACAGGTAGGCGTAGAGCTCACCGAGGCGCGCGCCGATCTTGTTCGGCGGGGTCTTGGTGATGATGAACAGCGACAGCACAAGCAGGGCGAGCACCAGCGGCACGGCCAGCCAGGCGGTTCCGATGGCGACCATCCAGCCGGCGAGCAGCCAGCCGAGAATACCGCCGGAGAGCGCGACGGCCTCGATGCCGTCGGCGGGGGCGGACTGGCCGCCGAAGATGAAGCACAGGCCGCTCACGCTCGTGAGAAGCACCGCGAGGCCGATGCCGATGCGGCCGTTGTCGTGCACGCTCGCGGGGTGGCGGAACAGCCAGATCGCGAACAACAGCATGATCACAGGCAGCGCGAAGGAGACCCGGCCGAACAGGCCGCCGAACGTGTACGCGCTGAGGGCCGAAGCGATGTCGTCGGTCTGGAACCACTCGATGACCGCACCGGCGATCGCGAGCAGGAAGACAAAGAAGGGAACGCCGTCGCGGCGCTCCTCCTTGGCGAGGGTCTCTTTGCCGAGAACGCGCGCGGCGCCGCCGACGACGTGTGCCAGACCCTGCCAGGCGGTGGTCAGGAGGCCCGGTTCATCCGGAGCAACCGTCTTGGACTGAGCCCGCGTCGCAGGCAGCTTTTTGGTCGGTGCGTTCTTGCTCGCAGCCGACCGCGCGCGGGTCGACGACGTGCGTGCGCGCGGGGTCGATCTCGTGCTCGTAGCCATGCGCTCCACGGTACCTGCAACCACCGCCACAGCCCGGTTAGACGGGGCGCGTGTCAGCTAGTAACGAATGGCGTCGATCACCTTGACGCGCACCGCGACGAGGGCGGGAAGGAGGCCCGCGAGGGCTCCGACCGCCGTCGCGCAGATCATGCCCAGCACGGCCGCCTCGACCGGGAAGCCGGGCACGTCCTGCAGTTGCGGCGCAACCTGCGCGCGCACCCACTCGTTCGAGACGACGAGCACCGCGAAGATGACGCCCGCGAGGCCCGCGACGATCGTGCCGACGATGCTCTCCATCATGACCGCGAAGAACACCCGGCCTGCCGTCGCACCGAAGCTGCGGCGGATGCCGATCTCTCGGATTCGCTGCCGCACCGTCACGAGCGAGATGTTGACGAGGCTCAGCGCGCCAAGGAACAGCACAAGCGCAGAGACGCCGCCGACCACGATCTTGAACGGCAACAGTGGATCCTCGCCGCCGGCCTGGTCGGCCCAGCCCGCGTAGTCCTGGCGGGACACATCGACCATGACGCCGGTGCCGAGCGCTCCGGCCACGTCGCGCTTGATAAGGTCAGTGAGGTCGCGAGCGAGCGCCGGCGGAACCCACGCCTCATAGCTCGGCGGGTTCGCCTCGAGCTCGGCGGGCGTCGCGATGCGCTCCCACGCCGAGTAGAGCATCCGCATCTCGGGGTAGTCCTCGTACTGCTGCTTGGGCATCACGGCGGTGACGACGGCCGTGACCGTACCGTCTCCGAGCAGGTCGAGGGTGGGATGGGTGCGCAGGTCGGGTGAACCCATCTTCTCCCAGATGAAATGGTTGACGATGAGGTTCGGGGCGAGACGCTGCTCGTCGGCGTCGGTGAACCACGCGCCCTCCCCCACTGTGGTGCGGTGCATCACCGCGTAATTGACGTCGGTGAGGATGATGTTCACGTCGAGCACGCCGTCCACGAACTGCACGCGCTTTGTGCCGTAGCCGTTGCGGGCCGTGTGACCGATCTTGTAGCGCTCCGCGGCGGTGTCGAACGCGGTGGCGAACTCCGCCGTGTCGATCGGATCCCCGCTCTCGCTGTATGCGCTCACCAACAGCAGCGCGGGTCGGCCACCCTGGGCCTCGTACTGTTCCCGCTGCGCCTGCTCGGCGATCGCCGCGACCCCCACCACACCGGTGATAGCCGCGACCGCGACTGCCACACCAATGAGACTGAGCAGAACCCTTGTCTTGTGGATGCGCAGCTCGGCCCACGCCTCCACGAAAGCGCCGACCAGCCCGGCGAAGAACCCGTTCACAGGGTCACCTCCGGAACGGACTGCGCGAGCGCCTTGGTGATGTCGACTCCGGTGAGCACGCCGCTATCCAGCCGGTAGTGACGCCGGGCGAGAGCCGCGACGTTTGCGTCGTGAGTAATCGTGATGAGGGCAGCGCCCGACTGCTCGGCCACTTCATCCAGAAGCGCCATCACCGACTCGCCGGTCTCGATGTCGAGAGCGCCGGTCGGCTCGTCCGACAGGATCAGTCGCGGTCGGCGCACCAGCGCGCGGGCGATCGCGACGCGCTGCTGCTCACCGCCCGACAGCTTCTCGGGCATGGAATCCATGCGCGTCGACAGGCCCACGCGGTCGAGCATCTCCATCGCGAGGCGTCGGCGCGACCAGAACTGCTTCGCCGGTGCGTAGAGCAGCGGGGTGATCACGTTTTCGAGGGCGGTGCGGCCGGGCAGCAGGTTGAACTGCTGAAAGATGAAGCCGATGTCCGCGCCGCGCTTGCGGTCGCGCTGCCCCGTGCGCAGGGCGCGCACGGGTTCGTCGTCGAAGAAGATCTCGCCGCTCGTCGGGTCGTCGAGCATACCGAGCAGGTTGAGCAGCGTCGACTTGCCGGAACCGGAGCGGCCCACGATGCTCACGTGGTCGCCGACGTCGACCACCAGGTTGACGCCCTTGAGGATCTCGAGCGGCTGCGCGTCGGGCAGTTGCACCGAACGCGTCACCTGCTCGAGGCGGAGCAGGGTCACCGTGATCCGTCCGAGCAGATCTCCATACCGGTCTCGTCGATGACGCACTCACCCGGTTGCAGCGGCATGCCGTCCGGACCGAGGACCTCCTCGCCGCCGAGCGCCCCGGGGACGAACTGCAGGATCAGTTCGCCCTCCTCGAGGCCGTCCTTGATCTCAACGTTGATGCCGTCATTCAGGCCCAGGGTCACGGCGCGCAGCTCTGGCTCGCCGCCCTCGACCACGACGTACACGTTGCCGGTCTCGGCGGTGCCCTCGACCGCGGTCATCGGCACGACGAGCACGTTCTCGGCGATGCCGCCGGCGATCACGATCGTCGCGGTCAGCCCCGGGAAGACGCGCACGTCTGCCGGAACCGCGCACTGCACCAGCGGTCCACCGCTCGACTCGCCCTCACCGGGCTCCTCGCCGGCCAGCGGCGACGTGATGCGCAGGTTGGTGCACGTGAACGGGGCGGGTCCACCGTTGATGGTCACCTCAGCCGTCTTGGGCTGCGTGAGCAGTCGATAGAGCTGTTCGGGCGGGATGCTCCCGCTCACCGTGAACGACGGCGGCGCGATCTGCCCGATCGGGTCTCCCACGACGAAGCTCTGGCCGACCAGTGCGGTCAGGTTGGAGACCGTGCCCGCAACCGGAGCCTTCACGTTGACGAACCTGCGCACGCTCGTGCCGTCGTCACTGAACGTCTCGCTGCGCAGCACGACCATGAGCTGGCCCTTTTTGACCTTCTGTCCGGCCTTGACGTGCACACGGTGCACCTCCCCCGCTGCCGTCGCCGGAACGGCCACGGCCGGGTTCGCGGCGATGTTGCCGGCGAGCGACACGTCGTTCTGCACGGTTCCCAGAGCGACCGGGATCTGCGGTTCAACGATCTCCGCGCTCGGCGACTGCGAGTTGTCTTCGACCGGCTTATCGGGGAAGAATGCGAACTTCACGAGCGCCACCGCCACCACCATGAGAAGCAGGATGCGCAAAATCGGAAAGACCCACGTGCGTGCGATGACCACTCAAAACCCCCAGCTCGGAACAGCGTGCCCGTAACCATAACGCGGGCCATGATCCAAATGAATCATTCGTGAGGATGAACCACAACCCAACGTTTCTCGTCAGTTGTACGTCGTTGCCACGGTCATGCGCTGACGCAGTTTCCGAAGCCGGCGTCGGAATTGGCGAAGGAGTAGGGCTTCACATCGGTCGGGATCACGTGCGCGATCCAGATGACGCCGGGGTCGTAGCCGATGGACGTGTCATTGCCGGCCTCAAATACCAGCTGACCGCTCTCGCCCGCGATGACGTAGAGGTCGATGAGTTCGCTCCGGGTCAACACCGCATCGGGATAAACGGCGAGGAGCTCCTTGACCGTGCTGCCGATACCGATGTCGCCGGCTGTTCGAACGCGGGGGTCGAGTGTGAACAGTGCCTGAAGAACACCGTCGACAATGTTCACGCTGAAGGGAGGCTTGCCGTACTCTCCCGGCCCCCACGGGTAGTTAGTGACCCATTTGCCGGGATCGGTGATCCACCCCGCGGCCACGTCCTCGGCGCAGTACTCCGGGTCGAAGATGACCACGTCGACGTCGGGATGCGTCACGGGAGGCTGCTCCCCGATTCTCAGCGGTCCGAGTCCGTCGGCGCTCAGCACCAGTTCCTCGACGGTCGGCTTGGTCGGCTCCGGCGTGGGAGTCGCCGACGGCGTCTCGGCCGCGGGCGGTGGCGAGGTGGTCTCGGGTGCGGATGGTGCGCATCCGGCCAGCAACACAGTAGTCAATGCGACCAACGCTGCCGCGCGAGGAATGTTCATGCAGCGAGTATTGCAGAAAGGGGCAGACCTTCCGGTCCGCCCCGATCACAAATCCATCACCGTTCGGCTACGCCTCGATAACGACCGGAACGATCATCGGCTTGCGACGGTGCTGGGTGTTTACCCAACGGCCGACCGTGCGGCGGATGACCTGCTGGAAGGCGTGCGTGTCGCGGGTGCCGTTTGCCGCGGCATCCTCAAGGGCCTTGATGACCTGGGGCAGGACCGCATCGAACACGGCGCCGTCCTCGGCGAAACCGCGGGCCTGGATCTCGGGACCGACGATGACGCGACCGGTCTGCTTGTCGACCGCCACGAAGATGGACACGAAGCCCTCCTCCGCGAGGATGCGACGATCCTTGAGGTCGGCATCGGTGATCTCGCCCACGCTAGAACCGTCCACGTAAACGAACCCGAGGTCGAGCTGGCCTACCACGGAGGCGTAGCCGTCCTTGAGGTCGATCACGGTGCCGTCCTCGGCGATGATCGTGTTCTCCTCGGGCACACCGGACTGCACGGCGAGGGCGGCGTTGGCCACGAGGTGACGCTGTTCACCGTGCACGGGCAGAACGTTCTTCGGGCGCAGGATGTTGTAGCAGTAGAGCAGTTCGCCGGCCGAAGCGTGACCCGATACGTGGATTCGGGCGTTGCCCTTGTGCACAACGTTCGCACCGAGCTTCATCAGCCCGTTGATCATGCGGTAGACGCCGTTCTCGTTGCCGGGGATGAGACTCGAGGCGAGAATGATCGTGTCGCCCTTGCCGATCGAGATCTGGTGCTCCTGGTTGGCCATGCGCGACAGCACGGCCATAGGCTCGCCCTGGCTGCCCGTCGACATGTAGACGAGCTTGTCGTCCGGGAGGTTTACGGCCTTCTTCGCGTCGAGCAGCACACCCTCCGGCACTTTCAGGTAGCCGAGGTCGGCGGCGATGCCCATGTTGCGCACCATCGAGCGGCCCATGAGCACGACCTTGCGTCCGTTGGCGTGGGCGGCGTCGAGAACCTGCTGCACACGGTGAATGTGGCTGGAGAAGCTCGCGACGATCACTCGACGCGGCGCCTTGGCGATGAGCGTCTCGAGCACGGGGCCGATGTCACGCTCGTTGGGCGTGAACCCCGGGACATCCGCATTGGTGGAATCGCTCATAAAGAGGTCGACGCCGGCCTCGCCGAGTCGCGCGAAGGCGCGCAGGTCGGTGATGCGGTTGTCGAGGGGAAGCTGGTCCATCTTGAAGTCGCCGGTGTGCAGCACGGTTCCGGCGACGGTCTTGATCGCGACAGCGAGTGCGTCAGGGATCGAGTGGTTGACCGCGACGAATTCGAGATCGAACGGGCCGAGCTTCTCCTTCTGGCCTTCAGCGACGGTGAGCGTGTACGGCGTGATGCGGTGTTCCTTGAGCTTCGCCTCGATGAGGGCGAGCGTGAGTGTGCTTCCGATGAGCGGGATGTCCGCACGCAGCCTGAGTAGGTACGGAACCGCGCCGATGTGATCCTCGTGGCCGTGCGTGAGTACTACGCCGACGATGTCATCAAGGCGGTCCCGGATGGGCGAGAAGTCGGGCAGGATCAGGTCGACGCCGGGCTGGTGCTCTTCGGGGAAGAGCACACCGCAGTCGACGATGAGGATCTTGCCGTCGATCTCGAAGGAGGCCATGTTGCGGCCGATCTCGCCGAGGCCGCCGATCGGGATGATCCGGAGGGTTCCGGGGCGGAGTTTTGCGGGTTCATAGATCGTGACTGGCATCTGTTCCTTTATTGGAGTTGTCGGGGTTTCACCCCATGTTCAAGCCTTGTTAGCGGGTTGTTCCCGCGACCTTGGGCAGTGCTCCGCCGGCGGCCGCGTTGCGGTCGGGGCGGAAGTTGCTGAGGTCGACACCGGGGATCTCGCCGACGAGCGCGATGTCGTCTTCGATCTGCGCGGCTTCGAAGTCTTCGGGACCGACGAGCGGCAGGCGCACGCGCGGGGATCCGATGCGGTGCAGGCCGTGCAGCACGTATTTGGCGGCGACGGTTCCGGGCACGTGGGTCATGATGGCGCGCACGAGCGGCTCGAGCTGCTTGTGCGCGGCTGTTGCGGCGGTCAGGTCGCCGCGGTTGACGGCGTCGACGATGACCCGGTACGGCGCAGCGGCAACGTTGGCGGTGACGCCGATGAGGCCGGTTGCGCCGATGGAGAGGTGCGGCAGGATGAGCGCATCGTCGCCGGAGAAGTAAAGCAGGTCGGTCTGGTTGAGCACGCGGCTCACCTCGGACAGGTCGCCCTTGGCGTCTTTGATGGCGAGGATGTTGGGGTGCTTGGCGGCGCGCAGGATCGTCTCGTACTTGATAGGGATGCCGGTGCGGCCCGGGATGTCGTAGAGGATGACGGGCAGGTCGGTGGCATCGGCGATCATGCGGAAGTGGGTGAGTACTCCGGCCTGCGTCGGCTTGTTGTAGTACGGGGTGACGATCATCACGCCGTCGGCACCAGCCTTCTCGCTGGCCTTGTAGAGCTCGATGGCGTGTGCGGTTTCGTTGGATCCGCCGCCGGTGATGATCTTGGCGCGGCCGCTGCTTACTTTTTTCGCGACTTCGACGAGCTTGAGCTTCTCGGGGTCGGTGAGCGTGGAGGTCTCGCCGGTGGTGCCGGTGACGACGATACCGTCGGCGCCGTCGTTGATTACGTCGTCGATGTGCTTCTCGACGCCAACCCAGTCGACTTCACCGTCTGCGGTGAACGGGGTCACCAAAGCGACGAGGACCTGGCCAAAGGGGTTATCGATCGTAGACACGGTCTAAGGCTATCGCTCGCCATGCCTCCCGGCTCAATCCGGCCCGGGCCGCGAGCGCCCTGCAGCTTCGGACTTGGCGTAGGGCGATGTCCTTGTCAACGGCGACTGCATCTCCGGGCAGTCGCTGTCGACTCCAGTGGAAGAAGACATCCTGCTCGAGCCTTGCGGCGGCCAGGTGGCGTGAGGACGATCGCTCGATGCTCACGTGGCAGGTGTCGAGCCATTCGTAGGAGACGGACCCGACGTGGTACGCGAGGGCACCCACGCATGCGAGTCGCCCGCCTGCCCTGCGCGCTTGCAGCGCGAATTCCGGGATGTTGTTCGTCGCCCACCATCCTTTGCAGACGCGGGTGATGACTCCGTACCGGGCGTCCATGTGTATTTGCTCAAGGATGTGCTTGTCGGCGAGCAGTTGCGCGGTCGTCGCAAGACCGCCACGCTGCCGAATCGACCGTTCTATTGCTCTCATACATCGACTGTCCTCCGAACGCATTCGGCCCAGGTCGAGAGCCGGGAGATTGTGGAAAGTCGAGCCTTCGCTTACGTCGTGAAGGACCGGTCGTACTGGTAACGGTCCACCCCTGGAAACGTTCGTGTTCAACAGGACAAAGACGCGCCTTAAGAACAGGACGCGGGGATAGCGACACCGCTGGTTGTGAAGCGGGATTTACTGCCGCGGTCCTGGTTACGGGTTCACTCCATGTCATGTTCACGGGTTCACGCGACGTCCTGTTTATGGTGCGCGTGTTTGTCCTGTTTAACACGAACGTTTTGGGGTCCAAACATTGCCCTCGCAGCACGGAGCCGCAGACCACCCGGGCGCGCCCGTGACCGAGCCAGGCCCGAGCGCCAGCGCTACGGCGAAACCCGACCGTTCCCGTTGAACGACTCGTAGGTCAGCGGCATGAGCCGGGCGAAGTGATCTTCCATCTGCTCCGCCACCATCTCGATCTCCCGCTGCGGGAAGGACGGGAAGTGCGAGCCCTCGCGCGTTGTACGCAGCGAGAGGAAGGCCATCAGCGAGCGCGCATTCATCGTCACGTACATCGACGAGTAGATGTTCAGCGGCAGCACGATTCGGGCGACCTCGCGGGCGATGCCGGCGTCGAGCATCCTCTGGTACGACTCGAAGGCAGCGGTCGAGGTGGCACGCACTTCGGCCGTGACCAGCTCGGACTGCTCGGGCGTACCCGGCAGGAAGTTGTAGGCGCCCGCCTTGCCGACCTGCAGCAGGTTGCGCTCCGGCGCCGGAACATAGAACGTGCCGTTCAGCTGACGGTAGCGACCGCTCTCCTCGTTGTACGAGTTCATGCGGTGCCGCATGAACTCGCGGAACACGAAGATCGGCGCCTGCACGTAGAACGTCATCGAGTTGTGCTCGAACGGCGAACCGTGACGGTCGCGCATCAAATAGTTGATGAGGCCCTTGCTGCGGGATGCATCCGTCTCAGCATCCTGCGCACTCTCAAGGGTCTTCTCCCCCTGTGTGGAGACGCGGGCGGCGAATAGCACATCTGCATCGCTCGCATTGGCGCGGACCAGTTCCACCTTCATGTCGGAACGGAACTCGATGGGCTGGGGCTCAGTCTCTTCAGGCACGGCCTTCACACTATCCGTAAGCAACGACAGAGGGCGACGTAACAGCCCGTCACACTCCGAAAAAGCGGCCAAACCGGCCGTAGCGTGAACCCACCATGACCGCTCTCGCCATCGCCGGCGTCCTCGCCGCACTCATCGCCACAGCGACAGTGCTCGGCCTGCTCTGGAAGCGACAGGACGGACGCGCCACCCGCGGCAGCGGCAGAGTCGGCCGCGGCGAGATAACGCTCGGAAGCACCGCCACCCTGCTTCAGTTCTCCAGCGAGATCTGCGCCTACTGCCCCGCGACAAGGCGCGTGCTGTCACAGGCCGCAACCGACGACATCGCCTTCGTCGAACTCGACGTCGTCGACAACCAGAAACTCGTGACCAGGTTCAACATCCTGCAGACACCCACGACCCTGATCCTCGACCACAACGGTGCCGTGCAGGCCCGAATCGGCGGCGCGGTGCGACCGGAAACTCTCAATGCAGAACTCGACCGCATACTCGCCGCAGCCTAGGAGCCAGCATGAGCAACACAGGAATCGACCCGCGCGGCCCCCGCTTCGGTGCGGCCATCACCGCAGCACTCCTGCTCGTCGTCATCGGCCTCGCACTGGCCGGCGCCACAACCGCAGCGACCATCATCTTCGCGCTGCAGGTGGCCCTGTTCGCGTGGGGTGCGTTCGCGGGAATCCAGCGGCACCCGTACGGCATCCTCTTCAAGAAGCTCATCAGGCCGCGGCTGGGTGCACCGGCCGAACTCGAAGACTCCACTCCCCCGACCTTCGCCCAGGGCGTCGGCTTCGCCATCACCCTCGTCGGCCTCGTGCTGCAGCTGGCGGGCGTTCCTTTCGGAATAGCGATCGCTGCATCCGCCGCCTTCATCGCAGCGTTTCTCAACAGCGTCTTCGCCTACTGCCTCGGCTGCCAGCTGTACCTACTGCTCGTGCGGGCAGGGATTCTGGGAAGGAAGGGTGCATCCGCACAGTAGGGCGACCTAGGCTGGGCGTGACGAAAGGGACAACACCATGTCAGTCACCAGCGAAGCCACAACCCTCTGGTTCGGAGATCTGTTCGGCGGATCCGGCACCACCTCACTCGATTCCTCGGATGCTGCCGAGTTCCCGGTCTCCTGGGCCGCACGCTCCGAAGGCGCAACCGGCAAGACCAACCCCGAAGAACTGCTCGGCGCCGCGCACTCCGCGTGCTTCTCGATGGCCTTCGCCAACGAACTCGCCACCGCCGGAACCCCGCCCGAGAGCCTGCAGGTCACCGCGGCCGTCACCTTCGAGCCCGGCAAGGGCATCACCGGCAGCCACCTGCTCGTGAGCGCCAAGATCCCCGGCATCAGCGAAGAGGACTTTCAGAAGATCGCGGCCGCTGCCAAGGAGAACTGTCCGGTCAGCCAGGCGCTCTCCGGCATCCCGATCACCCTCGAAGCCAGCCTCGCCTGATGGCTGTGACGGAGCCCCTGCGCGTACTCGTCTCCGGCGCGAGCGGATTCATCGGCACGGAGCTCCGTCGCCAGCTCGGGGCCGAGGGGCACACCGTGCTGCGCCTCGTGCGCCGCGAGCCGACGACGCCCGACGAGTTCGAGTGGGATCCGTCATCCCGAATGATCGACGCGACAGTGCTCGACACCGTCGACGCCGTGATCAACCTCTCGGGGGCGCCGCTCGCGCGTTTCCCGTGGACGCGCGCGTACAAGCGGCAGATCCTCAGTTCGCGCGTGGATGCAACAGCCACCCTCGCCGAGGCGATCCTGTTGAGCGCCACCCCGCCCAAGGTCCTCATCAATGGGTCGGCCGTCGGCTTCTACGGTGACCGCCCGGGGATTCCCGTGGACGAAACGGCCCCCAAGGGTGACGGGTTCCTCGCTGACGTCGTCGACGCGTGGGAACAGGCCGCGCACCTCGCCGATTCCGCCACTCGCGTTGTGACGGCACGCACCGGTCTCGTCGTCGGTCCCGGCGGCGCTTTCGCACCGCTCTCCCTCGCGACGAAGTTCGGTCTCGCCTCGCGGATGGGTCCGGGCACGCAGGACTGGCCGTGGATCAGCCTGCACGACGAGGCCGCCGCGCTGGTGCACCTGCTCACCTCGGAGCTCAGCGGCCCGGTCAACCTCGCCGGCCCCGTGCCCGCAACGTCGGAACAGGTGACGCGAGCCATGGCGCGGGCGCTGCACCGCTGGCACCCGCTCGTGATCCCGACGATCGCCATCCGGACCGCGCTCGGTGAAGCGGGAGTCGCGCTGCTGCTCAAGGCCAACAAGCAGGTGCCGAGCGCGCTGCTGAACGACGGATTCGAGTTCCGCCACAGCACAATCGACGACGCGATCGCTGCGACCTGGAAGTAAGAGCGTGGGGCTAGCTCTTCTGGAGCCGGATGGCCTCGCGCGTCGCCCAACGGGCACGGGCGCGGTCGCCGCTCGCGTCGTAGGCGAGCCCGAGCCGGAACCAGGCGCGCCAGTCATCCGGGGCATCCTCGACCGCGCTCTTATAGATAGGGAACTGCGCGTCTGCCGCTACGGGATCCGCGCGGCCGCTCGGCATCCGCGGCAGGTCGTCAACCGGCAGTGCGCCCTCCGCGCCGAGCTGGGCGAGCAGCTTCTGGGCGTGCAGCACGAACAGCAGCTCGCGCACGAGCAGCCACGCGCCGATGAGCGGGAGCACGAGCAGCGCGATCCCCATCACCACACCGACCACCTCGCCGGTCGACATGAGCGTGATCGCGTACTGGATGACCGCGACGAGATAGAGCGCGAGCAATGCCGCCATCACGATGACCGCGAGACGGCCCCGGTTGGTCTGCTTCATCAGTTGATGCCGGGCAGAAGCTTGTCGAGCCCCACCGTGACGCCGCGCGCGGTGCGGGTGGCCCTCAGGGCCAGCATGATGCCGGCCTCGTAGGCGGTCGGCGAGAGTGTCTCGTGGCTGAGGGTCAGCGTCTCCCCCGTGCCGCCGAAGATGACGTCCTGCTTGGCGACGATGCCCTGCATGCGCAGACTGTGGATCGGCACACTCGAGACCTGCTGCCCGCGGGCGCGCTGGTCGGCGTGCGGGGCGCGCACCGGCCCGAGGTCCAGGCGGGCGTCGCCGATGAGCTCGGCGGTGCGCACGGCGGTGCCGGAGGGCGAATCGACCTTGGTGGACGCGTGCGCCTCGATGATCTCGATGGACTCGTAGAACCGTGCGGCGAGGGCCGCGAACGACGTGGCGAGCACCGAGCCGATCGAGAAGTTGGGAACGATGATGACGCCGACGTCCAGCTTGTCGGTGATGGTTCGCTCGAGCGCGGTGATGCGGTCGTGGGACCAGCCCGAGGTTCCGACGAGCACGTTCAGTCCGTTCGCAACGGCGAACTCGACGATGCTCTGGGACACCGCAGGCAGGGTGAGGTCGACGACCAGGTCGGCGCCGAGCATCCCGGTCAGTTCGTCCTGGGAACCGAGGGAGGCGACGAGCTCGAAATCCTCCGACGCCTCGATGAGACGGGTGGCGAGCTGGCCCATACGGCCCGATGCTCCGACGATGGCGACCCGAGTTCTCATGGGTCAAATCTACCAAGCTCGGGATGCCCGCCCGCTCGTTCTAGGCTGGCTAGATGGTTCGGTACCGGGAAGCGCTTGTCACAGAGGATGCGGCGCACTCGCTGCTCGCCGAATATTTCGAGAGCCGTCGCGCCTCGTTCCCGCCTGCCCAGGGCGAATATCGCACGGTGTTCCCGGATCCGGCGCGGTTCGTGGCCCCGGACGGCGCGTTCCTCGTCGTCGAGTCGGAACCGGAGGGCGACGTGGGCTGCGGCGGCATCCGGCGGGTCGACGAGGTGACCTTCGAGGTCAAGCACGTCTGGATCCAGCCGCGTATGCGCGGTGCGGGCCTCGGCAAGCGGCTGCTCACCGAGCTCGAGCGACGGGCTGCCGAGCTGGGCGCCACCCGCATTGTGCTCGACACCAACGAGTCGCAGGCTGCCGCGGCGAACCTGTACCGCACGACCGGCTACGTCGAGATCGAGCCCTACAACGACAACGCCAACGCGACCAACTGGTTCGCGAAGACGCTCAGTTCGCCCAGTTGATCTGACACAGGATGATTTTCGGGTCACCCTCATATGCGCAGAACTCGTAGCAGACGGAATCCTCTGCCGAGTCCGCGATCTCGGGGAACTCCTCTTCGATCCAGTCGGCAACGGCGCGTTTACGGCCGGAGCGCTCGTCGAATGACGGGACGTCAACCCAACTGACCCGACGCGCGTCGTCTCGCGTGAACCACGGTTCGGCCACGCGCCCGACTCTGTAGCCCTCGATGATGGGCTTCACCGGATCGACTGCCCATCGGCTGAGACGCGGATGCTCGTGAGTCGACTCATCAAAGAACCCATCAGCGCTCACCGTCATCGATTCGACTTCCCCCATGGTCCCACCGTATCTCCGTTGGCAGAGACGTCCGCCCGCGGCAACCAGAAAGTCCTGGGGCCGGGCATCCGCTTCATCTACTCAGCGCTCGCCATCGTGGGCGGGATCATCCTCGCGGTGCGCTACTCGGGCGGCGGCGCTTCGACAGGCTTAGGGACCGACGGTTACCAGGGCTGCGACTCGGGCAGTCCGGTGCGCAGTTCGGGCGGCAGGTGGCCGAGGTCGTTGTGCACGACCAGCACGGGCGGCTTGGCGGAGCGCACGCGGATGATGGTTAGCCCGCAGTTTGCCTGGTGCACCCCGAGCCACCGCCATTTGGGGGCGTCGAGCACCTCGCGCACGAAGTTGCCGATCACGAAGTTGTGGGTGATGAGCAGGTCGTGGCGGTCGCCGCGGGCGGGGGCGAGGTACTCGTCCATCGCGTCGGCCATCTGGGCTTCGCCGGCCTCGATCTCCTCGTCGGTGACTCCCCCGAAGAAGGAGTTGAACGCCGCGGGCATGTCGGGCGTGGGGCCGCTCGGGTAGCAGTCGAACAGGAGATTCGACGGCTGGAGGTCGAGTGCGGGCATCCGGGACCTGATGATCTTGGCGGTGTCTTCGGCGCGCTGCAGCGGCGAATGCCAGGCACCGGTGAACGGCACACCGCTCAGTCTTTCGGCGATAGCCTCGGCCTGGCGACGGCCACGAGGCGACAGAGGTCCGTCGGGAAGCCCGTGCTCGGCGTCCTGCTGCTCGCCGTGGCGAACCAGGTAGAGGTAGTGCGACATGTGCTCCTGCGTCCTATTCTGCGAGGGCCGGCGACTCTGCCAACCCGTCGAAAGCTGCTTCATCCACTGTGCCGACTGCGGCAATCGATAGTTCTCGGGACACGAGTTCCCCAGCGAGTTCACGGATACCGTCGGGCGTAACGAGGTCGATGCGACGCAGCGCCTCGTCGAGGTCCACGAACTCGCCGAGCGTGATCTCGCTGCGGCCGAGGCGCGACATGCGCGTGTCCGAGTCTTCGAGTGCGAGAGCGGATGCCCCGCCCAGCTGGCCAACGGCCCGACGCAGTTCCTCGTCGGTGACGCCGCCGGCCGCAAGCCCACGGAACTCCCCGAGCATCAGCTCGGAGACCTGACCGACCTTCGACGGGGAGCAGCCGGCGTAGATGCCGAAGAGGCCGGCATCGGAATAGCTCGGCGAGAAGGAGTAGACGGAATAGGCGAGACCGCGCTTCTCGCGGATCTCCTGAAACAGGCGGCTGGACATCCCGCCGCCGAGAATCGAGTTGAGCACGGTGAGGGTCGCGCGGCGCGGGTCGGTCGCGGCGATGCCCTCGACGCCGAGCAGCACGTTGGCCTGCTCGATCGGGCGCTGCACAACGACGAGCGGGCTGCCGCGGCGGATGGTCTCGCCGGTCGCCTCGCGGCGCTCTACCGGGGACGCCTCGGTGTCGAGGTTCCAGTCGGCCTTTCTGAGCGCGTCGATGACGCCTGCGACCAGCACATCGTGGTCGACGGCTCCCGCAACAGTGATGACGAGGTCCTGGGCGCGATAGTTGGCGCGGTAGTGGTCCCAGACGGCATCCCGCGACACGGCCTGGATCGTCTCGGGGCTGCCACCGATGGGCCGGCCGAGCGGGTGGTCACCGAGCACCGCCTCGAAGAAACGCTCGCTGGTGACGTCGGTCGGGTCATCGTCGGCCATTGCCAGTTCTTCGAGGATGACGCCGCGCTCGGTCTCGAATTCTTCGCGATCCAACACGCTCGAGGTGAGCATGTCGGCGATGACCTCGACGGCCATCGCGAGGTCCTGGTCGCGCACCTTCGCGTAGTAGCAGGTGTACTCCTTCGCGGTCATGGCGTTGTGCTCGCCGCCGACCGCATCGAAGGCGACGGCGATGTCGAGAGCGGTGCGCGAGTTTGTGCCCTTGAAGAGCAGGTGCTCGAGGAAGTGGGTGGAGCCGAAGGTGTGCGGCTGCTCGTCGCGGGAGCCGACCGCCACCCAGTAGCCGATTGTGGCGCTGCGGGCACCCGGCACGTGCTCGCTCAGGATGCGCACGCCGCTCGGCAACACCGTGCGTCGCACGAGGGAGTCGCCGGAGGCGGTGAAGGAGAGTTCGGCAAGGTCGAGGGGAAGCTGCACGGCACCGTTGATCACCGCCCGAGCCTACGTCATCGAGGTTGCCGGCACGTTTTCCACAGCTTTTAGCACACGAAATTAGTTGCGTAAATAAGCAAGAAACTATTGATGTGGACAAACAGACAAGTCTGTCTGTCCTCTAAGATGATCAAGTCGCCATCCCGACGACACATTCCCCAGCACTTTTAAGGAGCGACCGTGACGGTTGTTGACAGCGACCCGACGCTGCAGCGGGCCCCGTGGGCAAAGCAGCGCATTCTGGATACGGCAAACGAACTGTTCTACGACGACGGCATCCGCGTCGTGGGCATCGACCGGCTCATCAGCGTTTCCTCGGTCACCAAGGCCACGTTCTACAAGCACTACGGCTCGAAAGACACGCTCATCCTCAAGTACATCCGCTCGCGTCACGAGTCGATGCGCCAGGACCTGACTGCGACCATCGACAACTCGGCCGGCGCGGAGCAGGCACTGCGACAGATCGTCGGCGACCTCGCCGCTCGCATCTCGCAGCCCGGCTTCCGCGGTTGTGCGTTCCTCAATGCTGCAGCAGAGTTCCCGGACCCGCAGCACCCCGTGCGCGAGGTCGTGACGGCACACCGCGAGTGGTACACCGACGTGCTCTCGAACCTGCTCGGCGACATGGGGCACCCGATGCCCGGCGACGCGGCTGACGAGTTCCTGCTCGCGATCGACGGTGCTCAGAGCGGCGGCTACGCGGGCGACCCCGTTGCCGCGACGACGAGCCTCCAGCGTGCTGTGGATCGCATCCTCGGCAGCGCGACTCTGAAAGCTGCCTGAACGTAGGCTGACACCAAGCCGATGGGGGCACTAGCCTTGGGTGGCGGATTTACGGTCCCGTAGATCCGCGCCCTTCCCCCATCGAAAGGCAGAGCAATGCCCGAAATCACTCTTCTGTTCATCATCACCCTGCTCGCCGGCGGCCTGTCGCTGTATGACGGCATCGTGCGCCTGCGCGGCCGTGGCAACAGCTCGATCCTCGCGATCGCCGAGCTGGTGCTGGGCGCGCTCCTGCTGCTCTCCCTGTTCGTCGCGGCACTGAACTTCGCGCTCGTTCCGATCCTGCTGCTCATCACGCTGCTCATCATCATCTTCCTGCCCGGCAAGGGACGCAGCGCGCGCACGATCACGATCATCGCTGCCGTGCTCACCGCGGTGCTCGTGCTCACCAGCCTCGGCTGGCTCAATATCCCCGGCTTCTAACCGGCACGCGAAACGGCCCGACCTCTCCAGAGGTCGGGCCGTTCTGCGGTTAACGGCGACTAGGCGGAAGCCCGGTCGAGCTCGGTGATCTGGTGCCGTGTGAGACGCACACTCGCGGCGGCCGTGAGCTCGGGCACCTGTCCCGCGTGGCTCGCGGAGACGACGGGAGCGACGACGTTGCGCTTGGCGAGCAGCCAGGCGAGGGCGACGGTCGCGACGCTCTCCCCGGTCTGGAGCGCGACGATGTCGAGGGCGTGCAACACACGAAGCCCGCGGCGGCCGAGGTAGCCCGACGCATCCTTACCGCGGGTATAGCGACGCAGGTCGGCACGTGAGCGGTACTTGCCCGAGAGAAAACCACTCGCGAGGGCGAAACGCGGCATGACGCCGAGGCCCTGGCGGTCGGCGACGGTCGCAAGATCGCCCTCGAACTCGGTGCGGTTGAGCAGGCTGTACTGGTTCTGAAGCGCGATCATGGGTGCGACGCCGATCTGGGCGGACGCGATGCGCGCCTCGAACAACCGGTTGCCGGTGTGGTCGGACACCCCGAAGTGGCGCACCTTGCCGGCGCGAATGAGCTTGTCCACGGCGAGCAGCGTCTCCTCGAACGGCACGGACTCGTCGTCGATGTGCAGGTACAGCAGGTCGATGAAGCTTGTCTGCAGGCGCTCGAGGGAAAGATCCACGGAGCGTGCAATGGAACCCGCCGAGAGGCCCGGATTATCGAAGCTCTTGCCGACCTTGGTCGCCACGACCATGTCATCGCGGTTGCGGCGGTCGCGCATCCAGTTGCCGATCATGATCTCGCTGCGGCCCGCCGCATACGAGTCTGCCGTGTCGACGAAGTTGCCACCCAGATCGAAGTAGGTGTCGAGGATGCCGTCCGTCGTGGACGTGTCGGCCGTCCAGCCGAAGATATTGCCGCTGATGGCGAGCGGGAAGACGTGAAGGGAGGAGGAGCCGATCTGTCGCAGGGTGGGACGTGGCTGGAGCGTGACCCTGTCGGAGTCGATCGCCGTCGTCATGTTTCAGTACTCCCCCGCGGCTACGCCGCACCTGCCCAATAGATACCCTGCACCCTCCGGGGCAGACCGATCAGTCTGCGTCCTTGGTCGTGACATTACGGGAAAGTGCTTCACAAAATGCGCACGACACGAGAATTGTTACCAGCCCGTCATCTGCCGGACTTTATCGGGCACAAACGGGCCCGAACGCACAGAAACCCACCCCCGAAGGAGTGGGTTTCTGCGTCTTACTCGAGCGCCTGGCGAGAGGCCCCGAGCAGATCTATCTCGCGGCTCTAGCCTTCGGCGGGGGCTTCAGGACCCTCGGACGCGGCAGCAGAGCTGTCGGTGTCCGCGGAGTCGGCCTCGTCGGTGACGGGAGCGAGCGACAGCTTTCCACGGTCGTCGATCTTGGTGATCTCGACCTGGATCTTCTGGCCGACCGCGAGAACGTCTTCGACGTTCTCGACGCGCTTGCCACCGGCGAGCTTGCGGACTTCGCTGATGTGCAGCAGTCCGTCCTTGCCGGGGGTGAGCGAGACGAACGCACCGAAGGTCGCGAGCTTGACGACGGTTCCGAGGAACCGCTCACCGACCTCGGGGTTCAGCGGGTTCGCGATCGCGTTGACAGCGGCGCGCGCAGCCTCGGCCGAGGGACCATCAACGGCACCGATGTACACGGTTCCGTCATCCTCGATCGAGATGTCAGCTCCGGTGTCATCCTGGATCTGGTTGATGTTCTTGCCCTTCGGGCCGATCAGCTCGCCGATCTTGTCAATCGGGATCTGCACGCTGATGACGCGAGGCGCGGTGGGCGCCATCTCGTCGGGAGCGTCGATCGCCGCGTTGATGACAGCGAGAATCGCGGTACGGGCTTCCTTGGCCTGCTTGAGAGCTCCGTCGAGCACGGAGGACGGGAGACCCGCGAGCTTCGTGTCGAGCTGGATGGCCGTGATGAACTCAGACGTACCGGCGACCTTGAAGTCCATGTCGCCGAGGGCGTCTTCAGCGCCGAGGATGTCGGTCAGGGCCGCGTAGCGCGTCTGTCCGTCGACCTCGTCGGAGATGAGGCCCATGGCGATGCCGGCGACCGGGGCGCGCAGCGGCACACCGGCGTTGAGCAGCGACAGGGTCGAGGCGCAGACGGAACCCATCGACGTCGAACCGTTGGAGCCGAGAGCCTCGGACACCTGGCGGATCGCGTAGGGGAACTCCTCGCGGGGCGGCAGCACCGGCACGAGGGCGCGCTCGGCGAGGAAGCCGTGCCCGATCTCGCGACGCTTCGGGCTGCCGACGCGACCGGTCTCACCGGTGGAGTAGGGCGGGAAGTTGTAGTGGTGCAGGTAGCGCTTCTTCTTGACCGGGGCCAGGGAGTCGATCTGCTGCTCCATCTTGAGCATGTTCAGCGTCGTGACACCCAGGATCTGGGTCTCGCCGCGCTGGAAGATCGCCGAGCCGTGAACGCGCGGGATGACCTGGACCTCGGCGTCGAGCGCACGGATGTCGCTCAGGCCGCGGCCGTCGATACGGATGCCCTCGGTGAGCACGCGCGTGCGCATGACCTTCTTGGACACCGACTTGTACGCGGCCGAGATCTCGCCGAGTGCGGATCCCGGAAGTTCGCCGGCTTCAACCTTGGCGGCGATGTCGACCTTGACGCGATCCTTGAGAAGATCGTCCGCCGTCTGGCGCTCGATCTTGTCGGCGATCTGGTAAACACCCTTGAGCTCGTCGTAGGCGAAGCCCGCGACTGCATCGTAGGTGCCCTGCTCGTAGGGCGGGAACAACTGGTAGTCGGCGATCGGCTTTGCGGCCTCGTCGGCGATGGACTGCTGTGCCTTGATGAGCTGCGTGAGGAACGGCTTTGCAGCCTCGAGGCCCTGCGCGACGATGGTCTCGTCAGGCTTCGTGGCGCCCGCCTTGATGAGCTCCCAGCTGTTCTCGGTTGCTTCTGCTTCGACCATCATGATGGCGACGTCTTCGGCGCCGTTCTCATCGACGACGAGGCGACCGGCGACCGTGAGGTCGAACACAGCCTCTTCGAGCTGGCTGAACTTGGGGAATGCCACCCACTGGTCGCCGATGAGGGCGAGACGGATGCCGCCGACCGGACCGTAGAACGGCAGGCCGGAGATCTGGGTGCTGACGCTGGCCGCGTTGATGGCCAGGGCGTCGTAGAACTCGTCGGGAGCGATGCTCAGGACGGTGATGACGATCTGCACCTCGTTGCGCAGGCCTTCGACGAAGGTCGGGCGCATGGGGCGGTCGATGAGGCGGCAGACGAGGATGGCCTCGGTGCTGGGACGGCCCTCGCGACGGAAGAAGGATCCGGGGATCTTTCCTGCGGCGTACGAGCGCTCTTCCACGTCGACGGTCAGCGGGAAGAAGTCGAATCCTTCACGCGGGTGCTTGCCTGCCGAGGTGGCCGACAGGATCATGGTGTCTTCATCGAGGTACGCGGCGACGGCACCCTGTGCCTGCTGCGCGAGTCGACCGGTCTCGAAGCGGACCGTGCGAGTGCCGAACTTACCGTTATCGAGAACGGCTTCGGCAAACTTGATTTCTGGACCCTCCATTGGGGGGTTTCTCCTCTTTGTTTATGGTCGCCACCCGTGTGGCAGCGACGCTCGAGGAGCAGGAGCGGGTTCGATGGCGCACTTATCGAAAGCGCGCACGTGCGTATCCCTAGAGTTGGGGCATGTCTGGCCAACAGTAGAAAAGCTCTCAGCCACTGAGAAGTTCACCACCGGTGACCAGCGTCTTGCCGGCCTGCTCCGTTGTGTTACGTCTACAGGGTATCAGTACGGCCTGTGGCGAACCAGAGCAGGCGCGCCGTCGGTCGGGTTGATCGGCACGAGCGCGCTGTGCTTGGCGACGCGACCGGTGCCTGCGACGCGACCGACCATACGGCGCCCGACCCACGGTCGAACGTGCTGCCAGATCCATTTCGGTGTGCTGAGGGATGCCACGGTCTCCTCGTGCAACGCCACCTCGAGCTCGGCGAGCTCGCGCACGTCGGGCACCCCGAGCAGGGTTGCGGCGCGGTAGGCGAGAACGCGGTGGCCGTGCGAGCTCAGGTGGACGCGGTCCGCTCCCCACGCGCGCGGGTCGGCACACGCCGGGTCGTCGGCGAAATCGAGGATGGTCACGCCGGGATCGTTCGCAACCGAGCGCAGTACGCGGTTGAAGCGTCCGATACGGGCGTGCAGCGCGCCGAGGTAGCGGTAGTGCGGGGCGAAGGCGGTGACGAGCAGCACGTGGGCGCCGGTCGCACGGATCTCGTTCACGGAGGCGACGACCCGCGCCGCGAGACGCTCGGGGTTGGCGGCGCCCCGCACCAGGTCGTTGGCGCCGACGAGCACCGACACGAGGTCGGCCCGCAGGGTGAGCGCGAGCGGCACCTGGTCCTCGACGACGTGGCGCACCCGGCGCGAACGCACCGCGAGGTTGGCGTAGAGCAGGGGTGTGCGGCGCGGTGTCGCGTGGCCGAGCAGCTCGGCGAGCCGGTCGGCCCAGCCGCGGAAGTCGCCGCTCGCCTGGCGGGAGCTGTCGGAGAGCCCCTCGGTGAGCGAGTCCCCCACCGCCACGTAGCGGGCCCAGGCACGTGGCGGGACCGGTGAGACGACGGGGTCCGCGCCGGGGACCAGGTTCCGGAAGTGAGCGAGCAGCTCGTCGCCGAGTCCCGACCAGGTGCGGTGCGCGACCGAGGCGCGGGCCGCGCGACCGAAGGCCCGGCGCTTGACCTTGTCACCGACGAGGTCCATGACGCGAGCGCGCAAGTCGTCGAGGTCGCCGGGCTTGTACAGCCAACCGGTCTGACTCTGGCGAACCAGGTCCACCGGTCCACCCACGCCCGTAGCCACCACCGGCACACCGCTCGCCAGTGCTTCCTGAATGGTCTGGCAGAACGTCTCGTTCTCACCCGGGTGCACAAAGACATCGAAGTTCGCCACAACGTCGGCGAGGGCATCCCCCGCCAGAAAACCGAGGAACTTCGCTTTCGGCAACTGGGCCTCGAGTGCTGCGCGGCTGGGACCGTCGCCGACGATGACGATGCGGCTGTTCGGGATGTCCCCGAGCACGCGAAGGTCGTCCACCTGCTTCTCGGGCGCGAGCCTCCCGACGTACCCGATCACCACCTCACCGCGGCCGGCGAGTGTGCGGCGCAGGTCCGCGGAGCGGCGGTTGGGGGTGAATCGCACGCCGTCCACACCGCGCGCCCACAGTTTCAACGAGGTGACGCCGAGGCGGGAGATCTCGTCCATCGCGGCGGTCGAGGGGGCGAGAGTCAGAGTGGCGGTGCGGTGCACCTTCGCGAGGTGGCGCGTGAGGCCCGCGGCCGCAGCCCCGATGCCGTAGCGGCGCGCGTAGCCGGGGATGTCGGTCTGGTACACCGCGACCGTGGGGATACCGAGGGCGTCCGCGGCCTTGAGCGCCTGCCAGCCGAGGATGAACGGCGAAGCCAGGTGGATCACATCCGGCGCGAAGCGCTGCATGATCGAGGTGAGGTGCGCGGGACTCACGAAGGTGAGGCGCACCTCGGCGTAGCGAGGGAGCGGCACCGAGCGCAGCAGCTCGAGGCCCGCGCCATGCAGCAGCTCGCTCGACGGTGGATCCGCCACGGTGCCGGGGGCGATCACCAGCACCTCGTGACCGCGTTCCCGCAGATGGCGCACCATCTGGAGTACGGAATTGACGACCCCGTTCATCTGGGGGAGGAATGTCTCTGCCACCACAATGATTCTCACGCTCCCAGCGTGACACCCGACTCGTCATTTAGCCCGCCATCGCCGCGCAAGGCGAGAAGGGTTCACCCAATCGTCGCCGGACGTTCGAAGTCGTTCACCTTAGAGGTCTACAACTGAGTCATGGTCGGCTTGGACATTACCGTGATCGCCGAATCGCCCTGGCTGCTGCCCGTGCTGTTCCTGCTCGTTGTGGGCGACGCCTTCCTCGTGGTGCTGCCGAGCGAGACGGCCGTCGTCGCGCTCGGGGCGATCGCCGGATCGACCGGCTCGCCGAATCTGGCCGCTCTCGTGGGAGTCGCCGGGCTCGGGGCGATCATCGGTGACTCTCTGTGCTTCGCGATCGGTCGTTCGGTCGGCTTCGACCGCTGGCGGTGGCAGCGGGAAGGGCGACTCGCGCGGCAACTGGCTCGTGTGCGAGGCACTGTGCTCGCGCGGCCCGCAGTGCTGATCTTCACGGCACGGTACATCCCGTTCGCCCGCATCGCCGTCAACCTCACGGCCGGGGCGACGGGCCTCGCCTACTCGCGGTTCCTGCCGCTCTCCGCGGCGGCCGGGCTCGGCTGGGCGCTCTACAACAGCGTCGTCGGACTGTTCTTCGGCAGCTGGCTGCGCGACCAGCCCGTGCTCGCGGTTGTGCTGTCGGTGATCGTGGCGATGGGGCTGGGATTCCTCATCGATTGGGTGCTGCGGCGTCGGGCTAACGAACCGCCTGCGGACTGAGCTTCGCCGGCACCGCGTGACCGAGCGCGAGCACCCGCCAGCCGGCCCGCTGCCAGGCCACCGAATCGAGGCAGTTGCGGCCGTCGATGACGGTGCGATTCATCACGAGGGATGCCGCGAGCTCGGGGTCGAGGCCGGTGAACGCCTCCCATTCCGTGAGCACCAGCACGAGCTCGGCACCGCGCAGTGCGTCGGGCACATCCGCGTGGTAGTCCAGCCCCGGGGTGGAACGGCGTGCGGTTTCGAGCGCCTGTGGATCGGTGGCGTGCACCACCGCGCCGAGCTCCACGAGTCGTCGCGCGACGTCGAGGGCGGGCGAGTCGCGCACGTCGTCGGAGTTCGGCTTGAAGGCGAGGCCGAGGATCGTAATCCTCTTGCCGACGACACTGCCGCCGAGCTCGTCGACAGCGAGGTCGATCACGCGCTGGCGGCGGCGCAGGTTGATGGATTCAACCTCGCGCAGGAAGCCGAGGTCGACGCCCAGCTCCTCGCCACGCGAGACGAAGCCGCGGATGTCCTTCGGTAGGCAGCCCCCGCCGAAGCCGAGACCGGAGTTGAGGAACTTGCGGCCGATGCGCGGATCCTGGCCGAGCGCGTCGGCGAGCTGGTCGATGTTCGCGCCGGAGGCCTCGGCGACCTCGGCCATGGCGTTGATGAACGAGATCTTGGTGGCGAGGAACGCGTTCGCCGCGACCTTCACGAGCTCAGCCGTGGCGAAGTCGGTGACCATGCGCGGCGTGCCCGACTCGAGGATCTGCTCGTAGACGCGGTCGAGCAGCGCAACTGCCTCGTTGTCACCCTCGCGCACGCCGTAGACCATACGATCCGGCGAAAGGGTGTCGACGACAGCGCGGCCCTCACGCAGGAACTCGGGGTTCCACGCGAGGCGGGCGCCGGCGGACTCCACCACCTCGGCGATGCGGGCGGCGACCCCGACCGGCACCGTGGACTTGCCGACAACGAGATCGCCGGGGCTGAGCAAGGGAACGAGCTGGGCGACGGCGGTGAACAGGAAACCGAGGTCGGCCGCGCCGCTCTCGGTCTGCGGGGTACCGATCGCCAGGAAGTGTAGGCGGGCGCGCTTCACGTCATCCATCACCGTAGAGAAGCTGAGGCGACCGGTCGCGAGTCCCTCGGTCAGCAACTCCGGCAGGCCCGGTTCGTAGAAGGGCACAAGACCGTGGGCCAGTGACTGCACCCGGGCCTCATCGACATCGACCCCGATCACCGTGTGACCGAGACTGACCATTGCAGCGGCGTGAACCGCTCCGAGATAACCGCAACCAATCACCGATATGCGCATGCTTCGACGCTAGGAGCGGCGGGTTAACACCGGCCCTCGATTGGAGGTCGCGCGGGTGAAGCTCTACGACTTCTTCCTGCGACGCACGACCAGCACGACGATGAGCGCAATCACGCCGGCCCCGACCACGAGGCCGCCCAGTCCGAGCAGGAGCGGAAGGACCAAAGTCACCAACAAGTTGGGGACCTCGACCGGCTGCTGGTCGTCCCACGGATCGGTCTGGGGTTCGGGAGGGTCGGCGATCTCCTCCGCGGTCGGCGAATCTCCCTCGCCAACGGTGACCAACGGATTCACGTCGTCGTACACCGTTGGATCCACGCTGAAGATGTGTGTGGCCGAGGCCACGCCGTAACCGTAGGCGAACTCCGGATCGTAGTTGAGGGGGTGATCCTCAACGCCCGTGTTGCGGATGAGGCTCTGCAGGAGCTGATTGCCCGTCGCGTCGGGATACTTCTGCGCGGCCAAGGCAACGAAGCCCGCGACCATGGGCGTGGCGATGGACGTACCGGTGGCCAACTTCTGAGTCTCCCAGCTGCCGTCACCCTGCCACAGAATGTTGACGCCGGGGCCAGCTACATCGACGCTCGAGTCGACGTGATCGCCCTGGATGCGCCCGGCGGAATCCAGGGATTGCACGCCGACCACGCCATTGGAATAGCTGGGGAATCCGCCGAGGTCCTGATCGGCCAGTATGTCGTTGCTGACGGAAGCGATGACGACGATTCCCTCGTGAAGCGCCGTGGCCAGTGCCAGATCCGATTCAACGGAGGCGTTGATCGACGCCGACATCGAGATGATGTCCGCACCAGCATCAATCGCGGCGTAGACGCCGTCGGCAAACGTGGTGTTGGTGTCCTTCGGATCTTTCGGGTTGCAGGTAACGGAGATACTCGCGGAGCCTGCCTCGCCCGCTTCGCCGAGGAGCGTGAAGAGAATCCGCGCGTCCGGGACAATCCCCTTCACTCCCGCCTGGTCGCCATAACCCTGCCCCGAGCCAACAAGGTAGGAGAGGACGTTTGTGGCATGCTCTGCAGGCGTATCTGAGGATTCCGGCGCGATGAGGTTCCCGGCGTCGTTGTAGCACCCCGATGGGCGCACCTCGATGTCTGCCTCATTGAGCGTCGGCACGTCGAGGTTGATCTGGGTGTCGAAGACGGCGATCGTCACACCCTCGCCCGTGAGGTCGGCATCGTGCGCCTCCTGGATATGAAAAGCGTCGAAATACCAACTGCCGTCGGTTGCAGGATCGGCCGACGCAGGCGCCACACTTCCGAATGCGAGAGATACGGCAACCAGTCCGCTGATCGCTGTCGCCGTGCGTGAAATTGCCTTGCCCATGCTCGACCCCATTCGTGCCCCGTGCGACGAACCTCGCCGAGGTTCGACAGTAACAAGAACTCAGCTTCGCTGGTGGTCATCCGCACGACGGACGGGGAGACACCCTGCGACCGACGCGCTCGCTTGCGCCAGCGGCTTGGCTGGAAGTCATGACAACAGCGATTCTCGAGGCCTCGGGCCTCACCAAGACCTTCGGCGCGACACGCGCCCTCGATGGCGTGCGGCTCAGGGTGGCCGCCGGCGAATCCGTGGCCATCATGGGCGCCTCGGGCTCCGGCAAGACGACCCTCCTGCACGTGCTCGCCGGCATCACGGCGCCCGACAGCGGCCGGGTGATCTTCACGCCTCCCACCGGCGTGGTGGATGTCACGGCCCTCGGCGAGCGCGACCGCTCTCGCCTCCGGCGCGAGCAGTTCGGGTTCGTCTTCCAGTCGGGACTGCTGATTCCCGAACTCACCGCCATCGAGAACGTCGCCCTTGCGCTCATGCTCAACGGCACCAGCCGCGGGGAGGCGGAGCACCAGGCCTCAGGCTGGCTCACCGCCCTCGGTCTCGCCGGTCTCGAGCAGCGCCGCATCGGCCAGCTTTCCGGCGGCCAGGCGCAGCGGGTCGCGATCGCCCGCGCGCAGGTCACCGGCGCCTCCGTCATCTTCGCTGACGAGCCGACCGGCGCCCTCGATTCGCATACGTCGACCGAGGTGATGGACGCGCTGCTCGGCTCCACCGTCGGCCAGGGACACACGCTCATCGTCGTGACCCACAACGACGAGGTCGCCGCCCGCTGCTCGCGCATCATCGACATGCGCGACGGTCTCGTCGTCGGCGAGCGGGTGCCCGCATGATCCTCCGCATCTCGTGGCTGCTCGCCCGCCCGGGCCGCGCCGGCGTCGCGACTCTCGCCCTGCCGGTCATCGCTTTCGCGACGGTCACCGCCCTGCTCCTCGTCGTCATCGGCGGCGCGCAGAAGTTCTGGGGCTGGTCGGACGACGACGGCTTCATCTACCAGTTCCTCGCCGTCATCGCCCTCGTGCTGCTGGTCGTGCCGCTCTCCTCCCTCGGCGGTGCGGCGGCCCGGCTGTCCGCCCGGCGACGGGATGACCGGCTCGCCACCCTGCGTCTGCTCGGTGCCACCCCGGCAACGGTCACCGCGATCACCGTGCTGGAGTCCACCGTGCTCGCCGTCCTCGGCGCGCTCGGCGGGGTACTGCTGTACCTCGCCGCTGTGCCACTCGTCGGGCTCATCCACTTCCGCGGCGAGCCCCTCGGCGCGGGTTCCGTGCTGCTCCCCCCGCTGCTGGTGCTCGCGGTCGTCGCCGGCGTCGCCCTGCTGGCCACCGTGAGCGCGGTGCTTGCCCTGCGTCGTGTGCTCATCTCCCCGCTCGGCGTGCGAATGCGGGATGACGCCCCCAAGGAACACTGGATCCGCGCCGTCATCGCCGTGGTCGTCATCGCCGCGACCTACGGGGTCATGGGAGTCATCGGCGCGGGATTCCCGCTCGCGGTCATGCTGACCGTCATTGCCGTCGGCTTCGGGGGCACCCTCGCCGTGCTCGGCCTCGTCGGGCCGTGGGTGGTGCGGATCATGGGGCGCGTACAGTTACGACGCGCGAAGACACCGGCGCGGCTGATCGCGGCGCGCGGCATCCTCGAATCACCGAAGGAAGCGTGGCGCCAGGTCAGCGGCGTCGCGATGACGAGCTTTATGGCGGTCTTCGCGGGGACGGGCGTCGGAGTGATGACGGCCCTGTCCGGCGGGGCGACCGAGGACCTCGAGCTGCTCTACGACATCCAGACGGGTGTACTCATCACCGTCATCGGCTCATTCCTGATGGTGGCCTGCTCGGTGGGCGTGAATCAGGCGGCCAGCATCCTCGACCGCCGCGACATCTACGAGAGCCTGTCCAAGCTCGGGATGCCCGTGGAGACCATGGAAGGCGCCCGCCGCCGTACGGTGATGGCGCCGCTGCTGCTCACCTCGCTCGGATCCGCCGGCGTTTCGGCGATCGTGCTGTTCCCGTTGGCCGGTGCCGCGCTCATCTTCGCGCCCAGCTCGGTGCTCGTGATCCTGGGCGTGCTGGCCGCGGGCATCGCGCTGGTCTGGCTCGGGCTGTTCGCCACCCGGCCAGTGCTCACGCGGGCCGCCCGGCTCGCCTGACGCGCGTGCGAGGCAGGTAAAGACGTTCCAGTTGCGGGAAATCGACCTTGCGTGGCGCGAGAAGGTCGATAGTCCGCAACTCGAGCGCGGGACATCCCGAACCTGGTCATAAAACAGCGAAAAGTGCTCCATAGCGAGAGTTATGGAGCACTTTTTGCGGTCTGGGGAGAGCTACTGCGCGCCGTACCCGCCCACCGGGCTGAAGCCCTCGGGTAGGGCGAACGGGTCGCGCACCTGCTGCGAGCGGTCGCTCACTGCGACCAGTGCGGCCAGCTCACCGGCTGCACGGTCGATGCGGGTCGCGAGTCCACCCTCGCTGCTGCCCCAGTCGGACGACGCCGCGTAGACGGACGTCGGCACGACAACCGAGTGCAGGTAGGTGAACAGCGGGCGCATCGCGTAGTCGAGAGCCAGCGAGTGACGCTCGGTGCCGCCGGTCGCACCGATCAGCACGGGCATTCCGGTGAGCGCCTGCGGATCGAGGATGTCGATGAACGACTTGAACAGCCCGCTGTAGCTCGTGGTGAAGATCGGCGTCACGGCGATCAGGCCGTCCGAGGTCGTGAGCGACTCGATAGCCGCCTCGAGGCGAGGGCTCGCGAACCCGGTGATGAGGTTGTTGGTCACGTCCGAGGCGACATCGCGCAGCTCGACCACGTCGACCTGCACCTCGATGCCGTCATCGGCGAGGCGACGGGTCGTGGCATCCGCAAGTCGATCCGCGAGCAGGCGGGTGGATGACGGCTGACTCAGCCCGGCCGACACGACGGTGATACGCCGTGCGGTCACAGTTGCACCGCCTTCGCCTTGACGTCCGCTGCTTTGACCATGGATGCCGCAACCAGCGACTCGTGAGTCGGGGCTTCCGGCACGTGGGCGGGACGATTTACCGCGAGCTCCTTGCGAAGCACCGGCACCACCTGCTCACCCAGGATGTCGAGCTGCTCGAGCACGGTCTTCAGCGGCAGGCCGGCGTGATCCATGAGGAACAGCTGGCGCTGGTAGTCGCCGTAGTGGTCGCGCATCGCCGCGTACTTGTCGATGACCTGCTGCGGGCTGCCCACCGTGAGCGGGGTCTGCTCGCTGAAGTCCTCCATCGAGGGGCCGTGGCCGTAGACGGGCGCGTTGTCGAAGTACGGGCGGAACTGCTTGACGGCATCCTGCGACTTCGTGGCCATAAACGCCTGGCCGCCGAGGCCGACGATCGCCTGGTCGGCGGATCCGTGACCGTAGTGCTCGAAGCGTTGGCGGTAGTAGCCGACGAGGCGCATATAGTGCTCCTTCGGCCAGAAGATGTTGTTCGCGAAGAAGCCGTCGCCGTAGTACGCGGCCTGTTCGGCGATTTCGGGGCTTCTAATCGAACCGTGCCACACGAACGGAGCCACGCCATCGAGGGGGCGCGGCGTGGACTGGAAGCCCTGCAGCGGGGTGCGGAACTGGCCGGACCAGTCAACGAAGTCCTCGGTCCAGAGGCGGTGCAGGAGGGCGTAGTTCTCGATCGCGAGCGGGATTCCCTCGCGGATGTCCTTACCGAACCACGGGTAGACGGGGCCGGTGTTGCCGCGACCCATCATCAGGTCGACGCGGCCATCGGCCACGTGCTGCAGCATCGCGTAGTCCTCCGCGATCTTCACCGGGTCGTTCGTGGTGATGAGCGTGGTGCTGGTCGAGAGCTGCAGGGTCGTGGTCTTCGCGGCGATGTACCCGAGCATGGTCGTGGGGCTCGAGGGCACAAAGGGCGGATTGTGGTGCTCACCGAGCGCGAAGACGTCGAGGCCGACCTCTTCCGCCTTGAGCGCGATGGTGAGGATGTTCTTGATGCGCTCGTACTCGGTGGGAGTCGAGCCGTTGGTCGGGTCGGTAGTGACGTCTCCGACCGTGAAGATTCCGAACTGCATGGTGTCCTTCTTCTATTCGATGCGTTTGCATGGATATCCTACATAACAAACGTCGCCGCGAAACATTCCCGCAATTGCTTGCGCGTCGAGTGACGAATGCTCCATACTCCGTAGTGCAGCACGATGAATCGATTCATCTGGGCCATTCGAATCTTCCACCCATCGCGCTGACGCTCCGCCGGCCCCAATCAATGACGATTGGAACCCTGCTCCATGCTCGCAGCACTGACCGCTCCCCTGCGCCTCGCACTCCTCTTCTTCCTCATTGCAGCGCTCGTCGCATCCTCTCTCCTCGTGCCGAGCCAGGCGCTCGCTGCGGCCCCACCGATCAGCGTCACGGGACTGCGCGCGAACGATCTCGTCAACCCGCTCGGCATCACCGGGCAGGCGCCGAGCCTGAGCTGGCGCAGCGAGTCAACGGGTCGCGCGGTCACCCAGAAGTCCTACGAGATCCGCGCGGCCTCGAGTGTCGCAAACCTCGAGTCGAATCCGGTCTGGGATTCCGGCACCGTCGCGAGCGACACCCAGCTCAACGTCGCATACAAGGGGCCGGCTCTCGAGAGCAGCACCCGCTACTTCTGGCAGGTGCGCGTCACTGACAACCGCGACAACATATCCGCGTGGTCCGACGCCGCGTGGTTCGAGACGGCCTTCCTCTCCAACGCCGAATGGCAGGGATCCTGGATCGCAGGCAACGACCCCGTGCCGTGGACCGACTACACCGTCACCGCCGACTTCACTCTCAAGCCGTCGAGCGCCTTCGGCCTGTACCTGCGTGCGGCCAACACCAACAACGGCTACATGTGGCAGCTTAACGACGAGATTGCCGGGCACCCACGACTGCGCCCGCATGTCAAGGTCAACGGCAACTGGTCGACCCTGCCCGAGGTGGACCTCACTACGAAGGGCCTCGCCGCCGACGTGCTCAAGAATCGCGGCACCGTCGAGTTCGCGCTCTCCGGATCCACGATCGTCACAAAGGTCAACGGCACAATGGTCAGCTCCATCACCAACACCCAGTTCGCCAGCGGCTACTTCGGCCCGCGCACCGACGTCTCCACCGCAGAGATGGTGACATTCCACTCCCTCAAAGTGACGAGCGCCGCCGGAGTGCTCTACCAGTCCGACTTCGCCTCGGGCCACAACCCGTTCGGTGCGGGCACGATCACCGGCAATACCCTCGTCGTCAAGGACCAGGTCAACGCGCTCTACACGCCGGCCACCAGCCTGCCCATCCTGCGCAAGGACTTCACGACCACCCCGGGAAAGACCGTCACGAGCGCACGCATCTACGCCTCGGCCCGCGGCAACTACGAACTGGCGCTCAACGGCGAGAAGGTCGGCAACCAGGAACTCGCACCGGGCTGGACCGACTTCACCAAGCGCTTCCAGTACCAGACCTACGACGTGACGAGCCAGATACAGGAGGGCGCGAACACCGTCGGCGCATTCCTCGCCGACGGCTGGTACTCCGGCTACGTCGCCTGGTACGGCGCCGACAAGTACGGCAACCAGAACTCGCTGCTCGCCCAGCTCGTTGTCACCTACAGCGACGGCAGCACCCAGACGGTTGCCTCCGACTCGAGCTGGCGCACTTCTGCCGGGCCGGTCGTCAGCGGCGACCTGCTGATGGGCGAGACCTACGATGCCCGCCTCGAGCAGGACGGCTGGAGTGAACCCGGCTTCGACGCCGCCTCGTGGCAGCCCGTCGCAGTGGCCACAAGCACCTCGACCCCGATGCTGCACGCGCAGACCGACGAGCCGATCCGCATCACCGAGGAGCGCCCGGCGCTCAGCGTGTCGGAAGTGCCCACCGGTCGCTTCATCTACGACATCGGGCAGAACCTGTCAGGCGTTCCCGAGGTGACGCTGACCGGAGTCGCCGGCCAGAAGGTCACGCTCCGCCACGCCGAGGTACTGAACAAGGACGGCTCGATCTACGTCGCCAACCTGCGCTCGGCAAAAGCCACCGACGAGTACACGTTCGCCGAGACCGGCACCGTGACCTGGCGCCCGCGGTTCACGAGCCATGGCTTCCGCTACATCGAGATCTCAGGGGTGACGACACCGCCCGCGATCACCGACGTCACGGCCCTGGTCTTCCACTCCGACATCACGCCCACAAGCACCTTCGAGACCTCCGACCCGATGCTGAACCAGTTGCACAGCAACATCGTCTGGGGACAGCGCGGCAATTTCGTGTCCGTGCCGACAGATACACCGGCCCGGGATGAACGGCTCGGCTATTCCGGTGACCTCAACGCCTTCGCCGGCACGGCCACCTTCAACTTCGATTCGCTCGCCTTCATCAAGAAGTGGATGAAGGACATGCGCGACACCCAGACCGCCGACGGCGAGTACCCGGAGTCCGCTCCCCGCGGTCCCGACATGGGCTGCTGCAACGGCGGCTCGGCCTGGTCGGATGGCGGCATCACGATCCCGTGGATGGCCTTCTCGCGCTATGGCGATACCGGGATCATCACTGACAACTGGGAGTCGATGGAGAAGTACTTCGGCTACCTCGACACCAACTTCCCGACCCGCGTGCGCGCCGACGGCCCCTACGGCGACTGGCTGGACCTGAACGATCCCACGCCTGCCGAGGTCATCGGCACCGCTTACTACGCCTATGACGCGCGGCTGATGAGCGAGATGGCCGCCGCGGTCGGCAAGAGCGCCGAGGCCGCGGAATACGCGGCTCTCGCCGAACAGGTGACTGACGTCTTCGTCGACAAGTTCGTCGCCGCCGACGGAACCATCACCGGCAACAGCCAGACCGCCTATGCCCTCGCGCTCGGCATGGACCTGGTTCCCAACGCCCTGCGCAAGGCCACCGGCGACAAGCTTGTCGCCAAACTCGCGACGCGCAACTACCACCTGTCGACCGGCTTCGTCGGCACCCCGTGGCTGATGCCCGCACTCAGCGGAACCGGCAACTGGGACGTCGCCTACCGCCTGCTGGGCAACAAGACGATCCCGTCCTGGGGTTACGAGGTCGAGATGGGCGCCACCACCATGTGGGAGCGCTGGGATTCGATCGACGCGAACGGCAACTTCGGTGACGCCGCGATGAACTCGTTCAACCACTACGCGTTCGGTGCCGTCGGCGACTGGATGTACCAGCACATCGGTGGCATCCAGGTGGGTGACGCGGGGTACGAGTCCTTCACCATCGCACCGCAGCCCGGCGGCGGCATCACTTTCGCCGATACGTCCTACGACTCGGTGTACGGCACGATCGGCTCCGACTGGAAGATCGTCAAGGGTTCGCTCTCCCTCGACGTGGCGGTTCCGACGAACACGACGGCCACAGTGCGCATCCCCGCCTCGAGCGACTGGGCGGTGAGCGAGGGCGGAAAGTCCCTCGGCGACGCCGAGGGTGTCACCGTCGTGTCGACCGACAACGGCGAGGTCGTCGTCGAGGTCGGATCCGGTTCCTACGCGTTCACCGTCTCCGCCGCCGGCGCTGCGCTCGGTGACCTGATCGACGAGGTCGACGCCCTGCGCACGACCGTGTCGACACTCCCGATCACCGCAGCACAGAAGCAGCACCTCGACGCAACACTCGAGGACGTACGGTCGGACGCGGTCGACGCGGCCGGGGACCTGTTCTCCGACAGGCCCGCCGCCATCGCGAACGTGCTGCACGCGATCGCCGAAGTGCGATCCGAGGTCGCCTGGTTGGCGGACTCCGGCATCACGGGGGCCGCACGCGCGACCCTCGACGAGAATCTCGCTGCGCTCGAGAGCGGGTTCGCCGCAGTCGCCGTCACCCTGTCGGGGCTCTCCGCAGAGGTCACCGCCACGACCGGCGCGCTGCTGCCGGGCGCGAGCGCGTCAATCGGCCTCGCGCTCCGTAATGAGGGTTCATCCACCCTGGGCGCCGTGACCGCAACGCTGGACGTGCCCGCCGCGTGGCAGGCTGCGCCCGGCGGAGCTGTCAGTCTCGGAGGGCTTGCGGCAGGGGCATCCAGCACCACCGCATTCGCGGTCACCATTCCGGCTCCACAGCTGCCGGGTAGTGCGACCCTGCCGGTCGCCGTGTCCTACGACCTCGACGGTGTGCGCCTCACGACCATCGTGAACGCCGCACTGGACGTGCGATCGGGAGTCGAGGTGACGGCCGCCACGGCCAGCCCCACCGCGATCTCCCCCGACTCGCGCACCTCGGTCGAGGTGACGGTGCACAACAGCGGCACCCTGCCCACAACCGGTCGGGTCACGCTCGACACGCCCGCCGGCTGGCTCGCACCCGTGCCCTCCGCGGTTCTGACCATCGAACCGGGCACCTCCGCCACGGCGACCGTGCACGCATTCGTGCCGCTCACGCTGAGCGAGGAGACGGTGAAGCTCGATGCCGTCTTCACCCGCTCCGACACGACGCTCGCGAAGCGCGGGGTGTCCTTCACGGCGACCACCGCGATCCCGACGACCGAGTTCATCGATCACGTCGACCTCGGCAACCTGGATTCTGAGTCCGAGCACGGGCTCACCGCGTCCGGACGGTCGGGTGCCGGTAGCGAGGGCGGAAAGACGCGTCGATACTCGGGCAGCGAGTCGCCCTCGCACTTCGAGTTCACGATCGCCGCCCCGATCGGCAAGCCGTTCCTGCTCTCGGCGATCGAGACCTTCGACGGACCGCGCACCAAGGAGTACACGATCATCGTGAACGGCGTGACCGTGCAGGATCGTTTGTTCACGCGCGTGCCGACCTCGGTGGGCACGAGCAGCTACCAGGTGCTCGTCGACGACCCGGCGGCGTTCAGCACCACGGGCACCGTACGGGTTCGCTTCCTGCACAACAGCTCGAACTACGACCCGTCGATTGCGGATGTCTGGACTCTCGCAGTACCGGCCGACACCGTGAAGCCGACTCTCGATGCCACGGTCACGGCCGCCGGTCCCGAGGGCACCGAGAGCTGGAACAGGGGCGCCACCACCGTGACCCTGTCCGCGGCGGACAACCGTCCGGGCGCCGTGTTCACCGAGTACTCGCTTGACGCGGGAGCGTGGACCACCTACTCCGCGCCCGTCGTCGTCTCGGATGAGGGCAACCATACGGTCGCCTACCGGGCCACCGACGTGGCGGGCAACGTGACAGCGGCGTCTTCGGCCTTCGGCATCGACGCCACCGCACCGGTCTCAACGGCGACGATCGTCACGACCCCCGCCGACGTCGCCGCCGAACGCGCTCGCATCACCATCAACGCGACGGATGCCGCCTCGGGTGTCGCCCTCACCGAGTACTCGGTGGACGGCGCGGCGTTCGTGACGCTCCCCTCCGCCAACCGCACCATCACCGTGACTGGTGGAGGCGGCCACGTGCTGCGCTTCCGCTCGACGGACGCCGCGGGCAACGTCGAGGAAACGAAGCAGACACCGTTCGCCGTCGCCACCTCGACGACCCGGCCGTGGACGAACGACGTTGTCGTCGCCCCTGCGATCTCGGGAACCGCGACGGTCGGCAAGGTGCTCACGGCAACCCGCGGCACCTGGACGCTGCCCGCGCTCACCACGACCTATACGTGGAAGCGCAACGGCACGGTGATCGCCGGCGCGCCCAATGCCGCGACCTACACGGTGCAGGCTGCCGACTTCGGCGCCTCGATCTCCGTGCTCGTGTTCGTCAAGAACGGTGCGAGCTCGAACGGTTCGGCGATGAGCGGCTCGGTCGACGTCGTGCGCGGTGGAGTCATCACGGCGACCAAGGCTCCC
The DNA here is from genome assembly GCF_004310685.1 of Glaciihabitans arcticus. NCBI lineage: Bacteria > Bacillati > Actinomycetota > Actinomycetes > Micrococcales > Microbacteriaceae > Glaciihabitans > Glaciihabitans arcticus. The sequence continues at coordinate 642,327 of NZ_SISG01000001.1, read as the reverse complement.
GCGATCAGCGGGACCGTGAAGGTCGGCAGGGTGCTGACCGCAAGCAAGGGAACCTGGCCGCAGGCGGTCGCGTCGACGAGCTACCAGTGGCTGCGCAACGGCATCCCGATCAGTAAGGCGACGAAGGCGACGTACAAGGTCGTCGCTGCGGATCGCACCCGCACGCTCACGGTGCGCGTCACCGTGAGCCCGAGCTACTACGCCCCCTCGGTCGCCGTCTCGGCGGGCAAGAAGGTACCGAGGTAGTAGACGAGTCGAGTGAAGCCGGGATGGCCGGCTTCACTCGACCGTCACCTAGTTGAACGACACCACGTAGCTCGGGGTGCCGGTGTTGTCGTTGCTCACCGGGGCTCCCGTGTCATTCACGACGTGGTCGATGGTGCCCGCACCGAGGTTCACGGTGAGCAGGCTGTGCAGCTTCACGCCCGGCCGCACCGGCACCTCGAAGCCCCTCGTCGCGTGGATCGTCGGGTCGACGTTCGTGTAGATGTACGCCCCGCCTCCCCACAGCTCGTGCTTCTTGACGCGGTCGTTCACCTTATAGGCGGCCCAGCCGAGGGTCGAGCCGTGCTTCCACGCCGCCTGGTTCGGAGCGTCGTAGGGCAGCTCGTTCTGGTAGAAGATGACCCGCCCCTTCTCGCCGTTCCAGACAGTGTTGTACTGGTGGAAGTGCTCGACGAACAGTCCGGTCGCCGTCACGTTGTCACCGTTCACGACCACACCGTTCTTCGTGGTGTTGACCGTCCAGCCCCAGCCCTCGCCGTGGTCGGCGCGCCAGACCCACAGGTGGTCGAGCAGCACGTTGTTCGAGTTCACCTCGAGCGAGACGTCTGCGCGGCCCACGTGCGGCCCGCCGATACGGAAGAACACGTCGCTCAGCGTGACCGGGTTCTTCGCGGAACTACGGTCGCGACCGTGCTTCGAGCCGACCTGCAGCAGCACCTTCGAGTTGCGGGCTCCGGCGTCGATCGTGATCCCCGCGAGAATCGCGCCCTGCACGTTGCCGACCCGCAGGGCCGTTGTTCCGTTCTGGGCCGTGAGCGTCGCGAAGCCCATCCCGAGCACAACGGCATCGGAACGGTTCACATCGATCGAGTCGCGCACGTCGTACACGCCCGGCGTCAGCAGCAGGTGCTTGCCGCGGGCGAGCTCGCGGTTGATCGAACGAACCGAGTCGCTCGGAGACGCGACGAAGAACTTCTTCAGGGCGATGGATCGGCCGGCCTGTGTGCCGTCCTCCCAGGTGGTGCCCGCCGTGTTGGTCTCGGCCTTGGGAACGAAGACCTGCCACGTGCCCTTGCCGTCTATATAGAGGAACGGCTTTTCGCGAGTCAGCGGTGTCGTCGCCAGGGTCGTGTACGGAGGGTCGGGGAAGGTCTGCGCGGGCGCACCGTCCACACCCGAGAAGACCTGGTTCCAGACGGCGTTCGACCAGGTGCCGATGCTCGAGTTGCGCACGAGATACTGCTGCTGCGAGCCGTTGGTCACGGTGCTCGTCACGGAGTCGGCGATGAAGCCGCCGCTCGCGAACTGCGGACCGGCGGTGCAATAGTCCATCAGGGTGAGGTTGCCCGCCACCTTGACGCGTCGCATCGGTGCGGCCTGCGACGCCGCCCAGAAGTTGCCGGTCGAGCGGCAGCCCTCACCGCCCATGACATTGATCTGCAGGTTTGAGACCGAGCGCCAGAAATTGGTCAGCGCGATGCAGTTGTCGGGCGTCAGGCAACGGTTGTAGACGTCGACGTGGCCGTTGATCTGTACGTCGCTCGGCAGCAGGCCGAGACCCGCGACCTCGGTGTAGTAGCCGACCTCCAGCATGAGCGGCTCTTCAGCCGTGCCATAGGTGCCCGGTGTGAAGAGCAGCGAGTGGCGCTGCTCCCCCATCTCATTGTCGACCTGCTCGTCGCGGATCGCATCCGCCTGCGACTGGATCTCCGCCGTCGTCATCGACGGGTCGAAGATCGTCACGTTGGGGCCGAAATCCGGCTGTGCGGGTAGCGCCGCACTCGCGGCGCTCACCCCGGTGAGACTGAGGGCGAGCACCGTGATGCCCACCATCCCAAAACGTAATCTGTCCACGCTGACCTACTCTCTCGAGCCGGCAGCGTGACACACGCTCGGACAACGCTGACCGGGTGTTAAGTGAATGCGTGGAGCCTATACGGGGGTAGAACCGTGCGTCCAGCTATTGCTTACCCAGTTGTAAGCGATTATGGCGGTCTGTGCTTCGATCAATCAGCGGGTCAGGCCCAGAAGCAGCTCCACCCGCAGGCCGCCACGGCCCTTCACGATCTCGGCGGGGATGCGCGTGGACTTTCCCGCGGCCTCGAGCCGGTTGAGGGCCTCGAGCACGATGGGCTCCATCCCGCGCGGCGCGAAGCCGACGATCGACGACATCCTCGATTCGCTGAAGAAACGTACGGCAAGCGGCGCGTCGGTGCGCTCCTCGTCGAGAGTGCGTTTTGTGATGAACGCCTCGTAGTGGTTTCCGGATGCCTCGACGCGCGTGATCTCGTCCTGGAACTCGTCACTGCCCGCAAGCGTCATCCGCACCCGCTTGTTCTTGGGCACGAGGTCGTAGAGGTAGTTGTTGTATGAACCGCTGCCCGCGTTGCCCGCTCCGAAGAATCCCACGGTGCGAGCCTAGCGAGTGCCGCCTAGTCCTCGGCGAGAACGATGATCTTGTCGCCCGGAAGGAAGGAGAGCCTGCGCGCCTTGCGCGGGTTCACCGTGACGCCGTAGTCGGCATCTCCGTTGCGGCTGTCGGCGGCCAGGCGGTAGCCGATCGCCGTCTCGCCACGACGCCTCGCCGCTTCGAGCACGGTGTAGAAGTCGACCTCGGTGCCGGGAACGACGTACAAGTCCGCCGCGCGCAGGTAGATCTCGCTGCCGACGCTCGAGAACAGCGTGGCGAAGACCTCGGCGAGCGACTTGTCCTCGGAGAGCTGCGACAGCATCAGGCTGATGAGCTTGTCGCTGACGATGAAGTCGTCGGCGCGGGTGACCTCGGCGAGCTCGCGGTTGCGGTCGTCGATCATCTCGCTCACGATGTTGAGGTCCAGGTCGGACTCGTCGGCGATGTCGCGCAGGTGCAGCAGCGTGATGAGCGTCTTGGCGTCCGCGCGCTGGGCCTTCATCGTGTCCTTGTAGGCGAGCACGATGATGTGCGCGAAATCGACGACCGGGATGGCGGCGAGTGTCGCGCGGCTGGTCGCATCGGCGCGGATGAACTCCACGCTGAGGTTCTCGAACTCGGCGAACTGCGGCTTCTCGACGTCGGCGACGACGAGCGCCTTCGAGCCGGGTGCGACGTACTCGGCGAGCTCGCGCAGCATGGTGTGCAGGCCGCTGTTGTAGCCCAGGATGAGCGTCTGCTCGGCCGCCGGCTTCGGGTCCTTCTTTGTGCTCACGTGCTGCGGGTCGACGATGCCCTCGCCGGCCAGTCGGATGAGGCTGTCATCCTCGGCGATCACGATGAGGCGCGAGCCCTCCTCCACCATGGTGTCGGGCGCCGGGTTGATGAGCACGCCGTCCGGGGTCGAGATGCCGATGACCGTGGATTCGGCGAATGCCAGCTGGGTCTCGAAGTAGGTCTTGCCGACGAGGGTGGGCTGGTCGGTGAAATAGATCTCGTCGCCGTCGAAGTCGAGCAGCTCGGTGTAGACGACGCTGAGACCGCTCTGGCGGCTGGTCTGCACGGTAATACGGCTGATCAGGTCGCCCGCGAGCACCCAGTCGGCCTCGTGACGACCGACGAGGTTGGCCGCCTCGAGGTTGGCGGGATCCTGGATCTCGCCGACGATGTGGTACTCGCCGTCCTTGCGGCTGGAGTTGTTGGTGATCGCGAGGGCGGTCTTGATGACGACCGAGTCGGGATCCTCTTCACCCTCGGGGGCGAGCAGGATGATGCTGCGCGCGGTGTTCGGATTGGCGAGCGCGAGGTCGGTGAGATCCATCGGATCTCCGCTGCGCACGATGATGCGCGTCTTGCCGGTCTTGCCGAGCTTCGCGCGGATCTCGTCCTCCATCTCGACCTTGTCGCGGTCGGCGAGCACAACGATGACCGAGCGGCCGCGCGACTCGTTCGCGATGCAGACCTCACTGAGGATCGGGAAGACCTTGTTGCTCCAGCCGAGAACCAGCGTGTGGTCCTTTTCGAGAACCTTCGAGCGGCCCTTGCGCAGTTCCTCGACCTTGGAATCGAAGGCGCTCGAGATGATACCGATGAGGCTTGCCACGATGATGACTCCACCGACGGTGACCACGAGCATCGGCCAGCGGAAGGCCCAGCCCTCGTCGCCGCCCATGGTGCCCGAGTCGAGGGTGCGCATCAGGTTGCCCCAGATGATCTCGCCGAAGTCGGGCTTGTCAGCGCCGTCCTCCATGGGCGGGAAGAGCTGGAAGACCACGACGATGGCCGCGACGACGGCGATGAACGCGAGGCTGGCGAGGGCCAGGAGACCCATGATCGCTACCGTGCCCTTCGACATCACGTTGTCGAACCAATAGCGGAATCTCTCGGTAAAGCCGGGCTTGTTCATGCGTCCTTTTTCTTCGGGTAACGCCCGAGTTTACTGTGCACGCTCTGCAAGAATCGCGCCCCCGTTCGGGTAGCGACGGCAGCACGAAGTGCCCCGGAGCTCGGCTCCGGGGCACTTCGGTTTCTCGCTACTTACGGCGCTTTCCCGCAGGGGTGATGCCGACGATGGCGTTCAGCTGTTCCGTATTCGGCCGCGGGTCTACGACCGGTGCTGCCGCATGCTCGTCGAGGTTGCCGGTGGCGAACTGCGCCTCGTCGAAGCGGTCCTCGCCGGCAAGGGTGCGGCGCACCTGCTCGCGGTCGATCTGCTTCGTCCAGGTGCCGATCAGCAGGGTGCCGACCGCGTTGCCGGTGAAGTTGGTGACGGCGCGCGCCTCCGACATAAACCGGTCGATGCCGACGATCACGCCGACGCCGTCGACGAGGTCGGGGCGGTAGGTCTGCAGTCCACCCGCGAGGGTTGCGAGACCTGCACCGGTGACCCCGGCAGCACCCTTCGACGCGATGATCATGAATACCAGCAGGCCGATTTGCTCAGGGATGGACATCGGTGCGCCCATCGCCGTCGCGATGAACAGCGAGGCCATCGTGAGGTAGATGGCGGTGCCGTCGAGGTTGAACGAGTATCCGGTGGGAACCGTAATCCCGACCACTGATTTCGAGACGCCGACGTGCTCCATCTTGGCGATGAGTCGCGGCAGGGCGGCCTCGGACGAGGAGGTTCCCACGATCAGCAGGTACTCGCGACCGAGGTACTTCATCAGGCTGAAGATGTTCACGCCGGTGACGATCTTGAGCAGGCCGCCGAGGATCACGATGATGAACACGGCACAGGTGATATAGAAGCCGATCATCAGGGTCGCCAGGCTCACGAGCGCACCGGGGCCGGTCTTGCCGACCACCGCGGCGATCGCTCCGAACGCACCGACGGGTGCGAGCCAGAGCACCATCGCGAGGATGCGGAAGACCACGGTCTGCAGGCTCTTGATCGCGTTCAGCACGGGGGTGCCCTTCTCCCCCATTTTCTGCAGTGCGAAGCCGACCAGAAGGGCGACGAACAGCACCTGGAGGATGCTGCCCGAGGTGAAGGACGAGAACAGCGTGGTCGGGATGATGCCGAGCACGAAGTCCGTGGTGGACACCGCCTCGCCCTCGACCTTGTACTCGGCGCCGCCGATGTCGAGGCCCTCACCCGGGTGGATGATGTTGCCGACGACGAGGCCGATGCCGAGCGCGAAGGTCGACATCACCAGGAAGTAACCGAGCGCGAGACCGCCGACCCGTCCGACGGTGGCCGCCTTCGCCACCGAGCCGACGCCGATGACGATGGTGCAGAAGATGACCGGCGCGATCATCATCTTGATGAGGTTGACGAAGCCCTTGCCGACCGGTTCGAGCGATTCGCCGATGGCGGGCCAGAGGGTACCGACGAGTGCGCCGGCCGCGACCGCGAGGATCACCGCGATGTACAGCCAGTGGTTGCGGTCGAGATTCCTGATTGCTCCGAGCATCTTTGCCATAAGAGGTCCTGCCTTCCGCCGCCACAGCCCTGTGGTCGACATCCATGTGGTGAACTGCAGCCAGCTTCGACCCGTGGCCGCCGCCAGAGAACTTGTGGTCATACTGTTCTCTATGGGTCAGCGTCGGTTCAGTGTCGCCTCGCGTATCTTCGCGGGCCAGGTCGTCGCCGCCCTTTTGCTGAGCGGCGTGATGACGCTCCTGCTCTGGCTCGACACCCGAGCAGATGTTGATCGGGATGCCGCGAGGCTCAGCCTCAGCATCTCCACGACGCTTGCCCTCGACCCGTTTGTCATCGCGGCGGTGCAGCAACCGGATCCGACGCGCACCCTGCAGCCCTACGCCGTGGCGGTCATGGATAACGCGCACGTCGACTTCATCACCATCATGGACACCGACTGCACGCGGTACACCCACCGCAACGCCTCGGAGATCGGCAAGAAGTTCATCGGCTCGACGGCCGCCGCGCTGCGCGGGGAGTCCCTCACCGAGACCTTCACCGGCACGCTCGGCCCGTCCGTGCGCGCGGTCGTTCCCGTTGAACAGGACGGCGAGGTGATCGCGATGGTGTCCACCGGTGTTACGGTGACGAGCGTCGCAGCGACCCTGGTGCCGCGGCTGCCCTTCGTATTCGGCGCGGCCGCCATTCTCGTGGTGCTCGGTAGCATCGTGGCCCTGCTCGTGCGCCGCTACCTGCGCCGGATGACCGGCTCTCTGCAACCGGCCGAGCTCTCGCGCATGGTCGACTACTACGAGGCCGTGCTGCATACGGCCCGCGAGGGCATCGTGCTCGTCGACAACCGGCGTCGGGTCGTGTTCTACAACGACGAGGCGGCCGACCTGCTCGGGCTGCCGCCGGCGACCCGGGACGCGGTCGCCATGTCCGTCGAGGACCTCGACCTTCCCGACTCGATCGCTGCACTGCTCACCTCGGGCGAGCGCGCGGTCGAGGAACTGCACCGCGCGGAGCAGCGCACGGTCGTCGTGAACCAGGAGCCGGCCGTGCCGGCGGAGACGGCATCCCGTCGCGACGCGGTGGGAACCGTGATGACCGTGCGCGACCGCACGGAGGTGCAGCGACTGAGCGGAGAACTCGAGTCGGTGCGCACCCTCACCGCCGCGCTGCACGCCCAGACGCACGAGCACGCCAATCGCCTGCACACCGTGCTGTCCCTACTCGAGCTCGACCGTGGGCAGGACGCCATCGACTTCCTCGCCGAGGAGTCCCGCTCGAGCCAGCACCTCGCCGACAGCGTCATCGGGGCCGTCGGTGAACCCGCACTCGCGGCACTTCTGCTCGGCAAGAGCGGGCAGGCATCCGAGCGGGGCGTCGACCTGCAGCTCGACATCGCCGACGGCTTCGAGGCACCCACGCTCACGTCGGTCGAGCTGGTCTCGGTGCTCGGCAACCTCATCGACAATGCCCTGGATGCCGCAGCCGCCGGCACCCAGCCTGCGTGGGTCAGCGTGCGCCTGTCGGGCGCCGAGCTGCGCGTGTCCGACAGTGGGCGCGGGGTCGAGCCGGGCGACGCATCCCGGATCTTCACGCACGGCTTCAGCACCAAGTCGGCGGGCGATCGCGGCTTCGGCCTCGCTGTTGTGCGCGAGATCGTCGACCACAGCGGCGGCAGCATCGACCTCGCGCCGCAGTTGCCGACGACGTTCGTGGTGCGGCTGCCCGAGGTGCCCGCGTGATCCGCGTGCTCGTCGTCGACGACGAGGATCTCACCGCCGCAGCGCACGCCGAGTACGTGCGCCGGATCCCCGGGTTCGACGTCGCGGGCATCGCCTCGACGGCGGCGGCCGCGATTGCCGCGCTGGCCGATGCGACGATCGACCTGGTGCTGCTCGACATGAACCTGCCGGACGGTCACGGAATCGAGGTGGCACGTCGGCTGCGGGCATCCGGAAACCGCGTCGACATCATCGCGATCACGGCCGTTCGGGAGATCGAGGTGGTGCGCGGCGCCCTCTCGCTCGGCATCGTGCAGTACCTGGTGAAGCCGTTCGGGTTCGCGACCTTCAGCGAAAAGCTCGCCGGGTATGCGAACTGGCGCTCGCAGCTCGACGCGTCGACCCACTCGACCACGCAGTCGCAGATCGACGCGATGCTCGCGACGCTCAGCACTCCCACCCTCGTCTCGCTGCCCAAGGGTCTCGCTGCGGCCACCCTCGCAGCGGTCTCCGCATTCGTGCGGTCAGCGGATGCCGCGGTCTCGGCGGTCGAGGTCGCCGAAGCCCTGCGGCTCTCGCGGGTCACGGCTCGCCGCTACCTCGAGCACCTCGCCGACACCGGGGTCGTGACGCGGGGGTCGCGCTACGGCACACCGGGCCGACCGGAACTCGAGTACAACTGGTCGCGCTGACCTGTACGTTGCCCCAGCGTCGCCCGTGTGGGTCGCGTCAGTGCGCACGGTGTCCGTAGCGTGTTGGGATGGCTGAAGAAACCGGACAGCGCGCAAGCACCCGAGCGAAGACCGCACCCGATCCCGAGGACCCGCGCAAGCCGGACTCGCTGACCGAGATCGAGAAGCCGTCGTGGAAGTACGTCGGCCTCAAGACTCTGCGCGAGTTCACCGCCGACCAGTGCACCGACCTCGCGGCAGCCCTCACCTACTACGGGGTGCTCGCCGTGTTCCCCGCCCTGCTCGCCTTCGTGTCGCTGCTCGGCCTGTTTGGCGACCCGCAGCAGACCACGGACGCGCTGCTCGACCTGGTCGGCGGGCTCGTTCCAGCGGACACCCTCGAAGCCGTGCGCGAGCCGATCGAGAGCATCGCCTCGGCGCCCGCGGCCGGACTCGGACTCTTCGTGGGTATCGCGGGTGCGCTGTGGTCGGCGAGCGGCTATGTCGGAGCCTTTGCCCGCGCGATGAACCGCATCTACGCGATCCAGGAGGGTCGCCCGGTGTGGAAGCTGCGCCCGATCACCCTCGGCGTCACCGTGGTCGCGATCCTGTTCGCCGTGATCGCGGCCGTGCTGCTCGTGGTTAGCGGTCCGATCGCTGAAAACGTCGCGGCGACGATCGGGGTGGGCGGGGCCGGGCTCCTCGTCTGGAACATCGTCAAGTGGCCGATCCTCGCGGTGCTCGCGGCGCTCGTCGTCGCACTCCTCTATTACGCGACCCCGAACGTGCAGCAGCCGAAGTTCCGCTGGATGAGCCTCGGCGCCCTGGTGGCCCTGCTCGTCTGGGTGATCGCCTCTGCGGGCTTCGCGTTCTACGCCGCCAACTTCTCCAGCTACGACGAGACGTACGGCTCGATCGGCGGTGTCATCGTCTTCCTGCTCTGGATCTGGATCTCCAACCTCGCCCTGCTGTTCGGTGCCGAGCTCGACGCCGAACTCGAACGGGGTCGCGAGCTGCAGGCGGGCATTGCGGCCGAGGAGCACATCCAGCTGCCGCCTCGTGACACCAAGGTGAGCGACAAGGCGGCGAAGCAGCACCGCAAGGACGTGGCGGCCGGTCGCGCGCTGCGCGGACAGGTCGACCCGGTCGGCGTCTCGCAGGAGATCGCCGACGAGGAGAAGAAGAACGCCGCGGCGGAGAAGAAGGCTGCCGCTGCCGAGAAGAAAGCCAAGTCGCGCGGCACGCGCGAGGAGCAGGAGGCCGCGCTCAAGAGGGCGGGGCTCGCGCTGCACGCGACATCCCTCGCCCAGACGAAGGGCATTCTCGATTCGGCGAAGCTGGCTCGCCGCGCTGACCGCAAGGCGCTGAAGCTGCAGAAGAAGCGCGCCCGCAAGAACAAGTAGCGCTGTCAGGGGCCGGTGCGAGCATGGTGGGCATGAAGTGCTCGATCGTTCCCCCGTACCTGTTGCGTCACCTTGCCCAGCTCGACGACCCCGCGTTCGCGCCGGCCGCTGAGGCTGCGCGCAGGTCGCTGCTGCTCGACGAGCCGCTGCGGGGCATCCGAATGGGCGAGGCAGCTCCGCCGACGACTGCTCCCCCGCGGCCAAGCGTCACTACCCGTCAGCTGCAGGATGCCCGGCGCACCATCTTCGATGCGCGGGGCACCGAGCAGCTCCCGGGCGATGTTGTGGCGTCGTCAGAGCCCGACGGCACGGACGATGCAGTGCTCGAGGCCTGGCAGGGGCTCGGCCACACCCACGACCTGTTGCGCTTCGAGTTCGAGCGCGCATCGATCGACGACGATAACCTGGAGCTGCTCGCAACCGTGCACTTCGGCAAGGATTACGACAACGCGTTCTGGGACGGCCAGCGCATGGTGTTCGGTGATGGCGACGGCGTGGTCTTCACCCGGATGACCCGCTCGCTGAGTGTCATCGGCCACGAGCTCGCCCACGGGGTCACCCAGTACACCGCGAACCTCGCGTACTCGGAGCAGTCGGGGGCGCTCAACGAGTCCATCTCCGACGTGTTCGGCGCCCTGGTCGAGCAGCGCTCACTCGGGCAGTCGGCGGCGGAGGCGAGCTGGCTGATCGGCGAGGGCATCTTCACCGAAGATGTGCAGGGTTCGGCATTGCGGTCGATGTCGGCTCCGGGCACCGCGTACGACGATGACGTGCTCGGCAAGGATCCGCAGCCGGATCACATGGACGGCTTCGTGGTGACCCGCGACGACAACGGCGGAGTGCACCTCAACTCGGGCATCCCGAATCGTGCGTTCTACCTGGTCGCGACCGCGATCGGCGGCAACGCGTGGGAGCGGCCGGGGCAGCTGTGGTACTCGGCGCTCACGTCGGGCTCGCTGTCGGCGACGTCATCCTTTGCCGAGTTTGCGGCACTCACCGTCTCGCTGGCCGGCGACGATGCAGAGGTGGTCACCGGGGCGTGGGAGACGGTGGGCGTGCTGTGAAGATCACGGTGCGACGCAGCGGCGGCTTTGCAGGGTTGACCCGCGAGTGGACGGTGTTCGTCGATTCCTCGTCGGCCGATTCGTCTGAGTGGATGCCCCTGCTCTCGCGCCTCCCCTGGGACGACCGCCCCCGGCTCGAGCCCACCCCCGACCGCTACGTCTGGATCGTGCGAGTCTCCCGTCGGCGGATCACCCTGCCCGAGTCCCGCCTCGAAGGCCCGTGGCGCGAGCTGGTCGAGCGTGTGCAGGCTCGCGCTGACTAGTTGGCACTGCTTAGCCCACGCTGGTTGAGGCCTGGCTGGTTGAGGCCTGGCTGGTTGAGGCCTGGCTGGTTGAGTAGGCCGCCCGCGGCCGTATCGAAACCGGCTTGAGCGCCCCGCGCTCCACCTGCGGGATCCTCCCCTGAAACGTTCGTGTTAAACAGGACAAACATCGGACCCGTCAACAGGACGCCTCCACCCCGAACGCAACCGTTGCCGGTCAACGCGGCGGTCCTGTTCTCGGTGCACGTCCGGTCCTGTTTTCGGTGCGCGTTGTGGTCCTGTTTAACACGAACGCTTTCAGGTGCGGCGGCAGCGGCAGTGCAGATCGGGTTGAGGGCGGTCGGGGTTTCGATACGGCGCTGGAGCGCCTACTCAACCTGCTGGCGCAGTTTCGATACGGCGCTGGAGCGCCTACTCAACCCGCGAAGACCACGGGCTCGTCATCCACCCACGTCAGCGGCAGCACGTTCATACCGCGCTGGATGAAGTTCTCGTCCCAGGAGTGGAAGACGATGACGTCGCCATCCGGACCGGCGATCACGTCCTGGCCGCCGGGGCCGAGGTAGACCCCGCCGCTCAGGTCGGTGGTCATGAGCGGTTCGCCGTGCTTCGTCCAGGGTCCCAGCACCGAATCCGCCGTGGCGTAACCGGTCGCATACGACTCCCCGCCGTAGTCGTTCGCGGAATAGAACAACACGTACTTCGAGCCGTGCTTCACGAGCGTCGGCGCCTCGACGAGGTTGCCCTCCCATGCTTCGGTCTGCTTGACCAACCGGGTCGGCTCGGACAACAGCGTGAGCCCATCGGCCGAGAGCGGTGCCGCCTGCAGCCAGGTGTCCTTGCCGCAGCAGTTGCCGTCGTTCTTGAAGACGAGGAACAGCGTGCCGTCATCGTCGAGGAAGGTCGAGGCGTCGATCGCGCCACCGTCCTCGACCGGGCAGACCAGCGGATCGCCGACCGGCTCGAACGGGCCGAGCGGATCCGCCGACACCGCGACCCCGATGCACTGCGCGGACGGCGTCGCCTGCGCGGTGGTGAAGTACAGCGCGAAGGAGCCGTCGGCGAGAGCAGTGACCTCCGGCGCCCAGGTCTTCCCGCGGATCGCCCACTCGGGCAGTTCAGGAAGCGCGTCGACGTCGAGCTGCTCCCAGGACAGCAGATCCGTCGAGGTCGCCACCTGAACGTTCGCCGCCGCCGAGTTCGTAGCGTAGGCGTAGAAGGTGCCGTCGACCTCGAGCAGATCCGGATCCGGGAAGTCGGCGTCGATCGCGAACCCTGGCGCGGACGACTCGGCAGGAGCGGCAGCCGGAGCTGCGCAGCCCGCCAGCGCGAACATCGCGAACAATCCGAGCGCGAGCGCGGCCCGCGTCATCCCTTGATCCCCGAATTGGCGACGCTCTCGACAATCTGCTTCTGCGCGAGCGTGAACAGGATCAGCACCGGAACCGACGCGATCACCGCTCCAGCCATCACGATGCCGAAGTGCGTCGAGTAGGTGCCCTGCAGCACCGCAAGACCGGGCTGGAGGGTCAGGTTCTCGGGGCTGAGCAGTACGTAGATCGGCCAGATGAAGTCGTTCCAGTTGGTGAGGAAGCTCAGCACCGCGAGCGTGGCGAGAGCCGGGCGCGACAGCGGCAGCACGATCTGCCAGAAGATGCGGAAGTCCCCCGCGCCATCGACCCGTGCGGCCTCCTCGATCTCGGCGGGCAGCGAGATGAAGAACTGCCGCAGGAAGAACACACCAAAAGCTCCAGCGGAACCGGGGATGATGATCGCCCACAGCGAGTCGAGCCAGCCCAGGTTCTGCACGATCAGGTAGTTCGGGATCAGGAAGATGACGCCCGGCACGAGCAGCGTCGCGATGATCACGCCGAAGACGATCTTCTTGCCCACGAACTCGAGCCGCGCGAGCGCGTACGCCGCCGCCGAGGCCGTCACCAAAATGATGAGGGTCTGCGCCGTCGCCGCGATCACGCTGTTGAAGAACCAGGTCAGAATCGGCTGGCTTCCGCCCGCGAGCGTCACGTAGGCATCGACGGTGAACGGGTTCGGGATGGGGTTCGCCGGCGAACTGATCGCGTCGAAGTCCGTCTTGAACGAGGTGAGGAACATCCAGAGCAGCGGCAGCACGATGACGAGCGACACCAGGTACAGGCCGACGTAGACCAGCGGATTGGTGCGCTGGGCGAGACCCCGGCGCTTTGTCGGTGCGAGCGCGCTCATGTGTTGTCCCTCTGCAGCCGGAAGTTGAGAACGCTGACCGCTGCGAGCACCGCGAACAGCAGGTAGCTCATGGCGGTTGCCGCGCCCATCTGGTTCTGGGTGAGGCCCTGGTCGGCGATGTACATGATCGCCGTGCGGGTATCCGTTCCCGGACCGCCCTTGGTGATCAGGTAGGCCTGCCCGAACATGTTCGCCGAGGCGAGGATGGTGACGGTCACCACGAAGGTCATCACCGGGCGGAGACCCGGCAGGGTGACGCTCGTGAACTTGCGCCACGGACCGGCACCGTCAATGGCGGCTGCCTCGTAGAGTTCGGCGCTGATGCCCTTGAGCCCGGCGAGCAGGATGATCGTGTTGAGCCCGAGGGTCCACCAGACGGTGATGCCGACGAGCGAGATCCACGCCCACGGCACCTGCACGGTCCACGGGATGTCCTGGCCGATGAGCGCATTCACCACACCGAGCTGCGGGTCGAGCAGGTAGCGCCACAGCACGCTGATGACCGCGACACCGAGCACGTAGGGGGCGAAGAAGATGCCGCGGAACACCGAGCCGCCCCGCACCTTGTTGTTGAGAAGCATCGCGATCCCGAGCGGGATCACCAGGAGCAACGGAACGCTCGCCACCGTGAAGATGCCGGTGGCGCCCATGCTCTTCCAGAAGTCACCCGAGGTGAGCGATCCGGGAGTGAAGAGGTCGATGTAGTTCTGCAGACCGACAAACGGGTGGTCATCGAGGAGCGGGTTCCAGATGTGCAGGCTGATCCAGAGGCCGTAGATGGCGGGGCCGAGCACGAATACAGAGAAGAGGATGAGGAACGGCGCGAGAAAGAGGTACGCGACGGCGCTTCTGCGCCCCACCGGCTTACTGCGAACCGGCCGCCCCGCCTTCCCGCGCGGGCCGGGGCCCCCGCGGGAAGACAGCTTGACGGCGGTTTCAGTCACCGTACTGCGCTTTGTTCTGCTTGAGCAGGGCGGTCGCCTTGGCGGCCGCGTCATCCAGTGCGTCCTTCACCGACTTCTTGCCGAGCAGCGCCTCGTTCACACCGACCGTGACCTGAGCCATGGCGTTGGTGATTCCGGGAGAGACGGTCTCGAAGTGCGCGTATTCGAGTTCCTCGAGGAACGGCGCGAGGGCGGGGTAGGTCTCGAGCAGCGCGGGGTCTTCGCGAACGTCGTTCTGCGCGGGCAGCTCGCCGGTCGAGGCCCAGTCGGCCGAGTTGTCATTCATCCACTTTACGAAGGTCGCGGCGGCGGCGGACTTGTCGGCGTCCTGGCCCTTGTTGGCCGGGAAGACCCAGTGGGTCGAGCTCGACCAGACGGCCTTCTCGGTTCCGATCTGGGGAACGGGAACCGCGGTCCAGTCGGTGGCCTGCAGAGCCTCGTTCGTGGTCTGCCAGACACCGTTCCAGTTGAACGCGGTCTTGCCGCCGATGAGGGCGTTGATGTTGCCGTCCTGCGCGACATCCTTGGGGCTGTAGCCCTTGTCGATGAGCTCCTTCATCCAAGTCAGCGCCTTGACGCCGGCCTCGGAGTTGAAGGTGGCCTCAGTGACGTCCTCGTTGTAGAGGTCGCCGCCGAACTGCCAGAGCAGCGACTGGAATTCGAAAGTACCGGTGAAGACGTAGCCGTCGACCCACTCACCCTGGATGCCCTTGGCCTTGAGCGCCTCGAGCACTTCGAGGTAGCTCTCCTGGTCGGTCGGAACGGTCTCGGGATCGATGCCCGCTTCTTTCAGCACATCCTTGTTGATGTAGAAGCCGAGCGGGGTGACACTCCACGGCACGCCGTACTGCGCATCCTTGTAGTTGCCCGCGGCCATCAGACCCTCGGGGAAGTTGTCCTCGGCGTATCCGAGAGCGTCGACGACCTCGTCGGTCTTGAGCAGGAGGCCCTGAGCGGCATAGGTTGCCACATCGTCACCGTGCAGCACCGCGACATCCGGACCCTTGCCGGCCTTGATCGCGAGCGGCATCTTGGAGGCGATATTGGCCCACTCGAGTGCGTTGTCCTTCACGACGATGTTGTCGTGGGAGTCGTTGAACTCCTTGATGAGTTTGGGAACGAGCACGGGGGCAGCGCCACCGGTCCAGCCGTTCCAGAAGGTGATCTCGACCTTGGGGCCGTCGTACTCGGCGTCGGCGCGCACGCTGTCGCTGCCGGCGGGCGATCCTCCGGCGCAGGCGACGAGTGACATCCCGAGGCCGATGATGGTGGCTGCAGCGAGGGCGCGCAGCGGGGTTCTCTTCATTACAGTGCTCTCCTTTGAGGTGTAGCCGCGGGGGCGGCGGGCGGTTCGTCAGACCGTGCTGTGACCACCTCGACTTTCGTCCCGGCGGCTCCGGCTCAATTTACAGCGCTGTAATCCGTCCGTCAAGCGCGCTGGTATGACTGGCAGGTTGCTCGCTACAGTGGTATCGCCGGGGCGTTCGCCGCCCCACCGATCGAATCGAGTTCCGCCCATGGCCGCAGTGCGCCTTCAGGATGTCGCCAAGCTCGCCGGCGTCTCCATGAAGACCGTCTCGAACGTGGTGCGGGACTATCCGCACGTAAGCCCGGCGATGCGGGCCCGCGTCGAGGCGGCCATCGAGGAGCTCGGCTACCGGCCCAACCTATCGGCCCGCCGTCTCGCGACGGGCCGAACCGGCATGCTCGCCCTCGCCTTCAGTGACGTGAGCCTCCCCTACTTCGCCGAGCTCGCCCGCATCATCGCTGAGCTCGCCGGCCAGCGCGGGTACCGCCTGCTGCTCGAGCAGACCAATGGCACCATCGAGAGCGAGCGGGCGATCGTCTCCACTCGCGAGGCCGGTCTCGTCGACGGCGTCATCTTCCAGCCGTCGCGCATGACTTCGCTGGAGATCGCGCAGCACCGGGAGGACGTGCCCCTCGTTCTACTGGGCGAAGGCCCCGCCCCGCTCAGTGTCGACCACGTCATGATCGACAACACGGCGGCCGCCCAGGAGGCCACCGAGCACCTCATCGGCATGGGTCGCCGTTCGATCGGTTTCGTCGGCCACGAGGAGTACGACCAGTCGACGACCTCGAAGTACCGGCTCATGGGCTTCCAACAGGCGCTCGAGCGCGCGGGGATCCCCGTGCGGATGGAGCTGCTGCTGTCGAGCGAGACCATCAGTGCACGGGATGCCGCGGCAAGCGTCACCCGCGCGCTGAGCTCGGGACTCACCTTCGACGCTCTCGTCTGCCGGGACGACCTTGCCGCAATCGGGGCCCTGCGAGCGGTGCAGGATTTCGGCCTGAGGGTTCCCGAAGACGTCGCGATCATCGGCTGGGACGACATCTCGATGGCGGCCTTCACCCATCCGACCCTGTCGACGATCGCGCCCGACACGACCCTGATCGCGACGAGCGCCCTGGACATGCTCGAGGAGCGCATCGCCGGCTTCTCCGGCCTCGGTCGGCACCGCATCGCGCCGTACTCGCTCGTGGCCCGCGAGAGCGCGCCCGAGCACTGAGCCGCGTTTCCGGATTTACAGCGCTGCAAAATTGCGGCACACTATTGACATGCAGAACGATGGAGCTCAGCCGATCCACGCCGCCGTGCGCGCCAGCCAGCAGAGCGGCGAGTACCCGCGACCGCAGCTTATGCGCGAGAACTGGGTGGATCTCTCCGGCAGCTGGACTCTCCGCTTCGACGATGACGACGCTGGCCTCGCCGCCGGATGGCACGACTCGCGCGGCTTCGACTCCCCCATTGTTGTGCCCTTCCCGCCCGAGTCCGCCGACTCCGGCATCGGCGACACCGGCTTCCACCGCGTGCTCTGGTATCACCACGCGTTCACGGTCGAACCGCATGCCGAGCCGCGTACCGTGCTGCACTTCGGCGCCGTCGACTACCGCTGCTCGGTCTGGCTGAACGGCATCATGCTCGGCTCACACGAGGGCGGTAACACCCCGTTCGATTTCGATGTGACCACCGCGCTCGTCGAGGGCGAGCAACAGCTGGTCGTGCGGGTCGAGGATGATCCCCTCGACGTCGCGCAGCCCCGTGGCAAACAGGACTGGAAGCTCGAACCGCACGAGGTCTGGTACCACCGCACGTCGGGCATCTGGCAGCCGGTGTGGCTCGAGCACGTGGCATCCGTGTCGATAAAGACGCTTGCCTGGCGGCCCGACGTGCCCTCCGGTACCGTGCGTCTCGAGCTCGATCTGAGCCAGCGCGCTAGCCACACGGCGAATGTCAGGGTCTCGTTCGACGGTGTGGAGCTCGCGAACCAGAGCGTCACGGTGGAGTCGGATCACGTGGAGCTCGTCATCCCGTTGCAGCGGCAGAGGAACGGGCAGGATTACGAGCAGCTGCTCTGGAGCGTGGACCACCCCCGCCTGCTCGACGCGATGATCACGCTGGGCAGCGGCGACGTGGTGCACTCCTACTTCGGGCTGCGCAGTGTCGCGGTCGAGCGGGGCAGCTTTATGCTGAACGACCGACCGGTGTACCTGCGATCGGTGCTCAGCCAAGGCTACTGGCCGAGCTCGCACTTAGCGGCGCCGTCGGCCGACGCCCTGCGCGCGGAGGTGCAGCTCATCAAGGATCTCGGCTTCAACGCGGCGCGCGTTCACCAGAAGATCGAGGATCCGCGCTTCCTGTTCTGGGCCGACCGCCTCGGGCTGCTGCTCTGGGAGGAGATGCCGAGCGCCTACGAGTTCTCCGCGACCGCGATTCGTCGGATGATGACGGAGTGGGCGGACGTCATCCAGCGCGATGCGTCACACCCGAGCGTCGTCACCTGGGTGCCCTTCAATGAGAGTTGGGGGGTGCAGCACATCGCCCACGACCCCGCGGTTCGGGATTACGTTCGCGCCCTCTGGCACCTCACGAAGGCGCTCGACCCCACGCGTCCTGTTGTGTCGAATGACGGCTGGGAGCACCTCGACTCCGACATCTGGTCGGTGCACGACTACGAGTCGTCCGGGGACGTGCTGCGCGCGCGCTACGCATCCGCCTCGTCCATCTTCGATGGGCTTGGACCCGCCGGCCGACGCATGCGCCTCGGCACCGAGCCCGACCGCGGGCAGCCCATCATGCTGACGGAGTTCGGCGGCATCAAGTTCGCGCCCCAGGGTGATGACTCGTGGGGCTACTCGACCGCTTCGTCTGCCGCCGATTTCGCCTCGCGGCTCTCTGCGGTTCTGGATGCCACGCTCTCAAGCCCCGTTCTCGCCGGGTTCTGCTACACCCAGCTCACCGATACCGGCCAGGAGACCAACGGCCTGGTGACAGACGCGCGGGAGCCCAAGCTGCCGCTCGACCAGCTGCGCGCGATCATCACGGCGCCTCGCACCAACCTCGCTGGTTGAGCGCGGTGGAGCTTAGGCAATCGCGCCAGCGATTGCGCGACCCCAGCGCCGAGGGAGCCTGCGACCGAGTGCCCGCGGCCGTATCGAAACCTGCGGCGCGCTACCCTGATCTCAACCGCCCAGCGTTGGAGCCCTGTGAGTTTTGTGCCGCCCGAGAAGCCGCTTTCTGTCGAGCCCTCTCACGTGCAGGTTGCACGCCCCGAGATCGAGAGTGCGCCGAAACGGCAGCACCGCTTCTTCGCCCCGATAGTCATCGCGGTCGTGGCGCTCATATCTGGTGGCCTGGGTCTCGGCTTCTCACTGCTCGGCACTGCGATCTCTTCGCTCGTGGTCTCAGCAGACCCGTATGAGGGCCTCTACGACGATGACGACTACGTCGAGGAGGAGCCGAAGCCGGGCCCGACCGACGACATCGACTTCATGGAATACGGCGAGGAACAGCCACTTCTGTCGGGCGATCCCGCCCCTCCCCGCGCCAAGGTTCCGACAGTGTGCGAGTGGGAGTGTTTCGGTTACTACGCGTTGAGTGCGCCGTCCCCATCCACCATCGAGCTGGAGAACAATGGCCTGGTCGGCGTCAACGAGGACAACTGGTGGTACGGCTCCGTCGCAGACGCCCACGCTCAGGGTCTGGACCAGTGGCGCGCAAGCGGAAGCACGCCGGAGCAGTGTTTCGCCACGGCGCCGCTCATGCCGATCAACCTGGACATCAGCGGAGAAGCGACTCCGGACCGCGAAGTACTCCATACGGATCCGGGCCACATCGATGCCCATGACACGACGACCTTTGTGCAGTCGAATCGCATATTCGCGACGTCGCAGCTCGCGGAAAGCTATCTGGTTCAGCTCGATCGCGAGATCCGTGGATGCACAAGCTTCACCGGCCCGGACGGCCGGCTGAATACCGTCTCCCTGGCGCCTGCGCTCGAGGTGCCGGACAGCATCGGTGTCGTCGGCTGGGTGGTGTCATCGCCGGACTCCCGCACCTACGTCTTCGACCTTCAGCGCGGAAACCTCGTGGAGCGAACGGTGATGACATCCCGCCAGGGCATGGGCGAGGCGGACTTCCGCGCGATTGTCGTCGGCGTGGCGACACGCATCGACAAGGTGCACTTCGACTGCGAGAATCCCGAGTGCAGCTGAACTAGTCGCTGGATCGCGCCAGCAGCCCCCGCAACGCAAAGAACACAAGCACGGCCACGAACAGCACGATGATCACCTTAACGACGAAGTAGATAACGCCGAACAGCACGTTCACCAGCCACCAGGCGATCACGATCGCGAGGATGACGCCGATGATCGTGCCGAGGTTCTTCATACCCACAAGTTTGTCATGTGCGACATCCCGAACTTAAATGAAGAACGGGCCGCCACCCGAAGGTGACGGCCCGTCTATCGACGCTGGTTGAGTAGGCCCGCTAGGGCCGTATCGAAACCTTCGACTAGCGACGCAGTCCGAGACGCTCGATGAGCGCACGGTAGCGGTTGATGTCGACGTCGGACAGGTAGCCGAGAAGGCGGCGACGCTGGCCAACCAGCAGAAGCAGTCCACGACGTGAGTGGTGGTCGTGCTTGTGCTCCTTGAGGTGCTCGGTGAGGTCCTTGATGCGCGCGGTCAGCATTGCGACCTGCACTTCGGGGCTTCCGGTGTCACCAGGGTGAGTGGCGTACTCGTCGATGATCGCTTTCTTGGCATCTGGTGCGAGTGGCATAGATGGCCCCTTTCGTTCGTTGCGCGGTGCTGTTCACCTGATGTGTCAGCTCTCTTGATCCGCGGCCGTTAGACGGCAACCTTGTGAGTTTAGCAGGTTTGGAGTTCGGTACCCCGACTGCACCGGCAGATCGTTTCCAGCACGAATGGCCGCCACCGCGAGGTGCTCGGCACCTGACCCGGTGAGCTACCGTTGAATCCGTACCCGGGAGGACACGATGGCCGACGACACGGACAACACCACCGGTTACACGCACGGCCCGCCACCGATTCCGGTGCCGCCGTCCGCCCCCACTCCGGTCGCCCCGAAGTCTCGCAAGAAGACGCCGCCGTCCGAGCCGGTTCCGGATGCCACAGCTCCCGCCCTCGAACCACCCAGGCCCAGCCGGCTCCTGGCCACGCCCCTCGAACAGCAACCCCCGACGTACTGGGAGGCCCCGATCGAGGAGCCCGAGCCCAGCATCTGGGAGCAGCCGGCCCCAACACCCGCTCCGGCATACACGCAGGCTCCTCCGCCGGTCGTGCCTCCCGGCAAGCAGCCGTGGGGCGTCATCATCAGTCTGGGCGCGCTGGCCCTGGCCATCATCGGCGCCATCATCTTCGTCGCCGCTACGGGCTCGCTCGAGCGTGCGGATATCCGTGCCGACGACCCCGACCCTGCGCCGAGCGGCGCCTACGGCGGCTACACCCCGACCGCCCCTCCCGCGGCTCCCGGTATCACGGGTGCCGACGGCGCGGTCGTCTACACCGGCACCGGCGACGCGATCGTCGACCTCGAACTGCCCGGCGGCACCGACAGCATCGCCGTCGCCACCCTGAGCTACGTCGGCGAAAGCGGCTTCTTCGTCGCCGGTGCCGACGAGTCGGGCGCCCTCGTGCGCACCGTGGCGCACAGCCGCGGCGACTACGCCGGCACGGTGCTCGTGAACGCCGAGTTCGAGGATCCGATCAACCGATTCTCCGTGCAGGGCTCCGGCGACTGGACGATCACTCTGCGCGACCTCGACACCCTGCCGACCATCGGTCCCGAGGGTGCGAGCGGCACAAGTGACACGGTGTTCTGGTACGAGGGACCGGCCGGCACGGTCGCGCTCGACCACGCCGGCGACAGCAACTTCGTCATCTGGAGCTTCGGCGACAACACGGATCTCGTCGTCAATGAGGTCGGCGACTACAGCGGCACCGCCGACTGGCCCGCCGGTCGCTCGCTCATCGAGTTGGGCGCCGACGGCACCTGGAGCGTGTCGTTCAAGTAGCCCTCTTCTCCTCCACAGGGCTGGGTCACGACAGGCTTTCCACCGAATAAATCGCATTCTGACCTGCACAAAAGAAATGTCGGCGGTCGCTGTCACTGTATCCGCATGAACCGATCAGCCCCTCTCCTCGCGCAGGCGATATCCCTGCTTGCCGAGGTCTCGAGCGCGCCGATCACGGGGCTGGCCGACGACGAACTCTGCTCGTTGGCGGGCGCTGTCGAGCATGCGGGGCGGCTGGTGGATGCACTGCGCGCGACATCCGCTGCTGAGATCGATGACCGCTCGCGCTACGAACTCGGTCGCGATGGTCTGGCACAGCGACACGGTCTCAGTCGCGGTGCACATCTCGTCGAGAACATCACCCGCGTCTCCCCTGCCGAAGCAGCGCGGCGCACACGGCTGGGCATCGCGATCCGGCCCCGCGCGGGTCTCACCGGGGAACAGCTGCCGCCCGCGTTCCCCGAGGTCGCACGTGCCATGCTCGGCGGCGATCTGGGAGTGGATGCAGCGAGCACTATCGTGCGCATTCTGGCGCAGGCCGATCGACCCCGAACCGACGGAACGCGGCCCGAGCCCGAGCTGGTGACGGCGGCCGAGATCGCGCTCGTCGAGACCGCGACCCACGAACCCTCCGAGATCGTCGCCGTCCAGGCGCGGGTGTGGCGTGAAGCCCTCGACCCCGACGGAGCGCGTCCCCGCGATGAGGCGCTTCGTGAGGCGCGAGCTTTCCGCGTCGGGCGCGAGGTCGACGGTATGACTCCGTTCAGTGGGGTCGCCGACCCTGTGAATGCAGCCTTGCTACGGGCAGCTCTCAGCGAGCGACACCGCACACCGAAGCTCCAATTCTTCGCCGAGGGAGATTGCGACGAGACGGATGGCGAACCCGCATTCGACGATCCGCGCTCACGCGAGCAGCGGCATTTTGACATCATCATGGGTCTCGTCACGGCAGGAGTCCGTACCGCAACAGAGACCGACATCGGCTACCGCCCTACCGCTTCGGTTATGGCCGTCGTTTCTGCGTCCGACCTTGAGAAGGGCACAGGTGTCGGCTGGCTCGACGACGTGGGCGAGCCCGTGTCACTCGATGGCATCCAGGAGTTGATCTGCGAGGGCGGCCTGCAGCAGGTGGTGCTCGGCGAGCACGGCGAGGTGCTCCTCCTCGGCGAGCTTCGGCGGCTCTTTACCAAGGCGCAGCGTCGCGCACTCGCGGTTCGCGACGGCGGCTGCGTGTGGCCGTCCTGCACGGCTCCACCCGGTTGGTGCCATGCCCACCACGTTGTCGAGTGGAGCAATGGCGGACCGACCGATATCGACAACGGTGTGCTGTTGTGTCCGGCTCATCACCACGGATTACACAGCTCGAGGTTTCGCATGGAGATGCGCGACGGGCGGCCCTGGTTGCTCGCGCCGCCGTGGCTCGATCCGAGCCAGACCTGGCGCCTGCTCGGCAAACAGCGGGCGACGATGGTGGCTGCCTGATGCGCGGCCGAACTCTGCCTCCGGCTACGCCGGCGACACCGGCTGCCGCAGAATCGTCCGCAGCTTCTCGGGCGCCACACGACGCGGGTCGCCGAGGTAGATCTCGTGGTGCTTGCCGCGCTCGACCAGGCCGTTGGCCGGCAAAAACTCGTGATGCAGGCGGTGGATGACCGGCGCCTCGTCATCGTACGAACCCACGTGCATCGTCTGCACGACGCGCCCCTCGTCGAACGTCTCGAACCGCAGTTGCGCGATCACCGGGTTCTTCTTCGAGGCAGCGGCAGTGGAAAGCAGAGACGAGATCTCCGCCGCGGACATCCACTCCGGCTGCCGGATGAACATCGTCCACAGCCAGTCGGCCTTCGCGAGCGAAGCGAACTCGGACGGGTTCTCCGACCACCACAACCCCTCGAGCGGAGCGACAACCAGGTCGCGTCCGGCGGCTTTGCTCGCGAACTTGATCGCGTACGACGCCGCGTACAGGGCCCCAACCGCAGCCGCGTGGGCGGGCGACGTGTTCGGGTCGCCGTGACCGTCGATCGCCAGGATCGCGGCGGACGGGACATCCACTATCTCGAAGCGGCCGACAGGCGGCTTAAACAGGGCGTCGCGCTTGACGTCGAACTTGCCGTTCATGTCTCAGATCAGGCGACAGGAACGCGACGAGCAGCAACCGCATTCGCAGCCCAGATCGGCGCATTCGCCGCGATGTGGGCGAGGCGCTCCTCCTGCGTGTCACCGAGGGGCTGGTGCACCTTGATGATCGTCGACAGGTTGACCCCGCCGTAGGCGAACTGCTCGAACGGGTTCTTGCCGGGCTTGCCCGGCTTGCCGCGGTTGTCGAGCAGCTGGTGCACATCGATGCCGATGATGCCGCGACCGGACTCCCACGCTTCCTTGATCTCGTACTTGACCCACTTGCGCAGTGAGGTCTGGGCCCCGACAAAGACGACGACGCAGTCCTTGCCGCGCATACGTTCGGCGACCCAGCGGGTGACGGCGTTCTCTCCGCCGTAGCCGAGCTCTTCCCAGGCGACGGGGCTGATCGGCTCGTCCGCTTCGAGGCCCATAACGCGACGGGCAGCAGACGCCCGAACCGCATCCTGTGCAAAGTGGTAGCTGAAATACGCGCTCGTCATGTCACTCCCCTGTGCTGTCGACACCCACGGTGGCGGCCACTAGAAGGATAGGGGCTCTCGGCGTTCAGCGGGACACCCCCGAAAGGGTGAAGGACAGCGCTAGCGTTGACGCATGTCACTCGCACTCATCACCGGAGCGACCGCCGGCATCGGCGCCGAATTCGCCCGACAGCTGGCCGCACAGGGAACCAACCTCATCCTCGTAGCACGCGATACGGCACGGCTCGAGGCGAAGGCCGCCGAGCTGCACGCCGCGTTCGGCGTCGACTCCGAGGTGCTCACCGCCGACCTGATGACCCCTGACGGCCTTGCCGCCGTCGAGAAGCGCGTCGCCCGGGATGACGTCACCCTGCTCGTCAACAACGCCGGCTTCGGCCTGCGCCCGCCCTTCGATGAGAATCCGATCGAGGATGAACAGGGCCACCTCGACCTGCTCGTCGCCGTCCCGATGCGCCTCACCCATGCGGCTCTGCAGCAGATGCTCCCGAAGAAATCGGGGACCATCATCAACATCGCGAGCGTCGCCGGCTTCACCCCGCGCGGCAGCTACGGCGCAGCCAAGGCCTGGCTGCTGAGCTTCAGCCGGTGGGCGAACATCCACTATCGCTCGCGCGGCATCACGGTCACCGCCGTCGCACCCGGATTCGTGCACACCGAGTTCCACGACCGTATGAAGGTCGACAAGGACAACGTGCCGGCCTTCATGTGGTTGAACGCCGACCAGCTCGTGCGCATCGCCCTGCGGGATGTCGCGCGCGGTAGGGCGATCTCGGTGCCGACCTTCCGCTACAAGTTTTTGGTCTGGCTCACCAAGTGGGTGCCCGCGAGCATCGTCGCGAAGGGCGCGCTGCGCGGACGGTAGCGGTCGGCTACGGGATCGTGACGACGATCTTGCCGCGCACGTGCCCGCCGTCGAGGTGCTCGAAGGCCGCGACGACCTCGTCGAGCGGATAGGTCGAATCGACGTCGAACACGAGCTCGCCCGCCACGACAAGACGAGCGAGTTCCTCGAGCGTCGCCGCGTTGATCGGTCCGCGCCCGACGTGCACAACCCCGAACTGTTCGGCGTCCGCCGCGATCGTATTGATACGCGACGGGTCGACGCCGAGAGCGAGACCGGCCTCGATGGTCTCCGCACCGTGGTGATCGAAGACGACGGTGACAGTGCGATCCCCCGCGGCCGCGCGCACGCGGTCGACGAGTCCCGGGCCGTAGCTGACCGGGATCACCCCGATCGACCGCAGGAACTCGTGGTTGGACTCACTCGCCGTGCCGATCACTGTGGCGCCCGCGCGCACCAGAAGCTGCGACGTGATGCTGCCGACGCCACCGGCGGCGGCGCTCACGAGCACCACGTCCTCCGCGGTGACGGACTGCGACGCGACCGAGTCCCACGCGGTCTGGCCGACGAGCGACATGCCCCCGGCCGTGATCCAGTCGAGCTCGACCGGCTTGTGGGCGAGGTTGATCTGGTTGGTGAGCACGTACTGCGCGATCGCACTGCCGGCGACGTTGCCGAACACCTCATCGCCGACGGTGACCAGCGTCACACCCTCGCCGACGGCCTCGACGACACCGGCCATCTCCCGGCCGATTCCCGCGGGAAACTGGGCGGGGAGGGAGGGCCAGAGCCCCTCGCGGATCTTGGTATCCGCAGGGTTGAGGCCGGCGACGCGCACGGCGACGCGCACCTTGCCTGCGGCGGGAGGTGCGACATCCCGAGTCACGATGCTGAGCACGCTGGCCGGGCCGTAGGTCGAGTAGCGGGCGGAACGGGCGGGGATCGCGGAAGTCATGCTCCGAGCCTAGGCCGTGTAGGTGCCGCCCAAAGCGAGCGGGTCAGCAGCGGGCGGAGTCAGCGCGGCAGGGCGCCGATGGCGTTGAGCAGGATCACGAACGTCACGCCGAGAAAACTGCCCGCGCCGACCAGCGTGACCGCCGTCGCCCAGAGGACCTGCAGGCGCCATGCCCGCACGACGCTCGACCGCAACGACTCGAACTCGGCGAGCACACCCGAGGTGTCGACATCGTCGGTGAGATGCCAGGTCGACGGCTCGGCCGCGGCCGCAGCGATCGCGGCGACCTCCTTGCCAGAGAGCACACGCGGGCGACGAACGAGCCAGGCCGCGAGCTCCGACGAGGCGATTACCTCGACGTCGCGGTGCTTCTGGCGAACGGTGAGTGACTTGGGCGAGACGACGGCGAGCACACCCGAAACCTCGACGGGGTCGCCGACCGCAGAGCCGAGCAGGCGCTCAACGCGGCCCATCTCGAATTCCATGTTGCGAATGTCGGGATAACGTATCCCGCTCACCATCAGCGTGCGCTGCGAGGCCCACACCGCCTCGCCGGCGAGGTTGCGAGTCGTGACGACGTAGACCCCGCCCGGCCCGATCACGAGGTGCGCGATCTCGATGCCTTCCTCGGCGACCGGAAGAGCGTGCAGCGCGCGCCACTCCGAACCGAGATTGCCGAGGATGTCGCCCACCTCGAGCTCGCCGAGCACGGCCTGATACAGGGGACGGGTCACCGGGGTAAGCGGTGCGACGCCGAAGACACGGGCGAGCCAGGTGCGCGAGCGGGCATCGGCCTGGGCGCGCAGCAGTTCGGACATCACCGACTGGCCGGCGAAGTTGTCGGCGTGGCTGGCATCGATCGGCGAGCCGGAGTTCGATGCGCGATCGCGCGCGGACACATCCCCGTCCGTCATCATTTCCCCACCCCGCCGAGCGTTGCGGCGATTCGCACTGGCGAACGCTCGATACTCAATGGTGCCGCGCCAGGAGAAGGGCCACTACCCCCAGTGAGCGGGTGGGCGGACCGGGATTATGGGGTGCGGATGCCCCGTGGAATCGCTCCGGAAGCGACGAGATGCAGGCGCTGGGTGGGGCGGGTCATCGCCACGTACAGCGCTGCCGCGCCGCGATCGATCTCGTCGACGATGAGCTGCGGCTCCACCACGATGGCCGTGTCGAACTCGAGGCCCTTCGACTCCTGCGGGGTCAGCACCGCTACCGCGCGACGCAGGCCCGCGGCACCGCGACCGATGCCGCCGCGCAGGTCGGTCGCGAGAGTCGCGTAGAGGTCGTCAGCCTGGCTCGCGCTCGCGATGATCGCGACGGTGCCGAGGGCATCGAGAGCGCGATCGGACCTGACAATGTCGAGAACGGCAGCCGCGACATCCGGAGTCTCACGAATGTCGACCGGCCACTCGCTCGACCGCACCGAACGCGATCGGGTGACGACCAGGCCGTGGGCGATCGCCATGGACTCGGCGGTCTCTGCGATCTGGGCGGGCGTGCGGTAGTTGACGGTCAGCTCCTCGAGACGCCACGAGTCGCCGAAAACGGGGCTGAGGGCGCCGTCCCAGTCGGTCGCGGCGGCCGCGGCACTCGCCTGCGCCACATCGCCGACGATGGTGAACGACTTGAGCGGGCAGCGGCGCAGCAGCAGGCGCCACTGCATCGGTGACAGCTCCTGTGCCTCGTCGACGACGATGTGGCCGTAGGTCCAGGTGCGGTCGGCGGCGGCCAGCTCGGCAGTCGAGCCGCGCTCCACGAAGCCCTCGAAACCCGTCGCTAGGGACTCGGCGTCGACGAGACCCTCGACACCCATGTTGCGGATCGCCTGCTCTGCGTTCTCGATGTCGCGCTTGCGCTGCTGCTTGCGCTCGCGCTTCTCGGCGTCGCCCTTGTTGTCGGCCTCGCCGAGCAACTCGGCGGCCTCGTCGAGCAGCGGCACGTCGCTCACCGTGAAGTCCGCGTCACGCTCGCGGTGAAGCAGGGCGCGCTTGGCAGGCGACCAGTCGCCGGTGAGGGTGGCGAGCCACTGCGGGCGCGCGTACAGGTCCTGCAGGAGCTTCTCGGGGGTGAGCGGCATCCAGGCCGTGTTGAGCAGCACCTTCACGTCGTAGGAGGTGCGGATGTCCTCGCGCAGCCAGGCCTGGTCGCTGTCCTCGATCGTGTTGCCGCGCGCGCGAAGCTGCTCGGCGAGGGAGCGGGCGAGCGACGAGAGCGCTGCCTTGTTGAAGGCGGCGCGCGCCACGTTGTGCGGCTTGCGGCCCTCCCACGCGCGCTGCATGGCGTTGCGGATGAGCTGCGGCTCCACGACGAGCTTCTCGCCGTTGACCTCCACCGTCGACGCCTCGCGCGGCACGATCTGCCGGGACTTGACGGCCCGCGCCAGCAGCGGCGCCATTTCGGCGGAACCCTTGAGGCGCGCGACATCCGCAGCATCATCGGCACTGGTGTCGTGACCGGGGAACAACTGGCCGACGCTCGACAGCACCACGCCGGTCTCACCGAGCGAGGGCAGCACCGCCTCAATGTACTGCAGGAACGAGCGCGACGGCCCCACGATCAGGACTCCGGATGACGCCAGGCGCTCGCGGTGCGAATAGAGCAGGTAAGCCGCACGGTGCAGCGCGACGGCGGTCTTGCCGGTGCCGGGACCACCCTGAACAACCAGCACACCACGCAGTTCGGAGCGGATGATGCGGTCCTGCTCGGCCTGGATCGTGGCGACGATGTCACCCATACGACCCGTGCGCTGCGCCGTGAGGGAGGCGAGCAGCGAGGCCTCCCCCTGCAGGGCGCTCGTGTCGCCCTCGAGCAGCGCCGAGTCGAAGATCTCGTCGTCGATACGCACGATGTCGCGACCCTTGCTCGTCAGGTGACGACGGGCGCGGGCACCGAGCGGGTTGGCGGCGGTGGCCTGGTAGAAGGCGCGGGCCTGCGGAACCCTCCAGTCGAGGAGGATCGGCTGCAGGTTCTCATCCCGAAGCCCGATGCGGCCGATGTAACGGTGTGTGACGCCGTCGCTGTCGGCGGCGGACGCGTCGTCGAGGGTCAGTCGTCCGAAGGCGAGGCGCTCGTCGATCTCGGTGAGCTGGCTTACGCGATCCTCGTAGATGCGGGCGAAGGCGTCGCGCTCGGAGCGGTTCTGGTGTGTGCCGCCCTGGTTGCCCGCTCGCACTTTCAGCAGCTCACCGGCCGCCTCGTCGCGCAGGGCGTCGAGCCTCGCGTACAGCGCGGCGACGTACTCGCGTTCGTTCGCCAACTCCGCTGAAGTCACTCGGGATCCTTTGAATTGTTCGGGATTTGCAGGAGTTTCGGCCCCGGGGGCCCGAATCTCCGGCTATCAATTCTAGGGGTTCTACTGACGCGGATGTTCTTCACCTCTTGACCTCCGCGCCGATGAGGAGCATGGTTGAAGCAGATCAACTCATCGCCCAGAAGAGCCGCAGGCAATGCCGCGCCACTGGGCGATGAGTCCGTTAACGGCCACCTCATGTGCCACGATGCTCGTGTGAACCGCACCATCAACTACGAAGCACTCATCTCACCCGTCACCCGCGAGCAGGTGCGCGAATTCCGCACCGGCGCACGCAATGGCGGCGAGTTGTGGGCCGCGAGGATGGGACCGCAGCTGGCCATCAAGGGTGTGGCCACGATCGTCACCGTCGTCGTTCTCGCACTCTTTGCCCTTGTCTTCCTGCGCTTCATCGGCAACAGCTTCTCGACCAACGGGGCGAATCCGGTCGGCATGGCCGCGACGGGCTTCGTCATCCTGTTCCTTGTCGTGGCCGGCATCGTCGTGTTCGCGGCCCTGCGCGGCTCGTTCGGCACCAGCCGCTGGGAGAAGTGGATGCGCCTCAGTCGCTTCGCGGCCGCCAACGGGCTGAGCTTTTCCCCCGAAGACAAGAACCCGCAGTACCCGGGAGCGATCTTCGACCGCGGCGACTCGCGGGTCACGCTGGATCACCTCACCTCTACGACGGGCCGCTTCTTCGACATGGGCAACTACCGGTACCAGACGGGCAGCGGCGATAGCAGAGCCACCCACAACTGGGGTTTCATGGCGTTCAATCTCGACCGCAAGCTGCCGCACATGGTGCTCGACGCGACCTCCAACAACGGACTCTTCGGCGGCAGCAACCTCGGCGTGAGCTTCACGAAAGACCAGGTGCTCAGCCTCGAGGGCGACTTCGGCAAGCACTTCACGTTGTACTGCCCGAGGCAGTATGAGAGAGACGCCCTCTACGTCTTCACCCCCGACCTCATGGCCCTGCTCATTGACGAGGCGTCACCCTTCGATGTCGAAATCGTCGATGACTGGATGTTCGTCTA
Source organism: Glaciihabitans arcticus (assembly GCF_004310685.1). Classification (NCBI taxonomy): domain Bacteria; kingdom Bacillati; phylum Actinomycetota; class Actinomycetes; order Micrococcales; family Microbacteriaceae; genus Glaciihabitans; species Glaciihabitans arcticus. The sequence continues at coordinate 611,940 of NZ_SISG01000001.1, read as the reverse complement.
CTCGGCCACACCGTTCGTACCGACGGACCCGGCCGTCTACCAGCGGCTCTTCCGCATCATCGACACGGTCGGAGCGAAGACGCTCACCCAGACCGACCGCTACGCCGACGAGCGCATCGGCGACAGCACGGTGAACCTCGTTGCGCCGCAGGGACAGCGGCTGAAGCGCGGCGGCTCGGTGATCGCGACCATCGCGATTGTGGCCTTCGTCGCCTACTGGGCGTGGAGCTTCTTCGGCAGCATTATCGGGTTCGGGCGCTGAACGGCCCCGCCGCTCAGATGCCGGGTTGAACCGGAGCCGCCGAAGGCGACTGGAGCTGCGCGCGGGTCGCGACGATCGCCAGGAGGAGAGCCGCTTCATCCGCTTCTGCACCGGCTCGCGCGCGGCCGGTGATCAGGCGCTGGCGCGTGAAGGCGAGTCGGGTGGAGTCGCGCGTGTACCGACGCATCACGGCGCCGAGCCCGCGCTGGCGCGCCCAGGCCATCGCCTGGCGGCGTCCGGCACCGGTTGCGAGGGCGTTGACCTCGTCGGGCTTGTACCAGCCGACCGCCGCGTATTCGCTCAGCCTGTCGTGTGTCAGCTTGGCCTCCTTTTTGCGGAGGAAGATCACGAGCAGCACCGCACCGACGAAGAGCGGGAACTGCACCAGCGCGTAGTAGCCGAAGAAGTTCTCACCGACGAAGAACAGCGCACCGTTCCAGAGGGCGTGCAGGCCGATCGCGATGGCGAGACCGCCGAGGAACCAGAGCACCGTCGAGCCCTTGCTGCCACGGCTCGCTGCGATGCCGAGCATGACGCCAGTGGCCGCCGTGAACATCACGTGCGCGAAGGGTGACATGATGCCGCGCATGAGCAGGATGCCGAACACGCTGCCGCTGAATCCGCCCGAGTTCACCAGCTCGACCCCGAAGTAGAGGATGTTCTCGGTGAAGGCGAACCCTCCCGCGATCCAGGCCGCGTAGACGATGCCGTCGACGGGGCTGTCGAAGTGCTTGCGGGCGAACCAGAAGATCAGCAGCAGGCCGAATCCCTTGGCGCTCTCCTCCACGATGGGTGCCTGGATGGCCGCGCCGAAAAAGTCAAAGCCGGCTCCGGCGCCGCCGAGTGAGTCGATGACGAGCTGCACGCCGAGGCCGACGATCAGCGCGATGGCGACCGAGGCGGCCGCACCCCAGAGGAAGCCGAAGGCGAGTATGCCGCGCGGCTCGGGCTCCCAGCGGTCGATCCAGTTGACGCCGAGCAGAACGATGGCGAGCGGGATGAGCGCCATGATGCCGGCGAACCCGACGGCGACGAGGCCGAGGCCGAGCAGGAGGTAGGCGGTCACCCCGAGCGCAACGACACCCAGCACGGCGATACCGACGATGCCGAGCGTGGTCAGGGTGGTGCTGCGGGCGACCGGGGCGCTGACGTGCGGTCCGGTGCCGAGCGCGGCCTCCTGGCGCACGGCGACGGGAGCCTCTGCGGGGCTCGCGGTGGGGCCGTAGGCGGCTGAGGCAGGCGTCGTGTCACTCGAAGTCATGAGAGGACACTACCGGTCGGGAGTTCGGCGGCTCGATCGGCGCGGCGGTCGTGTGCGCTACGACTGTTGGTCGCGAAGAATCTGCAGGGCCCGGGCTACCCGGTCGCCGAGCCCGGCAACACCCTTGCGGGCGTTGCGGTCGAACTCCTCGAGCAGGGCCACGACCTCCGCCCGCTGCTTGAGGTAGACGGCGTGCTGGGCGGTGCGAGCGGCGAGGGCCGCGCGAGTGCCGGTGATGCCGAGGGCGATGCTGATCGGGGTGGCAAGGATGAGCACGGTGCCCATGGTCCATTCGCCCTGGGCGAGCAGCACGATCCACGGCACGAGAGAGACGAGCACGGCGAGGATTCCGAGGAAGCTCGCGCGCCAGAACACCGAGTACGCGACCGACCAGCGGATCGAGCTGACCGCCTCCGTGCCGGTGGGTGCGCGTTTGGTGAAGCCTTCCGAGATGTCCTCGAGCTCGGCGCGGGCTCCGGCCACGCGGGCACGGTTGTTGCGGCCGATGCGGATGCGGCGCTGGCGGGTATCCGCTTGCTGCAGCAGGGCCCGGAACTCGGCGACGCGTTCGACAGTCAGGCGCTGCCCGAGCAGCTCGTTAAGGTCGGCGCGGATCGACGAGTAGTCGGGTCGTTCCTTACGAATGAGACCGGCGACGACGCCGAGACCCGCGAATGCTCCGACCAGGATGACGAGGGCGAGAACCGTCCAGCCCCACACCGAGCCGCCGTCGAAGATGGCGCGCGCAGCGACCTCGACGCCGAAGACGAGGGTGATGCCGAGCACCGCGACGCCGGGGATGGTCCACAGCAGTTCGACGCTGCGCCTGCGGGTCGCGGCCGAGTGGTGGTAGTCACGGGCACGGGCAGCTTCGACGATCCGCTTGGCCAGCGTGCTCACCTGGACGATCGTGATGGCGAGCCAGAGGCCGAGGGCGACGAGGACGGTGACGACGGCGACGGTGCTCAGAGTTTCCACCTAGCGAGGGTATCCCCTCGACAGCACGAATCAGACGAGCTCGCGCGCCCTCCGCGAGATCCCGATGCTCACCACGGCGGCGACGATGCAGAGTCCGGCCGCGCCGAACCAGGCGATGGTGTACTCCCCCGTCGAATCGCGGATGAGTCCCGCCGAGAATGCGGCGATGGCTGCTCCGACCTGGTGCGAGGCGAAGACCCAGCCGAACACGATCGGCCCGTCCTTGCCGAAGATCTCGCGACACAGCGCGACCGTCGGCGGCACCGTCGCGACCCAGTCGAGCCCGTAGATCACCACGAAGATGATGATCGGCGGCTGCACCGTCGCGGAGAGCAGGAACGGGAGCACGAGAAGGCCGAGACCGCGGAACGCGTAGTAACTCGCGAGCAGTACGCGCGGGTTGAACCGGTCGGTGAGCCATCCGCTGGCGATGGTGCCGACGATGTCGAAGATCCCGACGAGGGCGAGCAGCCCGGCCGCGGTGGTCTCCTGCATTCCGTGGTCGTGAGCGCTCGGGATGAAGTGGGTTCCCACGAGCCCGTTCGTGGTCGCCCCGCAGATGGCGAAGCCCGCCACGAGAGCCCAGAACGTGCGCACCTTCGACGCCTTGGCGAGCGTGGCGAGGGCGATGCGCACGGCGTTGCCGCGGGCGGGCGGCGTGTGCTCCCACGTGGCGGGGGCGCCGTAGGGCGTCATCCCGATATCGACCGGGTGATTGCGCAGGAAGACCAGCACCAGCGGAACCACCACGAGCGCGCCGCCCGCGACGAGGAGAGATGCCTGGCGCCAGCCCTGCTGTTCGACGAGGATCGCGATGAACGGCAGGAAGGCGAGCTGCCCGGTCGCGCTTCCGGCGGTCAGGATGCCGACCACGAGCCCGCGGTTCTTCACGAACCACTGGTCGGCGACGGTTGCCGCGAAGACGAGCGCCATCGAGCCGGTGCCGAGGCCGATGAGCACTCCCCAGGTGAGCACGAGCATCCACGGCTCGGTCGCGAAGACGCTGAGTGCGGCGCCCGCGGCCACGAACAGCAGGGCGACGGATGTCACGGCTCGCAGTCCGAAGCGCGCCATGAGGGCGGCGGCGAACGGTGCCATCAGGCCGTACAGCAGCAGGTTGACGGTCACGGCGAGCGACAGCTGGGTTCGGGTCCAGCCGAACTCCTCCTCGAGCGGCAGCATCAGCACGCTCGGCGCCGCCCGGAAGCCCGCAGCACCGACGAGCGCGAGGAACGCAACGAGCGCGACGATCCAGGCCGGGTGGATCCTGCGGGTGTGCGTTGCTGTGGTCACGGATCGAGTATCCACCGATTGAGACTGCCACGCCCGACGAGAAGCTGCCATATCTCCCGCGCAACCGGCAGTGAGTGCTCCAACCCGAGAGTCTTGAAGCGCTCTTGGCGGCTTCAGCGGGTGAGGAGGCCCGCGTCGAGGGTGAACTGGGCGCCCGTGGCGAAGCGCGCGCGATCGCTCGCGAGGTAAAGCACGAGCTCGGCGACATCCGAGGTCTCGATCCAGGGCACACCCGGCAGGAGGTTGCCCGCGCTGCGCTCCGCGATCTCGAGGGCCGTCGCGCCCTCCAGCTCGGCGAGTCCGTCGTTCATCGGGGTGTTGACGCCTGTCGGGTGAATGCTGACCACGCGGATGCCGAACGGCGCAAGCTCGATCGCCCACGCCTTGGTCAGGCCGGTGAGCCCGTGCTTCGACGCGACGTAGTGCGAGAGTCGGTTGCCACCTCGCAGCCCCATGACCGAGGAGTTGTTGATGATGACGCCGCGACCGGCCGCCTTCAGGTGGGGCACGACCGCGCGGGTCACGAGGAAGGGGCCCTTCAGGTTGATGTCGAGCATCGAGTCCCACTCGAGCTCGGTCATCTCATCCACCGCGGCGTAGGCGACGATGCCCGCGTTGTTGAACAGCACGTCGATGCGGCCGAACTCGGTGATCGTGGCATCCACCGCGGCCTGGATGGCGGCGGCATCGCGAACGTCGCCGGTGAACACGAGCGCGCGGCGGCCGAGCGCCTCGACCTCGTCGCGAAGCGAGTCGAGTTCGGCGGTGGAGCCCTGCGCGTACGCGGGGTACTCGATCTTGCCGGCGACATCGAAGCCCACGATGTCAGCTCCGGATGCTGCGAGCGCAAGCGCCACGGCACGCCCCTGCCCGTGTGCCGCACCGGTGACGAAGGCCACCCGTCCGGCGAACTCGGAGGACACTTCAGCCCTCCGTGCGGGTGTCGCCGGGCTTGCGGTACTCGTAGAGCACCTCGTCGAGCGGAACCCGCCCGACCATGTTGACGAGGTTCGTGGCGACCATCTGGCCCGCAAACGCGACGAGGATCACCCGCAGCTTCGGGCTGAATGCCGCCTCGAGCCGGGTGTACATCTCATCGGGGATGTGGTGCGGGTCGCGCGCGATCAGGCGCCCCCAATCCATCAGCAGCTGCTCGGTCTCGGTGACCTGCGGGTTGTCGACGTTCTCCCCCGAGTCGATCAGCACCTTGCGGAAGAACACCGAACAGACGAGACAGTCGTTCTCCTCGGAGATCGCATAGGAGAACAGCGACACGGCCCGCTCACCGATGAACGGCGCGAGCTCGTCGCGCAGCGTGTACCACTCCATGTAGGCGGTGAAGCTCGGCACGTGGCTCAGCAGCGTCGCCTTCATGTTGGTGATGCGGCCGCCGTGAGCCTCGACCTGATGGTCACTCGCGGCCTTCGCCGCGTCATCCAGTTCGTCGTATGTCGTGATCGGCAGGAACGTCATGCGCCCAGCCTAGGGCGAGGTTACGCCGCCTTGTCGAATTGGTCAGCGGGAAGTAATACAACCGGACCGTCAGCCATCGCACCGCGGGCGGTCGCCGCTTCGGAGAGCGGGTAGGTGGTGATCGGGATGACATCGAACACGCCCTTGCGCACCGCCTGAAACACGTCCGACGCTGCCTGCTGGCCGGTGCCGTGGCCGTTCCGCCACTGGCGGGCCACCGTGTAGTCGGCGGCCGTGATCGCGACGTCCGCGGTCGAGGCGTCAGCGACGACGACCCCGCCGAGGAATTCGACCCAGGCCGCGACGAACAGGTGTGCGCCGGAGGAATCGGGGGTGATGCTGACCGAGTTGCCCGAGCCGATCGAGTGCAGTTGCTTGACGATACAGCGCGAGAGCAGGCCGAGCGGAAGGAAGCCGACAGCCTTGTCGATTGCGACGTCCTTGGGGAAGCCGATCAGGTCGCGCTCGCTCAGCGTGGGGCGCAGTCCCTTGTTGGCGGCGTCGGCCGGGTAGGCGACGCGGTCACCGGGGGCGAATCCAGCGGCTTCCGGTCCAACGGCCTCGATGAAGCCGGCGGCCTGCAGGCCGAGAGAGCTCATTCCGACGGCACCGAGGCGCACGCGCACCTCGCCGGTCTTCGGACGGGGAAGGATGGATGATCGGGTAACAGCCATGTCAGGAAAAACGCCGGACAGGTGCCGGATATTCCCACGCTTGCTGGACGCGCGCTGTTAGAAGACTTTGCCCCGGTTGAGCAGACCCTGAGGGTCGAAGACGCCCTTGATCGAGCGCTGAAGCTCGAGCTGCTCGCTTCCCAGTTCCTCGCCGAGCCAGCGCTTCTTGAGCAGGCCGACGCCGTGTTCGCCGGTCAGCGTGCCACCGAGACGGAGGGCCGTGAGGAAGAGCTCGTCGGCCGCGGCCCAGACAGCGGCCGGGACATCCACGCCCTGGAACACGAAGTTGGGGTGCAGGTTGCCGTCACCCGCGTGGGCGACCGTCGCGATGTCGACACCGTGTTTGCCCGCAATAGCGGTGATGGCGTTGAACATGGCGGGCAGGGCACTGCGGGGCACGCAGACGTCTTCGATGAGCACGGTTCCGCGCGCCTCCATGGCGGGGTGGAAGGCGCGGCGCATCCCGAACAGACGGGCGCTCTCGGCCGGATCGGTCGTGTGCTCGGCGTCTCCCCCGAGCGAGCGGATCACGGCGAGCGCGTTCTCCGCGCCGACCGAAGCGCCGTGGCCATCAGTCTGCACGAGCAGGAATGACTGGCCGGGTCGCACGTCGAGGCCGAGATGGTCGGCGATGCTGGCCATGGCGTTGGGGTCGAGCAGTTCCATGATCGCGGGGCGGATGCCCGTGGCCGTGATCACGGCGGCGGCACGTGCGGCGTCCTCGACAGACGCAAACCACGCACCGATCGTCGAGGCGATGCCCTGCGGCAGCGCCTGAACCTTGACGGTGGCCTCGACGATCACACCGAGGGTGCCTTCGGAGCCGATCATCAGGCCGGCGAGGTCGAGACCGGTGACGCCCTTGACGGTGCGGTGACCGAACTCCATCAGCCGACCGTCGGCGAGCACGACCTTGACTCCGAGCACCGACTCGCGGGTGACGCCGTACTTGGCGCAGAGCAGGCCGCCGGCGTTAGTCGCGATGTTGCCGCCGATGGTCGAGATGGCGCGGCTGGCCGGGTCGGGGGCGAACCACAGGCCGCTCGGCTCGAGCGCCGTGTTGAGGTCGGCGTTGATGACGCCGGGCTGGACGACCGCGAGCTCGTCGTCGCGGGAGATCTCGAGGATGCGGTTCATGCCGATCGTCGACAGCACGATCTCGCCCGCCCCGGCGATCGCTCCGCCCGCCAGTCCGGTGCCGGCACCCCGCGTGACGACGGGCGTGCCCGTCTCGGTCGCGTAGCGCATCGTGCGCTGCACGTCGTCGATGCTGCGGGCGTGCACCACGGCGAGGGGTGCAGCGTCGGAGACGTGGCCGGACTTGTCGGCGCGGGCGGCCTCAAGATCCGCGGTGGACACCGAGACGATGTCGCCGAGGGTGTCACTGAGCTTCGCGAGGGTGGATGTCACCCTGCGAGCATACGCATTCGGTCTGGAACGAGCGCCCAGGTCGTGTCTGATTTCCGCTAGCCAGCGTCGGTGGCCGGTGCGAGGCTGGGGTCATGGAGAGTGGGTACATGGAGAACGCGTCGGCACTGTTCGCGGAGCGCTATCGCGCCATGTCCTCCCGAGACGCCCGCTTCGACGGCCAGTTCATCACCGGGGTGCACTCGACGGGCATCTACTGCCGCCCGAGCTGCCCGGCCATGACCCCCCACGCGCGCAATGTGTCGTTCTATCGCACCGCTGCCGCCGCGCACGAGGCCGGGCTGCGCGCCTGCAAGCGCTGCCTTCCGGATGCCGTGCCCGGCTCCCCCGACTGGAACACCCACGACGACCTCGCGAGCCGCGCCATGCGTCTCATCACCGACGGTGTCGTCGAGCGCGAGGGCGTGCCCGGTCTCGCGAACCGCCTCGGCTACACAACACGGCACCTCACCCGCGTGCTCGTGGCGGAGCTCGGCGCCGGCCCTCTCGCACTCGCCCGGGCGCACCGAGCCCAGAACGCCCGTGTGCTGCTCACCTCGACCGACCTCTCCGTCGCCGACGTCGCTTTCGCGTCGGGCTTCTCGAGCATCCGCCAGTTCAACGACACCATCCAGTCGGTGTACGAACTCACCCCGAGCGCCCTGCGCGCCTCGAAGCGGTCCGCCGACCCATCCTCCCCCGGCAGCATCACGCTACGCCTGCCCGCGCGCGCCCCGTTCGACGGCGCCGGCGTGATGCGCTACCTCCAGGGCCACGCGATCACCGGCGTCGAGACCATGGTCGACGGCTCGTTCGAGCGCGCGCTGCGCCTCCCCCGCGGCGTAGCCCGTGTCTCCCTCCGGGTCGAGGGAGACTCAGTGATCTGCACCGCCCGTCTCGATCAGATAGCGGATGTCGCGACCCTCGTCTCCCGCGTGCGCCGTCTCTTCGACCTCGACGCCGACAGCCTCGCGATCGACGCCGCGCTCGGCTCGGACCTGCAGCTCGCGCCGCACGTCGCGCTCTCGCCCGGCATCCGCATCCCCGGAGCCCTCGACCCCGAGGAGGCCGTATTCCGCACCCTCGTCGGCCAGCAGATCTCGGTGGTCGCGGCGCGCACCGTGCTCGGCCGCATCAGTGTGCAGATCGGAGACGAGGGGCTCTTTCCTACCGCGGCACAACTCGCCGAGCACGGGCATGCCGTGCTGCGCGGGCCTGCGACGCGCATCCGGAGCATCATCGGCGCAGCCGAAGCGCTCGCGAGCCGCGAGCTCAGTCTCGACGTCGGGCTGCCGGCGCCCGAGTTCATGTCGCGGCTCACCGCGCTGCCCGGCATCGGTGAATGGACCGCCGGCTACCTCGCGATGCGGGTGCTGGGCTCACCCGACATCCTGCTCGCGAGCGACCTGGTGATGCTGCACAGCGCGCGCGACCTCGGTATCCCGGCCACCGCGAAGGGGCTCGCGGCCCATGGCGAGCGCTGGGCTCCGTGGCGCAGCTACGCCGGGCTGCACCTGTGGCGCGCCCGTGAGCGCAGCACAAGGGCTGCCGGGTCTCCCGCTGCTGTGGATACCATCGGGGTGTGAAACCCGAACCTGCCGCGCGACACGAGACGGAGTCCGAGCGGCTCGACCGCAACTGGAACGAGATCCTGCAGGAGCTGCGCGTCACCCAGACCGGAACGCAGATCCTCACCGGATTCCTGCTGACGCTCGCCTTCCAGCCGCGGTTTGCCGAGCTCGACGCGTTCCAGATCGACGTGTACCTCGTGCTCGTGGTGCTCGCCTGCATCACGACCGCCCTCGCCCTGGCCCCGGTCAGCCTGCACCGGGCGCTGTTCCAGAAGCGCGCCAAGCGGCAGATCGTGCACATCGGTGACTCCATCCTGAAGCTGACACTCGCGGGTGTTGCCGGAGTGTTGACCGGCGTGACCCTGCTCGTCTTCGACGTGGTCGTCGGACGTGCGGCGGGCGTCATCGCGGGCAGCGCCACCCTCGTCTTCGTGCTGCTCGCCTGGCTGCTGGTGCCCCAACTGGCACGGCCGAGACGCGGCGAGCGCCCGTGAACAACGAGAACGGACCGGTCCCCACGAGCCGTGGCCTGGACCGGTCGACCTGGGAGTACGCGGGCAAGCGCGCCTTCCACGGCTTTATGCGGCACCGGGGACTGGACTCGGCCGCCGCGCTGACCTTCTTCGCGGCCCTGGCCCTATTCCCTGCAACCCTGACCGTCGTGTCGTCGTTCGCGCTGCTCAACAACCGGGAGAACGCGATCCGCAACATCCTGAGCGTGGCGAACGAATTCGTGACCGAGGACACGGTCGAGACCCTGCGCGATCCCCTCACCTCCCTGCTGTCGATCGGCAACCCGGGGCTCGCGTTCGCCATCGGCCTCTCACTCACCCTCTGGTCGGTGTCGAGCTATGCGACGGCATTCGGGCGCGCCGTGAACACCGTGTACGAGGTACAGGAGGGGCGGCCGATCTGGAAGTTCCGCGGCCTCATGATGCTGGTGACCCTGCTGCTGATGATCGGCTTCGCCCTCATCGTGGTGATCCTGCTCGGCACCCCGAGCGCCGCGCGCACCATCGGTGAGGCGGCGGGCTTCGGCGAACCGTGGCTCACGGTCTGGAACGTCGGCAAGTGGCCCGCACTCGCCGCACTCGCCTTCTCCCTGGTAGCCGTGCTCTACTACGCCACCCCGAACGTGCGGCACTCGCGTCTGCGCTGGGTGTCGTGGGGCGCCGCCTTCGCGCTCCTCGCCTGGGGCGTCGCGACCCTCGCCTTCGCCGTCTACGTGATGACAGTTGGCACCTACGACAAGGTCTACGGCTGGATCGGCGGGGGCCTCGCGCTGCTCGTGTGGCTCTACATCACCAACCTCGTGCTCGTGATCGGCGCCGAGGTCGACGGCGAGCTCGTGCGGGTGCGCCAGCTCGCCGCAGGCATCCCCGCGGAGGACACCATCCAGCTGCCCGCGCGGGACACCACGCGAACGCTGATGCTCGCGCGGCAGCGGGCCGACGATGTGCGCGAGGGGCGGGAGATACGGGAGAAGGCTAGCCGGCCTTCTTCTTAGCAGCCGTCTTCTTCGCGGGAGCCTTCTTGGCCGGAGTCGCCTTCTTGGCTGGGGTGCTCTTCGCTCCGCGGCTCTTGTCGACACTGCGTCGTAGCGCCTCCATCAGGTCGAGCACCTCGCCGCCACCTTCCTCCTCGGCCTGCTCGCCGAAGGTCTCCTCGGTCGAGACCGCGTCGCCCTTCTTGAGCTTCACCTCGATGAGCTCCCGCAGCTGCTCCTGGTACTCGTCGGTGAACTTGTCGGGAGCGAAGTCGGCCTCGAACGATTCGACGAGAGACTTCGACATCTCGAGCTCCTTGGCCGAGATGCGCACTTTCTCATCCAGCGCCGGGAACTTGGCCTCGCGCACCTCGTCATCCCAGAGCAGAGACTGCAGCATCAGCACGTCACCACGCACCCGCAGCGCACCCAGCCTGGTCTTCTGCCGCAGCGCGAACTGTACGATCGCCGTGCGGTCGGTGTCTTCGAGGGTGCGGCGCAGCAGCGCGTACGCCTTGTTCGACTTCGAGTCCGGTTCGAGAAAGTAGCTGCGCTCGAACATGATCGGGTCGAGCTGATCGTTGGGCACGAACTCGACGACGTCGATCTCGCGACTGCGCTCCTCCGGCAGGGACTTCAGATCATCGTCGGTGAGGATGACGGTCTCCTCGCCATCGTCATACGCCTTGTCGATGTTCTCGTAGGCGACGATCTTGCCGCAGATCTCGCACCGTCGCTGGTACTTGATGCGGCCGCCGTCCTTGTCGTGCACCTGGTGCAGGGCGATGTCGTGGTCCTCGGTCGCGCTGTAGACCTTGACCGGCACGTTGACGAGGCCGAAGGTGACAGCGCCTTTCCAGATAGCTCTCATGACTCCAGTATTTTCCTGAAACCGTGAGTTGCGCCAGAGCTGCCGCAGAACACTGGCAATTCGCCGGTCAGCAGGAGAACCATCGAGGCATGGCGGACAAGGGCGAAATGGTAGAAGTCGACGGGCATCGACTCAGGCTCACCAACCTCGACAAAGTGATGTACCCGGCCACCGGAACCACCAAGCGCGATGTCATCGACTACTACGCTCGCATCGCCCCGGTGCTGCTGCCGCACTCCACCAACCGCCCGGCCACCCGCAAACGCTGGGTGCACGGGGTCGGCACGGCGAGCAAACCCGGGGACATGTTCTTCCAGAAGAATCTCGACGATTCGACTCCGGGATGGGTGAAGCGGCGCGAGATCGAGCACAAGGACCACTCCAACGAGTACCCGCTCGTCAACGACCTCGCCACCCTGACCTGGTTGGCCCAGATCGCTGCGCTCGAGATCCACGTTCCGCAATGGCAGTTCGGCCGTACCGGGGTGCGCCACAATCCCGACCGCCTCGTACTCGATCTCGACCCCGGCGAGGGTGCGGGGCTCGCCGAGTGCGCGGAGGTAGCCCGACTCGCGCGCGCGATACTGACCGGGATGGGGTTGGACCCGATGCCCGTGACGAGCGGGAGCAAGGGCATCCACCTGTATGCGGCATTGGACGGCAAGCAGGACTCGGCCGCGGTGAGCGCCGTCGCGCACGAACTGGCCCGCGCGCTCGAGGCGGATCATCCCGACCTCGTGGTGAGCGACATGAAGAAGACCCTGCGCGACGGCAAGGTACTCGTCGACTGGAGCCAGAACAACGGCAACAAAACGACCATCACGCCGTACTCGCTGCGCGGACGCGAGCGGCCCATGGTCGCGGCCCCACGCACCTGGCGCGAGCTCGCGAGTAAGGATCTCGAGCACCTCGACATGGAGCAGGTGCTCGCGCGAGTGAAGCGGCGTGGCGACCCGCTCGCCGGGCTCACCGCGGGACACCTCGGCGCGCTCGAACCGACCGAGCAGCGTATGGCCGGCTTCGACCGACTGGAGAAGTACCGCTCGATGCGCGACGGGTCGAAGACGCCCGAGCCGGTTCCGGCCGACGCCGCCGAGCCGACCGATGGGCAGAGCTTCGTCATTCAGGAACACCACGCGCGCCGGCTGCACTACGACTTCCGGCTCGAGCACGACGGAGTGCTCGTGAGCTGGGCCATACCGAAGAACGTGCCGACCGACCGCAAGACCAACCACCTCGCCGTGCAGACCGAGGACCACCCGCTCGAGTACGGCAGTTTCGAGGGAACCATCCCGAAGGGCGAGTACGGCGCGGGAGAAGTCACCATCTGGGATTCGGGCACCTACGAACTGGAGAAGTGGCGTGACGGCGAGGAGGTCATCGCGACCCTGCACGGCGAGAAGCACGGCAGCCACCGCTACGCGCTCATCCACACCGGTGGGAACGGGCGTGCCGGCGGTGCCCATTCAAGCAATAACTGGCTCATCCATCTGATGGCGGATGCCGATGAGCCGCACCACGCTCCCCCGCCGAAAAAGGTCCCGTCGAAGAAGCGCGCGACCAAGGCCCCACCCTCCCCCATGCTCGCGACGCTCGGCACCGCGCAGACTCTGCGTCACGAGAAGGACTGGGCGTTCGAGATGAAGTGGGACGGCTACCGCGCCATCGCCGAGGTGCGGGACGGCACGGTGCGGCTGCTCAGCCGCAACGGCAACGACCTGACCGCCGCCTGGCCCGAGTTCGACGAGCTCGCGGAGGCGATCGACGGGGACGCGATTTTCGATGCGGAGATCGTCGCGCTGAACAAGGCCGGGCGCCCGGACTTCTCGCGACTGCAGTCGCGCGCCAAGCTCACGAAGAAGGCGGAGATCACCAAGGCGCGCGAGTCGACGCCCGCCCACCTCTTTGTGTTCGACATCCTCGAGCGCAACGGGGAATCCCTCGTCGGCGAGAGCTACGACGAGCGCCGCGCGGCACTGCTCGACGCGGTGACGGAGCGGGGGGCCATCCGGGTGCCACCGGCGTTCGAGGGCGACCTCGACTCGGCCATCGCCTCGAGCCGGGAGCTGAAACTCGAAGGCGTGATGGCGAAGCGCCGCGACGCCGTCTACCGCCCGGGTCGACGATCGGATGACTGGGTCAAGATCAAGCACCACCGCAGCCAGGAGGTCGTCGTTGTGGGCTGGCGGCCCGGCGCGGGCAACCGCTCGCATCGGGTCGGGTCGCTTCTGCTCGGCATCCCCGAGAAGGACGGCCTGCGCTACATCGGCCGGGTGGGCACGGGATTCACCGAGAAGGAGCTCGACGACCTGCGTGGCCGCCTTGCCCGGATGCAGCGTGCTACCAGCCCCGTGAGCGACGTTCCCGGTGCCGACGCCCGCGACGCGCACTGGGTCACCCCGAAGCTCGTGGGCGAGGTGGAGTTCGCGGAGTGGACTCCCACCGGACGCCTGCGCCAGGCCAGCTGGCGTGGCCTGCGCGCCGACAAGACGGTGGCGGACGTCACACTCGAGACTCCAAGCTGACACTCGCCTGTACGAACGCTGCACACCCCACGCATCAAAACTAAGGTGGAACGCATGAACCCCAAGATGCTGCTCCTTGTTGGTCTCGCCGCCGGATACGTGCTCGGAGCCCGCGCCGGGCGCGAGAAGTACGACACCCTCAAGGCCAAGGCGAACGAGCTGTGGGAGAATCCCCGCGTCGCTCGTGCCCGCCGCGATGTCGAGGCCTACGCCCGACAGCAGGCTCCGATCATCCGCGAGCGTGCGGAAGCGGCCGCCAAAGCGGCACCCGGAGTGATCGCCGACGCCGCCAAGGACGTCGCGAGCAAGACCAGCGAGGTCGCCCGCGACGTCGCCACGAAGACCTCAGACGTCGCGAAGGACGTCGCCGGCAAGACGTCCGAGGTCGCCAAGGACGTCGCCGCGAAGACGAGCGCGACTGCCAAGGACGTCGCGTCGAAAACCTCGGCCACCGCGAAGAACGTGGCAGCGAAAGCCACCGACGTCGCCGGCGACGTGCGCGACTCGGTCGTGAAGACTTCGAAGGACCTGCGCGGCATGGGCGAGGACGCCGTCGACCGCGCTGTCACCGCCGCCGGAACGGCTCGTGACAACGCGCTCGAGACCGACGAGCCCGACGACCGCCCGTAAGTTTTAGCCTTCGGGCAGCTTGGGCAGCATGATCGCCGACGTGATCGGCACCATGCCGCTTAGCCGCTCCGGCGCCAGCACGCGCTGCACGTCCTCGAGCGTCATCAGGCCCGACGACACCACGAGGTCGGCGATCGACGCATTCGTTGTGAGTGCCGTGTGCGCGAGCGTCGCCGAGGCCGAGTAGCCGATGTACGGCGTGAGAGCTGTCACCACTCCCACGGACGACTCGACCTGCATCGAGAGGCGCGCGGTGTTGGCCGTGATCCCGTCGATGCAGTTCACCCGTAGGGTGTAGCAGGCCTTCGTCATCCAGGCGAGCGACTGCAGGATCGAGTGGGCGATCACCGGCTCGAAAGCGTTGAGCTGCAACTGGCCGGCTTCCGCGGCCGCGGTGACCGTCGCATCCGCACCGATCACGCTGAAGGCGACCTGGTTGACGACTTCGGGGATCACCGGGTTCACCTTGCCGGGCATAATCGACGAGCCCGCCTGGCGCGGCGGGAGGTTGATCTCGCCGAATCCAGCCTGCGGACCGCTCGAGAGCAGGCGCAGGTCGTTGCAGATCTTCGACAGTTTGACCGCGGCGCGCTTCAGGGTTCCGCTCAGCGTCATGAAGATGCCGGCATCCGAGGTCGCCTCGATCAGGTCGGGGGCAGTCTCCATCTCGATACCGGTCACCTCGACGAGGTGCTTGCGCACGGCCTCGGCGTAGCGCGGGTCGGCGGTGATGCCCGTGCCGATCGCTGTCGCACCCATGTTGATCTCATTGAGCCACGGGATGACCTCACCCAGCCGGTCGTAATCCTCGGAGAGGGTGTGCGCGAACCCCCGGAATTCCTGGCCGAGGGTCATGGGAACGGCATCCTGCAGCTGCGTACGACCGATTTTGAGGATGTCGTTGAACTCCGCGCCCTTCGCGGCGAACGCGGCCGTCAGCAGCTTGTGCTCGGCGAGCAGGCGTTGCACCCCGAACACCATGGCGAGCTTGATCGCGGTCGGGTACACGTCGTTGGTGCTCTGGCTGCGGTTCACATCGTCGATCGGGTGCAGGTGGGCGTAGTCGCCGCGCTCGAAGCCCATAAGCTCAAGGCCGCGGTTCGCGATCACCTCGTTCGTGTTCATGTTCGTGCTGGTGCCGGCACCGCCCTGGATCACCCCGACGCAGAATTCTTTGTGCAGCGCGCCCTCGACGATCTCGATGCAGACCCGCTCGATCACGTCGGCCTTCGCCTGTTCGAGCACACCGATTTCGGCATTCGCTCGGGCCGCCGCCTGCTTGACCCGCGCCAGGGCGGTGATCAGGTCGGGGTAGTTGGTGATGGCGCGGCGCGTGATCGGAAAATTCTCGAGCGCCCGGGCCGTGTGCACCCCCCAATAGGCGGAGGCCGGTATCTGCTGGGAACCCAGCGAGTCGCTCTCGGTGCGGGTGGCTGTGGGATCGTGCTGCGCTTGTGGCGCGTGCGTCGTCATGTATTCAGTCTCCTTTGACTGCCAGTCTTCTTGCGCCGGGTGGGCGAAAGCAAGCTTTGTGGAACTACTGTCCCACGGTGTGCAGCGCGGGCACGATCAGATAGATGCCGAACAGCACAAATGCGCCGCACAGAATATAGAGGGCGATGGATGCGCCGCGTCGCCACGGTTCTGTTCCGTCACCCAGGCGCAGCGCCAGCGAGAACAGGGTCACGACCACGGAGGCGGCGACGAGGGACACCACGACCACCGTGACGAATGCGAGCCAGTCGATCATCAGCGGTTCGCCTTCTTCTTCGGCTTCGGTCGCACGAAGGCTCCGGGCTCGGGTTGGTGGAAGTGGTTGGCGTCGACCCTGCTGCGGCGCGAGCGCAGGAAGATGAACAGGATGGTCGCGACCGCGAGGGCGACGTCGATGATCACGCCGACGAGTCCGAAGCTCGCGATGAACGCAGCCAGCGCTCCCACCGCTCCCGCTGCGGGAATTGTGATGAGCCAGCCGAGCGCGATACGCCCCGCGGTCCGCCAGCGCACCGAGGCCCCCTTGCGGCCGATACCCGTGCCGATGACCGAACCCGAGGCGACCTGGGTGGTCGAGAGCGCGAAGCCGAGATGCGTCGAGGCGAGGATCGTGGCCGTCGTCGCCGCCTCGGCCGCGAAGCCCTGGGCGGGCTCGACGTCGGTGATGCCGCGGCCCAACGTCTTGATGATGCGCCAGCCGCCGGAATACGTGCCCGCCGCGATCGCCAGTGCGCAGACCAGGATGACCCACCACGCGGGTCCGGTGCCGGCATCCTGCATATTCGCCGCGATGAGGGTCAGGGTGATGACACCCATCGTCTTCTGGGCGTCATTCGTGCCGTGGGCGAGCGAGACGAGCGACGAGGTGAAGATCTGCCCCTTCTTGAACCCGTCGCGCTCGCGCTTCTTGGTGATGGTGAACGCGATGCGGGTGACGACGAAGGCGACGAGCCCCGCAGTAAGAGGAGCGAGCAGTGCCGGGATGAGGATCTTGGAGACGACGACTCCCCCGTCGATCGCCCCGATGCCGGCGCCGACGATCGTGGCACCGATCAGTCCGCCGAACAGGGCGTGGCTCGATGAGGAAGGCAGGCCGAGCAGCCAGGTCACGAGGTTCCAGACGATCGCACCGATCAGACCGGCGAGGATGAGCTCGGGCGTGATCTGGATCCCGCCCTCGCCCTCGCGGATGAGCCCGCCGGAGATGGTCTTGGCGACCTCGGTACTGAGGAAGGCGCCGACGAAGTTGAGCACCGCAGCGATGAGCACGGCGGTCTTCGGTTTGAGGGCACCCGTGGCGATTGGAGTGGCCATGGCGTTCGCCGTGTCATGGAAGCCGTTGGTGAAGTCGAAAACGAGAGCCAGTGCAATGACTAGCGCGACCATGAGCTGGATGTCCACTGCGACGACTCTAGACCCCCGAATCGGTCGCGCACCAGCCGAGGCATTGTTGCCGGGATACCCCCGGGAATGGGGGTGTGCGACTTGGCTCGGCGGGGATGCGCTACGGGAGTGCGGCTCAATATACTCATGGGGACTTGAAAGAACACACTTTCAGGCGAGGGGAAAATATCGTGTCTCAAGATGACCTTTTTGGCGCTCCCGCTGGCTGGTACCCGGATCCTCTGGGCCTCCCGCAGCTCCGCTGGTGGAACAACCACGCCTGGACCGAGCAGACTTCTGCCGCGCGCCAGCCGATGGTCATGCAGGACACCAAGTTCGCCTGGGCCGACGACGAGCTGCCCACGCGTCGCGAAGAGCGCGAACGTGAGCGAGCACGCGACGACCGCGAGCCCGTGAAGACTGTCGCACCGACCGCCGAGACTCTTCGTGAGCTCGAGCCGCCGCGTGCGTTCACCAAGATCGACGAGCCCGACCCGATCGCCTCGATCTTCGACGCAGCTCCCGCCGGCGCACCCTTCGGTGCCGCCGCGCCCGCCGCTGATGTGTTCGAGACGCCTGCTTCCCCCGAGCCGGCCGCCGCAACCGCACAGTCGCTGTACACGCCCGACGCCGAGGCAGAGCACGTCGTCAAGCTGACGCCGTCGTTCGGCTCGCTGTTCGACTCCAGCTCCGCAGCCTCACCGCTGCTCATGGCTGCGACCGAGAACTCGCTCGACAACCTGTTCGGAACGAAGACGGACCGCCGCGCGGCCCGCGCTCGCACCCCGATCGTCACGGCAGAGCTGCTCAACATGGAGGCCACCGGCGCCAAGGCCCGCGTCAGCAGCGGTCCCGCGTGGATGATCGCCATGGTGCCGTTGTTCCAGCTGGTACTGAGCCTGCTGTTCCTGACCGCCTTCGGTATGGGAAGCAACCTGGCCGTGTTCGTCGGCATCCTCGTCGTTCCGTACTTCATCGTCATCGGCCTCGCGTTCGCCGACCACCGCGCACTCTCGCGTGCGGGTCACGACCGTCCCGCACACTGGGGCTGGGCTGCTCTCACCGCTCCCGTCTACCTGCTGATGCGCGCTCGTGCGAGCATCCGCGAGACCGGTCACGGTATCGGCCCGGTTCTCGTCTGGTTCGGCCTCGGCGCACTGCACATCGCGTCGGCCGTGGCCATCCCGGGTCTCATCATCGCCCTTCTGCCGGCCATGTTCTCTAGCCAGATCGAGCAGTCGGTCGCCGATGACGCCTTCCTGATCAGCCGCTCGGCCATGACCGTCGACTGCCCGCCCTCGCCGCCGCTGCTCATCTCCGAGAGCGTCACCTGCAAGGGAACGGCAACCGCCTCCGGCCAGAAGTACGACATCAAGGTCAGCCTTGAGCGTAAGAACGGTTGGGTCTCCTGGCAGGTCACTGACTGGGGCGTCTGGGGCATGAGCAACTAGGTTCATCCCTGACCAGCATTTTCCCGGTGCGGCGCGGTGGCTTTCGAGCCCCGCGCCGCACCATTTTTGTACCCCCGAAAACTCGCCAAAACTTTTTTCACATTGGTAACGAATTAAGGGCATCGGTGTGCCATCATGAGTCATCACCCGAGTCCCCCCGCTTGGGTGTCAATACTCACTGCATCGAAGGTTTTCGAGCCTCGGTGAACCCCCGTTGATTCCCTTTCGCCTTACCCGAGTTTGAAAGAGTCGGCCGCCGCCATGTCAGCATCCTCAGCAGCAGCGTCTTCCGGAGCGGTTTCTTCCGGTGCAATGGCACCGGGATGGTACCCCGACCCCGACGGTCGCCCGCACCAGCGATGGTTCAACGGCGCCGACTGGACCAGCGAGCTCGCCCCCAGCGGCAGCAACCCGCCCCGCCTGAGCGTCGTCGGTGACGCCTCATACGCGCCCACTCCCGCGCCGGCCCCCGCCTACAGCGCAGCACCGTCTCCCATGCCGACCATGCTCGCCACGGCACCACCGCCTGTCGCCAGCCAGGGCCAGTACGGCATCAGCAGCCTTCCCGCCTATGCTCCGGATGCGCCCGTCGCGCCCAGCTACGGCGTACAGACCTCGTCAGCGTTCCAGACCGCACCGGCCGCACCGCCGGCGAGCCCCGCATACCCGTCGTTGGCTCACCTGCCAGGCCCGGGAGTCGCCGCGCTGCCCGCCGCCGACGTACGCCTCGCTCTCGCGCCCACGCCCGCCCCTGTGCTATCGACCCCTGTGCTCTCGACCCCCGTGCCATCCGCCGCTCCGGTGGCCCCCCAGGCGCACCGTCCTGTCGTACAGGGCCACAGCGGCATCGCTACGCCTCCTGAGGGCACCTCCCTTCCGCAGTCGAGCCGTCCCCGCGCTCAGCGCGCCCTCGACCTCGCTACCCAGTCCTCCGCGCTCGGTATCGCCTACGACCGTGCCGACTACGGCGCCGCGTCGCCGACGATGTCGACGGAGGAGGAGATCTCGGTCGCGGCCTCTCGCGCCGCGACGCTGGCCGCGTTCACCCAGGGTCTCAGCAACGACCTCCTCGCGCCCGCTCCCGCAGCCGCGCCGCCGGTTGTGGCTCCAGCGGTCACCGCACCCTCCGTCTCTGCGCTCGCACCGACCTGGCCGAGCGCCGTCTCGCTGCTCGAGGCGCCCGTCGCGCTCGTACCGGCCTACCGTGTTCCCGAGACCGCCGCTTTCGCGGTGCCGACGACCACTCCCGCGCTGGGCTTCTCGGGTACGACACTGTCCGCACCCGGCCTGGGCTCCAGCTACCAGCCGTTCGCCATGATCCCGGAGGTCCGCAAGGGCACCGATCTGAAGCCCGCCCGCACCTACACCGCCGCCGCCTGGCTCATCGCGCTGCTGCCACTACTCATGGTGGGCGTCGGAGTGGGCATCGTGCTGTTCTACCCGGAGTTCTACTCGCGCTTCGCGCAGGTCGGCATAGTAGCCGTCGCGACGCTCGTGTCCTTCGCCCTTGCGGCGCGTGACCGCAGCGAGCTGATCCGCGCTGGACACGCGCGCGCCGCATCCGCCGCCTGGATGATCCTGACCCCGGTCGGCTATTTCGTCGCCCGCATGATCTTCACGGCTCGCCAGTCCAAGGGCGGCGCCTGGCCGCTCGTGCTCTTCATCGCGGTCGTCGGTGCGAGCGTCTTCGGCATCATGCAGCTGCCCGAGTGGGCTCCTGCCCTGCTGCTGACGCCGGCCGGCTGAACCGAATCCTGATTCGTCTGCGGTTTATGGCTCCTGCCGTGACGGTTGCCATGGCCGCGCTCGAAATCTGCGCTTAACAAGTCAACGCCGCCGGGCGAGGCCCGGCGGCGTGAACTGCTCGGATGACGGTGACCGGGTCTAACTGCGAGTCCCGCAGGATCACCCCCGTGATTCCTGCGGTCCCTGCCTCGGTCACCGTCATCCCTAGTCCCCCGACTAGTGCATGAATCGAATGTATTCGAGGACGACCTGGGAGCGCTCCCCCCCGTCCGGGTTACTACCCGTTCAGCAAAGAAAGCAGCATAATGCGCCGTTCGCGCAATTAATCCTCGTCGTCGACGTCTTCCGAGTCGCCGATGGCGTCGCGCAGGAGGCTCATCAGCGCCTGCAGCTGGATGTTCGACTCGGCCGCGACCTCCTGGTCCGAGCCGTCGAGGGCCCGTGCCGCGAGGCCCGCCTTGCTGTCGATGAGCTCGGCGATCTTCGCGTCGATGGTGTGCGCCGCGATGATGCGCCAGGCCGTGACCGGCAGTTCCTGTCCGATGCGGTGCACACGGTCGATGGCCTGGGTCTGCTCGGCGCTCGTCCAGCTGAGCTCGGCGAGCACAACGTTAGAGGCCGCCTGCAGGTTGAGGCCGACGCCGGCGGCGGTAAGCGAGGCGACAACGACGGAAACTTCCGGATCCTTGTCGAAGGAGTCGATCGCATCCTGCCTCGCCTTCGGCGACTGGTCGCCGCGGATCGAGACGGACTTGAGTCCGACCTTGGCGAAGTGCTGCTCTGCGACATCCATCACATCGATGTGTTTGGCGAAGAAGACGACCTTGCCGACGTTGCGCGCGAGCTGCGCCGTGTAGTCGGCGGCCAGCCCGGCCTTGGCCTGGCCGATCTTGCGCACCATCGTGAATACGTTGTCGCCGGTCTTGGCGGCCTTCGATTCGTCGAGCTCGGCGTGGGCGACGACGCGCAGGATATCCTCGCGGTCAGCGTCGGGCTTGAGGGCACGCACGCGATTGTAGGTGGTGAGCAGGCGAGCGGTGAGCGCGGCCTCCGCGGCGCGGATCGTGCGGCCGAGATCGTCATCCAGCTCGACGGGGATATCGGCGACGCGGCGGGCGGGGATATCGGAGGCGACGTCCACCTTCTTGCGGCGCACGATACCCATGTCGATGACGGCCTGGCGGGCCTCGGCGAAGAAGCCGAAGTCGGCGGGGGTGAGACCGGTGTCCTCGAGTTTGTCGATGAGCGGCGAGAGCGGCTTCTTGTCGTCGATCCAGCCGAGGAACTGCCAGATCGCACGGAAATCGTCGATCGTGTTGATGAGCGGCGTACCGGTCAGGGCCACGAACAGCGCGCGCGGCTGGGAGGCGCGGATGCTGCGGCTGAGCGCCAGCACGTGCTTGGAGCGCTCGCTCTTGAGGTTCTTGATGAAATGCGCCTCGTCGACGACCATGCCCTTGAATCCGAAGCGTCCGAGCCAGCCGACGTGCCGGTCGAGCACCTCGTAGTTGACGATCACGACGTCGCTGAACGCGTCGACGTCCTTGCCGTCGCCATGCACGACCGTCGCGGTGCGTCCAGGCGTCCACAGCTCGACCTCGCGCGCCCAGTTCGTCTTGACGACGTTCGGCACAACAACGAGCAGCGGGTAGGAATTTGAGACGGATGCGGCGACGAGCGCCTGTGCGGTCTTGCCGAGCCCGGGCTCGTCAGCGAGCAGGAAGGTGCGGTGCCCCTTCTTGACCTCCTCGACGAAGCGGGCCTGGTGGCGCATGAGTTCGAGGTTTCCGCCGGGCGTGGTGAGGCTGGAGGCCTCGGGCAGGTCCATGCTCGCTGCCCCACCGCCGGCGCCGTACTCAAAGGCGCGGAACAGCGGTTCGATGAGCTCCCAGTTGCCCAGGCGGTTGGTCTTCTCCGTCTTCGGCACAAGCGCGCTGAAGTCGGGGGCGAGGAAGGGGTTCGACATCTGCATCTGGCGCACGGACTGCGGCACCACCTGCTTCTCGATGGTCTTGTCGACGGGCTTAGGCTCGGTCGTGATGATGAGCTCGTCGGGGCTCAGCTCGACACCCGCGGCGATCAGCAGGTCGCGGCGCAGCGTCTTGGCTGCGGCACTGACGACGGCGTCCTCGCCGAGCATTGAGATGAGGGTCGTGTCGCGCGCGGCGGTCTTCGCGAGGATGCCCGCGAGGCCGTCGAGACGCTTCTGCTCGTTGGAGCGCTCGGCATCGGTGAGCGTGGGGTCGACCTTGACCCGGGCACGCTCTTCGCGCAGCAGCAGCGTCGCGACCTGGAAGCGGGCGCGGTTGGCAGGCTTGAGCGGTCCCTTCTGCACGGCGGTCTCTACCTCGCGGGCGACCCGCGCGAGCACGGGGATGACCCCGGCGTCGTCACCGGGCCGCGGCCTGCGGCTCTGGGTGGTACGTCGCTGCGACTGGTTGCCCGATCGCTGGCGCTTCTGGCGCTGGCCCTGTTCGGCCATTGTTCTCCTCGTAGCCGGGCTGCTGTGCTGCGGCTGGTTTCGGTAGGCAGAAATCTGCGGCCCAACAGGCCACGAGACGGCGTCCGTTCGAGGTATTCCAGACCCGGTCGCGATGCGACCAGTGGACTCGGCGGGCGTTGCAGCCAGTCTACCCCCATTGGGGCCGCAGCTGTGCGCTGGCTGTCAGCGCCGGTTGCGATCCTCTTCATTCGGCACCTTCACGAGGATCGCCGCGCCCACGAAGACGAGCACCGACAGGTAGTGCAGGGCCGGGATGACGCCGTTCTCGTCGAGCGCGAGGGGCCACACGGGGTTGAACAGCACGGCGATCGGCACGAGCCCGAGCAGCCACCACCACTGCCTCGCCTGCCAGGCGAAGACGGAGAGGATGAGCGCGAGGATGCTCACCGCGTACTGGATGACGAGGTAGCCACCCGTGCCGATGAGCGGAATCCCGACAAAAAGCACGATCGCGGCGAGCAGGCCGGGCGCGAGGGCGGTGCGGCGGAACTGGGGTGTGGGGTAGCGATCGGACATCAGTACGAGTGTATTGCCGCGCGCGATGGTCACCGACTCGCACCCTCCGCTTCACCCGCCGTTCAGGCTTTCTCTGGTGGAATGGAGGGCATGAGCCCCAGAACGGCCGAGTATCCCCGGCCGGATCACTTCCTGCTTCACCTCAGCGACACGCATTTTGTGGCCGAGGGCGATCTCTACGACTCGGTGGACAGCGAGCGCAACCTGCGCGACCTCTTCGACCAGCTCGAGGCGTCAGGGGGCAGGCCGGAGGCCATCGTCTTCACGGGTGACCTCGCCGACAAGGGCGACCCCGCCGCGTACGCCCGCCTCAAGGCGATCGTCGAGCCGGCTGCGGCCTCTCTCGGTGCCCGCGTCATCTGGGTGATGGGCAACCACGACGACCGCAGCGCGTTCCGCGAGGGACTGCTCGGCCAGGGGCCCGGCACCGCACCGATCGACCGTGTGCACTGGGTCAACGGGTTGCGCGTGATCGCCTTGGACTCGACCGTGCCCGGTCACCACTACGGCGAGATCTCGTCGGCCCAGCTCGACTGGCTCGCCGAGGAGCTCGCGATCGCCGCCCCGCACGGCACCATCCTCGCCCTGCACCACCCGCCGATCCCGAGCGTGCTCGACCTCGCGGTGATGGTCGAGCTGCGTGACCAGCGCGGGCTGGCCGAGGTGCTTCAGGGTTCGGATGTCCGCAGCATCATCGCGGGACACCTGCATTACTCGTCCACCGCCACCTTCGCCGGCATTCCCGTTTCGGTGGCCTCGGCCACCTGTTACACGCAGGACCTCAACGTGCCGGTGGGCGGCACACGTCCGCGCAACGGTGCCCAGTCGTTCAACCTCATCCACATCTATGAGGACACCGTGCTGCATTCGGTCGTGCCGCTCGGTGAGAGTGTGCCGATCAGCTATGTGAGCGCCGAAGAGACCGCGATCATCCTTCGTCGGGAGGGCGTGCGCATCGCGCCCTCGACCGCCGCGGCGATCGACGAGGACACGCTGCTCACGGTTCCGATCGACATCATCCGGCCCGTGGCCGCGAACGTGGAACGGTCAGCCAGCCTGGATGTGTGAGACCGCCGCCGAGGTCTCCCACGGAGCGGCGATCGGGAAGTAGCTGTCGAGGAAAGACCGCACCGCTTCGGCGCGCTCCTCGGCGGAGATCTCGGGGAAGCTGCCGTCGTTGAGGCAGAACATGTCGAAGTTGCGCTTGCGCAGCAGCTTCTCCATCACGACGAGGCCCTCGCGCATGGTCGTGTCGACGTACTTGACCTTCGCCTCGGTCTGCAGCACGGCGTTGCCGGTGAGCAGCGCGTAGTAGTGGTACAGCGAGTTGGTGACCGAGATGTCGGTGGCCGAACGGAACCGGCTGCCCGCGGTGCGCGCGAAGTCCTCGGGGAACTCCCGCTCGAGGTCGAGCAGCACGCTGCGGCGGATCGGCGCGGCGCAGTGCTCGAGGTGCCGCGTGATGGTGACGCCGAAACGCTCCTCGAGCAGTCGACGGTTCACGCGCGCCGCGTTCTCGAAGCCGCTGCGCTGGGTGTTGCTCGTGCCCAGGCCGATGCGGGTCGTCGCCTCGACGAACTTGGTGACGCCACCGGGCGAGAAGAACATGTCGGGCGTGACAGCGCGACCGAAGAACATATCGTCGTTGGAGTACAGGAAGTGCTCGGCGATGCCGGGGATGTGCGCGAGCTGGCTTTCGACGGCCTGCGAGTTGTGGGTCGGCAGAACGCTCGGATCGACGAAGAACTCCTCGCTGCGCACGATCGTGACGCCGGGGTGCTCGGCCAGCCAGTACGGCGCAGGTGAGTCGGTCACCACGAAGATGCGCCGCACCCAGGGGGCGAACAGGTGCACAGAGCGAAGCGCGTAGCGCAGCTCGTCGAGCTGGCGGAACCGGGCAGCGTGGTCGTCGCCCTCCCCCACCACGTAGCTCTGCATCTGGCGGGCGCGCGCTCGCTGGAACTCGATGTCGGTGCCATCTACCCAGGAGAAGACCATGTCGATGTCGAAGGTGATGTCGGAGGCGACGGTCTGGAACATGGGCTCGAAGGTGCGCCAGGTGTGGCCGTAGCGCTCGACCGTGGTCTCCACGACCTCCGAGCGCGGGATGCGCCGACGGGTGAGCGCCGACTCTGCGGGTGCCTCGACGTAGTCGTCGGAGAAGATCCAGGACTCGAGCCTCACGCCCGACTCCTTGCCGTAGGTGAGACCGCCAATCGGGGCGACGCGGGGGCGGAAGATGATGCTGGACCGGTCCTTCGGACCGAGGTGCAGCAGTCCATCGGAGATGAGTACGGCGGGGCCGGCGTCTTTGGCATCCTGCTTGATGAGGAAAGGCTCGTCGGCCATGCCCGCGATGAGGGCCGCGCGCACCGCCGTGGCGTCAGCGGTGTCCACGGCGAGAACCGGTCGCTGGTCGTTGCCGTGCACGAGCATATAGGGCAGTCCGGCCGACTCGAGCAGCGCGCGCACGAACAGCAGATCCTCGACCATCGCCTGGTGCGGGGTCTGATCCTTGTTCTGCAGTGCGGGTGTCGAGCGGTTTTTGGCCATCGGGCAATCCTAGTTGACGGGCGTCAGATCACGCGTTGCGGGGCCCTCGAGGCGGGTTCCGCTTGCGCTGAAACGCGATCCGTGCGCCGGGCAGTCCCAGCTGCGCTCGGCGTCGTTCCAGGTGAGCGCCGCACCCAGGTGCGGGCACACGGCGCTCACGGCGCAGGTGGTCGCGTCGACGGTCGAGAGTCCCACCGGCCGCACTCCTCGACGTCCCACAACGCCCTCGCCCTCGGCCGGAGACGTCTGTGGCAGGGGTGTGGAGAGCGCGTGCGCGTAGCCCTTGAGGTACCACCAGCCCACAGCGGCGTTCTCACCGATGCCCCGACCGATCGCCTCCGGCGTGGTGAAGCGGCGGTGCAGAGTGCGCTGCCAGTCCGTGCGGCCACCCAGCAGGTCGGCGTGCAGCGTGAGAGCGGATGTCACGGCGCCGGTCATCCCCCACTTCTCATAGCCGGTCGCAAGGTAGATACGGCCCCGGCCTCGCGGCAGGAAACCGACGAACGCCACGTGGTGCGGTGTCGAGTAGTCCTGCGCCGACCAGGTGTGGGTGACGTCGGCGCCGGGCCAGTAGCGCAGCGTCCAGTCGAGCAGCTCGTCCGCTGCACGTTGCGGCGAGGGGTGGCGGCCCACGGCGTGCCCGTTGCCGCCGGTGAGCAGCAGGTCGCCGTGGGTGCGGATGGAGCGCGTGGGCGTCTCCGCGCCGAGGAACATGCCGTCGGGCAACTGTTCCTCGGGAACCCGGGCTGAGAGCGCGTAGCTGCGGTGGGCGGAGAGCTTGGCGAAGTACAGCCCCCGATCGAGGATCGGCGTGCCCGTCGCGAGGATGACCCGCTCGGCGGCCAGGTCGCCGAGGCTCGTGACCACACGCGTCGGCGACGAGGCGGCGACCCGCGTGACCCGTGCACCCTCGTGGATC
Organism: Glaciihabitans arcticus; assembly: GCF_004310685.1. Classification (NCBI taxonomy): domain Bacteria; kingdom Bacillati; phylum Actinomycetota; class Actinomycetes; order Micrococcales; family Microbacteriaceae; genus Glaciihabitans; species Glaciihabitans arcticus. The sequence continues at coordinate 584,944 of NZ_SISG01000001.1, read as the reverse complement.
ACGCCGCCGAGTGCGCGCACGTCTTCGGCGAGCGCCGCAAGCACACGCAGGGGATCGAACTGCGCCTGGTCGGGCAGCAGCACGGCGCCGAAGGTCGGGAACGGGAGTTCGACGTCGTTGACCCGCTGCACGGGAAGTCCCGTTGAGCGGGCGACCTCATACTCGCGTTCGACCTGCGCCGCGCCATCCGGAGTCGCAGCATAGGTATAGGCGTCGCGTCGCTCGACGGGCACCCCGCGCAGCTCGCAGTAGCGCAGCAGCCAGTCGAAGCCCGCGGTCGCGCCGTCGACGTAGGCCTGTGTGGCCGACTGATAGAGGGTCGAGCGGATCTTCGACAGCTGGGTGCCCTGCAGCAGGCTCAGCTTCGCCGTGGTGTTGCCCGTGGACACCGCGCCGACCGTGCGGGCTTCGAGCACCGCCACCCGTCGACCGGAGCGGGCAAGCAGCAGCGCGCTCACGAGGCCGGTCAGGCCGGCGCCGACGATCACCTCGTCGTAGTGCGCACCGGGCAGGAAGTCGTCGGTCGGGATGGGAGGAGCTTCGGCAAGCCACAGTGAGGTCATTGCGGCACGCTAAGCACGCTGTTTGGGAGTTCACTGGATGGCTGGGAATAGGCTTCGAGCATGGACTCGTCACTCGAGCGCTTTCGCGAGCTGCTCCGCCTCCCCACGATCTCCCGCTCCGACGAGACGCTGACCGACTGGGAGCCGTTCGACGCCTTTGTGGCTGCGCTCCCCCGGCTGTACCCGGCGCTGCACGCCGCCCTCACCCTCGAGATCGTGGAGGGTCACTCGCTGCTCTACCGCTGGAAGGGCTCGGGTGACGGCGCGCCCGCCGTGCTCATGGCGCACTACGACGTGGTGCACGCGACCGACGAAGGCTGGGAGCATCCGCCGTTCGCGGCCGAGCTCGTCGGGGACGGCGAGGAGGCCGTGCTCTGGGGCCGCGGCGCGATCGACGACAAGGGTGCGCTCGTGAGCACCCTCGAGGCGGCGGAGCGACTCGCCGAGCGTGGCTACATCCCCGCCAACGACGTGTACCTGAGCTTTGGGCACAACGAGGAGACAGCGGGAGGGGGTGCAGCGGCGGCCGCAGCCGTGCTCGAGGGGCGGGGCATCCGCCCGGCTCTGGTGCTGGATGAGGGCGGAGCGGTCGTCGAGGACATCTTCCCCGGAGTTGCGGGCCCGATCGCGGTGATCGGGGTCAGCGAGAAGGGCCTTGCCGGTGTGCGGCTCAGCGTCGAGCAGGAGGGCGGGCACGCCTCCACTCCCCCGCGCTTCGCGGCGACCGTGCGGCTCGCGCGTGCCATCGTGCGCCTCAACTCCAAACCGTTCCCTGCCGGCTTCTCCTCGGCGACGCTCGAGATGGTGCGCACCCTGGGCTCACACTCGACAGGACCGCTGCGCTTCGCCGCCAACAACCTGTGGCTGACCCGCGGTGCGCTGCTCGGCGTGTTCTCCCGCCTGGGCGTCGAGACGAGCGCGATGGTGCGCACCACGCAGGCCGTGACCGAGCTCTCCGGGTCGGGCGCGGCCAACGCGCTCGCCGAGCGGGCGACGGCCACCGTCAACGTGCGGGTGGCCGTGGGATCCTCGGTGGCCGAGGCGGTTGCGCACATCCGGCGGGCGGTGCGGGATCCCCTCGTCACCGTCGAGGTCATCGAGGCCTCGGAGCCGTCGCCGATCTCCCCCTCCAGCGGACCGGCGTGGGAGCTGCTCACCGAGACCATCGAGTTCGCCTACCCCGGCACGATCGTCACGCCCTACGTGCAGCTCGGGGCGAGCGACAGCCGCCGCTTCACGGGCATCAGCGATCACGTCTACCGATTCAGCCCGTTCGAGCTGTCGTTCGAGGAGCGCTCCACGCTGCACGCGATGAACGAGCGCATCCGCGTTGCGACCTGGCTGCGCGGCATCGACTTCTACGAGAAGCTGATCAGCGAGCTCTAAGTACCGGGCGCCGTTTCCGCGAGCCACTTGTCCAGCGTCGACGGCTTGTCGGTGATGATGCCGTCCACGCCGAGGGCGAGCGCCTCACCCCAGCGCTCCTCACTGTTGAGCGTGTAGAGCAGCAGCCCCAGCCCGGCCTCGTGCATCTCCTCGACGGCGGCCGGGTGCTCGCGCAGCCCGTCGGCGCTCGTGAGGATCGCTATCGCGCCGAAGTGGGTGGCGAGTCCGACCGGGTCTCCGGGCAGCTCTCTGGTGATGATGACGCGCGGGAAGGACGGCCCGACCTTTTCGATGTTCATCAGCGTCGTGTAATCGAAGCTCGCAAGCGTCACCCGCCCTTCAACACCCCGCGCCTCGATCAGTTCGACCACGGTCTGCACGTTCTCCTTCGGCCAGAAGCCCTTGAGCTCCATCAGCACCTTCTTGTCGGCCGCCAGAGCTTCGGCCGCGGCGAAGACCTCGAGGAACTCGTCAAGCGTCGGGATGCGGGTTCCGGCGAAGCGCGGCGCATACCACTTGCCAGCGTCGAGCTTCTTGAGCTGCTTGAGGGTGAGGGTGTCCACGGCACCCTTGCCGTTGGTGGTGCGGTCGACCGACTCGTCGTGGATGAGCACGGGCACGCCGTCCTTGCTGAGCTGCACGTCGGTCTCGACGAACGCGAGCGAGCTGTCGAGGGCGGCCTGCAGTGCGGGCAGCGTGTTCTCGGGAGCGTTCGACCGGTCGCCGCGGTGCCCCGCCACAAAAGCAGGTTCACCGGGCGCTCGGAGCGCGCCGAACACGCTGGCCGCGTAGACGCGTGAGACACCGGGGCTCAGCGTGATGAAGAGCACGGCAACCATCGTGACGACGATGATCGGGATGACGCTCTTCGAGCGCGGGAACCGGGACCTGCGGGGTTGCACAACACTGCCAGTCGCCATTGACTCGCCGTTCTCTTCGGGTGGGCCCGCAACCGGGTTGCCCCACTCTAGCAGCGACCGTTACCGTTCTGTTACATTCGGCTCGCCGGATACGTCAGTGCTTGTAGTGCCCCGTCGCCTTAGCGAGCAGCAGCTGCTCGTCGATGCCCTCCGCCCGCTCCAGCTGGGCGATCAAGCGTGCCGCCCGGCATCCCCCGAGCGTCAGCACAATGCGCCCGCCGCGCTCGATCTGGAGCCCACCGGCCTTGGTCACCCGGTAGGCGAAGGGATCGGATTCGAGCCGGCCGCGCGCATCCGTCATGCCGCGGTGTCCGCCTGGCCTGCGTCGGAATTGCCCGCGGCCGCAGCCGCCGTGATGCGGTTGGCCATACCCGCGAAGATCACACCGTGGAACGGCAGGATCGCGAACCAGTAGGCGCGGCCCGCTAGACCCTGCGGGAAGAACACCGCCCGCTGGCGGTACACCGATCCGCCATTCGGGTCGGGCTCGGCGGAGAGCTCGAGCCAGGCCTTGCCGGGCACCTTCATCTCGGCGCGCAGGCGCAGGAAGGTGCCGCGGCGAATCTCCTCGACCCGCCAGAAGTCGAGGGCGTCACCCTGGGCGAGGCGCTTTGCGTCGCGGCGTCCGCGGCGTAGGCCCACGCCCCCTACGAGCTTGTCCATCCAGCCGCGCACGGCCCACGCGAGCGGGAACGAGTACCAGCCGTTCTGGCCGCCGATGCCCTCGATGATCGTCCAGAGCTGATCGGTGCTGGCCGGCGTGTGCTGCTCGCGCGCGTCGAGGTACACGGTGTGGCCCGACCAGTTCGGGTCGCTCGGCAGCAGGTCGCTGGGCGCGCCCGCGACGCTCGAGTTCTGCCAGCTGGTCTCCACCTCGCCGGCGCGCATTTTGCCGAGCGCCAGCCGCACAGCCCTGCGGTAGCCGGTGAGGCCACCCTCGGGGTCGGGGATGTACTTCTCGATGTCGTTCTCGCTCACCACGGCGTCGAACTGCAGCGAGGACACGATCGGCACGGCGAGGGCGCGCGGGATCGGCGTGACGAGGTTCACCCACTGCGCGGCCAGCCAGGGGGTGAGCACGGGCAGGGAGGCGATCGGGCGCTGGGGCAGGCCCGCCTCGACCGCGTAGCCGTTCATCATCTGGCCGTAGCGCAGCACGTCCGGTCCCCCGATGTCGAGGGTGCGATTGAGGTCGGCGGGGAGTTCCGCGGATTCGACGAGGTAGTAGAGCACATCCCGAACCGCGATGGGCTGGATGAAGTTGCGCACCCACTTGGGCGCCGGCATGTAGGGCAGCACGTCGGTGAGGTGGCGGATCATCTCGAATGACGCGGAGCCCGAGCCGATCACCACGCCGGCCTGCAGGGCGGCCGTCGGCACACCCGATTCGAGCAGGATGCGCCCGACCTCGGCGCGGGAGCGCAGGTGCGGCGACAGGTCGCCATCGGGATGCAGCCCGCCGAGGTAGACGATGCGCTTGACGTCGGCGGCTTTCGCAGCCCTCGCCATGATGCGCGCGATCGTGCTCTCGGTGCGCTCGAAGTCGCCCGTGCCGGCCATCGAGTGCACGAGGTAGTAGACGACCTCGCGCCCCTCGACGGCACGCTTCACGGCGGCAGCGTCGGCGAGGTCGCCCTCGACGATCTCGACCCGGTCGGCCCAGGGCACGTCGCTCAGGCGCTCGGCACCGCGCACGATGACCCGCACGTCGTGCCCTGCGTCGAGGAGCCTGGGGACCAGTCGTCCGCCGATGTAACCCGTTGCTCCCGTGACAAGAATGCGCATGCGCCCAGCGTATTTACGCTGGCTGGGAGCACGCGCACTTACTGTGACTTAGATGAGTGACTTGGTGTGCCAGACCGTCTTCGTCTCGGTGAAGGCGAGCATGCGGTCGAGCGCCGGGGCGGGCGTGCCCGTCACCGGCGTGAGAACACGCTTGAGGGTGTCCGCTGCGGCGATCTGCAGCTCCACCCAGTCGAGTGCATCAGCACCGGCGAGGTCGAGGCCGTTGACGTCCGCGTGGCTCGCGAGCCACGGCGCAATCTCCGCAGCGGACCCGGTGAGCACGTTGATGACTCCCCCGGGAACGTCGCTCGTCGCGAGCACCTCCGAGAGGCTGATCGCCGACAGCGGCAGCGCCTGGCTGGCCACAACGACCACGGTGTTGCCGGTGACCACCGCGGGCGCGATGACGCTGACGAGCCCGAGCAGACTCGAATCCTGCGGCGCCACGGTCGCGACGACACCCGTGGGCTCCGGGGTCGACAGGTTGAAGTACGGCCCGCTGACCGGGTTGCCGTTGCCCGAGACCTGCACGTACTTGTCGGCCCAGCCGGCGTACCAGACCCAGACGTCGATGGCCGCATCCACCTGGCGGGATGCAACGGCCGCCGTCACACCCTCACTCGCGCTGATCTCCTCGACGAACTGCGCACGACGCCCCTCGAGGAGCTCGGCGATGCGGTACAGAACCTGTCCGCGGTTGTACCCCGTGGCGCCGGACCAGCCGGAGACGGCTGCGCGCGCCGCCACAACGGCATCCCGAGCGTCTTTGCGGGAGGCCTGGGCAGCGTTCGCGAGGAAGTCGCCCTTCGCCGTCGTGACCTCGTAGGTGCGGCCACTCTCGCTGCGCGGGAACTTGCCGCCGATGTAGAGCTTGTAGGTCTTGGGGATGGTGAGGCGGGTCATTTCTTCGCACCCTTCTTGGTCGTGGCGGGCAGGGCGGCAGCGGTCTCGTAGGACTCGACCAGAGACGCCGTTTCGAGGTAGGCGGCGAGCCCGTGGCGGCCGCCCTCACGGCCGTAGCCGGACTCCTTGTAGCCACCGAACGGCGAGGCGGGGTCGAACTTGTTGAAGGTGTTCGCCCAGACCACACCGGCCTTCAGCTTGTCGGCGACCGCGAGGATGCGGCTGCCCTTGTCGCTCCAGATTCCCGCGGAGAGGCCGTAGGGCGTGTTGTTCGCCTTCGAGATCGCCTCGGCGGGGGTGCGGAAGGTGAGCACCGAGAGCACCGGTCCGAAGATCTCCTCGCGCGCGATGCGGTGGCTCGTCGACACGTTCGTGAATATCGTGGGCGCGAACCAGAAGCCGTTCTCGGGGATCGCGCAGTCCGCAGTCCAGCGCTCGGCGCCTTCCGCGTCGCCCACGTTGGACAGCTCGCGGATGCGGTCGAGCTGCTCGCGTGAGTTGATCGCCCCGATGTCGGTGTTCTTGTCGAGCGGGTCGCCGAGGCGCAGGGTCGAGAGGCGCGTCTTGAGGCGGTCGACGACCTCGTCGTGGATGTTCTCCTGCACGAGCAAGCGGCTGCCCGCGCAGCAGACGTGACCCTGGTTGAAGAAGATGCCGTTGACGATGCCCTCGATGGCCTGGTCGATGGGGGCGTCGTCGAACACGATGTTGGCCGCCTTGCCGCCGAGCTCGAGGGTGAGTTTCTTGCCGCTTCCGGCGGTTGAGCGCGCGATCGCCTTGCCGACCGCGGTCGAGCCCGTGAAGGCGACCTTGTTGACGTCGGGGTGGTTGACGAGCGTTTCGCCGGTCGCTCCCGCGCCGGTGACGATGTTCACGACGCCCGCCGGCAGATCGGCCTGCTGCAGGATCTCGGCGAACAACAGTGCGGTGAGGGATGTCGTCTCCGCGGGCTTCAGCACCACCGTGTTGCCGGCGGCGAGGGCGGGGGCGATCTTCCACGCGAGCATCAGCAGCGGGAAGTTCCATGGGATGACCTGCGCGGCCACTCCCAGCGCGCGCGGGTGTGCTCCCAGTCCGGCGTAGTCGAGCTTGTCAGCCCAGCCGGCGTAGTAGAAGAACCAGGCGGCGACGAGCGGCACGTCGACATCCCGAGTCTCTTTGATCGGCTTGCCATTGTCGAGGCTCTCGGCGACGGCGAGCTCGCGCGACCGCTCCTGCACAAGGCGCGCGATGCGGAACAGGTATTTGCCGCGATCGGCGCCCGACAGTTTCGACCAGGTGCGGTCGTAGGCGCGGCGGGCGGCCTTCACGGCGAGGTCGATGTCGTTCGCGTCGGCGGTCGCGATCTGCGTGATCGCCTTCTCGGTTGCGGGGTTGATGCTCGAGAACGGGGCGCCGTTGCCGTCGACGAACTCGCCGTCGATGAACAGCCCGTAGCTGCCGCGGAGGTTGAGTAGTGCCGTCGACTCGGGGGCCGGGGCGTATTCGAGGAATGACATTATCTGGGTCCTTTAGTCGACGGTGACGTAGTCGGGGCCGCTGTAGTGGCCGGTGGTGATCTTCTGGCGCTGCAACAGGACGTCATTGAGAAGGGATGAGGCTCCGAAACGGAACAGGTGGGGCTCGAGCCATCCCTCCCCGACGGTCTCGGCGACCGTGACGAGGTACTTGATCGCATCCTTCGAGGTGCGGATGCCGCCCGCGGGTTTCACGCCGATTCTCTGCCCACCAGAAGCGCCGCCGGTGAGTTTGTACCAATCCCGAACCACCTCGAGCATCGAGAGGGTGACGGGCAGCGTGGCCGCCGGTGCCACCTTGCCGGTGGAGGTCTTGATGAAGTCCCCGCCGGCGAGGATCGCGAGCCAGCTCGCGCGACGCACGTTGTCGTAGGTGTTCAGCTCACCGGTCTCGAGGATCACCTTGAGGCTTGCTGAGCTGCCGTCGGCGCGGCGGCAGGCTTCCTTGACCGCGACGATCTGGTCGAAGACGACGCCGTAGCGACCGGCGAGGAAGGCTCCACGGTCGATGACCATGTCGATCTCGTTGGCGCCCGCGGCGACGGCGTCGGCGGTGTCGGCGAGCTTGACGGCGAGCGAGGCGCGCCCGCTGGGGAAGGCTGTGGCGACGGCGGCCACCGAAATGTTGCCGTCATCCGGGTCACCGTGCAGGGTGCCGAGGGCGGCGACCGCATCCCCGACCATGTCACCGTAGACGCAGACGGCGGCAACGCGCGGGGTGCTCGGGTCGGACGGGTCGGGGGTGATCGCCTTGGCGACGAGCGACCGCACCTTGCCGGGGGTGTCTGCACCCTCGAGGGTGGTCAGGTCGATTAGGCGGATGATCGTGTCGAGCGCCCAGGCCTTCGACGTGGTCTTGATCGAGCGCGTGCCGAGGTCGGCGGCGCGGGCCTCGAGGCCGACTGCATCGACACCGGGGAGGCCCTCGAGGTGCAGCCGGAGGCTCTTCTCGGTGAGGTCACCCCCGATCAGGTTGAGCGCCCTCTCGGCGGGCGCAAGGGAGGGAACGGCGATGGTCATGAGTTCTCCTTGATCAGGTCGTTTGCTGTCGCCTCGTCGGTCACGATGACGGAGCACAGCCCGCTCGTGACGACGGCGCGGGCGACATCGTGTTTGGCGGATCCGGCGACGACGAAGATGGCGAGCTCGGCGTTCTTCAGCCGATCGAGTCCGAGGCCGACCGTGCGGTCGTTCAGGCCCGGGTCGACGATGTTGCCGTTGGCGTCGATGTAGCGGCCGACAACATCGCCGACCGCGCCCTTGCGGGTGAGTTCGGCGACACCGTCGGCATCGAGGTAGCCGCTGTCGACGAGCACGGAGCTCTGGTCCACCACCCCCGCGCTGTAGACGTAGGCGGATGCCGTGGTCGCCATCTCGAGCACGCCGGCAACCGTGCGGTCGGCTTCGATCGCCGCCTTCGTCTCGACCCGCTCGAGTATCGCGGGGCTGGGCAGCAGGATCGCCTGTCCCTCGGCCTTGCGGGCGATCTCGACGGCGGTCGTCGCCGCGGTCCCCGCGCGCCGGTTGAGGGTGACGCCGCCGTTGATCTGCACCACGGTGATTCCGTGGGCCCAACCCGGTTCCAGTTTGTCGGCGATCTCGCTCAGGGTGCGACCCCAGCTGATGCCGAGCGTGCGCGGAACGGGCCGGAGCGCGGTGAGGTAGTCGGCGGCGGCCTGTGCCACGCGGGACTGCACATCGCTGTCGTCGGCGAGGGTGGGAACGACTATCGCGTCGACGAGCCCAAAGCGCTCCCGCAGGTCGCGCTCGATGCCGAGGCGACGGGCTCGCGGGTGCACGATCTCGATGCGCACGATGCCCTCGGCGCGGGCCTGAGTGAGCAGCCGCCCGACCTTCCAGCGCGTGATCTTGAGCAGCGCGCCGATCTCGTCCTGGGTTTTGTTCTCGTCGTAGTAGAGCTCGGCGACACGCACGATGGTCAGTTCGTCCGTCATCCGCGCCTCCCTTGGCTCTCATCCAAGGGTAGGCGCGTGGTGCACGGGTTACAACATCCGTGGGGTGGTCTGCTCAGATGAGCAGCGCTCCGCGACAGACGCGCACACTAGTTGCGCGAGCTCCTCGATGCCGCGTCGAAGTAGGAGTTCCAGGTCGCACCGCGATCGCGCTCCCAGTTCGCCCAGTCGACCGGGTGACCACGAAGGAGGTCCTCGAGCTGGTCGAGGTTGGTGCGCCAGTGCGCCACGATGTTGGCGGAGAACCGGGGCTCGACTGGAGCCCCGATGCGCACGGTGAGGCGAGTGGCCCCTCCGCGTGTGCCGCCCTCGAGGATCTCGAGCTCGATATCGAGCTCACCGATGTTGGACGTGGCCACGGTCAGCCGCTGGAGGGGCTCGAGTTCGGTGATCTCGCCCCTCGTGGGCGCGAGGTAGGTCGGGCCCATCCACTCGATGTCGAAAATGCCGCCCACGCGCGGATCGATCTCGACATCGCCGAGCCAGCCGGAGATGAGATCGGGGTCGATGAGGGCATCCCAGACGATCTCGACGGGGAGGTCGTAGTCGCGGGTGAACTCCAGTTGCAGGCTCGGCACGCACCTAGTTTAAGACAGCGCGCGGCGGCCCTAAACTAGCGGGATGACGAAGACGCCCGGGCCCGCAGAAGCCCCCCCGAGCCGCCATCCCGCCATCGCGGCACTCGACGTGATCGTCGGCTTCGCATTCCTGCTGACCGGGCTGGGCATCGCCTTCGTCGTGATCGCGACCAGCCTGCAGTTCCCGCTGCTTCTCGGCAACTGCACGCAGGAGTGCGCTGCCGGCCTCCTGAATGCACTCGTCGTTGTGATCATCGCCGTCACGGTGCTCGCCTGGGCGCTGGGCGCCGGATTCTTCATCGTTCGAGCCTTCCAGAAGCGCGTCGCGTGGTTCTGGCCCACCATCGCCTTCGCTGTGATCGTCGTGACCTTCTGGGTCGGCACGGCACTCGTCGGCCTGAGCCTTCCCGGAGTTGCGCAGTGACATCCCTAGCCCTCGCCGTCGACTTCGGCGGAACCAAGGTCGAAGCCGGCCTCGTCGATGCGCAGGGCAACGTGCTGCCCGAGAGCCGTTTCCGTCGGCCGAGTGGTGGCGGGTCGACCTCCGAGCAGCTCCAGGCCGCGGTCGCCGGTGTGGTGCGCGATGCGCTGTCCACGCTTCCGGATGACGCCACCCTGCTCGGCGCAGGCGTCGGCTCCGCCGGCCCCATCGAGGTCGTGGGCGGTACCGTGTCGCCGTTGAATGTTCCGGCCTGGCGCGGGTTCCCGTTGCGGGACTTCGTGACACAGGTTGTTCGCGAGATCGTACCCGGCACCCCCGTCGTGCTGCGCATGGACGGCCTGTGCATCGCCCTCGCCGAGCACTGGGTCGGCGCGGGTCGTGGCTACGACAACGTCATGGGGATGATCGTTTCAACCGGCATCGGTGGAGGACTCATCGTGCAGGGCATGGCGGTCCAGGGCCCTACGGGCAACGCCGGGCACATCGGCCACATCGAGGTCGGCTGCTTCGACGACCCGTGCAAGTGCGGCGGCATCGGCTGCGTCGAGGCAATCGCCTCCGGACCGAAGACCGTCGACTGGGCGGTCGGCCAGGGCTGGGTCGGATCGACTGGCGAAGAGCTTGCGGCGGCCTACGCTGCGGGCGATCCCATCGCCCACGCCGCGGTTGCGCGCTCCGGTCGCGCCATCGGCCAGGCCATCGCGTCTGCAGTGTCCCTCGCGGACATCGAGCTGGTCGCGATCGGCGGCGGGTTCTCTCGCGTCACCCCCGACCTGTTCGACATGATCCGCTCGGCCATCGCCGAGCGCGCCGCCTTCGGCTTCGTCACCAAGGTCAAGGTCGTGCCGTCGGCGCTCTCCGACGCCGGCCCGCTCATCGGTGCCGCGGCGCTCGTGCACCGGGGCGAGCTGCTCACCGAGGTCTAGCCGCGCCGAGTTGCCTGCGTTCGGTTGAGCGCGGCGAGTTGCCCAAAAACGTCGCCTCGGCGCCGGATCAGGCAGCAGAAGTGGGCAACTCGCGCTCAGGTTCGCCCGAATCGAAGGGCCGTCTTCGGCAATCACGGGCGGTCATTCGCACGTCCCGGTTACCTCGCCACGAACGGAATTGACCCAATGGGCGTCCGACAGGCTGTTTCCATCAAGCCGCGCAGTCCGCGACAGAACGGTATCTCCGTCGTCGGTGAGTTGAAGGGTGACGTCGACCCACGCCCCTTCGAATGTGGCGTTCTCAATGTCGGTCGAAGTGAAACCCTCAGGATCCTGTCCGAGGAAGATCGGTTCATCAGCATCCGCGGACCGGGCGATGCCTGAGGTCGCCCAGATGAGCTTCGCGGTCGCGCCCTCGGCCTTGTCGGTCGTCGTCACGCGGATAGCCGAGTATTCGTGATCTCCACAGAAGGCGAATGCGACACGGTAGTCGACGAAGCGCATCGATATATCTGCGTTCTCATCGACCGTGGCGGGCGTCTCAGCCGTGCAGCCCGTAAGGGCGACCAGTGAAACAGCCAACAGAACAAGGTTTACAGCACGCACGTCCACGATTGCCTCCGAGCCCCGCAGACGCGAGTCCCGCTCAGACTAGCGCGCGGCGTGCTCCGCGAGCTCGTCCTCGATGAAACGTCCCCGCCCGATCACGACACCGGCGATGACCGCGGTGAGTGCCGTCGCGAGGAGGAAGTACAGGGGCAGGGTCCATCCACCAGAAATCTCGTGCAGCACCCCGACCAACAGGGGTCCTACGGCACCGATCGTATAGCCGATGCCCTGCGCGAAGCCACTGAGCGCGATCGAGCCGGCGTGGGTGCGCGTGCGGGAATTGATGAGGACGAGGCACACCGGGAACAGGATCGGCCCCAGCCCGATCAGCAGCACCCAGAGCCACGTGGCGGCGGTCGGGGCGAAGATGAGTCCGAGGTAGCCGAGTACAAAGAAGGCGACGCCGGCGTGGATGATCCAGCCCGCGTTCTTCAGTCGGGTCACGAGAATCGGCGCGATGATCGACGCCGGCAGTCCCGCGAAGCTGAACAGGGCAAGCAGTGAGCCGCCGGTAATCGGGGTGACGCCGGCGATGTCGCCGAGGATCTCGGGCAGCCACGCGAACGCGGCATACGCGTTGAGCGACGACACGGCGAAGGCGAGCGTGATCGCGAGGGCCGCGGGCGACCGCCACAGCCGGTTCACGAGCGCGGGCGGGGGTTCCTCGAGTTCCGGCGTCTCCTCGTGCTGTGATGCGGCGAGGGATGCGCGGTGCCGGCCGAGCAGGATGACCCACGGAATCAGCGCCACCATGGCAAGCCCCGACCACACACCGAGCGAGAATCGCCAGCCGATCGAGTCGGCGAGGGGCGCCGCAAGCAGCGCGGGCAGCGCGGTGCTGATCGACATCAGGGTCGCGTAGGTGGCCGTGACGAGCCCGATGCGGTCGGGGAAGTAGCGCTTCACGGCCGGCGGCAGCAGCACGTTTCCGATGCCCATGCCGACGAGGGCCAGCGCACTCCCGATCAACAGGACCGTGTAGCTTCCGGACGCCGAGCGCACCAGATGCCCCACGATCATGATGCCGATCGCCAGCACCAGCGAGGCCTCGAGGCCGATGCGGCGCGCGATCGGGGGTGCGATCAGGCCGGAGAGAGCGAAGAAGACGGGAGGCAGCATCCCGAGCACGCCGAGACCGACCGTGGTCAGTTCGATGTCCACCGAGATCTGATCGATGATCGGCGAGATCGCGGCGACCGCCGAGCGCAGGCTCAGGGCGATGGTGACGATGGCGAGCAGGGCGATGACGCGACCCCTCCAGAGCGGCGCGGGAGCTGCCGGAATCTGGGACACGTCACCAGTGTACGGGCGCGCTCGCAGCCGCCCGTGCCTAGGCTGGGGGCATGAGTGATCTCTCCGGCTACTTCCCGCTCAGCCAGCGCCCGAAGCGCGACGAGACCGCCGTCACCAACAACTGGGCGAAGGCGCGCGGCACGATTCTGCTCGAGCTCGCGGGACTCCTCGGAGAGTTGGACCCGGCGGACTGGGAGCTGCCGGGCCTGCGCCCCGGGTGGACCGTGCGGGACGTCGCCGGCGAGCTGGTGTGGCTTGCCGGTTCGGGATGGGCGAGCCGGGCATCCCGTGTCTGGGGCAGGTCGCTGACCGAGTGGAGCAGCCAGGCCGAGGCCTCCGAGCGTTTCGCGCGGGAACAGCACGGCGACCTCGCCGCCCGGCTGCACACAATCGCCGTGGACGACCTCGCGCCGAACGCGCGGCGGAGTGTGCGCGCCCTCTCCCCCGCAGTCGTCGCCGCGTTCGAGTTGTCCACAGCGCTCGGGCGGCCGATCGCGGTCGACTCGATCGTGAGCGGCGCGGTCGCCCTGGCCCGTGGAATCGGCGGGCCGGTCGAGGTACGGGCTGTGACCAGCGTGCGCACCCTCGTCGCCACCGACGCGGACTGGCGGGTGGGCCGTGGACCGGAACTGCCCGGCACAGCAGCCGCGCTGGTGCTCTTCCTATTCGGTCGCAGCCGACCCCCGGAGTAGCGTGGGAGCGAGCCGGTCATCGGGTCCGGCCTGACAGTGGGGAAACTCCATGGCAAAGAATGACGGCTTCGACCTCGGCGATCTCGGCGACATCGTCGGCGGGCTCATCCAGGGCAAGGGTGTCGACGTGAAGACGCTTGAACCGCTGTGGGAGAAGGTTCAGCCCACGCTGAAGGGTCTCGACACCGACGCCATTCTCGACACGGTGGGCAACTGGGCGAAAGGACTAGACCTGCCGCTCGTCAACAAGATTCCGGACGGCACGATCGACGATCTCAAGAACGGCGTCAAGGTGCCGCTCTCCAAGCTCATCAAGGGCTGAGGATCGCCCGAATCCCCTGCTCGTCGCGGGCCATTTGGGTCGCCAGTTCGTCCATGCCGGAGAACTTCTGCATGCCGCGGATGAAGCGCACAAACGACACCTCGACGGTCTTGTCATAGAGGTCGAAGCTCTGGTCGAGCACGTGCGCCTCGACCTGCTTGTCGGGCACACCCTCGAACGTCGGGTTGTTTCCGATCGAGACGGCCGCGCCGTAGCGCTCGCCGTCGACGGTCAGCCACGCGGCGTAGACGCCGTCTGCGGGGATATAGCCCTCGATCGCGGGCGACAGGTTCGCGGTCGGGTAGCCGAGCTCGCGACCGCGCTGTAGACCGTGCACAACGGTCGAGCGGATGGTCGGAAGTTTACCCAGCACCTCGGCGGCCTTGTCGACGTCGCCCGCGGCGAGAAGCTCGCGCACCCAGGTACTGGAAGCACGGCGCTCGGATCCCGCCGCGACGACGTCGTCGATCAGCCGCACCTCGAATCCGTTCTGCGCGCCGAGCTGCTCGAGGAGCTCGACCGTGCCTGCGCCCTTCGCGCCGAAGCGGAAGTCGGAGCCGACGAAGACCACGCGCGCGTGCAGGGCATCCACGAGGATGCGCGTGACGAAGTCCTCGGGGCTCTGCTCGCTGAACGCCTTGTCGAAGGTGAGCATGATCGTGGCGGCGAGCCCGGTTTCGGCGAGCCGCTCGACCTTCTGCGGGTTGCTCAGCAGCGGTTCGGGGCACAGCTCGGGGCGCAGGAGCGCGAGCGGGTGGCGGTCGAAGGTGACGGCGGTCGCGGTGAGGTTCTCCTCGGCGGCGACCTTCAGCAGGTTCTCGAGCACGGTGCGGTGGCCGGAGTGCACGCCATCGAACTTGCCGATCGCGACGGCGCTCGGTCCGAAGTCGTCGGGGATGCTCCCCAGGTCCTCGTAGAACTCCATCAGAACGTTTCCTCGGCGGCGCGCGGCCTCTTGCGATAGAGGAAGATCATGCCGAAGATCGGCAGCACCAGCGGTACGAACAGGTAGCCCGCACCGAACACCGACCAGACGGTCTTCGCGGGGAACAGGATCGGGTCGACGAGGCTCAGCGCACCCACAACGAGCACCCCGAGCAGCTCGAACGAGATCGTGATCCAGGCGATGCGGTACCAGGTGTCGCCCTTCTTGATGAGGGCGATCGTAGCGAGGATGTAGACCACCGCGGCAAGAGCCGACAGCGAGTAGGCGATCGGCGCATCGTCGAAATCGGTTGCGATCTGCACAAAAGAGCGACCGGTTGCGGCGAGGGCGAGCACCGCATAGACGGCGATCAGAACGCGGCCGGCGCCAGTCGAGCGGGACGAGGTAGTTGTGGACATCGGGTTATAGGTTACGCGACCTGAACGGCCCAGATCTGCTGCATGCGAAGCACCATCACCGCGACCGCGAGGCAGGCCACCCCGAGCACAACCGTGCTCCAGCGAGTGCGGTCCACAAGGCCGTAGCTGATGGCGGCCGGCGGGATGAGAATCGCCGACACGAGGTAGGTGTAGTACTCGAGCACACTGCCCGTGGCGTTGTTGCCGAAGGCCGGGGCGAGCAGCGCGACGACCAGCTGCGCGACCAGCAGCACGCCGACGAGTGCGGTGCCGCCCATCGTGTAGTCGTTGGGCTTTTTTCCCGCCAAACCGAGGATGACGGCGAGCACGCCCACCAGTATCGCGATGCCGGCCTGCACCCAGGAGAACCACTCGATCACTGGCTGTCTCCTGACTCGGTGGCGTTCACACCGATCACTTCGTCGGTCGGGAAATTGACGAGCGGCTTGACCAGGCCCGTGCCGTCCTTGAGGCTGCCCGGCAGCACGGTGACGAGGCCCACCAGCCGTCCATCGGGTGCGAGAACCGCGACGGGGGCATTGTCGTCGGCGGCAGCCGGGATGCGGATGCGTTTTCCGTGGACGAGATGGATCACCTCCGCATCGGTCGCGGTGAACGTGGGGAACAGCGTTTCGGCGATGGCGGCGGGTGCGATCAGTTGGGACGCAGGTGCGAGGTCGTCGAGCTCCGCGGCATCCTTCACGTCGAATGGTCCGATGCGCGTGCGGCGCAGGGCGGTGAGGTGGCCACCCACCCCGAGCGCACTGCCGAGATCTCGGGCGAGCGCGCGGATGTAGGTGCCACTTGTGCACTCGACGCGCACATCGACGTCGGTGAAGGAGCCGTCGCGCCGTGTTTCGAGAATCTCGAACGCCTTGATCGTGACGGCCCGTGCCTTGAGGTCGACGGTATGCCCCTCGCGCACGAGGGCGTAGGCGCGCTTGCCGTCGACCTTGATCGCGCTCACCGAGCTCGGCACCTGCTCGATGTCGCCGGTCAGCTTCGCGATTCCGGATGCCACGGCGCTCGCCTCGACCCCGGACGCGTCCACCTGCTCGAGCGGCTCGCCCTCGGCATCGTCGGTGGTGGTCGACAGGCCCAGGCGGATGGTGGCGAAGTACTCCTTGTCGAGCCCGACCAGGAACGTCAGAAGTCGCGTGGAGCTGTTGAGGCCGAGGAGCAGCAGGCCGGTCGCCATCGGGTCGAGGGTGCCGGCGTGGCCGACCTTGCGCGTTCCGGCGGCCTTGCGTGTGCGGGAGACCACGCCGTGGCTCGTGATTCCCTGCGGCTTGTCGACGAGGAGGATGCCGCTGCGGCTGCCGGATGTCTCCTCGTTGCCGCTCTCGTCGTTCACCGTTCGAGTTTAGGCTGTCCCCATGCGGATCGGGGTCATCGGGGCGGGTGCCGTGGGCGGGGTTCTGGCCGCGCTCCTCGACCGCGCCGGGCACTCGGTCGCCGTGACCGCTCGCGGCGCGCACCTTGCGGCAATTCAGGACTTGGGCATCACCCTGAGCGGCGCGTGGGGGTCCCACGTGGCGCGGGTGGACGCGACCCCTGAATTGCCAACGGGGGTGGACCTGGTGCTCGTCACGACGAAGGCGCAGGATGCCGCCGCGGCTCTCGGCGCGCACGCTCATCTGGACGGGGTGCCGGTGCTCGTCATCCAGAACGGGCTGGAGGCGATCAGCACCGCGACCCGACTGCTGCCGCACTCCCCCGTCGCCGGCGGGCTCGCGCTGTTCGCGGCATCGTTCCTCTCGCCGGGAGTCGTCTCGGTTACCGCCGCGCAGCCGCTGTATCTCGGCGGCGCGGTCGCACCGTTCGTCGATCTGCTCTCTCCTCTTCTGCCGGTCACTGTCGTGTCCAACTTCGCCGGCGCGCAGTGGACGAAGCTCATCGTCAACCAGCTCAACGCGTTGCCCGCGATCACCGGGCTGAGTGTGCAGGAGACGATCGCACATCCCGGGCTGCGACGGGTGCTCACGGCAAGCATGCGCGAGGCGGTGCGGGTCGGTATCGCGGCCGGCGTGCGATTCGAGTCGCTTCAGGGTCTGACGGATGCCTCGCTCCGCCGTTTCGCGCGGCAGCCCCTCTGGGCGGCGCAGGCCCTGCCGCTCAGGTTCGCGCGGACGTTCGGCGACGTGCCCAACCCCGGGTCAACGCTCCAGAGCCTGCGCCGCGGGCAGCGCACCGAGATCGACTACCTGAACGGTGCGGTGGTGGCGGCCGGTAGTGCGCCGATCAACGCTGCGCTGGTGGCGCTGGTGCATTCCGTCGAGAAGTCGGGGGTGTTTCTCGCGCCCGCAGAAGTCGTTCAGCAGCTGTCGGCGAAGATGCGGCGTGGGTGGTCGTAGTCGGAGTTGTCGATGAGCGCGGTCGCGTGGGACGACGGCTTCGCCTCCTTCTTGTACAGCTTCTGGCCGTCGGAGTAGCGCGCGCTCACGCCGTTGTCCCCGTCCCGTTCGATGAGCCGCTCCATTGCGACCTCGGCAGGGACCTCGAGCCAGATCGAGTAGTTCCAGATGCCGCGCAGCTCCGGGCGGTTGAGGAAGATGCCGTCGACGAGCAGGATCGCGTCGGCCGGTGCAGTGATCCACTTCGGCTCGACCTGGTTGTTGCTGCGGTGGTCGAATGCAGCGGTGACGAACGCCGCGCTGCCGCCCATCCTGAAGGGCTCGATGAGCACGCGGCGGAAGGTCGCGTAGTCGTAGGAGTCGCGGTAGAAGCCCTCGGCCGAGTCGCGGCCGCGAGCGTGCCGCTTATCCCTCGGCCGGTGGAACCCGTCGATCGAGGCCTGCACCACCGCGTGACCCTTCGACTCGAGTGCGTGGGCGAGATCCGCGGCGAAAAGGGTCTTGCCCGCTGCATCCACACCGTCGATCGCAACGATCACGCGACCCTTGCCATAGTTGTGCAGGATGTCGTCGACCAGTGCTGCGAGAACGTCCTTCTTCTGCGGGGTCCACCTCATGCTGCTCAGTCTAGGTCGCGCGTTTCGGCAGACGCTGGGGCGTTTACTGTGGAATCGTGAACATTCCCGCGGCCGTCATCGACTGGTTCGCCGCCAACGGTCGCGACCTGCCGTGGCGCAGGCCGGGATATCCCGCGTGGGGCACCCTCGTCAGCGAGTTCATGCTGCAGCAGACGCCCGTGGTGCGGGTGATCCCGAGGCTCGCCGAGTGGCTCGAGCGCTGGCCGACGCCCGCTTCACTGGCGGCCGAGCCCTCGGGCGAAGCGGTGCGCGCGTGGGATCGCCTCGGCTACCCGCGTCGCGCCCTCAACCTGCACGCCGCCGCGGTCGCAATCACCGACCGGCACGGCGGGGTGGTCCCCTCGGACGTCCCCTCCCTCCTGGCCCTGCCGGGCGTCGGCGACTACACGGCTCGCGCCGTCTCCGTCTTCGCGTTCGGCGAGCGGCACCCCGTCGTCGACGTCAACACCCGGCGCGTCATCGCGCGCGCGATCACCGGCAACGGTGAGCCGGGGCCGGCACACAAGCGCGACCTCGCCGACATGGAGGCCATCCTCCCTGAAAGCGATCGGGATGCCCAGCTCGCCAACATCGCCTTTATGGAGCTTGGCGCGCTCGTCTGCACGGCCCGGTCACCACGCTGCGACGTGTGCCCGATCGTCGAGGCCTGCGCCTGGCGCAACGCGGGGTACCCGGAGTTTGCGGGAAAACGAGCGCCCACGCAGAAGAAGTTCGCGGGCAGCGACCGGCAGGTGCGCGGGCTCATCATGGCGGAGTTGCGCGCCTCGGAGGTTCCCGTCACGCTCGCCGAGATCGACGGTGTCTGGCCGGATGACGTGCAGCGCGCCCGCGCCCTCGCCGGACTGCTCGCCGACGGGCTCGTCGTGAGCGTGCCGGGCGGCTTCGAACTGCCGAGCTGACTCGAACGCCTCTGTAGAGCGTGCCGGGCTAGGCTCAACTCGTGCCGACACCCTCGCTCCGTCTCGCCCGAGCCGCGACCGGCGAGCTGGCAGCGGCTCTCGCCGCAATCCCGATCGAGCTGGGCCTGCCGCGCGACTTCCCGGCCGAAGTGCTCGCTGCGGTGCCGAGCCCGGCTCTCCCCGAGCTCGACCTGACCCACCTCGAGTTCGTGACGGTCGACCCCCAAGGAGCGACCGATCTCGACCAGGCATTCCTGCTCGAGCGCGCGGGTGACGGCTATCGGGTGTACTACGCGATAGCCAACCTCGCGGCCTTCGTCCAGCCGGGCGGGCCGATCGACGTGGAGGCGCGACGGCGCGGCCAGACGATTTATGCGCCGGACGGCCGCATCCCGCTGCACCCGCCGGAAATCAGTGAGGACGCGGCGTCGCTCCTCGCGGGCGTCGACCGCGGTGCCTACGTGTGGGACTTCGAGCTCGATACTGCTGCATCGGTCACCTCCTTTTCGGTCAGGTTAGCCACCATCCGATCGCGGATGCAGCTGACCTACGAAACTGTGGACATTCCACTGCTGGGCGAGATTGGGGAGAAGAGGATCGCTCTCGAACGGGCACGGGGTGGCGCGAGCCTCACTCTTCCGGAGACCGAGATCGTCGAGAGCAACGGCACCTACACGCTCGTGCGCAGGCGGCCGCTGCGCGCCGAGGCCTGGAACGCGCAGCTCTCGCTTTTGACCGGCATGGCCGCGGCGGAGCTTATGCTCGGGGCGGGCGTCGGGATTCTACGCACCATGCCGCCTGCGCCTGCGGAGGCCGTGGACGAATTCCGGCTGCGGGCGCGGGCGCTGGGACATCCCTGGCGCGAAGACATGCCGTACGGCGACTTTCTGCGGTCACTCGACCTCAATGACCCCGCCCAGCTGGCGATCATGCATGCTGCCGCGTCGCTATTCCGCGGAGCCGGGTACACGGTGTTCGACGGCTCTGCTCCGGGTGTCACCACCCAGGCCGCCGTCGCCGCGCCCTACGCGCACGCGACAGCGCCACTGCGGCGACTCGTCGATCGGTTTGTGCTCGCGGCGTGCGAGGCGATCTCTGCGGGACGCCCCGTGCCCGAATGGGTACGCGGAGCGCTGCCGTCGCTGCCGAGCCTGATGTCGGCTTCGGGCGCGCTGGCCGGACAGGTCGACCGGCTCGCGATCGATACCGTGGAGGCCGCGCTGCTCGCTCCCTCTATCGGCGCGATTTTCGACGCGACCGTGATCTCGGCACGGGCCACATCAGGCACGATCCAGTTGCTATCCCCGGCCGTTTCCGCCTCGTGCGATGGCGCGCTCGTCGCCGGGTCGCGCATCAGTGCCCGGCTCGACATCGCGGATGTCGCCACCGCCACGGTCCGCTTCACCGCGATTCAGGATGCCGCGGCGCCCGGATCACCCTGACTCGCCTTCCGCGGCTCCTCCTCCACCTCACGGTCGGCACGGAACCTCTCCACAGATGTCGAGAAGTCCATTCGAAGCTATGTTCGCGCGGCAAGAATTGTTGTATGACATCGACACCGGTTCTCGAGCCCCTCAGGGCAGCACTCGCCGCCCTCGAGGGTGCGCCGGCCCTGACGTTGCGCGATCTGTCGGATGATGACTTCGCCGAAGCTACCCGCTTGACCTCGGCCCTACTTCGGGCGGCGCAGGCGCGGTCAGCAGCGGTCGCCGGGGAGGTCGCGTATCGCTCTCGCCCGGAGCTGGGATCGGTGGGGCTCGCGCATCGGTTGGGGCATAGGACGCCGGAAGCAATGATCCGCGCCGTGACCGGTTCGACGACCAAGGAGGCCTTCACTGCCGTGCGCGTAGGGCGGCTGGTGGCGACCGACCCGGAGCGACCCTGGCTGGATCCGGTCGGTGCGGCAGTCGCCGACGGCACGCTCACTGTCTCTGGTGCGGATGCCATCTCGACCGGTTTGGGTGGTCTGGGTGGGGCGGTAGATGAAGCGTCCCTCGCGGGCGCTGCGGCCACACTCGCTACCGCCGGCGCGGACCTGGATGCGGACACCCTGCAGCGACTTGCCCGCCAAGCGCGGGACGACATCGACGAGGCCGGGATCGGAGATCGGGAAGCCGCCCGGTTCGCCCGCCGCTCCCTCACCGTCAACCGGCAGTCCGACGGCATGGTCAAACTCATCTGGCTCCTCGACCCGGAATCCGCCGCTACCGTCCTCGAGGTCTACGACCGGGCGACGTCGCCGCGGCGGGGAGGTCCGAGGTTCGTTTCCGGCCCGAACAAGGACCACGCCGACCGGATCACGGCCGACCCTCGCTCCACGGCTCAGATCGCCTCCGACACCTTTGTGCACCTGATCGACGCGGGCAGCACCGTCGATGACAGCCAGCTCCTCGGCTCCGGAGGTCCCGTGATCCGCATCCTCACGCCCTCAAGCATCAACGGCAGCAACGAGGAAGACAGTCACGGTTTCATTGAGGGACAGCCCGACCCGATCGGCTCGGACACTCTGGAACGCCTGGCCTGCACTGGCGCCACCACACGAGTCACCATCACCGACACCGGGCCGCTGGATGTTGGACGAGAGCAGCGCCTCTTCACCCGCAAACAACGCATCGCCCTCGCCGCCCGCGACGGCGGCTGCATGTGGCCCGGCTGCGACAGACCGGCATCCTGGACCGAAGCCCACCACATCGACCACTGGAAAGACGACCACGGATCCACCGACATCAACGACGGCATCCTGCTCTGCACGTTCGACCACCTCACCCTGCACAACAACAAATGGAAGATCATCCGCCACGGAACCACCTATGGGCTCATCCCACCACCCGACATCGACCCCCACCAAACTGCCATCCAACTCCACAGCAAAAGCCGCGCCTGGACCGAAGCCCAACGGACGGTCGCATGAGCAACTGGGGAGAGAGCTCTGCCCGTGCTTGGGAGAGCAGCGGCGCATGCGGTCGGACCTAGTGGCTGTGGCGAGCTTCCGGGTGGGTGGCCACGAGGATCGAAATGGGCCGACCATCGGGGTCGGCAGGCCGGTCCGCGAATTCGAGCAGCACCTGCGTCAGGCGCTCCTGCAGTTCGCGCTCACCCGCTTCGTTGAGCTTCACGCCCAAGCGGGTGATGTCCAGATCGTCGGCCGGGACATCCCGAATCTCTTCAAGAAAGGTCTGCACCAGCACCGGACCGATCTGCGGCACCGGAAACCGCCATGAACGTCGGGTGGCGGAATACGGGATCTCCAGTGCACCACGCTTGCCCACCCGGGCCGGTTCGGCGGCCAGGAAGCCCGTATCCAGGAGCGTGCGCACGTGGTGCAGGCTCGTCCCCGGATTGAGTTCGAATTCTGCCGCGATCTCGCGGTTCGTGTGGGCCTCGTGCAGGCAGAAGCGCAGGATGCGCATCCGTAGAGGAGAGGTCAGGGCGCGGGCCATCGCCTGCTGTTGTGCGTCATCCACATCCGTCATGAACCCAGCCTAGGCGAAGCAAGATGAGCCATTGGCATATCTCAATCACTCGTGCATAATGGTGCGATGACCAGACCGGAGTCGGGCGGGAACATCGATCCACCACCACGTCGGGCGGAGAGCCTGTGGCGGCACGGTGGCTTCCTGAGACTGTGGGGCGGCGAGACCACGAGCCAGCTAGGCGCGCAGCTGGGCGGGCTGGCAATCCCCGTGATCGCGGTGGTGGTGCTCCACGCCAGCGAGTTCGAGGTCGGGGTTCTCGGCGCGGCCGGTACTCTGGCCTTCCTCGTCGTCGGACTGCCCGCCGGTGCGCTCATCGACCGAATGCTCAAGCGCCGCGTGATGCTGCGCGCGGACCTCGTGCGGGCGCTGGCGATGGTCGCGATTCCGGTGCTCTGGCTGGCCGGACTGCTGCAGATGTGGCAGCTCATCGTGCTCGCGACCATCACCGGTATCGCCCGGGTGTTCTTTGATGTCGCCTACCAGAGCTATATACCCGTGCTCGTGAAACGGGATCAGATCGCCGACGCCAATTCTAAACTCGAGACCACGTCGCAACTCGCCGCGATCGGCGGCCCGGCCCTCGGCGGAGCGCTGCTCACCATCATCCAGGCGCCGCTGATCATCGCCGCGACCGCCGTCACCTACCTCGTGTCGTTCGGGATGCTGCTCAGCATTCGCGACACCGAGGTACCCGCACCGAAGGAGGGTCGCAGGCCGCTCGCCGTCGAGATCCGCGAAGGCGCGGCCTTCGTCTGGGACCAGCCGCTCCTGCGCCGCATCGTGAGCTACACCGCCCTGAACAACCTCTTCACGGGCTTGGCCTTCACCATGCTGCCCGTGCTGATCCTGCGCGAACTCGGGATGCCGGTCGCCGTGCTCGGCGCCTCCATCTCCGTCGCGGCCGTCGGTGGGCTGCTGGGCGCCGCATCATCCAACCGGCTCGGAGCCTGGCTCGGCGAGGGCACCATCATCGTCGTCTCGGCGGTCGGCAGCGGAATCGCCGCACTGGTGTTCGCCGCGATGACCGTCGTCCCGCCGGAAGCAGCCGTTCCCGTGTTCATCGCTGCCGAGTTCCTTATGAGTTTCACCGTCGTCGTCTACAACGTGTCGCAGGTGTCGTTCCGGCAGCGCATCTGCCCCACACCGCTGCTCGGGCGGATGAACGCGTCCATCCGCTTCGTCGTCTGGGGTGTGCTGCCGATCGGCGGATTCGCGTCCGGCGTGCTGTCGACCGCGATCGGGGTGATCCCCGTGGTCTGGATCGGTACGATCGCCGCATTCCTCGCCTGTGCGCTCGTTGTGTTCTCACCGTTGACCCGCATGCGCACCCTCCCCAGCGAGATCGTTGAACAGGCGGCGGACGTCGCTGCCGTCGTCCAACAGAACGCGGAAGCACACGACCGCGAGCCAGACGGGGACGCGCGGGAGAGCTAGTGCGGGGAACGAAAGCCCGTGCCTACAGCGGACGGGCCGACGGGATCTGCTCGGTCGCCTCGATCAGCACCACGAGCGAATCGACCAGCGCGCGCGATGAGCGCTGCTCGCCCGGCGCCCACTGTACGGCCTGCTCGGGTTCGAGCACGATGGTGCGGGGTGCGTCATGCGTATCGTCGGAGCCCGTCACCTCGACGAGACCCGACAGCACGTAGAACACCTGCCAGGTCTCGGCGGGATGCTCCCCCAGACCGCCACCGGCCAGGATCCGCACCGTGTTGATCGAACTCACTGCCGGACCGAGCAGGAAGCTCATGTCCACCCCCGAGCTGCCGAGTGCGCCCACGGAGCGCGAGGTGATCCGGTGCTCGATCATGATCGGTCCAGGTGGTTACGGGCGGGGGCCGGACTCGTACACGGCGTCGTCGTCATCATCGAGATCGTCATCCTCGTCGTCGTCATCATCAGAGATGACGCGAGGCTTGACGTACGGGTCTTCGTCACCGGCGTACTGGGCGGTCTTCGCGAGAGTCTCGACCTCCGTGTCGCGATTGCGCGCCTCGGCGAGCAGCGACTCGATGAGGGCGGCGTTCTCGGGGATTCCGTCCGCGATGAACTCGATCGACGGGGTGAGACGCGCGGTCAGGTTCTTGCCGACCTCGCTGCGGATCATGCCGGTCGCCGACTTGAGGGCGACAGCAGAGTCGAGGCGCTCCTCGTCGGTGCCGTAGACGGTGTAGAAGATCGAGGCGTGCTGGAGGTCGCCGGTGACCCGGACATCCGTGATGGTGACGAAGCCCAGGCGAGGATCCTTGATCCCGCGCTCGAGCACCTTCGCAACGATCACCTTGATGCGGTCCGCCATCTTCGCGGCGCGTGCTGCGTCAGCCATGTCTCTCTCTTCTCTCTTGCTTCTTCTTCTATGACGATGGGATGAAACTACACGCGTTAAGCGAAAGGAGGCTGGCGCCGGTATCGGGCTAAGCAGACTCGGGGTAGGGGTCCCGTTCTGCGTGCCCGATGCCAGCGCCAGCCGACACCCTGGGATTAAACCCGCGGCTTCTCTTTCATCTCGATCGTCTCGATCTCGTCACCGATCTCGATGTCGTTGAACTTGCCGAGGCCGATACCGGCTTCGAAGTCCGTTCGCACCTCGGTGACGTCATCCTTGAACCGGCGGAGCGACTCGATGGCGAGGTTATCGCCGACGACCACGCCGTCGCGGATGACGCGGGCCTTCGCGTTGCGCGTGATGATTCCACTGCGCACGATGACACCGGCGACGTTTCCGAACTTGGAGGAGCGGAAGATCTCGCGGATCTCCGCAACACCGCTCTGAACCTCTTCGTACTCGGGCTTGAGCATTCCCTTGAGGGCGTTCTCCACGTCCTCGAGGGCCGCGTAGATGACCGAGTAGAACCGCACGTCGACACCCTCGCGCTGGGCACGGTCGCGTGCCTTCGGGTCGGGGCGAACGTTGAAGCCGATGATGATGGCGTTGTCGACGGTCGCGAGGTTGACGTCGCTCTCTGTGACAGCACCGACACCGCGGTGGATGATGCGCAGCTGAACCGAGTCGTCGACATCGATCTTGAGCAGCGACTCTTCGAGTGCCTCAACGGCACCGGAGACGTCACCCTTGATGATGAGGTTGAGCGATTCGACCTTGCCGTCTTCGAGGGCCTTGGTGAAGTCCTCGAGGCTGATGCGCTTGCGGCTGCGAGCGAGGAGAGCGTTGCGCTCCACGGCTTCGCGCTTCTCGGCGATCTGGCGAGCGGTGCGGTCGTCGTCGGTGACGAGGAACGTGTCACCGGCGCGCGGCACGGACGTGAGTCCGAGCACCGACACGGGGCGGGCGGGCGTTGCGAACTCCACAACGTTGCCGTTCTCGTCGAACATCGCGCGAACGCGGCCGTAGGCCGTTCCGGCGACGATCGGGTCTCCGACCTCGAGCGTTCCCGACTGGATGAGCACCGTAGCAACGGCACCGCGACCCTTATCGAGCTTCGCCTCGATGGCGACACCGCGGGCGTCCTTGTTCGGGTTGGCGCGCATGTCGAGTCCGGCGTCTGCGGTGAGCAGCACAGCGTCGAGCAGTTCGCGGATACCGATGTTGTTGAGCGCCGAGACGTCCATGAACATCGTGTCTCCGCCGTACTCTTCCGCGACGAGACCGAATTCGGTGAGCTGCTGGCGAACCTTTGCGGGGTTGGCGCCGTCCTTATCGATCTTGTTCACGGCGACGACGATCGGTACACCGGCGGCCTGGGCGTGGTTGAGCGCCTCAACGGTCTGCGGCATGATGCCGTCGTCCGCCGCGACCACGAGGATCGCGATGTCGGTGACCTGCGCACCACGGGCACGCATGGCGGTGAACGCCTCGTGGCCCGGTGTGTCGATGAAGGTGATGGCGCGTTCGATTCCCTCGTGCTCCGTGACGACCTGGTAGGCACCGATGTGCTGCGTGATTCCGCCGGCTTCGGAGGCAACGACGTTGGCGTTGCGGATCGCGTCGAGGAGACGCGTCTTTCCGTGGTCGACGTGACCCATGACCGTGACGACGGGGGGACGGACTTCGAGGTCCTCGTCGTCTTCGTCTTCGAGCTCCTGGTCGAGGTCGATGTCGAAGCCGCTCAGCAGCTCGCGGTCCTCGTCCTCCGGGGAGACCATCTGGATCTTGAAGCCCAGCTCCTCACCGAGGATGTCGAAGGTCGCCTCATCGAGGGACTCGGTCGCCGTCGCCATCTGCCCCAGGTGGAACAGGACGGTGACGAGGTTTCCGGGACTCGTGTCGATCTTGTCGGCGAAGTCGGTGATCGATGCGCCGCGACGGAGACGGATGACCGTCGTGCCGTCACCACGGGGAACACTGACACCACCGAGCGACGGGGCTTCGCGGAGTTCGAACTCGGCGCGCTTCGTACGCTTCGACTTGCGGGCCTTACTCTTGCCGCCACCGCGACCGAAGGCTCCAGCGGTTCCACCGCCGGGTCCACGACCGCGACCGCCGCCGCCTGCGGGGCGGTTGGGTCCGAAGTTGGATCCGGGTGCACCGGCCGGTGCTCCACCGGGACGGAATCCGCCACCGGCTCCACCCGGACGCGCTCCTGCGCCACCGGGACGGAAACCGCCGCCGGCTCCACCGGGACGCTGGCCGAAGGCCGGCGGGCGAGGCGCCTGGCCGGGTCCACCGGGACGCGGAGCACCCGGGCGGGGTGCGCCGGGACGCGGGATGTTCGAGGCGCCGGCTGCTCCGCCGGGACGGGGCATGCCCTGGTTGCTCGAGAACGGGTTGTTGCCGGGGCGTGCGGCGCCGGGGCGCTGCATTCCCTGGTTGCTCGCGAACGGGTTGTTGCCCGGGCGGGGAGCGCCGGGGCGCGGGATGCCGGACGGGCTTGCTGCTGCATCCGGAGTCTCGGCGGCCGGAGCTGCGGGGGCTGCTGGGGCTGCTGCTGCAGCCTCGGCCTGGGCCTGGCGCTCGGCGACGGACAGCGGGGCTGCCTGCACCGGCACGTCGGATACGGGTGCGTCGTGCTCTACCTCGGCGACCGGCGCGGCGGGTGCTGCGGGGGCCGGGGCGGGCGCCGGACGCGCGGGTGCCTTTGCGGGCGCCTTGGCGACGGGTTCGGCCGGGGGCTTGATGCCTTCGGCCTCGAGCGCTGCCTTCACCTTGCGGGCGACGGGCGGTGCGATGCTGGAGGACGGTCCCTTGACGAACTCGCCCATATTCTTGAGTTGTTCGAGAACAACCTTGCTTTCAATGCCGAGTTCTGCTGCGATCTCGTGCACGCGTGGATTAGCCACAAATACTCCTGTCTGGGCCTGCACCCAGCGCTTGGAGAAGCGCAGCGGGGCAGGCGATTACTGGACGGAACTCATTTCGAGCCGCTCATTAGTTGTCCATAGGTCAATCAGCCTGTTCGTTCTGGGCACCACCGGTTGGTGTGCCTACCGTGGTCAGTAGCTGCTCTGGCGAAAGCGCGACGTCCGATCGCAGTGCACGCACAAAGGCGCGTCTTTTGATCGAAGCTTCGACGCATTCGGTGGTGGGATGAACCCACGCACCTCGGCCGGTCATGGTCGCGGACGGATCCGGGACGACGACACCATTACGCGCCACGACTCGCAGCAAAGCGGATCGTTCTGCGCGCGCACGGCAGCCAAGGCAGGTTCTAACGGGATCCATACTACCCCTTTCCCCCTACTCGGGTGCCGTGGTTCGGTAAACGCCAAGCCGTGGTGCTTTTCTGAGTCGTGGATGCAACAGCGCTCGTTACGCGTCGTCCTCAAGAATCGAGTCGGGCTGGATATCGATTCGTGCACCCGTCAGCTTCGCGGCGAGACGGGCGTTCTGGCCCTCCTTGCCGATCGCGAGAGAGAGCTGGTAGTCCGGCACAAGGGCCCGAACTGCTTTCGTCGCCGCGTCGATGACAAAGGAGCTCGTCACCTTGGCGGGCGAGAGCGCGTTGCCGACGAAGGTCGCGAGGTCCTCCGAGTAGTCGACGATGTCGATCTTCTCGTTGTTGAGCTCGGCGGAGACCGCGCGCACGCGCTGGCCGAGCTCGCCGATGCAGGCGCCCTTGGCGTTGATGCCGGCCTCGGTTGCGCGGACGGCCATCTTGGTGCGGTGACCGGCCTCGCGGGCGAGCGACGTGATCTCGACGAGCCCGGAGGCAATCTCGGGCACCTCGAGGGCGAAGAGCTTGCGCACGAGTGCGGGGTGAGTGCGGCTCACGGTGATCTGCGGACCCTTGAGTCCCTTCGACACGCTCGTGACGTAGACCCGGATGCGTGTGCCGTGCGAGTAGTTCTCGCCGGGAACCTGCTCCTCGGGAGGAAGCACCGCCTCGATGGTGCCGAGGTCGACCTGGATCATGCGCGGGTTGGGACCCTGCTGGATCACACCGGCGACGATGTCGCCTTCGCGCGCCTTGAACTCGCCCATGACCGCGTCGTCGGCGAGGTCGCGTAGGCGCTGGTTGATGACCTGCTTGGCCGCGAAGGCGGCGATGCGGCCGAAGTCGCTCGGGGAGTCCTCAGATTCGCCGATGACTGTTCCGTCTTCGTCGCGCTCGGCGACGAACACACTCACGTGACCGGTCTTGCGGTCCAGATGTACGCGAGCCTCCGAGGGCAGCACGTCTGTCTCCTTGCCTTCGCCTTCACCGGAATGCTTGAGATACGCGGTGAGGATGGCCTGCTCGATGATGTGTACGAGCTCTTCGAACGGGATCTCCCGCTCGCGTTCCATGAGTCGCAGCACGCTCAGATCGATGTCCACTGAGGGCCTCCACTATTAAAATGTCCGATGGCGCCACAACCGGTGGTCCGCCACCCTCTACGGTACCCGAGCGCGCGGGGGCTGACTACCAGCTACCAGGGCTTATCGGTGTAGCCGCTTCCCCCTTCACCCTCGCCGCGATCCCGGGCTTCGCCGTCGGCTTTCTCCTGGGCGCCCTGGTCTTCTTGGTCGCCGAGTTCGTCGAGTTTGTCGTCGGTCGACCCCTCGCCTTCCTGACCTTCGTTCTGGGCGTCCCGACGCGCTTCGGCGTCTTCTCGCTTCTCCTCGACGCGGTCGCCCGCGGCATCCAGGTCGTCACTCGACTGCTGCGGGGGCGTGCAGTCCTCGCCGCCCTCGGCGATCACCGCCTCGGCCGTCTCGTAGAGCAGCACGGCGCCCTGGAAGAAGCCGCCCTCCGCGTAGATGTCGCCGAGGGTCTCCCAGCTGAGGGCGAGATTGACCCGCACGTCGCACTTCTTCGCCTCGGGGGCGAGCTCGAGGGCCTTCTCGAAGTCATCGATGGATTCGACGTAGAACTCGGCGGCGGCGTACGCATCCCCTCGATTGAAATAGGGGATCCACGGTTCGATGATGTTCGTGTCGAGGAGCGACTCGGAGTACTGCGCGCTCGTCTCGAAGGCGCCGCGGTTGTAGGCGGAGATCGCGGACTGGGTCGTCACCGAGAGACCGATGAGCTTGAACGCGATGACGAGGAGGACGAGCACGAGCGGGATCGTCCAGAGGTACCATGCGAGTCTCTTCTTCACGACGTGGCCCGCTTCCTGCGCGGGGAGCGCAACTCGATGACGGCCGAGGCGATACGCGCGGCCTCGAACAGGGCGATCAGGCCGAACGGGATAGCGAAAATCCAGTACAGCTCGACGGGGCTGCCGGGCTCGCCATCGGCGACGGTCAGCTCTCCCACGTCGATGCCGGCGAGGGCCTCGTCGACGCTCGCGCCTGCTGTGCGATGCAGGTAGCTCAGTCCCAGCTGGCTCGCAATGGTGCCGAGCGCCGCTTCGTCGATGCGCGAGATCGCCTCTACCGGCGGTGTCACGGAGTAGTCCTGCAGGTAGGCGACCTCGGAGTCGTCGTCGGCGTAGCCGTCGAACTCGAGCATGGGCGCGCCCTGCTCGGTGCCGTAGCCGAGCACCGCTCCCCCGCTGAGGAAGGGCAGCAGGGTCTCGAATGAGCCGGGCTGGGTCGCCGTGGTCTGCTCGCCGTCGCCGAGGTAGAACAGCACGCGCTGCTGGCCCGGGTTCTCCTCACTCGCCTCGCCGAGCAGCTGCTCGAGCAGGGGCACCGCCTCGTCGATCGTGCTGCCGCGTGAGTAATAGGAGACCTCGGGGGTGATCACGGACGCGGCGCCCGCGATCGCCGTGGCGTCCGTCGTGAGCGGCACCCGCTGCACGGCGGCCGCGTCGAAGGTGACGAGGGAGAACTGCGCACCGGCCAGGGTCTCTGCGATGGCGGCGATGTCAGACTTAACCCCGACGAGGCGCGGCTGGCCGCCGTCCCAGTCCTCGGCCGACACGCTGCTCGTGGTGTCGACGACGAAGTAGACCTCGAGCCCGCCCGAGGCGCTCGGGCCGCTCTGGGTGGCCGGGATGACGGGTCGCGCGGCGATGACGACGAGCAGCAGCACGAGCACGATGCGCAGTCCCCACGACAGCTTCGCGCTACGGCCGCGCGCGACGATCAGCTGCCAGAGCGCGAAGCCGATGAGGATGACGGCGAACAGCACGAGCAGCACACCGGGAAGTACGGGCTGGAGGATCATCGGCGCAGCCTCCAGGCGAGAACGAACAGCCCCGCGACGCCGAGGAACGCGAGGAGTACGAAGAAGCCGGGCTCGTCGGTGCGCACGAGCTGCACGGGACCCTTCATGAGCGCCGCCTGCTCCGCGGTGATCGCGTCGACGATGGCCGGGATGTTCTCCGGGTCCTCGAGCGCGAAGTATCCCCCGCCGGTCGCCTCGACCACCTGCTTGAACTCCGTCGCCAGCTCGTCGAGGTACGACTTGGCGCTCGAGTCGCCCGGGTTGATGCCGTAGACGCGCACGTTCCGGTCCGCGGCGAGCTGCCCGGCCTCCGGCAGGGTGAAGATCTGCTCCCCGGCGATGAGGTTGTCGGTGACGAGGATGACGGAGCGCGAGCGCGGGTCATCCGGAGCATCGAACTTGGTGGCGCAGGAGGCCAGGCCGTCGCCGACGAGGGAGGAACCGTCACCGATCAGAGTGCCCTCGTAATAGGACTGGTCGGGCGAGACGAACTCCTCCTGCAGCTTGGCGAACTGGCGCTGGATGTAGTCGTAATCGCTCGTGAGCGGAAAGTACGTAACGGCCGACGCGTTGAAGATGACGAGGCTGATGCGCTCACCCTCGAACTCGTCGGCGAGGTCGCTGAACACGTCGACCACCTCGCTGTCGTAGTCGATCATCGACCCGGAGACGTCGAGACAGAGCACGATGTCCCGGCTCTTGAGCTCGGGCTGGCGCACATCGACCGAGGCGAAGCGCATCGTCAGGCCGATGCCGACGAGCAGCAGGATGACGATCGACGCGCAGACCCCGGCGAGCAGCGCACGGTAGCGGCGCAGCGCCCGCGCATAGCCGGGGAGGCTGGTGAGTCGCTCGCTGTTCGCGATCGGCAGGCTCGAGGAGTCCGCGCCCGCGCGCTTCCTGCGCAGCCAGAGCAGCACCGCCACGACTCCGGCGATGACGAGAAGCCAGAGCAGCGGCATCCACCAGAAAATCACTTCCATTCGGACACCAGCGTCTTCGCTCGCTCGACGGCCGCCGCAACGGGCTCACCCTCGAGACCCGAGAACGCGCCCGGGTAGAAGTCCTCGATCGTGTCGGCGAGGGGCTTGTGCCGCGTCGCCTTCAGCTCGTCGAGGTTCATGTAGGGCGCGCGCACACCGCGCGCCTCGAGCGCGAAGGAGCGCACGATGATGGACAGTTCGTGGTGCGCGTCGACGTAGCTCGTCTCTCCCGCAGCGTGCCGGGCACCGACTCCGTCGATGAATCCGAGGAAGCGCTGGCGCACCGTCACGGTCAACTGCGGAACGTGCTGAACAGCGGACGGCTCGATCGGTTCGGGCTTCTTGCGGGTCAGGAACCAGATCAGGAAGTAGCCGACCGCGATCAGAAGGAAGATGCCGATGCCGAGCAGCAGCCACAGCGGCGAGTACTGCACGGGCGGGTAGAAGACCTCATCGCCTTGCATGACGGTGCACCTCCAGCAAGCGGAACAGCCCGTTCACGACGTCCGCCTCGGCCGAGACGCGTCCGCTCGAGATGGCGAGCCCGTCGAACAGGTCGGAGTGGCTCGTGGTGCGCTCCTCGACCTTGGCTTCGAACTCGGCACGCAACTTCGGATCGGAGCGCAGGATGCCGGGCAGCGCGGCCGCGTGCTCCACGTCGTGCATTCGCTTGTCGGCCCAGTCGGCCTTCATCAGGTCGGCATCGGCGATGGTGAGCCAGAGCACCTCGTGCTGCACGCCCAGGCGCTTGAGCAGGCGCACCTCGGTCTCGCCGAGCTCGCGGTCGTCGGAGATCACGAACACGATCATGCGGCGACGGAAGGCGGTGCTCGCGTACTCGAGCTGGCGGGCGAGACCGCTCGCCGGGGACTCCGCGGTCGTCGACGAGTGGATGCGTTGCAGGATCCGCTCGAGATGGGCCTCTGTCGAGCCGGGCTTCACGAACACCGTGTGCTCGGTGTCGCCCGCGACGAGGGCGACCCGATCGCCGTGACGTGTCGCCATGTAGGCGAGGGTGCCCGCGGCCAACACGGACAGGTCGCGCTTGCTCTCCCCGCTCTCGGCGAGGGCGGCCATTGCGCGGCCGGTGTCGACGATGAGCAGGAGGGTGTGCTTGCGGGCGGCGATGAAGCGCTTGATCATCGGCGAGCCGAGGCGAGCGGTCGCCTTCCAGTCGATGTCGCGGATCTCATCCCCGGCCACGTACGGCCGCAGGTCGTCGAACTCGAGGCTGCGCCCGTGGAATACCGAGAAGTATTCTCCCTCGAGTAGTCCACGCACCCGACGGTGTGCGTGAATCGAGATCGTCGTCTTGACGCGACGGAGAAGACTGGTCATGGCGCGAAGTCAGGTGGCCGCTACGGCGCCTGCACGGAGTCGAACACGGCGTCGATGATCGTCTCGGGGGCGATGTCGTCGGCGATGGCCTCGAAGTTCAGGATGATGCGGTGACGCAGCACCACGTGACGCAGCGTCTTCACGTCTTCCGGGATCACGTGGTCCCGGCCGTTGATCAGCGCAAGCGCGCGGGCGGCCCGGCTGAACGCGATCGAGGCGCGCGGTGACGCCCCGTACTCGATGCATCCGGCGAGCTCGGGCGAGATGTACTGGGCGGCGTGACGCGTCACATAGACCGTCGACACGATGTAGTTGGTGATCGAGTCATCCACAAAAACGCGTTTGGCGGCCTCCTGCAGGAAGAGCACATCCTCGATCGAGGCCGTCGCGGCCGTGGCCCCGTCGGTGTCGTACACACCGGAGTCGATGCGCGCGATGATCTCGATCTCCTCGTCGAACTCGGGGTAGTCGAGCACTTCCTTGAGTAGGAAGCGGTCGAGCTGCGCCTCGGGCAGGTGATACGTGCCCTCCTGCTCGATCGGGTTCTGGGTCGCGAGCACCAGGAACGGATGCGGCACGGGGTAGATGGTGCCGCCGATCGTCGTCTGCTTCTCCTGCATGGCCTCGAGCATGGCGCTCTGGGTCTTCGCGCTGGAGCGGTTGATCTCGTCGAGCAGCACGAAGTTGGCGTGCACGGGGCCGAGCAGCGTGGAGAAGCTCGCCGTCGCCGCGTCGAAGATCTGGCTGCCGATGATGTCGCTCGGCAGCAGGTCGGGCGTGCACTGAACGCGTGAGAAGCTCGCATTGACCGCGTCGGCGAGGGCCTTCGCAGCCGTCGTCTTGGCGAGCCCTGGCACGCTCTCGAGCAGGATGTGCCCGCCCGTCATGATCGCGATGAGCAGGCTGCGGCGCAGTCCCTGCTGGCCGACGACCTTTTCCTCGTAGGCCGAGGTGATGGTCGAGAGGATGCCGGTCGCACGCTCGAGTTCGGCCGCGCTCAGTCGTTCGGTCATGCCTTGCTTCCCACCCTCGTGATCAGGTCTGCGACGGAGAGCTGTTCGCGCTCCCCCGTGCGGCGGTCCCACAGTTCGACGATCCCGTCGACGGCACTGCGGCCGACGATCACGATCGTGGGCACGCCGAGCAGCTCGGCGTCGCCGAACTTCACTCCGGGCGAGACCTTGGGGCGGTCGTCGAACAGCACGTCTTGGCCCGCGTTCTCGAGGCCTGCGACGAGCGACTCGGCGACCTCGTAGACGACCTCGTCCTTGCCTGCGGCGATGACGTGTACGTCGAAGGGTGCGACGTTGTCGGGCCAGATGAGGCCCTTCTCGTCGTTGTTGGCCTCCGCGAGCACGGCCATGATGCGGGTAACGCCGATGCCGTAGGAGCCCATCGTGACGGTGACGAGCTTGCCGTTCTCGTCGAGCACCTTGAGTCCGAGCGCTTCGGCGAAGAAACGGCCGAGCTGGAAGACGTGACCGATCTCCATGCCGCGCGCGAGCTCGACCGGGCCGGAGCCGTCGGGAGCGAGGTCACCGACGGTGACCTCGGCGACCTCGACGATTCCGTCGGAGACGAAGTCGCGACCGGCGACGAGTCCGAAGACGTGCTTTCCCTGCTCGTTGGCGCCGGTGATCCAGACGGTTCCCTCCGAGACGCGCGGGTCGAGAACGTAGCGAATCTTTGTGGATGACGCTTCGCCGAGCACGGCTCCGGCGGCACTCCACGGTCCGATATAGCCCTTGACGAGCCCAGGGTTCCTGGCAAAGTCACCCTCGTTCGCCGCCTCGACCTCATTCGGCGAGAAGGCGACCTCGGCGCGCTTCATGTCCACTCCGCGGTCGCCGGGCAGGCCGACGACGACGAGCGAGCGGTTGCCCTCGGGGTCGGTCAGGGCGAGCACAACGTTCTTGAGGGTGTCGGCGGCGGTGTAGCCGCGGTCGGTGTGCACCTCGTTCGCCACCGCGACGAGGGTGTCGATGGTCGGGGTGTCGGGGGTGTCGTGCACCTCGGCTGCGGGAAGTCCATCGAAGGGCACCGCGTCCGGTGCGACGGTGGTGAAAGCCTCGACGTTGGCCGCGTAGCCACCGGCGGAGCGCACAAAGGTGTCCTCGCCGACCAGCGTCGGGTGCAGGAACTCCTCACTGCGGGCGCCGCCCATCAGCCCGCTGTCGGCCTTGACGATCACGTACTCGAGCCCGAGACGGGTGAAGATGCGCTCGTAGGCGTCACGGTGCTGCTGGTAGCTGAGGTCCAGGCCGGCGTCCGTGTAGTCGAAACTGTAGGAGTCCTTCATGGTGAATTCGCGACCGCGCAGCAGGCCGGCGCGGGGGCGTGCCTCATCGCGGTACTTGTCCTGGATCTGGTACAGCGAGAGCGGCAGGTCCTTATAGGAGGAGTACAGGTCCTTCACGAGCAGGGTGAAGACTTCTTCGTGCGTGGGGGCCAGCAGGTAGTCCGCTCCCTTGCGGTCCTGCAGGCGGAAGATGCCGTCGCCGTACTTGGTCCAGCGGCCGGACTGCTCGTAGGGCTCGCGCGGCAGCAGTGCCGGGAAGTGCACTTCCTGTGCGCCGAACGCCTCGAGTTCCTCGCGGATGATGTTCTCGATCTTGCGGCGCACGCGCAGTCCGAGCGGCAGCCACGCGAACACACCGGGGGCCTGGCGGCGGATGTATCCCGCCCGCACCAGCAGGCGGTGACTGGCGACCTCGGCGTCTACCGGGTCGTCTCTGAGCGTGCGGACGAAGAGCTGTGAAAGGCGAGTGGACACGGGTGCAAGCCTATCCTCGGCGCGGCTGTGAGCTTACCTCCAGAGTTCTGGCAGGTCACCCGTTCGCGCCGACGCTCGCGTTGGCCCGAATACCGATGTTCGGAGCCGGATCACGCCGGACCTTTCCGATTGAATCCGCTTGCGCCCGACTGTGTCCGAAACGGACATCGGCCCGCCCGAGAAGGTCCGATCCGCGCGCCACCTTCGGGTCGCGGGCACGACGAAGGGGTCCGGAAAAATCTCCTCGCGGAGGCTCCGGAACCTACGAGGTGGTGACGACGGGCGAACCCGTCGCGCTCGCCGGCATCTCGGCCGCGAGACGGTTGGCCTCTTCGATGAGGGTGGCGACGATCTCGGACTCGGGCACCGTCTTGATGACCTCGCCCTTGACGAAGATCTGTCCTCGACCATTGCCGGATGCCACGCCGAGGTCGGCCTCACGCGCCTCGCCGGGACCGTTGACGACGCAGCCCATGACCGCGACGCGCAACGGCACAGTCATCTTCTCGAGACCCGCGGTGACATCGTTGGCGAGCTGGTAGACGTCGACCTGGGCG
Source organism: Glaciihabitans arcticus (assembly GCF_004310685.1). Classification (NCBI taxonomy): domain Bacteria; kingdom Bacillati; phylum Actinomycetota; class Actinomycetes; order Micrococcales; family Microbacteriaceae; genus Glaciihabitans; species Glaciihabitans arcticus. The sequence goes on along the minus strand of NZ_SISG01000001.1, from coordinate 548,178 downwards.
CGGCCACAGCTCGGGCAGGAGACGATCTCGAGCTTGCGCTCGCGGAGGCCCAGCGACTGGAGGATCTGCAGTCCGACTTTGACCTCCTGGGCGGGCGGGGCGGAGAGCGAAACACGAATGGTGTCGCCGATGCCCTCCCCCAGCAGCACACCGAATGCGGTGGCGCTCTTGATCGTGCCCTGGAACTCGGGGCCGGCCTCGGTCACACCGAGGTGCAGGGGCCAGTCGCCGCGCTCGGCGAGCAGCCGGTAGGCGCGCACCATGGTGACGGGGTCGTTGTGCTTGACCGAGATCTTGAAGTCGTGGAAGTCGTGCTCCTCGAACAGCGATGCCTCCCAGACGGCGCTCTCCACGAGCGCCTCGGGCGTGGCCTTGCCGTACTTCTGCAGCAGGCTGGGCTCGAGCGATCCTGCATTGACGCCGATGCGGATCGAGACGCCGGCTGCCTTGGCGGCGGCGGCGATCTTGCCGACCTGGTCGTCGAACTTGCGGATGTTGCCGGGGTTCACGCGCACCGCGCCGACACCGGCGTCGATGGCCGTGTACACGTAGCGCGGCTGGAAGTGGATGTCGGCGATAACCGGGATCTGGCTCTTCGACGCGATGATGTGCAGCACGTCGGCGTCATCCTGGTGCGGCACGGCAACGCGCACGATATCACAGCCGGTGGCGGTGAGTTCGGCGATCTGCTGCAGCGTCGCGTTGATGTTGGTGGTCTGCGTCGTGGTCATCGACTGCACGCTCACCTGCGACTCGCTGCCGACGCCCACCTTCCCCACGGAGATCTGGCGCGTCTTACGGCGAGGGGTCAGTGTTTCGGGAGCTTTCGGCAGACCCAGGTTGATTGCAGGCACGCACCGAGTTTACCGGTCGCGGCTGGGCGCCCGCTGGCCCCGCGCTGAACACGTAGGGAGCGCTAGAGCAGCGAGATCGGTTTGACGATGTCGGCGTAGATCAGGAGCAGGGACATCCCGCCCAGCAGAATGACCACGGCGAGCGTCAGCGGAATGAAGCGCGCGATGTCGACCGGCCCCGGATCGGGCCGGCGGAACAGCTTCGCGAAGAAGCGCCGGATCGCCTCCCACAGCGCACCCGCGACGTGCCCGCCGTCGAGCGGCATCAGGGGGACGAGATTGAAGACGAACAGCGCGATATTCAGCGAGGCGATGAGCTGCACAAGAGCCGCGGCGCGCTCGGCGACCGGAACGGTGTTGAGACTCGTGATCTCGCCCGCGATACGCCCGACGCCCACGACGCTGATCGGACCGTTCGGGTCGCGTTCCTCGGGGCCGAAGGCGGCGTTCACGACGTCGATAAGGCGCTGCGGCAGGTTGAGGATGAGGTGGAATACCCGGCTGATGTTGTCGCCAACCGCCGGGAGCACCGCGCTGGCGGGCTGCTGGGCGATCTCATTGGCGAAGGTGATGCCGAGAATACCGACGGTCTCGACGAGCGGGTCGCCGTTCTCATCCTCGGCGATCGAGCCGTCCTCGGCCTGCACGTACTTCTCGGTGAGCCGCGGCGTGGCCTCGATGGTGAGTGTCTTGCCGTCACGTTCGATGCCGAGGGCGAGCTCCTGGCCCGCCGAAGCGTTGATGATCGGTGAAGCCTCGGCCGCCTTGGTGACGGCCACGCCGTCGATGCTGACCAGCTTGTCACCGGGCAGCAGGCCGGCGGCATTGGCCGGAGCGGGCTCGGCGTCATCCGTGCACTCCTTGACCTCCTGCGAGGCGGGGACCAGGCACTCGTTGACCGTGCCGATCGTCGAGCTGGCCTGCGGGATTCCGAAACCGCACAGCAGGATCGCGTAGAGAACGAGCCCGATGATGAGGTTCGTGGTCGGGCCGCCGAGCATGATGACGATGCGTTTCCAGACGGGGAGCTTCCAGAACACGCGCTCCTCGTGACCGGGCTCGATGGTGCTCTCACTCGCGGTGCGGGCATCCTGCATCAGGGTCTGGAAGAAGCCGGTGCTCGACTCGCGGCTCTCGGTCTCACCCCTGGCCGGCGGGTACATGCCCGCCATGGAGATGTAGCCGCCCATCGGGATCGCCTTGAAGCCGTACTCGGTCTCGCCGAACTTCTTCGACCACAGGGTCGGGCCGAAGCCGATCATGTACTGACCGACCCGAACGCCGAACAATTTGGCGGGAAGCAGGTGCCCGACCTCGTGCAGCCCGATGGACAGGGCGAGGCCCACGACGACGACCAGAATGCCGAGGATATAGAGCAGAACGGTTTCCACCTGCTCACACTAGTGGCGCGAAACCTCGAATCCGCTGCATGCCCGGAGGCGCCGGATCAGCGCGCGAGGGAGCCGATCGTGTCATCCGCGAACGCACGCGCCCAGCGCTCGGCGTCGAGCACGCCCGCGAGGCTCAACTCCCCCGTGCTGTGCGCGTCAACGGTGCGCTCGACCACGTCGAGGATGTCGAGATAGCCGATGGCTCCCGCGTGGAAGGCGAGCACGGCCTGCTCGTTCGAGGCGTTGAAGACAGCGGGGAACGTGCCGCCCTGCACACCGACCCGCTTCGCGAGAGCGACGGCCGGGAACGCCTCCTCGTCGAGTGGCGCGAAGGTCCACTCGCTCGCTGTCGTCCAGTCGAGCGGGGCGCCCACGCCGGGCACCCGGTTCGGCCAGTCCAGACCCAGGGAGATCGGCAGCCGCATGTCGGGCGGGCTGGCCTGGGCGAGGGTCGATCCGTCGGTGAACTCGACCATCGAGTGCACGATCGACTGCGGGTGCACGGTCACGTCGATGTTCTCGTAGGTGACGTCGAAGAGGTAGTGGGCCTCGATCACCTCGAGTCCCTTGTTCACGAGCGTCGAGGAGTTCGTGGTGACGACGAGCCCCATGTCCCAGGTGGGATGCGCGAGGGCCTCCCGCGGCGTGACATCGCGCAGCGACTCGCGCGAGCGACCGCGGAACGGACCGCCGGATGCGGTCAGCACGAGGCGACGCACCTCCCCGGCCGTGCCTGAGCGCAGCGCCTGTGCGATGGCCGAGTGCTCGGAGTCGACCGGCACGATCTGGCCGGGTGCGGCGATACCCGTGACGAGCTCACCGCCGACGATCAGGCTCTCCTTGTTCGCGAGCGCGAGGGTCTTTCCGGTCTCGAGCGCGGCGAGGGTGGGGCCGAGGCCGACCGAGCCGGTGATGCCGTTCAGCACAACGTCGGCGTCGACGGAGCGTACGAGGCGCGCTGCGTCATCCGCCCCCAGGGCAGTCTCGGTCACGCCGAACGCAGCCGCCTGCTCGGCGACGAGCGCACCGTTCGTTCCCGCCGCAAGACCCACGACCTCGAACCGGTCGCGGTTGGCGGCGATCACGTCGAGCGCCTGCACGCCGATCGACCCGGTGGAGCCGAGGATGATGACGCGACGCATGGTGCTCCCTGGGATGGGCTACTTGACGGAGACGATCTCGATCACGAAGACGAGGGTATCGGTGCCGCCGATGGCCTCACCGTTTCCGGCGCTGCCGTAGCCGTCCTTCGGGGCGATGATTGCGACGAGGCGCGAGCCGACGGTCTGGCCCTCGATGGCCGCACCGAAGCCCGGGACGACCCCACCGGTGTTGAAGTCGGTCGGTTCGCCGCGTGCGTAGCTTTCGTCGAAGATCTCGCCGGTGTTCCAGTTGATTCCGCGGTAGTGCACGGATACGTCGGCGTTCTTGCCGACGACCTCGCCGTCGCCCTTCGAGATCAGACCGATCTCGGTGACAACGGGTGGGTCGGTCTCGGGGATCGTGACCGTGGGCTCGCCGTCATCGGCGAAGGTGACCTTGGGGGCGTTCTCGAGGTCCTTATAGTCGACGACCTCGAGCGGCGGGGTGATTCCCACGATGTCGACGACGAAGACGAGTGCGTCATCCACCTCGCTGCCGACCTGGCTGGCCTGCTCGGTGTTGCCCTCGCCCCAGGAATCTGCGGGCGGGATGACGCCGACCACGCGCGAGCCGACCGTCGAGCACTGGATCGTCTTGACAAGACCGCTCAGGAAGAGCTCGTCGTCGACGGCCAGGGCCGCCTCCTCGCCCTTCTTGTACTCGGTCGAGGTGACAACCTCGCCGGTGGTGGCGTTGAGCAGCTGGAAATCGACGGTGATCTCGGCGCCGTCGGTCGCGACGGCTCCATCACCCTCGATGACGACGGTGCGCTCGGTCGTGCTCAGGGTGAGCGGTCCATCCACGGTGACCTTGGGGGCCGTGCCGAAGTCGCCCTCGACCTTGACCGCGTCGGAGATCGCGCCGGATTTCGTGGTCGTGCAGTCGGCCGACGCGGTGTCGTTGGTGGACTGGTTCGAGGCGGGCGAGCACGCGGCGAGGGACAGAGCCAGGCTGGCGGCGGCTATGAGGGCTACTGCAGTGCGCACGACGCACCCTTCGTTTTGTTGGTGGGAGGACTCAGGACATTCTGGCCGATGCTGGCTGTGCAAACGGTGCACGCTGGCTCTGTGCGGGTCGGGCTGCTAGCGGGTTCGGGTTCGTGCGACGAGCGCGCCGAGCAGGATGAGCAGCCCGATCACCGCCCAGCCGACGATGAGACTGCCGAGTGGAACACCGAGCACGCTCACCAGACGAACGACTTCGCGGGTCGGGATGACGTTCTCCGCCGTTCCGGCCGGCACGATTGCGATGTCGGTAGTCACCTGGATGGCCGGCACCTCGTAGCGCAGGTCGACGACGGTGAGATAGGTGCCGCGATCGGTCAGCGCGGGGTCGGTCACGTCCCCGGCCCAGACCGTCTTGCGGCCGGCGTTGAGCGGCCCCGCCGCCGCGCCCTCTGCGGCCTTCGTGACGTCGACCCGCTCCTTGTCGAGGATGTACAGGCGCAGCGCCTGCGGCGTCTCCGCGCCCTGCGAGAGGCGCATCGGGTAGACGAAACGGGTCGTGTCGAAAGTGAGGCGGATCGGATCGACCGAGCCGGAGAGCGGCACGTCGTTGGCGATCCGAACGGCGACGAACGACCACTTCTCCTTGATGTACCGGTTCAGCACCTTTGACGTTGCGGGCGATAGCGCAAAACCGTTCGAGTTCAGCCAGGTGGACAGCCCGCGGGAGTTCGTGGCAGCCAGCGTGACAGCTTCGAGCGGTCCGATCTCGACCCGGTCGAGCACCGTGACACTCGGCAGGGCGGGTGCGCCATCGCGTCCGGTGCCGAAGCCCCACCAGTCGTCGGCGTAGACGGGACGGGGGCGAATGGTCTCTTCGAGGGTCTCGAACAGTGCGCTGTCACCCGCGGTGACGGTGGCCGGCGTGGGGGTCGGGATGACGATCGCGGCCGCATCGGTCTTCGAGACCAGGTCGAGCATCAGGTCGATCTGCTCGGTCTCGCCGTCCCAGGAGACGACCGCACGCTCTCCGCTGACCGAGATCTCGGCGTCCGGCTGGGTCGCGAGACCACCACACCCACAGGCGCTCGCGGGGGCTGCGGCCTGCAGTCCCACGAGCACGAGGGTGAGGAAACCTACGGCCCAGATACGTCGCACCTAGCCATGGTGCCACACCGGGGCGGGGCGACCGCGCGGCTCTCAGCCGCTGACGAGGATTTCCGGTTCATGCAGCACGGGAAAGTTGACCGAGTTGGCGATGAAGCAGAGGGCGCTGGCCTTTGCGTGCAATTCGCGGGCGAGCTCCGGGTCGCCGACTGAGATCGTCACGCGGGGGCGCAGCGTGACGCTCGTGAAGTGTCCCCCACCGTCTGCGGTCTGCTGCATCGTTCCCGTGGCGTCATCCCGATAGTCGACGACGACGACCCCATTGGAGGCCGCGACGTGGAGGTAGCTGAGCAGGTGGCACTCGCTGAGGGCGGCGATGAGCAGCTCCTCCGGATTCCAGCGGTCGGCGTTGCCGTGAAACACGCGCGCGGCCGAGCCGTCGATGGAGAGCTTGCCCGCAGCGGAGACCGTCGTCTCGCGGCCGTAGGCGCGATAGTCGCTTGTTCCGGTGCCGCGATTGCCGGCCCACTCGACGGCGACGGCGAAATGGTGGTCGAGCTGCATCGGGGCCTCTTCATTCGTGCGGGCAATCGGTACAGTTATTCCACCATGACTGACATCATCGCCGCTGCCGCACTCGGTTCCGAGATCACTCCGGAACGCCGCATTCTGACCGCCATTCCCGGCCCGAAGTCGATCGCGCTGCAGGCACGCAGAGCGGCGGTTGTGCCGGTCGGAGTCTCCTCGGCCCTGCCCGTCTACGTCGAGCGTGCGCACGGCGCGATTGTCGTCGACGTCGACGGCAACCAGTTCATCGACCTCGGGTCGGGCATCGGCGTGATGACCATCGGTCACACCAACGAGGCGGTCATCGAGGCGGCCACCGCCCAGCTCGGCCGCGTCACCCATGCGATGTTCACGATCACCGGCTACGAATCGTACGTGCGCGTCGCCGAGCTGCTCTCCGAACACACGCCGGGCGACTTCCCGAAGAAGACGGTGCTGCTCAACTCGGGCGCCGAGGCCGTCGAGAACGCCGTCAAGATCGCCCGCAAGTACACCGGTCGCACGGGAGTTGCCGTGCTCGACCATGCGTACCACGGGCGCACCAACCTGACCATGGCGATGACGTTCAAGGCCATGCCCTACAAGCTCGGTTTCGGCCCCTTCGCGAGCGAGGTGCACCACGCCCCGAACTCCTACCCGTTCCGTGACGGACTGAGCGGCAAGGATGCCGCCGCACGCACCATCACCTACCTCGAGAAGTCGGTCGGAGCGAGCGACCTCGCATGCGTGGTGGCCGAGCCGATCCAGGGCGAGGGCGGCTTCGTCGTTCCCGCGGAGGGCTACCTCGCCGCGCTGCAGGAGTGGTGCACGGCGAACGGCGTGGTGTTCATCGCGGATGAGATCCAGAGCGGCATGGCACGCACGGGCGCGTGGTACGCCTCCGAGCACTTCGGGGTGGTGCCCGACGTCATCCTCACGGCGAAGGGAATCGCCGGCGGCCTGCCGATCGCGGCCGTCACCGGCCGTTCAGAGATCATGGATGCCTCGCACCCCGGTGGGCTCGGCGGCACGTTCGCCGGCAACCCGGTCGCGGCCGAGGCGGCCATCGCGGTCTTCGCGGAGATCGAGTCGCGCGGCCTGCTCGCGGAGGGTGCCCGAATCGAGGGCATACTCAAGCCCGCGCTGCACGCGCTCGCCCTCAAGTACCCGATCATCGGCGACGTGCGCGGCATCGGCGCGATGCTCGCGATCGAACTCGTGCAGCCCGGTGGTATCGAGCCCAACGCCGCAGCGGTCTCCGCGATCACGGCCTACGCGGCGCAGAATGGTGTGCTGCTGCTGAGTGCGGGCACGCTCGGCAACGTGATCCGCTTCCTGCCGAGCCTCGCCATCACCGAGGAGCAGCTTCGGGATGCGCTCACCGTGCTCGACGACGCGTTCGCGAGCCTCTAGGCGCCAGGACCTTTCACGAGTACAGGCTCGCAACCGCCTCGCGGAACGCGAGCGTGTGCCGCTCGACGTCGGCGGACGTGGTGTCGGGGCACATGAGCGCCATGTTGTGGAACGGCGTGATGAGAATGCCGCGGTTGAGTGCGTGCAGGTGCAGGTACTGCTGCAGTTCGAAGTCGTCCGCGTCGGCCGCCTCCGTGCCGTCCCTGGGCGGGGTGGCGCGAAAACTGTACTCGGCTCGCGCGCCGAGTTGCGTGACCTGCCACGGCACCCCGAACTCGTCGAGGGCCGCCTGCACTCCCGCGGTCCACTCGGTCGCGCGCTCGATCATCGCGGGGTAGACCTCGGCGGTCAGCACCTCGCCGAGGGTGGCACGGATTCCGGCCATCGAGGCCGCGTTGCCGGCCAGGGTGCCGCCGACTCCCCCGACATCGATGTCTTCGAGCTCAAGGCTGGACCGCACGCGAGCCGCGAACTCCTCGGTCATGCCGTGGGCACCGGCCGGGATGCCACCGCCGATCGTTTTGCCGACGACCACGGCATCCGGTCGCAGGTTGTCACGCTGCGTCATGCCGCCCGGCCCCGCACAGAGCGTGTGCGTCTCGTCGATGATCAGGATCGTGCCGGTCTCGTCGCAGAGCGCACGGAGCGCGTCGTGCCAGCCGGGGGCCGGAAGCACGATGCCGATGTTGGTCATGGCGGGCTCGATGAGCACCGCTGCGACGTCGAGCTCGCGCAGCGCGCGCTCGAGCGCCGGAACGTCATTGAACGGGACGACCACCGTCGTGGCGGCGGGTGGAACGGGTGGGCCGATGTTGCCGCGGCGTTCGACGACCGCGCCGGTCTCGTCGAGGGTCGCGAAGGCCTCGTCGACGGAGCCGTGGTAACAGTGGTCGATCACGAGGATCTTCGGGCGCTCCGTCACGTGCCGCGCGTAGCGGATCAGGCTGCGGTTGGCGTCGGTCGCGGAGAGCGAGAACTGCCAGGACGGCAGCCCGAAGCGGTCGGCGAGAAGTCCGGCCGCGATCGCTGCGTCGGCCGTGGGCAGCATGTAGGTCGAGCCGCGGCCGAGCTGCTCGGCGATCGCCGCGACGGACGCGGGCGGCGCGTGACCGCACATGGCACCGGTGTCGCCGAGGCACAGGTCGACGTGATCCAAGCCGTCGACGCAGGAGAAGTGGGCTCCGCGGGCGTCATCCACATAAACCGGCCAGGGACCGGGCCACTTGGCCATCCAGAGCATGGGCACCCCGTCGGGCATCGACGGGAGGGCCGCACGCCACAACGCCTCGGACCGCGGTCGCGCGGCGCGGTACAACTCGACCTCGCTCGCCCAGAGCGCGGTGAGCCGCTCTCTGTTCTCGTAGCCCATCAGCCCTGCAGCGCGAGCCGCTTGCGGCGGGCCGCGGCGCTCAGCTGCGAGACGACAACGAAGATGATCGCGATGAAGAACACCGCGGAGGCGATCACGTTGGCCTCGGCCGGAATGCCGCGAGCGGCCGCCGTGTAGACGAACTTCGGGAACGTCACGTACGCGCCCGAGTTGAAGTTCGTGATGATGAAGTCGTCGAAGCTGAGCGCGAAACTGAGCAGTGCAGCGGCGATGATGCCGGGCATCAGCAGCGGCAGCGTGACCCGCACGAAGACCTGGCTGGGCGAGGCGTACAGGTCGCGACCGGCCTCCTCGAGCGCCGGGTCGAGGCTCGCAACGCGCGCTCGCACCGTGACGACGACGAAGCTGATGCAGAACATCGTGTGCGCGAGGATGACGGTGAGCGCGCCCTTCTGCACCCCCGCGGTCAGGAACTCGGCGGCGAGGCCCGCTCCGAGCACAACCTCGGGCGTCGCCATCGGCAGGAACAGCAGCAGGCTCGTGGCGTTGCGGAACGGGAACCGGAAGCGCACGAGGGCGATCGCGATCATCGTGCCGAGCACGGTCGCGAGCACGGTCGCGGAGAGACCGACGACGATGCTGTTGCCGAACGCCTCGCACACGCCCTGCGCGTCGCAGATGCCGAGCCAGTTGTCGAGGGTGAACCCGCGCCAGGCGATGTTCGAGCGGCGGGAGTCGTTGAACGAGAACGCAATCGTGTACGCGATCGGGATGAGCAGGAACACGAACGCGATGGTGCTGTAGATCCACAGCGCGTACTTGCCGAACCAGCGGGTGACCGGTGCCATCAGATCAGCTCCTCTGTTCCGCTGCGCTTCACGTAGATCGCGACGAGCACGAGGATCGTCGCCATCAGCACGATCGAGAGTGCGGCGGCCGCCGGATAGTTCTGCAGCACAAGGAAGTTCGCCTCGATCACGTTTCCGATCATGGGCGTCTCGGTACTGCCGAGGAAGTCCCGGCTGGCGTTGACGTAGTCGCCGGCGGCCGGGATAAAGGTGAGCAGCATGCCCGAGATCACACCGGGCGCCGAGAGCGGGAGCGTGATCGCGAAGAACGTGCGGGCGGGGCTGGCGTAGAGGTCGTTGCCGGCTTCCACGTAGCGCAGGTCGAGCTTCTCGAGACTCGTGTAGATCGGCAGCGTCATGAACGGGATGAAGTTGTAGGTGAGTCCGAAGATCACGGCGATCGGCTCACCGGTGATGTGGGCATCCGGAGCCATCAGCGACACGGCTTTGAGGCTCGTCACGAAGAAGCCGTCGTCGGAGAGGATCTGCTTCCAGGCCAGCGTGCGCAGCAGGAAGCTGATGAAGAACGGCGCGATCACGAGTGTCAGGGCCAGCGCCTGCATCAGCGGGAACGGCCGCAGCTTGACGCCGATGAAGTAGGCGAGCGGGTAGCTGAACAGCAGGGCCGCGATCGTCGCTATCGCCGCGTAACTGAACGAGCGCACGATGTGCTCGCCGTACTGGGTGATGACCGTCGTGTAGTTCTCCCAGCGGAACGCGGTCTCGTACGCGCCGATGTCGCCGGTGAGCGACGGCTGCTGCAGCGAGGTGAGGATCAGTGAGAACAGCGGCGCCAGGAAGAACAGCGCGAGGTAGAGGATTCCGGGCAGCAGCAGGAACAGCGCAACGGGGCTGCGGCGGCGAACCGCAGGCTCGACCGGTACGGCCGAGGTCGCTGTCGAACCGAAGGCTCCGAATGCCACGCTACGCGCCTTCCAGTTCCGCCTCGAGCTTCTCGCGCTTCTGAGTCGCGAGAGCCTGGGTGTCGGTGTCTTCGACGAAGCGCGCGCCATCGGCCGGGTCGTCGGCTAGGCCAAAACCGTGGTCGGTGGTCCAGGTCAGCCAGACCTCGGCGCCGGCGGTGACGACCGGACCGAAGACCATGTTCTGCGCGAAGACGACGAGCGAGCCGAGGCCGGGAACGGATACCTGGTACTGCGTGCTCACCCCGCTGAACGAGACGTCGGTGACGCGACCGGGACCGACGATGTTACTGCCGGCCTTCGCCTTGGGCGCCGACGTGTGCAGCATGAGTTTCTCGGGGCGCACGCCGATCGTCACCTCGCCGGCGTGACGCTGCGCTCGCTCGCGCGGCACCTCGATCTTGCGGCCCGCGATGTCGACGATCATGGATGACGCACTCGTCGAGGTCACGTGTCCGGTGAAGAGGTTCGACTGGCCGAGAAAATTGGCGACGAAGGCCGTCTTCGGCAGCTCGTACAACTCCTCGGGGGCACCCATCTGCTCGATGCGGCCCTTGTTCATCACCGCGACGGTGTCGGCCATGGTCATGGCCTCCTCCTGGTCGTGCGTGACATGCAGGAAGGTGAGTCCGACATCCTGCTGGATGTCCTTGAGCTCGAGCTGCATCTGGCGACGGAGCTTGAGGTCGAGGGCGCCGAGCGGCTCGTCGAGCAGCAGCAGGGCGGGTCGGTTCACCACGGCGCGCGCGAGTGCAACCCGCTGCTGCTGCCCGCCGGACAGCTGCTGCGGCTTGCGCTGCGCGAGGTGGTCGAGCTCGACGAGCTTGAGAGCCTCGTGTGCCCTCGGGATGGCGTCCGAGATCCTGCGACGCTTGAGGCCGAAGGCCACGTTCTCGAGGATGGTCATGTGCGGGAAGAGCGCGTAGCTCTGGAATACCGTGTTGACGGGGCGCTTGTACGACTTGGTGTGGGTGACGTCCTTGCCTCCGATGAGGATGCGCCCCTCGGACGCATCCTCGAGGCCGGCGACAAGCCGAAGCGTCGTCGTCTTGCCGCAGCCGGACGGGCCGAGCAGGGCGAAGAAGGAGCCCGCCGGAATGGTCAGGTTGAGGTCCTCGATGGCGGTGAAGCCGGGGAAACGCTTGCTGATTCCCACGAGTTCGAGGTCTGCGCCGGCCTCGGCGAAACTGCCTTGCGTCACTGTTCGTACTCCTTATCGCCGGCGCTACGCGCCGAGCAGAACGCCCTGGAACTGGGCCTGGAAGTCGTTCTCCTCAGCGCCGGTGAGCGTGCGGAACATCTTCACGGTCGAGAGGGTCTCCTCGTTGGGGAAGATGAGCTGGTTCTCGGCGAGTTCTGGGTCGATCGCCTCCGCGGCCTCCCTGGCTCCCTCAACCGGCGTGATGTAGTTGACCCACGCGGCGACCTCTGCGGCGACCTCTGGCTCGTAGTAGTAGTTCATGAGCTTTTCGGCGTTCGCCTTGCGCGGGGATCCGATCGGTACAACGAAGTTGTCGTTCCAGATGGTGCCGCCGGCGTCGGGGATCACGAAGCCGAACTTGTCGCCGGCCTCACCGTTGACGAGGGTCACGTCGCCCGACCAGACGATCGCGGCGATGGTGTCGCCGTTGGCGAGGTCGTCGACGTAGGAGTTGCCCTTGACGTTGCGGATCTGGCCGCTCTCGACCTGCTCGCGGAACACGTCGATCGCCTTCGTGAAGTCTGCGGCGGTGAAATCACCGGAGATGTCGATGCCCTCCTGCAGCATGATGAGGCCCATCGTGTCGCGCATCTCGGAGAGCACGCCGACTTTGCCCTTGAGCTCGGGCGCCCACAGGTCGCTCACGCTCTTGAGGCCGTTCGGCAGCTTCTCCTTGTTCCAACACAAGCCCGCGAAGCCACCCTGCCACGGCAGCGAGTTGGCACGGCCCGGGTCGAAGTCCGGGTCCTGCAGGCTCGGGCTCAGGTTGGCCAGGTTCGGGATGTTGGCGTGGTCGAGCTCCTGCGTGTAGCCGAGTCGGATCAGGCGCGAGACCATCCAGTCGGTGAGGCACACGGTGTCGGCACCGATGTCCTGGCCGAGGGCGAGCTGGTCGCGCACCTTCGCGTAGTAAGAGTTGTTGTCGTCGACGTCGACGTTGTAGGTGACCTTGATGCCCGACTCCTGCTCGAAGCGCATCAGCGTCGGGTAGTTCTTGTCGTCGTCCTCGTCCATGTAGCCGGGCCAGTTCGACCACTTGAGCGTCTTGTCGGTGGCCGAGTTGTCCTTCGCGGGCTTCGGGGCCTCGGTGGTGGGAGCACACGCGGCGAGGGCGAGCGCTGCGGCAAGACCACCGGATCCGGCGAGCATCGTGCGGCGGGACACCTGGGCCTTGCGGGCCTGCAGAACGAGGCTACGAATCAGCGGGTCTTCGGGAAGTGCACGGCTCATTGTGGGCTCCTCAACGATCAATTCGCGGCCCTCGGGCCTCGACGTGGCTAGGTGTTGATCGATACTTGCACACGGAGGGGCGGCCGCACGAGAAAAACCGAGCAAAACGACGACCCTGTAACAAGAATGTCACGAAATCGGCACAAGAACGCCGCTTAATTGTGCGGAATCCGTGGTGTCGCGCCGCTACGCTGAGAGCCATGAAGGTCGCCGTTCCGAAAGAGATCAAGAACAACGAATTCCGCGTCGCCATCACCCCCGCGGGGGTGCATGACCTCGTGGCCCACGGGCACGAAGTACTCGTCGAGACGGGTGCGGGACTCGGGTCATCCATCAGCGATGCGGCCTATGTCGAGGCCGGTGCCACCATCTCGCCGGACGCCGCGAGCACCTGGGCCGCCGCCGACATGCTGCTCAAGGTCAAGGAGCCGATCGCCGCGGAGTACGGCTACCTGCGCGACGACCTACTGCTCTTCACCTACCTGCATCTTGCTGCGGAAGCGGAACTCACGGCCGCCCTCATCTCGTCCCGCGTGACGGGTATCGCCTATGAGACGGTGCAGCTGCCGAACCGCGCGCTGCCGCTGCTCGCCCCGATGAGCGAGGTGGCCGGACGGCTCGCCCCGATCGTCGGCGCCAACGCGATGCTCAAGCCCTACGGCGGCCCCGGCCTCCTCGTGCCCGGGGTTCCCGGAACCTATCCCGCAAAGATCGTGGTTCTGGGCGGCGGCGTCGCCGGCACCAACGCGGTCTCCGTGGCCGTCGGCCTCGGCGCGGATGTAGTAGTGCTCGACACCAACCTGCAGCGCTTGCGCGAACTGGACGCCCTGTACGCGGGACGGGTGCGCACGGTGGCCTCGAACGGCTTCGAGATCGAGCGCGCCTGCCTCGACGCGGACATGGTGATCGGCTCGGTGCTGGTTCCCGGCGCCAAGGCACCCAAGCTTGTGAGCAACGAACTTGTGTCGCGCATGAAGCCAGGCAGCGTTCTCGTCGACATCGCGGTGGACCAGGGCGGCTGTTTCGCCGATTCCCGGCCGACAACCCACGCGGATCCGACGTTCACGGTGCACGGCTCGCTGTTTTATTGCGTGGCCAACATGCCGGGCGCCGTGCCCAATACCTCGACCTACGCGCTCACGAATGCGACCATGCCGTACGTGCGCGCGCTTGCCAACCAAGGCTGGAAGGCGGCCCTGCGAGCGGATGCGGCTCTCGCCCTCGGACTCAACACCCATGCCGGGCAGGTCGTCAACGAGGCTGTTGCGGTGGCGCACGGGCTCGAGCACGTGTCGCTCGCGAACGTGCTCGCCTAAATACCCAGTTCTGCACGTCGCACGCTCCCTTCGGGGGTGAGCAGCCAGAGCTGCGCTGTGCCGGTTCGCAGGGGCGGCGGCAGCTCCCGCTCGCGGGTGAGCGACCGGTAGTCGGCGAGACTGCAGCCGTCGAACAGGATCGGCACCCGCCCGCGCAGAGTCGAGATCGCACCCCAGTGTGACTGCCAGGTCTCGGAATCCGCGAGGAGCACCCGCCGCTCGCCCGCGCCGACCGTAAGCCCTGTCGTCTGTCCAGGGTTGAGCGCAGAACCGTCTCGCGTGATCGATCCGGGGTCGACTCCGGCGGCTACCAGCCGGCGGGCCGTATCGTCGGGTCGCGCGGCGACCACCGCGAACATGGGATGTTCGGCGGGATCGAAGCGCTGGATCCGCTCCCGGGCATCCGGTTCCCTCGGCTCGCCCATCGCCACCTGCACCCGGTGTCCCTGCCAGAGTCCGGCGCCGGGTGGCAGCCGATCGCGATAGGTCTCACCGGTGCCGCCTGCAAGCACGTGTTCCTGCCGGTCGGGCAGTCTCAACAGCAGTCGGGAGCCGGCCAGCGCCGCGACGGATCCGAGCGATCCGGTGGTCCGCTGCAGCGCAATCGCGATCCGGATGCCGGAGGCCGACCCCTCCCGCAGCAGCGCGCACAGCCTGTCGACCAACTCGGCGCGGTGATCCTCTCCGAGTCGGGCGAGAAGCGCGTCGAGGTCGTCGATGAGCAGAGTGGTGGGCGCAGATCCTCCGAGGCGTGCTTGTTCGTCGCGGCGCAGGTGCTCGACGTCGCGCGCCCGCACGCCGCCGCGCGCCTGTTCGAGGAGGGTCGTCACCGCATCCCAGGCGGCTTCGGCCGACCCCGCCGACAGCCGCACGGCGCCCGTCGCTCCACTCGCGATCGTGTCGAGGGCGGTGCTTCGCCCGGAAGCCGCCGCCCCGATCACGAGCAGGTGGCCGTGGTCGGGGGCGTTCCACCGCGCGACGGGTTGCGCCTGCTCCGCGGGATGGTCGGCGAGCCCGAACGGGATTCCCGGCCCGGTCACCGGCCCCGGAACGGTCGCCGACTCCAGCCCCTTCGCCGTTTCCGGCCCCGACTCCGTCTCGGGTTCCGCCAGTGACCGCAGCTCGCGCAGGGCGATCCGCGCGGGGAGCGGATTACGCCAGGGACGCCTCGGCCGCCAGTCGCGGGAACGCCAGGCGGCGAGCACGGAGTCCACGTCTGCGGGTGTAGCGAGGGCGAGCTGCACCGCGACCGGCTTCTCGCCGTGGGCCGAGAGCAGGGCGCGCCCGCGGGCGGCGGCGGGGACGAGCGCCGCGTCATCCACACCGATGACGGCAGCGCTGTCGGACCGGTTGTTCACCCGCAGGGAAATGCGCAGGCCGCTGTTGGCGAGGATGGCGTCGCGCACCACACCCGATGGCCGTTGCGTGCACAGGATCAGGTGGATGCCGAGCGAGCGTCCGCGTGCCGCCAGGTCGGAGAACAGGGCATTCAGGTGCGGGTGGCCCTGCGCGACAGCCGCGTACTCGTCGACGACGATGACCAGGCGAGGCAGCTCGGGGAGCTGCTCGATCGAGCGCACGCCTGCCTCGGCGAGGGTGCGCTCCCGGTAGCGCAGCTCCGCCGCGAGGCTCTCGAGGGCGCGCTCGGCGGTGTCGTCGTCGAGGTCGGTCACCAGCCCGACGCAGTGCGGCAGCGCGGACAGCGCACCGAAAGCAGCGCCTCCCTTGAAGTCGACGAGCAACAGTGTCAGCTGATCGGGTGAGCGGGTGTCCGCGAGAGCGAGCAACCAGCTGATGAGCAACTCGCTCTTTCCGCTGCCGGTAGTGCCGCCGACAATCGCGTGCGGTCCGTCGCGCACCAGATCGACCACGACGGGACCGTCGTTGCCCCTGCCGATGGCCGCGGCGAGCCCTGTTGTGGGCTGTATGAGTTCGTCGAGGGCGACCCGGTCGGGAATCTGCACCGCGGATCGCAGCAGCCCGCGCTCGGCGGCCAGCCGGGCGAGCTCCGCCGCACGAGCGCGGGCCTCCTCGGCCGAGAACCGCTCCGGATTCCCGATCGCCTCGCCCGCCAGATCGACGATCGTCGCGAGCCCACCGGGCAGCTCCCTCCGCTCGCGCCCCAGGGAGACAGTGATCACCCGCTCGGCCGACAGCCAGCGCAACACGGCGCCCTCAGCCGCAGTAGCTCCGTGCTGAACCTCGTGCGGCAGAGCTTCGAGCCACGACCAGCCGCCACCCCGTGCCTCCAGCCGCCACTCGGCCGGTGAGAGCCGCGCGGCAAGTTGCAGCAGCAATGAGCGGGCGAGGGCGACCGCGGCCAGCTGCGGCCCCACCACCCCGATGCCGCCAAGGGCATCCGCGACCACCGGCGCGTCGGCGAGCTCGACGCTCGAGCGACGAAGCTGTTCAAGCTGCAGCGCCTCCGCCGAGGGCGACCGGCTCGCGGGCGGTACCCCCTCGAGCCGCACCGGACTCGACACAACGCCCGAGCCCAGTCGTAGCGGCAGCGGCCCGTCGCCCAGCTCAGTCCAGCGCGGCGCGGGCGGTTCGCGAGGGTGCTCCGCTTCTCGTTGAGCGCGCTCAACCCCGTGCGCCCGCTCAACCTCGGCCCGCGCGGACTCGAGTTCGCGACGGAAACGGGCGCCCTCACGCCCGCGTCTTCGGCGGGACTGGAGCCGGGCATCGAGCAGGCTGCCGATGGCGATCATCGGACCGAGCGCGGCGAACACGAGTGACAGCACCGACTGCGTGAGCCACCAGGCGACCCCGCTGAGCGCGACCGGCGCCAGCGTCGCGACGAGTGGGAACGTGTATGGCGCGCTCGTCTCAGGCAGGGTCGGTGCCGGGATACGCGGCGGGCTCTCGAAGGTCATCTCCCCAGACAACAGCACGTGATCGAGGCGCGGTGAGACGGAATAGCGATCGGTGCATAGCCGGCCGATCGGTCACACCCTGAGGGAGAAGTCAGCTCACGATGAAGAACTGGTCACCGATGTCGACCCGAGCGCCGCGCGGCACCAGGTATCGCTTGCCGGCATCGCAGCGCACCTGCGGCGCGTCCGGCTGGCGGATGCTCGTGCCGTTGCCCGAGTGCCGGTCGTTGACCCAGAAGTTGCCGTCGTCCTGCCCGAATTCGAGGTGCGTCTTCGAAACCGACTTGCTGGGGTCGACGATCGGAATGCGCAGGTCGAAGTACTCGCCCGGCTCCGGCGCCGGATTGCGCCCGATGATGCCCGTGCCGACGACGGTCACCGACTCCCCCGTGCTGAATTGCAGGATGAACCGGGCCATCGGTTCCGGCGTCGGCTCGGCGAAGGGCGGCTCGGGTTCGGGTTGCGCGGCGGCGGGCGCGTCTACAGCCGGCGCTTCGAAAGCGGGCGCTTCGACAGGCTCAGCGACCGAGGCGACCGAAGCGACCGAGACGGCCGAGGCCACCTTCGCCACCGGCGGTCGCGCCACCGCGGTGCGAGCCGTCGAGACAGCGCGACCGCACACTCCGCAGAGCATGGCACCCTGCGGTAGCTCTGTGCCGCAATACCTGCACGTCACTCGAACAGCCCCTAGCGTTTGAACAGCCTGCTGACACTATATCCACCGAGTGATCGCGTCGAGATGGCCGCCTTGAGCCGCTGCCAGCGCGTCGCGCCCGTGTCGAGCGACGCGTTCAGCTCGACGACCGCACGCCAGACCTTGTCGGCGTCCTCCACGGCGACGTCTGCGGGGGCGAAGACGGCACGGTCGGTGACGGCCGCGAGGACCGCGGCCTTGCCTCCGCCGACCTTCGCCGCGACCTCGCGTCGGGTGGCGGTCGGCGCCGGTTCGAATCCGTGGTCGAGCACTGCGTCGCGATACTCGTCCCAGCCACCGCGGATGCGGGCCAGCGCGGTCGGCGCGCGACGACGCGCGCGACGCCTGCGCGACTTGGCCGCGAGAATCGCGAGGAAGGGCGAGATCAGCACAGCGATTGCGAGCAGGACCCAGCCGAGGATGCGGGCCACGGTGAGCAGGATGACGACCCACTCCTCGAGTTCCTCCTGCTCCTCCTGGGTGCTGTCGAGGGGGGTCTCGTCGGGTGCGGCGACATCGTCGGGGGTCTGAGGCGGTGTCGCCTGCTGCGGCCGGGATACCACGGTCGGCTCTTCGGGCAGCTCTTCGGGGATCTCGCGCACGGGTGGCGTCGGGTCGAGCGTCACCCATCCGTAGCGCTCGGTGTCGACCTCGATCCAGGCGGAGACGTCTTCGCCGCGCACGGCCACCGGACCGTCGCCCGCAGCCCCGGTGGGAACGAAGCCGAAGACGACGCGCGCCGGGAAGCCGAGCTGGCGCGCCATCAGCGCCGCGGTGACGGCGTACTGCTCGGCGTCGCCGATCATCCGCTGGTCGGTGAGTAGCTGGGTGACGCGGTCGGCGGAGTGGCCGGAACGACTCGGAGGGTCCTCCTCGTTGATGCCGTGGCTGATGTATCCGTTGAGTCGAAGGCCGTCGAGCATGGCGACGAGCCGTCGGCCCGCACCCTCCACGCCCGTCGTGTACTCCGACAGCACGAGTTCGAGTTCGGCGGGCAGCACCCCGAGGCTCGGCAGGTTGGTGGACCCCGGAGTGAGGTCGCCGAGCTGCGATTCGGCCGGCTGATCGGGCACTACGGCGCGGAGCTGGTAGCCGTCGCCGGGCTCGAGTCCACCGACTATCGCGCCGGTTCCGCCGTTGTCGTTGTAGTAGAACGAGTCGCGCAAACGTGTCGTCTCGTCGCCGGTGAACTCGACGCTCTCGAGTTTGCCGAGGGTGGGCATCCAGACACCGCCGTAGCCGACGATCTCGACACCGAGGTCGACCTCGTCGCCGGCCACAGCGGACTGGTCGAAGCGCTGCGGCACACGGGTGAACGATCCGGAGTCGCTGTTGACCTCCTCGCTACCGACCGAGTAGACCACGCCGTCGTAGGTGTCGAGGGTCGCGATGCGCACGCGGCCGTCGAGCGGAAGTCCGGTCACGGTGAACAGCACCTCGTTGTCAGTGGGCTGCTGCAGGTAGCGACGGAAACCGGATAGCGGGGAGGGGTAGTCGCGCGGGTCGAAGGGCTGCTCGATGGTGGTGCGCAGCACGGTCCTGCGCCCCTCCGGCGGCACGAGTACGGCGGCGGCCGCAGCCGCACCGCCGGCGATCGCGAGAATCAGAACGGCACTGATCACCGTGCGCAGGCCGAAGATGCGATGGTCGGATGCAACGGCTCGCGCCTGGCCGGTGCCTCCCGCTCCGCCGGAACTCGCACCGGCGAGCTGGTCGATCGCCACTCGTCGGCGGTACCAACGGCGCCACATGAGCCAGAGCAGGCACACCACGACGAGCGTGAGCGTGATGAGGAGCGGCCTCGTGGTGTAGTCGGGGCCGAAGGCGATGCCGAACACGAAGACGAGCAGCGGTGCGAGCACGGCAAGGTCGCCTCGGCGGGAACGCAGGGCGAGGCTGAGTCCGAGTACCGTCGAGAAGAGCACAAGCGTGAAGACGGGAACCAGCAGCGCCTGGTAGGTGCCGACCGGCAGGGTGATGGTGAGCAGTTGCTTCCAACCGAGTGCGACGCCCACAAACAGCTGCCGCAGTCCTTCGATGCTCGGCAGCACACCGAACGCCGCCTCCTGCGGTACGGCGAGCGGCACCCCGAGTACCGTGAACATTGCGATGGACGACAGCAGAACGGTCGCCGACGACCAGCCGAAGCGGGCGCCGGCGATGGCGATCACGGAGCCGGCGAGGATGCTCGCGACAAGAAGCACGATGAGCGACTCGCTCTGGTAGATCGGCCAGACCAGGAGACTCGCGATGGCGAGGGTGGTCCAGAGCAGCAGCGTGTTGACCAGCACGAAGACGGTGGTCGGTCGGGTCGCGGTCGTCATCCTGCCGTCGCCTTTGCCAGAGAACGGGTGAGGTCGCCGAGGTAGCCGATCGTGAGCACGCTGAGACCGGCGACGCGTCGAAGTTCGGGCAGGGCGCCGGGGTCGCAGACGACGGCGATGACCTCGACACCGACCGGGAACCGGGTCGAGGCAGCGCGCAGCTCGGTCGGAGTCGGCCCGGACCCGCAGACCAGGAACGCCAGCGAGACACCGGCCGCCTGTGCGCCGGCAACGCGCGCGATGTCGACGGTGGCAAGGGCCGTCTCGGCCTTCTCGACCACGGCGAGTTCGTCGAGCAGCCGACTTCGGCTGAGCGTGGAGAGCGCGCGCACCGCGAACACCTTGCGCTTGGCGAACTCGGGGGTGCGCTCGCCGACCACGATCGACAGGTCGCGCACGTCGCGGATCGCGCGTGCACCGAGCGAGCCGGCAACGCTCACGGCCAGCTCGAACTCCTCGTCGCTCGCGTAGTCGACCGCCGCGAGGCTGAGCGCGATGATGAGGTGGCTGCGGCGCGTCTGCTCGAACTGGCGCACCATGGGCGTGCCGGTCTTCGCCGTCGATTTCCAGTGGATGTAGCGGCGCTCGTCCCCGCGCTGGTACTCGCGCAGCGCGTGGAACGACACGTCGCTGTTGGTCAGCTCCTTGGTCGGGCTGCCCTCGAGGTCGCGCACGAGGCCCGTGCTGAGGCTCGGGATGCCGATCGTGCGCGGATGGATGTAGAGCTCGACCGGTTCAGTCCAGACGTATTCGCGGCGCACAAGACCGATCGGGTCTGCACGCACGGTGCGCACGGGTCCGACGCGCACGGTTCCCCGCCGGGTCGCCGGGATCGAGAAGCGCTGCTCCGACTCGGCGCCGCGCGCGAGGCCAGGAACGGCGAGGTCGACGAGACCGGAGCCGACCGGGACTTCGACTGTCACACCGAGTGTGCGCGCTCGTCCGGGATTACGCACCACGACGATTCCCTCGGCGGACTCCCCCACCGTCACCCTCGGGTGCACGAGGCGCAGGTCGATGTCCACCGTCGTGCGCCCGACGAGGTACACGCCGGCGACGATCAGCAGCACGACTCCCGCCCAGCCGGCGATCACGAACTCGAGCCAGGCCAGCGAGTAGCCCACAACAAGCAGGATCGGCACGAGCACGAGGATCGACCAGCCGAGCGGCGTGACCACCGATGCCACCCGGGCTCCCGCCGTGCGGAACGCCCCGCCGAGAGCCGTGCCGAGGCGCGCGAGAGCGACCACCGTGTCGGCCCAGAAGCCGGTGCGATTGCCGACGATGCGGGTTCGGGTGTTGGTGAGACCCTCGGTGGCCGTCGGGAAGTGGGTGTCGGTTCGCAGCGTCACACGGCTTGCCGATCGCTCGGCGGGGGCGTCTCGATGAGGATCTGGCTGAGGATACTTGACGCGGTGACGCCGTCGAACTCGGCCTCGGGGTCGAGGACGAGTCGGTGCGCGAGCACCGGTTCGGCGAGCGTCTTGACGTCATCCGGAATCACGTAGTGGCGACCGGCAGCCGCGGCGAAGGTCTTGGCGGCGCGCACGAGTGCGAGGGCACCGCGCACGCTGGCCCCGAGGCGCACCTCGCCGGCGGAACGGGTCGCGTCGACGAGGCGCGAGACGTAGTCGTTGACCGACGGGTCGACGTGCACGAGGCGTGCGACGCGGGCCATCTCGATCACGACGTCCGCCTCGACGATCGAGGGGACCACCGTGTCGTGGGCGCGGGTTCCCGCACCCTCGAGAATCCGCAGCGTGGAGGCGTGGTCGGGGTAGCCGATCGACGCCTTCATGAGGAACCGGTCAAGCTGCGCCTCGGGCAGCCGGTAGGTGCCGGCCTGCTCGATCGGGTTCTGGGTCGCGATGACCATAAACGGCACGCCCACGCTGTGGGTGACGCCGTCGACAGTGACCTGGCCCTCTTCCATGACTTCGAGCAGGGCCGACTGGGTCTTGGGGCTCGCGCGGTTGATCTCGTCGGCGAGCACGATGTTCGCGAAAACCGGTCCCTCGTGGTACTCGAATCCGCCGGCCTTCTGGTCGTAGATGCTGACGCCGGTGATGTCGCCGGGCAGCAGATCCGGAGTGAACTGGATGCGACTGCTCGTGCCCTTGACGCTCTGGGCCATGGCGCGCGCGAACGAGGTCTTGCCGGTGCCCGGGTAATCCTCGAGCAGCAGGTGGCCCTCGCTGAGCAAGGCGGTGAACCCGAGACGGATGACGAAGGTCTTGCCGAGAAGCACGGTGTCAACATTGGCGACGAGCCTGCCGAAGATCTCGGCGAACCACGCAGCCTGCTCGGGCGTCATTGACGAGTCGTCGGGCGTGGTGGTCTCCACCGGGTTCTTGCTGTTGCTGCTCGTGGTCATCCGCACTGCCTGGCCTCTCCTGCTTCGGGATTCTGGTCGACGTAAGTATTGCCGTTCACCGTGACGGCAGCTTCCGCCCTGGCAGCGGTGGCCCCAGAGGGCACATTATCGGACGACTGGTAGGTGAAGGGCGACCAGACCTGGACGATGAGGTCGAAACGGTAGGAGAAGCGGTAGCCGTAGGAGGCCGGGCCGGCATTGATCGGCTCCTGCGCGACGGGCGGGATGCCGACGACGCAGCTTGCGACAGAGGCACGCGTGTTGACCGGTATCAGCGTCGCCGCCACCTCCGAGGGACCGCAATAGTTCTCGGTCTGGTCGCGGCACGCCCTGTACGCGACCGTCGTACTTACCGCGTAGTGCGAGGCGTCACCGAGGCTCGTAAGCCACTGGCCACCCGACACATCGCTCCACGCCCCGGAGCCGTCGAGCTGGAACTGGTACTTCGCGACGATGCCGGAGGCCTGGAAGGCGTTGCCCGCGCGGATGTCGTACTGGCCGTCGCCGCTCCACGCCACTGTCGCTGATCCGGAGGCGGCACCGGGAGGGCGCTTGCTCTCGGTCGGCCCGGTGGTGCTGGCGGTGCAGTAGGTACCGTTGTCGGCGTACACGATGTACGTGTAGGTGGCACCGTCCTCGGTGTTGGTGTCGATCCAGCCGGAGGTCACCGCGCCCGGGCCGCTGCCGTTCGACTCGTGCGGCTTGTCGGGACCGCTGGTGCAGCTCGGAGTCGCGATGGTGCCCGTGGCGCGACCGACCGTGTAGCTGACCGTTCCGGCGCCGTTCGGGTCGCTTGCCGACCAGGTCACCCGGATCTCGCCGTTGGAGTTCGCCGAGTTGATGGCCGCCTGCGGTGCGGGGCTGCCCGGGATCGGCGGTCCGATGGTCGTGACGGTGCGGGTGGTGCGACGCCAGTCGGAGACGGACAGGACCTGGGCGCTGTTGCGCGCGTAGACCGAGACCGTGTAGCTCGTGTTGTTGCTCAGCTGGCCGCCCGCGGTCGTGACGAAAGGAGAGGTCGCCGTCGAGCTGTAAGTGACGCCCGGTCCCTTGATTTCTACGGTGTACCCGACGACCGGTGTTCCCAGCGCGGGGTCGGGCACGTCCGACCAGTCGACAGTGATCGACCCGCCGTTCGGTGCGTCGCTCGCCGCGCTCGACTGCGCCGTCACCGTCGCGGGTGCCGCGGGACGGTAGTCGACCGTGTAGGCGTCACTGAGCGGGCTCGGCGCACTGTCTCCGATCGCGTTCGTGGCGATGACCGAGAATCGGTATTCGGCACCGACCGTGAGACCGGTCAGGCTGCAGATGAGGGTCGTTCCGCAGTCGTGGCTGTAGCTGCCCTGGCTGGTGCTGACCACGCGGTAGGACGTGACGGGGGCGTTGTTCGGCTGCGGTGGGGTGATGCGCAGCTTGAGCTCGCCGCCGACGAACACGTCGGCCTGGCGGGTGGGACGCACGGGCGCATCGGGCACGTCCTGTACCGAGATGGTCACGGTGCCCCAGACGTAGCGATCGGGATCGCGTGTCGCGTCGGCCACCTGGTACTGGAAGCTGGTGTCGATCGGCTCGGCCGCGTCGCTGATCGTGATCGTGACCCGGCGCTTGTCTGCGCTCGCACTCACCGAGATGCCGGGCGGAAGCGACGAGCCCTCGATGCCCGCGACGTCGACGACGCGCAACGGCCTGCCCGGGAACGGGTTGGTGGCCTCGTCGTTGGCGAGCACGTCGATCACCGTCGTCTGGCCGCGTCGCGTGATGGCGTTGTCGGGCACGAGGCTCGCGAGCGGACGCGTCGACGGCACCACGCGCAACTCGATGCGACCGGCCTTGCCCGCGGTCACGGCATCCTGAACACCGAGGCTTATCGCGGAGGAGCTGCCCTTGACCGCCTCCTCGTTGGCGCGGATGCTGAGCAGCTGCCCCTCGAGGTCCCAGGTGAAGCCGACGGGAGCGGGGTCGAGCACCGTGTACACGAGCTCGTCGAGGTCGTCGGCGGCGTAGTTGGTGAGTTCGGTGAGGTCGAGCACCTTCTGCTGGCCCGGCTCGAAGTCGATGAGCGCGCCGTTGAACTCGGGCGGCTGGTTGTCGCGCGCCTCGACCCGGATCGGCAGAACGAGGTTCGCCTTGCGACCCTCGGGGTCGCTCGCGCTGGTGCCGTCGGTCACCTCGAACGAGATGGACGCCTGGCCGAAGTACAGGTCGGCAGAGGTGAAGCGCAGGGTGTCGGCGTCGACCACAAGAGAGGAGCCGTCCGCGTGCGTCGCACGCACCGTGCTGGAGTCGGTGAGTCGCACCTTCCGGCCGCCGACCGCGATGACGTAGTCGTTGAGGTCGATGTCGACGCTCTCCTCGCTGTTCACCACGATCGAACCGGCGCGGCGGTCCAGTTGCGGCAGGGCGTCGTTGAAGCCCGGCACCCAGATGAAGGCGTATGAGCGGATGGACGGATCGTCGGGGTGGGCGACCGCGAACGGGATGATCTGGCGGGTATCTCCGATCGTCACCCTGATCTTCTTGTCCCCGAGCACTTCGGCGGACTGGCCGTAGCCGGAGAGCACCGAGAGGCCGAGATCCCGCGAATCGCCGTCGGCGAAGAACACGTTCTGCAGCACGTCGACGTCGATCGTGTCGCGGTCGAGCACGTCGGAGAGGGTGAGCACGGCGTCGCGCGCGACGGGATAGGAGAGCGGCGCATCCTCGTCGACGATGACGCGGATGAAGGCCGAGCTCGTGCCGCCCAGCGAGTTTTGGATCGTGTACTGCAGCCCGTACTCCCCCTCCGTCTCGGGCGAGACGACGTCGACGATCGTGCCGTCGATGATCGTCGCCGTGGTGTCGTCGGTGTTGGGCTCGACGCTCACGACGCTGAGCGGGCTCCCGTCGGGGTCGGAGTCGTTGAGAAGCACCTGCACAGAGACCGTCGAACCGGGGCGCACGCGCACTTCGTCCTCGATGGCGACGGGGTTGCGGGCACCGTCGAGACGCGGGCTTATTCCGACCCGCACCGTGCCGGTCGCGCGCGCTCCGAGCGCATCCATCACGGTGTAGGTGAAGGTGTCGGTTCCCGCGGAATAGTTGCCGGCCTCGTAGACGATGACGCCCGATTCGACCCGGATGACCCCACCCTTCTCCGGGTTGGTCTCCTGTCCGAGCAACTGCACGGAGTCGCCGTCCGGATCGATCCCGTCGAGTGGAACGTCGATCTGCACGCGCTCCCCCGCAAGCACCCGCGCCGTCACCGTGGCGGGCACCGGTGGATGATTCGTCTCGAGGTTGGGCTCCCGCACCTCGATGCGCACCTGGGCCTGAGCGGTCTGTCCGAGCGGCCCGAGAATCTGGTACTGCGCTGTGAAGTCACCGGTGTGGTCGGGCGCGAGATAGCGCAGCGAGTTGCCCGAGGCGAAGAGCAGACCGGAGTCGTCGCCGAGCTCGCCCACGAGCACAGGGTCGAGACGGATCGACTCGCCGTCGGGGTGCTCGTCGTTGGCCATCACGTCGATGGTGATAGCGTCGCCGACCCGAACGGTGGCCGTGTCATCCCGGGCAATAGGCGGTTGCAGCTTGTCGGGCCGCGCAATCTCGATCACCGTGATCGTGCCCTCGGCGTCAGCGAGGCCGTTGCTCACGCGATAGCCGAACACAACGGACCCGGCGAGCGGCCTGGTGAGACTCACCCGCACCGAACGCTGCTCGAGCACCTCGGCGCGCACTCCCGCGCCGGCCGGAAGATCGAGCACACCCGTCACGAGTAGCACGCCCCCTGAGGGGTCGATGTCGGTGGCCGCCACGTCGACGATGCGGCTGCTCAGCGAGGTGACGAAGACGGTCTTGGGGATGGTGATGGGTGCGGTGTTGGTTCCGGGCGGCGCGGAGACATCAACGCGAACCAGGCCGGTCGCCGTCGTCTCGTCATCGGTCACCACGTACTCGAGGTAGTACGTGCGCACTTGGTCGCTCTCGAAGCGGAAGCTGCCCGTCTCGTAGCTCGGCGTGATGGTCACACCCGGCTGGGACTGCACCGCGTTCAGTCGCACCGGTCCGCTGCCGCCGCGCACGTGGTCGAGGGGTGCGATGGTGAGTTCCTGGCCCGCGTAGGCAAGCACAACGAACGGGTCGGCGACGATCGGTACCGCGCCCCTGTCGCGAACGGTGATTGCGAGGATGCCCGTGCCGTTCGCCACCCCGTCAGACACGATCAGCGCGACCGACCTCGTCCCGCCTCCTGCCCCCGATTCGGTGAAGATGACCGTTCCCTCGGGTTTGTGACTCACCACGTCGCCGCCACCGCCTGTTGCGGCGGCGAGGTAGAACGGGTCACCGTCGGGATCCACCCAGTCGCCGAGCACCGAGGTCGTGACGCGCCCGCCTGCCTCGACCACCGTTCGCGTGGTGCGCACCTGCTTCGGCGCGGCATTCTCGCCGGTCGAGCGCACGTCGACGCTCACGTTCGCCGTCGCCGTGCCGCCGCGTCCGTCGGTGATCGAGTAGGTGAAGGCGATGGTGCCGCGCGCATCGGCGGCGAGGGTCAGCTGCAGCTGCTGGTTGGAGTCGATGACGTCGATGCGCCCGACGGCGGGGTCGATGGACGACACGGTCGATACGACGACCACGTCACCGTTCGGGTCGTAGTCGTTGAGCAGCACGGGGAGCAGGCTCGTGCGGCCTGGACGCGCACCGAATTCGTCGTCGACGGCAACAGGCGGCAGTTGGTTCTTCTCGGTCTCGGGAGGGGTGTTCTCATCGTTCTCCTCGACCTCCTCCTGGTCCTCCTCGACCGCGATGAGGTCATCCCAGTTGTCGATGAGCTGGCCGTCGTCGCTGACGGCCCAGGACTCCCCGCTCGAGCGGTCGTTGAGCACAACGCGCGACTGGTTCACCTGGAAGGACAGCGCAGCGCCGGGAGCCACCGACTCGAGGCTCAGCAGGCTTCCGCCGGGCACGGCATCGGAGCAGTCCCGCCAGGCCGAGCCGCCCGACCACGCGGCGTAGGCGCAGCCACCCACGACGACGGGCGCCGCCGCGGTGCCGCCACCCGAATCGACGGCCAGCTGTGCCTCGCCCGAATCCAGCGCGACCCGGATGACGCCGCCCGAGAACCCGACCAGCACGCTGTCGCCGGTCACGGCGGGCTCCTGCAGCACGAGTCCGGATCCGCCGTCGACGAGGGCGTCGAGCGAGACCAGCCGCCCGCCGAGGTCGAGACGGCGGGTCGTTGCGTCGAGAACGGCCCAGGTGGAGCCCACGGAGGTGATGCTCGACTGTCCGGCCGCGGTCTTGAGCACCGTCTCGCTCGTCTCGTCGAGGGTCTGCGTCTGTGAAGCGTCGACGCGGTAGACCTTGCCCGCGGTCGACGAGAACCCGAACAGCATTCCGGCGGAGTTGACACTCACCACGGTGTCGGCGCCGAGGTTGAGAGCGGGCTCGCGTTCAGCGTCGAAACTCGCGAGATCCGCGCGCGGCAGGATCCACAGCTCGCCCGTGCCCTGCGAGTAGATAACGACGTTGCCACCGGCGAGGAATACGTCGGGCTGGTTGGGCGGAAGCGGCACGCTCTCGACCACCTCGGAGGTCGCGGGGTCGATGATGTCGAGGGTCGCGTCACTGCGGTCGACCAGCAGGATGGTCGACCCCTCCTGCACGAGGTCGAGGTCGTTCCCCTCGCTCGCGACGACTGTGTCGAGTTCGAGCACCGCGGTGTTCGCGCGTCCGACAAAGCTCTGGTCGCCGTTCGCGACCCAGACGGAAGCGTCGTTCAGGTCGGTGCGCTGGGCCGTGTAGCCCCCCGAGGTGATGGCGAGAGTCGCCACGAGGGCAGCGACGAGCGTCGCGCTCGTCGTGGTGACGGCAAGCGACCGGTGTCCCGACAACCAGCTTCTAAAGCCCACGGCGGATCACTCCGGCACGTCCACGCACTTGGGGTTGCTGGGGTCACCGAGGCGCCCATCGCGGCTCACCCGCACGGTGATGCAGGTGTGGTCACCCGGCGCCGTGTTCACCACGAACGCCGGTTGCGACTGCACGCTCACACTGCCGCCGTCGACCGAGATCTGGTACGCGTCATCGTCCGCGAGCCCCGGGTCGTCCCAGCCGAAGCGCACCGTGTCGGTCTCGAGCTCCGCGCTGATGTCCGAGACCACGGGGATCTCGTTCGAGTTCGCGCGGATCAGCACAAGAGTCGCCGTGGCCCCTAGTGCGACGACGAGCACCGCGACGGCGACGAGGGTCCAGGCGAGCAGTTGCATCCCCTTGCCGCGCGGACTGCCCGCGGCGTTTGCGCTGCGGGTCGATCCCTCGCGGATGATGGTGCCGATCGCGTTGTACTCGGCGGCGGCCGCAGCCTTGCGGCGGCGACGGCGGCGTGCTGAGGGAGCGGCGGAGGATCCCGCAACGCCGCGCACGCGGGTGCGGTCCTCGAGGTCGGCGACGGTCGCCATGGCCCAGTCGTCCATAGCGACCTCGACCGGTGTCTGCACAACACCGAGCTCGGTCTCGACGGCCTGCAGCTCGTGCAGGAACTCGAGCACACTCGCGTGCCGGTTCTCGGGCTTCTTCGACATCGCCTTGGCAAGGCTGCGCTCGAGGCTCGCGGGAACGTCGGTGCGTCCGATCGGCTCGGTTTTCGCGCGATTGATTCGCCCGACGAGATCACTCGACGAATTGGACTGTCCGGGGATCTCGAACGGCGAGCGGCCCGCGAGCAGCGAGTACACGGTCGCGGCGAAGGCCCAGACCTCCGACTCGATGGTGCCGGCCGTCTCGTCCATGAGCACCTCGGGCGCCGACCACGGGATCGACATGCCCACAGCCTGCTGCTCCCCCGACTCGCCGAGGGTCGCGGCGATGCCGAAGTCGGAAAGCACGGGATGGCCGTACGCGGTCACCAGGATGTTCGACGGCTTGATGTCGCGGTGCAGCACGCCGGCGCGGTGGGCCGTCTCGATGGCGCTGCCGATCTTCACGGCGATGCGCAGCACCTCGGGCACCGGGAGACGCTGGGCGCGATAGCGCTGGCTGAGCGAGGAGGAGCAGAGTTCCATCACGAGGTACGGTCGCCCGTCGGAGGACACGCTTGCCTGGTAGACGGTGAGGATGGACGGGTGTGAGCTCAGCTGGGCCATGAGATTCGCCTCGGCCTGGAACATCTGCCGCACCTGGTCGTTAACCACTTCCGCGAGCATGACCTTGACCGCGACCTGCCGACGTGGCATGTTCTGCTCATAGAGGAAAACGTCGGCGAAACCCCCCGAACCGAGCACGTGAACGTGCGAGAATCCGGGCAGGATCGGAGGACGTGAAGGCAGCCGACGCGCCACGATTACCCCCTCGCTGTGTTCGGGTTTTCCTAATTGTAGACAAAGCGCGCCCGCGGGCAGCGGGGTATCTTCGCGCGGCACCCTCTGCTAGTGAAAAAAGGCGGTCAGCGCGCTAGTTCGATGGGCTGTCCACAACCTCGATGACAACGACCGTGACGTTGTCGCGGCCGCCCGAGGCGAGGGCCGCATCAACGAGTGAACTCGCCGTCTCCGACACACTGAGCCCCGCCGCGAGGTGCAGCCGAATGCGCTCGTCACCGATCTCGCCGGTAAGCCCGTCGGAGCACAGCACGAGGCGCATCCCCGCGCGAGCGGGCAGCATCCAGTAGTCGGGCTGCGGCTGGGCCTGGAAGCCGACGGCACGCGTGATGACGTTGCCCTCCGGGTGGTTAATCGCCTGGGCGCTCGTGATGAGGCCGCTGTCGACGAGCTCCTGCACGAGCGAGTGGTCGACGGTCACCTGCACGAGCTCGTTGCGTTCGAACCGGTAGACCCGGCTGTCGCCGATGTTGAAGACGGCGAAGTGAGGATGCCCGTCCTCGAGTGTGAGCACGGCACCGGTCACCGTGGTCCCGACGCCGAGCTCGCTACCGGCAGATACCACCTCGATGTCATCCGTCGCGAGCACCAGCGCACCCTCGACGGTGGCCGGATCGATGAAGTCGGGGCCGCGCAGCTCCGCGAGGCGGCTGACAACGGCGTCACTGGCCCGATCGCCCGCGAGGTGGCCGCCCATGCCGTCGGCCACGGCGAAGATGGGCGCATCCGCAATCAGGCTGTCCTCATTGGCTTTGCGCTTGCGCCCGACGTCGGTCGCTGCCGCCCAGACGATGCTGAGCTTCGAGTCCGCGCCCGGGATCTCGATGTCCGCCCGGCCGTTCGCCGGTCCGATGACTGTCACTGTGCACTCCCCCTGGCTGTCACGTCGACTCCCGACGGGACCGGCGGTGCGACGACGCGGGGCGACAAGACCTCGAGTCGGTTTCCATCACCGATATCGATGAGCGTACCCGGAGTCACGACGAGCGATTCGCCCTGCCGCAGCTGCCGGGGTGCGGAACCCGGGATGACGACCACCGAGCCGTTCGTCGAACGCTGGTCGGTCGCCACCACGCTCGCGCCCACCTGGCGCAGCTCGAGATGGGTCGAGGAGACCTCGGATGTCGGTGACACGACGGACACGAGCCGGGGTGGCAACGGGAACGGGATGCGCGGAGCGGCCGGACGCCGCCCGATGATCACGGGACGGTCGAGCGCGATGCGCTCCCCCTCCACGCCGATGCGGAACGAGTACACCGGTTGCACGTGACTGGGCTCCGGCTCGATCGAACCGGGCAGCAGGCCCACGGCAGGGCCGATGCGGGTGTCCTCAAGATCGGGATCGACCCACGAGTGCGCGGGCACACCGCTGGACGAGCGCGTGTCGTCGTCGTCCTCGGGGTGCACGGGTAAAGCCTAGGTCTGTCCCCTCACCAGGAGCGACATACTGTGCTTATTTTGTGATGAGTTTCATCGGCGCCGACCCTGAGCATTCCGAGATCTAGCCGATGAAACTCATCACGTGCTTCACCCGCGTGTAGTCCTCGAAGCCGTACGACGACAGGTCCTTGCCGTATCCCGAGTGCTTGAAGCCGCCGTGCGGCATCTCCGCGACGAGCGGGATGTGCGTGTTGATCCATACGCAGCCGAAGTCGAGGTTCTTGGCCATGCGCATGGCGCGGCCGTGATCCTTGGTCCAGACACTCGAGGAGAGGCCGTACTGCACATCGTTGGCCCAGGCCGTGGCCTGGGTCTCGTCGGTAAACTTCTGCACGGTGATGACCGGTCCGAAGATCTCGCGCTGCACTGCCTCATCGGTCTGCAGCAGGCCGGAGACGATCGTCGCCTCGTGGAAGTAGCCCACGTCGCCCTGGCGCTTGCCGCCGAGCTCGATCACGGCGTTGGAGGGAAGGCGCTCGATGAATCCCTCGACCTGCGCGAGCTGGTTGGCGTTGTTAACCGGACCAAACAGGATGTCGGTCTCGCTGGGGGCTCCGGTCTTCGCGTTGTCGCGAGCGTAGGCGGCGAGCGCGGCCACGAACTCGTCGTGGATACTCTCCTGCACGAGCACACGGGTCGCAGCCGTGCAGTCCTGCCCGGCGTTGAAGTAGCCGGCGATGGCGATGCCCTCGGCGGCTGCTGCGATGTCGGCGTCCTCGAAGACGACGACGGGGGCCTTGCCTCCCAGCTCGAGGTGCACACGCTTGAGGTCGCTTGACGCGGCCTTCGCGACCTCCATGCCGGCGCGTACCGAACCGGTGATGGAGACCATCTGCGGGGTCTTGTGGTCGATCATCGCGGCACCGGTCGTGCGGTCGCCGGTGATGACATTGAGCACACCCTTGGGCAGGAACTCGGCGGCGACCTCGGCGAGCAGCAGCGTCGACGACGGTGTGGTGTCGGAGGGCTTGAGCACGGTGGTGTTGCCCGCGGCGAGCGCGGGGGCGAACTTCCAGACCGCCATGTTGAGCGGATAGTTCCACGGCGTGACCTGCCCGATGACACCGATCGGCTCGCGGCGGATGAAGGAGGTGTGATCCTTCATGTACTCGGTGCTCGCCATACCGCTCAGGTGGCGTGCCTCACCGGCGAAGAAGCGGATCTGGTCGACGGAGAGCATGATCTCGTCGTCGACGAGGGATGCCCGGGGCTTGCCGGTATCTTCCGACTCCCTGTCGGCGAACTCCTCGGCGCGCGCCTCCATGGCGTCGGCGATCCGGAACAGCGCGAGCTGGCGCTCCGCGGGGGTGGTCTCGCTCCACTCCTCGAAGGCTGCCGCAGCTGCACCGAAGGCGGCATCCACGTCGGCCGCCGTGGAGACCGGCGAGCTCGCATAGGTCTGCTCGGTTGCCGGATCGATAACGTCGAAGGAGGAGTCCGCCTTCGCGTCGACGTACTCACCGTTGATGAAATTACGAATCTCGCGTGCGCTCATGCTCCCAACATACCGAAGGACACCGTCGTCTTCCACGGTGTACTCCTACTGATTTCGTCGGTGAAACTGGCAGATGCATACGGAATCGCTTGTGAGCGCCTGCTCGGGCTGACAGAATCAACCCATGAGCGCAGACCCGAAGGGCAAGGCAGGTGCCCGGCCGACACCCAAGCCCATGCAGCTCGACGACGTGTCGAAGGCCATCATCGAGCAACTGCAGGCCGACGGACGACGCTCCTACGCCGAAATCGGCAAGGCCGTGGGCCTCAGCGAGGCAGCCGTGCGCCAGCGCGTGCAAAAACTCACCGACTCCGGGGTGATGCAGGTCGTCGCCGTGACCGACCCCATGCAGCTCGGCTTCTACCGCCAGGCCATGATCGGCATCCGCGTCGCCGGCGACACCACGAAGGTCGCCGAGGCACTCGGACGCATCTCCGCTGTGGACTACGTCGTGCTCACGGCCGGCAGCTTCGACATGCTCGCGGAGGTTGTCTGCGAGAACGACGACGACCTGATCAACCTGCTCAACAAGGAGATCCGGGCGATCGAGGGCGTGCAGTCCACCGAGACCTTCGTCTACCTCAAGCTCATCAAGCAGTTCTACAACTGGGGCACCCGCTAAGCGGGAGCCCTCCACACGAAAGCGCAGTGAAATCATGACCGAGTACAACGAGGCAGACCTCCAGCGGAAGGCCAAAGACCACCTCTGGATGCACTTCTCGCGCCAGTCGGTGCTCGAGGAGCACGGCGTTCCGATCATCGTCAAGGGTGACGGTCACCACATCTGGGACTCCAAGGGCAAGAAGTACTTCGACGGGCTCTCCGGCCTGTTCGTGGTCAACGCCGGTCACGGTCGCAAGCGCCTGGCACAGGCCGCAGCCAAACAGGCCGAGGAACTCGCCTTCTTCCCGATCTGGTCCTACGCGCATCCCAACGCCATCGAACTGGCCGACCGGCTCGCCGAGTACGCGCCCGGCGACCTGAACCGCGTGTTCTTCTCCACCGGCGGCGGCGAAGCCGTGGAGACGGCCTTCAAACTCGCCAAGTACTACTGGAAGCTCCAGGGGCGCCCCACCAAGCACAAGGTGATCTCGCGCAATGTCGCGTACCACGGCACCCCTCAGGGCGCACTCGCGATCACGGGCATCCCTGCCATGAAGGAGATGTTCGAACCCATCACCCCCGGTGGCTTCCGTGTGCCGAACACCAACTACTACCGCGCGGCCGAGATGGGCTTCACGGGCTCAGAGGCCGAGTTCGGCCTGTGGGCCGCGAACCGCATCGAGGAGATGATCCTGTTCGAAGGCCCCGAGACGGTCGCCGCCGTCTTCCTCGAGCCGGTTCAGAACAGTGGTGGATGCTTCCCGCCCCCGCCCGGCTACTTCCAGCGAGTGCGCGAGATCTGCGACCAGTACGACGTGCTCCTGGTCGCTGACGAGGTCATCACCGCGTTCGGCCGCATCGGCAACATGTTCGCCTCGACCACCTACGGCATCGAGCCCGACATGATCACCTGCGCGAAGGGCATGACGAGTGGCTACTCGCCCATCGGCGCCACCATCATCTCCGACCGCATCTACGAGCCCTTCCGCCACGGCACCACGGCGTTCTACCACGGCTACACGTTCGGTGGTCATCCCGTGTCGTCCGCCGTCGCGCTCGCCAACCTCGACATCTTCGAGGAGGAGAAGCTCAACGAGAACGTGCGCGAGAACTCGCCGATCTTCCGCCAGACGCTCGAGAAGCTCAAGGACCTGCCCATCGTCGGCGACGTGCGCGGCGACGGCTACTTCTTCGGAATCGAGCTGGTGAAGGACAAGGACACCAAGGAGACCTTTAACGACGACGAGTCGGAGCGCCTGTTGCGCGGCTTCCTCTCCAAGGGCCTCTACGACGCGGGCCTGTACTGCCGCGCCGACGACCGCGGCGACCCCGTTATCCAGCTCGCTCCCCCACTCACCATCGGGCCCGCCGAGTTCGACGAGATCGAGGGCATCCTGCGCGGCGTGCTCACCGAGGCGTGGACACGACTCTGAACTACCGCGGCCTGAGCTTCTGGCATGATTCGGTGCCGGATTCGCTCCAGCCGCGCGCTCCCCTGCCCGGGGACGGCCGCACCGACGTGGCCATCATCGGCGGGGGCCTTACCGGGCTGTGGACGGCGTACTACCTGCTCGAGCGAGCGCCGGGCATCCGGATCACGATCCTCGAGAAGGAGATCGTGGGCTTCGGTGCCTCGGGGCGCAACGGCGGCTGGTGCTCGGCGTTGTTCCCGGCCTCCACGGCAGCGCTCGAACGCGCCCACGGGCGGCAGGCGGCACTCGCCATGCGGCAGGCGATGGTCGACACCGTCGATGAGGTCGGGCGCGTGGCATCCGCCGAGAGAATCGACTGCGACTTCGCCAAGGGCGGCACGATCTCGATGGCGCGCAGCGCCGTGCAGCTGCGCGCGGCCGAGGGCGAGGTCGCCGAGGCGGCGCGCTACGGCGTCGACGCGATCACGCTGCTCGACGACGCACCGGGCGGCGCACTCGCCGCGACGCTCGACCCGGCCTGTGCGCGCCTGCACCCTGCGAAGCTCGTGCGCGGTCTCGCCCGGGTGCTCGAGCGGCACGGCGTCGAGATCCGCGAGGGCACCGAGGTGCTCGACTGGGCGCCGCACTCGGTCGCCACCACCAGGGGAACGCTCGAATGCGACTTCGTCGTCGTGGCGACCGAGGGCTACGGCGCGACCCTGGCTCAGACCCGGCGTGCAGTGCTCCCGCTCTACTCGCTGATGATCGCGACCGAGCCGCTGCCCAACGCCTTGTGGGACGAGATCGGCATCGCCCACGGCCAGACCTTCACCGACTTCCGGCACCTGCTCATCTACGGGCAGCGCACCGCCGACAACCGCTTCGCGTTCGGCGGACGCGGCGCCCGTTACCACTGGGGAAGCGCGATCCGCCCCGAGTACGACCGGGTGCCGCGCGTGTTCGAACACCTGCGGAACACGCTCGTCGACCTCTTCCCCCAGGCGCGGGATGCCGCGATAACCCACACCTGGGGCGGGCCTCTCGGTGTGCCGCGCGACTGGCACGCCACGGCGAGCCTCGAGGCATCGACGGGCATCGCCCGCGCGGGCGGCTACGTCGGCGACGGCCTCAGCACCACGAACCTCGCCGGCCGCACGCTCGCCGACCTGATCACGGGTCGCGACACCGAACTCACCGCCCTCCCGTGGGTCAACCACTCGTCGCCGCGCTGGGAGCCCGAGCCTCTGCGCTTCATCGGATCCAACCTGGGGCTGCTCGCGATGACCGTGGCCGACGCCGAGGAGCGGGTTACTCGAAGGCCGTCGGTTGCTGCAAGACTGATGGCGCCGCTCGTCGGGCACTGACACAGCTATGGAGATCACGTGAGCCTTCCCCCCGAGTACCCGCCGCCGGCCGCGCCCTCGGCGTTCCCCCCGCCTGAGCCTGTCGCGGAACCAGTCGCTCCCGTCACGCCGAAGCGCCGCCGCTGGCTCGCACCGGTCATCGCGGGCGGCACCGTGTTCCTCCTGCTCATCGTGGGAGCGGTCGTCGCGGTTGTGCAGCGCGAGAACATCCGCGACCTCTTCACCGTGTGGAACTACGAGCCGTCGAAGACGATCGTCGGCTACATCGACCGATCCGATATGAGCGACCGCGGCGAGTTCCTGTTCAAGGCGAGTGAGCCGGTCATCGCCGGGCCCACCGAGTTCAACGACACCTGCGGCGCCCTCGAGGAGGGCACCGGTGTGCTCGGCTGTTATCTGCCCACGACCCGCGGGATCCTTCTCTTCGACGTGACCGACGAGCGACTCGACGGCGTCGAGGAGGTCGTCGCCTCCCACGAGATGCTGCACGCGGCCTGGCACCGGATGAGCCGGGGCGACCGGACGGCTCTGGAGCCGCTGCTCGAGGCAGAGGCGGAGAAGCGCGAGGACGACGAGGCGTTCACGGCTCGAATGGAGCTGTACGAGCGCGTCGAGCCGGGTGCCCGCCTGAACGAGCTGCACTCGATCGTGGGCACGGAGCTGGAAGACATCTCGCCCGCTCTCGAGAAGCACTACGCGGAGTACTTCACCGACCGCTCCATCGTGGTCGACCTGCACGTCACCTCGGAGGCAGTACTGAAGGACATCGAGGAACGCACCACCGCCCTCGTCGAACAGCTCGACACGCTCTACGACGAGATCGAGGCCGATTACGAGAGCTACAACACCGGATACGACAAGCTGAACAAGGCCGTCGCCGGCTTCAACGCGAAGAACAACGCTTACGGCTTCACGAACCAGAGGGAGTTCGACGCCGAGCGCAACGCGCTGATCCTGCGCGAGATCAAGCTCGAGAAGCTCTTCACTTCGATCCAGAAGCGATCGAAGGTCTACGACGGCCTGATCGCCGACCTCAAGGAGCTCAACTCGCAGTCCGAGGCCCTGAACAAGGAGCTCAATATCGTGCCGCGCGAGAGCGACTTCTAGACGGCATTTTCCGCTGGGCGGGATTGCTGCGAGAATTGTGGTGCCTCTCACCGACCGCGTCGGTCTGCGGAGCGGCAGAAAATCACCATGAGCCTGTACGCAGCCCCCGAGTTCCCCCCAGCAGAGCCGCTGCCCCCGATCCCAGTCGGTAAACGACCCCTCTGGCCCGTGGTCACCGCGGTGCTCGTCGTCGCGCTCATCGTCGCGTCGTCGATCACGGCGTTCATGCAGCGCGACAACATCCGCGACCTGATCACCGTGTGGAACTACGAGACGCCCGCCGAGATCGACGCCTACATCGAGCGCGCCACGATGACGGATCGAGCTGCCTTCCTGTTCAAGGCGAGCGAGCCGCAGATCACGTCATCCACAACGCTGAACGAGGCATGCTCCTCGCACGAAGAGGGCGTTGGGGT
Source organism: Glaciihabitans arcticus (assembly GCF_004310685.1). Lineage (NCBI taxonomy): Bacteria > Bacillati > Actinomycetota > Actinomycetes > Micrococcales > Microbacteriaceae > Glaciihabitans > Glaciihabitans arcticus. Next base: position 510,472 of record NZ_SISG01000001.1, on the reverse strand, counting down.
GCTCGGCTGCTACATCCCCTCGATCCGATCGATTTTGCTGTTCGATGTCACGGATGACCGGCTCGACGGCATCGAGGAGGTCGTCGCCTCGCACGAGGTGCTGCACGCGGCATGGGCCCGGATGAGCCAGGACGACAGGGATGCGGTGGCTCCCCTTCTCGAGGAGGCCGCCGCGAGCATGTCCGACGACGAGGACTTCACCACCCGGATGGCGGTCTACGCGACGCTCGAGCCGGGCCAGAAACTCAACGAGCTGCACTCGATCATCGGCACCGAGGTCGCGGGGATCCCCGCGGCGCTCGAGACCTACTACGAGGAGTACTTCAGCGACCGCGCGGCGCTCGTGGCGCTGCACCTGAAGTCGCACGCGGTGTTCGTGGACATTCAGGAGCGATCGGACGCGCTCATCGCCGAGCTCACCGAGCTGCGCGAAGGCATCGAGGCGGATGTCGTCGACTACGAGGCGGGCTACGACTCGCTCAATCGCGACATCGAGGGCTTCAACCGTCGCGCCGACAGCGGCGACTTCGGCAGCGCCGGGCAGTTCAACGCCGAACGCAATGCGATCATCGCGCGCCAGGCGGCCCTCGATAAGAACTTCGCGAGCATCAAGGCACGCGAGAAGATCTACGACAAGAAGCGGGTCGAACTCGAAGCGCTCAACGCGCAGGCGGCCGAGTTGAACGAGGGTCTGAACATCGAGCCCCGCACGGACACAGACGTCGAATAGCGCGCAACGAGAGCAACGAATGTTAACGTCGGAAAAATTTTAGTGACACGTCACCAATTTCGGGAATAACCTCCCTTTCAATGCGCTTGCATGGTGTTATGACTACTTCAATTGAAACCCGCCCCGACTTCGTTGCCGGCACCTGGAAGCTCGACCCCACGCACTCGGAGATCTCCTTCTCCGTGCGTCACCTCGCCATCAGCAAGGTGCGCGGCTTCTTCGAGAGCTTCGACGTGACCATCGTCACCAACGAAGACCCGACCAAGAACAGCATCGTCGCCTCCGTCGACGTCGCCTCGGTCAACACGAACCAGAAGGACCGTGACGGTCACCTCAAGACGAGCGACTTCTTCCTCGTCGAGGAGTTTCCCACGATGGACTTCGTCTCCACCGCCTTCGAGGCCGACGGTGACGACTTCACGCTCACCGGCGACCTGACCCTTCGCGGCGTTACCAAGAGCGTTGTGCTCAAGGGCGAGTTTGGTGGAATCACCACCGACGGCTATGGCCAGACCAAGGCCGGCGCCTCCGCGTCGACCAAGATCGACCGCACCGCGTTCGGCGTCAACTGGAACGCAGCAGTCGAGGCCGGTGGCCTCACGCTCGGCAACGACGTGAGCATCAACATCGAGCTCCAGGTCGTTCTGCAGCCCGCCGCGTAGTTCCCCGCACCCCACGGCCGGTCGGCCATCCCCGCATCTTTTCTGCGCGGGATGCCCGGCCGGCCGTTTCGCGTTGCTGCGCGTGCACCGGCAATCGCGCAAGCCCTCCCCCGCCGGGCGGCCGAGTTCTACAGTGGGAAGGGTTCTCCAGACCCCGGGAACAGGATCGAATCGAGGAGCCCTCTGATGACCACCACAGTCAACCGCCCCTCCCGAACGCGCTCCGCCCTCGTGCTCGTCGCGTTTCTTGCCATCTCGTTCGGCGTCGCCGCCTTCGGCAGCTTGTCCACGATCGAGAATGTTGACGGCTGGTACTCCACTGCCGAGAAGGCCTCGTGGAATCCGCCGAACTGGATCTTCGGCCCGGTCTGGACCCTGCTCTACACCCTGATAAGTGTTGCGGCGTGGCTGGTATGGCGCGGTGGAGCTCAGACGATCGCGCCAGCGATCGCGCGACCCCAGCGCCGAGGGAGCCTGCGACCGAGGGAAACCTCGCCCCGCCAGTCCGCTCTCGCGCTCTACGTCATCCAGCTGGTGCTGAATGCAATCTGGACGCCCGTTTTCTTCGGTGCCTATCCGTTCATCGGCGCGCCGGCCTTGTGGATCGCACTGGTCATCATCGTGCTGCTCGACGTGGCCGTGTTGCTCACGATGCTCGCGTTCTGGCCGGTGAGCAGGGTCGCATCATGGCTGCTCGTGCCGTACTGGGCCTGGGTGCTGTTCGCGACGACGCTCAATGGTGCGCTCGCGATCCTGAACTCCTAGGCGGCAGGCTGCTCCTGGGCGGCAGGCTGGAAGAGGGCGCCGATCTCGGCGACCTCCTCGGGCGTCGGAGTCCACTTCGAGGCCGCCACGGCGTTCTGCTCGATCTGCTCGGGGCGCGTTGCGCCCGCGATCACGCTCGTGAGACCGGGCTGGGCGAGCAGCCACGCGAACGTCGCGTCGAGGATCGTAATCCCGCGCGCGGCGGAGAAGGCCTCGAGCGACTCGATCGCGTCCCACGGTGCGGTGTCGAGCAGGTGGGACCGGATCATCATGATGCGGCTGTCGGCGGGGCCACCCGCGCGAGAGAATTTGCCCGTGAACAGGCCGTTGTAGAGGGGGAAGAACGGTAGGAAGCCGAGCCCATACTCGTTCACGGCAGGCAGCACCTCGCGCTCCGCGTCGCGCACGATCAGGCTGTACTCGTTCTGCGCGCTCACGAATTTCGGGTGGCCGCCGATTGCCGCGAGGTACTCGGCCTCAGCGATCTGCCAGCCGGCCAGGTTCGAGTGGCCGATGTAGCGCACCTTGCCCTCCGTGATGAGGTCGTCAAGGGTCGCGAGCGTCTCCTCGATCGGGGTCAGCGGATCGGGCTGGTGCAGCTGGTAGAGATCGATCCAGTCGGTCTGCAGGCGGGTCAGGCTCGCTTCGACGGCGAGGCGGATGTAGCGGCGCGAGCCGCGCGCTCCCCAGTCAGGCCCGTTCGTGCCGGCCATGTCCATGCCGAACTTCGTGGCGAGCACGATCCGCTCGCGCTTGCCCTTGAGCGCGTTGCCCATCAGTGACTCGCTGAGGCCGCGCTCCGAGCCGTAGATGTCGGCCGTGTCGAACAGGGTCACGCCCGCTTCGATCGCGGCGTCGATAACCGCGTTCGTGCCTTCCTGCGTCTCGCTCGCGGTGCCCGCGCGACCGAAGTTGTTGCAGCCGAGGCCGATGGTGGAAACCCGGAGTCCGGAGCGGCCGAGGTTGCGGAATTCGATCGTCATTCTTCGATCGTAGGCCGTCTTGTCCTTCACATTTCCCTTGGACGGGGCGCTCTCCCCCGATGTCCGAAAAGTGCCAGAGGGCGGTCGTGGGTCGCGGCTACAGTTCTAGCTATGTCCACTCGAACCATCACCACAGCAGCGCCGGCGCACCTCATCCGCGTCGACAGCCCGATCGGGCGCATCGAGGTACTCGCCAACCAGACCTCCATCATCTCGCTCTCCATCGAGCGCGACGGCACCCTGCCCCACGACGACCTGCCCGAGAATACGAGCCCCGTGCTCGAGGCCGCGGCCGTGCAGCTGCGCGAATATTTCGCGGGCGAGCGCCACGACTTCGACCTGCCCGTGACCCTCGTCGGCACGGCATTCCAGCAGGCCGTGTGGCAGCAGCTGCGCGAACTCGAGTTCGGCGAGGTCGCCTCCTACGGCAGCGTCGGCTTCGCGACCGGACGGCCCACCGCGGGTCGTGCCGTGGGTGGGGCCGTCGGGGCGAATCCGATCCCGATCATCGTGCCGTGCCATCGCATCCTCGCCTCGAACAATCGCATCACCGGGTACAGCGGGGGCAACGGCATCCCGACCAAGGTGTGGCTGCTCGATCATGAGGGCATCGAGCACCGTGTTTGACGGGCACAAGGTCTAACCATGGTCATCGACACTCCTGCGGTCCAGAGCGCTCCCGGCGTCGTCACCGGCGCCGACGGGCGCGCGCGTTGCGCGTGGGCGGGCGGCAGCGATCCGGAATACCTCCGCTACCACGATGAAGAGTGGGGCACTCCGCTGCACGGCGACCGGTCACTGTTCGAGAAGCTGTCGCTCGAGGGCTTCCAGTCGGGCCTCTCCTGGATCACCATCCTCAAGCGCCGCCCCGGCTTCCGCGCGGCTTTCCATGACTTCGATATCGAGGCGATCGCCGCCATGACTGAGCATGACGTCGAGCGGCTGATGCTCGACGTCGGCATCATCCGCAACCGCGCCAAGATCCTCGCCACCATCTCCAACGCCGCCATCACGCTCGAGCTGGTGCGGGACCACCCTGGCGCCCTCGACGAACTCCTCTGGAGCTTCGCGCCGTCACGGCGCACAATTCGACCCACGACCTATGCCCAGGCGCCCGCGGTCACCGCCGAATCGACGGCGATGAGCACGGCCCTGCGCACACTCGGCTATCGCTTCGTCGGGCCAACGACGCTGTACGCCCTGATGCAGTCCTCGGGAATGGTCGACGACCACTCCGCCAACTGCTGGAAGCCGCCGCCGTGGGAGCTGGGCTAGCGGTGCCGCACGCGGACTAGTCCTGGGCCGGAGGCGCGGTGGGCGCCGCCGGCTGCGTGGGTGGTGCTGGCTGCGCGGGCTGTTGCTGCGCGGGCGCCGGATACTGCGGCTGCGTGTACGCCGCCTCGGGTACCGCGCCGTGACCGATGTACGGCGGGCACAGGCCGGCCTGCGCGATGAGCTCCGGCTCGTAGCGGTCCCTACCAAAGCCGAGGATGCAGATCCAGACGATCGGCAGCAGGATGCCGAGGATCAGAAAGCCGGTGTCCTTGCGGAACGCTTTGCCGGTCGAGTGCATGCCGATGAACAGGAAGATCGACGGCACGATGCCCGCCCCGATGAGGGAGAACCAGGCCCAGTTGCCGTTCTGGCCGCCCAGCCGCAGCCACTCGTGGGTGCTGTAGATCGGCACCCAGGCCTTCCACTGCTCCACACCGGTCTTGCGGAACAGGGCGCCGAGGCTGATGCCGGTCGCCACATAGGCGACTGCAAAGGAAACGGCCAGGGCCACCAGGTAGACGACCAGGAAGATCCCGAGCATCGCGCCGACCGGTCCCGAATAGTCGGATTCGTACCCGTCGTAGTCGTAGTCGTTCATGGCAGATCCGATCTGGTGTGTGCTGCGTGGGTGGGACTGCTAAACGGTGAGCTCGAGCTCGCCGGGAGCGCCGGCGGCGAGCCGGATGCCTCGGGTGTCGGCCCAGGACAGCAGGGACGGGACATCCTCGTGAAAAAGGCCCGACAGGGCGAGGGCACGCACGAACTCGCCCTTGCCCTTCTTATTGAAGTGATTGAGCGCACGCTTCGTGCCGTCGGGGCCCTCGGTGACGACGCGCAGGTAGACGCTGTTCTCACGGACGGGCGCCGGGCCGAGGCTCGCGTACGACTCCGAGCGCAGGTCGAGAATAAGCCCGTCGTGCGCCTCGAGAGCCGCAGCAATGCTCGACGACCAGTGCCGCTTGAGGGGCAGGCCGGCGAGACGCGAATCATGCGACAGGCGATATGCCGGGATGCGGTCGCCCGCGCGCAACAACCCGAACAGCGCCGAGTGCACCACCACGTGGTTCGCGAGCCATTCGCGGGGCGCGTCCTCGAGTTCGGTGGCGGCGAGACCGTCGTAGAGCACCCCGGTGAACCGGTCCATCACCGGCATGGTCGGCGACTTCGAGATCGCGCGATTGCGGTCGATCTCGAAACGCTGCGCGGCGCTCAGGCCAAGTGCGGCTGACGCCTCGGACAGGTTGCGGGAAAGCGACTTCACGGCGCTCAGCACCGGCTTGCGCGCGGCGGTCAGCTGCGGGAAGGAGAGCGCGGCGAGGTCCAGGGACGAACCCTCGTCCCCACCGTCACGCTTCGTCTCGGACGGGGGAAGCAGAACCAGCACTGCGGCGGTGCTCGGCTACTCGGCGAGGAACGCGAGCGCCTGCTCGACGTTCACGCCGAGCGGCTCGACGGAATCCAATACGAGGCGCGGCACGAGGGCACTGGGGCCGGTCCATTCCGCGTACTCGTCGAGGCTCTGCTCCACGGCGTGCCAGGTCGGCTCGTCCATGTGCGGCAGCTCGCGGTTGCGGGCGGCCAGTCGCGACTTGTGCAACTCCACGTCGGAGCAGATGACCTCGATGAACTTGAGCGGCTCGTCGAGCGAGTTCGCCAGGTTTACCCACTGCTCGCGAGCGGGCAGCACGGCGTTCACGGCGTCGACGATGAGACCACGGCCGGATCGGATGATCGACTCGGCGAGCGTCTCGGCCACCAGGTACGCGGCGAGGCCGGTCGGCTGGTCGCCGTCGATGCCCGCGCGCAGGATCGACGACTCGATGGGGTCGACAGAGACGACCGGCTTGTGCAGCCGGGCGCCCACGAGTTCGGCAATAGTGCTCTTCCCGGTGCCGGGAAGACCCGCCATCGCAACGAGCATCTACCTAGACCAGTTCTGCGTTGCGGGCCACGATCGTCACGGTGTCGTGCTCGACCGAGAGGAAACCGTCGGTGGCGTTCGCCGTGATGACCACGCCATCCGTGCCCGTGACCCGAACTTCACCCGCGCCGAGAATGGCGAGGATCGGTTCGTGACCGGGCAGGATGCCGATCTCGCCCTCTGTGGTGCGTGCGATGATCTGCTTCGCCTGGCCGGACCACACCTCGTGGTCGGCCGAGACGACACTCACCGTAAGCGCTGAAGCGTCGGCCATGGTTAGCCGTTCTCCTTCTGGATGCGCGCCCACTGCTCTTCGACGTCGGAGATGCCACCGACGTTGAAGAAGGCCTGCTCGGCCACGTGGTCGAAGTCACCCTTGACGATCGCATCGAACGACTCGATGGTCTCCTTGAGCGGAACCGTCGAGCCCTCGACACCGGTGAACTTCTTCGCCATGTAGGTGTTCTGCGACAGGAACTGCTGGATGCGACGTGCCCGCGAGACGGTGATCTTGTCCTCTTCGGAGAGCTCGTCAACACCGAGGATCGCGATGATCTCCTGGAGTTCCTTGTTCTTCTGGAGGATCGCCTTGACGCTCGTGGCAACACGGTAGTGGTCGGCGCCCAGGTAGCGGGGGTCGAGGATACGCGAGGTCGAGGTCAGCGGGTCGACGGCCGGGTAGAGGCCCTTCGACGCGATTTCACGGGAAAGCTCGGTCGTGGCGTCGAGGTGGGCGAACGTCGTAGCCGGCGCGGGGTCGGTGTAGTCGTCGGCCGGGACGTAGATCGCCTGGAGCGACGTGATCGAGTGACCACGCGTCGAGGTGATGCGCTCCTGCAGGACACCCATCTCGTCCGCGAGGTTGGGCTGGTAGCCCACGGCGGAAGGCATACGGCCCAGAAGGGTCGACACCTCGGAACCGGCCTGCGTGAAACGGAAGATGTTGTCGATGAAGAGCAGAACGTCCTGCTTCTGCACGTCGCGGAAGTACTCGGCCATCGTGAGTGCGGAGAGGGCGACGCGGAGACGCGTTCCCGGCGGCTCATCCATCTGTCCGAAGACAAGGGCTGTCTTGTCGAAGACGCCTGCTTCGTCCATCTCGGCGATGAGGTCGTTGCCCTCACGGGTGCGCTCGCCGACACCGGCGAACACGGACACTCCACCGTGGTCCTGCGCAACGCGCTGGATCATCTCCTGGATGAGTACGGTCTTGCCGACACCGGCACCACCGAACAGTCCGATCTTTCCACCCTGGACGTACGGGGTGAGGAGGTCGATGACCTTGATGCCGGTCTCGAAGAGCTCGGTCTTCGACTCGAGCTGGTCGAAGGGCGGGGGCGTGCGGTGGATGGGCCAGCGCTCGGTGATCTCGATCTTCTCGCCGTTGATGGTTCCATCGGCGTCGGCGTTGAGGATCTCACCGATGACGTTGAAGACCTTGCCCTTGGTGACGTCACCGACGGGCACGGAGATCGCCTCGCCGGTGTCGCGCACCTCCTGGCCGCGGACGAGTCCGTCGGTCGGCTTGAGCGCGATGGCGCGGACGAGGTCGTCGCCGAGGTGCTGTGCGACCTCGAGCGTGATCTCGTTCGACTCACCGTCGATGGTGATCGTCGTCTTGAGCGCGTTGTAGATCGAGGGGATCGACTCGTGCGGGAACTCGATGTCGACAACGGGACCGGTAACCCGGGCGATGCGGCCGACTCCGGCGACAACGGCCGACTTAGCGGGTGCCTTCTTCGTTGCGGTAGCCATGTTTCTCTTCCTGTCCGTGTTACTTAGCCGAGCTCAGGGCGTCTGCGCCGCCCACGATCTCGGAAATCTGCTGGGTGATCTCCGACTGGCGAGCGTTGTTCGCGAGTCGGGTGTAGTCCTTGATGAGCTTGTCGGCGTTGTCGCTTGCCGACTTCATTGCCTTCTGGCGTGCCGCATGCTCGGACGCCGCTGACTGCAGCATCGCGTTGAAGATGCGGCTTTCGATGTAAACCGGCAGGAGTGCGTCGAGAACGTCCCCGACCTCCGGCTCGAACTCGTACAGCGGGAGGATATCCGTCGAATCCGGAGCATCGACGCCTTCGACCACCTCGAGGGGCAGCAGGCGAACGACCTCGGGAACCTGGGTCACCACGCTGACGAAGCGGTTGTAGACGATGTGGATCTCGTCCACGCCGCCCTCGCTCGCCGGCTGCAGGAACTTGGCCACTACGGCTTCACCGATCGCCTGAGCTCGCTCGAACTCGGGCTTCTCGGTGTCACCCGTCCAGATCTCCTCGGCCGCACGCTTGCGGAACGAGAAGAAGGCTGCGGCCTTGCGACCGACGATGTAGTAGACGACGTCCTTGCCTTGGCTCTTCAGCAGTGCGGCGAGCTCGTTGGCTTCCTTGAGCACGTTGCTGCTGAAGGCACCGGCGAGACCACGGTCGGACGTGAAGATGACGATCGCTGCGCGCTCGACCTTCTCCGGCTCGGTCGTGAGGATGTGGTCGACGTTCGAGAACGTCGCCACAGCCGAGACCGCGCGCGTCACAGCGCGCGAGTACGGCCCTGAAGCCGCCACCCTCTGCTGCGCCTTCTGAATGCGCGAAGCGGAGATGAGCTCCATGGCCCGAGTGATCTTCTTGGTCGTCTGGGCAGCCTTGATCTTCTGCCGGTAGACCCGAAGTTGCGCTCCCATGTTTCTCTTCCTGTGTCTTTACGAGTGTGTGATGTCGAGGGAGCGCTTAGCGCTTGCCTTTGACGATCTTTTCCTGGTTGACGTCCTCGGCCGGCAGTTCCTCGAACTGCTCGGAGCCGACGGAAGCCAGCGGCTTGCCCTCACCGGTCTGGAACTCGAGCTTAAACTGGTCGACGCCGGCATCGAGTGCCTTCGCGGTGTCGTCATCCAGAACATTCGTGTCGCGCAGGGTGTCGAGGACCTTCGTGTTACGGGCCAGGTAGTCGTGCAGCTCGGTCTCGAACCGCAGCACATCCTGAACCGGAACCTCGTCGAGCTTGCCGTTGGTACCGGCCCAGATCGAGACGACCTGCTTCTCGACGGGCATCGGCGAGTACTGCGGCTGGCGCAGCAGCTCGGTGAGGCGTGCACCGCGAGCAAGCTGGCGGCGGCTGGTCGCGTCGAGGTCGGATGCGAACATCGCGAATGCCTCCAGCGAACGGTACTGGGCCAGTTCGAGCTTCAGGGTTCCGGAGACCTTCTTGATCGACTTCACCTGGGCGTCGCCACCAACACGCGAGACCGAGATACCCACGTCGACCGCCGGGCGCTGGTTGGCGTTGAAGAGGTCGGACTGCAGGAAGATCTGGCCGTCGGTGATCGAGATCACGTTGGTCGGGATGTACGCCGAGACGTCGTTCGCCTTGGTCTCGATGATCGGAAGACCGGTCATCGAGCCGGCGCCCAGCTCGTCGGACAGCTTGGCGCAACGCTCGAGCAGACGCGAGTGCAGGTAGAACACGTCACCGGGGTACGCCTCGCGTCCCGGCGGGCGACGCAGTAGCAGGGATACCGCGCGGTAGGCCTCTGCCTGCTTGGACAGGTCATCGAAGATGATGAGAACGTGCTTGCCGCCGTACATCCAGTGCTGGCCGATGGCCGAACCGGTGTAGGGGGCGAGGTACTTGAAGCCTGCGGGGTCAGAGGCGGGCGAGGCGACGATGGTCGTGTACTCGAGTGCTCCGGCGTCTTCGAGCGCGCCCTTGACGGCGGCGATCGTGGAGCCCTTCTGGCCGATGGCGACGTAGATGCAGCGAACCTGCTTGTTCACGTCGCCCGAATCCCAGTTGGCCTTCTGGTTGATGATCGTGTCGATCGCGATGGCGGTCTTACCCGTCTGGCGGTCACCGATGATCAGCTGGCGCTGGCCGCGACCGATCGGGATCATGGCGTCGATGGCCTTGATACCGGTCTGCATGGGCTCGTGCACCGACTTGCGCGACATAACGCCGGGAGCCTGGAGCTCGAGGGCGCGGCGGCCCTCGGAGACGATCTCGCCGAGGCCGTCGATCGGGGCGCCGAGCGGGTCGACGACGCGACCGAGGTAGCCGTCGCCGACGGGCACGGAGAGGACCTCACCCGTGCGGGTGACCTCCATACCGGCGACGATTCCGCTGAACTCACCGAGGACGACAACACCGATCTCGTTCTCGTCGAGGTTCTGCGCGAGTCCGAGGGTGCCGTCGGCGAACTTGATGAGCTCGTTGGCCATCACGCCCGGGAGGCCCTCGACGTGCGCGATGCCGTCTGCGGCATCCGTCACGTAACCGACCTCGGTCTTCGAGGCCTTTCCGGGCTCGTACGCCTTGACGAAGTCTTTCAGCGCCGCGCTGATCTCAGCGGGGCTGATGGTGAGTTCTGCCATTTGTTCCTCTTTCGTGGAAAGTCTGCTGGTAAGGACTTCGCGCGCTAGCCAGCGAGCTGAAGTCGAAGTTCTTTGAGTCGCGAAGCGACGCTGCCGTCGATGATGTCGTCACCGATCTGCACGCGCACTCCACCGAGGAGGGTGGGGTCGACGACCTGGTTGATGCGCAGCTCACGGCCGTAGCTCTTGGCGAGCCCCTTGCCGAGACGGTCGAGCTGAGCGGCGTCGAGCTTCGTCGCGGTGGTGACCGTGGCGATGCTGAGTCCGGACTGGTCTGCGACGATGGATGCCGCTGTGCTCAGCAGCTCGGCGATGCGGCGGCCTCTCGGCTGCTGCACGAGGTGACCGACGATCGCGATCGTCTGCGCGCTCGCCTTGGAACCGAGCAGGGTCTCGACGAGCGCGACCTTCGCCGCGTTCGAGCCGAGTTTGCTGCTGACGGCGAGTTCGAGCTCGGGGTCCGAGCTCACCGCGGTGCCGAAGGTGAACAGCTCCGCCTCGATGGGCGCAGTGCCCGCGGACGAGGCGAGAACACGGAAACCGAGCTCCTCGATGCCGGCGAGCAGGTCGTCGTCATTCGACCAGCGGTTCTCCGCGACCGTGGACAGCAGGTCGCGAGCGCCCGTGCTGAGCGTCGAGAAGACGTTGGTGATGATCGACTTCTTCGCGTCCGCGGGTGCGGACGGGTCGGCGAGAGCCGCACGCAGGGGTGCGGAATCGCCGATGACGCGACCCGCGGCCAGCAGCTCCTGGCCCACGGCCAGTCCGCCCTTCGTACCGAGCGTGGCAAGAGCCGAGCGCGATGCGGAGAGTGCTTCTCTCGTTGCCGATCCCACTACTTGGCCGCCTTAGCCTTCTCGTCGGCTTCCAGCTCCGCGAGGAACCGGTCCACGATGCCCGCAGCCTTCTTGTCGTCGGTGAGGCTCTCACCGATGACACCGGAGGCGAGGTCGATCGCGAGCGATCCGACCTCGGCACGCAGCGAGACGACAACGCTCTGGCGCTCCGCCTCGATCTGGGCCTGTGCGTTGGCGACGATGCGAGCGGAGTCGACCGTGGCCTGCTCCTTGAGCTCGTTGAGGATCGCTGTTCCGTCGAGACGTGCCTGCTCGCGAATCTTCGCGGCCTCGGCACGCGCGTCGGCGAGCTGCTTCTTGTACTCCTCGAGAGCAGCGTCGGCCTCGGCCTGGGCGTTCTCGGCCTTCTTGATGCCACCCTCGATGAGGTCGGCACGGGCGTCGAGCGTCTTGTTGACGTTCGGCAGCACCTTCCAGATGAAGAAACCGACGATGACGACGAAGCACACCGCCGACCACAGGATGTCGTAGCTGGCGGGGAGCAGCGGGTTGACCGCTTCGGTCTCCGCAGCGGCGATCAGGATTGCGTTAAGCATTCCTGCCTCCTAATTTCTGTGGGGTGCTTACGGGAACGGGATGAACGCGACGGCGATGGCGATGAACGCGAGCGCCTCGGTGAATGCAATACCGAGGAACATCAGGCCGGTGAGGCGACCCTGCAGTTCGGGCTGGCGGGCGACCGACTCGACGGTCTTTCCGACGACCAGGCCTACGCCGATCGCGGGGCCGATGGTTGCGACGCCGAATGCGAGGGGTGCGATGTTGCCGGTGAGTTCAGCAACTGTCGTAATGGGGTCCACGTGTGGGTTCCTTCCGTGATGGTCGACTGGCGGATGCCGAGTCGGATTAGTGCTCTTCAGCCAGCGCGAGCTGGATGTAGGTTGCGGTGAGAAATGTGAAGACGTAAGCCTGCAGCACGGCGACGAGAATCTCGAAGATCGTGAAGGCGAAGCCGAAGGCGAGGGTTCCGATGCTGAAGAAGCCGAAGATGCCGCCAGCGGTGAAGAGGAAGAACGAGGTGGCCGAGAAGCACAGCACGAGCAGCATGTGGCCGGCGACCATGTTCATCAGAAGACGAATGGCGAGCGTGACCGGGCGCAGGATGAAGGTCGAGAGGAACTCGATCGGCGTCACGATCAGGTACAGGTACCAGGGAACGTTCGGCGGGAAGAGCGAGGACTTGAAGAAGGTGCCCGGGTGCTTCTTGATTCCCGCGTAGAGGAAGGCTCCGTAGGACACGAGCGCGAGCACGATCGGCATACCGATGACGGAGGTGCCGGCCAGGTTGAGGCCGGGTATCACGCCGGTGATATTCATGAATGTGATGAAGAAAAACATGCTGATGAGCAGCCCCGCGTAGCGGGCGCCATCCTTCTTGCCGAGTGCCTGCTCGACCACGTTCACGCGCACGAAGTCGATGGCCATCTCGAGCACAGACTGGCCGCGACCGGGAACGACACGCATGTTGCGGGTGGCGAGCCAGAACAGCAGCACGATCACGACGACGACCAGGAACCTGATCAGCATGAGGCGGTTGATCTCGAGCGGCGTACCTTCGAGAATTCCGAACAGCGACGGGGGCGTGAATTCTTCTAGTGAGGGACCGTGGAATCCCCCTTCGCCGGACTCGTCGTCAGTGGCGAAAGGGAGAAGCAGGCCGAAAGCGTGGTGTAGCAGCGCGATCTCCAAGATCGGGGCGTGGGGAACACGCGGCGATGAAAACTGGGGGTGTTGTGCAGGTCAACCCTATCAAGAGTTAGGCCGACCTTTGTACCTCAGGGGTGGTCTGAGCGGCTGGATTGCGGACCCGGCAGGGTGATTTCGCCGACATACGGCTCGCGAGCGCGCACAAAGGCGAGAACATCCACGGTCAGGCTCCCGATCACCGCGGCGAGGATCGAGACGAACATCACGATGGGGTCGATGAACGGCTGGTTGCGCAGCAGCACGAGGATGGTGATGAAGACCACGAACTTGAGCAACCAGGCTCCGAGCACCACGCCGAAGAACAGAGCGCTCGAATCCTCGTCCTTCGCGAGGCGGCCTGCCAGAAGGATGCTCGCGGCGGTGAGCCCCATAAAGAATGCCGTCAGGCCCGCCCCGACGAGAGCGCTGACCAGGCCGGGGGTTCCGGCCACGAGGGATCCGACGAGCGAGCCCGCCAGGGCGATGAACAGGGTGAGCACTCCCCCGTACTTGAGAGCGCGCGACAGAACGGGGGACGACATCATGATGCTGTGCCTTTCGGGGCGGGGGTGGTGTTCGGGGAATCCAGGGTGCTGTCCACGGCGTCGAGCTCGACCGCGGACGACTTCTCCTCGGCGAGCTCGGTGATCGCTTCATCCGTCAGTCCATCGATCGGACGCGGCTTGCCACCACGGCGCAGCGGCCCGAAGGTGACGACGGCACAGGCCACGACCCCGACGAGCGTGAGGCTGATGGCCCAGACGGCGGGCACGAACATAAACGACAGGCAGCCGAGGGCGACGACAGCGGTCCAGGCGTAGAAGATGAGCACCGACTGCAGGTGGCTGTGGCCCATGTCCATCAGGCGGTGGTGCAGGTGCAGCCGGTCGGCGGCGAACGGCGATTTGCCTGCCCGCAGGCGCCGGATGACGGCGAGGCCGAAATCGAGTAACGGCACGACGAGCACCGCGAACGGCAGCAGGATCGGGATGAACGCGGGCAGCAGCGACGCGCTGAACACGTCGGGGCGGTCGAGGAACGCGGGGTCGACATCGCCGGTGACCGAGATGGCGGAGACAGCCATGAGCAGGCCGACGAGCAGAGCGCCCGCGTCGCCCATGAACATCTTCGCCGGATGGAAGTTGAGCGGCAGGAAGCCGATGCACGCGCCGATGAGCAGCGCGGTGATGAGCGAGGCGAGGTTGAAGTACTGCGACTGGCCGGTCTCGAAGGCGAGCTTGTAGCTGTAGATGAAGAACACGCCGTTGGCGATGAGGGCGACGCCGGCTACGAGGCCGTCGAGGCCGTCGATGAAGTTGATCGCATTCATCACGAGCACAACGGCGAGAACCGTGATGATGAGCGAGATCGTCGGCGAGAGGATGATCACTCCCCCGATCGGGAGCGTGAAGATCTGGATTCCGGAGGCGGCGAGCACCCATCCGGCGATGACCTGGCCGGCGAGCTTCGTCATCCAGTCCAGGTCCCAGATGTCGTCGGCGACACCGATCAGCACGATGATGAGCGAGGCGGCGAGGATGCCCCAGATCTTCGGGGGGTCCGAGAAGATGAGGCTCAGCTGCGGCAGCTGCCAGGCGACCGCGAGGGCCACGAGAATACCGAGGTACATCGCGATGCCGCCGAGGCGCGGGGTGGGGCGCGAGTGCATGTCGCGCTCGCGGATCTTCGGGTAGAGCCGGTAGCGGTGGCTGAGCTTGAGCACGACCCAGGCCAGCGCGTAGGTGACGACCGCCGCGATGACCGTGATGAGGACGTAGAAGATTATGCGCACTTCTCCTCCCCCACGATCCTGATGATCTCCGAGTCCGGAATGACGCCGTGGCGCACGATCCTGAGCTTCCCCTCGGGCGTGAGCAGGCCGGTCGCGTCGACGATCGTTGATCCGGTGCCGGGCTCTGCGCCGCCGTAGTTCACACCGGCGGGGCCGTCGTCGAGGTAGACGGTGACACTGGCGCCGAGCATCCTCTCTGCGTCCTGTGCGGTCATCGCGGCGGGTTCACCGGTGAGATTCGCGCTCGACACGGCGAGGGGGCCGGTTTCGGAGAGGATCTCCAGGGCGATGCGGTTGGACGGCATGCGCAGTGCGACGGTGCCGCGGGTCTCGCCGAGGTCCCAGGCGAGGGAGGAGCGGGCGGGCAGGATGACGGTCAGCCCGCCGGGCCAGAACACGTCGACGAGTGCGCGCACCTCGTCGGGTACCGTCTCGGCGAGGGCGTCGAGGGTCGGGATTCCGGGGATCAGCACGGGCGGCGGCGACTGGCGGCCGCGGCCCTTGGCAGCGAGGAGGCGCGCAACGGCCTCCGGGTTGAAGGCGTCGGCGGCAATGCCGTAGACCGTGTCGGTCGGGATGACGATGAGCCCGCCCTTGCCGATGGTGAGACGCGCGAGCCGGGTGCCGGTCAGCAGCTCGGCGTCGTTCGAGCAGTCGTAGATGGTCGCCATGTCCCGTTTATGATACCGGCCCGGGCGGGGAGAACTCCCTGAGCGCTGTAGCGTTGAAGTGCCGTGAACCTCTACCTCTTTGACTTCGACAAGACCCTGTACCAGTACGACTTCCGCCGACGACTCCCCGAGTTCGCCCGCCTGACCGGTGTCTCGCAGTACCGCCTCGCGAGTTCGTGGTGGGCTGCCGGCTACGAGCGCCGCGCCGAGAGCGGGGAATGGCCGACCGCCGACGAGTACCTCGACGAGTTCGCGAGGGTGACTGGTGGACGCCGGTTGAGCCTCGACGAATGGGCCGACGCCCGGTCTCTTGCGATGACCCGCATCGACGGAAGTGTCGCGGCCGTGGCTCGAGCCGCCTCGCTCGGCACCGTCTCGCTGATGTCGAACAACCCCGCACCGTTCGCCGAGGCACTCCCCCGCCTGGCCCCCGACGTCTGCGCGCTGGTCGGCGACAACCGACTGGTCAGCTGCCAGCTCGGGGTGCGCAAGCCCGACCCGCTCGCGTTCGAACGCGCCCTCGACCGCTACGGATTCGCGGCTGCGGATACCTTCTTCGCCGACGACTCGCTCGAGAACGTGCTCGGTGCGCGCTCGATCGGCATCCACGCGCACCACTTCACCTCGGTCGACGGCCTCGACGCCGCCATGGCCGCCTTCGCGGAGAGAACCCGATGACCCTGCTGTTCATTTTCGACATGGATGACGTTCTCTACGACTACGACTGGCGTACCCGCATGACCGGCATGACGGCCATGACCGGACTCTCGCTCGACCAGCTGCGCCAGCGCTGGTGGCACGACAAGGGTGAGTGGGCCGCCGAGGCCGGCGTGTACCGCACGGGTGAGGAGTACCTCGAGGCCGTCGAGACCGCGCTCGGCCAGCCCATCGACGAGCACGAGTGGGTGCGCGTTCGGGCAGCGGCGATGACCGCACGGCCCGAGGCCCTGGCCGCGGTGCGCCGCGCCTCCGAGCTCGGACAGGTCACGCTCCTCACCAACAACGGCGCCCTCGCGCACAAGCACCTGCGCACCCTGGCCCCCGAGCTCGTCGAGCTGTTCGGCGACGAGCACCTGTTCACCTCGAGCTACTACGGGGCGCGCAAGCCGAACCCGGCCGTCTTCCAATCGGTGCTCGACGCTTACGGTGTCGACGCGGACGACGCCTTCTTCGCCGACGACATGACAGTCAATGTCGAGGGCGCCCGCAGCATCGGCATCACGGCGTACCACTACGGGTCGGCTGCGGGCATGCTCGCCGCTATCGAGTCGTTCGCGGCAACGCGGGCGCGGGTCTAGCCGCTCCCCGCCCCTCACCCAACCAGCGAAAAATGCTCCAACCTCGCGCCTGTGGAGCACTTTTCACGGGTTGAGCGCACCCGCCAGCTCGTCAACCAGCAGAAAGTGCTCCAACGCGAGAGTTTTGGAGCATTTTCTACCGGTGGGCTACGGACGCCAGCCAGCCGCGATCAGACCCTCGCGGATAAGGGCTAGGGCAGGCGCCCCGTCACCGGCGAGATGCAATCGGTGTATCTGGATGACGCGCCACTCTGCTCGACGAAAGCGGTCGACCCGGTCGAGGTCGTGCACCCGCTGCGCATCCAGGCCGAAGTGGTGCTCGCCGTCATACTCCACGATTGTGCGGTACTCGAGGTAGGTCAGATCGCCGAATCCCAGAAATGCTCCGCGCGCGTCGGTGATTGCTGCATTGACGACCGGCTCCGGGAGGCCGCCATGGGCGATGAGCAGTCGAAGCTCGCTCTCCCTGGGCGAGTCAGTGCGCGGTCGGATCTGTGCAAGCGCCTGTCGTGCCGATCGAGCTCCGGGACGCGAGCCGCGGGCCCGTACTGCGGCGGCGAGACGGTCCGACGTGGTCAAGGGGTTCTTTCGCCGCAGGAGGGCATCGCCCAGGACCACCAGTTCGGGTATCGGGAGCGAGACGCAGCATTGCAACCAGGCCTGGACGGGCGAACACGCGGGCACCCCCGCAACTCGATGGATGTCCAATCCCGAGTAATAGTGCGGACGAGTGCCGCGGGCTTGTGGTGGACAGGCAGGCTCGTTTGCTCCCACGTGCAGTGCCGACTCATTGCGGCGGGAGTAGGCCACCAGTCCGGTCCACAACACAAGAGCCGTGAGCTCACAAAAGAATTGCCCGGGGCGCAGACGGGGAGCGTAATCCGACACACGCCGGAGCGCGGCGGCTTCGGGGGAACCCACGGGCTCGCGATCGGCCGGCACGCGCACACCGTGGAACGGAGCGCCCAGATCAGAGCTCCGCGTGCGGCCGTACCCGACCCCGCCCATACGCGCCTGGGCGGTAACGAACGGGAGTCCCAGGAGCTGAGTGGGGAGATCGACGCGACGGGGCATCCCACGACCATGTCGAGAACGGGAGCCTTACGTGCGGCCAGCGTGCCGAACTGTGGAAAAGTGCGCCAACCGGAGTGTTGTGGAGCAATTCTTGTTGGTTGGGTGAAGAAGGAGGGAGCTAGGGCCGCAGGGCGGTCGTCGCGCGGTCGCGGCCGAGGAGGTCGCGGTGTGAGGCGACGGCGAGCCAGCCGTCCTCGCGGAGCAGGGCGGTGATCGCGGCGGACTGAAGTTCGCCGTGCTCGAGCACCAGGGTGCCGCCCGCGTGCAGCAGGCGCAGGGCGGTCGTCGAGACCTGGCGCACCACGTCGAGACCGTCCGGTCCGCCGTAGAGTGCGATCTCGGGGTCGTGCAGGCGAACCTCGGGGTCACGAGGAATCGCACCGAGCGGAATGTACGGCGGATTCGAGATCACGACGTCGGCCGTGCCATCCAGTTCGGGCAGTGCGATGGCGAGATCGGTGAAGATCGGCGTCGCGTTCGTGGCGCCGCTCTCGCGGAAGTTCTGCTTCGTCCAGATGAACGCGCGCGGCGATACCTCGACACCCCATACGCGAGAGTGAGGCACCTCAGTTGCCATGGCCAGGGCGATGGCTCCGCTACCGGTCCCGAGGTCGATACCGATCGGCGACCCGGGCACGGCGCGTAGGGCGTCGATCGCGAACTGCACAACGGTCTCGGTCTCGGGTCGTGGCACGAAGACTCCGGGGCCGACGGCGAGCTCCATCGACCGGAACGGCGCCCGACCGGTGATGTGCTGCAGCGGTTCGCGCGCGGCTCGCCGCTCGACGAGCTCCGAGACGGTGATCACGTCGTCGACACTCAGGGGCGAGGATGTCGCGACCCGCGCCTGCACACCACCCCTGCTGAGGCCGAGCACGTGCCCGATCAACAGTTCGGCGTCGACCTGGGCTCCGAAGATCCCGGCGCGCTGAAGGGACTCGGTAGAACGCTCGAGTACCTCGGTGATCGTGGTCTGGGTCATGGCGGCGGGCAGCGCGCGGTCAGTTGTCCGAACCGAGGTCGGCAAGCTGGGCTTCCTCGTCGGACGTGATGCACGACTGGATGACAGCCTCGAGCGCGCCGTTCATCACGGCGTCGAGGTTGTAGGCCTTGTAGCCGGTGCGGTGATCGGCGACGCGGTTCTCGGGGAAGTTGTAGGTGCGAATGCGCTCGGAGCGGTCCATGGTGCGGATCTGCGTCTTGCGGTAGGCCGATGCCTCGGCGTCCGCCTCCTCCTGGTACCGGGCGAGGATGCGGGCGCGCAGCACGCGCATTCCTGCCTCACGGTTCTGCAGCTGCGATTTCTCGTTCTGCATGGCCACGACGATTCCGGTCGGAAGGTGGGTGATGCGCACGGCGGAGTCGGTCGTGTTGACCGACTGGCCACCGGGGCCGCTCGAACGGTAGACGTCGATCTTGAGATCGTTCTGGCTGATCTCGACCTCTTCGGGCTCGTCGACCTCGGGGAACACGAGCACGCCGGCCGCCGAGGTGTGGATGCGTCCCTGCGACTCGGTCGCCGGCACACGCTGGACACGGTGCACACCGCCCTCGTACTTGAGGTGCGCCCACACACCTTCGGCGGGATCGCTCGAGTTGCCCTTGATGGCGAGCTGCACGTCCTTGATGCCGCCGAGGTCGCTCGAGGTCTGCTCGATGATCTCGGTCTTCCACTTCTTCGACTCCGCGTAGTGCAGGTACATGCGCAGGAGGTCGCCGGCGAAGAGCGCCGACTCGGCGCCACCCTCACCCATCTTGATCTCCATGATGATGTCGCGGGCGTCGTTGGGGTCGCGCGGGATGAGCAGGCGGCGGAGGATCTCCTCCGCCTTCGCGAGATCCTCGACGAGCGAGGGCAGCTCGGCAGCGAAGGACTCGTCGTCGGCGGCCATCTCGGTCGCGGCCTCGACGTCATCCGTCAGCTGGCGCCACTCGTGGTACGCGGCCACGATCCGGCTCAGCTCGGCATAGCGCCGGTTGACCTTCTTGGAGCGCGCCGGATCCGAGTGCAGCTCGGGGTCGGCGAGTTGCTCCTGGAGGGCTTCATGCTCCTCCAGGAGCCCCTGCACGGACTCGAACATGCTTAGTCTTCCTTGGTCGCACCCGTGCTGGGCATCGACTTCTGGATCTGCATGAGGAACTCGACGTTGGAGGAGGTCTCCTTGAGCTTGCCAAGAACGATCTCGAGGGCCTGCTGCTGGTCGAGACCGGCGAGGGCGCGACGCAGCTTCCAGGTGACCTTGACCTCGTCGGCGCCGAGGAGCATCTCCTCGCGACGCGTGCCGGAGGCGTTGACGTCGACGGCCGGGAAGATGCGCTTGTCGGCGAGCGAACGCGAGAGGCGCAGCTCCATGTTGCCGGTGCCCTTGAACTCCTCGAAGATGACTTCGTCCATCTTGGAGCCGGTCTCGACGAGAGCGGTCGCGATGATGGTGAGCGATCCACCCTCTTCGATGTTGCGTGCGGCTCCGAAGAAGCGCTTCGGCGGGTAGAGGGCCGAAGAATCGACACCACCCGAGAGGATGCGCCCCGAGGCCGGCGCCGCGAGGTTGTACGCGCGGCCGAGTCGGGTGATCGAGTCGAGCAGCACAACGACGTCGTGACCAAGCTCGACGAGGCGCTTCGCGCGCTCGATGGCGAGTTCGGCGACCGTCGTGTGGTCCTCGGCGGGACGGTCGAAGGTAGATGCGATGACCTCACCCTTGACCGTGCGCTGCATGTCGGTGACCTCTTCGGGGCGCTCGTCGACGAGAACGACCATGAGGTGGACCTCGGGGTTGTTCTTCGCGATCGAGTTCGCGATGGCCTGCAGCACGAGCGTCTTGCCGGCCTTGGGCGGCGAGACGATAAGGCCGCGCTGGCCCTTGCCGATCGGGGCGACGAGGTCGATTATGCGGGTGGAGAGCTTCGACGACTCGGTCTCGAGACGCAGGCGCTCGGTCGGGTACAGCGGCGTCAGCTTGCCGAACTCAACGCGGTTGGCCGCATCCTCGATCGACAGGCCGTTGATGGAGTCGATGCGCACGATGGCGTTGTACTTCTGGCGGCCCTGGCCCTGGTCGCCTTCGCGGGGCTGGCGGATCGCGCCGACGACGGCGTCACCCTTGCGCAGGTTGTACTTCTTGACCTGGCCGAGCGAGACATAGACGTCGTTGTTGCCGGGCAGGTAGCCCGAGGTGCGCACGAAGGCGTAGTTGTCGAGTACGTCGAGGATTCCGGCGACGGGGATGAGCACGTCGTCTTCGGTGATCTCGGGCTCGAAGTCGTCGCCGACCGGGCCACGGCCGCGCTTGCGGTCGCGGTAGCGGTTGCGACCATTGCGGTCGTCGTCCTCGAGCATGCGGTCCTGCTCGCGACCCTGGTCGCGGCCGTTGTTGTTCGCCTGCTCGCGGTTGCCCTGCTCGCGGTTGCCCGCTGCACGGTCGTTCTCGCCGCGTGCGGGCTGGTTGCCCTGTCCACGGTTGCCGCGCTGCTGGCCCTCCCGCTGCTGGCCCTCGGCCTGCGGCTGGCGGTCGCCACGCTCGTTGCGGTTGCGGTTGCGGTTGCGTCCGCGGGACTGGCCTTCGCGGCCCTCACCCTCGGACTGCTCGCCGTTCTGGTCGGATCCGCTCTGCTCGGAGCCGCTCTGGTCTGAGCTGGCCTGGTCAGCGTTGCCCTGGTCAGCGTTGCGCTGGTCGCTGTTCGCCTCGGCCGGAGCCTCGGTCGGTGCGTCTGCGGAAACCTCGGCGGGAGCGGCGTCGGCGCTGCTCGCGCGGCGGCTGCGCGTGGCGCGTCCCTTGGCGGGAGCCTTTGCAGCGGGTGCCTCGGTGTCGGATGTATCGGTGGCCGCAGCGTCAGAGGGTGCGGGCGCCTCAGTCGAAGTTGCCTCGGACAGGCCGGACTCGGCACCGTTCACGTGGCTGACAGCCGACTTGGGGGCGAAGGACTCGGCGGGAGCGGCGGGGGCGTCGGCCTGGGCTGCTGCTGCTGCAGCTGCGGCCTTCGCCTCGGCGTCTGCCGTGGTCGCGCGACGCGGTGCGCGCTTCTTGGGGGGTGCGACAGCGGTCTCCGCTGCGGCGGCTGGGGCCTCGGTCGGTGCGGCTACTGCCGCGTCGGGTGAAGCCGGGCTCTGGATCTCGTTGATAGCGTCCACGAGTTCTCCTTTACGAAGTTTGGATGCGCCCTTGACGCCCAGTTCGCTCGCCAGAGCAAGAAGCTCGGGAAGACGAAGGGCGCTTAGGGAAGCGTGTGAGCCCACACTCGTTGCGTGGGCGTTGACATCAGTCACTACTGGGGTTCCTTTCCCCTACCGAAAAATAACGTGATTCCGGTGGAGAGCTGATCGGCCTGTCCGTGTCTGAGAGGTTGCTGTATGTTCAACCGCACAGGAATCGACGGGACAATACCGATTGCTGGGTGAAGTGCAACCCGGGCCTGATGATTCGGCCGGACGATTCAGGCTGGGCCTGGACTCATCGGGCGTGGCGCTGGTTAGGCCAGTGCTTCTGCCGGGTGCGCAATCACTGTAGCACCTTTGAAGTCGACGGCCAGCATGAGCGATTGCCAGGGTGTCGTGGCGTGCTCGGCCACGAGTTCCGCGGCCTCCGCGCGCTGTCCGGGGTCGCTGCCGAGCACGAGGATCGACGGACCCGCTCCCGAGACGACTGCCGCGTGGCCGTGAGACCGCAGCAGCTCGATGAGGTCGCCGGTCTCCTGCATGGCGCTCGCACGGTAGCTCTGGTGCAGTTTGTCCTCGGTTGCGTCGAGCAGCAGTTCAGGGCTCTGGATGAGTGCCGCGATGAGCAGCGACGACCGCGAGACATTGAAGATCGCGTCGGCGCGCGACACGTTCTCGGGCTGGAGGCTGCGCGCGAGCTCGGTCGACATGGTGCTCTGCGGCACACAGACGAGCGGCGAGACACCGCGGTGCACCATGAGCTTCTTGTGCCGCGGGCCGGTGACACCGGTCCACGCGATAGTCAGTCCGCCGAAGAGGGCGGGAGCCACGTTGTCGGGGTGACCCTCGAGATCGGTCGCGATACGCAGCAGGTCGTCGGAGTCGATGTCGACGATGCCGTCGAGGAGCCCCTTCGCGGCCATGATGCCCGCGACGATCGCGGCGCCGGATGACCCCATCCCGCGCCCGTGGGGAATCGCGTTGCGCGCTACGAGGTGCAGTCCGGGTACCGGCTGGCCGAAGACGCCGAAGGTGTGGGCGATGGTGCGCACCACGAGGTTGGACGCGTCGGTCGGCACCTCGCCCTGGCCGACGCCGATGACGTCGACGAAGGCTCCGGGCTCGTCGCGAACGGTGACCTCGAGGTCGTCATAGAGCGAGAGGGCGAGTCCGAGGGTGTCGAATCCTGGTCCCAGGTTGGCAGAGGTCGCCGGAACCTTGACCTGGACCGAGCGCCCCGCAGGCAGACCGGTCATGCCCGGACGAGACCCAGCACGGAAGCGATCTCGGCGGTGTCGACGGGAACGACGGTCGGGGTGACGTCGGAGCCGTCCGCGGCGCGCAGGGCCCAGCTCGGGTCCTTGAGGCCGTGGCCGGTGACGGTCAGCACGATGGTCGCGCCTTTCGGGATAAGTCCCGCGTCTGCACGCTCGAGCAGGCCGGCGACGCTGATCGCGGAGGCGGGCTCGACGAAGATGCCGACCTCGGCGGAGAGGATGCGGTGCGCCTCGAGGATCTTCTCGTCGCTGATCGCTCCGAAGTAGCCGTCGCTCGTCTCCCGGGCGGCGAGGGCGAGCTCCCACGAAGCGGGGTTCCCGATGCGGATTGCGCTCGCGATGGTGTCGGGGTTCTTGACGACGTGACCGAGCACGATCGGCGCGGAGCCCGCGGCCTGGAAGCCGAACATGCGCGGCAGCTTCGTGGTCTCGCCGCGGGAGAGTTCCTCGCTGTAGCCCCGGAAGTACGCGGTGTAGTTGCCGGCGTTGCCGACCGGGACGATGTGGATGTCGGGGGCGTCACCGAGAACCTCGACGACCTCGAAGGCCGCGGTCTTCTGGCCCTCGATGCGGTCGTTGTTGACCGAGTTCACGAGGTGCACGGGGTAGTTGGCGGCGAGGTCACGCGCGATGTCGAGGCAGTCGTCGAAGTTGCCCTGCACCTGCAGCAGCTCGGCGCCGTGGGCGATGGCCTGGGCGAGCTTGCCCATGGCGATCTTGCCCTCGGGCACCAGCACGGCGGCCGTGATGCCGGCGTGGGTCGCGTAGGCGGCAGCGGAGGCCGAGGTGTTGCCGGTCGAGGCGCAGATGATGGCCTTGGCGCCGGCCTCGACGGCCTTGGAGACAGCCATGGTCATGCCGCGGTCCTTGAACGAGCCGGTCGGGTTCATACCCTCGAACTTGACCCAGACCTTCGCGCCGGTGCGCGCGGAGAGCGCGGCAGCGGGGATCAGCGGGGTGCCGCCCTCACCGAGGCTGATGATCGGGGTGGCATCCGTCACGTTCAGACGGTCGCGGTATTCGTGGAGAACTCCACGCCACTGGTGTGCCATTACAGACCCTCAACTCTCAGAACGGAAACAACTGCGGTAACTACGTCGTTCGCAGCGAGGGCCTCGACCGTGGTGGCGAGGCTCGACTCGGTGGCGACGTGTGTGACGATTACAAGGGTAGCGGCGGGCTGGGTGTCATCCTTACCGTCGCGAACGGTCTGCGAGACGGCTTCGACGGAGACGCCGTGGTCGCTGAACAGGGTGGCGATGGTGGCGAGCACGCCCGGCTGGTCGACGACCGTGAGCTCGATCTGGTAGCGGGTGAGCACACTCGCCATCGGCAGGATCGGCAGGTTGGCGTGCGTCGACTCGGCAACACCGGGCCCGCCGATGACATGGCGTCGGGCTGCCGAGACGAGATCTCCCAGAACAGCGGATGCCGTCTCCGGCCCGCCCGCTCCCGCGCCGTAGAACATCAGGCTGCCGGCAGCCTCGGCCTCGATGAACACCGCGTTGTTCGCGCCGTGAACGGCGGCCAGCGGGTGCGCGAGTGGAATGAGTGCGGGGTGCACGCGCGCGCTCACGCCGTACTCGCCCGTTCCGTCGATCTCGATGCGCTCGCAGATTGCAAGTATTTTGATGACGTAGCCGGCCTTGCGCGCAGCCTTCACCTGGCTGTCGGTGATCTCGGTGATGCCCTCGCGGTAGACGGCGTCGAGCGGCACGGTCGTGTGGAAGGCGAGGCTCGCGAGGATCGCAGCCTTTTGCGCGGCGTCGTATCCCCCGACGTCTGCGGTGGGGTCGGCCTCGGCGTAACCGAGGCGAGTGGCCTCGGCGAGAGCGTTCTCGAACGTGTCGCCCGTGGCATCCATCGCATCGAGAATGTAGTTCGTCGTTCCGTTGACGATGCCGAGGATGCGGGTGACGCGGTCGCCGGCAAGGCTCTCGCGCAGCGGGCGGATGATGGGGATCGCGCCGCCGACCGCCGCCTCGTAGTAGAGCTGAGCGCCGACCTGCTCGGCCGCCTCGAACAGCTCGGGGCCGTGGGTCGCGAGCAGCGCCTTATTGGCGGTGATCACGTCGGCGCCCGAGTTGATGGCCTGCAGCACGTAGGTGCGGGCCGGCTCGAGCCCGCCCATGAGTTCGACGACGATGTCGGCATTCACGATGAGGGCTTCGGCGTCCGTCGTGAGCAGGTGCTTCGGGATCGCGGGCGTGCGCTCGGCGTCGATGTCGCGCACGGCGACCCCGACCAGTTCGAGGCCGGCGCCGGCGCGGTTGGCGAGCTCCTCCCCGTGGGTCAGCAGCAGGTCGACGACGTTCGCGCCGACGGTGCCGCCGCCGAGGAGGGCGACGCGGAGGTTGCGGTACTCGATCATTCAGTGTCCAATCCGGCGTCCCTGGAGAGCAGGTCCGCTTCGGTCTCGCCGCGCACGATGACTCGTGTACGGCCGGTCTTCACGGCGACGACGGGTGGTCGCGCGAGGTAGTTGTAGTTGCTGGCCATCGCCCAGCCGTAGGCACCCGTCGCGGGTATCGCGAGCAGGTCGCCGGGTTGCACGTCGCCCGGCAGGTAGTCGGCGTGTACGAGGATGTCCCCGCTCTCGCAGTGCTTGCCCGCAACCCGCACGAGCGCCGGGGCTGCGGTCGAGGAACGGTTCGCGATGCGCGCTGAGTAGTCTGCGGCGTACAGAGCCGGGCGGATGTTGTCGCTCATCCCGCCGTCAACGCTGACGTACTTGCGCACGGCGGTCGCTGAGCCTGTCGAAGCGTCCGAGACCACCACGTCCTTGATCGTGCCGACCGTGTACAGCGTGGTCATCGACGGGCCGATGATGGAACGGCCGGGCTCGATCGCGATGACCGGAACGGGGATCCCGCGCTCGGCGGCCGCCGTCGCCACGATGGCGGCGAGCCTGCGCGCGAGCTCCGGGATGGGCAGCGCGTCATCCACCGATGTATAGGCGATGCCGAACCCGCCGCCGAGGTTTAACTCGGGAACCGGGCCACCGGCCAGCAGTTCGGCGTGCACGGCGAAGAGGCGCGAGGTGGCCTCGGCGAATCCGTCGGACTCGAAGATCTGGGAACCGATGTGGGAGTGCAGGCCGAGGAACTCGAGCGAGTCGTGCGAGCGGATGCTGGCCACCGTCGCGGCGACCTCGGCGAGCGGGATGCCGAACTTCTGGTCCTCGCGGGCCGTGGCGAGGTACTCGTGAGTGTGCGCGTGCACGCCGCTGTTGACCCGCAGGCGCACGGGCTGCACACGACCGTGCCGCGCCGCCGCCTCGGCCACGCGTTCGATCTCGATGAGGCTGTCGAGCACGATCGCCCCGATGCCGACGCCGACGGCACGGTCGATCTCGGCGACGCTCTTGTTGTTGCCGTGCAGGCCGAGACGCTCGGGCGGCGCTCCCCCGGCGAGGGCGACGGCGAGCTCGCCTCCGCTGCAGACGTCGATATTGAGGCCGTCCTCGATCATCCACGCCGCGACCTGGGTGGAGAGGAACGCCTTTCCGGCGTAGTAGACCTTGACGCTCGAGCCGATCGCGGCGAACTCCGCGTCGAATGAGTCGCGGATGCCCCGGGCGCGAGTCCTGACATCCGCCTCATCGATCACGTACACGGGTGTGCCGTACTCGGCCGCGATAGCTATCGCCGAGGCGCCCGCGATGAGCAGCTCACCGTCGGCTGCGCGCTCCGCGTTCTGCGACCAGACGCTCGGCGCGAGCGCGTTGGCGTCGTGCGGGCGGACCAGCCACGACGGGGCGAGCGGATTGTCAGACACGTGCGGACCTCTGAACGAAGGATCGGATAACAGGATCGAAGGAACGAAAGCGGGACGCCGGGGAGGCTCCCGAAGCCGATCCAATCGTATCGGTAGCGCGAGGAGGGGGTGATCAGGCCGCCGGAGCGCAGGTGCCGCGCGAGGACAGCCCGCCACCCGCGAGGGGAACCTTCTTGCCGTCCGCCGTGAGGATCACCGTCGCGGGCGTGACGGTGAGGCCGGTGAGGGTGAGCTTCTCGGGCAGGAAGGTCGCGACGCACAGCGTGCGTGGGTTGAGCAGCACCTTACCGACCTTGCCGTACTTGCTGGCCGCGAACTCCTCAGTGGTCATCGGTGTCTCGCCCACGGTGATGGTCTGCGGGGTGAGCACGAGCGCGCCCTCGACGACGCTCGGCACGAATGCGACGAGCAGGGGCACCCGCTTGCCGCCGGCCTTGACGGCGGAGCTGAGGGTCATGGTCCCGTCGCCGAGGGTGACGGGTGTTGTGGCCGCACCCTGCAGGGCGGTCGCGAAGGCGAGCGCGCCCTCTTCATCGAGCGTCAGCGCGATGGCCACGCTGTCAGAGGGAACGGAGGGGCTCGTCGGCACACCCTTCGCCTCGAGCGCGAGTGCACCGGTGAGGCCGCCGAAGCTCGCCTTCGAGACGTCCACGCTCACGTTGTCGATCGAGCCGCTCGCGGCCTGGGCGAGGAACAGCCCGCCGCCGAGGTCCACGTCGACCTTCGCGTCGTCCTCGACCTTGAGAGCACTGCCGACCAGGTCGCCGATGAGGTTGGATGCCGAGTCACGCAGGAATCCGTCGACCGCGATCGTACCGCCGACGACGATACCGCCGAGGATCGCGAGCGTGACCACGACAGGGAGGAGGCGGCGCAGGAAGCCCTTCGGGGCGATCTCGACCTCCTGGAAGCCGAGGTCCACCGGGTTGTAGCTCACCGAGGGGTCGTAGTAGCGGTCGACCTTCTTGACCGTCTCCCGCTGGCGCTCAACGGGAGGATTCTGCACGAGCTGGGCGCGGGCCGCGGCATTTGCGCGAACAATGGCTGCCTCGCGGGCTATGGCCGCCTCGCGGGCGGCCGCACCATCACGAGCGAGGGACTCGTCAGAGGTCGGCTGGGCGGGGTTCGATGCGCCGAGGCCCCAGTTGAACGGTTCTGGTTCGCGGTCCATGAGCCCATACTGGCCTGTCTACCGTGCGATACGCGCGCGGCGTGCCGGTTGATACCGTGCTGTTACCCGGTCCGTCGCTATGCGGCGGGGCAGGTGCCGACCTCGGAGAGCCCGGCTCCGCCGAGCGCAGCGCCGTCTCCGCTGAGCTTCACCACGAGGCTTCCCGATACGACGTCGACATCGGTCAGGGTGAGGGCGGCGGGCAAGTACTCGCCGACGCAGAAGGAGCGCTGGCCGAGCAGGTCGCGCGCGATTCCGGCGAACGGACCCTCGCGCAGCGCCTCGACCGAGATGTCGGCGCCATTGACGGTGATGACGCTGGGGTCGAAGGCGATCTCGCCGTTGACAACCGCGGGCAGCAGCTCCACGCCGACCGGCACCGCGAACCCGAAGACCTGGAACTCGGTCGCGATGGCAACACGATCCTCGACGAGGGAGATGTCCGTGAGCTCTGCGCCGCTCAGGTACGACGAGAGGGCCGAGAGGTTCGCTTCCGGAACCGCAAGGGCGACCCGCATCGTGTCGACGGGAAGGGCCGTGTCAAGCGGGATGCCGGTGAGCGCCAGGTCGAGATCGCCGGAGATGGCACCGAAGGAGACGTCGGGAACAGAGACATCCACCGAATCGATACTGCCGGTGAGCGCTTGCGCGAGCAGGGATCCCGGGCCGATGGTGACATCCATGTCGGCGCCGGGCTCGAGGTTGAACACCTCGGTGACCTTCTCGCGCACGAAGTTCTGCGCGAAGTCGCGGGCCACGATGTCGCCGACGATCCAGCCGACCACCCCGAGCACGATGACCACGCCGAGGGCGATGAGCCAGCCGAGGCCGCGACGGCGCTTCTTCTCCTTCTTGGGCACGGTGAGTACGTCGCCCTCGCGCACGATCGGCAGCTCGCCGAGCTCGACGGTCTTCGCGAGGTCGTTGTTCTGTTCGTCGGCCATTACATGCGCTCCGGCGCGCTCACGCCGAGCAAGCCGAGGCCGTTGCGCAGCACCTGGCCGGTCGCGTCGTTCAGCCACAGGCGGGTGCGGTGCACGTCGCCGACCGGCTCTTCGCCGAGCGGAGTGACACGGCAGTTGTCGTACCAGCGGTGGTAGGCGCCGGCGACTTCCTCGACATAACGGGCGACGCGGTGCGGCTCGCGCAGCTCGGCGGCCTGGCGCACGATGCGCGGGAACTCGGCGAGGATGCCGAGCAGGATGCTCTCGGTCTCGTGGGTGAGCAGCGAGGCGTCGAACACGTCGCGCGTGACACCCGAGGCGGCGGCATTGCGTGCCACCTGATGCGTGCGGGCGTGGCCGTACTGCACGTAGAAGACGGGGTTGTCGCTCGTCTTGCGGCTCCACAGGTCGAGGTCGATGTCGATGGTCGAGTCGATCGAGCTGCGCACGAGAGCGTAGCGTCCCGCGTCCACCCCGACCGCCTCGACGAGGTCTTCGAGGGACACAACGGTGCCGGCGCGCTTCGACATGCGCAGCGGTTCGCCATCCCGAAGCAGGTTGACCATCTGGCCGATGAGGATCTCGAGGTTGTAGTAAGGCTTGTCACCGAAGGCCTCGGTCATGGCCATCAGGCGCTTGAGGTAGCCGTGGTGGTCGGCGCCGAGCATGATGAAGTTGCGCTCGAAACCCCGCTCGCGCTTGTTGAGGTAGTAGGCGAGGTCGCCCGAGATGTAGGCGCCCTCCCCGTCGCTCTTGATGACAACGCGGTCGCGGTCGTCGCCGAAGGTCGTGGTGCGCAACCAGGTGGCGCCGTCCTCCTCGAAGATGTGACCGAGCTCGCGAAGGCGGGCGACGGCGCGGTCGACCGCGCCCGACTCGTGCACCTCGTTCTCGTGGAAGTAGACATCGAAGTCGACGCCGAAGTTGTGCAGGCTCGCCTTGATGTCGCCGAACATGAGCTCGACGCCGACTGAGCGGAAGACCTCCTGCAGCTCATCTGCGGGCAGCTTGGTGAGGTCGCCCGGGTAGTCGTTGATGATGCGGGCCGTGATGTCGAGGATGTACTGCCCCGCGTAGCCGTCCTCGGGGGCGGGCTCGCCGTGGAACGCCGCAACGAGACTGCGCGCGAAACGGTCGATCTGCGCGCCGTGGTCGTTGAAGTAGTACTCGCGGGTGACGACGCCGCCCTGCGACTGGAAGATGCGGGCGAGGCTGTCACCGACGGCCGCCCAGCGCACACCACCGATGTGAATCGGGCCGGTCGGGTTGGCGGAGACGAACTCGAGGTTGATCGGCACACCGGCGTAGAGGTCGCCCTCGCCGTAGCTCGCTCCGGCCTCGACGATGGTCTTCGCGAGGGCACCGGCGGCGGCCGCATCGAGGGTGATGTTGATGAAGCCCGGGCCCGCGACATCCACCTTCGACACTCCGTCGACGGCCGAGAGTGCCTCGGCGATCTCAGTCGCGAGCTCGCGCGGGTTCGTGCCGAGCGGCTTCGCCAGTTTCATGGCGATGTTGGATGCCCAATCACCGTGATCCCGATTGCGCGGGCGCTCCAGCACAACGTCGCCGAGCGTCACGGACTGAGTGGCTCCACGGCGCTCGAGCACGGTGGAGACGGCGGCGAGCAGGGAGGCGGAGAGATCGGCGGGATTCACGGTAGTCAAGCTTATCGTCGCCGGTCGGCGAGGTCGGGCTAACCCAATTGCAGCTGCTGGATGCCGTCATCCGTCGGCAGCTCGTCGACGATGGCCAGCACCGTGAGCTTGTTCAGCACCAGGTCGGCCCAATGGTTGGTGAGGAACGCGATGTCCGCGGCATCGCGGCCGGTCGAGATGCGCACCATCGACTGGCGGGGAGCCAGACGCGTGGCATCGACGACCCACCACTCGCCGTCGATGAACGCCTCAGCCACGGCGTGGAAGTCCATCGGGCTGAGCCCGGGCGCGTACACCGCTGCCATGCGGGCGGGCACGTCGAGCGCGCGCAGCAGGGCGATCACGAGATGGGCGTAGTCGCGGCAGACACCCCGACGGGCCATCAGGGTCCCGGCGGCACCGTCGGTGACCCGGCTGGAGCCGGGGACGTAGCTGAGCTTGTTCCACACCCAGAGGGTGACCGCGCTGAGAAGCTCGTGGCCGACCAGGCCGCCGAACTCGGAGCGCGCCGTGGGCAGCAGGCTGTCGGACTCGCAGTAACGACTCGGCCGCAGGTAGATGACCTGGTCGAGGGGGTCGACCGGGGCGGGCTCGCTGCGTCCCTCCACCACCGCACGGTAGTCGACGACGAGGGAGCCCGGGCCCGCCGCAAGGCGGTGGAGTCGCGTTCCGTGGCGGTCGGTCAGTTCGGTGAAGTCGAGGGGCGTGCCATCCAGAACATAGGTGGCCGACTCACTCGCGAGCTCGGCGCTGGACACCGCCGCGATGCTGAAGACCATGTCGGTGTTGCCGGCGAGATTCATCTCGAGGTGCGAGGAGACAGTGCGCTGCATGGGTCGATCTTGTCACGGCCAGAGCAGGTCCCGTTGCCAGTCGCCGCCTGACTTCTCGTAGCGCAGCCGGGTCTGCTCGCGGTGGCGCGCTGCCTGCCAGAATTCGACGGTCTGTGGGCGGAGAATCCAGGCCACCCACTCCTCCGGCACGAACCGGTCATCGGCATCGACGCGGGCCTGTGCATCGGCCTGAAGTTCGTCATGATCGTCGCCGATCGGCTCGCTCTGGTGGCCGGCTATCGCCGTCGCCCTGGCTTTGGGATGACGTTGCAGGAAATCCGCCCGTGCCACGTCGCGTGGCCCCTTCTCAATGGCTCCCGTGACCCTGATCTGGCGCCCCTGCTCGCGCCAGTAGAGCACCACGGCGGCTCGCGGGTTGGCCTCGAGGTCACGCCCCTTCGGACTCGACGACAGGCTCGCGAACCAGACGCCCTCCGGTGTGAGGTCCTTGAGTAGCAGGGTGCGGGCACTCGGCGCTCCGGCGGCGTCACTCGTCGCCAGCGTCATGGCGTGCGGTTGGGCGACACCCTGCGCCAGCGCTTCCTCCAGCCAGGTGCGCAGGAGGTCGAGGGGATCGTGCGGTGCGGCATCCGGAACCAGCTCGGGCATGTCCTCGCCGAAGACCTTCAGGGCTCTTAGTCGGTCGCGCAGGCTGGGCTCGCTCATGTGGCCAGCCTACGACTGGTAACCTTGGAGACGTTCTCCGGGCCCCCATAGCTCAGGGGATAGAGCACTGCCCTCCGGAGGCAGGGGCGGCAGTTCGAATCTGCCTGGGGGCACAGTTCGATCTGGCGAAAGTTTGTCGATGAATACCGTCGGTCCGCCCCGCGCAATTCGTGCGTCCGATCTATCGGCCTCCTGGGGTGACGAATGTACCGTTCGTCAGAACGCGAATGCCCGCCGAGAATACTCGGCGGCCCACTTTTGAAGCGGTTCGAAAACAGGCAGGGTTTTGATCACCGAGGAGTCGACCGCCGAAAAAAGCCCGATCGTAAGGCTTTTTGGACTTACTCCGCTTGCTCCGCAAGCCCGCAGCAAGCCCGCAGCAACCGACAGCAGGTCATGACCCCCGCAGTCCTTCGAAGTCAATATGACCTCGGCGTTTACGAGGTCTGTCGCCATGTCCTCGAGATCGTGAATGGTGCCCGATCTCGAATTTGCGATCTTGAGCACGTCCTCGATCGCAGGAATAGTCAGGTCGGTTTGTATGACCGCTTCGAACGGAAATTTCCGAAGTTTAAGACCCAAAACTCTCTGCTCATTGACCAGGCGAAGCGGTGCTAGAACCATCGCGACCAAATAAATAAGATCCATAGGACGTCCTCCGGAGCCAGTGCTTAGCGCCGCGTACGCTTCTGTGGAATGAACGCTCATGGTGCGCATGAGCAATTCAGGCCGCTGTCGGATGACATCTCCGACCAAGTCGTACGAAGCGGTGGCCACGATCGTTGGAGGGTATGAAGCAGAAATACCAAGATGATCGTCCAGGTCTCGATCGATCACGGCCACGGCACCCTTTAGGCGGTTTGCATGAAGAAGCAATCCCGCGCCGTATACAGCGGCCTTTCCGCCGCCAATTAGAGGCGTCAGGTCGGATTCATTGAGATGACCCGTCAGCAGACGGTCTTCGTCGCTGCCTTCGAAGATGGCGAAAATCATCTGAGACGTCTGACGCTGCATCAGTACGTGTGCGTAAAGAGAATCAGCAGTAAGTAATTCCATCATTGAAATTCAGCATTTTCCGGTCCGAGTTGTTTCGCGTTCGTCCACCAGTTGTTGATCACCTGTGGTGAATGAGTCGCAACTATGAATTGGAATCCACTCAGCTTCGCTATCCGAGCAACATCGCTGACAAAACTGAGTTGCCAGCTGACATGGAGAGAAATCTCCGGTTCGTCGATCAGCACAAGCGAGCCTGCCTTTACGTTGAATAACAGGCCATACATGAGGATGATCTCGTGTTGCTCGCCGGAAGACAAGGAGTCGAGGTCGATGGTGCTGCCGTCTTCAGTTGACGTTACTGCGAGGCCGTCATCGGCGTTCACGTGAAGTATCTTTCGCAAGAAGCGAGTGTTGACGATGTCCTCGAAGAGCTCGATACGCGCAAGCAGTTCCTCGAAGGACTCCAGCTTGCGATCCGCGTCTCGCAGATAAAGATCGAGCATTGCTATCTCGAAAGGCGAAAGCTTTCTCTTCGGGAGCGAGAGTTCCGGCTCAAGCCCAATAAGAGCAATCTGAGCCAGCCTGCTCCGGAAGCGGTCCTGAAGGTCGTATTTCTGCCGAATTTCATTCTCATTGATTGCAGGGCGCTCCTCCTGGCCCAGCATCCTATTCGGGAACGTTCGATCGAGCTGCTGAGTAATTTTTGAGTTTTCTGCCAAGGCTTCTGAAAGAAGCTTTTTTGTCCGATTCGCATAGTTGACGATGGTGCTTATTGGACGTCTTTGTCGTCCATTTCGTCCCATTGCGCGGTCTCGGCCGGCAGAATACTCCTCGATTCGAAGACGCTGCGTTTCAATCAAATGGGACTGTAATTCGGCAGAGAAATCTGACAAACCATCTGGCATCGGTCTCGCCATTTTTGCGTCTGTTAACGAGCGACCCGAACTGAATCGACGCTGAAGATCGACGAAATCTGCGATCTCGCCGTCCGCGTTGTCCTGCCATTCCGTAGTTCCAGCGATTGGCGACCACGTTGTCTCTGTGCGGAGAAATCTCTCGAACTGCGCTATTCCGCGATCATCTGTGACCCAATGAATGGGCCGATTGCCACGCCGTTCTAGTACGAAGCGCAGCTCGTAGATCGTCTCGACGTTTAGGCTGCTAAATTTTCCACTTCGCGACACCGAGAAATGAGACCCATCGTCGAAAACGATGTGCGCGCGATCAAACGGAAGCTGCGTGAGTTGAGCGGTGTCGAGCCTCATTAAGCCGTCGATGGCTTCGAGAAACTTAGTTTTGCCGACGCCGTTCGGGCCGTAGACGATTGCGAAGTCGCCCGAGCCCGGCAAGTCGAGGTGGTGGTCATACTGGCCCAGGACACCGGTGACACTTAGGTTACTAACTCGCATTGCGCTCCGCTCATACCGCTTTTTGGCTACGAACCACTCATCAGTCGCCGTGGCGACAGCCGCAAGGCAAACCTAGTGCGTGCTTGGTCTCTTCAAGCTATCGCCATGAGACGACGTGTGCGACCATCCAGCCGTCGCATGACACCTTCTTGCGAGTAACATTTCGCCGCTAGAAGGAGTGGGTGAGTCACTCAGAAGAGCGCCGGCTGCACCCGGTCCGGCGTCGTCAGCCCGGTCAGGGTGACCCGAAGGCCAACCAGTGGCTTCGGCGCGTCGACGAGCTGCGGCAGCAGCGCGGCTGTCCAGGCATCCACCGAGGCCGACGCATCCGCGAGCCCGTGCTTGAGCACTACCTGCTCACCACCCTCGGCCCGCAGCGCCACCGCAAGACCCGTCGCCACGAGCCCCGCCCGCTCCGCCCGACGACAGACGCGGGCGATGCACGCTTGCATGAGCTCCGCCGGGTTCCAGTCGCGGCGGTTGTAGCCCGAGATCGTGCCCTCGGTGGTCAGGCTCGTGCGACTTTCCACCGAATGGATGACGGCATCGTCCGTCCCCTCCCGAATCCGCCAAAGCTTCCGGGCCATGGTCGTGCCACAGACGCGTTGCACCTCCTCGCGCGGCCGGGAGTCCAGGTCGCCCAGCCGGATCACGCCGATCAGCCGCAACTTCTCCACCGTCTTACCGCCGATCCCCCAGACGTCGTCGATAGGTATAGAAATCCTTAGCTGCGCCTCATCGACCGGGGAGATGACATGCAGCCCATCCGGTTTCGCGGTACGCGACGCGAGCTTGGCCATCAGCTTGGTTCGCCCAACGCCCACGCTCACGGAGATGCCGAGTTCACGCTTGACCCGCGCGCGAAGCTGCTGGCCGAGGGCGGCGGCGAGATCAGGATCCGAGGTGCCCGAGTCGATGAAGGCCTCCTCCATCGAGCCGGGTTCGACAGCTGCGAAGTCCTCACCGAAGATGTCGAACAGCTGGTCGCTGACCTGCTCCACCTCTTCGCGCGGAACGTCGATGAGCTGCAGCTCGCCGCACAGGGCCAGGGCCTCCTGAGCGAGCATCCCGCCGCGCACACCGAACGCGCGAGCCGGGTAGTTGGCACTCGCGATGAACACGTGCGCCACGACCGCCATCGGACGGTGCACCAGCTCCGGGCGCCGCCGCAGCACGACCGACGCAAAGAAGCTGTCGGCGTCCACATGTAAGAGGAGGGATCGTGCCACGACTCCATCGTACATATGTTCGAATATGGGGGATCAGTGCCCGTGCCGGTGATCACTGTCCGGGTAGTGCTCGTGCGAGTGGGTGAGCGCCTCGTGACTGTGCTCGTGCCGGTGCCGAATACCCGCCGCGACCGGCTCGAGGTGCTCGTGCTGGTGATGCGCGTCGTGAACGTGCCAGTGATCGTGAACAAGGGCGGGGTGGGAGTGGGCGTGCTCGTGCCGCTCGGTGAGGTGCAGCCAGACCCCAAAACCCATAAGCAATCCGGCAGCGACCAGCGGCAGCGTGAGCGACCCTCCCAGCATGAGGGCGAGGATGGCGCCGAAGAACGGGGCGATCGAGAAATAGGCGCCGGCTCGAGCGGTTCCGACGTGGCGCATCGCGACGATGAACAGCACGAGGCTGACCCCGTAGGCGAAGAAGCCCACTGCCATGGCCGCGGCGATGTTGCCGGGCGCCGGCAGCTGCGCACCGAGAGCGAAGGCGAGAACAAGGTTGACGGGCCCCGCGACGCCGCCCTTGATCGCCGCCAGCCAGGTCGCATCGTTCAGGGCGACCTTGCGGGTGAGATTGTTGTCGATGCCCCAGCACAGGCACGCGCCGAGCACCGCGAGCGACGGAAGCACGTTGCCGAACTCCGCCCCGGTCGGCACGCTGAGGATCGCCGCTCCGGCAACGATCGCGAGCATGCCGAGAGCGATGCGGCGGTCGACGTTCTCGCGGAACACGAACCACGCGAGCAGTGCCGTGAACACGCCCTCTGCGTTGAGCAGCAGCGATGCACCGGATGCCGGCATTCCGACAAGACCGACCATCAACAGCACCGGGGCGAGGATGCCGCCGAAGAGGATCGCCCCGCCGAGCGGCAGGTACTCCGAGCGCTCGAGCCGCACCCGGGGCGAGCGACGGAGGAGCCGGATGAGTCCCAGCCCGACACCGGATCCGGTGTACAGCAGCCCGGCGAGCAGCCACGGATTGACAGAGTCGAGAAGCAGCTTGGCTGCGGGAGTGCCCATCCCGAACAGCACGGCAGCGAGCAGCGCGGCCTGCACCCCGCGGTGTCGAAGGCTGGACAGCATGCTCCGAGGGTAGCGCGCGGTCAGTGCCCGCCCGCGAGGATCTCCCGCACCGACGCCGCGAAGCCCGCCGGGTCGACGAGGAACGCGACGTGATCGCCCGGCATGTGCGTGACCCGCTCGCCCAGCTCCTCGGCGAGGGCGAGGGACGTCTGCTCGGTGAGCTGCCCGGTCGAGTCGCGGCCGACGCCGATCACCACCCGCGTCGTCGAGGTGGTCAGGGCGTGGATGTTCGGCACGAATCGGGTTGTGGCCTGCAGCTCGTGGCTGAGGAAGCGGGCGCCGTCGAGCGCATCCTGTTCCGACATCTGCGGGGGCGGCCCCTGCGTCTCCTCGTCGAGACCGGCGA
This sequence comes from Glaciihabitans arcticus, assembly GCF_004310685.1. Lineage (NCBI taxonomy): Bacteria > Bacillati > Actinomycetota > Actinomycetes > Micrococcales > Microbacteriaceae > Glaciihabitans > Glaciihabitans arcticus. The sequence continues at coordinate 472,861 of NZ_SISG01000001.1, read as the reverse complement.
CGCCCATGAACTTCGCGAACGCCGGCCCGAGCCCATCTCGGTGATAGGTCGCCACGATGTCGTCGGTGTTGGCGCGGTGCGCGGCGGCATCCGGCAGCAGTTCGAGCACCGGAGGCTCGTGCGCGATGAGGGTGCGAATGCGGCCGGGATGACGCTCCACGAGCGCAAGCCCGGTGACCGCGCCACCACTCGTGCCGAAGGCGTCAGCCGACTCGGCGCCGAGATCGTCGAGGATCGCGGCGACGTCATCCGCCCTCAGATCGGGGGTCGAGTCCTGGTCGGCATTGTCGATCGTGCTCTTCGCGATGCCGCGCGGATCGAAGGTCACAACGGTGTGATCGGAGGCGAGCTCGTCGGCGAGCGCCGCGAAGTTGGGGGAACTCATCGGCGAACCGAAGACGAGGAGCAGTGGGCCGGTGCCGCGTGTTTCGTAGTACAGCCGTGCTCCGGGGACCTGGAGTGAATGGGTGTCTGTCATGTGGACACCGTACACATCTACACTGACATTCATGGCGCAACTCATCTATTCGTCCATCGCCTCGCTCGACGGCTACATCGCCGATGCCGACGGCAACTTCGACTGGAGCATGCCCGACCACGAGGTGCACTCTGCGGTCAATGAGCAGTTCCGCAGCATCGGCACGCAGCTGATCGGGCGCCGGCTGTACGAGATCATGAGCTTCTGGGACACGGCCCAGGACGACGATCCCACGATGGCCGAGTTCGCCGCGCTCTGGGCCGACTCCGACAAGATCGTGTACTCGTCAACGATGCCCGAGGTCACCGCGCCGCGCACCCGCCTCGAGCGCGACTTCCGGGCCGACGACGTGCAGCATCTCAAGCGCGTGGCCGACCGCGACCTGTCGATTGGCGGGCCGGAACTGGCGGCCCACGCGCTGCGCGCAGGTCTCGTTGACGAGATACGGATCTACACGAGCCCGGTGATCGTCGGGGGTGGCACGGCACTCTGGCCGGCCGATCTGCGCCTCGACCTCGAGCTGATCGAGGAGCGCCGCTTCGGCAACGGTGTGGTCTACACCGGCTATCGAGTGAGGTAGACCGCGGCCCGGAATCCCGCGGTACTATCACCAGATGCACAGAAGGCGGGCCCTCGATACGGTGCTGCGCCAGCTGGCCGCAGGCGACTCGGCGGGGGCGAACGAAACCGCCGCATCGACGTCCGACGACACAAACGACCCCTACCTGCTCGGGCTGCTCGCGTTCGGCCAGTTCATGAGCCAGGACTTCGAGCTGTCCGCCCGCACGGCCGCCCGCGCGCTCGATGCTGCAGCCGATCCGGCGGCACTGATGCTCGCACGCGCCGCGGCCGGTCTCGCCGCTACCGGCTGGGCGAGCGAGGGGCCGGACACACTCATCGCGGCACGGGATGACCTTGCTCTGCTCGACGGCACCGACCCCGACTCGGAAACGTTCATCCGGTATCTGCTCGCCGAGGGCGCGCTCAGCGGTGGTCGCCTACGTCTGAGCGGCGAATTCCTTGCGGCCTCACCCGACCTGTCGCCCGACTTTCTCGCCACGGACGCCGGGCCGCACCCGTTTCTCACCATCATGAGGATCATGCGGGTGCGACTCCATTGCTTCCAGGGCCGGATCACCGAGGCCATCGAACTCGGCGAGGCTGCGCGGGAACTGGCGACGGAGACTCGCGCCGAGCTTCTGGTCGACGCGACACTGTGCCTCCTCCGCGGCAACGCGGCGCAGAAGGGGCAGGTGCGCGAGATCGCCGACTGGCTGGAGCGTGCTCTGCCCGACCCCACCGACCATCTGTCGAGCGGGTGCTACCTGCTCGTCGCGTTCGGACTCATTGCGACTGCCGACGTCGCCCGAGCAGCGCGTTTCGTACTGCTCGCGGGCGGCACACCCGGACTCGACAAGCTCACCATCCTCGACCGCGCCCTGGGGCTCGAGATGCTCGTCGCCGCAGCGGTCTCCGACCACGACCTCACCTCGGCCGCGGCGTGGCGGGAGCGGGCGCTGCCCCTGCTCGACGACCGCATCGCCCGCCCCACGATCGAACGCATCCTGAGCCGCGTCGACCTGCTGTCGGGCGATGCGGCGAGCTCCGAGCGATTCGCGGCGAGCGCCGTCGAACACGCTCAGGAGGATGACCGGGCCATCGAGGTCGCGGAGGGCGAGATCGTGCTGGCGCGGGCCCGCATCGCCCTCTCACGACGCGGCGCGGCCAGCGCGAGCCTCGAGGTTCTCGCCAGGAGTTCTGTGGGTTCGGGCCACCTCGCCGCGCGGCAGTCGGCGGCACGGGAACTCCGCAGCATCGGTCGACGGCTGCGGCCAGCGACCGGCTCCGGCTTCGACGGACTGTCAGCCCGCGAGCGCGCTGTCGCCCTGCTCGTCGTCGAGGGCTTCGGCAACCAGGCCATCGCAGCCGAGCTGCACCTCAGCGAGCACACCGTGCAGGTGCACGTCTCGCGGGTGCTCGCCGCATTCGGGGTCCCTTCCCGGTTCGCCCTCGCCGCCCAGCTTGCCCCGCTTCTTCCGCAGACGACGGATGACGCGGCTCCTCCACCCCTCACTCCTCGACAGCACGCCGTCGTCGATCACATCGTGCTGGGCCACAGCAACGAGCAGATCTCCCACCAGCTCGGCGTGAGCGTGAAGACCGTGGAGAAGCACGTGAGCGAGGTGTTTCGGCGCTGGAACGTGGCGTCCCGCATCGGCGTAAGCCGTATCGCCCGCACCCGCGAAGGTTAACGGCTATCCCTACTGCGCCCGCGGCCCGCGTCGCCCAGCATGGGAGCATGGATATCCGTGGAGTTGTGGCCGTTGCATCCGTCCTTCTGCTGGCCGGTTGCGCACCGGGCGCGGCGACGCCCGCCGAGGGTGAGGCGCCGGCGGCCGCGGAAGGGGCAACCGGCTGCGAGGCCTCGACCGACGACAGCTACGCGCCGTTCAGCGACCCGGCGCTGAGCGCGCACCCCGAGGACGGCACCGAGTGGGGCGACGGAACGAAACTCGACTTCACCTACGACGCCTACGACGCCGCGCGTTTCCCGCAGTTCGGCTACGACCTCGGCTACATCCAGGACGACGGCTCGGTCTCACCCATGGGCGGCGGCTTCTTCGACAAGGATGAAGAGGGAAACTTCTCAACCTCGAACAATGTCTTCGATTCGAATGCGTTCGGCAACTACGGCTTTATGACGGTGACGATCACGCAGGAGGCGGAGGGCGGTGGCGACCCGCTCACCACGGAGACGATCGGCGTGTACTGCCTGAAGTTCGTGGAGGGCTAGGCGCGCTTCCGTGATGCTTCGACTTAGGCGCTGATGCGCTTGAGCACGTGGATGGGGATGAATACACCGAGGCTCGACATGATGATGCCGCCGGCAAACATCACGAGCTCGAAGCCCTGAACGGTGTCGGCGTAGCCCATAAGCAGGAAGCCGCCGGCGAAGAGCAGGAAGGATACGACGAAGGCCACGATGTTCATGGGCCCAGCTTATCGTGTTGCTAGCATGCGGTCGTGAGCCGTTCCGTGCTGGTCGCCCCCGATTCCTTCAAGGGCACTCTGTCCGCAGCGCGTGCCGCGAGCGCGATCGCCGAGGGCTGGTCGTCACGTCGCCCCGATGACACCATCACCCTCCTGCCCCTCGCCGACGGTGGCGAGGGCACCCTGGATGCGCTGCGCGCGGCACTCCCCTGGGCCGTGCTGCACGACGTCGGTGCGGTGACCGGCCCCTCGGGCGCCCCCACTCCCGGCCAGTGGCTCGAGCTTCCCGGCCGCATCGCCGTCGTGGAACTCGCGCAGTGCTCCGGGCTTCCGCTCATGCAGGAGCTCGACCCGCTGGGCGCGACCACCGCCGGTCTCGGCGAGGTGATGGCGGCCGCACTCCGGTCGGGCGCCCGGTCGATGGTCGTGACGCTGGGCGGGTCGGCATCCACCGATGGCGGAATGGGCGCGCTCACCGCACTCGGCGCCGTGCTTCGGGATGCAGCGGGCTCCCCCATCCCGCCGGGCGGAGCCGCCCTGGCTCGCGCCGTCGCGCTCGACCGTTCCGGCCTGCTCGCGCCCCCGCCCGGAGGCGTGACGCTCCTGACCGACGTGGATGCGCCACTCCTCGGCCCGCGCGGCGCCGCAGCGATCTTCGGCCCGCAGAAGGGCGCGGATGCCGCCCAGGTCGAGCAGCTCGAGTCGGCCCTCAATCACCTCTCCGCCGTGCTCGGCGGCAACACGGAAGCTCCCGGGGCGGGTGCCGCCGGCGGCACCGGATACGGACTCGCGACCCTGTGGCGCGCCAGCATCGAACCCGGGGCGGCCAGCATCGGGCAGCTGAGCGGGCTGCCCGCCGCGCTCGCCGCGGCGGATGTGGTGATCACCGGGGAAGGCCGCTTCGACGAGCAGTCCCTCGGCGGAAAGGTCGTCGGTCACGTGCTCGGCGAGCTCACGGGTCAGGCGGCTGCGGTCATCGCCGGTTCGCTCGGCGCTCGACCCGAGGGTGCGTGGGCGGCATCCCTCACTGAACTGGCCGGGAGCAGCGCGGCAGCGATGACCGACCCCGAGAAGTGGCTGCGAATCGCCGGAGCCCGGGCGGCCGACGCGCTCTAGTCGGCGTGCGTCTCGAGGAACTCGTACAGCTCACGATCGTCGACACCGGGGAAGGTTCCGGAGGGCAGCGGCGACAGGATGTGCGCGTGCAGCTTCGCGCTCGACCACGCCCGGCCCGACCAGCGGTCGGTGAGATCCTCGGGCGGCCGACGGCAGCACGACTCGTCGGGGCAGCGCGAAGTGACGCGGTTCGTGGTCTCGCGGCCGCGGAACCACTTCGAGTGACTGAACGGCACCCCGATCGTGATGGAGAACTCCTCGGCGCTCGTCGTTCCGGTTTGGGTCGAGTCGAAGAAGGTCCCCTCGGGGGTGTCGGTGTACTGGTAGAACTCGGTCGTGCGGTTGGTGCGTGCGAACGCGGCCCGGGCGCTCCAGTGGCGGCAGACGAGCTGCCCCTCCGTTGAACCCGTGACGTCGACCGGCAGGCGCAGGCCGTCGTTCGAGTAGGCCTTGTGCACCGCGCCATCCCCACCGACCCGCAGGAAGTGCACGGTCATGTCGAGGTGCGCCGTGGCGAGGTTGGTGAAGCGCAGGGCGGCGGCCTCGTGGGTCACACCGAACGCGTCGCGGAAATCCTCGACCGCGATGTTGCGCTCGGCTTTGGCCGCACGCAGGAAGTCGAGCGACTGCTGCCGCGGCATCAGGCACGCGGCGGCGAAGTAGTTGATCTCGAGGCGCTGCTGCAGGAAGTCGGCGTAGCTCTGCGGCTCCGAGTGTCCGAGCAGGCGGTGGGCGATCGCCTGCAGCGCCATCGAGCGCAGGCCGTGGCCGCCCGGGATCGACGCGGGTGGCAGGTAGATGCGGCCGTTCTCGAGGTCGGTGACAGAGCGAGCGGAGTGCGGCAGGTCGCCGACGTGCACCAGCTCGAAGCCGAGCTTCTGCGCCATGCGACTCACCGAGCGGTGGGTGAGAGCGCCGACCGTGTGCCCGACCGAGGCAACTGACTCCTCGGCGAGCGCCTCGATCTCCGGCAGGTAGTTGTCGAGGGCGCGCATGCGCTCGCGCAGCTCCGTGTTCGCGCGGCGGGCCTCCTGGGGCGTCGCGATCGCTTCGCGGGAGCGGCGGGCGAGCTCGGTGTGCAATCCCACGAGAGCCGTGAGGGTCTCGTCCGACATGCTTTTTGTGGGGCGGATGCCCGGAAGCCCGAGTGAGGCGTAGACGGGATTGCGTTGCATCCTCTCGAGGGCGATCTCGAGGCCGGCCCGCACGGTCGGCGGCTCGTCGTCGAGCAGGGCGGACACCGGCACCCCGACGGCGTCCGCGATCTCGCCGAGCTGGCTGAGCCGCGGTTCGCGTTTGCCGTTCTCCATGAGCGAGAGCTGGCTGCCGGCGATGCCCACCACGGCACCGAGCCGGTCGAGGGTGAGCCCGGCCTCGGTGCGGAAGTGCCGGATGCGCTGTCCGAGCGTTGCAAGATCCTTCATAGTGCGATGGTAGCGAAACATCGGCAATTCTTAACCTGATCCACTCCTTCAAAGCGACGAAGGCAGCGCGCAACATGGATAAACCACCACTTCTTGCAGGCAACGAACGGAACGGAACGGTTATGTCACTCGCAACGATGCAGCATCCCGCGGCTCCCCTCTTCGCAGCACGCTCGGTGGTGGCCTGGGTCGAATCGATCGCCGACCTCACCCAGCCCGACGCGATCGTCTGGTGCGACGGCTCGGTGCGCGAACGCGACGAGCTCACCCACCTCATGGTCGACAGCGGAAGCCTGATCCAGCTCAACCCGGAGTTCCGCCCGTACAGCTTCCTCGCCCGCAGCGACCCGAGCGACGTGGCCCGCATCGAGGCACGCACGTTCATCTGCTCGGCCGACGAGGCCGACGCCGGGCCGACGAACAACTGGCGCGAACCGGTGGCCATGCGCGAGACGCTCACCGGGCTGTTCGAGGGCAGCATGCGCGGCCGCACTCTCTACGTCGTGCCGTTCTCGATGGGACCGCTCGACTCGCCGCTCGCCCGACTCGGTGTGCAGGTCACCGACTCCCCCTACGTCGTGGTGAGCATGGGCATCATGACGCGCATGGGCACGGCGGCCCTCGAGCGTATTACCGACCAGACCCGCTGGGTGAAGGCCGTGCACAGCGTGGGAGCCCCGCTCGACCTCGGCCAGGACGACGTGCCGTGGCCCTGCAACGACACGAAGTACGTCTCGCACTTCCCCGAGGACCGCGAGGTCTGGTCGTTCGGGTCGGCGTACGGCGGCAACGCACTCCTCGCCAAGAAGGCCTTCGCCCTGCGCCTCGCCTCGGTGATGGCGCGGGATGAGGGCTGGCTCGCCGAGCACATGCTGATCCTCAAGATCACCAATCCGGTCGGTCGCGTCTTCCACGTCGCGGCGGCCTTCCCAAGTGCGTGCGGCAAGACCAACCTCGCGATGCTGCGCCCCACGATCCCCGGCTGGGAGGTCGAGACAATCGGCGACGACATCGCCTGGCTCGGCCAGGACTCCGAGGGACGCCTGCGCGCCATCAACCCCGAGGCGGGATTCTTCGGTGTCGCTCCCGGCACGGGCGCCTCGACGAACGCGACGGCGATCGACACCCTGTGGGGCAATGCGATCTTCACCAACGTCGCCCTCCGCGACGACGGCGACGTCTGGTGGGAGGGCATGACCGACACCCAGCCCGATCACCTGATCGACTGGCGCGGTGACGACTGGACCCCGGCCTCTGCCGGCACGGCCGCCCATCCGAACTCACGTTTCACCGTGGCAGCCGCCCAGTGCCCGTCCATCTCGGACGACTGGGAAGACCCACGAGGCGTCGTCATCGACGCGATAATCTTCGGCGGTCGCCGCGCGACCAACGTGCCGCTAGTGGTGGAGGCACGGGACTGGGAACACGGCGTCTACCTGGGCGCCACGATCTCGTCCGAGCGGACGGCGGCCGCCGAAGGCACCATTGGGGAACTCCGCAGGGACCCGTTCGCCATGATGCCGTTCTGCGGGTACAACATGGCCGATCACTGGGCACACTGGCTCTCGGTCGGGCAAGCCCTCCGAAGCCGCGGCGGGGTGCCGCGCGTGTTCCAGGTGAACTGGTTTCGCACCGACGAGGACGGCTCCATCATGTGGCCCGGCTTCGGGGAGAACTCCCGGGTGCTCGCGTGGATCCTTGACCGGGTCGATGGCAAGGTCGCGGCGAAGGACGGGCCACTGGGCCTCCAGCCGCTCGCGGGCGACATTCCGCTCGAGGGGCTCGAGCTACGCGCAGGGGACTGGGAGCGCCTGTTCGCCGTCGACCGGGATGCGTGGCTCGCCGAGGCGTCATCCGCAGAGGAATTCTTCGCCACCTTCGGCGACCGCCTGCCTACGGCGATGACCCGCCAGCTGGCCGAGCTGCGGCGCCGGCTCGAGCGCTGACCCAACGTTTCGCCGAAGTTGTGCGTCTATGTAATTAGATAGGTGCACAACCGAGGAGGAACCGTGTCCAACGCAGACAGCGTGCCAGCCGTGCGCTGGGAGACCGTCGTCACACGCCTCGTCGAGGAGCGCGGCGAAGCCCTCACCCGCTACGCCTACTTCGTCTCCGGCAGTCGCGAAGACGCCGCCGACCTTGTGCAGGACGCACTGGTCAAGACGTTCGGGCGGTTGCGCAACGGGTTCACGGTATCGAGCGCTGAGGCGTACGTGCGCCGCGCCATCCTGAACAGCTGGGTGGATGGCGGTCGACGCACCTCCCGCTGGCGTCGCATCGCGCACCTGCAGGCGGCGCCGGAGATCACCGAATCGGGCGCTGCTGACACCGAGGCGCGCCTCGACCTTCACGACGAACTGCAGAAGCTGAGCCCGCGCGAGCGCGCCTGCCTGATGCTGCGCTACTACGAGGATCTCAAGGTCGACGACATCGCCGCGACCCTCGAACTCAGCTCGGGCGCGGTCAAGCGCTACCTGAGCGACGGTCTCTCGAAGATGGCGATCTCGCTGTCGGAGGAGACGGCCGACAACGTGACTGTTTTGAAGCGGAGTGGACGATGAACAACGTGACGAACCTTTTCTCTCCGGATGACGTTCCCGGCCTCGGCGCCATCGATGCGAAGGCGGTCATCCGCGGAGCGAAGCGCCGGAGGCTCCCGATGCAGCTCGCCACCGGAGGCGCCCTCGTGCTCGCCCTCGGCGGCATCGGGCTCACCGTTCAGGGCGTGCTCGGTGCGGAGAACCAGACGGCGACGCTCTCGCAGCCCGACTACGTCACCGAATCCTCGGAGGGGGGCGCCTCGTCGTTCGACGGCCAGAGGGACGCAGTGCTCTCCGCCGACCAGCTCAGCTACTGCGGGGAGCAGATCGCCGACGTGTCGCCCAGCCCGTCGGGCCTTGTGCTGAGTCTCGATTTCCCGAACGGCACGGGCGGCAGCACGCCGATCGAGGGCACCGTGACGATGACCAACAACGGCGACGCGGCGATCCGCGGGTACACGGCGGCAAACCCCGTACTCACGCTGGCCCAAGGCGGCAGGGTCATCTGGCACAGCAATGGGGCCATGATCATGTCGGCCGCCGAGATCGCGCTCGCCCCCGGCGAGACCTACGTCTACACGACTTCCTTTACCCCTGTTGTGTGCGGCGAGGATGACGAGAGGGATGCCGGCTTCCGCGCGGAACTCCCGCCCGCCCCCGCCGGCGAATACCAGCTCCTGGCCGCGATCGACCTCATGGGTGACGTCGACGAGTTGGTGACAGGCTCGGTGGACTCGATCACGCTGGACTGAGCCCACCCGATCCATCCGAATTCACCCGGGTTTCGCAGGGAGCGTTTCAGTAGAATTCGAGTGTCCGCGCCCCCCCGGCGTCACGCAGACATCAGCGGTCCTTCGACGAAAGGCTTCACCCATGGCTAAGCAGTCCATCCTCGGTCGCATCGCACAGATGGCGAAGGCGAACATCAACGCCCTCCTCGACTCCGCGGAAGACCCGCAGAAAATGCTCGACCAGATGGTGCGCGACTACACCTCGAGCATCTCCGAGGCAGAGAGCGCCGTGTCGCAGACGATCGGCAACCTGCGCCTCGTCGAGCAGGATCACGCCGAAGACGTCGCCGCCTCCGCCGACTGGGGTCGCAAGGCTCTCGCCGCGAGCGCGAAGGCCGACCAGCTGCGCACCGGCGGCAACACGACCGACGCCGACAAGTTCGACAACCTCGCCAAGATCGCCCTGGGCAAGCAGATGCAGTTCGAGAAGGAGGCCACCGACGCCGAGCCGACCATCGCGTCGCAGACAGAGGTCGTCGACAAGCTCAAGAAGGGCCTCGACACGATGCGTCTCAAGCTCAACGAGCTTGCGGCAAAGCGCGACGAGCTGGTCGCGCGTTCCAAGACCGCCGACGCCCAGACGCAGGTGTACGAGGCGATCAAGAGCATCGACATCCTCGACCCCACGAGCGAGATCAGCCGCTTCGAAGACAAGGTGCGTCGCGAAGAGGCGAAGGTGCTCGGCCAGCAGGAGCTGCAGGCGTCGAGCCTCGACGCTCAGTTCGAGAGCCTCGAAGACCTCGACAAGCAGACCGAGATCGAGGCCCGCCTCGCGCAGCTCAAGCTCGGTGCGGGCTCCGCTCCGGCCACTGCCATCGAGCAGTAGAACCAACTGGGAATGTGCGCCGTCGGGAATCCGGCGGCGCACATGCCGTTAACTCTTCACATGACAACTATCGGATTCATCGGAGCAGGACACATCGGCAGCCAGGTCGCACGAGCGGCCATCGAGCGCGGGTACGACGTCGTACTCAGCAACTCGCGCGGGCCGGAGACACTGAGCGAGCTGATCGCTGAGCTGGGACCGCAGGCTCGCGCCGCGACATCCACCGAGGCAGCAGCCGCAGGCGACTTCGTCGTGGTGACCGTTCCCCTCAAGAATTACAAGGACGTACCGGTCGCGGAACTGGCCGGCAAGATCGTCATCGACACCAACAACTATTACTTCGAGCGCGACGGGCACATCGCCGAGCTCGACAACGGCACGGCGACGGTCTCCGGCATGCTGCAGGAGCACCTGCCCGAGAGCCGCGTCGTCAAGGCGTTCAACCACATCACATTCGGCGACATCACGACCGACGGAACCCCCGCCGGCTCCGAGAACCGCCGCGCGCTGGCCGTGTCGAGCGACTTCGACGACGCAACCGAGCTCGCCGTCAGCCTGCTCGACGAGTTCGGATTCGACGCCGTCGTCGTCGGCCCGCTCTCCGAGAGCTGGCGCTACGAGCGGGACCAGCCGGCTTACGTCGTGCGCCAGAACAAGGACGAGCTGCTCACCAACCTCGCGCTCGCGAAGCGGGTCGGCGATACTGACTAAGTGCCCGTTGCCTTTGTCGTAGTCCCCCAGTGGCAGGGCTCCGGTTCGTCGCGCGCCATGCGTCTTGTCGATGGCGCGAACGCGATCCGGGGCGACCTGCCGTCCTCCTCGACCCACGTCGTCGACGTGCCGCTCGAGGCGGGCGACGCGCGAGGCACCGGCATCCAGCGCTTCGGCTCGCTCGCCATGGTGCGTGAACGCATGCTGGCCACTCTTTCTGAGATTCCGGATGCCGCGATCACTATCGGCGGCGACTGCGGTGTCGAGCTGGCTGCTGTTGAACACGCCCTCGCGCGCAACCCGGAGACTGCGGTGCTCTGGTTCGACGCGCACCCCGACCTGCACTCCCCCACCACGTCGTCGAGCGGCGCGTTCACGGGCCAGGTGCTGCGGGCACTCACCGGCGACGGGCTGCCCGGGCTCGTGCCGGATTCGCCGCTCGACCCGGCACGTATCATCCTCGTGGGCGCGCGATCGATCGACAGCGCCGAGGAGGATTTCATCGCAGAGCACGGCGTCGCCTCCCTCGGGCTGGCGAGCGCCGAGTCACTTGTTGCGGCGGTCAGGGCGTCGGGCGCGACGTCCGTCTACCTGCATATCGACGTCGACGTGCTGGACCCGTCGGAGTTCGCGGGCAAGAGCGACCCCGTGCCGTGGGGGCTGACCGTGGCGCAGCTGATCGAGCTCATCGGTGCCGTCAAGGCGGAGTTCGGCTTCGCGGGGGCAGGCATCACCGAGTTCGCGCCGTCCTCGCCGGATGCCGCCACCGACGACCTGCCGACCCTGCTGCGCGTCATCGGGGCCCTCGCGCGCTAGCCCTAGGCTGCTTGTTATGTCTGAAAACACCCGGGTCACCGTCGACCGCGACGGCCATGTACTTCTCATCGGCTTCCACCGCCCCGAGAAGCGCAACGCCGCCGACATGCAGTTGCTCGAGGAGTTGTCGCTCGCCTACGGGGAGCTCGAGCGTGATCCGGAGCTGCGGGTCGGGTTCGTCTACGCGCACGGCGACCACTTCACCGGGGGCCTCGACCTCGCCGACGTCGGCCCGCGCATCGGCCCGACCGGCCTCGACATCGTGCCCGAGGGCGGCATCAACCCGTGGCAGGTCTCCGGGCAGTCGCTTACCAAGCCGGTCGTGATCGCCGTGCAGGGTACCTGCCTGACACTCGGCATCGAGCTGATCCTCGCGTCCGACATCGCGGTCGCCGCGGCCGGCACTACGTTCGGCCAGATCGAGGTAGCCCGCGGAATTCTCCCGTTCGGCGGGGCGACGATCCGCTTCCCGCGTGCGGCCGGCTGGGGCAACGCCATGCGCTGGATCCTCACCGGCGACAGTTTCGACGCCGCCGAGGCGCACCGCATCGGGCTCGTGCAGGAGGTGGTGCCCGACGGCGAGCAGTACAACCGCGGGCTCGAGATCGCCCACCGGGTCGCCGCCCAGGCGCCCCTCGCCGTGCAGGCCGCCCTCGCCAACGCCCGCATCGCGGTACGCGCAGGGGATGCCGCGGCCGAGGTCGCGCTGCAACCCGACCTCGTGCGGCTCGCCGGCTCGAGAGACGCCGCCATCGGCATGGAGGCTTTTGTCAGCCGCACCCCGGCGGAGTTCATCGGCGAATAGGCTGGCCCCATGGCTGAAACCGAGTACGACGTCATCATCATCGGAGCGGGCGCTGTCGCGGAGAACGTTGCGGACAGGGTTGTTCAGGGCGGCCTGACCGCCGTGCTCATCGAGAGCGAACTGGTCGGCGGTGAGTGCTCCTACTGGGCCTGCATGCCGTCGAAGGCCCTGCTACGCAGTGGCATCGCGCTGCGGGCCGCGCAGAACGTCGGGGGTGCGAAAGAGGCCATTACCGGCGGGCTCGACGTCGCCGCCGTGCTCGAGCGCCGCAATAGCTTCACGAGCAACTGGGACGACAAGGGCCAGGTCGACTGGGTGCATGGCGCAGGCATCGACCTCGTGCGCGGACACGGACGCATCACCGGTGAGAAGAAGGTGACCGTCGAGCTCGACGGCACCTTCACCGAGCTGACCGCGCGTCATGCGGTGGTCGTGAGCACGGGGTCGGACCCCGTGCTGCCCGACATTCCGGGACTCACCGAGGTGAGCCCCTGGACGCCACGTGAGGCGACGAGCGCACGGGACATCCCGAACAGTCTCGCCATCATCGGCGGAGGCGTCGTCGCCGTCGAGATGGCGACCGCCTACGCGAGCTTCGGCTGCGAGGTGACCATCATGGCCCGCAGCGGCCTGCTCGGCGACCAGGAGGACTTCGCCGGCGAGATCGTCGGCGAGGCACTCAAGGAGCTCGGAGTGACGATCGTCAACGCGGCCCCGAGTGTGGTGAGCCGCGCCGGCCCGGTCACCATCACCGTCGACGGGCGCTCGTTCGAGGCGCAGGAGATCCTCGTCGCGACCGGCCGCCAGCCGCGCACCACCGACATCGGCCTCGAGACTGTCGAACTCACCCCTGGTGACTGGATGACGGTCGACGACACACTCCGCGTCCCGGACTCCGACTGGCTCTACGCAACCGGCGACGTCAACCACCGAGCCCTGCTCACCCATCAGGGCAAGTACCAGGCCCGGGCGGCCGGCGATGTGATCGTCGCGCGCGCGCTCGGCAAGCCGGTCGCCAACGCCAAGTGGGGTGCGCACGTCGCGACCGCAGACCACGCGGCCGTGCCGCAGGTGACCTTCAGCGACCCCGAGGTCGCCTCGGTCGGACTCACGTCGACGGCCGCCGAGAAGGCCGGATACTCGATCCGCGTCGTCGACTATGACATCGGCAACGTCGCTGGGGCGAGCGTGCACACCGACGACTACAGCGGCAAGGCCCGCATGGTCGTCGACGAGGACCGCCAGGTGATCCTCGGAGTGACCTTCGTCGGACCGGACGTGAGCGAGATGCTGCACGCCGCGACTATCGCTGTCGTCGGCGAGATCCCGATCTCGCGGCTGTGGCACGCGGTTCCGGCCTACCCGACCATCAACGAGGTCTGGCTGAGACTGCTGGAGACGTACGGGCGGCCCTAGCGCTTGTTCAGCGAGGCGTACACGCCGAGCAGGCTCGTCGCCGTTGACCCCCAGCTGAGCCCCTCGGCATGCAGCCGTGCCGAGCTGGCCATGCGGGCGCGCAGCGCGTCATCCCCGAGCAGGGTGGCGATCGCACGAGCCCAGTCCTCGGGTTCGCGGGATGCGACGAGCAGCCCCGTCTCCCCATCGAGCACCGACTCGACGAGGCCGCCCGCGGCGCTCGCCACCACCGGTACACCGGTCGCCGCAGCCTCGAGGGCGACGAGTCCGAAGCTCTCCGAATACGACGGCACCAGCGCGACGGACGTGGCGGCCAGCAGGCCCGCGAGTTCAGCACGGTCGAGCACCCCGAGAAAGCGCACGTCGGCGTTCACGTCGAGGTCGGCGGCGAGGGTGCGCAGGCCGGCCGCGTAGTCGGCGCTGCCCGGCTCGCCGACGACCGCCAGTAGTGGGCGTGGCTCGGGCATCGTCGCAAGAGCCTGGATGGCCAACTCCTGCCCCTTGGCCGGCTCCAGTCGCCCGATCACCGCGATCACCGGGCGCTCGGCAGCAATGCCGAGGAACGCGTGCACGCTCAGCGACGTGGTGGCGCGACCGGCGCGGAAGGCGTCGCCGTCCACCCCCGGCGGCACCACCCAGAGCTTGGCGATAGGCGCCCCCACCCGGTCGATGAGCATCGTCGCCTCGGCGGCCGAGACGGCGACGATGGCGTCGGCCTGGCCTGCGAGGTAGCGCTCGCTCCACAGTCGGCGTTCGCTGTCCGGCGCAGCCCCCGGAACCGGGCTCGCGCTGTGCAGGGCCGCGAGGCTGTGGAAGGTCTGCACAAAAGGCACGCCAAGCTCGATCGCCACCGGCAGGGTCGCCAGGCCGCTCAGCCAGTAGTGCGCGTGGATCACGTCGTAGCGCGGTCCGTCGCGGCCCGCGAGTCGGGCGAACTCCTCCCCGAACTCATCGGAGAACACCCCCAGGTCGTCGCGCGCCACCACCCCGATCGGTCCGGCGCGCACAGCGTGCAGGGTGACGCCCGGAGCCACGGCCCGCGATCCGGTCTCGCCGGTTGCCCGCGTCACGAGGTCGACCTCGACGCCTCGGGTCGCGAGTTCGCGCGCCGTTTCGAGCAGGGAAACGTTTATGCTGCCCGCGTCGGCGGAGCCCGGTGCCGCGTCCGGGGACGTGTGCATCGAGACCATGGCGACCCGCCGAATTTCCCCCGTCACACTGCCACTGTATTCTGCGAAGTATGCAGCCAGTCCGACCGGAGCACCCCAACCTGCCCGCGCGGGCGATGCAGCGGTGGGCGGATGCCACGGTGCGGGTCCCCGGCGCGCGGCGCGTGCTGTTGCATCCCGTCATCGCACGCCCCGGCTACTGGTTCGCGACCGGCGCCGGCCTGCTGTGGGGAACCGTGCTCAGCCTCGGCAGGATCCGAAGCGAGGGCGGCGTGATCGTCGCCCGCAACTGCCCGCGCTGGGCGTTCGGCCGCGGGGGCACCACGATCGGCGCCGTCTACCTGACGCACAACAACATCTCCTCGAACGTGCTCGAGCACGAGGCCGTGCACCGCGCGCAGTGGAAGAAGTACGGAATGACGTTCATCCCGCTCTACATCGCCGCGGGAGCCGTCGCTTCGACCAACCGCTTCGAAGTAGAGGCAGGACTGACAAAGGGCGGATACGCATGAAGACACTCGTACTCACGGGAGCAAGCGCAGGCATCGGGGCCAAGGCAGCGGCGGTGATAGCCGAGCAGGGCTGGCACGTTGCCGTCGTCGGACGCAACGCGGAGCGCACGCGCGAGGTCGCTGCCCGCGTCGGCGGCGAGGCGTTCATTGCGGACTACGACCGCCTCGACGACGTGCGCTCGCTCGCGGCGACACTGCTCGATCGCTACCCGGTGATCGACGTGCTCGCCAACAACGCGGGCGGCCTGATCGGTGAACGCGGTCTCTCGAAGGACGGCCACGAGCGCACCTTCCAGCACAATCACCTGGCGCCGTTCCTGCTCACCAACCTGCTGCTGCCGCGCCTCGAGGAATCGAACGCGCGAGTCGTGTCGACCTCGAGCATCATGAACCTGGTCGGGAGCGTCAAGCTCGACGACCTCGACTGGAAGAAGCGCGCCTGGCAGGGCGGCTGGCGCGCCTACGGCACGTCGAAGCTCGAGACGATCCTGTTCATCCGTGAGCTCGTGCGACGCAGCTCCCTCGAGGCGTACTCGTTCCACCCCGGCTACGTCTCCACGGGCTTCGGCACGGACTCGCCGCTGATGCGGCTCTCCACACGCATCCGCCCGGGCGGATTCGGCATCCCCGCCGACCAGGGTGCCGTGCCGCTCATCCGCCTGGTCACCGAGGAGACCGTGGACGCGCCGAACGGCGCCTACTTCGACCAGCTGAAGGCCAATGGACGCACGCGCAGCGCGGCGGACGACATCGAACTAGCGTCGGGGCTGTGGGAGAAGAGCGCTGAGCTGGTCGGGCTCTAGTAGCTCGTCATCACGCGGGCTGAGCCCTCGTGACTGATCCACGCGTACACGGTGTGGTCTTCGGCCCCACTGGTGGGAAGCATCTCGCTCAACCACGCGTCGACCGAGCGGCGCAACTGCTGTCCGCGGTCGCGCACGAGCCAGCAGATCGAGAAGCGACCGGGGGCCTCGAGGGTGGTGACGTCTTCGGCGGACTGAACCTCGATGAAGACCTGGCCGCGAGCCTTCGCGGGAAGCGTGGCGAGGGCGGTGCGGATCAGGTCGAGGTCGAACTCGTCGCCGGCAAGCAGGATGCGATCGTCGGCGCTGGGATTCCAGCCGATGGACGCGGTACTTTGCTCGGGAAATTTCACGCCTTCAGTATAGGCATGCCTTACCTAAGAATGGGCTGCCAGTTCTGACCGGAAAGTTATGATTTCGACATCCCGCCAGCGCACGCCGATCCCTACTCTGGGAGGCATGCGTTCGATGACTCTCCCCGTGACCGTTGCCCTCGCCGTGCTCCTCGGCCTGACCGCCTGCGGCACACCCGAGGTCGCGGCCCCGACGAACACCCCGACGGCCGAAGCGCCATCCCCCACACCGACGCCGACCACCGAGCCGCCCGCGGCCTTCACGCCGGCCTGCGACACGATCGTCACCGCCGCCACCCTTGCAGAATTCACCGCTGACGGTGTCAGCATCACCCCGCAGGCCGAGTTCGTGGCGAAGATGAAGGGCGAAGGCCAGGACACTTACGTGCAGTTCGACGACAACGGCGGCGCCATCTGCCAGACCGGAAACGGCACTGCCGCGTTCGAGATCTACGGCTATGCGAAGTTCCCGGCCGACCAGGCTGACGCGCTCATCGACAGGCTCTACGGCAATGACTACAAAGTCGACGGCTTCGGCGACGCCGAGGGCCAGTGGTTCGAGCTGCCCGACGACGCCGACGGGGTGGACCGCGTCTACCTCGTGCTCACGACGGGCACGGTCGTTGTCGGTGGCTCGCGCGATCGGGTCGAGGAGATCCTGGAGATCGCCGAATAGTCACCACTGCTGCGGGTGACGTCGCTGCCATCTCAGGCGGCGTTCGAGCTGCGCACCGATCGCGAGCAGCACGTGCTCACCGCCCGGACGTCCCACGAGCTGCACCCCCATCGGCAGCCCCTCGGGCGTCTCGTACACGGGCAGCGTGATCGCCGGCAGCCCCGCGACGTTTGCGAACGAGGTGAACGGCGTGTACTGCACCTGCTGCTCGAAGTTGCGTTCTACGTCCTCCGCGTCGTACCAGCCGACCGGCCGAGGCGTGAGGGCGAGTGACGGGGTCAGCACCGCATCAAACGATGCGAATTGCCGGATGACGCTGCGCTCGAACACGGTCAGCGCCTGCAGCGCCTCCCCGAGCTGCCGCGCGCTCAGCTCGCGTCCGCGCTCGACGAGCCAGCGCGTGAGCGGCTGCAGCAGCTCGAGCTGTTCGCCCTCGGCAGGAATCCCCGCCGCCCCCGCCTGCCAGATGGTGCGGAAGTTGGGCGCATAGCTCGGGTCGGGTTCGAGGGTGTATTCCTCGATGCCGTGGCCGAGGGCGTCGAGCTCGGTGATGGCGAGGTCCAGGGCCGCACGCGCCTCGGGCGAGACGGTGACCTCGTAGGCGTCATCCCACGGCGAGGTGGTCATCACCCCGAGCTGGAACCGCCCCTCGCCGCGGGTCGCCGCGTTGAGCAGCTCGCCGCCATCCCACCGGGGGGCGCGCAGCGTGTACGGGTAGGGGCCCGCGTCGATCATCGCATCGAGCAGCATCGCGGCGTCGGCAACGGTGCGGGCGATCGGGCCGGGCACGGGCAGGCCGGCGAGCGCCAGCAACCCCGATCCGGACGGCACCAGGCCGCGACTCGGCTTGAGTCCCACCAGTCCACACGCCGCTGCCGGGATGCGCACCGAGCCCCCGCCGTCCGAGCCGGGCGCGACGGGCAGGAGTCCGGCGGCCACGGCCACTGCCGCTCCCCCGCTGCTTCCGCCGGCACCCAGAGTGGTGTCGTAGGGCGTGACCGCGGGCCGCGCGACGGCCGACTCCGTGTAGCTGGGCAGCCCGAACTCGGGGGTGTTGGTCTTGCCGAGGCTCACCCCGCCCGCCGCGTCGAGAGCCTGCACGAGCTCGTCGGACTCCTCCGGCACGAAGTCGGCGAACAGCCGGGATCCGAAGGTGCTGCGAACCCCCTCGCGACGGGCGAGGTCCTTATCACCGAGCGGGAGGCCCCAGAGCGCGGCCGGCGTACGGCCGCTCTTCTCCAATTCCCTGGCTCGGTCGAGTGCCCGATCGGCAGTGACCGTCACAAACGCGCCCAGCTCGCCATCGAAACGCTCGATCCGCTCGAGGTAGTGGGTAGCGAGCTCGGTCGGGGTGATCTCGCCGCGCTGCAGCCAGTCCCATTGCTCCTGCGCGCTCAGGTGGTGGAGTTCGAACATCCTCCGAGCCTAGGCGGGTGGGCGTACACAAAGTGAGTAACCGTTGCTCAGGCCGACCGAGCCGGGTTCCACGATTCTGATCATGCGCCGAAAACCGTGCGCCTGCCGCGAGTCGCGGTACCCAGGATTCGACAAGGAACCCGCATGAAACTCCCCACCCCTCGCGCCGGCCTCCGTGCCCTCGCCGCGAGCCTTCTCGTTGCCGCCCTTGCCGCGGGCGCGCTGCTGAGCGCCCCGCTGAGCGCGAGCGCCGCACCCGTGACGCTGTCCGGAGTTGTCACAGGCCCTACCGGTGCGCCGCTGCCCGGCGTGAGCGTGGAGGCACTCGTTGTCGGCGCGGGTGGCGAGCTTGCGACATCCGGAAGCGTGACGAGCACGGCCGCCGGCCTGTTCGCGTTGCCTCCGCTGCCCGCCGCGACCTACACGCTGCGATTCGGCGCAACGGCAAGTACCTACGCGCAGTACCTGGGCAAAACGAGCGTCGCGTCCGAGTCGCAGAAGATCAACCTCGTCGACGCCGCGGGTGGTACTCCGTACATCTCGGCGAATCTCGCCGCGGGCGGAACCGTCCGGGGCACCGTCAAGACGACAGCGGGCAAACCGGTGCCGAAATACACGGTCACCGCCTACACAGCCCAGGGCGATGTCCTCGCCACAGCGAAGACCGCAACTTCCGGCGCCTACGCGTTCGCCTCGCTGGTTCCCGGCGCCTATCGCATCGGTGTCGCGGATGCCACGAGCGCAACCCCCGCATACGCTCCCATGTTCTCCGGCCCTGCCGCCAGCCTCGGGCAGGCGAGCGAGATCTCTGTCGCCCAGTCCGGTATCGCTACACAGAACTTCGCCCTCGGAGCCGCCGGTCGCATCTCCGGTGTTATCCGCGGCGATTGCCCCGACGCGACCTGCCTCGCCGGCGCCACCACTGAAGTACTCGCGGGCGTCACTGTCACGCCGTACCGCGTCTCGACGATCAACGGCAGCTTCGTCGCCGAGCGCGTGGCCACCCGCGCCCGGGTCAGCACGGCGAGCGGAGCCTACGCACTCACCGGGCTCGCCCCGGGACGCTACGTCCTGCGCCTCTCGCCCAGCGGCGCTGTCGCCGCGTCGGGCACCATCTACGGCGAGCGCTACCTCGGCGGCTCCGACACGGCCAGCTCTGCCTCCACCTTCACAATCGCGTCCGGCACGGCGCTCTCCGCGGTGAACGACACCCTCACGCCCACGTCGACGCTGTCGGCCACATTCACCGATCCGGCGAACACCGGAACCTCGGTGGAGAACATCCGGGTGAGCCTCATCCTGCTCTCGGATCTCGACCGTCGGGTCATTTCCTACGGGTTCACCGACGCCAGCGGCACCGTGTCGCTCACGGGCGCGGCGACCGGCGCCTACCTGCTCCGCTACGGAAGCCACTTCGACGAGAACCCGGCCGACACCGTCGCGGAGAACACCGCGTGGCAGGCCGGGGACAAGATCGTCTACAGCTACGCCGGCGACAGTGTCGACACGGGCACCGCCCCCATTGAGCTCAAGGACCCTCAGGGCCTGCACCCGAACGGCACGCTCTCCGTCAACACGAATGACCCGTCCGTCGGCGGTTTCGCGTCGATCGTCGGTGGACTCTACTCCTGGAGCTCCACGAACGTCACGGTCAGCGTCCAGTGGCTGCGCAACGGTGTGGTCGTTCCCGGAGCGGTCTCCCCGTACTACACCTTCCGAGCGGGGGATGCCGGAGCAGTCATCAGCGCACGCATCACCGGTCGCAACCTCGCCTACGGCAGCGGCACTGTTGTGACCGACGCCATCCCGTTCATCACCCTCGGCACGATGTCCCAGTCGCAGAGTGCGACCATCTCCGGGTCGTCCGCGGTGGGAGGCACCGTGACGGTGAAACCTGCTACATACTTCGTCGCCGGTGCCGTCTCTACCGTGGTCTGGAAGCGCAGCAGCCCGATCATGGCAGCGGAGGTGATTGCCGGAGAGACGGGGGTCAGCCATGTCATCACTGCAGCAGACCTCGGCTTCGACCCCAACGGAGATTCGCGGGTCTCCGCCCTCATCACCGTCACGCGACAGGGCTACCAGCCGGTAACTTACTCGGTGGCCAGCGACATTCTCGCCGAAGGCACGTTCACCCAGTCGAAGGCCGCAACCGTCACGGCGACGGTGAGCACCTTCACCGTCAAGGCACCCGTGGTGGCACCCCTCGCCTTGGCCACGGAGGTCACCTGGGTGGTCTACGACGCCGCTGGCGCACCCGCCACCACCACGAGCGGAACGACCCTCGCACGCGCCGGCAAGGCCGGCAAGAAGATCACCGTGACCGTGCGCACCCAGCGACCGGGGTACACGCCTCGCGTCGTCACGCTCGTGGTGCAGAATGCGCCCGCTCCCATCGTGACCGGCTCCCTCGCCATCACCGGCACCCCGATGGTGGACAGCCCGCTCACCGCTCCCGCCGTCGTCTTCACGCCGGCCTTGGACAAGGCGCCCCTCTACCAGTGGAGCTACTACTCATCGAAGAAGAAGTGGACGAACATCGCCGGTGCCACCCAGTCGACATTCACGCCCACGGCGGCCTACAAGGGCCTCCGCCTGCGCGTCGTGATCACCGGTGCAGGCACCGGCTACCTCACCAGGACCGTGATCAGCAACACAACGGCGGTCGTGGCGGCGGGCAGCGGACTCGGCGTCATCACCCAACCGGTAGTCTCCGCTGCTCCCGCATTCAACCAGACCATCTCTGTCACAACGGGATCATGGTCGCCCGCCCCGACCTCCTACTCCTACCAGTGGAAGGTCAGCGGCAGCGACGGGACCCCAACCGTTCCGATCGCCGGCGCGACCAAGGCGAGCTACCTCATCCCGAGCGCCTCACTGGGAAAGACCTACGCGGTCACTGTCACGGCGAATCGTGCCGGATACCCGAGCATCTCGACGACCGTTGTCGCCGGTGCTGTCTCGACCGGAACCATCAAGAACCTGACCCTGCCGAAGTTCGTCGAGTCGAGCCCCGGTCATTATGTGGTCACCTCCAACGGAACCTGGTCCAATCCCGCGCTCAGCTACTCGTACGAGTGGCGCGTCGCGATCCCCGAGACTGGAGCAATCTCCGGACCGATGGTCATCACCACCGCCGTGAACCAGGAGCCGTTCGACGCCACCACGTTGCCCAACGAGAAGGTCTACCTGGTCGTGCGCGCGAACGGACCCGCCGCTTCCCTCGGGTCGACGGCCCCCATTTTCGTCCGGAAGGGCGTCCTGGAGGGAAACGGTGTCGGCATCGCCGACGGCGGCGACGCGGTCGAGGTCAATGAGAAGGTTTCGGTCTCACCGGTCAACTGGATGACGTTCGGCGCGACCACGAAGTCCTATCAGTGGCAGCTGAGTTCATCCACCGACCCGGTCCCTCCCGCAGCGTCGTGGTCCAATCTCGCCGGGGGGACCACCGCGAGCTTCACAGCGACGGCGGCCCTGATGGACAAGCAGATCCGTGTCCGTGTTGTCGGACGGGCCCCCGGGTACACCGACACAATCGCCTACTCGCCGCCGAAGATCGTGTACCCCTCCTTCATCGCACAGCCGACCGGCGACGCGATCCTGGGCAGCGCGACCGTCGGAAGCACGCTCTCCTTCAAGCCGGCAGCCTTCGCCGCCGGCTGGAAGGTGAGCTACGAGTGGTGGACACTCACCGGCAGCGGATGGGCGAAAACAGCAACCGGCGGCACGTACACGCCGACGGCACCGATTGCTGTCAGGGTCCGTGTCACGGCAGTCCGGCCCGGATACCTGAGCCTCGACTACAACACCAGCCCCGTGGTCGTCGGCTCCGGGGTCATCCGTCCCCTTGTGCTGCCTGTCGTCACGAAGTCCGCGGCCGGCGCGTACACGGTCACCCCGGGCAGCTACACGCCCGCATCGACGCCGACGATCTACCACTGGACGGTCACGTCGGCGACCGGTGTCGAGAACACGCTGTATGCCGGCGGCCCGACCTGGACGCCGCCCGCGGCCCACGACGGCAAGCTCGTCACCGTCGCGATCACCGTGCACTCCGACAACCAGTGGTATCCGAACATCGTCATCACGAAGGTCGCGCGGCCGGCCACATCCGCGATCGAGTGGACGAGCGACCCCTACCTCGACGGCGGGAAGGACGTGGGTCAGACACTCGCCTTCACCGGCGGAACGTGGTCAATGCCCAACCCGACGCTCAGCTACGTCTGGAGACGCAACGGCGTGGCCATCGTGGGCCAGACGGCGGCGACCTACTCACCCGTCGCGGCGGACATCGGTAAGACGATCAGCCTCGCTGTGACCGCCAGCCGGGTTAACTTCGGTTCGGCGACACGGGTTGTGGCAGCGTCATCCGTCACTCTCTCTGATGTCGTCCTCCAGGCTACGACCAGTCCTGCGGTCACCGGTTCGGCTGTTGTGGGCGGTGCACTGACTGCCACACCCGGCATGTGGAGCGTGCCCGGGGTGGGAGTCGCCTACCAGTGGGTACGCAACGGATCACCGATCGCCGGCGCAACGACGACGAGCTACACGGTCGGTGCCGCTGACCTCGGCCAGGATGTCGCCGTGCGCGTTACGGCCGGGAAGGCGAACAATTACTTTCCGGTGCCGGTCACGAGCCCCTCGCTGCACATCGGCTACGGCACATTTGCCACGGTCGGCGGGGTCACGATCGGCAAGCCCGCTCCGAGTTACCTGGTCGGCAAGCCGGTCGGCGCCACCCTCAGTGGCTGGGCTAAAAACGCCACGCTGACCTATCAGTGGGAGCTCAGCCCCGACGGTACGAACTTCGAACCGATCCTCGGCGCGACCGGGCGGACCTACACGCCTGCCGTTCCCGGTTACACCCGACTGACGGTGACCGCCTCCGCGCCGGGCTTCACTACCCAGTCGACATCGACCGTCACAATCCGCATCTCCTAGCATCCGGGACATCGGGGCTCGCCACCTGGCGAGCCCCGATTTCTGCATTTAATCCGGCCAGCTCTTGACACGTGTCTCGTCACCTGATTGGTTAGTTGCATGAGTAACGAACCGACTAACACGCGGGTCCACCGTGGATGAGTCGCGACCGATCTTCGTGCAGATCGCCGAGCAGATCGAGAACGACATCATCGACGGCACCACCCCCGAGGAGAGCCAGGTTCCGTCCACCAACGAGTTCGCCGCGTTCTACCGCATCAACCCGGCGACCGCCGGCAAGGGCGTGAACCTGCTCGTCGACGAGGGAATCCTCTACAAGAAACGAGGTATCGGAATGTTCGTAGCAACCGGATCACGCGCCCGGCTGGTCGCCCAGCGCACCGACCGTTTCCAGACCGAGTTCGTGCGCCCCCTGCTCGCCGAGGCCGCCAAGCTCGGCATCGACTCGCAGCAGCTCGCAGACATGATCACGAAAGAGCCCACCGAATGAGTACAGTCATCGAGGCCCGCGGCCTCAGCAAGAACTTCGGCAGCTTCACGGCCGTCGACAATGTGAGCTTCACCATCGAGGAGAACCGCATCTACGGCCTGCTCGGACGCAACGGCGCCGGCAAGACAACGATCATGCAGCTCCTCACCGGCCAGGATTTCGCCTCGGGAGGCGACATCGCCGTGTACGGCCAGTCCCCCGTCGAGAATCCGACAGTGCTCAGCAACGTCAGCTTCATCAAGGAGAGCCAGAAGTATCCCGACAACTTCAAGGCCAAACACGTCTTCGCGGCGGCTCCCTCGTTCTTCGCCAACTGGAGCCAAGAGCTCGCCGACCAGCTCATCGTCGAGTTCCGGGTGCCCATGGGGCGCGATATCAAGAAAATGTCGCGCGGACAGGTCTCCGCTGTCGGTGTGATCCTGGGCCTCGCCTCGCGAGCGCCGATCACGTTCTTCGATGAGCCCTACCTGGGGCTCGACGCGGTCTCCCGTCAGCTCTTCTACGACCGTCTGCTCGAGGACTTTGCCGAACACCCGCGAACGGTCATCCTGTCGACCCACCTCATCGACGAGGTGAGCGACCTGCTCGAGCACGTGATCCTGATCGACGAGGGGCGCATCCTCCTCGACAGCAACGCAGAGGACCTGCGGGGCAGCGCCTCCACCGTCGTCGGCAGGTCGGTGGATGTCGCGGCCTTCGTCGACGGCCGCGACGTGATCCACCGCGATGGCATCGGCGGACTCTCGTCGGTCACCATCAACGGCCAACTGACACAGGCGGAGCGGGTAGCCGCCGTCGAGGCCGGCCTTGAACTCGTGCCGGTGTCCCTGCAGCAGCTCATCGTTCGCCTCAGCTCGCTCGAGACTTCGGAAGGAACAGCGAAATGACCACCACCTCGGCAACTCCCACCCTCACCCCACCGAGCGAGTTCTCCCGCATCGTCAATGTCATGCGGTTGCACCTCGTCAATCGGCAGGTCTACATCGGCATCCCGTGGTTGATTCTCGGCGGCGCGTTTGTGCTGTCGATCATCATCGCGCTGTTGATCAACTTCGCGACGGGCGATTCGAGCGGCAGCAAGCTCGGAATGCAGTACTCGTGGGCTGTCATCTCCCCGCTCTGGTACCTCGCGGCGGTTGCCATCCTCGCGATCTCGCAGAGCTTCCCGTTCGCGCTGGGTTTCGGCGTGACCCGGCGGGACTTCTACCTGGGCACCTCCCTCCTGTTCGTGTCGAGTTCGGTCGTCAACGCTTTGGCCCTGGCTACCCTCGCGTGGATCGAAGGATTCACCGACGGCTGGGGCATTGGGGCGAAGATGTTCACCTCCCTGTTCTTCGACGGCACCTGGATCGCCAACTTCTTCATCTACTCGGTGGTGCAGCTGGGCATCTTCTTCATCGGGGCGTGCATCGCCACCGTCTACATGCGCTGGCGCGTGATGGGGATGCTCGTGTTCTGGTTCGGATTCGCGCTGATTCTTATCGGCACGATCGCCGCGATCACACTCACTGAGAGCTGGGTTCCGGTGGGCTCGTGGCTTGTCGCGCAGGGCACGGTCGGGATCTTCGCCTGGCTGCTCATCCTCGTCGCCCTCGCGGCGGTGGTCGGATACTTCGTGCTGCGGCGCGCGACACCGAAGAACTGACACTCGCAGGCTGCCACTGCCGACGATCGGCCCGGATCCCACCGACCCGGATCCCCCGATCCGCCCAGCGCTGGCCCCCTGTGCGGATCGCGAGCTAACGGAACTGCAACGGATGCCCGGCCGCGACCCCATTCGCGGTCGGGCTCCTTGCGCAACTGTTAGATTCTCGATGAGGGAAGGAACTCCATGGCTACGCCTCGACACCTCGCCGTCCCGGCGCTCGCACTGACCGCACTGTTGTTGCTGACCGGTTGCGCTGGCTCGGAGCCGCAGGCGGGTCCGCCCGTCACCGAGGAGTCGCCTGCTGCGTCCGCGACGCCGGAGCCCACGGAGGATCCCGCGGTCTTCACCAAGCCGACCGAGTGCGACGCCATTCTCCCCCCGGAGCGCCTCGCCGACTTCGACGCACAGGGCCTCGCATTGCTGGGCGGCCCCGGAGGCAAGTACGGCACCGAGTACCTCGCCGACCCGACTCCCGAGGAGAACCTGGGCGGTATCACCTGCATCTGGGGCTTCGCGGACAGCGATTTCGCGAGCGTGACCATTTCGGTTGCTCCCGTGACTGCGGCCGACCGCAGTGGCATCGTTTCGAGCCTGACGGATCAGGGTCTGAACGAGGAGTCCGAAGGTGAAGCCACCACATTCGCCGTGCAGGGCGACGCGGATAGCCAGCCGGCCGTGGTGAACGTGCTCCGCTTCGACTCCTGGATCTCCGTGATCGAGACCGTGGGCGGAGAAGAGTTCTACGCCGAGGCGGTCCTCCTTGCGAGCGAAGTCGGCGAGACGGTCTACACGACCCCGTAACGCTCGGCGCGTGCGGGCTCGAGGCCTGACGTTCGAGGTCTGGCGCCCGAGGCCTGACGCCGATTCGACGAGGTTGCACCCACGCGCGACCAACCTGTTCCACCTCACCCGCGTGACCCCGGCGTGAGCCGCTCGACAGGCACGCGCTGCGGCTTTCCGGAACCCAGGCAGAGTTCTCCCTCGGTTTCTCACGCGAGCGTCCGTTGGGCTTCGGTCCAGGCGCGGCTTTTGCTGTGGAGTTGGATGGCAGTTTGGTGGGGTCGATGTCGGGTGGTGGGGTGAGCCAGTAGGTGGTTCCGTGGCGGACGATTTTCCATGTGTTGTTGTGCAGGGTGAGGTGGTCGAACGTGCAGAGCAGGATGCCGTCGTTGATGTCGGTGGCGCCGTGGTCGTCTTTCCAGTGGTCGATGTGGTGGGCTTCGGTCCAGGATGCGGGTCTGTCGCAGCCGGGCCACATGCAGCCGCCGTCGCGGGCGGCGAGGGCGACGCGTTGTTTGCGGGTGAAGCGGCGCTGCTCTCGTCCAACATCCAGCGGCCCGGTGTCTGTGATGGTGACTCGTGTGGTGGCGCCAGTGCAGGCCAGGCGTTCCAGAGTGTCCGAGCCGATCGGGTCGGGCTGTCCCTCAATGAAACCGTGACCGCCGGCACGAGTGAGGGCGTCCACTGTGGCCAACACCCGGATCACCGGACCGCCGGACCCCAGCAGTTCGCTGTCGTCGACGGTCGCCGCGGCCTCGACGAGGTGCAGGAAGGTATCGGAGGCCAGTTGTGCCGTAGTGCGGTCATCAGTGGCGATTCGGTCGGCGTAGTCCTTGTTCGCGCCGGACACGAATCTCGGACCTCCCCGCCGCGGCGACGTCGCACGGTCGAAGATCTCCAGCACTGTCGCGGCAGACTCCGGATCCAGCAGCCAGACCAGCTTCACCATGCCGTCGGACTGCCGGTGGACAGTGAGCGACCGCTGTGCGAACCGACGGGCCTCACGGTCGGCGATACCTGCCTCATCGATGTCGTCGCGCGCCTCTCGGGCGAGGCGATGCAGGCGATCGGCGTCGAGGTCGCCCGCGTCGGTAGCGAGCGTCGCGGCCACCGCCGCGAGCACGTCTTCGGGAACTCCCGGCGCCGGCACTCCCAGTCCGGCAGAGATCGCCTCCGCGCCCGAGACAGTGAGTGTGCCGTCGGCGACTGCGGCGCCGACCGGATCCAGCCAGGGCCGCTGCGGGTCAGTCGCCACCAATCGCCCCACACGCACGGAAGTGAAGGCTTCGCGCGCGGTCGACCCGGTGACCGCGCGCACCATCGCCTCGGGCGTTCGATGCCCCAGGCGTTGCGCAAGCCCGGACGAACCCAGCTCCGGTCGAGAGCGGAACGCAACCTCCCCTGCGACCGCAGCTGATCGGGCCTGTGCGATCCGCAGCAAATGCGATGACAGCCGGGTCACCTCAGCGAACTCGCCGTCGGACATGCCGCGCAGCTCAGCGGGAGCACTCTCGAGCACACCGATGGCCTCCACGAGGGAGTCCAGAAAGCGTGTCGATGTCATGCACCAATTCTCTCAAATCGAACATAGGTTCGAATGTCGAGAACGAGATTTGTGGAGAACTTCCCTGATGCGAAGGTCCGGGAGGAGTGGCCGGTGCTGACGGAGGCCCGCGCGACGGAGCGGGACCAAGGCGAATACAGCCGACGCCAAGAGCCTCTCCGCGAGCAGTCGCCGGCGGGGCCGAAGTGCCGCACCATCCCGAACCCATCTAAAAAGTGGTACATTTGTACCACTTCAACAACGAGAAACCAGAAACGGGAACACCATGGGCTACATCTACCTCAGCATCGCGATCGTCGGCGAGGTGATCGCGACGAGCTTCCTCAAGCTGACGAGCGGCGACAAGGCCGTCTGGTGGGCGTACCCCGTGGTCATCGTCGGCTACGTGATCGCCTTCGCCGCGCTATCCCTCGCGCTCGGCAAGGGCATCCCGCTCGGCATCGCCTACGCGATCTGGGCCGGCATCGGCGTTGTGCTCGTGGCACTCATCTCGTGGATCGTGTTTCACGAACCGCTCAGCCTCATCCAGGTCGGCGGCATCGTGCTCGTTGTGGCCGGCGTGACGATGCTCGAACTCGGCGGCAAGCACTGATGTCCCTCACCCCCAAGGGCGAAGCCCGCAAAGAGGCCCTGATCGCCGCGGTCCTGAGACTTTTTGAGCAGGATGGCGCTGCCGCCGTCACCCACCGCGCCGTCGCCCGCGAGGCAGGGCTCCCCCTCGCCGCTGCCACCTACTACTTCAAGAACATCGACGACCTGCTGCTGACGGCCCTCCGCACGGCTACCGAGCAGCAGGTGGACATGTTCCGCCCGCTCGAGGGCGGCGGCATCCGCGAGTTTGCCGAGGGGTTGGTCGACTGGGCGCACAACCACCGCTCAACGGCACTCGCGCAGTACGAACTGATGTTCCTGGCCATGCGCCGCCCCGCCCTTCGCGAGGATGCCGAGCTCTGGTACGCCTCGCTCGAGAACGCCCTGCGGAACACCGCCCTGACACCGCAGAAGAAGCGCAACGCCGCCCTGGCAATCGACGGCCTGTGCCTTCAGATGCTGTGGAAGCACACCCCGAGAACCGTCGACGAGACGGAAGCCGCCCTCAACGAGATTCTTACTTGAGGCTCTTCTGCATGAGCACGGTGCCGAGCCAGCGCCCGAACTTGAAGCCGACCTTGCCCATGTGGCCGCCATCCTTGAAGCCGAAATTGCGGTGCATCTGAATCGAGGCATCCGCGCCTTTGTCGGCGATCACGGCGATGATCTCCTTGATGCCGGCGGCTTTTGAACGATCAATGAGTTCGCCGAGCAAGGCCTTGCCGAGCCCCTTGCCGGTCGCGGCGGGCCCCAGGTAGATCGAGTTCTCGACCGTGAAGCGGTAGGCGGCCTTCTCTTTCCACGGATACACGTAGGCGTACCCGAGGATCTGCCCGCGCGGGCTGGCAGCGACGATGAACGGGTGCTTGTTCGCCTCGACCGCGCGAAACTTCCTGCGCAACTGCGCGAGGGTCATCGGCACCTCGTCGAAGGTGACCGTCGAGTTGAGCACGTAGTGGTTGTAGATCTCGCGCACCATCGGCAGGTCGGCCTCGACCGCCTGACGGATCTCGTACTCAAAGGGCAGCGCCTGCTCGATCACCGGCTTGACGATGACGGGCGGTTTGCGCCGCGGCTGGTACTCCTCCTCAAGCATGGGTCAATCCAATCACTCCACAGCCCAGTCCACCGGCGAAGCTCCCTGCGAGCTCAGAAAGTCGTTCGCCCGACTGAACGGCCGCGACCCGAAGAAGCCGCGCGATGCGGAGAGCGGGCTGGGGTGCGGAGACTCGATTACGGGGGTCTCGCCCAGCAGGGGGCGGAGGCCCGCGGCATCCCGGCCCCACAGAATCGCAACGAGCGGTCCCCCGCGATCGACCAGGCTCCGGATGGCGAGTTCGGTCACGGCCTCCCACCCCTTGCCGCGATGCGAGCCCGCGACGCCAGCCTGCACCGTGAGAACGCGGTTGAGCAGCAGCACACCCTGCGACGACCATGACGACAGGTCGCCGTGCGCGGCGGGCGGAATCCCAAGGTCATCGGAGAGCTCGCGGTAGATGTTCCCAAGGCTCCGCGGCACCGGACGCACGTGCCGCTCGACCGCGAATGACAGTCCGATGGGATGTCCCGGAGTCGGGTACGGGTCCTGCCCGACGATCAGCACCCTGACGTCCGCAAGCGGCGCGGTGAAGGCTCGCAGCACGTTCTCTCCCGCCGGCAGGTAGCCGCGGCCGGCCGCAACCTCGGAACGCAGGAAGTCGCCCATCGCGTGAATCTGCGGCTCTACCGGAGCGAGCGCCGCCGCCCACCCGGGATCGACAAGCTCGAGAAGACTCTTAGGCACCGAGCGAACTCACCAGCACACCGTCGTCGTGCGCGGTCACCTGCCACACGCTGCCTCGTCCGACGACGCGGAACTCGTCATCCCCGACGATGAGCGCAGTGAACTCATCGATCGCGACTCCCCCGTCGACGAGGCCCGCCTCGGTCGCGGCGATGAGCCGCGAGAGGGTGCCCCACTGGGCGGCGTGCACGTCGACGGCGAGATCGACGAGTCCGAGTCCCTCCACGATGGTCACGTCTTCGATTTCCTCACCGAAGTCCTCATCGCAGATCGGGATCCCGCTGATCTGCCAGCCGCCGATGATGGCCGTGTCAGCCGCGATCATCGCACCGGCCGAGAAGCCGAGGTACGGCAGCCCGTCACTCACGAGCAACCGCAGCTCCTCAGTGATCGGGGTGACCGCGTCGAAGTAGGCGGGGGTGAGGCCGCCGCCGATGAGCAGCCCGTCGATCCCGTCGAGCACGGCGGTGGTGAACAGCTCTCCCTCGTTGATGGAGGTGATGCGCGGCTCGCAGTCGCCCGCCCGGCGCAGCTGGCTGCGGTAGGCCTCGGCGTATTCGGCAGCGTCATCCCCGCCGCCCACGAGCAGAACTCCTATGAGCGGGGTCGTCCTGCCTGCTCCGGATGCACGTGCCTGCGCCTCGGCGATGAAGCTCACGTACACCTCGCCGTCGTAGTCGTCCGATCGTCCGCCGCCCACGAGGTGAATGCTCATGGCTATACGGTAACCGGAGGAAGCGCCGACCACGGAAAAGTGATCCAGAGTGGCGTGCGACGCCAGGTGTAGTCGGGCTCGTGCAGGGTGCCGGGCTTGGTGTACAGCACGATTGAGCGCACGTCGGCCCCGCTCGCCTTCAGCAGTTGCATCACCATCGCGAGGGTGCGGCCGGAGTCGGAGACGTCATCCACCAGCAGCACGCGCTTGCCGACGAGGGACTGCTCATCGAGCATCGGCGGCAGCACGATCGGGTCGGGCAGTCGCTCGCCCACACCGGTGTAGAACTCGACGTTGAGCGCGCCGCAGCTCTTCACCCCGAGCGCGTAGGAGATGCTGCCGGCCAACAGCAGGCCACCGCGCGCGATGGCGACGACGACCTCCGGTTCGAATCCGCTCGCGAGCACATCGTGTGCCAGATCGCGCGAGGCGTCCCCGAATTCCAACCAGCCGAGCACTTCGCGTTCGTCTTCCATGGGGACACGCTAGCGGCCCCAGATTGCGAGCGTGTTGCGGGATGTCCCGTGCCGGTAGCATCCGCTCATGACACTTCTTCGTGGTCGCGCCGGCGCCGTGACGGTCTCCCTCATCGGGTTCCTGTTCTTCGTCGAGGTGGTGAGCGGGATCCTGCAGGGGTTCTATGTGCCGCTCATCCCGGATCTCGTCGACTACCTCGGTATCAACGACTCGGACTTCAACATCTTCGAGGGCGCGCAGCTGTTGCTCTCGGCGCTCGTCGTGCCGGTGCTCGCGAAGCTCGGCGACATGTACGGCCACAAGAAGATCCTGCTGGTGACGACGGTGCTGACGGCGGGCGCAACCTGGTGGCTCGCGTTTGCGGGCGACTTCACGAGCTTCCTCATCGCCTGGACGCTGCAGGGCTTCTACGTCGTGTGGCTGCCGCTCGAGATCGCGCTGATCTTCGACAAGGGCCGCCGTTCGGGCCATGCGGCCTCCGCGACCCGCAAGGCCGCAGCGCTGCTCATCGTCGGCCTCGAGGCCGGTGCCATCGCCGGTGCTCTCGGCAGCTCGGTCGTCTTTGACGCCTTCGGAGGTGCGGCCGCGCTCGCCACCTCGATCCCGCCGACGCTTATGGCGCCCGCGATCGCCGTCACGATCGTGTTCTTTGTGATCCTGTTCGGGGTGCCCGAGTCGGAGCCGCTGCCTGGTCGCACACTCGACTGGATCGGGTTCTCGCTGCTCACGATCGCGCTCCTGTTCATCACGTCGGGCCTGACCTTCCTCAAGTTCAACGGTCCGGAAGCGATCTGGGTGTGGGGCATCATCCTCTTCGGCCTGCTGATCTTCCTGCCCTTCGTGTGGTGGGAGCTGCGGCACAAGGATCCCGCCATCGACCTGCGCGTGCTCGCGCAGCCGAACATGTGGCCCGTGCAGCTCACGGCGTTCCTCGTCGGAATCAGCCTGCTCGGCGCGCAGGCGCCGCTGGCGACCTTCGCCGGCACCGACCCCGACGAGGTCGGGTTCGGATTGGGGCTCAGCTCGGGGGCGCGCTCGATCCTCATCGGCGTCTATCTCATCTCGATGATCGTGGGAGCGCTGCTGTTCCCGCTCATCTCGCGCCTGTTCACGCCGCGGCGAGCGCTCATCATCGCCGCGTTCCTCGTCGCCATCGGCTACCTGCTGTTCCTGCCATTCCACGACACGACCCTGCAGGTTTTCACGAACATGTTCATCGCCGGGCTCGGATCCGGTGCCCTCGTCGGCGCCATGCCGTCCGCGGCGGCTGCGGCAGCCCCACGCGGGCAGACGGGCATCGCCTCCGCCCTCACCAACACGACCAAGACCATCGGCGGCTCGTTCGCGTCGTCGGTGTTCGCGATCGTGCTGACCATCGGAGTGGTGCAGGTGGCCGGATCGACCGCCTCCAGCCTGTTCGGCTACATGCTGGTCTGGATCATCTGCGGCGTCGGAGCCCTGCTCGCCGCGTTCCTGCTGTTCATGGTGCCGAAGTTCGCGTTCGCGGACGAGAGCGACGAGGAGACGATCGAGGCGACCGCGGCGATTTGACTACCGTCGCGTTACCAACCCAGCGCAGTACGGTGAGCACATGTCAGCGAATTCAGGTCTTCTTCGAACGGCTGGCGGGATGCTCGTCATCACAGTGCTCGTGGCATTGCTCAGCGGATGTGTGCATCAGTTCATCGGATTCACTCCACCCGGGACGTTCGACGAGGTGGATGCGATGGCGCGGGAGCTCGACATAGGCGAAGCCGAGCAGATGGTCTTCGAAGAACGCGACGGAGGGGACTACCCGGGCGTCCCTCCAACCCTCCTCCTGGTGTTCGAAGGCCAGAGGCCTTTGTCGCTCATGAACAAAAGCTTGGAGGAAGCCGGTTACACCTCGTCACCGGGGCCGGGCGCGGGTTTGACCTATTGGGAGCGAGAAGTCGAGGGTGAACGGTTCCAGCTCGTCACCGTTCAGGAACTTAGCGACGGCGACCAGTTTCTGACGAGCTACGGACTCAAGGACATGAGTTCCGAGGGCATCGCCGTTCACCTGACGTCCTGAGCCGCACGTCACACCTTCGGCGAGAGCTCCCCGCGAATAACCTTGTGCGGCGCCGCCTGCGCCACCGGCTTGATGGTCACGAGGTCCAGGTTCACGTAGAACGGCAGCTCGGCGGCGTGCACGATGGCCGCAGCCACGTCTTCCGCGTAGAGCGGGTTCGGAACGTTGTCGTAGACGGCATCGGCCTTCGACTGGTCTCCGGCGAAGCGCACGAGCGAGAACTCGTCGGTCTTGACCATGCCGGGCGCGATCTCGACGATGCGGATCGGCTCCCCCGCGAGTTCGAGGCGCAGCACCGCAGTGAGCGCGTGCGCGGCGAACTTCGCGGCGTTATAGCCTCCGCCACCCTCGTAGGCGATATGGCCCGCAATCGATGTGATGTTGAGGATGTCCGCACTCCCGCCGTCCGCAGCAACCGCTGATCGCAGCAGGGGCAGCAGCGCGCTCGTGACCCGCTTCACCGCGACGACGTTGATGTCGAACATGCGAACCCAGTCGTCGGCGTCACTCGCCTCAACTGACGCCATGCCAAAAGCACCGCCCGCGTTGTTGACCAGTGCGTGCACGGGCCCGAGCTCTGCGAGGTAGTCGCGGAGGGCATCCACATCGCTCTGCGAAGTGAGGTCGGCCACGAAGACGTCGGCACCGGTCTCGGCGGCGAGCGCCTCGAGGCGGTCGGCGCGACGGGCGACGCCCACCACGTCCCATCCGTGGTCACGGAACAGGCGCACGGTGGCCGCTCCGATACCCGAGCTGGCACCTGTCACTACAACGCGTCGAGAAGTCATGCTTCAAAAATACCCTCGGTACACTGGCTCCGATGACCGACGCGATTGCCACCCCGACCTCGCCCGCCCCCTCAGCCGGCCGCCGGGTACCGCTGTGGGACAACGCCCGCTTCCTCTGCGTGATGCTCGTGGTAATCGGTCACGGCATCCAGCGCCAGACGGCCGACTCGAACAACGCGCTCATCGTCTACCTGTTCATTTACGCGTTCCACATGCCCGCATTCGCGATCATCAGCGGCTACTTCTCCAAGTCGGGTTCGCCGAACGGCCGACAGATGAAGAAGGTCATCACCGACATCCTGATCCCGTACTTCATCATGGAGACGATCTGGACGGCCGTGCAGTTCTTCGTCGAGGGCAAGAAGTCGTTCAACCCGACGGAGCCGAGCTGGACCCTGTGGTTCCTCCTCGCCCTCGGCATCTTCCGGCTGATACTGCCGTACCTCGCGCTGCTGCGGTGGCCGCTGCTCTGGGCGGTGCTCTTCTCGGTGGGGGTCGGCTACTTCGACAACGTGGACTCGACTTTCTCCCTCTCCCGCGCCATCGGCATCCTTCCCTTCTTCGTGCTCGGCTGGAAGGCCCGCGAGTGGAAGCTCGTCGACCGCTGGCGCAACGCCGAGAAGACGACGTGGTGGGTGCGCGGTCTGGCCGCTGCGGTCTTCGCCGCCTGGCTCGCCGTGCTGATCGTCTTCATCCCGCAGTTCCGCGAGATGGACCTGCGCTTCTGGTTCTTCTACGACGACTCCTACCGCGGCCTTGGTGAGGACCAGTGGTGGGCTGGTCTCGTGCGGCTCGGTCTGATCGCACTGGCCACGCTGCTGAGCGCGGCGTTCCTCGTGCTCGTGCCCCGCAAGGAGACCTGGATCACCGGCTTCGGCCAGGCGACCATGTACATCTACCTGCTGCACAGCTTCATCCTCTACCCGATCCGCGAGACGGGCATCCTGCGTGACGAGCACTCCTCGGCCGTGTGGCTGCTCGGGATGATCTTCGCTTGTATCGCGATTTCGATCGTGCTCACCGCTCGCCCGATCCGCTGGCTATTCCGTCCGATCGTGGAACCGAAGCCGAACTGGCTGTTCCTGCGATCGTTGAACGAGCCGGACAAGCCCGGACGCACCGACCCGACCGGCTCCCGCCGCAGTTAGCGGCTACGAGTGGCGCGCCACTCGCGGAACGCCTTCCACGCACCCGTGCACCACAGCGCGAGAATCACGAGCAGCGGCTGGAACAGCAGGCGGATGCCGCGCGCCAGGTCCGTGTCGAGCCCGAGCGAGTCGGTTCCGGTGACGAACTGCGAGATGTTGCCGGGGAAGATCGCGATGAAGAACAGGGCGACGACGAGTCCGACCCACACCCGGTAGCGCTTCAGGAACAGCAGGCTGAGGCCGAGCACGATCTCGACGACGCCCGAAGCGACGACCACGAAGTCGGCGTCCATCGGCAGCCAGGTCGGAACCTGCGCCTGGAAGGCGTCGCGCGCGAAGGTCAGGTGGGAGATCCCGGCGAGGGTGAGGAAGAGCCCGAGCAGAATTCTCGCGATGGTGGCCATGCGCCGAGGGTATCCGGTTACGCCGTGTGTCGACCCCTGTTGTCGCACGCTCCGCACCTCCTTAGGCTCGCTGCAGGTCATCCCGACCCCCCATCTTTTTCGCGAGTCACATCAAAGGAGACGCCATGAGCGACTGGAAGTTCGAAACCAAGCAGGTTCACTCGGGCGCCGCTCCCGACCCCACGACCAACGCCCGCGCGACCCCGATCTACAAGACGACCTCCTACGTCTTCAACAATGCCGACCACGCGAAGAACCTCTTCGCCCTTGCCGAATTCGGCAACATCTACACGCGCATCCAGAACCCGACACAGGATGTCGTCGAGCAGCGGGTGGCCGCTCTCGAGGGCGGTACCGCGGCTCTTCTCCTCGCCTCCGGCCAGGCCGCGGAGACCTACGCCGTTCTCAACATCGCGCAGGCCGGCGACCACATCGTCTCCTCGTCCTCCATCTACGGCGGAACCTACAATCTGTTCAAGTACACCCTCGCGAAGCTCGGCATCGAGACGACCTTCGTCGAGGACCAGGACGACGCCGAGGAGTGGGCGGCCGCCGTGCGCCCCAACACGAAGCTGTTCTTCGGTGAGACCATCGGAAACCCGAAGATCAACATCCTCGACATCAAGCTCGTCTCCGAGGTCGCGCACGAGCACGGCGTGCCGCTCATCGTCGACAACACGATCGCGACGCCGTACCTGATCCGCCCGTTCGAGCACGGAGCCGACATCGTCGTGCACTCGGCCACCAAGTACCTCGGCGGACACGGCACGGTCATCGGCGGCGTCATCGTCGACGGCGGCAAGTTCGAGTGGTCGAAGAACGTCGAGAAGTTCCCGGGACTCACCGAGCCCGACCCGAGCTACCACGGCGCGAGCTACACCGGCGTGCTGGGCGACGGCATCGCGTACATCATCAAGGCACGCGTGCAGCTGCTGCGCGACCTCGGTGCATCGATCTCGCCCGACAGCGCTTTCCACCTCATCCAGGGCATCGAGACGCTCAGCCTGCGCATCGAGCGTCACGTCGCCAATGCCCAGGCCGTCGCCGAGTGGCTCGACAACCACGAGGACGTCGCCTCGGTCAACTACTCGGGACTCCCCACGAGCCCCTGGTACGCCGCGGCCGACAAGTACGCGCCCAAGGGTGTCGGCGGAGTGCTGTCGTTCGAGCTCAAGGGCGGTGTCGACGCCGGCCGTGCGCTCGTGAACAGCGTCGAGCTGTTCAGCCACGTCGCCAACATCGGCGACGTGCGCAGCCTGATCATCCACCCCGCCTCGACGACGCATTCGCAGCTCACCCCCGAGCAGCAGCTGACCTCGGGTGTCACGCCCGGCCTCGTGCGCCTCTCGGTCGGCATCGAGAACATCGACGACATCCTCGCCGACCTCACGGCCGGCTTCGCAGCTGCCCGCGCGGCGGCTGCGGCCAACGCGAGCGCGTAAACACTCTCGCCAACCCTCGAAAAGTGCTCCAACCGTTCGCGGTTGGAGCACTTTTTGCGGTTTGGCGGGGCGTAACAGAGCGAGTGCAGCCCGAGAAACGCGGGATACTTGGGGAGACATGGACTGGCAGACTCCCGAAGACACGGTGCCCTCGGCATTCATCACCGAGGCGAACGCGCGCTCGGTCGCCGGCAAGCCGCCCGCGACGGGCGCCTGGCGCGACGGGGACAATCCCGGCAATCGCCGTTTCCAGTCGATCGGGGGCCTCGACCTCGAGCGGGGCGGCCGGCTTCCCACGGTCCGCATCGCCTACGAGACCTGGGGCGAGCTCGCGCCCGACGCGAGCAACGCGGTACTCGTGCTGCACGCGCTGACGGGCGACTCGCACGTTGTGGGGTTGCCGGGCCCGGGACATCCCACAGCCGGCTGGTGGTCGGGCATCGTCGGCCCCGGCAAGGCGATAGACACGGACAAGTGGTTCGTCGTCGCGCCGAACATGCTGGGGGGATGCCAGGGCTCGACCGGCCCCGCATCGCACTCGCCGAGCGGGTCTGAGTGGGCCGCGTCATTCCCGTTCGTGACGATCCGCGACCAGGTTGCGGCGCAGGCGGAGTTCGCCACACGCCTGGGTATCGACCGCTGGGCGGCCGTGGTGGGCGGCTCGATGGGCGGGATGCAGGCGCTCGAGTGGGCTGTGGGCCACCCCGACCGGGTGGAGCGGGTAGGAATCCTCGCCGCACCGGCTATCTCGAGCGCCGACCAGCTGGCCCTCAACTCGGTGCAGATCGAGGCGATCCGCATCGACCCGCGCTTCGAGAACGGCGACTACTACGAGGCGGCGGAGGGCGAGGGGCCGTACCGCGGTCTCGCGCTCGCGCGGCGCATGGCGCTGCTCAACTACCGCTCCCCGAGCGAGCTGAATGACAGGTTCGAGCGCAGCTGGCAGAGCGGGCTGAACCCGCTGGGGGGCGGCGGTCGGTTCGCGGTCGAGAGCTACCTCGACTTCCACGGCAACAAGTTCACCCGTCGTTTCGACGCGAACAGCTACATCACGCTCGTCGAGGCGATGAATTCGCACGATATCGGCCGCGAACGTGGCGGGGTCGCTGCCGCCCTCGGACGGGCGACGGCGAAGGCGCTGGTGCTCGGAATCGACAGCGACAGGCTGTTCCCGCTGGAGAACCAGGTACAGATCGCGAAGCTGCTGCCGAACAACATCGACGGTGCGGAGCCTGTGGTGATCGAGTCGACGTTCGGCCACGACGGCTTCCTCATCGAAGACGCCGCGGTCGGCCCGCAGCTCGGCCGGCTGCTCGCCTCTTAGCACACCAGCCCTCGCCGGTCTTGCGGCACAGACCAGTCTGTGCAAGGCGGGTACAGTGGGAAGCCCTGGGGGTATCGATGGCCGACACTGCAACACGATCGCGAACGCGCGCTGCCGCGCTCCGCGTGGCAATCGTCGACGACCACCAGCTGGTGCTCGACGGGCTGACAGCCCGGCTCGCTCCCCGCTCGCTCGGCATCGAGGTGGTGGCCTCGGTCTCGCGCTGGTCCGACCTGCTCGTGCATCCCGGTTTCCCGGTGGACGTCGTTGTGCTCGACCTGAACCTCGACGACGGCATCGCGGTCGATACCAAGATACGCATGCTGCGCTCGGCGGGGGTCTCTGCCGTGGTGATGAGCCGGCACGCGGACAGCGCCTCCGTCCATTCGGCGATGCGCGCGGGCGCCCTCGGCTTCGTTCCAAAGACGGAGTCGTCCGAGGAACTCATCCTCGCAATCCGTTCGGCGGGTGCCGGCGAACGCCACCTCTCCCTGACCCTCGAGCGCGAGCTCGAGGATTTCGCCGCAACCCCCGACGCCGGCCTCGGCAAGCAGGAGCAGCGGGCGCTCGTCCTGTATGCGACGGGTCGCTCGATCCACGAGGTCGCCCTCGAGATGGACACGACCGACGAGACCATCAAGTCGTACATCAAGCGCGCGCGTCGCAAATACGTCGCGGTCGACATCGACCTGAGCAACCGCGTGCTGCTGCGCCAGCATGCGCTCCGCGTGGGCTGGATCGCGCCCGAGTAGTGACCGTCGGCCGCTGGCTAGCATGGGGTCATGCGTCGCGCGCTGGTCGTCATCCTGAGCCTTCTGGTTCTTGCCGGCTGCGCGCCCGCGTCCGCTGGCCTGCCCGACGGCGTAGAGGTGTCCGTGCTGCAGAACCGGTCGGACTACGCGTCGCGCACGCTCGAGATCTCGATTTTCAACGGTGAGGATGCCCCGCTCACCCTCACCCGTGCGACCTTCACCTCCCCGCGTTTCGCCGCCCCGGCCGAATGGTCCCGAGGCACCGAGCTGCGCGCGGGGGCGACAGTGAACCTGCGGGTCACCCTTCCCGCCTCGGTGTGTGCACCGCAGCATGACGCCGACCCTCGGGTCACCGTCGAGTTCGCGATCGGCTCTATGAGGGGCACGGCATCGGTCACGCCGGTCGATCCCCTCGACCGCCTCGCAACCATCGCGCGGGAGGACTGCCTGGGCCAGGCGGTCGACGACGTGGCCCCGATCGTGGCAGCGCCCACCCTCGAGTGGAGCCGCGGCGCCCACGAACCCGCGTCCCTCGACCTCGTGTCGAGCCCGACCGGCGCGGAGGGCGAGCTCGAGATCGTGGCGGTGGACCGCACCGTGCTGCTCTCGGTCGTCGACGACGCGGGCGAACCGATCGAATCGGTAGCCGTCGGCGTGCGTGTGACCAGCCCAACGACGGTGACGCTGCGGTTCGTGCCGAGTCGCTGCGACCCGCACGCGGTCGCGGAGGACAAACGCGGCACGTTTTTTCCGGTGCGGGTGAGGGTGGCGGAGAT
The DNA here is from genome assembly GCF_004310685.1 of Glaciihabitans arcticus. Taxonomy (NCBI): domain Bacteria; kingdom Bacillati; phylum Actinomycetota; class Actinomycetes; order Micrococcales; family Microbacteriaceae; genus Glaciihabitans; species Glaciihabitans arcticus. Next base: position 432,342 of record NZ_SISG01000001.1, on the reverse strand, counting down.
CGAGGGACTCGTTTATGTGCCGGTCAGCGACGAGGTGCGCGTTGCGATCTATAGGTGGATCGCCGACTACTGCGACTACTAGTTCGTTAACGAGAGGCGGGGACCGTGGACGATGTCCACGGTCCCCGGCAAACCCCCCGGTTTGACTGGTCCTGCACTATGGGAACCAGGTGAAGCACGGTGTCGGGCAAACACCGTTTGGTCGAGCCTCCTAGCGGAGAACCCGGCCGTTCTGTGTGGCAACTGCGAACAGTGCGCCCCTCTTGTAACGCAGCAAGCTGTGTACCTCATGACTGTACCCCGACGATTGTGCCCCAATCGATGGGTGTGTTACCCCCACTTATGGTGCCAACATGTGTCAGCATCTACGTAGGCGCACAACGCCTGCACCCGAGAACACGGCATTCACGAGCGGAACGCATGGATCAGATCCTCAAGGAGAGAGATCGACTGTTGCAACGAACAGCCCGACTTTTCGGTCTGAGCTTCACAGTCATCTCGATTCTGTGCCTCGCCGTGCCCGGATCCATTGATCCGGTGGCCTACGCGGTGGTGTTACCGCTCTACGGCCTGCTCGCCACGTTCCAGTACTTCATGGGCCGCAGCCGCTCCCCCGGCTGGCTTCTCGGCATTATCGCGACCGGCCTCGCCATCATCATGTCGATGACGCTGCTCGTCGAGACCCCGACGCAGGGCGCCCAGTCCGCGGTGACCCAACTCTCGGCGGCCTCGCTCGCCTGTGTCGCCATAGCGCTCTCAACGAGCCGCCTGCGCCTGTGGGTTCTCGTGGTCACGCTCGGTGTCGTCGCGACCGTCACAACCGTGTTGACGGCCATGTGGCAGCCGCCGCTGCGTACCCTCCTCCTGCTCCTCGCCGGCTGGATCTTCGCCACCATCGTCGGCGTCTGGGTGAGTGCTGGTGTACCCCAGGCCGCCCGCCGCATCGCGAGCATCGGCCGCGCCCACCGCGCCGAGCGACAGGCCAGCGAGCTCGAAGCACAGCGCCGCCAGTCGGCGCGACTGCTGCACGACACGGTGCTCGCGACGCTCACGCTTCTCGCCCACTCCGGCGTCGGCGTCGCTCCGGCTGCCCTGCAGCAGCAGGCGGCGGATGACGCCCGACTCCTCCGCCAGCTCCGTCTCGGCGCGACGCCGACTCCCCAGTCCTCGGGTGACTACAACCTCGAGCCGGTCGAAGAGACCGTGCTGGGCACGACCCTCGAGTCGGTCAAACAGCGTTTCGGTCGCATGGGTCTGGAGGTCAGCTGGCACGGCACCGGCCAGGTGCTGCTGCCCAGCGACGTGCTCGACGCCTTCCTGCTGGCCCTCGCCGAGTGCCTCGAGAACGTCCGGCGCCACTCGGGTGTCACCGAGGCGCACGTCACGATCATCGATGACGCCACGACCGTGCGCGCCATGATCACCGACGCGGGCGTGGGCTTCACCCTCGACGACGTCGACTCCGCTCGCCTCGGCTTCAAGGAATCCGTCGTCGGACGCCTCAAGGAGGTCGGCGGCCACGCGCGCCTGTTCTCCGCACCGGGTTCCGGCACGACCGTTGTACTCGAGGTGCCGCGATGACCTACTCACCCCCGGATGAATCGACCCTCGGCGTTCTCGTCGGCGTCCGCGAGAACCGCGCCCTGCGCACCAACCCGCTCGCCCGCGCCAAGCGCCAGGACGGCCAGCACCGCGCCAGCCTGGGCACAGCGTTCATCGGCATCGGAGCGGCACTGGTCTGCGCCGTGCGCGCCATCTACGGCTTCAGCTGGTTCGTGTCGCTGTGGTCGACCTACCCGAACGCGATCCCCGCTCTGGCCGCGTGGATCCTCCTCATCATCGTGCTCGTCACCGCATTCATCACGACCCGCATCATGGGTGACCACCTTCCTGACTGGATGTTCCTTGCCTTCGTCGGGGCGCTGACACTCGTCATCGCACTCGACCTCCTCGCCATCTGGCCCCTGCACGACATTGGCCGCTATGCGACCGCCTCGCTCACGGCCGCGATGTCGCTCCTGCTCGTCATCACGCTGCGCACAACCAGGGACGTGCTGCTCGTCACCGGCATCTTCGGCGCGGTGCTCGCCGCGGCCATGATCGTCAACACCCCGCTCACGGCGAATAACATCCCGCCGCTGATCACATCCCTCGGCTTCGCGATGCTGCCCGTGGTGATCGGCGTCTCGGTGGTCCGCGGCTTCAGGCGCATGGTGCAGGTGGAACTCGACCGGGTGCTCGTGCAGAGCACGGTGTCCGCTCCCCGCTTCGCGGTCGGCATGCTCGCTTCCGAAGAACTGGCCAGGCTCGACCTCGCGGCCGAGGAACTGCTCGACTCGGTGGCGACCGGACGCAATCCCCTGCCCCTCAAACCGAAGATCGCGTCGATCGCGGCATCCCTCGCAACCGAACTGCGCCTGCACCTCATCGAGGGACGCCGGGAGACCTGGTTGTACCACGCGATCTCCGAGTCGGAGATGCTCGGACGCTCGGTGACGCTCGTCGACCGGGGCAGCCTCGCCGGCCTGCTCGACGCCAACCAGCGCGACGGCCTGCTCGCCGCGATCTGGTTGCTCCTGAGCGACAATGTGCGTCCGAATACGAACCGCACCGTCAACGTGCAGGTCGGACCGATCGAGCAGGCGAGAGAACCGGGCATCGGCCAGAAGCTCGGTGTTCCGATCGTCGTGACCACCAGCAACGTCACGCGCAACCGCGTGGATCCATCGACCTGGGACGCCATTCGGCGCGTGGGACGATACAGTGACACCACCCAGAACGCCAGCCTGCGGGTGGATATCGAATGCTTTGTCGACAACCCGGCCGACGTGTAAGGAAGATAAGAACATGACCTTCGAGGAGATCACCCCCGTGTCCCAGAACGATGACCGTATCCGCTTGGCCATTGTTGACGATCACCGGATGATCCTCGGCGCACTCACCGAGTGGATCAAGAGCGCCCAGGACATCGAGATGGTCGCGGCGCTGCCGAGCTGGCCCGAGCTGCTGTCGCACCCCGCGTTCCCCGTCGATGTGGTGCTGCTCGACCTCGACCTCAAGGACAACATCCCGATCTCGCTGAAGATCTCGACCCTCAAGACCATGGCCGTGCGGGTCGTGCTCATGAGCACCTACTCCGAGCCGAACGTCGTGCGCGAGGCCCTCGCGGCCGGCGCACTCGGCTACCTCGTGAAAACGGAGGAGGCCGACATGATCGTCGAGGCCATCCGCTCCGCACACCGCGGCGAGGCCTTCATCTCCGCAGAGCTCGACCTCGCGCTGAACTCCGGCGAGATTGGTGGCGCCCCTAAATTGAGCGCCCAGGAGCGCCGCGTGATGGCCCTCTACGGCGGCGGCGAGCCGGTCAAGGCTGTCGCCTTCCAGCTCAGCATCTCCGAGGAGACCGCCAAGAGCTACCTCAAGCGCATCCGCGAGAAGTACCGCGTCGCGGGCTTCGACGTCGGAACGAAGGTCGCCCTGCGTAAGCGAGCGATTGAGGACGGCATCCTGATCGAGACTGACGGACCGCGCAACCTCTGACCTTATTCGGGCGTGATCAGTTCCGCGACTACATCTGACGGCCGACTGATCGGCCGACGACGCTCGAGCCCGAGGCTGAAGATCGCGAGCAGGATTCCGGGCACGCACAGCAGCAGGCCGACCCAGGTTGGCGAGAGGTAGCCGTAGCCCGCAGCGATGGTCACGCCACCGAGGTAGGCGCCGAGGCTGTTGCCGAGGTTCAGTGAGGCGTGATTGACAGCGGCGGCAAGGGTCTGGCTATCGCCCGCGACGTCCATCAGTCGGGTCTGGATGGCCGGTGACAGTGCAGAGGCCGCCCCGCCGACAAGGAACAGGCCGATGAGCAGGCCGACGACTGTCGATGAGAACATCGCAAACACCAGCATCGAGACCACAAAGAGCCCGAAGCACGCGAACACGGTGCCCATGATGTTGTGGTCGGCAGCACGGCCGCCGATGAGGTTGCCTATCGTCATCCCGATGCCGATGCAGACCAGCGCGATGGGAACGAACGATTCATCGAGCCGTGTGACCTCGGTGACGACCGGCGCGACGTAGCTGTAAACGGCGAAGAATCCGCCGAAGCCGACGGCACCGATGAGCAGCGCGAGCCAGACCTGCAGGCGCGAGAAGGCGGCGAGCTCGCGCTTCATGGTGGCCGTCGGGTCTCCGGGTTGCGCGGGCAGCACGGCCCACACCGCGAGGAAGGTGGCGGCGAAGATCGCTGCCACCACGAGGTAGGCGACGCGCCAGCTGGTCGTCTGTCCGAGCAGCGTGATGAGCGGCACGCCGATGACGTTCGCGATGGTGAGTCCCGAGAGCACGATCGCGACACCCTGCCCGCGCTTCTCCTTGCCGATGAGGGATGCGGCCACAAGCGCCGCAATGCCGAAGTACGCGCCGTGCGGAAGCCCGGCGATGAAACGTGCCGCGAGCACGAGCCCGAAGCTGGGGAGTACCGCCGAGGCGATGGTGCCGACCGTGAACGCGGCGAGCAGCCAGAGCAGCAGCGTCTTGCGCGGGAAGCGCGCGGAGAGCGCAGCGATCGTCGGGGCGCCCACGACGACGCCCAGTGCGTAGGCGGAGATCAGCCAGCCGGCCTGTCCGAGTGCCGCTTGCTCGTTCGCCCGGTACAGCTCAGGCAGCAGGTCTTCGGCGAGGTTCGGCAGCAGGCCCATCGCCACGAACTCGGTCGAACCGATGCCGAAGCCACCGAGCGCGAGCGCGAGAAGGCTCAGGTTGATTCGGGTCTTGGTGAGGCCGGTCATCATGCGGTCACAGCAGGCAAAAGGGCAGGCACGTAGGAGGCTCCAGCGTTGGGGGGATGCTTAAATCATCCCACGCTGGTTCGGTGCGAACGGCCACGCCGTCTCGGGCCACGGCTCGTCGGAGAGTGGGCCGCCCTCGCCGACTCGTGCCCGGGTGCCCACCTGCCACAGCTCGGCGATCGCCCAGGCGAGCAGCACGAAGTAGAGCGCGTTGCGCGCGGTGATCACGATCAGCAGCACCGTATTGAGGCCCAGCAGGTAGACGTACAGGTACGGGTAGAGCACCTGCGTGAGCGCGGCGATCACGAGCACGATGACCGCGGGTACCCGGAACGGCACGGATGACCCTGCCAGGCGCGCGCCGAGACCCAGGATGATCGGCACCGCGAGCCAGCTGATGAACTGCGGCGAACCCACCTTGTTGAAGGCGATGAGCGCCGTCACCAGGGCGAGGGAGAGCGGCGCGAGCACGTCCAGCGCGGCGGCACCACGCCGCACGGCGAGGATACCGAGGGCCGCGACGGCGAGGGCGACGACCGCGAGCAGCGGCGTCATGAGGTCGGCCGCGACATCCGCACCATCGCCGGTGACCTGGAAGGTGAGGATGCCCTGGTCGTAGTAGACGTAGGCGTTGTTGGCGCCTGCCGCCGCCTGCCAGAGCCAGGCCGTACTCACGGGAGCCTCAATCTGCAGCCCGCGACCGGCCTGCTGGGTGATGAAGCTGAACACGGCACCGCCGCCGCCGAGGGCGAACATGACCAGCACGATCGCCGCACTGGTGCCGAGCGCCACCACGACCGTCGCGAGGCGGTGCTTCGAGGAGACGACGATCGCCGCGAGCAGGGCCGCCGGCCAGATCTTCATCCAGGTCGCGATCACAAGGATGAACGCCGCGATGCGCGGCCTCGTCGCCAGCAGCACGACCCCGACGACAGCGAGCGGGATGGTGACCGAATCGATGCGGCCGAGGGCGATCGGCCCGAGCAGCAGCAGGAACGCGATCCACCACCAGGCGATAGCGAGACGCTCACGCGAGAACGTGGGCCGGGTCAGGAATGCGAAGGCGACTCCGTTGAGCACCATCACGAGGGTGAGCCAGGTACTGCCATACACCTCGGGGCCGAAGGCGAACGAGGCGAGCATCGGCAGGATCGCGAGAATCGGGTATACCCAGACCGAGTCGATGCCGACCCAGTAGTCGTGCGAGAAGGCCTGGTCGGTCCAGAATCGGTAGGTGATGGTGACATCGCCGAGCGGCAGGCCGGGACCGAGCAGGTTGACGAGGCCGAGCCAGACGTGAACGGCGACGAAGGCGATCCAGAGGGCGAGGCGGCTCGCCGACATCCCGACCAGGAGTTCCGCGACCCGCGATGCCGCGGCCCGAATACTGGTCATGGTTAGCCAGCGTACCCGCCGTCAGCGCAGCAACTGCGCGATCGTGGCCGGCACGGCGGCCGCAAGGTCGAGGATCGTGAACGGTCCCCCGCCGCTGGCCCGCTCGGCCGCCAGCCCATGGATCAGGGCCGCGGTCGCGGCGAGACGGGCGAGCTCCGCGGCATCAGAGTCGGCGTGGGTGGCGACGAGCGCCCCGAGGATTCCGCCGAGCGCGTCGCCCGCGCCGGCGGTCGCGGTCCAGGCCGGGGCGCCGGTGACGCTCAGCTCGATCCCGCCCCCGCACACGTAAGTTCTCGATCCCTTCAGCAGCACCGTGACGCCGAGAGCGTCGGATGCGCGCCGCGCCCACCCACCCGCGTCGCTTGCTATCTCTGCCGGGTCGACCCCGAGAACGCGTCCCAGTTCGCGGTAGTGCGGCGTGATGACCGTCGGTCCGCCGGTGTCGCGCACCCGCTCGATCGCTCCACCGTCGAGCACGGTGGGCAGGTTCTGGGCGAGCGCGGCATCCACCCAGCCCGCAGACCGCGGTTCGGGGTGGGCGGCATCGGTTCCCGACCCGATGAGCCAGGCCTGCACCCGGCCGTTGCCGAGCACCGCTTCGGGCCGACGCTGCAGCACGAGGTCTCCCGCGCGCTCGCCACCGAGGTAGCGCACCATGCCGACCCCGGTTCGCAGCGCGGCCTCGACTCCGAGTACCGCGGCCCCGGGGTACTGCTCGCTGCCGGTGATGATCCCGAGCACGCCGCGCGTGTACTTGTCGTCGTCGGGCTCGGGGATTCGGATGCGGCGCGCCGCGTCATCCTCGGTCCATGGCAGGAAGTCGCTCATGGTTGTCACGATACTGCGGAATGGCTACCCGGCCCCGGGAGTTGACTCCACCATGACTACGCCCCGGCTGTTCACGCCGCTCACCGTTCGCTCGACGACCTTTCGCAACCGCATCTGGGTTGCCCCGATGTGCCAGTACTCGGTAACTGAGAAGGACGGGGTGCCCCGCGACTGGCACCTTGTGCACCTCGGCTCGATGGCTTCCGGCGGCGCCGGCCTCGTCATCGCCGAGGCGACCGCCGTCTCGCCGGAGGGCCGCATCTCCGACCAGGACACCGGCATCTGGAACGACACCCAACGCAACGCCTGGGCGCGAGTCGTGAACTTCCTGCACGCGCAGGGTGCGACGGCGGGCATCCAGCTCGCCCACGCCGGTCGCAAGGCCTCGGTCTGGCCGGCGTGGGGCACCCTCGAGTCGGGGACCCAGCCGCTCGACCAGGGCGGTTGGGAGACGGTCTCGGCCTCCGACGTCGCATTCGGCGACTACGCCGCACCCGTGGCACTCGACGACCGCGGCATCGACGCCGTCGTCAACGACTTCGTGGCGGCCGCGTCGCGAGCGATCGAGGCGGGGTTCGACGTGCTCGAGCTGCACGCCGCGCACGGCTACCTCATGCACCAGTTCCTGTCGCCCCTGTCGAACACCCGCACCGACGAGTACGGCGGATCCCTCGAGAACCGCGCGCGCCTGCTGCTGCGCGTGATCACCGAGGTGCGCGCCGTCGTCGGCGACGACATCCCTCTCTTTGTGCGCTTCTCGGCCACCGACTACGCCCCCGGTGGCTGGAATGAGGAGCAGACGGCGATCGTCTCGGGCTGGGCTCGCGAGGCCGGCGCCGACCTGTTCGACATCTCCACGGGCGGCAACATCTCGGGCGTGCGCATCCCACTCGGCCCCGGCTACCAGGTGCCCTTCGCCGCCTTCGTGCGTGAGACGGCGGATGTCACGGTCTCAGCCGTGGGACTCATCACGACCCCGGCTCAGGCCGAGGCCGTGCTTGCCGACGGTTCGGCGGACGCCATCATGCTCGGCCGCGAGATGATGCGCGACCCGCACTTCGCCCTGCGCGCGGCCCACGAGCTCGGTCACGAGCTCGACTACTGGCCCGAGCAGTACCTCCGAGCGCGGTGGCCCGCGGCTTAACCCTCGCTAGTTGCGCCGCGTCGCGTCCTGAACCTCGCCGACGAGCTCCTCGATGATGTCCTCGAGGAACAGCACACCGCGCGTCGCACCGGTCTCGTCGAAGGCCCGCGCAACGTGAACGCCGGAGCGGCGCATCGTCGCCAGCGCATCCTCGAGGTCGGTTGACCGGAAGATTGAGATCAGCTGGCGGATCCGCTTGGGCGGCACCGGTTCGTTGAACTCCTCCTCGGGCAGATCGATGACGTCCTTGAGGTGGATATACCCGGTCGGCTCGTTCTCGTCGTTGACGAGGATGTAGCGCGAGAAACCGCGCTGGGCGACCGCCCGCTCCACGTCGGCGGGTGTCGCGTCCTCGGGCAGCGTGACGAGGTCGGCGAGACCGATCGCGATGTCCTGCACCTTCTTCTCGGTGAACTCGAATGCCGCGTTGAGCGCGCCCGTCGAATCAGTGAGCATGCCCTCCTTCGTCGACTGGGCGACGATGTTCGCGACCTCGCCGAGGTTGAACACACTGTTGGCCTCGTTCTTGGGCTCCACACCGAACAGGCGGATGATCGCGTTCGCGGTCCAGTTGAGCGAGGCGATGATCGGACGGAACACCCGGGCCACGAATACCAGTGGGGGCGCGAGAATGAGCGCCGCGCGATCCGGAACCGAGAATGACAGGTTCTTCGGCACCATCTCACCGATGACCACGTGCAGGAACGACACGATCAGCAGCGCCACGATGAACGCGATCGTGCCGATGGCCTCCTCGGGGAGCCCGGTCAGCGCGAGCGGGATCTCGAGCAGGTGGTGGATCGACGGCTCCGACACGTTGAGGATCAGCAGCGAGCACACGGTGATGCCGAGCTGGCTCGCCGCGAGCATCAGCGTCGCGTGCTCCATCGCCCAGAGCGTCGTCTTCGCCGCACGGGAACCCGCCTCGGCCTTCGGCTCGATCTGCGAGCGACGGGCGGAGATGATCGCGAACTCGGCGCCGACGAAGAACGCGTTGACGATGAGCAGCACGACCAGCCAGATGATGCCTGTCCAGTAGTTCTCCATCAGTTCGCCTCCCCCTCGGTAGTAACCGGTTCAGCGGTGGGGGTGTAGCGCACGCGGTCGATGCGGCGGCCATCCAGTCTCTCGATGCGGAACTGTCCGAGCTCGACGTCGACGGTGTCGCCGACAACGGGCAGGCGGCCGAGCTCGCTCATGAGCCAGCCTGCGACGGTCTCGAACGGTCCCTCTTCGGGAACCGTGACACCGGTGCGCTCCAGCAGTTCGTCGGGGCGCAGGATTCCGGGGAATGTGAACCAGTCGCGAGAGCGCACAACATCGGGCTTGGTGCGGTCGTGTTCGTCCGATACTTCACCGACGAGCTCCTCCACCAGGTCTTCGAGGGTGGTGACTCCGGCGGTTCCGCCATACTCATCCACAACAACGGCCATCTGGTAGCCGCGGCCGCGCAGTTCGGCGAGCAGCGAGTCGAGCTTCATGGTCTCGGGCACGCGCAACGCGTCGGACTGCAGGGCCGAGACCGGCACATCCGCCCGCTTCTCACGCGGCACGGCCACGGCCTGCTTGATGTGGACGAGGCCGACGACGTCGTCGATCGAATCGTCGATGACCGGGAAGCGCGAGAAACCGGTGCGGCGGGCGAGGTCGATGACGTCCTGCGCGGTATCGGTGCGGTCGACGCTCGCGACGCGAGGGCGCGGGGTCATCACGTCCTGCGCGGTGTGGTCGGAGAACACGAGCGTTCGGGCGAGCAGCGTCGCCGTGTCGCGGTCGAGGCTGCCCTCGCGCGCCGAGCGGCGCACGAGTGACGAGAGCTCCTCGGCGGTGCGAGCACCCGACAGTTCCTCTTTCGGCTCGATTCCGATCGAGCGCAGAATGCCGTTCGCCGTGTTGTTCAGCAGGGCGACGGCCGGGCGGAACACCGCGGTAAAGCCGATCTGAAACGGGATGACGATCTTCGCTGTCGCGAGCGGCAGCGCGAGCGCGAAGTTCTTCGGCACCAGCTCGCCGATGATCATCGACAACAGGGTCGCGATCGTGATGCCGAGCACCGTCGCGACGATCGAGACCGTGGCCTCGGGCAGTCCGAGTGCGCCGAGCGGACCGGAGAGCAGGGAGCTGAACGCGGGCTCCATCGTGTAGCCGGTCAGCAGCGTCGTCAGCGTGATGCCGAGCTGTGCGCTCGAGAGGTGGGTGGAGGTGCGCTTCAGCGCACTGATCGTCGGGCCCAGTCGCTTCTCGCCCTTGCCCTGACGCACCTCGAGATCAGATCGATCGAGGTTGACGAGCGCGAACTCCGAGGCGACGAAGAGTCCGGTGCCGATAGTCAGGAGGAGGCCGGCCCCCAGCATGAGCAATTCATACATCGGTGGCCACCGGGGATATTACGCAAGGTCTATGAGGGGGGTCATCCATTATTCGAGCAATCATACCGAGCGAAGCCGTGCCGCGCGCACAGTTTCACCAGCTGACAGGAAGCGCCTTACCCTCTTCATAGCCGGCAGCCGACTGGATGCCGACGAGCGCGCGCTCGTGGAACTCGGCGAGCGACGTGGCACCCGCGTAGGTGAGCGAGGAGCGCACACCGGAGGTGATCATGTCGAGCAGGTCCTCGACGGAGGGACGCAGCGGGTCGAGGTAGATCTTCGAGCTGGAGATGCCCTCGGCGAAGAGCTGCTTGCGGGCGAGCTCGTAGGGGTCGAGGCGGTCGAAGCGCTCCGACACGGCCTTGGCGGATGCCATGCCCCAGCTCTCCTTGTAGACCCGGCCCGAGGCATCGGTCTCGAGGGTTCCGGGCGCCTCGATCGTTCCGGCGAACCACGATCCGACCATGACGGATGCCGCACCCGCGGCGAGTGCGAGCGCCACGTCGCGCGGGTACCTCACTCCCCCGTCGGCCCAGACGTGGGCGCCCAGCTCGCGCGCCGCCGCGGCGGTCTCGAGCACAGCGGAGAACTGGGGACGCCCGACGGCCGTCATCATTCGGGTCGTGCACATGGCACCGGGTCCGACGCCGACCTTGACTATCGTGGCGCCTGCGCCGACGAGGTCGCCGACGGCCTCCGCCGTTACGACGTTGCCCGCCACGATGGGAACTCCGAGGCCGAGGGCCGCGACAGCGGCGATCGCGCGCAGCATGCCCTCCTGGTGGCCGTGGGCGGTGTCAATCACGAGCACGTCGACGCCGGCGGCGACGAGCGCCTTCGCCTTGGCAGCGACGTCGCCGTTGATTCCGACCGCGGCGGCAACGACGAGGCGTCCGTTGGTGTCGAGGGCCGGCGTGTACAGGGTGGAGCGCAACGCGCTCGTGCGGCTCAGGGTTCCGACGACCTCGCCGTGGTGCAGCACCGGCGCGAACTCGAGGCCCGCCGCAACGAGCAGGTCGAAGGCGGCACGGGCATCCGGAACATCATCGGCATCGAGGGCGGTCACCGCACCGTGCAGCAGGTCGCCGAGCCGCGCTTCAGGAAGGGCGTGAGCGAGTTCGTTCGCGGGAATGGCGCCGAGGTAGCCACCGTGCCCGTCGCGCACGATCACACCGTGGCCGGCGAGCGCCGGCACATTGCGCAGCGCGCTCGCGACCGTGTCGTCGGCGAGCAGTTCGATCGGGGTGTCCCACTGGATCGGCTGGGACTTGACCCAGCGGATGGCGGCGTCGAGATCCTGCAGGTGCATGTCCTGCGGCAGCACGCCGAGCGCACCGCGGCGAGCGAGCGTCGCGGCCAGTCGCGGACCGGTCACCGAGTTCATGTTGGCGGAGACGAGGGGCACCGTCGCGGCGGTTCCATCTCCCGGTGCGAGCGAGACGTCGAGGCGACTCGAGACCCCGGATCGACTCGGAACCAGGAACACGTCCGAGTAGGTGAGGTCGTGCTGGGGGTTGGTCTCGTAAAACTCCATAAATTAACGCTAGACCCTCACCTGACGGACTGCGTCACCCAGCCAATGCGATTACGCTTGACTCTTGGTGCGGCCAGCGGCGGCCGCACCGCGGAAATCGAATTTCAAGCGAACTGAGAGTGGGCGGTCGGCTGTGCCTAGCCAGGAAACCGGACTGACAGCAGAGGACAATTCCTCGAACGAATTCGGGGCCAACGAGTGGCTCGTCGACGAGATGTACGAGCGCTACATCATCGACAAGAACCAGGTCGACCAGTCCTGGTGGCCCATCCTCGAGAACTACAAGCAGGGCACAACAGACCCGACCCCGACCCGCGCGATTCCCGTGCAGGCTCCGGCGGCAGCAGAAGCCCCCGCCACTCCGGCAGCCCCCGCCGCGGCAGCCGACCAGGCGTCCGGTGGCGAAGCACAGATCCCCGAAGAGGTCATGGCGCCCGCGGCTCCCCCCGCCCCCGCCGAACCCAGCACCAACACCGGCAGCCAGCCCGTCGCGCGCACCACCTCGGTCGAGGCGAAGCCCGCGCCGATCCCGGCCGACGCCCCGACCACACCGGTCGCCGCCGCGAAGCCGGCCGAAGACGAGAACAAGGTCGCCGCGCTCAAGGGTGCCGCCAAGGCCCTCGCCACCAACATGGATGCCTCGCTCACGGTCCCCACCGCGACCAGCGTGCGCACCATCCCGGCGAAGCTCATGATCGACAACCGCATCGTGATCAACAACCACCTGAAGCGTGCTCGCGGCGGCAAGGTCTCGTTCACGCACATGATCGCCTGGGCGATCGTCGAGACGCTCAAGGAGTTCCCGAGCCAGAACGTCTTCTACGACGAGGTCGACGGCAAGCCCTCCGTAGTGACCCCCGCACACATCAACCTCGGCATCGCGATCGACATCCCGAAGCCGGATGGAACCCGTTCGCTCGTGGTACCCGGCATCAAGCGCTGCGACACGATGAACTTCGGCGAGTTCCTGTCGTCCTATGAAGACGTCGTCTTCCGCGGCCGCAACAACAAGCTGACGGGCGCTGACTACGCGGGCAACACGATCTCGCTCACCAACCCGGGCGGCATCGGCACCGAACACTCGGTCCCACGCCTTATGCGCGGCGCGGGCACGATCGTCGGCGCGGGCGCCCTCGAGTACCCGGCCGAGTTCCAGGGCGCGAGCCCGAAGACGCTCGTCGAGCTGGGCATCGGCAAGACCATCACCCTGACCAGCACCTACGACCACCGCGTTATCCAGGGTGCCGGCTCGGGCGAGTTCCTCAAGAAGATCCACGAGCGCCTCATCGGGCAGCACAACTTCTACGAGAGCATCTTCGGCGCGCTGCGCATCCCCTACGACCCGATCCACTGGGCCTCCGACATCAACGTCGACCTGGCTGACAACGTCAGCAAGACGGCTCGCGTTCAGGAACTGATCAACTCCTTCCGGGTGCGCGGACATTTGATGGCGGATGTCGACCCTCTCGAATACCGCCAGCGCTCGCACCCCGACCTCGACATCTCGAGCCACGGCCTCACCTTCTGGGACCTGGACCGCGAGTTCGTCACCGGCGGATTCGGCGGAAAGCGCGCGGCACTGCTGCGCGAGATCCTCGGCATCCTGCGCGACTCGTACTGCCGCACGGTCGGCATCGAGTACATGCACATTCAGGATCCGGAGCAGCGCCGCTGGATCCAGGACCACGTCGAGAAGCCGTACACCAAGCCCGGCCACGACGAGCAGATGCGCATCCTCGGCAAGCTCAACGAGGCCGAGGCCTTCGAGACCTTCCTGCAGACCAAGTACGTCGGCCAGAAGCGCTTCAGCCTCGAGGGCGGCGAGTCGACCATCGCGGTGCTCGATGCACTGCTGCAGGGCGCGGCCGAAGCCAAGCTCGACGAGGTAGCGATCGGCATGGCCCACCGCGGTCGCCTGAACGTGCTCACGAACATCGCCGGCAAGACCTATGGCCAGATCTTCCGCGAGTTCGAGGGAACCCAGGACCCGCGCACCGTGCAGGGCTCCGGCGACGTGAAGTACCACCTCGGCACCGAGGGCAACTTCACCGCAGCCGACGGCACAACGATCCCCGTCTACCTCGCCGCCAACCCCTCGCACCTCGAGGCCGTCGACGGTGTGCTCGAGGGCATCGTGCGCGCCAAGCAGGACCGCAAGCCGATCGGCTCCTTCAGCGTGCTGCCCGTTATGGTGCACGGTGATGCGGCCATGGCCGGCCAGGGAATCGTCGTCGAGATCCTGCAGATGTCACAGCTGCGCGGCTACCGCACGGGTGGCACGATCCACCTCGTTGTCAACAACCAGGTCGGATTCACTACCCCTCCCGGTGAGGGTCGCAGCTCGGTCTACTCGACGGATGTCGCCAAGACCGTGCAGGCGCCGATCTTCCACGTGAACGGTGATGACCCCGAGGCAGTTGCGCGCGTGTCATCCCTCGCCTTCGCGTACCGCCAGGAATTCAAGCGCGACGTCGTCATCGACCTCGTCTGCTACCGCCGACGCGGACACAACGAGGGCGACGACCCCTCGATGACCCAGCCGCTCATGTACAGCCTCATCGAGGCCAAGCGCTCGGTGCGCACGCTCTACACCGAGGCGCTCGTCGGACGTGGCGACATCACCGCCGAGGAGTACGAGGCCGCTCACCGCGACTTCCAGGACCGCCTCGAGCGCGCGTTCGCCGAGACGCACGCCGCACAGACCGGTTCAATCTCCGTCATCACCGACGACAAGAACCCGGTCAAGGACCTCGAGCGGCCCGAATCCCAGCAGGATGACCGTGTCGGAGAACCCGTGACAACGGGTGTCTCCGAAGCCGTCGTCCAGCTCATCGGAGACGCTCACGACAACCCGCCCGCGGGTTTCACCGTGCACAACAAGCTGCAGGTCATGCTCAAGAAGCGCGTCGACATGAGCCGTCAGGGCAGTGTGGACTGGGGCTTCGGCGAGCTGCTCGCACTCGGTTCGCTTCTCCTCGAGGGCACACCGGTGCGCATGGCCGGCCAGGACACCCGTCGTGGCACCTTCGTTCAGCGCCACGCCGTGCTGCACGACCGCGTCAACGGCCAGGAGTGGCTGCCGCTCGCTAACCTCGCCCAGGGCCAGGCGCGTTTCTGGATCTACGACTCGCTGCTCAGCGAGTACGCCGCCCTCGGCTTCGAGTACGGCTACTCGGTGGAGCGCCCCGACGCGCTCGTGCTGTGGGAGGCGCAGTTCGGTGACTTCGCCAACGGTGCCCAGACGGTCATCGACGAGTTCATCTCCTCGGCCGAGCAGAAGTGGGGCCAGCGCTCGAGCGTTGTGCTGCTGCTGCCGCACGGCTACGAAGGACAGGGACCGGACCACTCCTCGGCGCGCATCGAGCGCTACCTCCAGCTGTGTGCGGAGAACAACATGACCGTCGCGCGTCCTTCGACGCCGGCGTCGTACTTCCACCTGCTGCGCCGCCAGGCCTACTCCCGCCCCCGCCGTCCGCTGGTGGTCTTCACCCCGAAGGCGATGCTGCGACTGCGCGGTGCGACGAGCGAGATCGCCGACTTCACCTCGGGCAAGTTCCTGCCGGTGATCGACGACACCCTCGCCACCGACAAGGCCTCGGTCAAGCGCGTGGTCATCACCGCGGGCAAGATCTACTACGACATCAAGGCCGAGCTCGAGAAGCGCGAGATCTCGAACATCGCCGTCGTGCGCATGGAGCAGTACTACCCGCTGCCCATCAACGAGATGAACGCGATCCTCGCCCAGTACCCGAACGCCGACCTCGTCTGGACGCAGGACGAGCCCGAGAACCAGGGCGCCTGGCCGTTCATCTGCCTCGAACTGGCCAAGCACCTGCAGGGTCGCACCATCTCGGTCGCCTCCCGCGCGTCTTCGGCGTCGCCCGCAACCGGTTCGAGCAAGCGGAGTGCGGCCGAGCAGGCGGACCTCATCAACCGCGCGCTGTCGATCTAGGTTTCACACGCGAAAGGCCCCACCCGGTGATCGGGTGGGGCCTTTTGCGCGTGGGGCGGGCGCTGTGGCATCCCGAACCAGCCTCGAATTGCGGCAATCGGGCGATTTCAGGCGCTGGATGCCCCCATCGCCGCAATTTCGCCGCCTCGCCCGGCCGCACTGGCCGGAGGCGAAGCGAAACCTACGCGCTGACCTCGGACAGCTTCGAGAGGATCGCGCTGCGCAGGTCTTCGGGCGCCTTCTCGTTGCAGGCCTGCTTGACCTTGAGGGTCAGCGTCAGGCCCACGAGGTGCTCGCCCGAGCAGTCCTCGCAGGTCGCCATGTGCTCAGCGATGTCGGCAGCTTCGCCGACGGTGAGCTCATTGTGGATGTATTCCTCGAGCTCGGCCTTGGCCTTGTCGCATCCGCAGTCGGTCATTTTTTGCCTCCGGTGGCAGTGACGGGCACAGCGATTCCGCGATCGCGTGCGTAGTCGGCTAACAGGTCCCGCAGCATCCGGCGGCCGCGGTGGAGGCGGCTCATGACGGTACCTACGGGAGTCTTCATGATGTCGGCGATCTCCTGGTAGGAGAAGCCCTCGACGTCTGCAAAATACACAGCGAGTCGGAAATCTTCGGGGATGGCCTGCAGGGCGTCCTTGACGGCGCTGTCCGGCAGGTGGTCGATGGCCTCCGCCTCGGCCGAACGCGTCGACAGCGACTGGGTGACCGACTCGGCGCCGCCGAGCTGCCAGTCCTCGAGGTCGTCGATGGTGCCCTTGTAGGGATCGCGCTGCTTCTTGCGGTAGTTGTTGATGAACGTGTTGGTCTGGATGCGGTAGAGCCAGGCCTTGAGGTTCGTGCCCTGCTGGAACTGGCCGAAGGCGGTGTACGCCTTGACGTAGGTCTCCTGCACGAGGTCGGCAGCATCGGCCGGGTTCTTGGTCATGCGCATGGCAGCCGCGTACAGCTGGTCCATGTACTGCATTGCCTGCTCCTCGAAGAGCCCCCGAACGTCCGTGGGCTCTTCGGCGGGTGTTGCAGAGGTGTTCTCGTCCGTAGTCATCAGGGACAATTGTAGGTCGCTGAGGGTCACACTCTCGTGGACTGCTTCCAGCACTGCCATGCCGACCTCTCCGCTCCACCGGCGAACTGCCGATACTGTGGTAACCGATGCAGGTATTCAGGTATTCCGGCCCCGAGTTCAGTCCGTACGCGGAAGACGACCTCGCGCCCGAGTCGATCCAGGGCCCGTGGCCCGCGCCCACCGCGACGGGTCCCCTCAAGGCGACCCTGCAGCTGCCCGGTTCGAAGAGCCTGACCAACCGGGAACTCGTGCTCGCGGCCCTCGCCAACGGTCCATCCCTACTCCGCCAGCCCCTGCACAGCCGGGACACCGACCTCATGGTGGAGGCCCTGCGTTCGCTCGGCGTCTCCATCGAAGAGGTCGTGGGTGCCGGAACGTTCGGCAGCGACTGGCTGGTCACCCCCGGTGAGCTGGAGGGCGGGACATCCATCGACTGCGGCCTCGCCGGCACGGTGATGCGCTTTCTTCCTCCGCTCGCAGCCCTCGCGCTCGGCCCCGTTGCTTTTGATGGGGATGTCGCTGCCCGCAAGCGCCCCATGCGCACAACCATCGACGCTCTCCGCGGTCTCGGCATCGACGTGAGCGATGACGGCCGCGGTGCCCTTCCGTTCAGCCTCTACGGCACGGGGAGTATCGCTGGTGGCGAGCTCAGCATCGACGCCTCCGCGTCGAGCCAGTTCGTCTCGGGCCTGCTGCTCGCGGCCCCCCGCTTCGATAACGGCCTGACCCTGCGCCACACCGGCGAGCACCTGCCGAGCCTGCCGCACATCGAGATGACGATCGTGGCCCTCGCGGCGCGCGGCGTCATCGTCGAGAGCCCCGAGCCGGGCGTCTGGGTGGTGCCGCACACCGAGATCCAGGCGCTCGACGTCGACATCGAGCCCGACCTCTCCAACGCCGGCCCGTTCCTCGCCGCTGCCCTGGTGGCCGGCGGCACTGTCACGATCGAGCACTGGCCGACGCAGACCACCCAGGTCGGTGCGAACCTGGTCGAGTTCCTGCCGCGTTTCGGTGCGACAGTGCTTCGGGATGGCACGTCCCTCACGGTCGACGGCGGTGCGGGCATCCTCGGCGGAAGTCCCCTCACCGGCATCGACACCTCCGACGAACTCGAGGTGGGCGAGCTCGCCCCCGTGCTCGTGGCACTCGCGGCCCTCGCGGGATCCCCGAGCAACGTCGCCGGAATCGGCCACCTGCGCGGCCACGAGACCGACCGCCTCGCCGCCCTCACTACCGAGATAAACGCCCTGGGTGGCAACGTCACCGAGCAGCCCACGGCGCTCGAGCTGGAGCCCTCTGAGCTGCACGCGGGTGCCTGGCACTCCTACGAGGATCACCGCATGGCGCACGCCGGTGCGATCCTGGGTCTCGCGGTGGACGGCATCCTCATCGACGACATCGCGACGACGGCGAAAACGCTGCCGCAGTTTCCCGACCTGTGGCTCGCCATGCTCGGGCACACACCCTCCTCCCCCGTGGATCCGGCGGGCTTCTAGCGTGTCCTGGCTGAACGACAACGACGACGAGGGCGAGTACTCGGAGTACGACGAATCCGCCGTGCGCGTGCGTCCGAACCCCAAGGCGAATAAGCCGCGCACCAAGATCCGGCCCGAGTACGCGAACGCCAAGATCGGGCGCGTGTTCAGCGTCGACCGCGGGCGCTACGGCGTGTGGGTCGACGAGAACACGGCGCAGGAGCGCCAGATCGTCGCGACCAAGTCGCGCGACCTCGGCAAGTACTCGGTGGTCACGGGCGATCGGGTGGACCTCGTCGGCGACCTGACCGGTGACGACGGCTCGTTATCCCGAATCATTCGCGTGCAGCCGCGCGAGACCCTGCTGCGACGCAGCGCCGACGACACCGACGCCGTCGAGCGCATCATCGTGGCCAACGCCGACCAGATGCTCATCGTGGTCGCGGCCGCCAACCCGGAGCCGCGCACGCGCCTCGTCGACCGCTACCTCGTGGCGGCGTTCGATGCGGGCATCACCCCGATCCTCTGCATCACCAAGACCGACCTGCAGGACCCGACCGAGTTCCTCGCCAACTTCGCCGGACTCGGCATTCTCACCTACCAGAGCCGCAGCGACCAGTTCGACATTGAGGCGATCACCGAACAGCTGCAGGGGCATACGACGGTCGCCGTCGGCCATTCGGGTGTCGGCAAGTCCACCCTCGTCAATGCTCTGGTTCCGGATGCCCACCGCGCCGTCGGCCGCGTCAACGACGTCACCGGGCGCGGGCGACACACCTCGTCGTCCACGGTGTCATACCGCATCGGCTCGGGCTGGATCGTCGACACCCCCGGTGTGCGCTCGTTCGGTCTCGGGCACGTGGACACCTCGAACATACTCAAGTCGTTCACCGACCTGGCCGCGATTGCCGTGGACTGCCCGCGCGGCTGCACGCACCTGCCGGATGCCCCGGACTGCGCCATCAACGAGGCGGTAGCCGCCGGCGAACTGGGCGAGATCGGCGTGCTGCGCCTCGACAGCCTGCATCGCCTGCTCTCGACCCTGATGCCCGAGGGCCGCTGACCGCTACGCTTGCCCCGTGGCCGAATACTCACTTTCTGACGACCTGAGCCTCGCCCTCGCCCTCGCCGGCGACGCCGACCTCGTGTCCTTCGATCGCTTCACCGCCCTCGACCTGAAGATCGAGACGAAACCCGACAGAACGCCGGTCACCGACGCCGACCAGGCGGTCGAGCGCGGCATCCGGGCGGGCATCGAAAGGGCGCGCCCGGGCGACTCGATCCTCGGCGAGGAGTACGGCACCGAGGGCGACTCCCGCCGCCAGTGGATCATCGATCCGATCGACGGCACGGCCAACTTCCTGCGCGGTGTGCCCATCTGGGGCACCCTCATCGCGCTCGCGATCGACGGGGTTCCCGTCGTCGGCGTCGTCAGCTCCCCCGCCCTCGGTAAGCGCTGGTGGGCGGCAAAGGGCCACGGCGCCTGGGGAGCGACCCGCGGCGAGGAGCCGGTGAAGCTCGCGGTGAGCGGCGTGCGTTCCATCGAGGACGCCGTGCTCAGCTACAACAACATCGTCGGCTGGGACCAGGAGGGCTACCTCGATGAGATCCTCGGCCTCACCCGCGAGGTCTGGCGCGCCCGCGCCATCGGCGACATGTGGGCTTATATGCTGCTCGCCGAGGGCTCCATCGACATCGTCGGCGAATGGGACCTCAAACCGTACGACATGGCAGCGCTCATCCCGATCGTGGAGGAAGCCGGCGGCACGTTCACTTCGGTGACGGGCGAACCCGGCCCTTGGCACGGCAGCGCGCTCGCCACCAACACCCACCTGCACCCATCGACCCTCGCGAGATTCGCGGGAAAGGCACACGCATGAAGCTCGGCACCTCCCTCCTCGCTGCATCCAGCGCTGCTCTCCTCGTGATCGGCCTCGCCGGCTGCAGCTTCCTCGGCGAAACGGTCGGCCAGGTGGTCGACGTCGACGGCGACACCAGCGTGCTCGAGATCACCGCGGGCGACTGCATCAACGACGCCGAGAGCACCGCGGCAGGCGACGTGTCCGACGTGACCAAGGTTAAGTGCACCGAGCCGCACGACTACGAGGCCTTCCACAGCCTGACCCTGCCCGACGGCGACTACCCCGGCCAGGAGGCCGTGGAGACCCAGGCCGAAGACGTCTGCTACACCGAGTTCGAGACCTTCGTCGGTATCTCCTACGACGAGTCGGTGCTCGGCTTCACCTACTTCACTCCGACCACCGACGGCTGGGAGAGCGGCGATCACGAGATCGTCTGCCTGCTGGCCGACCTCGACGCCGAGGGCGCAACCGTGCAGTCCAGCGTCTCGCTCGAGGGTTCCAAGCGGTAGCCCATGACACTGTTCGTGGGGCTCAGCATCCTCGCGAGCCTGTTCTACGGAACCTCTGACTTCTTCGGCGGCCTGGCCGCGCGCAGGCTGAACCTGCTGCACGCCACCGCGTTCACGCACCTGCTCGCGACGTTCGCCGCGCTCGTCGGCCTGCTGCTCGTCGGAGGCGAGTGGTCTCTGGATGACGCGGCGCTCGGTGCCGCCGCAGGCGTGCTCGCGCTGGTCGGCTTTGTCGCCTTCTACGCCGCCATGGCCATCGGACCGATGAGTCTCCTCTCCCCCGCCATCGCCCTGGTCGGCGGCGTGGTGCCGGTGGGTGTCGCCGCCGCGACGGGATCCCCGCTTCCGCCCCTCGCCTGGTTCGCGATCGCCCTCGCGATCGTGGCAACGGTGTTGATCTCAGTGCCCTCGACTCGGGCGCGCGAGCGCGTATCCGTGCGCGGTGCTGTGCTGGCCCTGGTTGCTGGGCTCGGACTGGGCGGCTCGGTCATCGTGCTGGATGCGACGTCGGAGGCCTCGGGCCTCACCCCGGCCGTAGTGGAGCTTGCGGTGGGTCTCGTCATCCTGCTGCTGATTCTGGGTGTGATTCGCCTGACGCACGTGCGCTTCGGATTCCTCGCCGTGTTCGAACCGCCGCCCGCCTCGGCGCGGCAGGGGCTGTCGCCACGTCGGGCCTACGCGATGAGCGGGCTGGCCGGCGTGCTGCTCGGCATCGCGAACTCGCTGTTCGTGGTCGCGCTGCACACGGGCGACCTCGCGATCGTCGCGGTGCTCGTGAGCCTGTACCCGCTCGCGACGGTGATCCTCGCGGCGGCGGTGCTGCGCGAGCGCATCTCTGCCGTGCAGGTCGGCGGCATCGTGCTCGCGATCGTCGCGTGCGGGATGCTCGCGGCGGCCTAGACAACTGATGCCCCGAGTGGGGACGTGCGCCAGCAACCCGACGCCGGGATACTGGGAGCCATGCCTGAACTCGCGCCGCGTCATCCTCGCCGTTTGGTCGCGGCGCTCTTCGTCGGAGTGCTTCTGACGGTTTCGCTGACTGGCTGCACCGCCCTCGGCGAGCTTGTGCTCGACCGGGTGGAGCAGTTCACGGGTGGCGGCGATGATACCGGGGAGTATGATCCGGAATCCGCTTACGACGAGGGCAACACCGACCTCAACGACATCGAGGTCGGCGAGTGTGTCGACGACGAGGCCATCTTCGGCGACGCCGATGTCGCGAGTCTTGATGTTGTGGACTGCGACGAGCCGCACATCGCGGAGCTCTACGCGCTCTGGAACCTGCCCGACGAGGCGTATCCGGGCTATTACGCGGTCAACGAGCTGATCGAGGAGGGCTGCGAGGAGCGGTTCGAGAACTTCGTGGGTGCACCCTCGGTCGACACCGACCTCGCTTACTACTACTTCTACCCAACGGAGGACTACTGGGAGTACGACAGGGGCGCCATGTGTTTCGCCATCGACTACGACCAGAAATCGATCGTCGGGTCGGTGCGCGATCGTGGCGCGAGCACGCCGGAGCCCTCAGAAGGCTGAGGCTTCAACGGAGCGCGACAACGACCAATGGTGGAGATGCGGGGAATTGAACCCCGGTCCACTGCTGTAATTCTGCGCCTTCTACGGGCGTAGCTTGTGAAGGCGTTCTACTTGGCTCTGACCTTTGCCACAAGCATCCAGGTCAACAAGCCCAGCCCTGGTTCACGTCCCACGCAGCCCTCAGGCGTAACTACGCAGCAATCTCTCTAAATTACGCCAGGGTCCGAGTAGAGAGCATCCTCGGTCTGACGGACTTCTTTAGTGCGCTCGCTTAGGCAGCGAGGGCGAAGTCAGTGCGGTTTTTATCGGCACTTATTGTTTGCAGCCATCGTTTACGAGATAAGACTGCATCCTCGACCCGCTTCTCGCAGTTTTGCAGGCAATGTCGAAACCGATCATCCCCATGTTCGTCTGGTCCCATGTGCGCAGAGCACTGTGAACACTGACGGGTCGTTGTCGCGCTCTGTTGAATTACCAAGCCGCACCCTTGGGATGCAGCCCTCTAGTCTAGAACGAAAGCTTGAGCGATGCGAGAGGGAGTTGCCATGACCGACACGATCATCACCGTGAGGGGCGAGTTCAGCGCCTGGTACCCTGCCGAGCGGGCAACGGTCTGGGCGGCAATCTCGTTCGACGGGCCGTCGCGAGAGGATGTCTTCGCTCGCGCCACCGAAGCCGCCGAGACCCTCCGCTCCTCGATCACCGCGCTGCACGACGCCGAGAAGGGGCCGGTGACCTGGTGGTCGTCGGAGTCCGTCCGCGTCTTCTCGGATCGCCCGTGGAGCCAGGACGGCGCGCAGCTGCCCCTCGTCTTCCATGCCGCGATCGGCTTCCGCGTGAAGTTCAGCGGCTTCGAAGCCCTCGCCGGCTGGGTGGAGCAGTCGTCGGTTCTCGACGGCGTCTCGATCACGAGCGTCGATTGGGCGCTCACCGACGCGACCCGCAACGCCGTCACCACGGAGGTGCGCTCGCGCTCCGTCAAGGACGCCGTCACCAAGGCCACAGTCTTCGCGCAGAGCATCGGGCTGGGCAGCGTCTCCGCGATCGCCCTCGCCGACCCGGGCATGCTCGGCGAGCAGGGTCCTTCGTCGGGCGGCAGCCCGGAGCAATTCCGCATGATGAAGAGCATGAGCGCCGCCGACGCATCCGGCTCGCTCGAGCTCAAGCCCGAGGAGATCGAGGTCGCCTCGGTCGTCGACGCCCGGTTCGTCGCGAGATAAGCGCGTCAGGCCAGCAGCGTCCGGGTGTCCGCCGCGTCGATGAGCTTCTGGTCGTGCGCGGCGACGAGCACCGATATTCCGGACGACGTCAGGGCCTTCAAAATCTCGATCACGCTGTCGGCGCTCGCCCGGTCGAGACTGGCTGTCGGTTCGTCCGCCATGACGACTCGAGGTCGCAGCACGAGCGCCCGCGCGAGGGCGACGCGCTGACGCTCTCCCCCGCTGAGCTTCTCCGGGTAGTGGCCGGCACGTCCGCCGACCCCGAGACGATCGAGCAGGCTGATCGCGAGGGCGGTGACCTTCTTCGTCTCGCGCGTAGGCACGGCGGGCAGCAGCACGTTCTCCAGGGCGGTCAGCCCGGGCACGAGCACCCCACCCTGGTCGAGGTAGCCGATGTATCCGCGGCGCTTGAGCGTCACGGCGTCATCCTTCAGCCCTCTCAGGCTCTCGCCGCCCCACAGCACCTCGCCTGCAGTCGGCGGCACAAGGCCCGCCGCGACCCGCAGGATGCTGGTCTTGCCGGAGCCGCTGCGCCCCGCGAGGCAGTGCATGCCGCCGGCGGGGAGGTCGAGATTGTAGTCCTCGACGATGCTCAGCGGCTCTGCGCCGGCGCGGTCGTATCGGATGCTGAGCCCGGCGAGTTGAAGTGCGCTCACGATGGTGTGGCCTTTCGTCTAACGAGGGTGACGGCGATCGCGGAGAGAAGTGCGCTGCCCGTGGCGACCGCGGTGAGCGGGATGACGTCTGCCGGATACAGGAACCACGCGGCGGCGGCAGTCGCGGCACCCGCGAGAAGCACCGCGGGCACTGCGGCCGCTGTGGTCTCGACGCGCTGGGCGTGCCGCAGCTCGGTGGTGGTCCAGCCGATGGCGCGCATGATCTCCCACTGCGGTCCACGGCGGGCGAGGGCGATGCGACGCGCGATCACGGCGAGGATAACGCCGGCCGCGAGGGCGGTGCCCCCGAGCGCGAACAGCGAGATCATCGCCTGGTCGGAGAGGAAGCGGGCGATGACGCTCTCGCCGGCACCCCGCCTGCCGTCGAGGATCACGAGGGTGAGCGCCGCCGAGGAGACGCCGATCACGAGCAGGGCGATTGCCTGGGTTCCGGTGGTCACGCCGTGGATCACGGACTGGCGCGCGCCGAACGATCCGACCGTGCGACCGCGTACCCTGCTGGCGGGGCGACGGGCCAGAAGCCGCGTCGAGACCTTGCTCGTGGCGGTGCGCGAGCCCGCGACCACCGCGACGGCGGAGGTGACGAGCAGCGCCGCGACTCCTCCACCCGCAATCGTCAGGGCGATGTTCGAGAAGCCGGAGAGCACGGCGGCGGCGATGCCCGCGAGCAGCACGACGAGCGCGCCGGGGACCTCCTCGGCGGCCATCCAGCGTCGGATGCCGCCACCCGTCCAGCCGAGCTCGCGCAGCACCGCAGACTGCGCGCGCCGCCTCGGCACCGACGCGAACTGCACGGCCCCCAGGAGGAGCGCCGTGGACCCGAGGGCGATCCCGAGCACCAGGAAGCTGGAGGTGGAGATCGAGGTGTTCGCCCGGGACGCGGCACCGAGTTCGGACCACTGCTGCACGACGGTGCCGAGCGGCCCGACCTTCTGCTCGGCGGCCGGGTCGGTGACGCCGAATGCGTAGTCCTCCACGTTCACCGCCACATCGGTCGGCGAGGAACCCGCGACGATCGTGGCCGAATACCCCAGCGTCTGGATGCCCTCCGCCACCGTCACAACGCGCTGTTGGGCCGCGGCGGAGAAGTCGCCCAAGCCGCTCACTCGCACCCGCACCGCGTTGATCGGCGAGTCCTGCCCCCACGCGCCGGCGCTGTTGATCGAGGCGATCGCGACGGTTCGGGGTCCGACGAGACCGAGGCCGGTCGTGGTCGGGCCGACCTCGCTGCCGTCCTCGAGGGTCGAGCCGATCGCCTCGTAGGCGCCGAGCGGAACCGTGCTCAGCTCGGACTGCAGCGCGAGCACCTCGGACGTGTCGAAGGTGCCGACCGGCACCGCCGCTATCGGGTTCTCCCACGGGGTGAACAGCTTCACCGTCGAGTAGGCGCTCTCGCTTCCCGCCTTCGTGCCGACCGGGTCGAGCAGGAACTGGTCGCTGAAGTTCGACGGGATCGCCGAGCGGAAGCCGAGGGGATCGAGCGAGGCCTCATGGTTCTTGCCGAGCGTCTGATTGATGGGCGTGATCTCGCCCAGGTAATTGAAGTACAGGCTGCGGGAGGCAGCGCGGCCGGTGGACTCCTGCTGCGCGGTACCGGGCCAGGGAACGGTCTGCGGCGCATCGACGAAGGGATTGAGCAGGCCGGAAGCATCGACCGTCAAGAATTTTTCTTCATCGCCCACCTTGCCCGCACGCAGAGCCGCGGGCACCTCATACGGGAACCCGGCCTCATTGTTCGTGTAGCGCGCCGGGCCGTACGACTCGACCGTCACGTCGAGTTCGAGCGGTGCCGTCCCTCCCGAGGAGATGAGCAGCGGTGTGTAGGCGAATTCGAACTTCTCCAGCTCGTCGTCGAAATCCCGACCTGCGTCTGCGTACATGCGGCGGGCCTCCTCGAGTTCAGCTCCGCTGCTGAACCCACCCTGGCTGACCTCCTCGGCCTGCTTGAACTCAAGGAAGTCCTTGGCATATGGGGTACTCGAATCCGCGGCCCAGGCGTTCATCTCCTCATCGCCGGTGTCCGCGCGCGGCGCCACGTCGATGAGCGCGTCGAGGAAAGCACCCGAGTCGCCGAGCAGCGCGCGCTCGGCTTCAGGGTCGACCAGCGTCACTCGCGTCACAGGGAACATCGAACCGCCGAAGGTGAACCCGACCACCCCGTCGACGATGTCGCTGTCCGTCGAATACGACCACCCGCCGTTGTTGAGGTCGGCGTTGACGAGCCCGCTCGAGGCATGGATGGTGCAGCGGTCGTAGAGCAGCGGATACTTCTC
Organism: Glaciihabitans arcticus; assembly: GCF_004310685.1. Taxonomy (NCBI): domain Bacteria; kingdom Bacillati; phylum Actinomycetota; class Actinomycetes; order Micrococcales; family Microbacteriaceae; genus Glaciihabitans; species Glaciihabitans arcticus. The sequence continues at coordinate 405,716 of NZ_SISG01000001.1, read as the reverse complement.
GGGATCCACTTCGAGGTCGTTGTAGATGCAGCTCGCTCCGGGCGTGGCAGGCTCGGGCGCGCGGGTCACGGGGTCCACGACGATCCTGGTCTGCTGCGTTGCCGCGAGACGCCGACCGAGACCGTCGTCGGTCCAGTAGGTCTCAGTCAGGCGGTACGCCTGCGGACCGGCGGCGGTATCGATGGCATCGAGCGGAAGTGTGTACTTCGGAGCGCTGGTCGCGAGCCCGGGTACGGCCACCTCGCCGATGGGAGCAGCAACCTCGACGTCATCCACTGCCCGGATCTTCTCGAGGTCGTCGAGGGACAGCGTCTCGCCGTTCGCGAGTTGGTTCGGCGCGAGCATGCCCGGTGTGCCTGCGTCCGAGGGAGCCGTGACGAGGATGTCGTAGGCGCCGCGCCAGTTGTCGTTGAGGGTGTCGCGCAGCACGACGGCGGCGGCGCTCTGCACCCCCGAAGCAGCAAGAGCCACGAGCGCGAGAAGCAGCACGGCGATCAGCCGCGAGCGCTCCCGCACGAGCCGGGTGGCGGCGTTCGGCACGCGGGCGCTGGACACGAACTTCCCCCTGGAGATTCTCACTCACCGAACGACGTCGACGAGCGCAATCATGGCACGGGTGTCGAGAAAAACCCAGAGCTATTCGTTGAGGTTGCGCTGCGTCCCCATGGCGCGGTCCGCTTCCTTCTTGTCCTGTCGCTCGCGCAGGGTCTGGCGCTTGTCGTACTCGCGCTTACCCTTGGCGACGGCCAGCTCGACCTTGGCGTTTCCGTTGAGGAAGTAGATCGAGAGGGGCACCAGCGTGTACCCGCCCTCCTTGACCTTGTTGTGGATTTTGAGGATCTGCGCCTTGTGCAGCAGCATTTTGCGCTTGCGTCGGGGCGGGTGGTTGTTCCACGAGCCCTGGTTGAACTCCGGGATGTGCACGGCGTCGAGCCACGCCTCTCCCCCGTCGATGAATCCGTAGCCGTCGACAAGGCTCGCGCGACCGGCTCGCAGCGACTTGACCTCTGTACCCGTCAAAACCAGTCCGGCTTCGTAGGTGTCTTCGATCGTGTAGTCGTGGCGGGCTTTGCGGTTGCTGGCGACAACCTTCTGGCCTTGCTCGCGGGGCATGCTGTATCTCTCGTTCGGGTGCGCACTCTGCGTGCGCAGCCGTTCAGTCTATACCTTGAGGTACCGGCTGATCGCGACGCCCGCAGACCCAGCCGCGAGCACCCCACCGATCGCGACGAGGATCGGGACCACGATGAGCGCGTCATCCACACCGACAAGTCCTGTCGAGTTGCCGACCGAGTTCACCAGGTAACCGCGAACGAAGAAGTGCACGATCGCGACCACGGCACCACCGGCGAGCAGTGAGCCGATGAGCGACGCGAAGACGCCCTCGAGAATAAAGGGGGTCTGGATGAACCGGTTCGATGCCCCCACGAGCCTCATGATGCCGATCTCGCGTCGCCTCGAGAACGCGCTGAGACGGATCGTCGTGGCGATGAGCAGCGCGGCCGCGATCAACATGAGCGCCGCCAGGCCGATGGCCGCGTAGCTGGCCACGTTGAGCATGTTGAGAATCGGATCGAGGTAGGCCCGTTCATCCTTGACACTCTGCACGCCCGCGATGCCCGAGAGGCTCTCGATCAGCACGGCGGCCTGCGTCGGATCCTTGAGTTTCACCCGGAAGCTCTCGGGCAGGAACTCGGGGCTAGCGAGATCGACGATCGGGCTGCCCTTGAAGCTCTGCTGGAAGTTCTTGAACGCCTGCTCGCGGTCCTCGAACTCATAGCGCTCAATGTAGGGCGCGAGGGTCGTGGATTCCAGCTGCGCCTCGACCTGGCCCTTCTGGGCGTCGGTCGCCTCCTCCTGCGCACAGGTTCCGGTGCTGTCGGTGGCGGTACAGAGCGAGACGGTGACCTGGGCGCGGTCGTACCAGTAGCCCTTCATCTGACCGATCTGCTGCTGCAGCAGGATCGCTGTGCCCACGAACGTGAGCGAGATGAAGGTCACGAGAACGACCGAGATCACCATGGAGATGTTGCGGCGCAGGCCGCTGGCGGCTTCTCCGAGCACGAGTCCGAGTCTCACGCGGAGACCCCCTCGGTGCCGGCTGCCTGCGTGCCGGCCAGGCCGAATCCCTGGATCGGAACGGCCTGGGTCTGGTAGCCGCCCTGACGTTCGTCGCGCACGATACGGCCATCCGTCAATTCAATGACTCGACGCTTCATCTGGTCGACGATGCCCACGTCGTGGGTCGCCATGATCACGGTCGTGCCGCCGAGGTTGATGCGCTCGAGCAGGGTCATGATGCCGGCGGATGTCGCGGGGTCGAGGTTTCCCGTCGGCTCGTCGGCCAACAGGATCGCGGGCTTGTTCACGATGGCGCGGGCGATGGCGACGCGCTGCTGCTCACCACCGGAGAGTTCGTGCGGGAACCGGTTCGACTTTCCGGCGAGGCCCACCATCTTGAGCACGTCGGGCACGGCCTCCTGAATGAAGCCGCGGCTTTTGCCGATGACCTGCAGGCTGAACGCGACGTTGTCGAAGACGGTCTTCTGCGGCAGCAGCCGGAAGTCCTGGAAGACGACACCGAGGTTGCGGCGGAAGTACGGCACCTTGCGGCTCGACAGAGTACCGAGCTGTTGGCCCAGCACGTGGATCTGTCCCTTAGAGGGTTTCTCCTCCTTGAGCACAAGACGAAGGAAGCTGGACTTACCGGAACCGGACGCGCCGACCAGAAAGACGAATTCGCCCTTCAGGATCTCCATGCTCACGGCATTGAGGGCGGGCCGCGGGTTGCGCGGGTAAGACTTGGTGACTGTATCGAACCGAATCATGACTGTTGCACTCTAGATTCGTGCGGCGCATCCACGCCGACGACAGGCCGACACTCATGTTTTGACCAGACTCACAACGTGGGCGTTCAGGCGTAGTGTCGCGACATGGACTCAGTGATCGAGACATCCGCACTTCTGAAGACTTACGGCCGCACCCGCGCACTCGACGGGCTCGACCTCTCCGTGTCGGCCGGCGAGGTGCACGGTTTTCTCGGGCCGAACGGGGCGGGCAAGTCCACGACGATCAGGATCCTGCTCGGGCTAGCGCGTGCCTCCGGTGGATCGGCGACGGTCTTCGGCAAGGACCCGTGGAGTGACGCCGTCGCCCTGCACAAGCGCATCGCCTACGTGCCGGGTGACGTCTCGCTCTGGCCGAACCTCTCCGGTGGCGAGGCCATCGACCTGCTGGCGAAACTGCGCGGGGAGACGCCCGGCTACCGCGAGCAGCGCGCGAGACTCATCGACGTGTTCGAATTCGACCCGGCCAAGAAGGGTCGCGCCTACTCGAAGGGCAACCGGCAGAAGGTGGCCTTGATCGCGGCGTTCGCGACGCCCGCCGACCTGTACATCCTCGACGAGCCGACGAGTGGGCTCGACCCGCTCATGGAGGGGGTGTTCGAGAGGGAGATCCGCCGGGTTCGCGCGGAGGGCGCGACCGTGCTGCTGTCGAGCCACATCCTCTCCGAGGTCGAGCTATTGTGCGACCGGGTGAGCATTGTGCGGGCGGGGCGCATCGTGGAGACGGGCACCCTCGCGGACATGCGGCACCTGACCCGCACCGAAATCTCCTTCTCACGCGGCACCCTGACCGACGCGCAGCTCACTCCCCTGGGGCCCGACGTCTCGACCGTCGACGACCGCGTGCGCTTCACCGCAGACAGCGCGGCCCTGGGTCCGGTACTCCACGCGCTCGGCGCGCTCTCCGTGCAGGGACTCACCGTGGCTCCCGCCTCGCTCGAGGAACTCTTCCTTCGCCACTACGGCGATGCGCCGTGAGCGCCCTGCTCGTGCTACTCGGCCAGCGCATCCGCCGCGACCGCTGGACGGTGCCTCTCTGGGTCGCGTCTACCGCGCTGCTCGCGCTGTTCGCCGCCGCCGCGATCGGTGACGAATACGGAGATGACGAGGCGCGCAGCGGCATCCTGCGTCTCGCCGTCGCCAACCCCGCCATTCTTATGGTGCGCGGCCTGCCGAACGGCGCCGAGATCGGTCAGTTCACCTTCTTCCAGATCTTCACCTGGCTGGGGCTGATGGCGGGACTGATGAGCACCTTCCTTGCAATACGGCACACACGCGCCGAGGAGGAGTCGGGCCGCGCCGAACTCGTGTCGTCCACGGCGGCGGGGCGGTACATCCCGTATCTGGCCACGGTTGTTCACGGGCTGCTCGCGAATCTCGTTCTCGGCGTGGGAGTCGCGGCGGGGTTCGCCGTCACGGGGCTGGCCGTCGACGGCTCGCTGCTGACCGGGGTTGCTGCAGCAGCGGTCGGGATGGCGTTCCTCGGGCTCGGGCTGCTCGCCGCACAGCTGTTCCGCAGCGCGCGGTCCTCGAACTCGGTGGCGGTGATCCTCGTGGTGGGCTCGCTCATCCTGCGTGGACTGGGTGACGCGCTCGGTACCCCGTCGTCCGACGGACTCTCGATCGCTAGTGCGTGGCCGACCTGGCTCTCCCCCGTGGGCTGGGCCGAGCAGGTCGGGGCCTTCAACGAGAACGACTACGCGCCGCTGGTACTCAATCTTGCGTTGTTCGTCGCCTGCGCCGGCGTGGTGCTGGTGATCGTGGCCCGCCGCGACCTGGGGGCGAGCCTGTTCGCCGGGCGGCGCGGTCGGGCCACGGGGTCACTCTCCGGCACTCTTGCTCTCGCCTGGCGGCTGCAGTACCCGACGATCATCGCGTGGTCCCTCGGTGGCGCGGCGTTCGGGTTCTTCGCGGGATCCCTCGGCTCCCTGCTCGAGACTGCGGCCGGCCAGAATCCCGCGATCGCGGACACGATCGACACGGTCGCGCACGGAGGTGGAACACTCGAGGAGACCCTCATCACGCTGATGTTCAACCTGGTCGGCATCCTCGCCGCGGCGTGCGCGGTGCAGGCCGTCATCCGCGCCCGGCAGGAGGAGGCCGGTGGAACAGCCGAGCTGCTGCTCGCAACTCCGACCTCACGCGTGCGCTGGTTCGTCGACTACCTCGTGGTCGGCGGCATCGCGATCGGGCTGGTGCTGCTCTCCGGCGCGCTCGTCGGCGCATTGGGGGTACTCGGCACGGGGAGCGACACCGGCCAGATCGGCAAGGTGTTCGCGGCGGCCGCCGCACAACTGCCGGCCGCGCTGGTCTTCCTCGCAGCGCTGGCCCTGATCTTCACGCTGCTCCCGGCGGCGACCTCAGCGCTCGGCTGGAGCCTGCTCGGCGTGCTGTCGTTCCTCGGCTTCTTCGGCGGCCTGGTCGGGGCGCCCGATTGGCTCACCGAACTGTCCCCTTTCAGTCACAGCCCCGTGCCGTTCGGAGACGACGTGGACTGGAGTGGGGGCGTGTGGATGCTCGCGGCGGCCGCGGCAGGGCTGGTAGTTGCGGCGCTCGTGATGCGCCGCCGGTCTCTGCGGCTGAACTAGCGCCACGATTGCAGTCCCGCCGAACTGTGCGGCTAGTCCTCGATGGAACGCTTACGCCACTTGATGCCGGCGTTGATGAAGCCGTCGAGGTCGCCATCGAAGACCTTGGAGGGGTTGCCCTCTTCGTACTCCGTACGCAAGTCCTTGACCATCTGGTACGGCGCGAGCACGTAGCTGCGCATCTGGTCGCCCCAGCTCGCGGTGATGACACCGGCGAACTCCTTCTTGGTGGCCGCCTCCTGCTCCTTCTGGATGATGAGCAGGCGCGACAGCAGCACGCGCATGGCGGCGGCCCGGTTCTGGATCTGGCTCTTCTCGTTCTGCATGCTCACCACGGTGCCGGTCGGGATGTGAGTGAGGCGCACGGCCGAGTCGGTGGTGTTGACGGACTGGCCGCCGGGGCCGCTCGAGCGGAACACGTCGACGCGCAGGTCGTTCTCGGGGATTTCGATCGCCTCCGCCTCTTCCATGAGCGGGATGACCTCGACCGCGGCGAAGCTGGTCTGGCGCTTGCCCGCTGCGCCGAACGGCGACATGCGCACGAGGCGGTGGGTTCCGGCCTCGACGCTCAGCGTGCCGAAGGCGTAGGGCGCGTCGATCTCGAAGGTGGCTGACTTGATGCCCGCTTCTTCTGCGTAGCTGGTGTCCATGACGGTGACGGCGAACTTGTGCTTCTCGGCCCAGCGCAGGTACATGCGGAACAGCATGTCGGCGAAGTCGGCGGCATCCACTCCGCCGGCGCCAGCACGGATGGTGATGACGGCGGGGCGGTCGTCGTACTCTCCGTCGAGGAGCGTCTGCACCTCGAGGTCGCCGAGTACCTTCTCGATCGCCTTCAACTCTGCGCGCGCCTCGTCGGCGGCCGCGACATCCGCTTCATCATTCGCCATTTCGACCATGACCTCGAGGTCGTCGAGGCGGCTCTCGATGGAGACGATCTTCGCGAGCTCGGCCTGGCGGTGGCTCAGGTCGCTGGTGACCTTCTGGGCCTTGTCGGTGTCGTCCCAGAGGTCGGGCGCACCGGCCTGCTCGCTGAGTTCGGCGATCTGGGCCTCGAGTCGATCGACGCCCACCACGGAGCGGATGTCATCGAAGGTCGACCGTAGGGCAGCGATCTCTGCAGAAAAATCAAGCTCGTCCATGTCTCGGCAAGCTTACCCGGGGTCGGGCGCGGTCTCTTCTTCGGGCAGCGCTACTGCGGCGGGGCCGCCCTCGAGCAGCAGGGCGAACTCCGCTGCATCCAGAATCCGGATGCCGAGCTCCTCTGCCTTGCCCAGCTTCGAGCCGGCGCCCGGGCCGGCCGCCACAAAGTCCGTCTTCTTCGAGACACTCGACGCGGCCTTGCCCCCGGCGGCCATGATCGCCTCGAGCGCACCCTCGCGCGAGAATCCCTCCAGCGATCCGGTCGCCACAACGGTGATGCCGGCGAGCGGCCCACCGGCGGCGGCCGCGGCTCCCGGTCCGGGATGGTTCGGCGTCGCGAACTGCACGCCCGCGGCGGCCCAGCGGTCGAGGATCTCGACGTGCCAATCCACGGCGAACCACTCGCTGAGCGCGTCGGCGATGATTCCGCCCACGCCGTCGACGGCAGCGAGCTCCTCGCGGCTGGCGGCACGGATCGCGTCGAGCGAACCGAAGTAGTCCGCGAGGGCGCGGGCCGCGACCGGGCCGACGTGCCGCACGCTGAGCGAGACGAGGATGCGCCAGAGCGGCGAGGTCTTCGCCTTCTCGAGGTTGGCGACGAGGTCGATCGCGGTCTTGGACGGTACGTAGTCGGCGTCTCCGGCGAACTCCTCTGCAGCCGGATCGTACGCGGGGTCAGCGTCCTTGCCGGTCTTCTTCCGCTTGCGGCCGAAGGGACGCAGCTTGCGCGGGTTGCCATTGTCGTCGAGCTTCTGCTCCCCGGTCTCGTTATCGCGTGGCACCACGATGATGTCGAACAGGTCGCGCAGCTGCAGCTCGAACAGCCCGGCCTCGGTGACGAGCGGCGGCTCGGCCGGGTAGAGCGGCTGGGTGAGGGCGGCCGCGGTGACCTCACCGAGCACCTCGATGTCGAGGGCGCCGCGGGATCCGACGTGCTCGACGCGACCGCGCACCTGGGCGGGGCAGCTGCGCGCGTTGGGGCAGCGCAGGTCGATGTCGCCCTCCTTCATGGGGCGAAGCGGGGTGCCGCACTCGGGGCAGTTGGTCGGCATGACGAACTCGCGCTCGGAGCCGTCGCGCAGCTCGACGACCGGGCCGAGCACTTCGGGAATCACGTCGCCGGCCTTACGCAGCACAACGGTGTCTCCGATGAGCACACCCTTGAGCTTCACCACGTCCTGGTTGTGCAGGGTGGCCTGGCGCACGGTCGAGCCGGACACCACGGCCGGCTCCATCACGGCGAACGGGGTGGCGCGGCCCGTGCGGCCGACCGAGACGACGATGTCGATCAGCTTCGTCTGCACCTGCTCAGGCGGGTACTTGTAAGCGATGGCCCAGCGGGGTGCGCGGCTCGTCGCACCGAGTTCGTCGTGCAGTTCGAGCTCATCCACCTTGATGACGATGCCGTCGATCTCGTGTTCGACCGAGTGGCGGTGTTCGCCCCAGTGCTCGATGAATTCGACGGCGCCCTCGACCTTGTCGACGACGCGGAAGTGCGGGCTCGTCGGAAGACCCCAGCCCGAGAGCAGGCCATAGACCTCGCTCTGGCTGTCGACCGGAGGGTGTGGCCAGGCTCCGATGCCGTGCACGTACATACGCAGCGAGGCGAAGCGCGCCTCTGCAGCCTCGCGTTCGAGGCCGCCCTTCTTGTCGAGCTGCTGGCGCAGTCCACCGCTCGCGGCATTGCGCGGGTTCGCGAAGGCGGGGAAGCGCCGGGCTGCGGAGTCGACCGCCTTCTGCTCCTCGAACTCGCCAGTGCCACCCTTGGCCTGCCACTTATCGCGCGCCGCGGTGATGACACGCTCGCGCATACGCCCCTGCAGCTCGTTGAGGCCGTCGAATTCGGCGACGGGGATGAAGACCTCACCACGCACCTCGACGATCTCCGGATGCCCTTCGCCGACGAGGCGCTGCGGAATGGTCGGGATATAGCGCACGTTCTCGCTGACGTCCTCCCCGACGACCCCGTCGCCACGGGTGGCCGCGCTCGTGAGCACGCCGTTCTCGTAGCGCAGGTTGATGGCCAGGCCGTCGATTTTGAGTTCGCAGAGGTAGTCGACGCGTCGAGCGGAATCCCGTTCCACCTTCGTCGCCCACTCGGTGAACTGCTCGATCGAGAACACGTTGTCGAGGGAGAGCATGCGCTCGGCGTGCTGTACCGGGTCGAACAGCGTGGTCTCGGCGCGACCGCCGACCGTCTGGGTGGGGCTGTCCTGGCTCTGCAGTTCGGGGAACAGCCGCTCGAGCTCCTCGAGCCGCTGCAGCATCAGGTCGTAGTCCGCATCGCTTACGAGAGTCTCGTCGCGCTCGTAATACGCGTCGCGCAGTTCGAGGATGCGGGTGGTCAGCTGCGCGGCTTCGTCGCTCGCCTGCTGCAGTTTCTGGGGGGTGTCGGTGTCTGCCACGAGCCCAAGTCTAGGCACGGCCACCGACGCCCCCTAAGGTGAGTGACCATGACTGGTCCCGACTTCACAGCCAAGCGTCATCCCCTCCCCGCAGCGATCGCGGCGGGCGTGTTTCTCGTGCTGGCGACACTGGTCGGGGTGACGAGCGGAGTCATCGGCGTCGTCTACATGCAGGGGGTGACGATGCAGTCGCTCGACGGCTTCGAGTACGCCCTGCCCGCGTTCGGCCAGGCGCTCCCGCACACGCTCGGCCTGATGGTGCCGGTCGCCATCGGGCTGTTCCTGTCCCTCTGGCTGATCGCCCCGCTGCGATTCGGGATGGGTCTCGGCGCCGCCATCGGCCGCACCTTCCTCGCACTGGTCGTGGGGCTCATTCTCTCGGTCCTGGTTCAGGCGTTCCTCGTGCTCGGCCAGAACCAGCTCGCCCTGAACCCGGGCGGCGGCGAGCAGCCCGACGACCGCCTGTACCTGCTGATCGGCGGAGGCCTTCTCAACACGGCCTGGACCCTGTTCGCCGACACCCTCGGTCTCGCCCTCGCCGCCGGCCTCGGCGCGTGGGGCTGGCTGCGCACGCGCGTGCCAGCTCTCTCGGACGAGTCCGTCTCGGCCTAGAACTCGAGCAGCACCGCGCCGCGCTTGCGCCGGGTGTCCACGCGGGCGTGGGCGTCCGCGACCCGATCCAGGGGATATCGGGAGTCGATGACGGGGACGAGTGATCCGTCGGCGACGAGCGGCATCAGCCACTCGAGGTCGGCACGCTTGTCCGCGTTCTTGCGCAGGCCCGTCAGCGCGAGCTTCGCCGTCTGCCCCGACCGGCGCGCCCGGAGGCCGTCGAGGAGGATCCGCGGGTCGGGCACCGTCGTGAGGTACGTACCGCCGGGAGCAAGCACTTTGCGGCTGCGCCCGAACGTGCTCGCACCCACCGCGTCGAAGATCACGTCGTACTCTCCCCCGGCGGTGAAATCTTCGCTGCCGTAGTCGATGACCCGATCCGCGCCGAGCGCCGTCACGAGATCCGTGTTCGCCGCGCTGCACACCGCGGTGACGTGTGCACCGAAGAGCTTCGCAAGCTGCACGGCCGCGCTGCCCACACTTCCCGATGCGCCATTGATGAGGATGCGCTGCCCGGCCGCGAGTCTCGCGTGATCCCGCAGGAACGGCAGGGCGGTGAGCGCCCCCTCGGCGACGGCGAGTGCGTCAGCGAGCTGGATGTCATCCCGAATCTTCGCAATCGCGCCGTCTTCGGCGACCGTGACGAGTTCGGCGTGCGCGCCGAACGTTGCACCGGATGCCGCGACCACCCGGTCACCGACGGCGAAACGGGTCACGTCGGCGCCGGTCGACTCGATCACGCCGGCGAACTCGGTGCCGAGCACGCGTCGTCGGGGACGGGTCAGTCCGACGATGAGGCGGATGGCGAAGGGGTCACCCGACCGGGCGGCGACGTCAGCCGAGGTCACGCACGCGGCGGTCACTCGCACGAGCACCGCGCCCGGTCCCGCTACCGGGTCGGGCAGCTCGATCACTCGTACGACCTGCGGCGAGCCGTAGCGGTCGAAGCCCGCGGCCCTCACGACTGCACCGGGTACTGGAAGACCTCGTCGAGCGGAACCCCGAAGGCCCGCGCGATCTGGAAGGCCATCTCGAGCGACGGCGAGTACTTGCCCTGCTCGATCGCGATGATCGTCTGCCGGGTGACCCCGACGCGCTCGGCGAGGTCGGCCTGGGTCATCTCGCCGTGCGCGAAGCGCAGCCGGCGGATGTCATTCGTGACGCTCGTGGGCTTGACCATGCTCAGGCCGCCCGACGGTAGGCGACGATCTTGATGATCGTCGAGAGGATGGCGGAGAGGATGAACGCCGCGTAGATCGTCTGGGCCACCCAGAAGTGCGGTGCCTCAGCCATCACCAGCCCCAGGGCAACGAGCACCCCGGCTGAGAGCGAGTAGTAGCCGACGAGTTCGCCGGTGCGACTGATCCCGCGGTCGCGCTCGTCGTTGATACCTGCCCCCTTGGGAGACGCGATGGCGACGATGATGTTGCCGATGATCGCGAGCACGATTGCGGCAGCGATCGCTGTGATGAGCGGGATGACGTATTCGATCTCCTCGACTGGCGTACTGCCGACCTGTCCGAGCACGATGACCGCGTACACCGCGGGGATCACCACGGCGAGCACACCATAGATCCAGATGTTCTTTTCTGCGAAGGACACGTTGACTCCCATGTATAGAAACTTTGACATGGATAATGTATGGCCTGGTTTACTCTGTGTCAAGTTTTCTATACATCATCAATCGAGCGAATTCGACATCACGCCGAGGGAAGCCGAGGCTAGGAAGCAGCAGGAACCGGCACGGCACTCACCGTGCGGTCGATGGTGCACTGGCCGAGCACGCGGGTGCCGACGTAGACAACGGCCGTCTGGCCGGGGGCGACGCCGCTGAGCGGCTCGTCGGGGGTGATCACCAGTTCGCCGTCGCGCAGAACAGCAACAGCGGGCACCGGGTCGGCGTGTGCACGGATCTGCACCTCGCAGACGAAGGGCGCTCCCACTGATGCGGCGATCCCGGATGCCACGGGGTCGAGTCCGGCCCACGAGAACGTGGATCCGGCGATCTCGGCGATGTCGAGCGCTTCCTTGGGCCCGACGACGACGGTGTTCGTCTTCGGCTGAACCTCGAGCACAAAACGCGGCTTGCCATCGTCGGCGGGGTAGCCGATCGAGAGGCCCTTGCGCTGTCCGACGGTGAAAGCGTGCGCTCCCTCGTGGGTGCCGAGCACGTTTCCACTGCGGTCGAGGATCGCACCCTGGGTGGCGCCGACCTTGTCCTTCAGCCAACCGCGAGTGTCGCCATCCGGAATGAAGCAGATGTCGTGCGAGTCGGGCTTGTTGGCGACGCTGAAGCCGCGTGCTGCGGCCTCGGCGCGAACCTCAGCCTTGGACGGCGTGGTGCCGAGCGGGAACATCGAGTGCGCGAGCTGCTCGGTCGTGAGCACGCCGAGCACGTAGGACTGGTCCTTGGCCCAGGTGGCGGCGCGGTGCAGCTCCTTATTGCCGAACTCGTCGGTGCGCACGTCGGCATAATGGCCGGTGACGACCGCGTCGAAGCCGAGGGCGAGAGCCTTCTCGAGCAGCGCGGAGAACTTGATGCGCTCGTTGCAGCGCATGCACGGGTTCGGTGTGCGGCCAGCGCTGTACTCGTCGACGAAGTCCTGAACGACGTCCTCCTTGAAGCGGGAGGAGAAGTCCCAGACGTAGTACGGGATTCCGATGATGTTGGCGGCGCGCTGGGCGTCCATCGAGTCCTCGATGGTGCAGCAGCCGCGGGCGCCGGTGCGCAGGGTGCCGGGCATGCGGCTGAGCGCGAGGTGCACGCCGACAACCTCGTGTCCGGCCTCGACGGCGCGCGCGGCAGCGACCGCAGAGTCCACTCCGCCACTCATCGCCGCTACAACACGCATGGGATCGAGTCTACGTCGCGTCGCAGTCAGCCGCCGAAGCGGGAGTTCTCGGCGAGACCGGCGCGGCTCGCGCTGGCCACGGCGGCGGGGAGCGCCGCGACGAGCGCGTCGACTTCCTCCGCTGTGGATGCGTGGCCGAGCGTCATCCTCAGCGCACCGCGCGCGTCGGGTTCGCTGAGGCCCATCGACAGGAGCACGTGCGATGCCTCGGGCACTCCGGCCTGGCAGGCGGATCCGGTCGAGACCGAGAAGCCGGCGACATCGAGCAGGAACAGCAGAGAGTCGCCCTCGCAGCCGGGAAAGGTGAAGTGCACGTTGCCGGCGAGGCGGTCGACGGGGTCGCCGCGCAGGATCGCCGACGGCACCGCGGCCTGGACGCCGGCGATGAGCCGATCACGCAGGCCGGCCAGTCCGGCAGCGCCGGCCAGCCCGGCGACCGCCTGCTCGGCCGCGAACCCGAATGCGACGGCTCCGGCCACGTCCTGGGTGCCGGAGCGTCCCCGCTGCTGGTTGCCGCCGTGCACCAGCGGCACGACCGTGGCCCTGCGGGCGATGAGCAGCGCGCCGACGCCGACCGGGCCGCCGATCTTGTGCGCCGACACCGAGAGGGTCGCGGCACCCAGCGCGTGGAAGTCGACGGCCAAGTAGCCGTAGGCCGCGATCGCATCCACGTGCACGGGCACGCCGTGAGCCGCGGCGAGCGCGACGATCTCAGCGATGGGCTGGATCGTGCCGACCTCGTTGTTGGCGAGCAGCGCGGTCACGAGTGCGACGTCGTCGAAGCGATCCAGGGCCGCGGCCAGTGCATCGAGCTGGATGCGGCCACTCCCGTCGATCGGAATCCACTCGATCAGCGCGCCCTCGTGCTTCGCGAGCCACTCGACGGCGTCCATGGTGGCGTGGTGCTCCCCCTCCGGAACGAGGATGCGACGACCCGCTCCCTCGCGAGCCCAGAACAGCCCCTTGATGCCGAGATTGACGGATTCGGTGCCGCCCCCGGTGAACGTGACTTCGACAGAGTCGGCCCCCAGGGAGGCGGCGACCTGCTCGCGGGCCTCCTCGAGCATCCGCTTCGCATTCTGGCCCTGGCTGTGGATGGAGGCGGGGTTGCCGACCACGGCGAGCGCCTGCGCGTAGGCAGCGATCACGTCGCCGCGCATCGGCGTCGTCGCCGCGTGGTCGAGGTAGATCGGCACAGTTTCTCCAGAAAGTGAGCGGGTTCGGACCCAGTTTTGGGGCCAGCCCGATAGGCGTTACGTAACAAGCATGACTCACGAGGCCTTTACTCTTGAAACCATGTCTTCGCTTTCCCCCGCCGAGGTCGCTCCCCTGGGGGTGAGGCTCACCGCTGCAGGCGGGGAGATCCGCGTCTGGTCGGAGAGCGCGACAGCCATCGAGGTCTGCCTGTACTCGGCGAAGGACCCGAACTGGGTCGTCTCCACCATGGATCTCGAACCCCAGGGCGACGGTGTCTGGTTCGGCACCTCCCCCGGACTCGTCGCCGGCACCCGCTACTCGCTGCGCGCATCGGGCCCGACCGGCCCGACCCACCAATTCGACCCGACCGTCGACCTGATCGATCCGTACTCGCGCGGGCTGGCCCGCACGAGCGAGGGCGAGTGGCGCTCCTACGTGCAGGACGACGAATTCGACTGGCAGGGCGTCGAGAAGCCCGGCACACCACTCGACCACGTCGTGCTCTACGAGGCGCACGTGAAGGGCCTCTCCAAACTGAACCTCGATGTGCCCGAAGAACTGCGTGGCACCTACGCGGGGCTCGGTCACGAGTCGACCATCCGCTACCTGCAGGATCTCGGCGTCACCACCGTCGAACTGCTTCCCGTGCACCAGTCGGTGAGCGAGCAGCGTCTCATCAAGCAAGGCCTCACCAACTACTGGGGGTACAACACCCTCAACTTCTTCACCCCGCACGCCGAGTACGCCACCAGGTCCGCGCAGACGGGCGGCACGGGCGCCGTGCTCCGCGAGTTCAAGGAGATGGTGCGCAGCCTGCACGCGGCGGGGCTGCAGGTCGTGCTCGATGTCGTCTACAACCACACCGCCGAGGAGGGCCCGACCGGACCGACCACCTCGCTCAGGGGCCTCGACAACGCCAACTACTACCGCCAGGACGCGACCGGCGCCTACATCGACGTCACCGGCTGCGGCAACACGGTCGATTTCTCGAAGGATGCGGCCCAGCGCCTCGTGCTCGACTCCCTGCGCTACTGGGCCAACGACGTGCAGGTCGACGGCTTCCGTTTCGACCTCATGGCGACCCTGGGCCGCGACGAGAAGGTCGAGTACCAGCGCGAGCACCCGCTGCTCACGGCGATCCTCGGTGACCCGCAGCTGCAGGACTCGGTGATGATCTCCGAGCCCTGGGATGTCGGTATGGGCGGCTGGCAGGTCGGCAACTTCCCGCTCGGCTACCTCGAGTGGAACGACGGCTACCGCGACCGCATGCGCGACTTCTGGCTCTCCGACGTGGGAGCCGCCCGCGAGCACGGCAGCGCGCCGAACGGCATCGGATCCCTCGCCCGCCGCCTCGCCGGCTCCGCCCACGTCTTCTCGAACGAGCGTGGCCCGCTCGCCTCCGTCAACTTCATCACCGCGCACGACGGCTTCACGATGGCCGACCTCACCGCGTACAACGCGAAGCACAACGCCGGTAACGGTGAGAACAACCGCGACGGCACCGACAACAACCACTCCTTCAACCACGGCACTGAGGGCCCGACCACCGACGAGGTCGTTCTCGACGCTCGGTGCAAGGCCATGCGCAACCTGCTCGGAACGCTGCTGTTGAGTGCGGGCATCCCGATGTTGACTGCCGGTGACGAATTCGGTCGCAGCCAGCGCGGCAACAACAACGCCTACTGCCACGACAGCGAGCTGACCTGGCTGCCGTGGTCTCGGGACGAGTGGCAGGATGACCTGCTCGAAGTCTCGCGACTGCTCATCCGCCTGCGGCACGAGAACCCCGCCCTGCGCCCGGTGCGTTTCGGCCGCTTCGGCGAGACGGTGCCGAGCGCCTCGCAGATGGACTGGTACAACACCGAGGGCCTGACGATGTCGGACGGAGACTGGAATTCGCCCGCCTCCCGCACCCTGCAGTACCTCGCGGCCTCGACGCCCGAGGTCGAGGAGTTCAACCGCATCCTGCTCATCGTGCACGGCCTCGAGGAGGACGTCACGGTCACCCTGCCCGAACACGAGGGCGTGACCGGCTACACCCTGCTCTGGGACTCGGCCCTCGCCGACCTGCCCGCGGCCGGCGACGCCGACCCCGGCAGCGAGGTCACCATCTCCGGCACCTCGATGCGCCTGTACCGCGCGCTCTGATGTCGAAGAATCGGGATGCCTCCGGCGCAACCCCCGCGACGGTAGCCCTCTTGGCAGCCGGTGTGCCGTTCACGCCTCACGCCTACGCGCACGACGCGGGTTCGACGAACTTCGGGGCGGAGGCCGCGTCCGAGCTGAATCTCGACCCCGAGCGCGTGTTCAAGACCCTGCTCGCGGATGTCGACGGATCCCTGGTCGTGGCGATCGTTCCGGTCTCCGGCAAGCTGGATCTCAAGGCCCTCGCGAGCGCGGTCGGCGGCCGCAAGGCCGAGATGGCCGACCCGAAGCTGGCCGAGCGCCGCACCGGCTACATCGTGGGCGGTATCAGCCCGATCGGCCAGAAGACGAAACACGCGACGGTGCTCGACGAGACAGCCGAGCTGTTCGACACGATCTTCGTGAGCGGCGGCAAGCGCGGCTTCGACATCGAGCTCGCTCCAACCGACCTGCTGCGCGTCACCGACGGCATCATCGCCGCGATTGGAAGAGATTCGTGACCCGTCGGCAACTACTCCTGCGCGCCATCCTCGCCGCGTTCGGCCCCATCGTCTTCCTCGCCGCCGAGGCGATCAGCGCTCTCGGCTGGACGGCCGGAACCTACAACTACGGCCACAACTTCATCAGCGACCTCGGCACCCGCGTCTGCACGGCCGACTTCGGCGGTCGCGCGATGTGCTCGCCGCTCTGGCCCGTCATGACCTTCGGCTTCGTCGCGATGGGCGCCGCAGTCATGACGACGATGTTTCTTCTGGCCCGATCGCTCACGAAGGGCCGCCGCATCACGGTGAGCGTCCTCGGCATCTCGGTTCTCGTCGGCATGCTGCTCGTCGCGATCTTCCCGGGTGGCATCGAGTCGGTCGCGAGTGGCGCGATCGCCCTGCACGCGCTGGGTGCCGGCATCGCGATCGCCGCCGGCAACCTGCTCGCGATCGTGCTAGGGAGCGCCCGAACCCAGCTCGGGATGCCGCGCTGGTACGCCTACGTCATCCCGATCATCGGAGTCATCGGCCTGGTCGGACTCGTTTTCACCGTCACCCCGCAGTCGATCGCCGACCCCGCGATCTTCGAGCGCATCGCCGTGTACTCGATCTTCGCGTGGCAGCTGATCACGTCGGCGCTGCTGTTCCGCAGGGCCGTAACTACTCCATAACGGCGATCAGGCCCAGCTCCGCGGACGATGCGAGCAGGGGATGCCGCGGCACAACCCGAACGTTGTAGCCGAAGCTCCCGGCGCGAGCCAGCGTCATGTCGCCACCGAAGGTCGCTGCCGCACCCAGGTCGTGCGTCTCGAGTTCGAGCGGCGCGCGCTGGATGTCCAGAAGCTCGTCCTCGCCGCGCGCCCGCCCGTACACAACCTCGACGAGAACATCGTCGGGGGTGAGGGTGCCGAGCGCGACGTGTGCGCGCAGGTGCAGGGTATCCCCCACCTGCGGCACCGTGTCGACACCGCCCGACTCGACGTGGGTGACGCTCACGCTCGGCCAGGCCGCGGTCACGCGCGCCTTCCACGCCGCGAGCTCGCGGGCCGGCTGGTAGCTCGACGCGGTGATCTCGGCGTGGGCCTCTGCGGCCGGCAGGTACAGGCGGTTGACGTACTCGCGCACCATGCGGTCGGCCGAGAGCTCGGGCGACAGCGTTGCGAGAGTGTGACGGATGGCCTGCACCCAGCGCGTGGGCACGCCGTCGTCACCGCGGTCGTAGAAGCGCGGGGCGACCTGGTGCTCGATGAGGTCGTAGAGCGATTCGGCCTCGAGGCGGTCGCGTTCTGCCGGGTCGGTAGCGTCGGAGCTGGGAATCGCCCAGCCGTTCTCCTCATCGTAGAACTCGGCCCACCAGCCGTCGAGGATCGACAGGTTGAGGGATCCGTTGAGCGCGGCCTTCATGCCGCTCGTGCCGCAGGCTTCGAGTGGGCGCAGCGGGTTGTTGAGCCACACGTCAGTACCGGGATAGAGCAGTCGGGCCATGGCGATGTCGTAATTCGGAAGGAACACGATGCGATTGCGCAGCTCGGGCTCCGATGCGAACTCGATGAGGCGCTGGATGAGGCGCTTGCCCTCGTCGTCGGCGGGGTGCGATTTACCGGCGATCACGATCTGGATGGGGCGCTCGGGGTGCAGCAGCAGCGCGCGCAGGCGGTCCTCGTCGTGCAGCATCAGCGTGAGGCGCTTGTAGGTAGGAACACGCCGGGCGAAGCCGATGGTGAGCACGTTCGGGTCGAGCAGGTCGTTGTACCAGTCGGGCGCCTGCACTCCGGGGTTCTGCTCCTGCCAGGCGTCGGTCACACGGCGGCGGGCGTCGGTGACGAGCTGGGCACGCATCGCACCGCGCACTCCCCAGAGGTCGCCGTCGGTGACCGCCTCGGAGCGCCAGTCGGCGGAGGTGGTATCCCTCGTGCCGAGCTTCGAGTTCGCGAGTTCGAGCAGCAGGGGGTCGGTCCAGGTGGGGGCGTGAACGCCGTTCGTGACCGAGGTGATCGGCACATCCGCGTTATCAAAACCGGGCCAAAGCGGGCCGAACATGCCGCGACTCACCTCGCCGTGCAGGATGGAGACACCGTTGGCGCGCTGCCCGAGACGCAGGCCCATCACGGCCATGTTGAACATCTCGGGGTCGCCGCCCTCGTGCGCCTCGATGCCGAGGGCGAGCACGTCGGCCGCGTCGACGCCGGGCAGCAGCTCGGTCGAGAAGTAGCGCTCGACCATGGGTGCCTCGAACCGGTCGATGCCCGCGGGCACCGGTGTGTGGGTCGTGAAGACGGTGCCGCTGCGCACCACCTGCAGGGCCTCGGCGAACGAGAGGCCCGCACCGATCAGGTCGCTGATGCGCTCGAGACCGAGGAAGCCCGCGTGGCCCTCGTTGGTGTGGAACACGAGGGGCACGGGCGTCGAGGTCAGCTCGGTGTAGATGCCGATCGCGCGCACGCCACCGATGCCGAGCAGCAGTTCCTGCAACAGGCGGTGTTCGCCCGCGCCGCCGTAGAGCCGGTCGGTGACACCGCGCAGGTCGTCGTCGTTCTCGGGGATGTCGGTGTCCAGCAGCAGCAACGGGATGCGCCCGACATTCAGCTGCCAGATGCGTGCGTAGAGCGCCTTGCCGTCCGGAAGTGCGAGGGTGACCATCGCGGCGCGACCGTCGGGGTGGCGCAGCACGCGCAGCGGCAGTCCGTCGGGGTCGAGCACGGGGTAGCTCTCCTGCTGCCAGCCGTCACGCGAGATCGCCTGACGGAAGTAGCCGGCCCGGTAGAACAGGCCCACGCCGATGATCGGCACGCCGAGGTCGGAGGCGCTCTTCAAGTGGTCGCCGGCGAGAATGCCGAGGCCGCCCGAGTACTGCGGAAGCGCTGCGGCGATTCCGAACTCCGGTGAGAAGTAGGCGAGGGATGCCGGCGCGTTCTCCAGACCCTGGTACCAGCGGGGCTCGCGCAGATACGCGTGGAGTTCCGCCAGCAGGGAGTCAGCACGCTCGACGAAGGCCGCGTCATCCGCTAGCTCGGCAAGACGGGCGGGACTCACGGCCCCGAGCAGTCCGATGGGGTCGTGGCCGATTTCGTCCCACACGGAGGGCTCGATGCCAGCGAATAGCTGCCGTGTCGGCTCGTGCCACGACCAGCGAAGGTTGGTGGCGAGCTCCTCGAGCGCGGCGAGGCGCTCTGGCAGAACGGTGCGGACGGTAAATCGACGAATGGCCTTCACCCGCAAAGCCTAACGCCGCTGGGTGAACGACTACTTCTTGGCGTCTGAACGGCGGCCCTTGCCACGCTTCTTCTTGCGCGAGTCGGCGATGCCGGTGAACACCATAAAGGCGGCGTAGGCGAAGAAGAGTCCGGCGATCACGGCGACGATGCCGCCGCGGTCCTCGCCGTTGACGGCCTGGTTGACAAAACCGAGGTAGGGAACGGAGTACCACATACGACCCTGCACCTGCACGTCGCGCACCGGCTCATCAGGCGTGTCGTTGTTATCACCCTGCAGGATGAGTCGCTGACCGCCATCGTCACCGCTCGTGAAGCCGATCACGCGGTGGGTGATCACACCGGGCTCGCCCGAACGGATCTGGTAGGTGATGACGTCGCCGACCTCGATCTCGTCGAACTCGACCGGTCCGACCACGATGAGCGTTCCGGGCGGAAGTCCCGGTTCCATGGACTGTGTGAGAACGGTGAGCGGGATGGCCCCACCCACCTTCGGGATGATGATGAGGATCGCGGCGAAGAACGCCACGACGATCACCAGCACGATGCCGAACATCAGGCCGAGGTAGTGCGCGAGGCTCTTCTCCTGCTTGGCTTTGGGCGCCTCAGCGACTTCTGTGGGCGTCTCTTCGACCCCCGCGGGCTGCTCCCCGCTCACGATTCTTCGCGGCGCTCGCGCCGACGGCGAAGAAGCAGGAGGAAACCGAAGCCGAAGAGGCCGGCCGCGATGGCGAACCAGTCGTAGGGCAGGTCGACGCCGGTCTTGATGAGGCCGCCAGGATTGTTGCCCGAGGGAGCCGTTGGCGGGATGCCGGGAATTGCCACACCCACATCATCACAGGCGCTGGCCGGAAATGCACCTGCCTGCGTGTCGCGCATACCCACAAGAAAATCGAGGTCCCCCAGTTTGGCCTGAGCAACCTGACCTGTGACGTCCATCATTTCCAGAGTGAGGTCGACCCGCATGGTCGCGCCGCCGGCAAGCGGACGGGGAGCCACAACGACGTCGCACGTGGAGAGGTCGGCGATAGCTGAGCTCTCCGTCGCACCCATGCTGACATCTACAGCCGTGAGCATCAGGTTCGACGCCATCTCCATCGAAGGCGAGACCAGGTGGCTGACGCTCACTCGCATGTTCGCCACGCTCGTGGTCGGGTTGCGTACCCAGAAGCTCACCGTGACGACATCCTGCGGTACGAGCTTGCCGATACCGGCGAACAGGGGCGTCCCGAAGTGTGTTCCGAATGAGACGCCATCCGCGCTGACGAGAATCTCCGTCGGCGACGCCTGGGCGGCGGTTGCACTGCCGCCCATCGCAAGCGCGGCAGCGAGCACCGTCACAACGCTGACCATGGCTAGCCGTGCCCGGTTCACGTTCAGTTCACCGCTGTCATGGTGAAGCGCTGAGCAACGGTGTTATTGCAGGTGTACTGCTGGAACTGGAGTCCAAGAGTCGTGGATTGTCCGTTGATATCGAGGCATTTGTTAGTCAGCTTGTTGATGAATCGCACGTAACCACCCGGTTCGGCAACCTGCGCCCACTCCTGGTTGTCCGCACTGCTCCACGTGTTCAACTGGAGCTTGGCGCCGTCGAGTAGCTGGTTGGTGCCCGGTTCAATCGCCCAGGCCAGGTTCGCGTTGTTCTGAGGCGTAATCCGATAGAAACCGTCACCCGCGTTGGTGAAGACAACGCGCTGCGCCGTGGATCCCACCTGGTTGTTGGATGCTCCGCAGGTGTTCTGGTCGATGTCAGCTGCGTTGGCGACGGTGTCCGGCGTGAAGCACAGGTAAGGCGTCGCGTGGGTGGTGCGAAGAGTGAAGCGCTGTGTTGCGCTCAACGTGGCTGGAGTCGTCACCGACATGACGTCGGATGGCACCGACTCATTACCGGCAGCATCGATGGCCGTGATCGTGTACGTGTACGGGGTGGATGCATTGAGACCCGCATCCACATACAGCAGGTCTGAAGTGGTGGCAATCGCGATACCCGCTCGGTAGATCCTGTAGCTCACCACACCGACGTTGTCCGCGGGGATCGGCCAGTTGAGTTGCACCTGCCCACGAGACGCGAAGGCGTACGCCACGGGCTTGTTGGGAGCCGCGGTATCCGTGACGGTCACCGTCGCCGAGCCCGAGTTGTTGGCTGCGACGTAGTCAGCGACCGAAGACGAGGCGCTGGCGGTCAGGGTGTATGCCGTGCCAGGAACCGCAGCCGTGGTGACGGTGCGGGTCACTGAGAAAGTCCGCGAGTGGCCTACGGCGATCGCAGGTGTGGTGGTGCAGGAGGTCAACGTGCAGGAGCCGGTCTGCCCCGCAGCGATGGTGGGAACCGCGTTCCCGGTGAGAGTTGCCGCCGTCGGAATCGAGATGGGCACGGTCACCGTCCCGCCGCTCGGAATGTTGCCGTTATTCGTGACCACCCAGGTCCACTGCACGGCCGTGGCCGTGGTGCTCGTGCGACCCACTGACGACGGGGTCGCGGTGACGACTGTAGACAGGTCTGCCCCGCCGACGGTCGTGATGGTGACGGTGTTCGACGTCGCAGTTCGCACCCATCCCGAGGCGAGTCCGTTGACGTAAGCGACGGTGGGTGTGAACGCGTAGCTGACACCGGTGGCCGCGGCGGGCACCTTGACGCGGTACTTGATGACCACGGTCTGAGTGCCTTGAGCAATGGTGCCGCCGAGGGTGTCAGTGGCGCCGTTTCCGATACGGGCAACGACCTTGCGATCCGCCGTCACATAGTTCGCCTGATCGCCAGCGAGGGCGTCGGTGCGGGCGACTCCATCGATGGTGATCGAGTTAGCCTGGTATTCGAGGCCCTCCGGTACGACGCCCGCAAAAATGCTGTTCTGCGAAAGCGAGCTTCCGACGTTGCTCACGGTCGTCGTGTACTCCAGCACATCACCGGGACGATAGCTGGTGCCGGCCAGCGTGACGTTGGTGACGGCGGTCTGCGCCGTCAGGCACGGCCCGGTACCGAACGACACGTCGTCGAGGAAGTTTCCGATCGACGGGCCGCCCGCCGCAGAGACCGCCTTGAAGCTGAGCTCCGTTGTGCTCTGGCCCGCAGGTACAACGTAGGCACCCGAGTAACGGTTCCATACACCGGTGCCATCGCTGAAGCTCCCCTGGGAGACACCGGCGTTCACCGCACCGATGAAGAGTTCCATGGTGTCGACGCCGGAGCGACCGCGGTGCAGGAATGACCACTGCAGAGTCTGACCCGGGGTCGTGGTGAGTGACTGGTAGATGGTTCCTGGCTCGTCGGCGTTGAGCTCGACAAACTGACTCCCGACGCCCGCAGGGACGTTGTCATAGCCATTCCAGATCTCGATGCGCACAGGCTGGCCGTTCGCGCCCTTCGCGCGCCATCCGTTCATCTGGCCGTCGTTCGCATAGCCGAGCGTGCTTGCCTGCGCTGGCTGCTCAAAGCTCGCGTTCAGCATCTGGGTGACATTCGTGCAGGCATCGGCGAGGTTGGCCACCTTGACCGTCGCGCCGACGGAATTGAATGACAGCCAGAGGGCGGACGCCGCTCCCGTCCCTACCAATACGAAGAAGAGAGCCATCGAGATGGCTGCAACGATGCGATTGCGGATACTCACGGGCGCACCTGCGCCGCGTTGAGGCTGATGAGGAACGTCGCTGATGAGCCCTGCACCGAAGCGGGGGCGTCAGGCGCGAGGCGAATCTCGAGGCAGACCGGGGTGGTCTGGCCGACTGTAAAAGCGATGGGCGCTATCGCGGCCGGAAGCGGGGTGCCATCGGCGGTCACCGTGCAGGTGGTTCCGGTGGCCTGGATCATCGACACCTGCAGGTACGGCTGAAGCGCACTGGATTCCGCGGTGAAGATAATGCTCGGTGCGGTCACGCTGAGGGGCGTGACGCCGATGTTCTTGAGCACGATCGGCGTTGCCGGAACCACTGACCTACCGGGCAGCAGAGTAGTCGCGCTGAGGTCGACGCTGAAAGTCTCGGCGCCATTGACGGTGATACCGCTTGTGCCGGTCTGCACCGTAGCTGCCTGCACGGGAACCGAGTCGTTCCACAGGGCGTAGGTTCCACCTGCCGCGAGTACTGCTACCAGCACTCCAGCGGCGAGCGTTCCTGCCGTGGCGAACAAGGCACGGATGGCGGATGTCTTAGAGGGGGCCGTGGCGAGGCCAGCGGGCACAGAGTTCTGCATGATGGCCTCCTTTCGGGCGGAAACCGGTATATCGGGGGTGTTAACTACGGCGCGCCGACGCGGGGGGACGAAGGCGCGGGAAAGGGCGTGCCGCCCTGAGGCGGCACGCCCGACCAGCTACTGGCGGACCTGGGTGAGGCTGAACGCAGCGCCGGTGAGGTTCACGGCGGTGAGGTTCTGGCCTACCTGGTTTGCAGCCGTGTCAAGGAACTTGACGGTGAGCACGACGTTGAACGTTGCGGTCGACACCGTGGTGGACGGCGTGATGATGTACGAACCGTCCGCGGGCGTCGTAGCGACGGCGCTCCAGGAGGCCGGAAGACCGGTGGGCGCGCCAACCGTGACCGTAACGAAGGGAGCGAGGGTCGGGTCGATGACAACCGAACCGGGAACGTACGCGAGCTTGGCGGCGAGGTTCTTGCCGTTGGCCTTGATGGTTACTTCCTTGGTGTACGTCACGGTGTCGCCGGGGACCAGCTTGTGGGTGGCCGGGTTGAACGTCGCGCCGTTGAGAACGCTTGAGGTGGTGACGCCACCGACGGTCTTTGTCGATACGTCGTTCCAGACGGCGGCCGTGGCGGTGAGGTCGATGTCGAGCTCACCGGTCGAGACGGTAGCGGCGGTGAGTGCGGCCGAGTCGTTCCACAGAGCGAACGTTCCGGCACCACCGAGGAGGAGGGCGATGCCAGCTGCGCCAGCGATTGAACCCTTAACGAGCTTGTTCATTGCGATTCCTTTCGCGTCATCACGAGGTGATGTCGGGATTTGATTGGACCCGAGGCTCACGCGAACGCAGCACGGCAGAATTGCGCGCGCTGAGGAACAGCTTTAAGACATTCGGGTTGTCTTGGTTTTTGCCGACAGCTTTGCTGCATGTCGGATTTGTAGGCAACTCCCGGCTTTGGCTACTAACTGCTAGGTGTCGTAGGTGAATGCGAGAAACTGCCCTTGAAAGAACCTACCTTGTCCGCCTTTTGGTGGACAAGGCCTTCTACTCTCATTCGCTGCCCCAAAGCGGGGGGTACCCCGTTTGTCCCCCCTAATGCGGACAGGCAGGTCGTCACACCCTCGGACTCGCAGACTTAAGCGGTACGGTCGCAGTGTGGCGACTGCAACCAACGGCACGGCCGTATCCGACCAACCCGACACCGCGGGATCGTTCGCCCCGAAGATGGGGCGCATCCCGATCAGACATCTTTCACCCCAACAGCCGGAAGGCCTCTGGCCCGCCAAGGCGTGGGCCGGCGAGGTGGTGCCGTTCGCGGCCACGATCTTCCGTGAGGGCCACGACCAGCTGGGCGCGAGACTCGTGCTCACCTCCCCCGCGGGCACCGAGTCGCGTCACTCGCTCGCGCCGGGCGCCCCGGGCACCGATCGCTGGGGCGCATCCGTTCTTCTCGACGGCATCGGGATGTGGACCTGGCGCATCGAGGCCTTCAGTGACGACTGGGCCACTTGGCTGCACAACGCCGAGATCAAGGTTCCGGCCGGCATCGACGTCGAGCTGATGTTCGCGCAGGGTGCCGTTCTCGTGAAGAAGGCCGGCAAGGCGAAGGTCTTCACGGATGCCGCCAGGGCCTTCCTCGACACGAGCCTCTCCCCCGCCGCCCGCCTTCGGGTCGCCGAGGATCCCCGCCTCGTCACCGCCCTCGCCGCCAACCCGGTCGAGAGCCTCACCACCACGAGCCCGACCATCGAGCTGCGCGTTGAACGCCCGCGTGCGGGAGTCGGCAGCTGGTACGAGTTCTTCCCCCGGTCCGAAGGTTCCAAGCAGCTAAAGGATGGCAGCTGGGTCTCCGGCACCTTCCGCACGGCTGCGAAGCGCCTGCCCGCCGTCGCGGAGATGGGCTTCGATGTGCTCTACATGCCGCCCATCCATCCCATCGGGCGCTCCTTCCGCAAGGGACCCAACAACACGCTCGTCGCCGGCCCGAACGACCCCGGCTCGCCGTGGGCGATCGGAGCCGCGGAGGGTGGCCACGACGCCATCCACCCCGACCTCGGCACCGAGAAGGACTTCGTCTACTTCCTCGGGCAGGCGAAGAAGAACGGTCTCGAGGTCGCCCTCGACCTCGCGCTGCAATGCTCCCCCGACCACCCCTGGGTGACCGAGCACCCCGAGTGGTTCACGACGCTTCCGGATGGCTCGATCGCCTACGCGGAGAACCCGCCGAAGAAGTACCAGGACATCTACCCGCTCAACTTCGACAACGACCCCGAGGGAATCCGCCAGGAGATCCTGCGGGTCGTCGAGCACTGGATCCGCCTCGGAGTGTCGATCTTCCGCGTCGACAACCCGCACACCAAGCCCGTGCAGTTCTGGGAGTGGCTCTTCGGCGAGGTCGAGCAGCGGCATCCCGGCACCGTGTTCCTGGCCGAGGCGTTCACCAAGCCGGCCATGATGCAGTCGCTCGCCGCGATCGGATTCCAGCAGTCGTACACCTACTTCACCTGGCGCAACACCAAGGTCGAGCTCGAGGAGTACCTGTTCGAGGTGTCGCGCGAGACGAGTGCGGTATTCCGTCCGAACTTCTTCGTGAACACCCCCGACATCCTCACCGAGTACCTGCAGTTCGGCGGCCAGCCCGCCTACAAGGTGCGCGCCGCCATCGCCGCGACCGGCAGCCCCAGCTGGGGTGTGTACGCGGGCTACGAGCTGTTCGAGAACGTCGCCCGCCCCGGCGCCGAAGAGAACATCGATAACGAGAAGTTCGAGTACAAGAAGCGCGACTGGGCTGAAGCCGACAAGGCAGGCACGACGCTCGCGCCGTACCTGCGGCAGCTGAACGTCATCCGCTCGCAGCACCCCGCACTTCGCCAGCTGCGCAATCTCGACGTGCACTGGAGCGACGACGACTCGATCCTCGTCTATACGAAGTACCTCGCTCCGCAGTTCACCGGCACCGGCACGAGCGACGGCATCATCGTCGTCGCCAACGTCGACCCGCACTCGGTGCGCGAGACGACGGTGCACCTCGACCCCACCCGCTTCGGCCTCGAGCCCGGCACGAGCTATCAGGTCACCGACCTCATCACCGGCCAGGTCTTCACCTGGGGCACCGACAACTACGTGCGCCTCGACGCATTCACCGAACCCGTTCACATCCTGCGCATCGACTACCCGAAGGGCTCCTGATGGCTGTCGCCAAGAACTCCAAGAACGCCGCCACAACCCCCACCCTGCCCGAACTGCACCCTGGTCTGATCACCTCGATCATCTCCGGCGCGCACCCGCAGCCGCACGCCACCCTCGGGCAGCACGCAGTCGACGGCGGGTTCGTGATCCGCGCGGTGCGTCCGCTGGCCGCCACCGTCACCGCCATTCGTGCAGACGGTTCGCGCGTTTCGCTCGATCACGTCTCCGAGGGACTCTGGCAGGGCTTCGCGGCCGGAGATGGGCAGGCGTACCAGCTTGAGACGACCTACACCGACGGCCCCACCTGGACGGCAGACGACCCCTACCGCTTTGTGCCGACCGTCGGCGAGATCGACCTATACCTCTGGGGCGAGGGCCGCCACGAGCAGCTCTGGCACGTGCTCGGGTCGCACTTCCGTCCGCACGAAGACGTCGTCGGTACCTCATTCTCCGTCTGGGCGCCACACGCGAAGGCCGCCCGTGTTCTCGGCGACTTCAACGGCTGGAACGGCGTCGGCCACGCGATGCGCCGCCTCGACGACAACGGCGTCTGGGAGCTGTTCGTGCCCGGCCTCGAACCGGGAGTCGCCTACAAGTTCGAACTTCTCACCGACAACAACCAGTGGGTCAGCCGCGCCGACCCGATGGCCCGCTACACCGAGATCCCGCCGCTGACGGCCTCCAAGGTCGGCGAGACGAAATACGAGTGGGCGGATGCCTCGTGGCTGGCCACCCGCGCCGAGACCGACCCCCACAACTCCCCGATGAGCGTGTACGAGCTGCACGTCGGCTCCTGGCGCCCGGGGCTGGGATACCGCGAGCTCGCCGATGAACTCATCGGCTACCTCCACGAGACGGGGTTCACCCACGTCGAGTTCATGCCCCTCGCCGAGCACCCGTTCGGTGGCTCCTGGGGATACCAGGTCACCGGTTACTATGCGCCGACGTCACGTTTTGGGCATCCCGACGATCTCAAGTACCTGATCGACCGCCTCCACCAGGCCGGCATCGGCGTGATAATGGACTGGGTGCCCGGGCACTTCCCCAAAGACGAATGGGCGCTCGCCAAGTTCGACGGTCACGCTCTTTACGAGCACTCCGACCCTCGCCGCGGCGAGCAGATGGACTGGGGCACCCTGATCTTCAACTTCGGGGACTCGCAGGTGCGCAACTTCCTCGTTGCCAACGCGCTGTACTGGCTCGAGGAGTTCCACATCGACGGGCTGCGCGTCGACGCGGTCGCCTCGATCCTCTACCTGGACTACTCGCGCGAGGCCGGCGAGTGGGAGCCGAACATCCACGGCGGCCGCGAGAACCTCGAGGCCATCAGCTTCCTGCAGGAAGTCAACGCGACCGCCTACAAGCGCAACCCCGGCATCATCATGATCGCCGAGGAGTCGACCGCGTGGCCGGGCGTCACGCGTCCCACCGCGTCCGACGGTCTCGGCTTCGGGCTGAAGTGGAACATGGGCTGGATGCACGACAGCCTCTCCTACATCCAGACCGACCCGATGTACCGCGCGCACCACCACAACGAGATCACGTTCAGCATGGTGTACCAGTACACCGAGCAGTTCCTGCTGCCCATCAGCCACGACGAGGTCGTGCACGGCAAGGGATCGCTGCTCACCAAGATGCCCGGTGACCAGTGGCAGAAGCTCGCCAACATGCGCGCCTACCTCGCGTTCATGTGGGCGCATCCCGGCAAGCAGCTGCTGTTCATGGGTTCCGAGTTCGGGCAGCCGTCCGAGTGGAGCGAGCAGCGCGGCCTCGACTGGTGGATCCTCGACCAGCCCGTGCACCGCGGCCTGCTCACGATGGTCTCGCAGCTGAACCGCGTCTACCGCGAACAGCCCGCCCTGTGGTCTCGGGACAACGACGAGGGTGGCTTCGAATGGCTCGATGGCGGAGACTCCGAGCGCAACGTCGTGTCGTTCCTGCGTTGGGACAACCACGGCAACCCGGTCGCCGTGATCATGAACTTCAGCGGCAACCCGGTGGGTCCGTACCGCGTCGGTCTGCCGTTCGCCGGCACCTGGGACGAGATTCTCAACACCGACGCCACCGAATACGGCGGCAGCGGTGTGGGCAACTACGGTGCCGTGCAGGCTTCGGATGAACCGTTCGCGGGTCGCCCGGCCTCGGCCGAGATCACCCTGCCTCCGCTCGCCGGCCTCTGGCTCAAGCTCCGCCGCTAGCTCAGCCTGCGGCGGGACTCGCCTTCGAGTTGCGGTTTTTCGATCTTCGCTCGGCTGCGGAGGTCGAAAACCCGCAACTGGATCGATTCACGTACCCCGAACCAGTTAGTAGAGCAGTCCCGTCAGGCGACGGCGAGCCGTGGCGACGCGCGGGTCGTCGGCTCCGGCGATCTCGAAGAAGTCGAGCAGGCGCGCGCGCACGTTGTTCTTCCCCTCCGCATCGAGCGTGGGGAACAGGTCGAGGAGACGGGAGAACGCGTCGTCCAGGTGGCCGCCCGACACGTCGAGGTCTGCGACCGCGAGCTGGGCGGTGACGTCATCCGGAGCCGCGGCAGCGGCCGAGCGCACGGCATCGGCGGTCTGGCCGTCGAGGCGCGAGAGCAGGCGCACCTGTGCGAGACCGGCGACGGCGAGGTGGTCGCGCGGGTCCTGCACGATGGCGAGCTCGTACTCCTTGATGGCGAGATCGAAGTCACCGGCCGCGATCGCGTCGTAGGCCTCCTGGTGGTGCGGGGGCAGCGGCTCCTCGACGGGCTCGGCGGGCTCGCCTTCGGCGCCGGCGTTGATGGTGCCCTTCACGCCCTGCTGGGCCGCGACCTCGAGCATCTGGTCGATGACGCGGCGCACCTCCTCTTCGGCGGGCAGGCCGACGAAGAGCTGCAGGGGGCGACCGCCGATAACGGCGGCAACGGCGGGAACCTCGGTGACCTGGAAGGCCTGCACGAGCTGCGGGTTGCGTCCGCCATCGATCGTGGCGAGCACGAGTCGGCCGCTGTAGCTGGTGACGAGCGGGCCGAGCACGGGCTCGAGGCCGGGGCCATAGAACTCGACGAGCACCGGAACGGTGTTCGAGAGCTCGAGGATGCTCGAGAACGAGGCATCCGTGGCCTCGACGACCAGCGAGGGCGTTCCCGGTGCGGGTGTCGCTCCGGCCGGACGGGCCGGCGGCTTGACGAGGGACGAGAGGTCGATGGCACCACGG
Source organism: Glaciihabitans arcticus (assembly GCF_004310685.1). Taxonomy (NCBI): domain Bacteria; kingdom Bacillati; phylum Actinomycetota; class Actinomycetes; order Micrococcales; family Microbacteriaceae; genus Glaciihabitans; species Glaciihabitans arcticus. The sequence goes on along the minus strand of NZ_SISG01000001.1, from coordinate 375,729 downwards.
AGGTTGCCACCGACGGGCAGGTTGGTCACTTAAGCTCCGATGCGGCGATGAGGCCCTGGCTGTAGCCGAGCAGAACGATCTTGCCACCCTCTTCGGTGGCGGGCGGCACGTAGAACAGCAGTTGGTCGCCGTAGGTCGCCTTGATGCCCTTGGTGCTGAGCGATTTTCCCAGCAGGGACTTGACGGTCTTCGGCGCGTTCACGGCGGCCCCGGCCTCGACGGCCTTCACCGTCTCGATCTCGTTCAGGTTCACCGCGACGAGGGCGCCATTGTCATTGGTCGTGAGCGTGACTGTCTGCCCGTTGCCCAGCGCGCTCTCGTAGATGAGTTTCGCCGTGCTCGGCAGCTTCTTCTGCGCGGTCTTCTTGGCGGCGAGTCCGACCGCGACGCGCAGGGTGTCGCCTTCGGCCTCGAACAGGTCGTAGTTCTCGCTCTCGGTGTCCTTCATCAGCACGTCGGAGTACGCCATGGCGAGGTCTGACGGTGCGATGGTCAGCAGTCCGATGTCATCGCTGAGGCGGTTGGTTCCGACCTCTGCCGATGCAACCTTGGGGATGACGGCACCGGGCTCGAGCGTGATCGCATAGTGCACCTTGTACTGCGAGCGTGCATCGTCCTGGATCATCACGACGGCGACGTAGAACTTCTGGCCCTCTTCGTCGACATCGTTCTGCACGATAGCGAAGACCGTGCGGGGCCAGTCGTTGTTCTGTTGCGGCAGGGTGAGCTCGACCGGGCCTGCGGGGATCGCCGAGAGCGCCTTGATGGTCTTGTCGGCCTTGCGCATCTTGTAGTTGGCGAGGCGCAGGTCGAGGGCAGGGCCGGCGAGACGGGTGGCGGCCACTGCTGCGTCGCGGTCGGTGTCGGCCTCGGCCGTGATCGCCGAGATGCGGGCGATGATGCGGTTGGCCTGCGGCTTCGTGACGGCGGGAGCCTCGGTCACCTCGGCGTCGGCGGCCTCGGGGCTCGCGACGGCGACGGGCGGGGGCTGCGGGCTGTTTGCGGCCAGGAAGTCGGTGCTGCATCCGCCGAGAACCAGGGATCCGACCAGCACGACGGGGAGAACGGCGATCATGCTCGTGCGGCTCGATCGACGTCCGCGCGGGGCCTCGATCGCCTTCTTGCTGGGCCTGCCCTCGATGGCCTTCGGGCGCACCCGGCTCGGCTTGTACCGGGGCTGGCGCGGCAGCTTGGGCATCTTCTGCGACTTGCGGCGCGGTCCACGGGCGCTGCGCAGGTGGCTCACGGCCCAGAACAGCAGGGCGAGGCCGAGCAGGAGCACGATCGCTCCACCGACGACGAGTGGGATGGCCCACGGCGTGGAGTTGTCGAGCGGCCAGGTCACGCTCACGCGGGACGGGGCCGCGGCGACACCGTCGGACATGATGATGAGCGACACGTCTTCCGGCACGTTGATCGTGATGCGGAGCGCCGTCTCCTTGGTGTAGTCGAGGTACCAGAGGTCGGATCCCTCGGGCGAGGGCAGGTCGTCACCCGAGCCGCTCGTGAGCTTCGACACGAACTTGCCCTCTTCGGTCATCGTGATGTCGTTGCGGCTGACGTCGCCGATCCAGGCGTTGACGTCGGTCGTGCGGCCGTAGGCGGCGAAGATGGTGCGCGCGCCGCTGATGGCGACGGTCTGGCTGCGCGGGAAGGCGTTGAGGGTCTCGCCGTCGATCACGGTGACCTTGGCGCTCGTGTCGAGTTCGACAGAGGCGCTGGTCTCCTTGGGGAGGGCAAAGACGGTCCGCTGTGCGATGCCGAGCCCGATGGACAGGGCGGCCAGCACGAAGCAGACGATAGCGAGTACGAATCGCACGGACATTCTCCTCTCGAGTCGCCTGCCCAGCCCGGTCTCATGGACCAGGGCCGCAGCGTCCTCCCCGCCATTAGCGGGTGCTCGCACTAGGGGGCGAGTAGAGGATTTCCCGAAACCGGCGTTCGGGAAGGCAACTGCAAAGACATCCCAGAATACCGGATACCCCACGGTGACGCCTAACGGTTCTACTGGGAAACCTCTGGCAACAGCGGGTCGCGTGATGCGAATGCGCGAGTCGCCGGTTCACGGGCGACCACTAAACTCGAGAAATCCGGTTTTATGGACAAGGAGCAATTCTCGTGGCAGCTGACGACGCAGATTTCGGTACCGAAATGCGTGGCTACAGGAAGGACGCCGTCGACAAGGCGATCCAGGACCTGCGGCGCGAACTCATCAAAGCCAACGCCGACCGGGTCGAAGCCACCAAGGAGGCCAAGCGCCTCGCCGCCGTCGCCGAAGACCTGCAGGCCGAGCTCGACGAGACCGGTACCCCGACCTACAGCGGTCTCGGCACGAAGCTCGAGAACACCCTCCGCGTCGCCGAAGAACAGTCCACCCGCCTGATCAGCCAGGCCGATCTCGACGCCGAGAAGCTCCGCAGCTCTGTCCAGGGCGAGGTGCAGCGCCTGTCGAACGAGGCACGCGACGCCGCCGCCCGCCAGCTCGCCGACGCGGAAGCCCGCTCGAAGACCACCCTCGACACGGCCCGCATCGAAGCGGAGAACGTGCTCGCCCGCTCGGCCACGGAGGCCGAGTCCATCGTCAACGACGCGCTGCGTGAGGCCGCATCCATCCGCGGCGCCGTGGCAACCGAGGCCGCGGAGGCGCGTGCCCTGACCAAGCGCGAGGCCGCTGCCCTGCGCGCCGAGGGCGAGAGGGAAGCCGCAGAGCTCAAGGCCCTTGCGAGCCGTGAGGCAGAAGCGACACGGGATGCCGCGGCGCAACTCGCCCGCGACACCGAGCACGGCCGCGCCGAGTACGAGGCGGAGAACACGCGCCTGCGCGGAGATCTCGCGCGCGACGTGGAGCAGGGACGCACCGATCTCGAGCGCGAGATCACAACGGCGCGCGAGGAGCTCGCCAACGAGACCGCAGCCGCGCGGGCCGCGCTCGAGGCCGACACCGCCGCCGCCCGCGAGGCGTTCGAGAACGAGTCGCGCACGTCGCGCGAGGAGCTCGAGAACGACATCGCCGCCGCCCGCGCCGCGCTCGAGAACGATACGTCCGCCGCCCGCGCCGCACTCGATGACGACACGGCCGCACAGCGCAAGGCGCTGGCGATCGAGATCCGCACGGCGAAGGCCGCGCTCGCGACCGAACAGAAGGAGGCTCGCGCCCTCCTCTCCGGCGAGAAGACCCGCATCACCGAGTCCCTCGCGACCGAGACGGTGCGCGTCACCGACTCGCTCGCCGCCGAGACGGCGCGCGTGGAGAACGAACTGGCCACGAAGACCGCAGAGGTCACCGCACATCTTGAGGCGGAGAGCGCACGGGTGACCGACGAACTCGAGGCCGAGACCGCGCGCGTCACCGGCGAGCTCGAGGCCGAGTCCACCCGTGTGAAGGCCGAGCTCGAGGCCGAGACCACCCGCGTGACGTCAGAACTCGCAGCCGAGACCTCACGCGTCACGTCCGAACTCGAGACAAGAACGACACAGGTCGAGGCTGCGCTCATAGCTCAGACAGCGCAGGTCACGGCCGCGCTCGAGGCGGAGACCGCACAGGTCAAGGCAGCACTCGAAACCGAGACCGCACAGGTCAAGGCAGCACTCGAAGCCGAGACCGCACAGGTCAGGGGCGACCTCGAGGCCGAGGCCACCGAGGCGCGATCGGCACTCGCCGCCGAGATCAAGCAGGGCAAGGCAGAACTTGCGGCCGAGACATCCCGTGTCACTAGCACGCTGGAGAACGAGACCGCGCGCGTGACGAGTGAACTCGCCGCCGAGACCGCACAGGTCAAGGGAGCCCTCGAGGCCGAAGCCGCCCAGGTGCGCACCGACCTCGCCGCCGAGACTGCCCGGGTCACCGGAGAGCTCGAGGCCGATACCTCCCGCGCCCGCGAGGAGCTCGAGAAGGAGATCTCCACGGCACGCGCCGAACTCGAGGCCGACATCAGCGCAGCTCGTACGGCGCTCGAGAGCGACACCGCTTCCACGCGAGCCGCACTCGACGCAGAGGCCGCTGCCACCCGCGCGGCTCTCGAGAAGGAGACCTCGACCGCTCGGGCCGAGCTCGCTGCATCCATCACCGCAGAAAAGAACGCCCTCGATGCCGAGGTCGCCGAGACGCGCCTCGCCCTGACCACCGATGTCGAGAAGCAGCGGGCGGATGTCACGCGCGACGTCGACCGAGAGCGCGCCGCCCTCGAGCACGAGAGCGTCACCACTCGGGCCCAGCTCGCCGCCGCGACCGACGAGCTGCGCACCACGCTCGTACGTGACGCGGAACAGGGCCGACTCGACCTCGACGTCGAGCTCAAGGCCCGCCGCGACGAGGCGGAGAAGGAGTACCTGGCCCGCCAGAAGGATGCGGCCGACCAGACCGAGAAGTATCTCGCCGAGGCCAAGGCCCAGCTCGACGACGCTCAGAAGCGTGCTGCCGAGAAGCGTGCGGAGGCCGCGACCCTCGAGGACGACGCACGCGCCTACGCCCTCAAGACCCGCTCGGAGGCGGATTCGACCGCTGCCGAGGTGCTCGGCAACGCCGAGGCCCGCGCACAGGCGCTCGTGGCCGAAGCGGAGGCGCACAACAGCAAGCTCGTCTCCGACGCCGAGGATCGCCTCAACAAGATTCGCATCGAGCGCGAGGCAGTCGCAGGATACTTCCAGAATCTGCGGGGGCTCCTCTCGGATGCCGATAAGGTCGAGGCACCGGCCGCACAAGCCGACTAACGCCTGAATACCGGGGAGCAGCATGAAGATCCAGAACCCGTTCCGCCTCGGATTGCTGGCCGGTCTCGGTGTGCTGCTCGCCATCACCATCGGCAACTCTGTCGCGACGCTCGCTACGATCCTCACCTACATCGGCGCCGCGATCTTCCTCGCCCTCGGCCTCGACCCCTTCGTGACCTGGCTCGAGAAGAAGGGCATGAAGCGCCCGGTGGCGATCCTGATCGCCCTGGTCGCCGTGCTCGGCATCGTGGCGGGGCTGATCCTTGCCCTGATCCCGGTCATCGTGGAGCAGGTCGCTAACCTGACCGAGCAGATCACGAACAACATCGTGCCGGGCATTCAGGACGGCAGCCTGATCGAGGGCATCCAGAACAGCCTCTCCTTCCTCGACCCGCAGACGCTCGAGACGATCTTCGCCCAGGTGCAGACAGCCATTGCCGATCCCGCGTTCCTGACGTCGATTCGGGATGGGGTCGTCGGCGCGGGTGTCGGCGTCGCCAACGGTGTCTTCGGCGTCATCATCGTGACGATCCTCATGATCTACTTCGTCGCCTCGCTCTCCAGCCTCAAGCGCGGCGTCTACCGCCTCGTGCCGGCGTCACGCCGCGAGAGCTTCATCGACATCGCCGAGCAGATCAGCGTCTCGGTCGGCCGCTACGTCATGGGCCAGGCCTCCCTCGCGCTCGTCAACGGCGTCGTGTCGTTCCTCATGCTGCAGTTCCTATTCCAGGTGCAGTACGCGGCCCTGCTGGCCTTCATCGCGTTCCTCGGCTCGCTGATCCCGCTCGTCGGAACGCTCTCCGCCTCGGTGGTCATCACGCTCAGCGTTCTTGCCTTCAACGCGGGTGACACCTTCTTCGCGACGCCGATCCCGCTGTTCGCCGCGGTCGGCGTCTGGTACCTCGTCTACATGCAGATCGAGGCCTACGTGCTCAACCCGCGCATCATGGCGCACGCGGTGCAGGTGCCTGGCGTGGTCGTGGTGATCGCGGCCCTCGCCGGTGGAACCCTGCTCGGCATCCTCGGTGCGCTGATTGCGATCCCGGTCGCCGCAGCGGTGCAGCTCATCATCAAAGAGGTCGTCATCCCAAGGCAGAACGAGCTCTAGCTCGGGCTAGTAGGTCGTCGGTAGCGGCAGCACGCCCGGGTTGACCCGGGCGACGATCTCGCTGAGCACACGGGAGACCTGCGACTCCCCCACCCACAGATGGCGGCCGCCTTCTACGGCGACGAACTCGAGTTCGGGCACGCTCGCGAAGCGCTGGACTGCCTCGGCGGGGCGCAGGTAGTCGTCGAGTTCGGGGATGATCGCGACGAGCCGCTTGCCGCTGCCGGCCCAGGCCGCGACCTCGGCGTCGCTCGTGCGGTGCAGCGGGGGCGATAGCAGGATGGCGCCCTCGACGGGAAACTGCAGGCCGTACTTGAGCGTCACCTCGGTTCCGAACGACCAGCCGAGCAGCCACGGGTTCGGCAGCGCGCGCTCGGTGACGAAGGCCATGGCGGCGGCCAGGTCGGCCTCCTCGTGGATCCCCTCGCCGAACTCGCCGTCCGAGGTTCCGCGTGGTGAGGTCGTGCCACGGAAGTTGAAGCGCAGCACGGCCACGTCGGCGAGGGCGGGCAGCCGACCGGCGGCCTTGCGCAGCACGTGCGAGTCCATAAAGCCACCAGCGGTGGGCAGCGGGTGCAGACAGACGAGGGTCGCAACCGGCTCAGCCTCGAGCGGCAGGGCGAGCTCACCGACGAGGGTGAGACCGTCGCTCGTGTACAGCTCGATGTTCTCGCGGCGTGCGGGCAGGTCGACGCCGCCCCTGATCTCGATCGTGTCGGTCATGGTTTGATCTTCCAGCAGTGATTGTGCCAGTGCCTGCGGGCGGCTACGTCATCCGCCTCACCCATCAGGCCATCGGCGCGCCAGGCGACCGTGTGCGCGACACCCGGTGCGATTTCAAGGCGGCAGCCGGGGCAGACATAGGACTTGTTGGCGGATGTCGCGGCGAGCGGTTGCACGTTCCAGAGGCCGTCACGGCGCGTCTCGGTGCGTAACCGACCTACGAGCACACGGGAGAGGTCGAACTCCTCCTCGTCGTCTCCTGCGGGCCTGCGCGGCCCTCGTGGACGATTGGAACGAGGCATGCCTCCAGCCTATCCCGCCGCTCAGGCACGGCTCGGGATCACTCGGGCCTAGTACCAGCCACTCGACTGCGACTTCGCCCAGGCGCCACAGGGCGTTGCGTAGCGGCCCTGAATGTAGCCGAGGCCCCAGGTGATCTGCGTCGCCGGGTTGGTCTGCCAGTCGGCACCGACCGAGGCCATCTTGCTGCCCGGCATGGCCTGCGGAATACCGTAGGCGCCACTGCCCACGTTGTGCGCGTAGACGTTCCAGTGCGATTCCTTGTTCCACAGTGCGACCAGGCAGTCGAACTGGTCCCGGCCCCAGCCCCTGGCTGTGACCATCTTCAGCGCGATCTCCTGCGCGGAACCGGGATCGGGCACGCCCATCGCCGGGGCTGCACGCACGAGCGGCTCGATCTTCGAAATCTCGAAGTCGTCGCGGGCGAAGGTCTGTGCGGCCTCATCAGATGCTGTGACGCTCTGGGCAGGGCCGCGGTCGAGCATGTCGGGCTCCTCCTCGGCAATCGCGAACGATGCCGTGGGATCGATTGCCGGCGTAAGGACGAAGGTCAGGCAGGCGAGGAAGGCGAAGATCGGAAGCGTCTTGTTGTTGCGGATGCGACGTCCATAAAAAACTCCTCGGGCAGCGGGAAGCTGCATGGAGGAGGGTCTTTCGAGTCGACGTTTTCCCACGATTGATCGATTTTAGCCCATGGGGCTGGAAATGGCGCGGAAAATACTCAGCGCACGGCCAGCATGACGGTGATCACGCTGTCGAGGAGCAGGTCGACCTGGGTTTCGTTATACCCGCGGCGCGTCGCCGAGAACGACACGGTGCGCACCTCGTCGACATTCATCGGCTTGCCGTGCTGGAAGTAGTCGACGAGGCGACCCGCGAAAGCGTCGACCTCTTTGACGTTGTAGGCCCGGGTGAGCGGGCCAACGCGAGAGAAGCGGGCTCCGGCGGGACGGGCGAGGCGATCAAGTATGACCTGGGCCGTGCTGCGCGCTGTTCCGTACCAGGCGGCGTCGCCGCCCTGGGCGAAAGCGCGATCGCGCTCGCGGCTCGCGAAGGCGTCTTCGAGGCGCTCGAGTGCGGCATCCACATGCGTCGTCGAGTAGCCGCCCTTCTGCATCGTGAAGGCTGTGGTGCGGATGGTCTCGGAGTTCACCACGGCGACACCGTTCTCGGCGGAGTACGCGCGCCGGGCATCCTCAAGAAAGTCTTCGACCTCGTCGACGTTGTATCCGCGACGCGACTTGCGCGTGCGGGGGAATGTAGTGCTCACGTGACTATCCTGCCCTAACTGAAGATGAGGTACAGCGCATACGCGGCCGCGGCCGACGGTAGCACCGAGTCAAGCCGGTCGAGGAAACCGCCGTGGCCGGGAAGCCAGGTGCTGATGTCCTTGATGCCGAGATCGCGTTTGATGAGGGATTCGCCGAGGTCGCCGAACGTCGCCGTGACGACCATCGAGAGACCGAGCACGATGCCCACCCACCACTCGGCCTGCAGCATGAAGATCGCGAGCAGCACACCGGCGATGAGGGCTGCGGCGACGGAACCCGCGAAACCCTCCCAGGTCTTCTTGGGGCTGATGATCGGCGCCATCTTGTGCTTGCCGAAATTGAGGCCCGTCACGTAGGCGCCGGTGTCGATGGAGATCACGACGAGCAGGAATGCGAGCGTCCACCATTGGCCGCCCTCCTGCGCCGTGAGCAGCACCGCGAAGCTCGCGAGGAAGACGACGTAGGCCAGCACGAAGGCGCCGGCGGCGAGGTCCCTACCCAGCTCCCGAACCGTCGCGGGGCGACGCGAGGGAACCGCGGATTCGACGATGCGCCACACGCTCACGAGCGCGACGCCCGCGAGCAGGCCCAGCCACTGGCCGGGAGCGCCCCAGTAAAAGGCCGTCGGCACGATCGCCACCGCGACGATGATGATCGGGATGCGCGGCACGTCACGCCCCGCGAAGCGGAGCGCGCTCGCGAGCTCGAACGCCGTGAAGACGATGAGCCCAGCGGCAAAGAGCATAAACAACTCTTTGATGAAGATCAGGCTGACGAGCAGCGCGACGCCGAGGGCGACGCCCACGAGCACCGCCATCGACAGGTTGCGACCAGAGCGCGCGTTGATCTTGTCGTTCGTCGCACGCACCTGTGCTTCGATATCGGCGACGGTCGCTTCTATCTCAGCGCGAGTGTGGCCGTGCTTCTTCGACTTCGATGGGGTCGCGCCCGCGTCATCCGACATTCAGACCTCGAGGAGCTCTGCTTCTTTGCGCTTCAGGGCGTCATCGATCGCGTCGACGTGGCTCTTCGTCGCTGCCTCGAGATCCTTCTCGGCGCGGGCGATCTCGTCTTCGCCGACCTCCTTGAGGGCGTCGAGGTCGTCCTTGGCCTTGCGACGGATGTTGCGCAGCGCAACCTTGGCCTGCTCGCCCTTGTCGCGCACGAGCTTGACGAAGTCACGGCGGCGTTCTTCGGTGAGCTCGGGCAGCGTGACGCGCACGATCTCCCCGTCGTTGCCGACGTTCGCACCCAGGTTCGGAGCGGCGACGATGGCCTTCTCGATCTCCTTGAGGGCCGTCTTGTCGAAGGGCGTGACGATCAGCGTGCGGGCCTCGGGGTTGTTCAGCGAGGCGAGCTGGGCGAGCGGCGTCGGGCTTCCGTAGTAGTCCACCAGGATCTTCTGGAACAGCAGCGGGTTCGCCCGACCGGTGCGCACTGTACCGAAGTCGTCTTTGGCGACCTCGACGGCCTTGTTCATCTTGTCTTTGGCCTCTGCCAGCACATCGCTAATCACGGCAACTCCTTCGTGTCGCGGGCAAGTTTACTGGGTTGTGGGCCGCGGCCCGTAAACGCCCGGCGGTAATCTCAGGCTTGGGGTCAGTCCCGGCTCACGAGGGTGCCGATGCGGTCCCCCCGGATCGCCTTGGTCAGGTTGCCCGCGGGCTGCATCCCGAACACGACCATCGGCATGCCGTTGTCCATGCACAGGCTGAAGGCCGTGGAGTCGACGACCTTGAGACCCTGAACGAGCGCCTCCTGGTAGGTGATGGCGTCGATCTTCTGGGCGGCGGCGTTGGTGCGCGGGTCGGAGTCGTAGACGCCGTCGACGCCGTTCTTGGCGACGAGCACGACCTGGGCGTCGATCTCGAGGGCACGCTGCGCGGCGACGGTGTCAGTGGAGAAATACGGCAGGCCAGCTCCGGCACCGAAGATGACGACGCGACCCTTCTCGAGGTGGCGCTCTGCGCGGCGCGGGATGTACGGCTCGGCGACCTGCGTCATCGAGATCGCGGACTGCACCCGCGTCGCGGCACCCGCCTGCTCGAGGAAGTCCTGCAGCGCGAGAGCGTTCATCACGGTGCCGAGCATGCCCATATAGTCGGCGCGGCCGCGGTCCATGCCGCGCTGGCTGAGCTCGGCGCCGCGGAAGAAGTTGCCACCGCCGACGACGATCGCAATCTCGGTGTCGGCCGACGCCTCGGCGATCTCCTTGGCGAGACCGGCGACGACGTCGGGGTTCACCCCGAGCTGTCCACCGCCGAACGCTTCACCGGAAAGCTTGAGAAGTACCCGGCGTTTGCGTTCTGACATGGTGCTCCTCGTGTGTTCTGCGGTTGTGCCCTATTCAGGGTACTAGGTCGCGAGGGCGGCCAGAATCGTTTGCGCGAGCTCAGCCGGCTTCGTGAACTGCGGCCAGTGCCCGGTCGGCAGGTAGACCGTCTCGACGGTCGTGATGGCCTTCAGCTCGTCGGCGTAGCCCGCGTCGATCCAGCCCTGCAGCTGGTCGGGGTGGAACTCGCAGCAGATCACCGTGATCGGCACGTCGTAGCGACGCGGGTCGCTGAGCACCTGCTTGTCGAAGGCGACACCCTTTGGAGACGGGATGGCGATCTGGCGGAAGTGCTCGCGCAACTCGTCGGTGAGGTCCACCAGATCCGGTTCTTCGAAGACGGACCAGTCGGGCAGCGGGATCTCGCCACCCTCGACCGGCAGCTCGTCGTTGATCAGGCCGCCGTGGCCGATCGGCTGGCTGTCGACATAGATGGCTCGCGTGACCGACTCGGGACGGGCATCCACCACCGCATGGATGATGGCGCCGCCGCCGCTGTGACCGACGAGCACGACCGGAGCGCCGATCGCGTCGACCCGCTCGATCACTGCGTTCACGTGATCACGGAGGCCGATAGCCGACCGGTCGGACGCGACGGATTCCATTCCGGGAAGGGTCATTGGATGCACGGTGTGCCCGGCCGCCTCGAGAGGGGGGATCACGTCGCCCCAGGAGTCGCCGTCAAGCCAGAGTCCGGGGATGAGAAGGATGTTCATGCGCCCAGAGTAGAACTCGCCGCCGACACGACGAAAGGCCCGGGATCGAAAATCCCGGGCCTTGCGTTCGGATCTGGCTAGGCGCCGACCTTGAAGCGAGCGAAGCCGCTCACGGTGAGGCCAGCGTCCGCGAGGACGGTCTTGACCGACTTCTTGTTGTCGATCGCGTAGTCCTGGTCGAGCAGCGAGACCTGCTTGAAGAACGCTGCGACGCGTCCCTCGATGATCTTCGGCAGGGCAGCCTCGGGCTTGCCCTCTCCGCGGCTGATCTCCTCGACGATGCGACGCTCGTTCTCCACGGTCTCCGTGGGGATCTGGTCGCTCGTGAGGTACTGCGGGTCGGCGAAGGAGATGTGCTGGGCAACGCTGCGAGCGGTGTCCGTGTCATCGCCCGAGAAGCCGAGCACAACGCCGACCTGCGGAGGCAGGTCCTTGTTGGTGCGGTGCAGGTAGACCGAGAACTTCTCGCCGGTCACGACTGCGAGACGACGCAGTTCGATCTTCTCGCCGAGGATTGCAGCTTCGTCACCGATGAGGTCGGCGACGGTCTGGCTTCCTGATGCGGCTGCGAGGCCCTCTTCGAGCGTCGTCGCGCCAGCGGCGGAGACGGCGTCGATGACCTTGTCACCGAGAGCGACGAACTTGTCGCTCTTGGCCACGAAGTCGGTCTCGCACGCGAGCTCGATGATGACGGTGGAACCGGCACCCTCCTTCGCGGCGACGAGGCCTTCGCTCGTGGAGCGATCGGAGCGCTTTGCATTGCTCTTCGCACCCTTGAGACGCAGGAGTTCGGTTGCCTTCTCGAGGTCGCCACCGGCTTCGACGAGGGCGTTCTTGCTGTCGACCATGCCGGTGCCGAGGCGCTCGCGCAGGGTCTTGAGGTCAGCGAGGCTGAAATCTGCCATGACTCTAGTTCCTTACTTCTTGGCTGCGGGCTTGGCCGCGGTCTTCGCTGCAGGCTTCTTCTCTTCGGGAGTAGCCGCGGCTTCGATGTCTGCTTCGAGTGCTGCATCCGACTCTTCGACGTGCACGGGCACGAGCGTCTCGTCGGCTGCTGCCTCGTGCTCGGCGACGACGGCGTCTGCGTCGTTCTCCTCGGTCGGAAGGACGACCTCGGTCTCAGCTGCGGGCGCTGCCTCGTCGGCCTTGGGCTCTTCAGCCTTGGCCTCGTCGGACTGTCCGAGCAGTTCGGCTTCCCAAGCGGCGAGCGGCTCGACCTCAGCGCCGTCTTCGGGCTTCTGGTGGCGCTGCACGAGGCCCTCGGCCGCTGCGTCCGCGATGATGCGGGTCAGCAGGCCGACGGAACGGATAGCGTCGTCGTTACCGGGAATCGGGAACTGGACTTCGTCCGGGTCGCAGTTGGTGTCGAGGATCGCGATGACGGGGATACCGAGCTTGTGCGCCTCGTCGATCGCGAGGTGCTCCTTCTTGGTGTCGACGATCCATACGGCGGAGGGGGTCTTCGTCAGGTTGCGGATACCACCGAGGCTCTTCTGGAGCTTGATGAGTTCACGCTTCTGGATGAGGAGTTCCTTCTTCGTGTAACCACGGGTGGTGTCGTCGAAGTCGACCTCCTCGAGCTCCTTCATGCGCGCGAGGCGCTTGGAGACCGTCTGGAAGTTGGTGAGGAGTCCACCGAGCCAGCGCTGGTTGACATAGGGCTGGCCGACGCGGAGCGCCTGCTCGGCGATGGAACCCTGGGCCTGCTTCTTCGTTCCGACGAAGAGGATGGTTCCACCGTGCGCAACGGTGTCCTTGACGTAGTCGTAGGTCTTGTCGATGTAGGCAAGCGACTGCTGCAGGTCGATGATGTGGCTGCCCGAGCGCTCGGTCAGGATGAAGCGCTTCATCTTCGGGTTCCAACGGCGGGTCTGGTGCCCGAAGTGAACGCCGCTGTCGAGCAGCTGGCGAATGGTGACGACGGCCATGGCCGTGCTCCTTTTCTGGCGCGCGCGAAAACGCGGTAAACGCCAATCTCAGTTGTTTTTCGCGACCGGTCGGTGCGAAACCTGGTGCCCCGCGCACACCTGCATTCCCGTTTTCACGAGAGACTGAGTGGTGTGGCCGCCCTGTTTGTCGGGCGGTTCGGGACACGCGTAGTCACCGCGCTTGCGCGCAGTGCTCCGAAAATCATAGCACCGGTCCTCTCCTCCTGCGTTCCGGGGTGTGTGGGGTTATCCCCATATCTCTCTTTCTCCGCGTTATGCGCGTCCGACTTTCGTCAATCTGGGTGGATGAAACGGCTCCTCCTTCTCGCTGTGCTCGCGTCCCTGGTGCTCACCTCGGGCTCTGCGGCGACCCTTCCCCGCTGGAACTGGCCAACCGCGCCCCCGCACGCGATCGCGCGTGCCTACCTCGCGCCGCCCACCCCGTATGCAGCCGGGCATCGAGGCATCGATATCCGTGCGCCCTCCGCTTCAGTTCTCGCACCCGCGGATGGTGTTGTGCACTTCGTCGGCTTCGTCGTGGATCGTCCTGTGCTCTCGATCGAGCACGCGGGCGGGCTGCTGTCGAGCTATGAGCCGGTGACGTCACCTTTGGTGGCCGGCGACCCCGTCGCGCGCGGCCAGCCGATCGGCGAGCTACTGCCCGGCCATTGCGCGCAGCCGTGCCTGCACTTCGGAGTTCGGCTAGGCGGCGAGTATGTGTCGCCGCTGCTCCTGCTCGGCGGGGTTCCGCGGGCGGTGCTGCTGCCGACGCGTGGTCTGGTTGAGTAGCGCGGTGGAGCTGGGACAATCGCGCCAGCGATTGCGCGACCCCAGCGCCGAGGGAGCCTGCGACCGAGGATCGGTCACGGCCCGCTAGGCCCGGGGGTGCGCGAGCGCGTAGGACTCGCGCAGCCGCTCCGTCGACACGTGAGTGTAGATCTGGGTAGTGCCGAGGCTTGCGTGTCCGAGCAGCTCCTGCACGGCGCGCAGGTCGGCACCGCCGTCCAGAAGGTGGGTGGCCGCCGTGTGGCGGAGTGCGTGTGGGCCGGCGGGACCGGAGCCGGGAACGTCCTCGAGCAGCTCGGCGACCAGCGCGTAGACGGCGCGGGTCCCCAGGCGCTTGCCCTTGTTCCCGACGAAAAGCGCGTCGCCATCCGGCTCGAGCGTGTCGCGGGCCTCGAGCCAGGCGGTGAGGGCGTCGGCAGCGGGAAGCCCGAACGGCACGGTGCGCTGCTTCGAGCCCTTGCCGGTGACGAGCACGGTAAGACGGGAGCGATCGACATCCGCAACGTCGAGTCCGGTCAGCTCACTCACGCGAAGGGCGGAGGCGTAGAGCAACTCGATCACGGCGAGGTCGCGCAACGCGAAGGCGCGAGCCGCGGCGAGAGCCGGCAGGCTTGCGCGGGACTCCGGGTCGGGGTTCGCCGCCCGGGCAGCGAGACCGGCAAGGATCCCGTCGACCTGGGTGCGGGTCAGAACGCGCGGCAGGTGCTGCTCGGGGCGCGGGCCGCGGAGGCGAGCCGCGGCATCCGTGGGCGCCTTGCCGGTGCGAGCCAGCCACAGGCCGAAGCTGCGCGCCGTTGCCGAACGGCGCGCAAGCGTGGACTTCGCGAGACCCGCGTTGGAGGACTCCCAGAGCCAGGAGCGCAGCAGTTCGAGGTCGAGGGCCGCGACATCCCCAACGCCCTGTCGCTGGGCGAAGTCAACGAGGTTGGCGAGGTCCGAGCGGTAGGCGCGCACCGTGTGCTCGCTGAAGCCGCGCTCGGCGCTGAGGTAGCGCGCGAACTCGGAGACAACGAGGTCGAGGGACATGGTTCTATCGTCGCGCGTGCCGCCGCTGATAACTCGTTAGCGCGCCGACTCCTTCGCAACTTTCGACGGGAACCAGAACTTCTCCCCCGCGATGAAGGCGAGCGCCGGAACGATGACCGTGCGCACGAGCAGGGTGTCGAGCAGCACGCCGATGCAAACGATGATTCCGATCTGGGTGAGCGTGATGAGCGGCAGCACGCCGAGCACCGCGAAGACCGCAGCCAGCAGGATTCCCGCGCTCGTGATCACGCCACCAGTGGAGGCGAGGGCGCGGATCATCCCGCCCCGCGTGCCGTGCACCACCGCCTCCTCACGTGCTCGCGTCACGAGGAAGATGTTGTAATCCACGCCGAGCGCGACGAGGAACAGGAAGCTGAACAGCACCACGTTCGTGTCGATCGCCGGGAAGTCGAACACCGTCTCGAACAGGAACCAGCTCGCGCCGATGCTCGCGAAGAACGACGCGACGACCGTGAGCAGCAGCAGTATCGGTGCGACGATGGCGCGCAGCAGCAGCACCAGCACGATGAAGACGAGAAAGAGAATGAGCGGGATGACCAGGTCCTGGTCGGCGGTCTGTGCCGTGTTCACATCCAGGGTCTGTGCGTCGAGTCCGCCGACCAGTGCGTCGGCGCCGTCGAGTTCGCCGAGCTCTGCACGCAGCTCGCCGATCGCGGCATACGCCTCGGGTGTCTCCGCTGCGGCGTCCAGCACCACGTTCACCTGCGCGATGTCGGAGTTCGACTCCCCCACGGTCGCGGAGTCCACTTCGGGCAGGGACTCGGCGGCAGTGATGGCGCGGTCCTCGTAGCCGGCGTTCACGATGACGACGGCCGGCGAGCCGCTCCCGGCGGAGAACGCGTCGGCGAGCTGCTCCTGGCCGACGACAGCCTCGGGCACACTCGTGAACTTCTCCGTCTGCGACAGACCGATTTTGATCTGCGGCACCCCGAGGGCGAGACCGCCGAGCAGCAGCGCACCGACAATCGCGACGGCGACCGGCTTCTTCGAGACGAGCGTGCCGAGTCGGAACCAGACGCCGCGCTCTGCGGTGCCCTCGGATCCGAAGCGCGGGATGTACGGCCAGAACAGTCCGCGGCCGAACAGAACGAGGGCTGCGGGCAGCACGAACAGGGCGAACAGCATCGCGACGACGACACCGGTTGCGCAGGCGATGCCGAGGGCGCGGTTGCCGGTGAGCTGGGCGAAGAGAAGGGTCAGCAGGCTGAGCACCACGGTGCTTCCGCTCGCGATGATCGCTGGGCCGGCGCCGCGCAGGGCCTTCGCCATCGCTTCGCGGCGATCCTCGACGAGGCGCAGCTCATCCCTGTAGCGGGCGATGAGTAGCAGCGCGTAGTTGGTTCCGGCACCGAAGACGAGAACGGAGAGGATGCCGGTGACGGAGGCGTCGAGGGCGATGCCCGCGAGACTGGCGATCCGGTTGGCGACGATGCCGGCCAGGCCGTCCGCGAGTCCGACGACGGTCAGCGGAACCAGCCACAGCCACGGGCTGCGGTAGGTGATGAGCAGCAGCACGGCGACGACGATGACGGTCGTGAGCAGCAGGGTGAAGTCGGCGCCCTTGAACACCGCCGCGATATCCACGGCGAAGCCCTCGGGGCCGGTGAGCAGGGCAGACACCCCCGCGGGCAGGTCGGCATTCGCGAGTTCGCGGATCTCCGCAGCGCGGTCGGCCTGCGCCGCGACATCCGAAATCTCATCGAGGGGAACGACCACGAGGGCGGTTGTGCCGTCGTCAGAGATCGTGGGCGGCGGAACGAATCCGTCGAGCGAGAGGTCGGCGAGGTCGGCGGTCGTGGCGGTGATGGCCGTCACGTCGGCGTCGGTGAGCTTGTCTCCGCCGCGCGTGAAGACGAGGAGCGCGCTAGTCGCGTCGGCACCGGGCAGATCGGCCTGCAGCGCGGCAACTTGTTCGGACTCGGCGCTCGCGGGGAGTCCGGCGCCGGGCGCGGTTTCCTCGTCAGATCCGGAGCCGAGCGCGAAGATCGCGCCGGCCGAGAGCAGGGCGACGACCAGGACGATCCACGAGGTGCGCCGTGCCGTGATGAATGTCGTGAGCCTGCGCATGTCTGCCTCAATCGAGATAGTTAGATCATCTAATAACTAGAACCTTTGACAACGTAGCGCTAAAGTGGCGGGATGGCAAACCCCGCTCGCACCCGCCCGGAGATCACCATCCATCCCGCGACCGGCCTGCTGCGCGAGATCCTCGAGCTGACCGCGGCGTTCCAGCTGCACCTCGGCAAGGAGCTTTCGGTCAACCAGACCGACCTCGACGCGATGGAAGAACTGATCAAGGATGGCCCGCTGAGCCCCACGGAGCTCGCCGGCCGCCTGAACATCAGCACGGCCGCGGTCACCACCGTCGTCGACCGCCTGACCACAGTCGGGCACGTCTCGCGCGTGCCGAATCCGGATGACCGTCGCGGAGTGCTCGTGGTGCCGTCCCCAGCGTCCGTCGCTCGGGCCATGCAGACGCTCATGCCGATGATCCTGTCGATCAACGAGGTGCTCGCCGGGTTCAACGACGAGGAGAAGACGACGATTACCGTCTACCTCGATCGTGTGGTGAGCGCCTACCGCGGGCACCTGCCCGACATGGGGCCCCGGGAGTAGCCGCTGGGCCGGGCTTACGCGTTCGGCGCCTCGCCCAGATTGAACGGCGAGACCTTCTTGGAGAACATCTCGAGCCGCTTCTCGACGCTCATGGCCTCGATGTCGGCGCGGTGCTTACCTTCGAACCCGGTGATCTCGGTGCGCGCCCCGATCGGAACGATCGAGTGCACCACCGTCTCGCCGTAGACGTGCACGAGGTTGATGGCCTGGTCGGAGTCGACGCCCGACAGCAGGCGATCGTGCTGGGTCAGGGCGAGTGTGTAGCAGGTGGCCGCGGCGACGGATACGGGGATTCCGGCGAACGTGCTGTGCGTGGAGAAGTGCAGGTGGCCGCCCAGGATGGCGCGGATATCGGTGCCCCGCACGACCTCGGCCAGCTTGTCCTGCCCCTGGAGTTCGAGCATCTGCATCGCCCAGACGAGAGGGGTGGGGATCGGCGGGTGGTGCAGCGCGAGCAGGGTGCCGTGGGGCGCGGGAGTGGCGAGCACGTCCGCGAGCCAGGTGAGCTGGGCATCCGAAATCGCACCGTGGTGGTAGCCGATGACCGTTGTGTCGAGGGAGATGATGCGGAGGCCGTTGACGTCGTACACGCGGTCCTGCGGTTCAGTGGACGGCTCCTCGCTGAAGAGAAGACTGGAGTATTCGGGGCGCTCGTCGTGGTTGCCCATGACCCAGATCACCTGGGCGCCCAGGCGCGCGGCGGCCGGTTCTACGATCGCTTTGACGCGTTCGTAGGCTTCGGGCTCCCCCAGGTCGGCGAGGTCGCCGGTAAAGACGATCGCCTCGGGACGCACGTCGGAGTTCTCGAGCTGGTTCATGGCGGCGATGAGGCGCTCGTCGCTGGGCACACTGCCGTAGAGCAGCTTTCCGCCGCCGAGCAGGTGGGTGTCACTGACGTGAGCAATGACGTGCACGGGGTCCGGGTACTGGCCTAACTGGGTCATGTGTCCAGCTTAACGCGCGGAAGGTTTTAAGCGACATCTCATCGCGTCGTGGTCGCGGCGCGTTTCGCCTATCGTTGGTGGGTGATCAGCAGACGTGACGCAGCCCTTCGGCTGGACATCCCCGTGGAGATGGCGCAGCGTCACGGCCTGCCCCCGAAGTTGTCGGATGCCCAGCTCGCCGATCTCGAACAGAATCCTCCCCCGTGGCTGGTGCAGTCGCGTGCGAACCGTTCGCCGAAGGCTCGTCCGGTCTGGGTGCAGCTGAAGTGCACGGTCTGCGGGTTTACGGAGTCGGCGCGTCCCAAGAAGTGGTGGCCAGACTTCACCTACCTCTCCTGCGAGCACCACCGCATCGGCGACGTGCCGGAGCCCGCTCCGGGCCTCGCCCGCTCCGAGGTCGATGGCATCGGTTCGCGGTTCGTCGGCATTGTCGACGTACAGCCGTAGATCAGGCTCGACACTCGGCGCAGCCTCTCGTAGCTTTTCGCCCGGCTTCGTAACATACGAGCGGATGCCTCGGCGCTCGCCTACCGTTGCAGTCATGCCCCCGGTGCCTTGGCGGAGAGGCTACGCAACGGTCTGCAAAACCGTGTACACGGGTTCGAATCCCGTAGGTACCTCTTAGAGTTTCTTCTTCACCCACCCCCTCTCCCGCTCAGCTACCGCGCCGTCGAGTTCGAGCAGCCCGAGCGTGGACTGCGCCTCGACGAGGGACATTCCGGTGCGGTTGGCGATGTCTTCGGCCCGCCGTGGGGACGTCTGGCTGAGCGCGTCGAGCACCCTGGTTGCGGCTGGCCGCTCGCGGGACATCTCGGGCACGAGCGCCGGGTCACCCAGCGGCGCGAGCTCGGCCATCTCGTCGGGATTGGTGACGCAGACCGCGTTGTACTCGCGGATGAGCCGGTGGCAGCCCGCTGATGCCGCGCTCGTCACCGGGCCGGGCACAGCCCCGAGCGGACGTGCGAGGTGGGCCGCGTGCCCTGCCGTGTTGAGCGATCCGGACCTCCAACCTGCCTCGAGTACGACTGTCGCGAGGCCCGCTGCGGCGATTAAACGATTCCGCTGAAGAAACCGCCACTTCGTGGGCGCCGACCCGCAGGGCAGCTCGGACAGCACGACTCCGGACTCGACGATGCGGGTCAGCAGAGCATCGTGACCGCTCGGGTAGAAACGGTCCACTCCCCCAGCGAGGAACGCGATGGTGGTGCCGCGGCTCGCGAGCGCCGCTCGGTGCGCCATCCCGTCAATGCCATACGCCGCGCCCGAGACGATCGCGTAGCCGCGGTCGACGAGCCCGGCGGAGGCTTCCATGGTGATGTGCTCGCCGTATCCGGTGGCAGCACGAGCGCCGACGAGGGCGAAGGACCGATCCAGTGCGCGGACCGCATCGTCGGATCCGCGTTGCCAGAGCGCGAGTGGGGCGTGGTCGCCGAGGTCATTGAGCGACTCCGGCCAGAGCTCGTCGGAAGGTACGAGAAACTTGACCGCGTACCTGGCCGCCTGGCGCACGGCGACCAGCGACAGGGAAAGGTCGAGTCGCGGAGCCCACCGCTTCACCGCGTTCTCGAAATCCTCGAGGCTGTACTCGTCGACGCCCCGTTCGCGGGCGGCCGCCAACCACCATTCGGGCGGACGATTCTCGACGAGTGCCCTGAGCGCCTCGGCCGCATCCAGTGCCGCAATAACGGATCCGGCGACGCGATCTCCCGGCTCGGTGATGCCCGACCATGTGGCTCGGGCGAATAGTTCGGTGACGGCGGCCTGGTCGAGTTCGCGACCAACGACCGCGGTCATGAGGCTGGTGACTTCGCCTTGGGCGAGTCCGAAGATGGTCATGCGGAGAGTGCCTTTCGAAAGTAGAGCGCACGACCGATGTGGTCGGCGGTGGGATGCTCGGCACCGTCGAGGTCGGCGATGCTCCACCCGACGCGCAGGACACGGTCGTACCCGCGCATGGTGATGCCGCCCCGTTCCAGTGCGCGATCGATGGATGACGTCGTTGCTGCCGAGAGCCGCGCGTGCGGACCCCGCAACCACGCTCCCGGCACCTGCGAGTTGAGCGTCCACGGTGTGGTGGCCAGCCGCTCGGCCGCCGCCTCCCGAGCGACCGTCACCCGATGTCGAGCGCTGGCGGTGGTGATGCGGATCGACTCGTTCGCCACCCGGAGTTGGGCCGACGTGATGCGATTCACCCGCAGCTGGATGTCGATGCGGTCGAGCAGCGGCCCGGACATACGCCCGAGATACTTGCGGCGGCTCATGGGCGTGCAGATGCACTCGGAGTCGCGCGCACCGTACTGCCCGCAGGGGCAGGGGTTCGCCGCCATCACGAGCTGGAACGATCCCGGGAAGTGCGCGACCGCGTTGGCCCGGTGAATGCTGATCACCCCGGACTCGAGCGGTTGCCGCAGCGCGTCGAGTACAGCGGACGCGAACTCGGGAGCTTCATCCAGGAAGAGCACCCCGTGCGAGGCTCGGGCTGCAGCTCCCGGTCGGATGAGACCGCTCCCTCCCCCGACGAGCGCGGCTGCCGTCGCCGTGTGATGCGGAGCTTCGAGCGGTGGACGGGTCACCAGCGTGGAACCGACCGGGAATCCCGCCAGAGAGCGGAGAGAACTCACCTCGAGCGCGGCCGCCGGATCCAATTCGGGGAGTAGCCCGGGCAGCCGGGCGGCGAGCATCGTCTTGCCCGCGCCCGGCGGTCCGAGCAGGAAGACATGATGGCCTCCCGCGGCGGCGACCATCATGGCGTCGACGGCCTCGTCGTTTCCGATGACGTCGGCGAGTTCGAGAACGTCATCCTGAACCGAATGCGAGCCGGGCCGCAGGATCGGATCGACGGGGACCGGGTCGAGCTTGCCGCCGTGCCAGATGACGGCATCCCGCAGCGATGCCACCCCGACGACGCGGATGCCGGGGACGAGTGCTGCTTCATCCTCATTGCCGGTAGGGACCATGACTGTCTCGAATCCCGCGCGCTGCGCACCGACGACAGCGGGAAGGACACCGGAGATGGGTCTCAGTCGCCCGTCGAGGCCGAGTTCGCCGAGGTGCACAACGCGGTCGATCGATTCGGAACTCACATCCCCGGCGGCACCAAAGATCGCCATGGCGATGCCGAGGTCGAATCCCGAGCCGTGTTTGGGCAGGGCGGCGGGCGAGAGGTTGATGGTCACCTTGCGTCCGGGCAGGGAGCAGCCCGAATTGGTGGCTGCGGCGCGCACCCGGTCGCGCGCCTCGCCGAGTGCGGCATCCGGAAGCCCGATGATGACGAAGGCGGGCAGGTTGCTCGAGATATCCGCCTCGATCTCCACGATCGCGCCCTGCAGCCCAAGCAGCGAGACAGAGTGGGTACGCCCGATCGGCATCAGAACACCGCTCTGAGGTGCTCGATCTCGACCGGTCCGCCCGCGGGTGCGATGACCCCGACCGCGTCGATGCGCACGTCGTGATGCGGTCCGTCGTGCGCCTCGCACCAGGCGGCGGCGAGGCGGCGCAGTCGTGCGAGCTTCTGCACGGTGATGGCTTCGAGAGGATGCCCGAACGCCACGCTCGTGCGCGTCTTGACCTCCACGAACACGAGCTCGCCGGCGTCCCGAGCGATCAGGTCGATCTCACCCTGGGGGCAGCGCCAATTGCGCTCGACAATGGTGAGACCGGCGCCCTCGAGAAAGGCGGCGGCAAGCATCTCGCCGCGTCGCCCGAGGTCGTCTTTCGCTCGTGTCCGTGTAGCCATGGATCGAGGATGGCAAGCGGGGAGCGACTGAAACGGTCGTCAGAGGGATCTGTGGTGAGCTCGCGAATGCCGTGGCCTGTGGAGGAGTGATCCAATAGAGTCGGATCGTCGCCTAAGTCCCGCGCCGTCCTCCGGGCAACAACCTCTGTGAAGCGTGGCAGCCCGTTGGAGTCGGGCCGGCATCGACGGCGTTGTCGCCCATAAGCAACCGCAAGATTCCTCCTCGAGCCATCAGGCACCCGCCGAACTCACACAGCGCTCGGCGGATTCAGCCTGAAGCCGCTCTTCTTCCAAATGCGCGACCACCCCGAAGGTGGTGTGTGAGGTGGCCTGCGGACTAACCTCGGGCCATGAGCACACACCGAGTCGTCAAGGTGGAACTTTGGGCTGAAGACGCAATAGTTCTCTACGACTGGCTGGCGCGGGCCGATCTCGACAAGATTCCAACTGACCACAAAGCAGTCAAACAGGCTCTCACCGATCTATTCGGGCGTCTCGACGAAATCATCCCCTATGAGTTCGATCTCACAGCGGCGCGGATCGCCGATGCCCGGGATCAAGTGTCGAAGGATATGGGCTGGTGAAGGCTCGTTCGATCCGTATCATGGGCAGCGACGCGCCCTAGCCGGCAAGCCGCCCACAGGCCCCGGCCAGCGACCTCGAGTCGCACGGAGAGGGGGGCTGCCCGTTCGAGCCGGGCCGCGAGTGGGGCCCATACTTGTCGCATGGGGCGCAAGTCAGACTGGGCAATGGATCCGGGGATGCCGTTTGGACCCGGCTCGCCTCAAGGCTCGATTCTGAACGTCGTCATTTGTTCGGTGCTGACCATTGGCGCGTTGTGGATCGGCTTCGCAGGCGACCCGTGGGCGTTCGCAATCGCGGCGCTCGGAGCTGTGGGAACTGTTCGCTTCATCGTCATAGCAGTAGGTGCGAATCGCGGCGACTAACCCAGCCGCCCCCACGCAAACCCGTACATGTACGCGAACAACCGCGCCGAGGCCCGGTTATCCACCGCTCCACCGTGCCCGCCATCGGTGGGCTCGTAGTAGAGCACTCCGGGGATGTCGAGCCGCTGCATCCTCGCCGCCATCTTCCGCGCCTGCACCGGGCCGACCCGGTCGTCCGAGGTAGCCGCGTAGAGGAATGTCGCCGGGTACTCCTGAGAAGAAGAGAGCAGCTGATACGGCGACCAGTCCTTCATGAACTCCCAATCCGCGGGCACGTCCGGGTCGCCGTACTCAGCGATCCACGAAGCCCCGGCCGACAGGTGCGTGTAGCGCTGCATGTCGAGAAGCGGCACCCCGCAGATGATGGCGCCGAACAGTTCGGGATACGAGACAAGCATGTTCCCCACGAGCAGCCCACCGTTGCTGCGTCCCTCGCAGGCAAGTCGGGACGGCACTGTGACCCCGCGCGACACAAGGTCCCGGGCGATGGCCGCGAAGTCCTCGTAGGCCCGAGGCCGAGCAGAGCGCAGCGCGGACGTGTGCCACGCGGGTCCGTACTCCCCTCCTCCACGGATGTTCGCCAGCACGAACACTCCACCGCGCTCCAGCCAGGCGCGGCCGATCGTGCCACTGTAGGACGGGGTCAATGCGTGCTGGAAGCCGCCGTAGCCCGAGAGCAGCGTGCGGTGCGAGCCGTCGAGCACCAGGTTGCGCGGGGCCACCTGGAAGTACGGGACGCGGGTACCGTCATCCGAAATCGCGAAATGCTGTGACACGTCGAAACGGCTCTCGTCGAAGAACGAGGGCGAGGACTTGACGACCGCGAGAGGAGAGACGCCCAGCTCGCCGCGCAGCACCGCAGCCGGCGTGAGGAAGCCGGAAACGTGTACCCATAACTCATCCGAATCGTCGGGCGAGGTGTCGATCACGTGCGCGGCCGACAGCGGCGGCACCTCGAGCGCCGTCGACGACCAGTCGGCCGGGTCGAGGATCTCGAGGCGCGACGAAACGTCATCCAGCAACGTCAGAACGAGCCGGGTCGCCGTCCAGTCCCAGCCCTGCAGGGACACCGATGAGGTCGGGGCGAAGACGACCTGGAACTCGCGCGAGCCGGCCAGGAAGGCTTCACAATCAATGGCCAGCAGCGACCCGACCGCGTACCCCAGCCACTCCGACCGCGGCTGCACGAGCAGCCACTCCCGGTGCAGGTCGAGGTCGGCATCCTCGGGAACCTCGACGAGCGTGAGGCCGTCATCCTGAAGCAGAAAGGTGCGCGAGCGATAGAAGTCGAGGCTCTCGAAGACCAGAGACCGATCGAACCCGACCGTGAAATCGTGCGACGCCCCGATCGACAGGTCGTCGACGCCGACCTCGTGCACCATAGGCGCGTCCATGAGGGATGTCCCTCGCGTCCATCGGCGCAGCGTGCGCGGGTAGCTCGAGGTCGTCATCGAGCCCTCCCCGAAGTCGGTCGCCACAAATAGTTCGTCGCGGCTGAGCCAGCCCACCCGGCTCTTGGCGAGCGGCACCACAAAACCGTCGGAAACGAAAGACCTGGTCGTGAGCGAGAACTCGCGCGTGACGACGGCGTCGCCGCCATCAGGCGAGAGCGAGACGAGAGCCAGGTCGTGGGTGAGTGGCAGCACGCGCGCCCCGGAGAAGACCCACTCCGTGTTCTCGAGGGCGCCGAGCGCATCCACATCGAGAAGAATCTCCCACGAAGGCGTGGCCGTCAGGTAACTGTCAAGCGTGGTGCGGCGCCACAGGCCGCGCGGATGCTCGGTGTCGCGCCAGAAGTTATAGAGGTGCTCGCCGCGACGGGAGACGATCGGGATGCGGTCATCCGAATCGATGACCTCGAGGATGCGGTCGGCCAGCTCATCGAGCTCGGGCGAATCGAGCGCCTCCGCGGCGAGCACGTTCTGCGCTTCGACCCACTCGAGGGGCTTCTCCCCGTAGATGTCTTCGAGCCAGAGGTTTTCATCGACGGAGGTCATGGTTTCAGCTTAATGAGACAAGCACAGCGGAAAAGCCCCGCCCCTGAATGTCGGGGGCGGGGCCTGGATTTCGATACGGCCCTAGAGGGCTTACTCAATCTGCTGCGCATTTCGATACGGCCGCGGGTGGCCCACTCAACCAGCGACAGCGTCAGTCGGCCAGGATGCCGTACAGCGCACGACGGGTGTCGTCCAGCTGGGTGACGGCCTTGGCGCGCTGCTCATCGGTAGCCGCGAAGCGGAACTGGTGAACGACGCCCATGAGCTTGGCGACGGACTCGTGGAGACCGGCATCCGCATCGGAATTCTCGGACACAGACGCCCAGACCCGCTCGAGCTCCTTGGAGTGCTCGGCGACGTAGACCGTGCCCTCCTTGGTGAGCTGGAACTCGGTGCGACGGCCTTCGCCGATCGCCTCGATGAGCTCCTCGTCGACGAGCTGCTGCAGCGTCGGGTAGACCGAGCCGGGGCTCGGGTTCCAGGTGCCGCCGGAGCGTTCGGCGATGGTCTTGATCAGCGTGTAGCCGTTCGAGGGCGCTTCGCCGAGGAGCGACAGGATCGCGAGGCGAACGTCTCCCCTGCGCTTGCGCTGCGGTCCGGGTGGCGTGAAGCCGCGCGGTCCGAAGCCGCCGAAGCCGGGGCCGAAGGGCTTTCCGGTTCCGAAGGGACGTGCGCCGGGGCCGAAGCCGCGACGCTGGTGGTGATCACGGTCGTGATCGTGGGTGTGGTTGGTGGATTCGCTGTTCATGGCGTGTCCATCCTTTCTGGATAAGTTTTATCGCGTTACTGAAGCGATGTTGTAACGATATATCGGTATCTATCGCCGCGTCAAGACCGGCGCACAAAAAATCGCCCACCCGAAGGCAGACGATGATTGGGGATGGCGCTCGCGCCCTACAGCCCGAGCCTCTCCGCGGCCGACTTCCGCACGCCGGGCGCCGCGTCAGTGAGCAGCACCCGTAGGACGCCTACCGGAGTGCGCGGGTTGTCCGCAGCGTGCTCTCGCGCCCACGCCTCGGGGTTCCGAGCCAGGATCGACAGTGCCTCTTTCCCACTCGACGGATTGCGCCCGACCCAGAGCGCCACGCTCGACTCGGCATCGGTGGCCAGCAGCTCAAGGGCGGATTGGGGCGACCGCTCGTTCTGCGCCACCACCCGCCGCAGCTCCTCCTCGGGGCTCGACGCGAGCGCGAGCAGGGACGCCGGGCGCACCGCAGGGTTGTGCGCGAACGCAAAGCGCACCCCGAACTCCTCGTCGTTCACGAGTGAATCGACATCCGGGGTCGACGGGTTGCCCGCGACACCCCAGCGCACTCCCCAGTCCGGGTCGGAGACGAGGCCCGCCAGCACCGCAGGCGGCACAGCGAGATTGCTTGCGATACGCCAGCGCACACCGAAGTCAGAATCGCGGGACAGTCGGGTCGCGAGCTCCGCGGAGATGACGGGCGAGTCCGCGGCGATGCGCCGCTTGCCCGAGTCGAGGGACCAGCGGGGTCGCGCGGCGTCATCCCGAACCGCCGGCAGTTTCGCCGGCAGCACCGACCGAACCAGCCCTCGCCACACATAGTCAGCGGCCGCCGTCTCTGAACTGAACTTCTCGCGCGCGCCAAACGACCCACGCTCGGTGAAGCCCACGACGATTCGACGCAACGGCCGCACGAGGATGACCGTGGTGATCTCCATACGATTCGCCTCGGCCTCGCTGTGCGCGAGGGCGACGAAGTTCCAGAACTGCCTGTCAGGCCCGACGGACGCCGCGATGCGGTCGTACCGGGCGAACAGCTCGTCGAGATTCACCGGGGCTACTCGTCGAGCGCGAGTTCCTTGGGCAGCTCGAGCTCCTTCGAGGAGAGCTCCTCGACGTTGACGTCCTTGAAGGTGAGCACACGCACGCTCTTCACAAAACGGTCGGAGCGGTAGACGTCCCACACCCAGACGTCGTTCATCGTGAGCTCGAAGTAGAAGTCGTGCTCGGTGTCCTGGCGAACCAGCTCCACCTCGTTGGCGAGGTAGAAGCGACGTTCGGTCTCGACGACGTATTTGAATTGGCCCACGACATCGCGGTACTCGCGGTACAGGGCAAGCTCGACCTCGCGGTCGTAGTCTTCGAACTCGTCTTCGTCCATCGTCCGTCAATCCTAGGCCGAAGCGTGCAGCCATGTGCGCCGGTGGAAATCCGTCGCTCCCAATTGCGCAATCGCCTCGAAGTGTGCTGCCGAACCGTATCCCTTGTTGCCCGCCCAGCCGTAGCCGGGGTGGCGAGAATCGGCGTCGATCATCAGCCGATCGCGGTGCACCTTGGCGACGACGGAGGCCGCGGCCACGGACACGCAGTCCCGGTCAGCCTTCACTCGGGTGTGCACGCGCAGGGGATTCGCGAGCGCGGGAGTGAGCCAGTCGTGGGAGCCATCCAGCAGCACGATGCTCTCGCGCAGCAATGCACCCGACTCGTGCAGGTGCACCAGCGCACGCTTGCCGGCGAGGCCGAGCGAGGCGACGATGCCCAGCCGGTCGACCTCTTCGGAGGTCGCCAGGCCGACGGCGCTGAAGAGTGCCCAGCCGGAGGCGAGCGGCGCGAGCTCCTCGCGGCGCTTCTCGCTCAGCAGCTTCGAGTCGCGAAGGCCCACGGGATGCGCCCCCAGCCCCCGCTCTACGACGCACAGACCGACGGCAACCGGCCCCGCGATCGCACCGCGCCCGACCTCGTCGCAGCCGATGACGAAGCGGGCGCCATTGTCGTGCAGCGCCGTCTCGACCTCGAGGTGCGGGTCACTGACCGCCATGGCGCGTTACTCGTCGCCGGCGGAATCGACTCCGCGGAAGACGATCGGGTAGTTGTCGAGCCAGGTCCAGCGATCGGCGGGCCAGGTGATGAGGATCGCGCGTCCGACGACCTTGTCGATCGGAACGTACTCGTGGCCGGGCGCCTCGAAGTGGTGGTAGCTCGAGTCGGAGGAGTTGTACCGGTTGTCGCCCATGACCCAGAGCGAATCGGCGGGCACGGTCACGGTGAAGTCGTGCTCGGTGGCCTTGTTCACGCCGTCGGGCAGCTTTGTGTAGGTCTCTTCGATCGGCACGCCGTTGACCGTGATCTGGCCGAAGTCGTCGCAGCAGACCACAACATCGCCCGGCAGGCCGATGACGCGCTTGATGAGGTGGTCCTCGCTGTCGGCGGCGCTGAGTCCAACGAAACCGAGGGCGTTGTCGATCGCCTCGGCGATGGGATTGCGCTCAACCTCGGGCACGGGGTCGAGCCATCCGCCCGGATCCTGGAACACCACGACATCGCCGTGATCGATCGGCACAAGACGGGGTGTCAGCAGGCTGACGATGATGCGGTCATCCTTCAGCAGCGTGTCCATCATGGAGGCCGAAGGGATGTAGAACGAGCGGATGAGCAGCGTCTTGATGAGGAAGGAGATCACCAGGGCCGCGACGAAGATGATGAGGATGTCCCTGAGGAAGAGCATTACGCTCTTCGCCCGACTGCGCGAGTTGCCACCTGCGTCGACGACTGCCGTGCCATCCGTTGAATCTGAAACGACGTCGTCCGTCGGTGTATCGCGTGTCATTAAACCCCTGAGCTCCCCGACAGTTTACGTGTCGGGGAGCTCAGGGAATGCTGAAGGCGCGGCTTAAGAGTCGCGCTTCTCCTTGATCTTCGCCTTCTTGCCACGAAGGTTGCGGAGGTAGTAAAGCTTGGCGCGACGGACGTCACCGCGGGTGACGACCTCGATGTGGTCGATGACCGGGGAGTGAACCGGGAAGGTACGCTCTACGCCGACCTGGAAGCTGACCTTGCGAACGCAGAACGTCTCGCGAACACCTTCGCCGGAGCGGCCGATGACGACGCCCTGGAAGACCTGGATGCGGGCGCGCGTGCCTTCGATGATGTTGACGTGAACCTTGACGGTGTCACCGGCGCGGAAGTCGGGGAGGTTGTCCCGGAGTGAAGCTGAGTCCAGCTCGTCGAGAATATGCATGGTTATTCGCTCTCTGCAACCGCCACAGGTCGACCACGGTAATTGATGTTTCGGAAAGTGGGTGGTGCTTCATTTCGTTGCTGGCTCCCCTGTGGCAGAGCCGCGCCGAAGCACAAGGAGCAATTATCGCATACAGCGAGCCTCAAAAGCTAACGGGAGGTGGGCGGCGACTCCGGCTCGACGTCGACGATGATCACGTCGCCCTGGCCGGGCGCCGTGGCGTCGTAGTGGCCGGCGTCCACCTCTGCCGTGCGCGGGGCGAAATCGGGGATCGTGAACGCGACCTTGACTCGGTCTCTCGTCTCGGTGAAGAGCGTCCAGACGGCATTCCAGAAGGCACCCACGGTGACGATGACGATGATTGCGGCGACCCACGGCGCGCCGATGAACCCAAATAAAATGACCGACAGATGCCAGATTGCCAGCACCAGGGTGTCCCGACCGGTGAGTGCACGGGCGTCGCGGACGCGTTTTCGAGCAACTGTAAGGGCTGCGACCACCAGCATCGAGAAGCCGAGGATGACGCCGAGCACGATGTAGAGCGCGATGTCCCATCCCGTGGTGGTTCCGAAGATCCCGCGAGCGATCACCACCCACAGCGGCAGCATAATTGCTGCAGTAAACTGCCAGTAGTACAGCGCGCGACGAAGGAACATGCCTCAAGGGTAGCCTTCGGACCGGCCCATCACCCACCCATCGAGAACGCCCGGACCATGAATTCTCTGCCCTTCGCGGGTGCCGATCCCGTCGGCGACCCGTCCATCGACCTAGCCGCCCTTCGCACGAAGCCCGTGCAACAGCGCAGCGCCAAGCGTGTGACCCTCCTCCTCGATGCCGCCGCGGCGATCATCGACGAGAAGGGCATCGACGGGCTGACGACGACGGACGTCGCGTCCCGCTCCGACTCCTCGGTGGGCGTGGTCTATCGCTACTACCCGAACATCCAGTCGCTGCTGCTTGCGCTCGCGGGCCGCAACCTGGAACGCTTCATGGCACGCGCCGCCGAGGTGCTCGCCGAGACTCCCCCGAACTGGCTCTCCGGCCTCGACCCCGTGGTCGACCTCTCTGTCGCCATGATGCGCAACGAGCCCGGCTTCCGCGCCCTGCGCTTCGGCACGATCATCGACCAGCGCGTCATCGGCTCCGACTCCACGACGAACGCGGAACTCGCCCGACGCTTCACCGAGACCTCGGTCGAGCGTTACGGCCTCGCCGACACCCCCGAGCTGCGTTTCGACCTCGAGGTGGCCGTCGAGGTCAGCGAGGCGCTGATCCAGCGCGCGTTCCGCAATGACCCGCACGGGGACGAGCGTTTCATCGGCCGGGCGCGCACCCTGATGCACGGCATCCTCGCCACTCACTCGGCCGAGCCCCCCGCCGCCTAGGCTGGCTTTTATGATCGAACTGCGCACCCCTGCCGAAATCGAGCAGATGGCCGTCGCTGGCGCCTTCGTCGCGAACGTCCTCGAGCAGACCGCGGCCGCCTCCGTTGTCGGGACGAACCTGCTCGAGATCGACAAGCTCGCACACTCGCTGATCCGGGCCAGGGGCGCCGAGAGCTGCTACATCGACTATCACCCCTCCTTCGGCGCATCCCCGTTCGGCAAGGTGCTCTGCACCTCCGTGAACGACGCCGCCCTGCACGGCCTCCCGCACGATTACGTGCTCCGCGACGGTGACCTCGTGAGCCTCGACTTCGCGGCCTCCGTCGATGGCTGGGTCTGCGACTCGGCCCTGTCCTTTGTCGTCGGTGCGCCTCGGGATGAGGACCTGCGGCTCATCGACACGGTCGACCGGGCCCTCGCCGCAGGTATCGCCGCCGCCCAGCCCGGCGGACGCATGGGTGACGTCTCCGCGGCCATCGGCGCGGTCGCCCGCGCTGACGGCTTCGGCGTGAACCTCGACTTCGGCGGACACAGCGTGGGCCGCACAATGCACGGCGACCTGCACGTGCCCAACGACGGACGCCCCGGCCGCGGCTTCCCGCTTCGTGAAGGCCTCGTCTTCGCGATCGAGCCGTGGCTCATGTTGGGCACCGACCGCATCTACACGGACAAGGACGGCTGGACCCTCCGCAGCGCAGACGGTTCCCGTGCCGCTCACGCGGAGCACACCGTCGCGATCACGGCCGATGGCCCACGGATATTGACCGCTCGCAGCTAGTCTCCGAGCAGGTCCGGCCGCACGCGCCGCGTGCGCTCGAGCTGCTGCTCGTGCCGCCAGGCGGCGATGGCCCCGTGGTTGCCGCTCGTGAGCACATCGGGAACGTCGAGTCCGCGCCATCCACTGGGCTTGGTGTAGCTGGGGTATTCGAGCAGGCCGTCCTCGTGGCTCTCCTCGGTCAGGCTGGCCGGGTTTCCTACGACGCCCGGGATGAGTCGTCCAACCGCCTCGATCATTGCCATCACGGCGACCTCGCCGCCGTTCAGCACGTAGTCGCCGAGGCTGATCTCGCGCACGCGGGCGCGGCCACGAGTGTGATCGATGACGCGCTGGTCGATGCCCTCGTAGCGGCCGCAGCCGAACACGAGGTGCTTCTCTTCGGAAAGCTCGCGAGCAGTGGCCTGCGTGAAACGCTCGCCCGCGGGTGAGGGGAAGATCACGAGTGCCTCGTCATCGAGGATCTCGTCGAACGCCTCGCCCCAGGGCTCCGGCTTCATCACCATGCCGGCGCCCCCGCCGTATGGTGTGTCGTCGACCGTGCGGTGACGGTCGTGAGTGAAGTCGCGCAGGTTGTGCACGCCGAGCTCGATCATCCCGGACTGACGGGCCTTGCCGAGCAGGGAGATGTCGAGCACACCGAAGAACTCGGGAAAGATCGTGACGATGTCGATGCGCACGGTCTTCCCCTCGTTACTCGGCGGTCGGTGCGGTCTGCGGCTTCTTGTCCTCGTCGTCGGGCAGCTCCTCGAAGAGCCCGAGCGGCGGGGTGACGACCAGCGTGCCGGCCTTCACGTCGACCGAGGCGACAATCGCCTTGACGAACGGAACCAGCACGTCGCCGGTCGCGGTGGCCACCGTGAGGAGGTCCTGCGCCGGGAAGTGGTCGATCTGCGACACGGTGCCGACCTGGACGCCGTCGCGCAGCACCTTGAGTCCGATGAGCTGGTGATCGAACCAGGCATCTTCTTCTTCGGGCAGTTCGGCGAGGTCCTGGTCGACCCAGAGGATCGCCTTGACCAGGGTCTCGGCGGTGTCGCGGTCCGGCACATCCTTGAAGAATGCGACGGCGTGGGAGTTGTACCACTTGAGCTCGATGAGCTCGAGGGTCTTTCCGTGCCACGGCGTGCCGGTGGGAACCTGGAGCGAGAAGATCGCGCCGGGTGTGAACCGATGAGCGGGGTCATCGGTGTAGAGCTCGACCTTGATGGCACCCTTGAGGCCGTGCGCCTTGGTCAGGCGCCCGACCCGCAACTGGGTGCGTGGGGGCTGTTCTGCGGAGGCCACCGGGTTAGAAGTCGGTGTCCACCACGTCGACGCGCACCTTGCGGCCGTCGGCAAGAGCCGAGACCAGGGTGCGAAGCGCCTTCGCGGTTCGGCCAGCGCGGCCGATCACGCGGCCGAGGTCCTCGGGGTGCACGCGCACCTCGAAGACCTCGCCACGTGGCGAGCTCTTTGCTGCTACCTGCACGTCTTCAGGGTGATCGACGATCCCCTTGACGAGGTGCTCGAGAGCGGGAGCCAGCATTACTACGCCTTGTCTGCGTCGGCGTCTGCGTCAGCGGCCGGTGCGGCCTCTGCTGCGGGCGCTTCTTCGACTGCGGGTGCCTCGACTGCTGCGTCCTCGGCGGGAGCGGCTGCCTCTTCGGCGGCCGGCTCCTCGACGACGGGAGCCTCGACGGGCTTCTCAGCCTTGGGCTTGAGAACCGGCTTCTTCTTCTCGTCAGCCTGGAACTCGACCTTGGCTTCCTTGGTCTTCACGGTGCTGACGGCGTTCTTGTCACCCTTGAAGATGCCCCAGTCGCCCGTGAGCTTCAGGATGGCCTCGACCTGCGGGGACGGCTGAGCGCCGACGCTGAGCCAGTACTGCGCACGAGCCGAGTCGACCTCGATGAACGAGGGCTCTTCGGTCGGGTGGTACTTGCCGATTTCTTCGATCGAGCGACCATCGCGCTTGGTGCGCGAGTCAGCTACGACGATGCGGTAATACGGCGCACGGATCTTGCCGAAGCGCTTGAGACGAATCTTTACAGCCACAATTCTCCTGAATTAAGTGTTTGTCTTGACAGACAAGTGTTTTGGGTGGCGAACCGGTCGCCGTGAGCGTGGGGGCACACTCGGCAAAAAAGCTCTGATGGATCGTTGTCGCACGGATTAGAGGGTCGGCACGACAAGACTCGACTGGCTATTCTGCCAGACTTTCGGCCGGAACCGAAACGCGGGGCTTTCTGCGCGATACCGCGACACCCGCAAGGCACAGCACCCCACCCGCGATCGCGAGCGGCACCGGCACCTCGGAGAACACGAGGAAGCCGAAGAGGATGGCGAGCGGCGGCACCAGGTAGGTGGAAACGCCGAGTTGGCCGGCCGGCATGCGAGACAGCGCGTACGCCCAGGTGCTGAAGGCCAGGGCAGTCGGAACGGCTCCGAGGTAGACCATTCCGAGGATGCTTTCGATGGGGGCGACCGCGAGGTCAGCCAGCAGGGAGCCCGTGAACGGGAGGCAGGAGATGAGCCCGATGGCACAGCCGAGAAAGGTGACCTGGCGGTTGGGCAGGCGGCGCAGGGTGGGCTTCTGCAGCAGTACACCCGCTGCATAGCCGACCGCTGCGGCGAGCGCCCATGCGACTCCGGCACCGTCGATGCGGGCGCCGCCCGTGCCGATTCCGATGAGAATCACTCCCCCGAAAGCGATTGCCGCGCCGATGGCAAGCCACTTCGGGATTCCCTCACGCAGGAACACCCCCGCGCCGAGCGCGATAAGGATAGGTCCGATGTTCACGATCATCGCTGTTGTGCCGGCATCGAGGGTCTGCTCTGCGATGTTCAGCGCGACATTGTAGAAGCCGAACCAGATGACGCCGTAGCTCGCGATCTGCACCCACTCGCGGGCGGTGGGGCGAACCCACACGCGGCCGATGAGCACGAGCGATAGCAATACAGCACCGACGGCGAGGCGGCCGAGCGCGAGTGAGCCGCCGCCGAAGTGTTCGCCCACACCCCGGATGACGATGAACGCGCTCGCCCAGGCCAGCACAGTGACGGTGATGGCGGCGATCACCAGCGGGGTGAGGGCGCGAGCTGGAGGGGCCATGGTCATGCGCTCACGTTAGCGCTTGCTGCAGACACGCCCCGAACGATGGCAGTAAAGGGTCGGAGAAACGGCGGTTGCTGCCAGAATCGCCCCATGGGAATCGATTTCGGCACCAGCGAACGCTCCAATGTCGGCATCGAGTGGGAGCTCGCCCTCGTCGACCGGGAGACCGGCGAACTCGCCCCCGCGGCACCCGAGATCCTCGCGGCGATGGGAGCGTCGCACGACGACGGCTTCCCGCAGGTGACCGCCGAGCTGCTGACCAACACCGTGGAGGTCGTGAGCGGACCGCACGCGCGGGTCGGTGACGCCGTCACGGAGCTCGAGACGATGATCGACCGCCTGCGCGAGGTGACCGATCCGATCGGCGTCGACCTCATGTGCTCGGGCACGCACCCCTACAGCCAGTGGCAGGAGCAGGCCGTGACGCCCGATCACGAGCGCTACGCCACCCTCATCGACCGCACCCGCTGGTGGGGCCGCCAGATGCTCATCTGGGGCGTGCACATGCACGTCGGCATCGAGGAGCGCGACAAGGCCCTGCCCATCCTCAACGGACTCCTCGGCTACTACCCGCATTTCCAGGCGCTCTCCGCCTCGAGCCCGTACTGGGCTGGAGTTGCGACGGGCTACGCATCCAATCGCGCACTGCTCTTCCAGCAGTTGCCGACCGCAGGCCTGCCGCCGCAGCTGGGCGCGTGGGCGAACTACGAGGAGATCGTCGCCGACCTCACCCATGTCGGCGTGATCGACGACCACTCCGAGCTGCGCTGGGACGTTCGACCCTCGCCGAAGTGGGGCACGGTCGAGCTGCGATTCTGTGATGGCCTGCCGACCGTGCGGGAAGTTGCATCCCTCACCGCGCTTTCGCAGTGTGTGGTCGAAGACCTGTCGACTCGCCTTGACAACGGTGAGGAGATCGACCAGCTGCAGCCCTGGTACGTGCGCGAGAACAAGTGGCGCGCGGCCCGCTACGGGCTCGACGCGATCATCATCAAGGACTCCCACGGCAATGAGGGCGAGGTTCGGGATGACCTGCGCGAGTTGATCGCGAGGCCCGAGCCGATCGCCGCCCGACTCGGCTGTCTCGACGAACTCATGGGAATCGAGGACACCCTCACGGGCGGCGCACCCTACGAGCGGCAGCTCGCCGTGGGAGCGCATAACGACGGCGACCTGCGAGCGGTCGTTGCGTCGCTCGTGGAGGAGCTGAAGGGCTAGGCGTTCTTGCTGTCGCGCCAGGCCAGCCAGTCGGTGAGGGCCGAGTAGTCGTAGTCGGGGCCGGAGATGCCGACCGTGAACAGCGTGGCACCCATGTCGTACTGCGCCTCGACGTCGGCGACCGAGCGCTTGCCGATCTCGGTGGAGATCTCGATCTCGCTCACGTCGCGCCCGACCGCGGCGCCGTGCTCGGCGAGGATGCCGAGCTTGCGCTCGAGGGTCGCCGGGTCGCTGAACGAGTGCCAGATGTCGGCGTGGGTCGCGACGCTGCGCAGCGTCTTCTTCTCGCCGCCGCCGCCGATCAGCACGGGGATCTTGCGGGTCGGCGCCGGGTTCAGCTTGCCCCAGCGGTCCTCGATGATGGGCAGGTCGCGGGCGAGCGCGTCGAGGCGTGTGCCGACGGTGCCGAAGTCGTAGCCGTACTCGTCGTAGTCGCGCTCGAACCAGCCGGAGCCGGTGCCGAAGATGAAGCGACCGGTGCCGCCCTTCGCGCTGATGTGGTCGATCGTGCGGGCCATGTCAGCCTGCAGGTTGGCGTTGCGGTAGCTATTGCAGTTGACGAGGGCACCCAGCTCGACGCGGGTGGTCAGCTCGGCGAGTGAGGCGAGCATGGTCCACGACTCGAAGTGCAGGCCGTCGGGCTCACCGCTCAGCGGATAGAAGTGGTCCCAGTTGAAGAGGATGTCGACACCGAGCTCTTCGAGCTCGACGGCAGTGTCGCGAATCTTCTCGTACGTTGCGTGCTGGGGCTGGATCTGGACACCGATGCGAACGGGGCGCGTAGTCATGGTTCGAGCCTACGCCCGGGATCCGGGTGCGTCAGTCTCGCACGACGGTGATCGCGACGTCGCCCGCGGCGGAGTAAAACGCGAGCCCCTCCCCGGCTACCCCGACCAGGGGCGAGGTGCTCGCCAGGTCGGCGATCGCGGACCCTTCGCATCCCATGAGTGTTGTGAGTCCCTGCGTCGCCAGCAGCGAGCCGTCAGGTGCGTAGCTGTAGCGCCCGCTCACGCCGTTACAGCCGTCGGAGCCCTCGTACGTGCCGTCTCCTGCGAACTCGATGAACGTTCCATCTGCGGGGTGTGCCGGGTCGATCCACCGCCCAACGATGTCCTTCGGGGCCGTGACCCCCTCGGGGAGGTGCGCCGGCTTCTCGAACTCCACCGTCTCGGTCGGCTGTTCGGTGTACTCGTCGAGATATTGCTCTGAGGTGGGCGGCGCACCGTCGATCGTGAGGTTCGCCACAACCGAGCCGCCCGAGTCCAGCAGCGCCATTCCGGTGTTCGTCTCCCGATAGCCCGTCGCCTGGCTCAGCCAGGGGGTCGGATCGAAGACACGGCCCAGCAGGCAGGAGTCGTCGCTCTGGGAATAGATGTCCACGAGCAGGGCACTGCCCCGGGCGGTCCATGATCCCGAGGAGACCCCGCAGTCCGACCAGACCATCACGTCGTCGGCCAGGCGTAGCCAGGTGTCGGCGCCCGCCCCCGCGGCATCGCTGACACGCCAGACTCCGACGAGCTTCGACGGGTCGCTCGAGACGCCCCCGGGGCTCGCGGGGGCGGTCGCCGCGCATCCCGTGACGAAAAGGAGCAGCGCCGCAAGAGAGACAAGACGTTTCATGGCTCGACCGTAGCCCTCGGATTGCGGCAATGAGGGAGCCCGGAGCGACAAACTCCCCACTTGCCGCAATGTGGCGCCAGGTCTAGCGCCCGAGGAACTTCTGCAGGCTCGCCAGCTCGTCCTCGGAGGGTCCGCCGGCCTGCTTGCCGAGGCCGAATCCTGAGCCCGACGGGGCCGCGCTGGGAGTGGCGCCGCTCGCGAGGGCCGCGTTCTCCGCAGCACGCTTGGCCGGGTTGCCCGACTTCGAGCCCTTCTTCTTG
Source organism: Glaciihabitans arcticus (assembly GCF_004310685.1). Lineage (NCBI taxonomy): Bacteria > Bacillati > Actinomycetota > Actinomycetes > Micrococcales > Microbacteriaceae > Glaciihabitans > Glaciihabitans arcticus. The sequence goes on along the minus strand of NZ_SISG01000001.1, from coordinate 338,230 downwards.
GGCTGCTGCGCCTTCGCGCCGCCGAACTTGGCGCCGGGAATCGGGCCGAGGCCGGGCATCTGCGGCATCCCGCCCTTGGCAACCGTCTTCATCATCTTGGCGGCCTGGTCGAACCGGTTGACGAGAGCGTTGACCTCGGTCACCGTGGTACCCGAGCCCTTCGCGATGCGCACGCGGCGCGAGCCGTTGAGAACCTTCGGCTGGCGGCGCTCCATGACGGTCATCGACTGGATGATCGCCTCCGTGCGCGTGATCTCGGATTCGTCGAAGTTGTCGAGCTGGTCACGCATGCCCTTGGCGCCCGGCAGCATGCCCAGCATGCTCTTGATCGAGCCCATGTTCTTGAGCTGCTGCATCTGCCCGAGGAAGTCCTCGAGGGTGAAGTTGTCGGTCGCGAGCTTCTCGGCGACCTTGCGCGACTCTTCTTCGTCGAAGTTCTTCTGCGCGGTCTCGATGAGGGTGAGGATGTCACCCAGGTCGAGGATGCGGCTCGCCATACGGTCGGGGTGGAAGGGCTCGAAGTCGTCGAGACCCTCACCGGTCGACGCGAACAGGATGGGGCGACCCGTGACCGAGGCAACGGAGAGCGCTGCACCACCGCGGGCATCGCCGTCGAGCTTGGAGAGCACCACTCCGGTGAAGTCGACGCCGTCCTGGAAGGCCTTGGCCGTCACAACGGCATCCTGACCGATCATCGCGTCGATCACGAAGAGCACTTCATCGGGGTCGGTCGCCTTGCGGATATCCGCGGCCTGCTTCATGAGCTCCGCGTCGACGCCGAGGCGGCCGGCGGTGTCGATGATGACCACGTCGTACTGCTTGTCCTTCGCGTGCTTGAGCGCCTGCTTCGCGACCTTGACCGGGTCGCCCTTGCCGTTGCCGGGCTCGGGGGCGAAGACGGCGACACCGGCCTGCTCGGCTACGACCTGCAGCTGCGTGACGGCGTTGGGGCGCTGGAGGTCGGCGGCGACCAGGAGCGGCGTGTGGTTGTCGGCGGCGAGCCACTTGGCCAGCTTGCCGGCGAGGGTCGTCTTACCGGCACCCTGCAGGCCAGCCAGCATGATGACGGTCGGCGCGGTCTTGGCGAACTGGATGCGACGGCTCTCGCCACCGAGGATCGTCACCAGTTCGTCGTTGACGATCTGCACGACCTGCTGTGCGGGGTTCAGGGCCTTGGAGACCTCGTCACCGAGGGCGCGCTCGCGCACCCTGCCGGTGAAGTCCTTGACGACGTCGAGCGCGACGTCGGCTTCTAGCAGCGCGCGACGGATCTCGCGGACGGTGCCGTCGACGTCTGCGGCGCTGAGTTTTCCCTTGCCGCGAAGGTTCTTGAAGGTATCGGCGAGACGATCCGAGAGGTTTCCAAAGGTGGCCATAGTGCCTCCAGTTTAAGGGCGACTGTCAAGCAAAGGGACCACACGTTGCGTTTGGGGGCCGCCAGTGACTTAACCTTATGGAATGCCCCTTATTGTTCCCTTCGGAAACGTGTCTCCGAAGATTGATGCAACAGCGTGGGTCGCCCCGAATGCGACCCTCATCGGATCGGTGACACTCGATCCCCACTCCAGCGTGTTCTACGGCTCCGTCATCCGTGCCGACACCGACCAGATTCGTATCGGAGCCGGCAGCAACATCCAGGACAACGTGTCGATGCACACCGACACCGGCCTCGTGCTGAGTGTCGGATCGCGGGTCAGCGTCGGCCACGGTGCCGTGCTGCACGGCTGCACGATCGAGGACGACTGCCTCATCGGCATGGGTGCGACGATCCTGAACGGTGCCGTCGTCGGCGCCGGGTCCCTCGTCGCCGCCGGCGCGGTTGTGCTCGAGTACACCGCGATCCCCGCCAACTCGCTCGTGACCGGCGTTCCGGCCAAGGTCGTGCGCCAGCTCTCGGAGGACGAGCGGATGAGCCTCATCGAGAACGCCCGCCACTACGCGGAGCTGAGCCACGCGCACAAGGTCGCCAACGGGGGCTAGTGCCCAACAGACGCAAGAGCCCGCCGACCGGAGGTCGACGGGCTCTCCTGCGTTCTGGCCCTACCGCACGACCGCCGTGGCAGCCGAGCGGTCCGACGCGTCGGAGCTGAAGCCCTGGCGGGTCGCCGTGATCTCGACGGTGATGACCGCACCGACGTGCTCCCAGGTGGGGACGAAGGTCTTCGCGGTCGAGAGCTGCACGAGCACGGGTGTCTCGTCTCCAAAAGTCGCGTACCACGCGTACTTCTTCGCAATTCCGGTTGCGCTCCAGGTATCCCCCGTTGCCGTGAGTACCGAGCCGGACTTCGCCGTACCGGTGATCCGAGGCGCCGTCACCGAGGTGATCGCGCCGGGGACTACGGCTGCGGTGGGAGCACTGAACGTGGTACCCGACGCGTATCCCGACTTCGATACAGCGATGCGGGCCGTTATCGTCTTGCCGATCGTCGCCGCGCCGACGACGTACTTCGTCGAGGTCGCGCCGGCGATGGGCAGGCCGTCCGCGTACCAGCGATAGGTGCGCTTGGTTCCGCTCGAGGGAGTGCTCTTCACGGCACCGCCCGAGATGGTGAGGGTCGCCCCGACCGTGGCTGAGCCCGTGACCGTGGGCACTCCCGTCACGGCGACGAGCTTCTTGCCCACGATAGCTGTCGCGGCACTCGTGCGAACTGTCGGCGCGAGCCCCGTTTTTGTAGCCGTGACGCGCACGCTCAGTCGCTTGAGGTAGTCGCTCGACGTGACCCGGTAGGTCGAGGCGGTCGCCTTGCTGATCGCCGTGCCGTTGCGCAGCCACTGGTAGCCGAACGTCACACCGGACGGCGAGGCGTCGGTGACGACCGTGCTGAGCAGCTTGTTGACGTTCGCGCGACCCGAGATCGTCGCATCGAAGGAGATGACGGTCGCCGGAACCCCGGCGAGTTCGAACGTGTCCGAGTAGGCCTTCTGGATGTTGACGTTGAGATCCTTGTTCTCCGTACCGTTGTAGAGGGTGGCGTCGCCGGTGTCGGCGATGAGCTCCACCGCAGCACCCGCCGCGAGGTTCGCGGGCAGGGGTGCGATGGATTCCCATGAACCCGTGGTCGCGGCATCCGTATCGGGCAGGGCGCGGTTGAACGCGGGCTGGGTCAGCGGGTCGCCATCCCAGGTGTAGAGCGCCCAGCTGTTCTCTACGGCGCCGGGGCCGGCGGAGATGAGGTACTGGTCGGCCGCGTTCTTCGCGATCGCTCGGATAGTGCGTCCGCCGAGATCGAGCAGGATCGGCGCGCCGAAGGCGGCCTGGCTTGCCTCCCCGCCGACGAGCGCGGGCAGGTTGGTCACCGGCACGATGAGCGCGTTCTGGTCGGCGCCGATCGACGGGGCACGGAATCCGAAGTACGCGGTCGTGGTGCTGCCCGGTGCGAACTCGAAGCCCTCGATGTTGAAGCCGCTCGGCGGGTTGGGCAGAACGCCCTCCGCGGTCGCCGCGACGAAGCCGAGCGTGTTGGCGCCGAGACCGTGACCGTTGGTCGAGTCCCAGTCGCGCAGCTGGCTCCAGAGTCCCGAGAAGCTCGAGCCGTATGCCAGTTCGGTGGATGCGCCTTCGCCCGTGACCGTCGTCGAGAACACGTTGCGGCGCTCGACCTTGACGCCTCCCGTGCGCGAGTTGCCGTGCGATCCCGTCCAGTAGATGACGTTACCGACGCGATCAGCACCCTCGATGTCGATCTCGGAGCCGGCGATCGCCGGGAACGAGAACTCCTTGACGGCGTATCCCGAGACGCCCTGCTTGTACAGGCCGATGGTCTGGTTCTCGTCGTTCGCGGTGAGGATGTAGCCGTCGCCGGCCTCGACGATCGTCGAGGTGTCGGACGAGCCGTAGTAGTAGAAACCGGTCGATGACGCGAGCGCACCCGAGGCCGAGTAGGTCAGCGTCGCCGTGCCCGTGTTCCCGTCGGCGTCGGTGACCGTGAAGGTCAGCGCGGCGCGGTAGCCGCGCGCCCTGGGGGTGACCGTGACGGTGCGCTCGGCGCCGGACCCGGTGATGGAGACGTCATCCTCATCAACGACGTCGGAGTTCGAAGTACCGGTGATGGCGACGGTCAGGTCAGCCGCGGCCGTCTCCTCGTCGGAGACGATGAAGGTCGTCGTCGGGTTGTCGGTGCGGCCGACGGTGCCGGCGGTCTCGGCGCGCGAGAAGACGATGATCGGCAGGTTGGCCGGTTCCTCGGGCACCTCGGGTGCGACCGGGTTCCAGCCGGCCGGTGCGAGCGCCACGCCCCGGTAGGAGGTAGTGCCGGTCGAGGTCGAGAGCACTGTCGCATCCGAGAAGATCGCCGCGCCCTGGGCTGCGGCGGTGTCGGTGACCGAGACGAGCGAGTTGCCCACGGCCGAACCCTGCACGACGAACAATTCGGCGGCGCCGTTGTTGACGCGAGCGGTGAGCGACTGGGCGGCGATCGGACGCGTGCCGCGGGCGGTCCAGGCAGTGCCGTTCGAGGTGAACTTGGCGATGCCCACCGCACCCTCCGCGATGACGTAGGCGGTGTCGACTCCGGGCACGGTTGCGTCGACGTCGAGCAGCGCGAAGTCGGTCGGTGTGCCTGCGAGCGTGAACGCGGCGGTCGGTGCGGTCGATGTCGTGGGCAGGTTCGGCCAGAAGCCAAGACCCTTGACAGGGGTCTTGTCGGAGGTGGCGAACAGCTTGCCGTCGGCGATGTCGACGACGCGGGTATTGGCCCAGGCGCCGGAGACGGACGTGGCGTTCGCACCGCCGAGGTCGACGCGCAGCACGCCGCCGGCGGGGGTGCCGTCGGCACCGTTGCCCGTGACGTAGAACGCGCTGCCGTCTGCGCTGGTCGCGGCGCGGGAGTGACTGAGGCTCATAGCGGCACCGAGCCCGGTGCTGGTGTCTGCGGCGCCGGTGTTGTCGACGCGTCCGATGACGCGTTCGAGGGCTGCTGCGGTCGAGTCCTTCGGGTCGCCGGCGGTGTACGAGCCCGGGGCTCCCGCGTAGCCGGTGAGCACGAGATAGCGTCCGTCGGCGGAGCGCTTGAGGTAGCCCTGCGCACTCGAGGATCCACTGAGCGACAGCGGCTTGTTGGTTCCGTCCGCCGCCGCGGGAAGCGACACCGTCGGCTTCGACGAGGCGGTGCCGTCCGAGTTGACGGTCACGAGCGAGGGCGTGGCGAGTCCCGTTCCGCCCGCCGTGTCGACGGAGACGACGACCAGCTCGGCGGAGTCAGCGGCGAAGGCGGGAGCACCCGAGAAGGCCACACCCGACAGGGTGAGCACAGCGGTGGTGAACCAGGCGGCGGGCTTGCTGAGTCGCGGAAGCCGCGAACTCTCGGTCGAGCGTGAGAACACGGGACATCCTTTGGGCAGCGTGACGGAACCGCGCAACAGCGCGCTACACAGCACCGTATTGTGCGTCCAGAGGCACCCAGCCCGATGTCACCGAGCGTTCACCCGGCGCGTGCAGAACGTTAACCGACGAGGTTCGCCACGAAGACGTGGGGCGTGAAGCCGGTGAGGTCGTTGATTCCCTCACCCTGCCCGACGAGTTTGATCGGGATGCCCGTGCGCTCCTGAACCGCGAGAACGAAGCCGCCCTTGGCCGAGCCGTCGAGTTTCGAGATGACGAGTCCGGTGACTCCCGCGTGCTGGATGAAGGCCTCGGCCTGGGCGACACCGTTCTGCCCGGTCGTGGCGTCGAGCACGAGCAGCACCTCGGCGATCTCGGTCTGCTTCTCGATCACCCGGCGGATCTTGCCGAGCTCGTCCATCAGCCCGCTCTTGGTCTGGAGCCGGCCTGCCGTGTCGATGATGCAGATCTCGATGCCCTCGCGGGTCGCGAACTCGACGGTCTGGAACGCGACAGAGGCCGGATCCTGTCGTTCCATCTGCGGGCGCACGATCTGCGCTCCCCCGCGCTCGGCCCAGGTCGCGAGCTGCTCGACGGCAGCCGCGCGGAACGTGTCGGCTGCCCCCACAACGACGGTTCGCCCGTGCCCGACCAGGAACCGGGCGAACTTGCCGATCGTTGTGGTCTTGCCGACTCCGTTGACTCCCACGACCAGCACAACCGCGGGACGCGCGCTGAGAGTGAGGGTGGGGTCGTAGGCGGCGAAACGTTCCTCGAGGCTTTCGCGCAGCATCCTCTTCAGATCGGCGGGGTCTGTCGTCTTGTATTTGTCGACGTTCGCGCGCAGCTGCGAGATGACCGAGTCGGTGATGTCCGGGCCGAAGTCGGCCGAGATGAGGGCGTCTTCGAGGTCCTCCCACGTGTCGTCGTCGATGGTCTTCTTCGCGAACATGCCGCGGAGGGCGCCGCCGAGGGACCAGGGGGTGGAGCGTTCAGCCATGGGTAACAGGGTACCGGCACGGCACCACCGGCCGGAGAGGCGCCCTGAGGGTTCCCTGACAGGGGACGCAAAGAGAGCCCCTACCTCAATAGCGTGGGTGGGATGCGAATCACCGACACAAGCGACCTGTGGTGGAAGACTGCTGTCATCTACTGCCTCGACGTCGAGACCTACATGGACTGGAACGGAGACGGCATCGGCGACTTCGAGGGCCTCTCCCACCGCATGGACTACCTGCAGGAGCTGGGTGTCACCTGCCTGTGGCTGATGCCGTTCTATCCGACACCCGACAAGGATGACGGCTATGACGTCACCGACTTCTACGGAGTCGACCCGCGGCTCGGCAATCACGGCGATATCGTCGAGGTGATCCGCACTGCCCGCGACCGCGGTATGCGCGTCATCATCGACCTGGTCGTCAACCACACCTCCGACCAGCACCCGTGGTTCAAGGCCTCGCGCGCAAGCCTCGACAACCCGTACCGCGACTACTACGTCTGGCAGAAGAAGAAGCCGGCCAAGGAGCCGGAGCCGGTGTTCCCCGACAAGGAGGACAGCATCTGGGAGCTCGACGAGAAGACCGGCGAGTACTACCTGCACAGCTTCTACAAGTTCCAGCCCGACCTCAACGTCACCAACCCGAAGGTGCGCGACGAGATCGCCAAGATCATGGGCTTCTGGCTGCAGATGGGCGTCTCGGGGTTCCGCCTCGACGCCGTGCCCTTCCTGCTCGACACCTCGGGCGCCTCCCCCGCTGCGGGTGAGCTCGGCGACCCGATGGAGTACTTCCGATCGCTGCGTTCCTTCCTCGGCCGTCGCTCGGGCGAGGCGATCATGCTCGGTGAGGTGAACGTCGAGCGCAAGGACCAGCTCGACTTCTACGGGGGCACCGACGGCGATGCACTCACCATGCAATTCGATTTCATTGTGATGCAGAACCTGTACCTGTCGCTGGCGAGAGAGGATGCATCCCCTCTCGTCGACGCGATAGCGTCTCGTCCGGCAACCCACGTCGAGTCCCAGTGGGCCAACTTCGTGCGTAACCACGATGAGCTCACACTGGACAAACTGAGTGACGAGGAACGCGAGGAGGTCTTCGCCGCCTTCGGCCCCGAGGAGGAGATGCAGGTCTACGGCCGAGGCATCGTGCGTCGCCTGCCGTCTATGCTGCACGGCGACCCGCGCCGAATCCGCATGGTCTACAGCCTGCTGTTCTCCCTGCCGGGCACCCCCGTGCTGTTCTACGGCGAGGAGCTGGGCATGGGCGAGAACCTGAAGATCGAGGGTCGCAGCTCGGTGCGCACCCCGATGCAGTGGGACGCGTCAGCGAACGGCGGCTTCTCTTCGGCCAGCCCCCGCAAGCTCACCGCACCGGTCACCGAGGGCGGCTTCTCCCCCGAGCACATCAATGCAAGCGCCCAGCGTCACGACCCCGACTCTCTATTGCACTTCATGCGGCGTCTCATCGAGCGCTACCGGGCCTCCGCCGAGATCGGCTGGGGCGAGTTCGCTGTCATCAAACAGGATGCGCCCTCCGTGCTCGTGCACTCGATGGCGAATGGCGAGGGGCGCCTGGTCGCCCTGCACAATCTCGCGAGCGAGCCGGCGGGTGTCACGTTCAGGCTCACGGATCTCGACGAGGGCACAAAGCTCGTCGACCTGCTGCTCGACGGCACGTCGTTCCACCCCGAGGAGGATGGCACCGTGCACGTCGCGCTCGACGGCTACGGGCACCGCTGGCTGCGGGTGCTGACGCCGGGCGAGAAGCGGTTGGGCTAGCATTCCCCGCATGACCATCAAGTTGGAGAACATCGGCATAGCCGTGCGTGACATCGAGGCGACGATCGCCTTCTTCACCGACCTCGGCCTGACCCTCGTCGGCCGCGACGAGGTCAGCGGCGAGTGGGCGGACACCGCCGTAGACCTGGACGGCAACCACGCGAAGATCGCGGTTCTGCAGACTCCGGATGGGCACGGGCAGATCGAATTGTTCGAGTACATCCACCCGGAGGCGGTCGAGTCGAAGCCGACCCGCCCCAACGACATCGGCATGCACCGCATCGCGTTCTCGGTCGACGACATCGACGCTGCTCTCGAGATCGCGGCGAAGCACGGCTGCTTCCCCCTGCGGGGCGTCGCCAACTACCAGGACGTCTACAAGCTGACCTACCTGCGCGGCCCGAGCGACATCATCGTGATGCTCGCCCAGGACCTCACGAAGAGCTAGCTCGCTTCGCGACCGACCCGCTGGCCGACGACGGCGCTGATGCCGTCCGACCGCATCGAGACGCCGTAGAGCGCATCCGCGATCTCCATCGTGCGCTTCTGGTGGGTGATGACGATGAGCTGGCTGGTCTGGCGCAGGTCTTCGAAGATCTGCAGCAGGCGCCCGAGGTTCGCGTCATCGAGCGCTGCTTCGACCTCATCCATAATGTAGAACGGGCTGGGGCGCGCCTTGAAGATCGCAATCAGCAGGGCGACGGCCGCGAGGCTGCGCTCGCCACCGCTCAGCAGCGAGAGGCGCTCGATCTTCTTGCCGGCCGGACGCACGCTGACCTCGATGCCGGTCGTGAGCATGTTCTCGGGATCGGTCAGGTGGATGCTGCCGGTGCCGCCCGGGAACAACACCGGGAAGACCTGGTTGAAGGCGGCCCTGGTGTCCTCGAAGGCCGCCGAGAAGATGTCCTCCATCTTCTCGTCGATCTCCTCGATGATCGTGAGCAGGTCCTTGCGGGTGTTGGTGAGGTCGGTGAGCTGCTCGGTAAGGAACTTGTGACGTTGCTCGAGGGCCGCGAACTCCTCGAGGGCGAGCGGGTTCACTCGACCGAGCTGGGCGAGCTTGCGCTCGGCTTTGGCGAGGCGGGCCTCCTGCTCGATGCGGACGTAGGGCACCGTGGTCGGGTCCGTCTCGGCTTCGCTTGACGTGGTCTCGGCAGGCTCGATTTCCGGGGCGCCGTCTATCGGCACCGGCACCTCGGGGCCGTACTCGGCGACGAGCACATCCTCGACGAGTCCGAGCTCTTCGCCGGCGCGCTCGAGCAGGGTCGACAGGTGCAGCTTCTTCTCATAGATCTGCATTTCGAGGCCGTGCACGTTCTCGCTGACCGCGTGCAGGCGCTCGCGCAGCGAAGTCTCCTGGCGACGCAGCTCGGCGAGCTCCTCGTTCTGGGCGGAGCGCTCTGACTCGGCCTCGGCAAGATCGAAGCGCGCCTGCGACACCGAGCGGTCGACGGCATCCAGAACGGCGGGCAGGGCCTCGACGACGAAGGTGGCCGACGCGATCTGGCGCTGGCGCAGCACCGCGAGTCGGGCGTGTTCCTCCGCTGCCGCGCGGTCCGCTTCCAACTGTTGGCCGAGGGATGCCGCGCGCGCAAGCTCCGCGCGAACCCTTTCGCGAATCGTCTCGAGTTGAATGCGCTGCTCGAGCTCGGCCGCGCGCGCGCCGTCAACCTCGAGGAGTACCGCGTCGCGGTTGGAGACGTCGAGCATGGGCCGGGGCGTCGCGTCGTACTGGTCGTGTTCGGCCTTGGCGCGGTCCACATCCGCCTCTGCGGTGCGCACGGTCTCGGCAGACATCGACACCGCTGCGGACAGTCGCTCCCACTCGGCCTGCGCGGCCTCGAGCTGGATGCGGAAGCGTCCGAGCTGCTCGCTCTGCGCGGCGAGCGCGGCGTCGAACTCCCGAAGGGCGGTGAGGGCCGTCGTCGCATCCACCCTGGCCGCCTCGAGGCCCGCCCGCTTCTCGGCGAGCAGGAAGCGCGTGCGCTCGATCTGCGTTGTCACGACCTCGAGACCCGCGGCCGCGGCATCCCGTTCAGCGACGAGTTCGAGACGTGAGCGTTTGGCGCCGGAACCACCGCGCAGCACGTAGCGGGTCAGCACGTCGCCAGAGCGGGTCACGAAGGTGAGGTCGGATTCCGCGAGCGCGGGGTCGGCGAAGACACGGCGGGCGACGTCGAGGTCGTCGGTGATGACGACGGACGCGAGCAGACCGCGCACGCCGTCGGGGGCCTCGATGACATCCTGGGCGAGTCGTGCGCCCTCGCCGAAGTCGCCGGAGGCCACGTTCACGCGACCCGAGTCGGCCACGACGACCTCGACCCGGCCGAAGTCGCGGCTCGCGGACTGCTCGAGGGCGGAGATGGCGGAGTCACGGTTCTCAGCCAGCACGGCATCGGCGAGCGACCCGAGCGCGGCGGCGATGGCCGCCTCGAACCCGGGCTCGATCTTCACGTGCTCGGCGACGAGTCCGCGGATGCCGTCGAGGTTCGCGGCGACCAAAGCGGTCGAGCCGTCTTTCTGGTCGACGGCGAGGGAGAGTGCCGAGTTGCGGGCGGCGAGGCCGTCCCGCTCACGCTCGGAGGTGTGCAGGTCATCCCGAACCGTCTCGATCTCGACCAGAAGGGCAGCGACCGCGGCTTCGGCCTCTTCGTAGGCCTTGTCGAGCGACCCGTCGCCGGCCTCACTCGTGGCGGCCTCCGCTTCGAGGGCGACGAATTCGACGCGGGTGGCGTCGCGACGCTCCTCCGCGAGTTCGAGGGCGTTCTTCTGGCGCAAAAGCTCACCGCGCGTGGCGGCCAGCTTGGACTGGGCGACCTCGACGCGGCTCGCGTGGCCAGCCAGCTCGAGGGCGTGGCGGGAGACGAGAGCGCTCTGCGCCGAGATCTCCTCGTCGAGCGAGTCGAGAGAAGCGCGTGCGGTGGCGGATGCCGCGGCAGCCCGCCCCACGGACTCCTCCGCTTCGGCGACCTCACCCTGCAGCCGCGCGGCCTCCGCCTTGGCGTCATCGACCATGCTCTGGCTGACGGAGGTGCCGATGGACGCCGAGCCGCCCTCCTGGCCGAGCAGCGCGAGGCGCTGGTTGGCGAGGGAGTACAGGCCGCGCAGGCGCTCCTGCACCGACTCGAGCCCGAAGGCGGTGCGGCGGGCGATGTCGACGGCGTCACCGATCTGGGCCTGCTCGATGCGGCCCTCGCGCAGCTTGGCCTGGTCGAGCTGCTCCTGCAGCACGATGCGCTCGGTCTTGCGCTCGCTCTCGCTACGACTGGACACGGTGATCGCGGAGCGGAGTTCGACCACTTCGTCGGCCAGGAGGCGAGCGCGGGCATCCCGAACAATCGAGGCGATCGACTGGGCCTCGCGTGCGATCTCGGCCTGGTGACCGAGCGGCTTGAGCTGGCGACGGATCTCGCCCGCTAGATCGGACAGGCGCGTGAGGTTGGCCTGCATCGCGTCGAGCTTGCGGATGGTCTTCTCTTTGCGGCGGCGGTGCTTGAGGATTCCAGCGGCCTCCTCGATGAAGCCGCGGCGCTCCTCGGGGGTCGCGCGCAGCACGTTGTCGAGCTGGCCCTGGCCGACGATAACGTGCATCTCGCGGCCGAGACCGGAGTCGGAGAGCAGCTCCTGCACATCGAGCAGGCGGCAGGCCTCGCCGTTGATCGCGTACTCGCTGCCACCGTTGCGGAACAGCGTGCGGCTGATCGCAACCTCGGTGTAGTCGATTGGCAGCGCACCGTCGGTGTTGTCGATGGTGAGGATGACCTCGGCGCGGCCCAGCGGACCCTTGGTCGCCGTGCCCGCGAAGATGACGTCCTCCATCTTTCCGCCGCGGAGCGTCTTGGCGCCCTGCTCGCCCATGACCCAGGCGAGCGCGTCGACGACGTTGCTCTTGCCGGAACCGTTCGGGCCGACGACACACGTGACGCCCTGCTCGAACGCGAAGGTGGTCGGTTGCGCGAAGGATTTGAAGCCCTTGAGGGTGAGGCTCTTGAGATACACGCGCACACCCTTTCTTCCGGCCGGAAAGTCTCGGTATACGGTACCCGACTCCACGGCCCTTCCCTTCTACAACAAACCGGTTGCGATCCGTTTCGTCGGGCCCCTGCGGATGTATTCTGGTCGGCTGCCCGGATGGAGGACCGCATGAGTGACCACCTGGTCGAAGAGATACTGCCCCCTGTTTCCGTCGACGTGCCCGAGGCCGCCGACTTCCTCGCCGCGGTGGACGTCAAGAACGCCCTCGAGCTCGAGGGGTATGGCACCGACGAACTGAGCTATACCGCCGCCGAGTCGCTGCCGGGCTGGCACGACGAGACGCAGCCCATCCGCTTGTTCGTCGTGCGGGCCGACGGGCGCATCGTGGCCCGGGTGTTCTTCAGCACGCTTCGGGATGACGTCACCGGCACCGCATGGCTCGGCGGAGGGGTGCTCCCGGACTACCGCAACCGCGGCATCGGCTCTGCGCTGCTCTCGCACGTCGAGTCCATCGCCCGCGAGGCCGGACTGAAGCGGCTCATCCTCTACGTCGTGTCCGCGGATGGCCCGGGCGACCGCCTCGTGCCGCCGACCGGCTTCGGATCGGTTCCCCGCGACAACGCGGAGGTGCGCTTCCTTGTGGCGCGCGGCTTCGCCCTCGAGCAGGTGGAGCGCGCCTCGCGGCTCGCCCTACCGGCACGTGTGTCCTTCACCGTGCCCGCGGGCTACCGCGTTCACACGTGGGTCGGTCGCACCCCGGAGAACTGGCTCGCCGACGTCGCGCACCTGCTCACGCGCATGAGCACGGACGCCCCCAGCGCCGGGCTGGAGGAACCGGAAGACGTCTGGACGGCCGACCGCCTCCGCGAGAACCAGGAGCGCTTCGAGGCGAGCCCGCGAACGGAGCTGTTTGCCGTCGTCGAGCACGAGGCATCCGGTCGACTGGTCGGATTCAGCGTGCTGTCGGCACCGGCCGAACTCGACCGCCCGGTCGGGCAGGAAGACACTCTGGTGTTGGCCGAGCATCGGGGGCACCGGCTCGGCATGCTGCTCAAGACCGCGAACATCGAGCACCTGCAGAGGGCGCGGCCGGGGCATCCCGCAATCATCACGTTTAATGCAGAAGAGAACCGCCACATGCTCGATGTGAACGAAGCCGTGGGCTTCGTACCCATCGGGTACGAAGGCGCGTGGAAGAAGGAACTATGACATTCACCATCGAACAACTAGTGATCCCGGCGACCGTCGACGAAGCCTTCGCCGAGATGGTCCGGGTGCGTAACGAGATCGAGGCCGAGTCCGTCGGTAACCATGACCTGTCGCTCGAGCCGGCCGAGTTGCTGCCGATGTATCAGCGCTCGTGGCAGCCGAAGGTCGCGCTCGTGGCACGGGTGGACGGCCGCATCGTCGGTCGCGCCATCTACGACACCGACCCGCCCGACGACCCGACACCGGTCGGCTGGATCTCCATCGAAGTACTCCCGGACTTCCGGCGGCGAGGTATCGGCGCCGCTCTCTACGACGCGCTGCTCGCCCTCGCCGCCAGCGAAAGTAAGACCGTGCTGCAGGGAGAGTCCCCGCAGAAGGCAACCGAGGGGCCCGTGCTGGAGTCGCCCACCGGTTTCGGCTCAGTGCCCCGCGACTCGGCTTCGACGAGGTTCGCCCTTGCCCGCGGCTTCAGCCTCGAACAGGTGGCGAGGATGTCGCGGCTCGACCTGCCGTTCACTCCCGCACCGCTGCCGCTCGCCCCGGACTACCACCTCGAGTCGTGGGCGGGGCGGACGCCCGTTGCTTTCTTGGAGGCGATCGCGCTTCTCCGTACCCGCATGCAGACCGACGCACCCTTCGCCGGGCTCGAGCCGGATGACAACCCCTGGACCGCCGAACGGGTGTCCGAGGAGGACGATGCGCTGGAATCGAGCCCCCGCGTGACCCTCACAACCCTCGCCGTGCACACGGCCACCGGCGCCGCGTCGGGCTTCACGGAGCTCACGGTGCCGCCCGAGCTGCGCCGCCCGGTCATGCAGGGCGACACGATCGTGCTCAAGGAGCACCGCGGTCACCGGCTCGGGATGATCCTCAAGCTCGCCAACCTCGCGTTTCTGGACCAGCACGCTCCGGGACACCCGTCGGTGACCACATTCAACGCCGAGGAGAACCGGCCGATGCTGTCGGTCAACGAGGAGATCGGGTTCGTCGCGTGGGGCTACGAGGGTGTCTGGAAGAAGGTGCTCTAGGCGCCGTAGATCGAGCTCGTCGAGATCAGGCCGAGCTAGCTATCCAGCGCCCGCGCCGTCTCGATGAGCTCGCGCGCGTGCTGCAGCCCGCTCTCGGAGTCGGGCAGGCCGGAGAGCAGGCGCGCCATCTCGGCGATCCGCTCCTCGCCGTGCAGCTGAGTGACACTGCTCGCGGTGACGGATCCGTCGCTGTCCTTGGTGACGCTCAGGTGGTTGGTGGCGAAGGCCGCCACCTGGGCGAGGTGCGTGACGACGATGACCTGAGCCGTGCGGCTGAGGCGGGCCAACCGGCGACCGATCTCGATCGCCGAGGCACCGCCGACGCCGGCGTCGACCTCGTCGAAGATGAATGTGGGCACGGGGTCGCTTCCGGCGATCACGACCTCGATCGCGAGCATCACCCGCGAGAGCTCGCCACCCGAGGCGCCACGGCCGAGCGGACGCGGGTCGGCGCCCGAGTGCGGCTGCAGCAGGATCGCCACCTGATCCTTGCCGGTGAGTGAATACTCGGAGCGATCCGTCACTTCGACGGTCACCCGAGCACTCGCCATGGCCAGCGCGGCCAGCTCGCCCGTGACGCGCTCCGACAGGCGCACGGCGTAATCGCGACGAAGCTCGCTCAGGCGCGCGGCGAGGTCGACGAGGTCGGCCCGGTCCGCCTCGACCTGGCTGCCGAGGGCGTCGATGCGGTCGGAGTCGTTGTCGAGCTCGAGCAGGCGTCCGCTGCCGGTGTCGAGGTAGTCGATGACCTCGTCGAGCGACGTCCCGAACTTGCGCACGAGGGCCGCGAGCTCGGAGCGACGCTCCTGCACCGACTCGAGTTCGCGTCCGCCGTCGCTGTCGAGACCGCTGAGGTAGGTGGAGAGCAGGCCGGAGACCTCGGTCACGGCGACGGTTGCCACGGTGAGGGCTTCGGTGATGGGCGCGAGGGACGGGTCGTGATCGACGACCCGCTCGATCTGGCGACGCGCGGAATCGAGGAGAGTGAGGGCATCCGGAGCATCGTCGCCCGCCTGGGCCGACACAAGCTCGAGCGACTGGGCCGCGGCGAGGCGCAGGTCTTCGAGGTTGGTGAGGCGGTCCGAGCGCTCGGAGAGCTCGACGTCTTCTCCACGGCGGGGCGCGGCGTTCTCGATCTCGGTCATGGCGACGCGCAGCTCTTCGGCCTCGCGCTGCCGTCGGTCGCGCTCCGCGACCAGCACGTCGAGCTCGCCCTGGTTGGACTGCCAGCGGCGGTAGGTCTCCTGGTAGCTGCCGAGCAGCGTCGCGAGCTCTGTACCGGCGAAGCGATCGAGCGCCTCGCGCTGCGCCGTCGCCGAACGAAGGCGCACCTGGTCGGACTGCCCGTGCACAACGACCAGCTGCTGGCCGATCTCACCCAGAACACCGACGGGTGCCGCCCGCCCGCCGACGACCGCACGACTGCGACCCTCCTGCGATACGGAACGACCGAGGATGAGCTCGCCGTCATCGAGATCGCCGCCGGCGTCGCGCACCCGTTCAGCTACCGCTCCCCCGTCGTCGATCTGCCAGTGACCCTCCACGACAGCCGAGTCGGCTCCGGATCGGATCGCCGCAGCGTCTGACCGCTCACCGAGCAGCAGGCCGAGGGCCGTGACGACCATGGTCTTGCCCGCGCCAGTCTCGCCGGTGATGGCTGTGAAGCCGGGGCCGAGCGGCAGCCGCGCCTCACCGATGACACCGAGGTTGCGGATCGAGATCTCTTCGATCACTGCCCGCCCTCCTCGCCGATCGGGCCGCGCCAGCCGGTGACCGGCAGGTTGAACTTGCGTACGAGACGATCAGTGAAGGGACCCTGCGACAGGCGTGCGAGGCGCACCGGAACCGGCGAGCGGCGCACGACAACACGAGCGCCGCGGGGCAGGTCACGCGAGCGGCGACCGTCGCACCAGAGCACACCGGTGCCCTGGGTGCGGTCGAGAACCTCGACGGCGAGGGCGGAATCCGGTCCAACGACGAGGGGGCGCGCAAAAAGAGCGTGTGGGCTGAGCGGCACGAGCAGCATCGCGTCGAGGCTCGGCCAGACAACGGGACCGCCGGCGGAGAACGCGTAAGCGGTCGAGCCGGTCGGCGTCGACATAACGACGCCGTCGCAACCGAACGAGCTGAGCGGACGCCCGTCGATCTCGATGACGACCTCGAGCATTCGCTCGCGGCTGGCCTTCTCCACGGTTGCCTCGTTGAGGGCCCAGGTCTCGTAGATCACCTCGGCGTTGACTTTGACGCGTACGTTGAGCGTCATCCTCTCTTCGACCAGATAGTCGCGCGCCAGCGCGCGGGTCACGGTCTCGGTGAGGTCTTCGCGCTCGCTCTCCGCGAGGAAGCCCACGTGCCCGAGGTTGACCCCGAGCAGGGGCGCCGAGCAGCCGCGCGTGAGTTCGGCGGCACGCAGGATGGTGCCGTCACCGCCAAGCACGATGACGAGCTCGAGGTCGCCGATCTTCACCCCGTCGCCGTTCGCCGATTGGCTCAGTATCTGCATCGGTTCGAGTGCACCGTTGAACGCGACGACCTCGGCGTGTTCCTCGGCGGTGAGCACGGGGCTGATGCCCGCGTCGAGCAGTTGCTTGCAGACCTGCGCGGCCGCGGACAGCGAGTCCTGTCGACCCGTGTGCGCGACGACAAGGATGTGCCGGTCAGTAGTCACGTTGCGGCAACCCTCCAGCTCGATTATTCGGGATCAGGTTTCGAAAATGGCAGAACTAGGCCAGCTCAGAAACCCGCTCCAACCATTCTGTCGGATTCACCCCAACGCTCGCGCTCAACCAGAGCAGATACTCGTGATTTCCCGAGTTGCCCGCGATTGGGGAGGGGAGGACGCCCGCCGTGCCGAGCCCGAGATCCCAGGCCGCCCACATCACACCGGTCACGGCATCGAGGCGGAGCCCCTTATCGCGCACGATCCCCTCGCGGATGCCGGTACGCCCCACCTCGAACTGCGGCTTGACGAGAAGCACGAAGTCGACCTCGAGCCCGACCGTGTCCACGATGGCCGGCAGTACCTGCGTCAGCGAGATGAACGAGAGGTCCGCCACGATGAGCGAGGGTGACTCGGTCACTCCCGAGGCGGCGGTGAGGGCATCCCGCGTCACGTAGCGCGCATTGAAGCCTTCGACCACGCTGACCCGTGGGTCGCTGAGCACAGGTTCGGCAAGCTGTGCGTGGCCGACGTCGAGTGCGATGACCCGGGATGCCCCGCGCTCCAGCAACACCTGCGTGAAGCCCCCCGTGGAGGCACCCACGTCGAGCGCGAGCCGCCCGACGACGGGAACCCCGAAACCGTCGAGGGCCCCGTTCAGCTTGTGGGCGGCGCGACTGACGTAGTGGTCGGCCCCCGCGACGGCGATCACCTGGTTCTCCCGCACCTTCGCGGAGGCCTTGGGTGCCGGGGCACCATCGACCGTCACCAGGCCGTCGGCGATGAGCCGCGCGGCGTGGGTGCGCGAACGTGCCAGCCCCCGCTCGGCGAGGGCCGCATCGAGCCGCGCGTCAGCCATTGAGGAGGGACTGCACGATCACTGCTGGGAGCGCTGCTGCGCGTCGCCGCGCTCGAGAACGGACTGCAGCTGGTCGTGCACCGCCGCGAACGCCGCGGCGCGCTCGGCAAGCGGCTGGTCCTCGATGAGCAGAACGCGCGAGAGCAGGGCGTCGGTCTCGGAGTCGGACGGAATGAAATCGCTCATGCTCACGAATATAGCTCCGGCGGCACGCGCAGGGCGTAGATCGTGTAGCCCGAGTTCCAGATCGTGGCCGTTCCGGCCCGCAGCCGGTTGATCGCGCTGCCCTGCTGCTCGACGACGATCGTCTCGGCGGTGCGTACAAGCACACAGTCGCCGACGGTGATCACGACGGATTCACCACGCTTCGTCTCGATGGTCGCCGGGTACGGCTCGTGCAGCTGGCGCAGGTCTTCCACGATGAAGGTCGGGCGCTGGTCTTCGGCGGCCGCGAGCAGCTGCTTGGGCTGGTCGATGCCGGTGAGCACGTGCACCGAGGCGAAGCCGGCGCGGTTGGCGCCGAGAATGTCAGTATCGAGACGATCCCCGATGACCAGAGGATGCTCCGCGCTGAAGCGCTCCGAGGCCAGCTCGAACATCGGCACCTCGGGCTTGCCCGCGACGACGGGCAAGCGGCCGACGGCCGTGTGGACTGCGGAGACGAGTGTCCCGTTGCCCGGTGCCGTTCCCCGAGCCTGCGGAATCGTCCAGTCCGTGTTGGTGGCGACCCACGGGATCTGCACCTCGAGGCTCACGTTCAGCGCGAACGCCGCCTCGGCGAGGTGCACCCATCCGACGTCGGGCGCGAAGCCCTGGATGACGGCGGCCGGCTTGTCGAGCGCGGAGCGCGTGACACCGAAGCCGGCCTTCTCGAGCTCATCGGTGAGGCCGTCGCCGCCGACGACCAGGATCGTTGAGCCCGCCGGCACGAGTTCCTTGAGCACGCGCATCGCGGCCTGCGGCGAGGTGACGACGTCCTCCGCCTTCACACTCAACCCGAGCCCCGTGAGGTGCTCCGCGACTGATGCCGCCGTACGCGACGCGTTGTTAGTGAGGTAACCGACCCTGATGGTTTCAGCGGCGGTATTCAGGCTGTCGACGGCGAAAGGGATGGCGTCCGGCCCGCGATACACGACCCCGTCGAGGTCCGCGAGCACCAGGTCGACGCCGTCGAGCGGCGTGGAGTCAGTCATCGGCGCGGGCGTCGTCTTCCGTCTGAACAGCTGACTCATCATGTTCTTCAGGCTCATCCAGTTCCTCCTCGATGACCTCCATGGTGGAGAGCTCGGCGTCGCTGCCTGCCTCTTCGATCGCGTCGGCGGCAAAGTCGGCGCGGTCGTACCACTCCTCCGCTTCCTCGGCGCGACCGAGCTCCTCGAGCACCGTCGCGTAGGCCGAGAACAGCGCGGGGCTGTAGGAGAACGCCTTGGAGGGATCCAGCTGCGGGATCTCGAGCTCGACGAGAGCGGCATCCAGCTGCTCCAGATCGAGGCGCGCGCCCGACATGGCGATCGCGAGTTCGACCTGCACCGGAACGGGCAGCGACGAACGGGTGACGGAGCGGCCCAGCTCGAGAGCCTTGTCGGGTCGCCCAATACCGCGCTCACTGTCGACCATCATGGGCAGCTGGTCGTCGCGGCCGGTGATGCGTCGGTAGGTGCGCAGCTCGCGCAGGGCAAGGGCGTAGTCGCCGATCGCGTAGGCGGTGATCGCGAGAGTCTCGCGCACAACGCCGATGCGGCCTGCTCGGCGGGCTGCGGATGTCGCGTGCGCGTGCGCCAACGTCGGATCCGTGTCGATCAGTCTCGCGGCCATCACCAGGTGACGGGCGATGCCCTCGGCGTTCTCCTTGTCGAGGGTCTTGAGCTCGTTGCGGGCGACGCGATCGAGATCCGAGTCCCGAACGTCATCCGGAATATCAGGCGCCTCGTGGTGGGCACGGACCGAACGGATGTTGAAGGGGTCGCGGTCTTCGGGCACTTCTCGCTCGCGCGCGTCGCGGTTGCCGCGAGCGGGAGCACCGCCCTGAGTCCAGAGTCGTCGCTCCTCGGGGTTGCCGCGGTCATCGCTGCGGCCGCGATCGCCGGAGCCGGCGCGATCGGGGTTGCCCCGGGGTGCCGGAGGGCGGCCGGACGAAGCCGGGCGGCCCTTGGCGGGTCCACCGTTGCCGGGGCGACGGTCGCCGGGGTTGCTTCCCCCTGGGCGATGGCCGTCGGGCCGCTGTCCGCGTTCTCCCGAATCACTCACGATGGTCTCCTGTTGAATTCTTGGGTGTATCAAAACTAGCCGCTAAGCGCCGCGCGCCCTCAAGCGGGAACGAGTTAAAACAAAAATGGCCACCCATTGCTGGGTGGCCATTTTCGAAGTTAAGTCCGGCGGTGTCCTACTCTCCCACAAGGTCCCCCTTGCAGTACCATCGGCGCAGAGAGTCTTAGCTTCCGGGTTCGGAATGTGACCGGGCGTTTCCCTCTCGCTATGGCCGCCGAAACACTAGGGATATAACTCCCGGTGAATCATTGAACTAAAGCTATGTATTTAATTAGATACTGCTAGTTATCCCCGCGACAAAGCCAGCTCTCCATGGGAGACCTCACCCTGTCTTGGGGTGATTCCCGACCGTATATCGGGAACCACAAAGTGGACGCAAGCATACTCATTACCCTCGAAGGGTGAGTGTTATCAATTTATCGACTTATTAGTACTGGTCAGCTCCACAGGTCTTTAGTCCCTGCTTCCACATCCAGCCTATCAACGCAGTAGTCTAGCTGCGAGTCTCTCGGCCTAAGCCATGGAAATCTCATCTTGAAGCCGGCTTCCCGCTTAGATGCTTTCAGCGGTTATCCGTTCCGAACGTAGCTAATCAGCGGTGCTCCTGGCGGAACAACTGACACACCAGAGGTTCGTCCATCCCGGTCCTCTCGTACTAGGGATAGCTCTTCTCAAATTTCCTGCGCGCGCAGAGGATAGGGACCGAACTGTCTCACGACGTTCTAAACCCAGCTCGCGTACCGCTTTAATGGGCGAACAGCCCAACCCTTGGGACCTACTCCAGCCCCAGGATGCGACGAGCCGACATCGAGGTGCCAAACCATGCCGTCGATATGGACTCTTGGGCAAGATCAGCCTGTTATCCCCGAGGTACCTTTTATCCGTTGAGCGACAGCGCTTCCACAAGCCACTGCCGGATCACTAGTCCCGACTTTCGTCCCTGCTCGAGTTGTCACTCTCACAGTCAAGCTCCCTTGTGCACTTACACTCGACACCTGATTACCAACCAGGTTGAGGGAACCTTTGGGCGCCTCCGTTACTTTTTGGGAGGCAACCGCCCCAGTTAAACTACCCACCATGCACTGTCCCTGAACCGGATCACGGTTCGAAGTTAGATATCCAGAGTGACCAGAGTGGTATTTCAACAATGACTCCACCTGAACTAGCGTCCAAGCTTCAAAGTCTCCCACCTATCCTACACAAGCCACACCGAACACCAATACAAAGCTGTAGTAAAGGTCACGGGGTCTTTCCGTCCTTCTGCGCGTAACGAGCATCTTTACTCGTAGTGCAATTTCGCCGAGTCCACGGTTGAGACAGCTGGGAAGTCGTTACGCCATTCGTGCAGGTCGGAACTTACCCGACAAGGAATTTCGCTACCTTAGGATGGTTATAGTTACCACCGCCGTTTACTGGGGCTTAAATTCTCAGCTTCGCCTTGCGGCTAACCGTTCCTCTTAACCTTCCAGCACCGGGCAGGCGTCAGTCCGTATACATCGTCTTGCGACTTAGCACGGACCTGTGTTTTTAGTAAACAGTCGCTTCCCACTGGTCTCTGCGGCCTTCAAACGCTCCAGGAGTAAATCCCTTCACGCATCAGGCCCCCCTTCTCCCGAAGTTACGGGGGCATTTTGCCGAGTTCCTTAACCATGGTTCTCTCGATCTCCTTGGTATTCTCTACCTGACCACCTGAGTCGGTTTGGGGTACGGGTAACTTGAACCTCGCGTCGATGCTTTTCTTGGCAGCATAGGATCACTGATTTCGCCTTGCGGCTACCCATCGGGTCTCAGGCTTAGTGAACGGCGGATTTGCCTACCGTTCGCCCTACATCCTTAGACCGGGACAACCATCGCCCGGCTCAGCTACCTTCCTGCGTCACACCTGTTAATACGCTAACCGCACCAGCATAGGGTCGTGTGCTAGGCCCAACGCTTCACCCCGAAGGGATCCGTCAAAGGGATTCAGACACTTAGCATTACTGGATTAGTTTGGGCGGTTCTTCGTCAGTACGGGAATATCAACCCGTTGTCCATCGACTACGCCTGTCGGCCTCGCCTTAGGTCCCGACTTACCCAGGGCGGATTAGCCTGGCCCTGGAACCCTTGGTCTTTCGGAGGACGGGTTTCTCACCCGTCTTTCGCTACTCATGCCTGCATTCTCACTCGTGTGGCCTCCACGGCTGGTTTACACCGCCGCTTCGCTGGCCACACGACGCTCTCCTACCACTCCGTACGCCTGGACCCACAAGTGGGCCGGGCTACTATACGAAATCTACAACTTCGGTGGTGTGCTTGAGCCCCGTTACATTGTCGGCGCGGAATCACTTGACCAGTGAGCTATTACGCACTCTTTCAAGGGTGGCTGCTTCTAAGCCAACCTCCTGGTTGTCTCTGCAACTCCACATCCTTTCCCACTTAGCACACGCTTGGGGACCTTAGTTGGTAGTCTGGGTTGTTTCCCTCTCGACGATGAAGCTTATCCCCCACCGTCTCACTGCTGCGCTCTCACTTACCGGCATTCGGAGTTTGGCTGACGTCAGTAACCTTTTGGGGCCCATCGGCCATCCAGTAGCTCTACCTCCGGCAAGAAACACGCAACGCTGCACCTAAATGCATTTCGGAGAGAACCAGCTATCACGAAGTTTGATTGGCCTTTCACCCCTATCCACAGCTCATCCCCTCCATTTTCAACTGAAGTGGGTTCGGTCCTCCACGACGTCTTACCGTCGCTTCAACCTGGCCATGGATAGATCACTTCGCTTCGGGTCTAGAACCAGCGACTAAAACGCCCTATTAAGACTCGCTTTCGCTACGGCTGCCCCACTCGGGTTAACCTCGCCACTGATCACTAACTCGCAGGCTCATTCTTCAAAAGGCACGCTCTCACCCCTACTAAGGAGGCTCGAACGGTTTGTAAGCAGACGGTTTCAGGTACTATTTCACTCCCCTCCCGGGGTACTTTTCACCTTTCCCTCACGGTACTTGTCCGCTATCGGTCATCTGGGAGTATTTAGGCTTACCAGGTGGTCCTGGCTGATTCACACGGGATTTCTCGGGCCCCGTGCTACTTGGGATACTCTTCGAGCCATTGCAACATTTCGACTACGGGGTTGGCACCCTCTATGACTGGCCTTTCAAGACCATTCGTCTATATTGCGTTGTAACTCTTGCTGTACGGCAGTAACAGCTGAAAAGTCCCGCTACCCCGACCATGCAACGCCTGCCGGCTATCACACATGATCGGTTTGGCCTCTTCCGGTTTCGCTCGCCACTACTAACGGAATCACGGTTGTTTTCTCTTCCTGTGGGTACTGAGATGTTTCACTTCCCCACGTTCCCTCTACCCGCCCTATATATTCAGGCGGGAGTCACTAGGTCGTCTTGCAACGCCCAGCGGGGTTTCCCCATTCGGAAATCCTCGGATCAAAGCTCTATTATCAGCTCCCCGAGGCTTATCGCAGATTTATACGTCCTTCTTCGGCTCCAGATGCCAAGGCATCCACCGTCTGCTCTTAAAAAATTGATATCACATGAGTAACCAGACACCCAGGAAAGGGTGCCTGATAATTTGTGACACGAACAATCTGTCCTCCAACCCGAAGGTTGGTATCCATTTCGTCCGCATCTTTAAGATGCTCGCGTCCACTGTGTAGTTCTCAAAATACGGGCGGTACTCCCTGCCAACCGGTCGAAACCGAGTGACACCGAAGTCCGAAGACCGTCCCCGTGCGGGGAGCTGGTCCAGAGGTTAGTCGACGCTCCGAAGAGTGCCGGCCGGTCCCTCAGGACCCAACAGCGTGCAGGAGACCAGGCTCGGATCGAGCTTCTGTTCCATTCCGACTGTGTTGTAAACAACACAGAGGAAGTACTGAGAGGCAAGATTCTTACCTGGTCACAATGTCAATGTTCCACCCATGAGCGCCACCGGAGAACGTATGTCTCCGAAATGGCTACGAGGTCTAATAGCGCTGTATACAGACGCATCCTCGAGTGCTCCTTAGAAAGGAGGTGATCCAGCCGCACCTTCCGGTACGGCTACCTTGTTACGACTTAGTCCTAATTACCGATCCCACCTTCGACAGCTCCTTCCTTGCGGTTAGGCCACTGGCTTCGGGTGTTACCGACTTTCATGACTTGACGGGCGGTGTGTACAAGGCCCGGGAACGTATTCACCGCAGCGTTGCTGATCTGCGATTACTAGCGACTCCGACTTCATGAGGTCGAGTTGCAGACCTCAATCCGAACTGAGACCGACTTTTTGGGATTCGCTCCACCTTACGGTATTGCAGCCCTTTGTATCGGCCATTGTAGCATGCGTGAAGCCCAAGACATAAGGGGCATGATGATTTGACGTCATCCCCACCTTCCTCCGTGTTGACCACGGCAGTCTCCTATGAGTTCCCACCATTACGTGCTGGCAACATAGAACGAGGGTTGCGCTCGTTGCGGGACTTAACCCAACATCTCACGACACGAGCTGACGACAACCATGCACCACCTGTATACCGACCTTGCGGGGAGAACATTTCTGAACTTTTCCGGTATATGTCAAGCCTTGGTAAGGTTCTTCGCGTTGCATCGAATTAATCCGCATGCTCCGCCGCTTGTGCGGGCCCCCGTCAATTCCTTTGAGTTTTAGCCTTGCGGCCGTACTCCCCAGGCGGGGAACTTAATGCGTTAGCTGCGACACAGAAGCCGTGGAATGGCCCCTACATCTAGTTCCCAACGTTTACGGCATGGACTACCAGGGTATCTAATCCTGTTCGCTCCCCATGCTTTCGCTCCTCAGCGTCAGTAACGGCCCAGAGATCTGCCTTCGCCATCGGTGTTCCTCCTGATATCTGCGCATTCCACCGCTACACCAGGAATTCCAATCTCCCCTACCGCACTCTAGTCTGCCCGTACCCACTGCAGGCCCGAGGTTGAGCCTCGGGTTTTCACAGCAGACGCGACAAACCGCCTACGAGCTCTTTACGCCCAATAATTCCGGATAACGCTTGCACCCTACGTATTACCGCGGCTGCTGGCACGTAGTTAGCCGGTGCTTTTTCTGCAGGTACCGTCACTTTCGCTTCTTCCCTACTAAAAGAGGTTTACAACCCGAAGGCCGTCGTCCCTCACGCGGCGTTGCTGCATCAGGCTTGCGCCCATTGTGCAATATTCCCCACTGCTGCCTCCCGTAGGAGTCTGGGCCGTGTCTCAGTCCCAGTGTGGCCGGTCACCCTCTCAGGCCGGCTACCCGTCGTCGCCTTGGTGAGCTATTACCTCACCAACTAGCTGATAGGCCGCGAGTCCATCCTTGACCGAAATTCTTTCCAACTCCTAGCCATGCGACTGAAGTTCGTATCCGGTATTAGACACCGTTTCCAGTGCTTATCCCAGAGTCAAGGGCAGGTTACTCACGTGTTACTCACCCGTTCGCCACTGATCCAGAGGAGCAAGCTCCTCTTTCACCGTTCGACTTGCATGTGTTAAGCACGCCGCCAGCGTTCATCCTGAGCCAGGATCAAACTCTCCATAAATGTTTGATTGCTCGACAGCAAGCTGTCGGCACATCTAGCGCCACCTTCAGCCGGAATAGGCATCAGATGACAAGTTTGAAACTGACAAGAACAAACCAAACCGGTCGAAACCGGACTGACTTGCTTTGTTGTTTATATCTATTTCCAAAGGAATCCGTTACAACTTCACCAGCTAGAAACTGGATCCGAAGTACGGGTTTTGGCATTTGACATTGTGCACGCTGTTGAGTTCTCAAGGATCGGACGCTCCTGGTTTTCACCGAATCGGTTTCTACCCAGGGCAACTTGCCTGATTGTGAAGCTTTGTGTGTTACCCTCTCGCTTTCGCTCCGGGCAACTTGTCTAACTTACCACTCTCGCAGCCCTTGTCAAATCGGCGTTTATGACTCGAAAGTCGGTACGCCGAATCGTTTGGACTACTGAACGAGCGGGGTAATCATCCTAAGTTGTAAGACAGCCTCTTACAAGAGTGTGACTGCTTTTATTGCTAGGACTTACTGCTTGGCCACCCTCGCTTTCGCTCCGGGCAACTCGTCTAACTTACCACTCTCGCAGCCCTTGTCAAATCGGCGTTTATGACTCGAAAGTCGGTACGCCGATTCGTTTGGACTGCTGAACGAGCGGGTTTTATCCTAAGTTGTAAGACAGCCTCTTACGAGAGTGTGACTGCTTTTATTGCTAGGACTTAGTTGCTCTTGAGGCCGGTAAGCTCTTCCGCTTTCCGCACCTTTGGGCCAACAGGTGATTACATTACGCAGGTTCCGGGGGTCGGGCAAATTTCGCCGCAGCCCGGGCGTGTCGCATATCGACACCCGCGTACTTCCGCGGATCAGCCGCAGTAACGGGCCACCCAGGCGGGAATGCCGGCCGCCGCGGTGATCGCCTTCATGTGCGAGAGATTGCCGGTGCGGTCGATGACCTTGGTTGATTCGACCGCTGTCACAAGGGACTGTGCCGCGAAAGCGATCGAACGGGTTCCCGAACTGATGCCGGCGGGCGCGATGTCCGCGAGCTCCTTCCAACGCAGCTGATACGCCTTCATGGCGACGACCGTCTCGTCGATGGTTGTCGGCTCCGTGGGCCAGCCGAATGCCGGCGCCTCGAGAATTCCGGGTGTGGTATCGAGCGACGCACAGAAGGGGGCACTGTCGGCAACGATCTTCGCCTCGGCAGCTTCCGATCGCCCGATGGCGTCGAGCACCACTCCCCCGACGATGACCGCAATAGTCAGGATGACGCCGAGCACCGTTGCGGTGCGCACCACCCAGGTGGTCCAGCCACGTTTCGCCCGGCTCACGAACCCGGCGATGATGCTGAGCACCAGGCCGAGGGGCGGCACAAGGACGGCGAGCGCGAGGGCGATCCACTCGAGCGGGGTGGCTCGGGGCTTCACCTGTTCCGGACGGTCCGAGAAATCGAACGCGGAAGGGCGGGCGGCGTAGACCGCGCGCTCTCCGGAATCGGAAGCCGCGTCATCCTCTCGCAGCAGGAAATCGAACGCGCTGAGTTGCTGCACAACGGGGCGGGGCTCCACCTCGGTGCCCGTGGGCGCGGTGCCGTTCGTGTCCTGCGCGGATTCGTTCATGGTCCCCACCTGAGATCTGCTCGTGTGGGGTGAGCGTAGCGCGTTCAGGTCACCGGCATGTAACGAGCTGTCTAGGTGAGGAAGATTCCCGCGAGAGTCTTCTTGCCGCGACGAAGCACGGCAAGCCGTTCGTGCAGCAGTG
This sequence comes from Glaciihabitans arcticus, assembly GCF_004310685.1. Taxonomy (NCBI): domain Bacteria; kingdom Bacillati; phylum Actinomycetota; class Actinomycetes; order Micrococcales; family Microbacteriaceae; genus Glaciihabitans; species Glaciihabitans arcticus. The sequence goes on along the minus strand of NZ_SISG01000001.1, from coordinate 310,884 downwards.
CGCCCTCGAGCGTCGCGTCGTCGGACTCGACCTTCGCGTTGTTCAGGTACACACCGCCCTCGCCGATGGAACGGCGGGCTGCACTGAGGCTCGGGCTGAGACCGGTGTCCACGAGCAGCTGCGCGACGGGGGTGTCGATGCTCGCCCGGGTGTTCGGCAGCGATTCGAGTGCGGAGGCGAGAGTGTCGGCATCGAGCTCAGCGAGATCACCCTGCCCGAACAGCGCTTCGGTTGCGGCTATCGCAGCATCCGTCGCCGCGGCACCGTGCACGAGCGAGGTCACCAGGTAGGCGACGGCCTTCTGCCCCTCGCGCTTGAAGGGAGCCTCGGCATGCCTCGCCCCGAGCTCCTCGATCTCCGCGCGGGTCAGGAACGTGAATACCTTGAGCCTGTCGACGACGTCGGCGTCATCGGTGTTGAGCCAGAACTGGTACATCGCGTACGGACTGGTGAGTGCGGGATCCAGCCAGATGGCGTTGCCCTCGCTCTTGCCGAACTTGCGACCGTCGGAGTTGGTGACGAGTGGGGTGCCGATGGCGTGCACCGTCGCACCCTCCGCGCGCTTGACCAGGTCGACGCCGCTCGTGAGATTGCCCCACTGGTCGCTGCCACCCGTCTGCAGCATGCAGCCGTGCTCGAGGTGGAGCTGCCGGAAGTCGAGCCCCTGCAGGATCTGGTAGCTGAACTCGGTGTAACTGATGCCTTCGTCGGAATTGAGACGCGTGCTCACCGCGTCCTTCTTGAGCATCGTGCCGACGCGGTAGTGCTTTCCAATATCGCGCAGGAAGTCGATGGCGCTCATCGGCGCCGTCCAGTCGAGGTTGTTCACGAGCTTCGCGGCGTTGTCGCCTTCGAAGCTCAGGTAGTTCGAGACCTGCCCCTGTAGGTAGCCGACCCACTCGGCCACGGTTTCGGCGGAATTGAGGGTGCGCTCGGCGGTCGGTTTGGGATCCCCGATTAATCCGGTCGATCCACCGACCAGGCCGAGCGGCCGGTGGCCGGCGAGCTGGAACCGACGCATGAGCAGCAGCTGCACGAGGTTGCCGAGGTGAAGGCTGGGCGCGGTCGGATCAAATCCGCAGTAGTAGGTGATGGGCGGACCGGCCAGCAGAGCCTTGAGGTCGCTCTCGTTCGTCGAGACGTGCACGAGTCCTCGCCAGGAGATCTCCTCCCAGATGTCTTCGAAGGAATCGTCGTTGCTCTGGGCAGTGAGGGCGGGTGATGCGGGCACCGGCCCAGACTACCAGCGGGAGTGGATCAAGCCTGCATCCTTGATCTGGCGTGCATCAAGTCTGTATGCTTGATCAGCGCTAGATCAAGTCTGCAGCATTGATGGGAGTGTCATGTTCGTTCTGACCATTGACCAGGTCGACAGCCGTCGCACGGCCGACGCCGTCACCACCGTGATCGCCGAGTTGCGCGCGGCACTCGGCGGGGCACTCGTGCTGCCGCCGGAACGCACGGCGGGCGACGAGTTTCAGCTGCTGATCCGGGAGCCGGCCGCCACGCTCGACACGATCCTCCGCCTCACGCGCGCCGAACGGTGGAGCGTCGGCTGCGGCGTCGGGAGTGTGCGGGAACCGCTGCCCCGGGACATCCGGGAAGCCACCGGCGAAGCCTTTCTCGCGGCGCGCACCGCGGTCGAACGCGCCAAGAAGCGGCAGTCGCGGTTCGCCCTCGAGGCGGCAGGTGCTCGGGATGCAGCCACTCACCTCGAAGCTCTCATCGACCTTCTGCTTGCCACGCGGTCGCGGCGCTCGCTCGAGGGATGGCAGCTGCACGACCTGCTGGTCGCCGGAAGCACCCAGGCCGCGGCGGCGAGCGAACTCGGGATCACGCCGCAGGCCGCGAGCCTGCGCGCCCGGGCAGCCGACCTGAAAACCGAGGCCGCCGTGACAGGAGCCCTCGTTACACTTCTGGCAGAGCTCGACGGGAGAGCGGAATGACCTGGTACATCGTGCTGATCGTGGCAGTCGTCATCGCCATCGGGCTGTCGCTCGCTGCAATCCTCACGAAGCGCCCGTGGCTCGCTGCGCCCTCGCTGCTCCCCGTCTTCGCCGCGATCGCCACGGCGGGCTGGCTCGAGGGCAACGGGTACCTCGTCGCGGCGATCACCCTGCTCGGGGTCATCGCCGGCAGTCCGATCGTCGCGCTGATCCTCAAGCTCGCGACCTCGGAGACCGTCGAGCTCGGCTCCTACGGCGGCATCCTCGTCAAGGACTCGACCTCGAAAGCGCCGCAGCGCTCCCACGAGGTGCTGCGCGGCGGAGCGACCATCGGCTACCTTGAGCGGTTCGCCCTCATCGGCACGGTGCTCGTGGGCCAGCCCGCGGCGGTCGCCATCATTGTGGCCATCAAGGGCCTTGGGCGCTTCTCCGAGCTGGAGAGTTCGCAGGCGCGCGAGCGGTTCATCATCGGCACCCTCGCCAGCCTCGCCTGGGCCGGCACCTGCGCAACGGCGGCCGCACTGTCATGGTGAGATCGACCTGGGCGGCGCTCACCGAGGGACTGGACGACAAGGACCTCGCACTGTTCACCGCCTACCGTGAGCTCGTCACCTCACTGGGCGAGGTGGAGGAGAGGGTGAACTCCTCGGAGATCTCCTTCGCCGTGAAGCGTGTGTTCACCTCGGGCTACATGAAGTCGCACTACCTCGAGGTCGGCATCGAACTGCTGCGCGAAGCGAAGCACCCGCAGCTGCGCACGTCGTTCGCCACCTCGAAGAAAGTCACCATGCACCGGATGACGCTGACCACGGTGGCCCAGTTGCACAGACTGCGCCCGCTACTCCTCGAAGCACGGGACGCCGTCGGGCCCGGAACCCGCTAGCTGCGGTCGATGTGCTGCGCCCGAGTTGCCCGGCAACGTCGCCTCCCGCCCCGATGAGGCAGCAGAAGTGGGCAACTCGCGGTTACTCGGTGTCGTCGTAGAGCCCGACGATGTTGCCCTCGCTGTCCTTGATGTAGACCCAGCGGGAGGTCTCGGTCAGGGCCTGGATCTCGCCCAACTGCGAGCCGCCGTTGGCGACGGCTGCGGCAACCGTCTCCTCGATGTTGTCGACAGTGAACACCACGGTCGGGTGCGGGGTCGCGCCGCGCTCGTGCAGGTCCCCGTTGATTCCCTTGCCCTCGGGCTGGCGGATGACGCCCATGTCGTCACCCCAGGGTTCGTAGTCGAACCCCAGAACCTCTTTGTAGAACGCCTGCGCGCGCTTGATGTCGTCGGTCGGAATCTCGAAATGCTCCACGTGTGCCATACATCGAGAATGCACCCGTCCGCCGACATCGGTCAAGGACGGATCGAGGCCTTGTACCGCGAGACGGTGGGATCCCCGGTGATCCAGAAGCGCCAGGGGTAGTCCGCTCCCCCGCCCGCGCCCGAGACGCCGGTGCGCGGGCCGGTCGAGATGAGGGACGGCGATAGGGGCGCCGCGACATCCAGCCGTATGCGACTCGTCTCGAGATCGGCGCCGTCGTCACTCATGGCGATACCCAGTGCGACGGTCAACCGGGCCGGGCCTTGCGCGAGATCCGTGTCACGACGAGAGGTGGTGCGGCGTTCCCGCGTGAGGTCGATACCCTCGACGATCTCGCCGGCACGGATCAGCACCCCACCCGACTCCCCCAGCGGCGAGCACACCACGTTCGCGCAGGTGTGCATGCCGTAAGTGAAGTACACGTAGAGGTGCCCGGCATCGCCGAACATCACCGAGTTGCGCTTCGTTCGACCACGGAACGAGTGTGAGCCCGGGTCTTCCCCGACGCCGAGATAGGCCTCGACCTCGGTGATGCGCAGCGCCACGTCGCCGACCGAGAGGATGGCCCCCAGCAGCGCGGGCGCAACCTCGAGCGGCGACCTCCGCAGGAGCGCGCGATCGAAACCCATCGCTAGATCAGGTCGATGTCCAGGAACAGCGAGGCGATGAGCGCACCAACGACGATCACCACGGCGACCGACACCACGATGATCGTGGTGCGGTTCTTCCACGGCGTGCGCCAGACGTCGGGCTTGCGGTCCTTGTGCAGGGTCATGCCGTGCCTTCCGTGGTGAGCGCACGCACGCGTGCCGTGAGTGCCGCCAGTTGCTCGGCGACCCGCACCGGGGCGGTCCCGCCGATGCCGTCGCGACTCGCGAGGGAGCCCTCGACGGTCAGCACATCCCGCACCCCGGCGGTCAGGTGCGGCGAGATCGCGTGATACTGCTCGTCGGTCGGCTCGTGCAGGTCGAGGCCGTTCTCCTCGCAGAAGCGCACGAGCGATCCGCTCACCTCGTGGGCCTCGCGGAACGGCAGTCGCTGCCGCACCAGCCAGTCGGCGACGTCGGTCGCGAGTGAGAATCCCTGCGGGGCGAGCTCGGCCATGCGTTCGGTGTTGAAGCGCAGCGTCGCCACCATTCCGGTGAAGGCGGGCAGCAGCACTTCCAGCGTCTCGACCGAGTCGAAGACGGGCTCCTTGTCCTCCTGCAGATCGCGGTTGTAGGCGAGCGGCAGTCCCTTGAGCGTCGCGAGCAGCCCGGTGAGGTTGCCGATGAGGCGGCCGGACTTGCCGCGCGCGAGCTCCGCGATATCCGGGTTCTTCTTCTGAGGCATGATCGACGAGCCGGTCGAGTAGGCGTCGTCGAGCTGCACGAAGTCGAACTCACGCGTGTTCCAGAGGATGATCTCCTCCGCGAACCGCGACAGGTCGATGCCCAGTTGGGCGGCGATGAAGGCGAACTCGGCGACGACGTCGCGGGAGGCTGTGGCGTCGATCGAGTTCTCGGCGGGGCCGCTCAACCCGAGCTCCGCGGCGACGAGCGCCGGGTCCAGTCCGAGCGAACTGCCGGCGAGAGCGCCCGAACCATACGGTGACGTGGATGCCCGCACTCGCCAGTCCCGCAACCGCTCGAGATCCCGCACCAGCGGCCAGGCGTGAGCCAGCAGGTGGTGGGCGAGCAGCACAGGCTGCGCGTGCTGGAGGTGTGTGCGGCCGGGCATGGCGGCGTCGGGGTGCGCGTCGGCCTGGGCCGCAATGGCGTCGATGAGCTGCACGACCCGGTGACCGATGACCGCGGCGTGATCGAGCAGGTAGAGCCGCACGAGCGTCGCGATCTGATCGTTGCGGCTGCGGCCCGCGCGGAGTTTGCCACCGAGCTCGGCGCCGGCGACGACGATGAGCTCACGCTCGAGGGCGCCGTGCACGTCTTCGTCGGAGTCCTGGGCGACGAGAGTGCCGTCATCCAGAAGCCCGCGAAGCGTGTCGAGCGCGGCCAGCATATCCGCAAGCTCGATCTCGGTCAGGTACCCGGCCGAGGCCAGTGCCTTGGCGTGCGCGCTCGACCCGAACAGGTCATAGTGCGCGAGCTGCCAGTCGAAGTGCGTCGACTTGCTGAGCGCGGCGAGCTCGGGCGAGGGCCCACTGGCGAAGCGTGCGCCCCACAGCGAGCCCTCGTTGGTCCCGGGTCCCGACACTAGGACGCCGATGCGTCGCGGCGCGCCGAGATCTTGCTCGGCAGCGACCAGATCTCGATGAAGCCCTTCGACAGCGACTGGTCGAACGTGTCGCCGGTGTCGTAGGTGGCCAGGCTGAAGTCGTAAAGGCTCTGCTCGCTCTTCTGTCCGGTAACGACCGCGCGGCCGCCCTGCAGCTTGAGGCGGATGTCGCCCGACACGTACTTCTGGGTGTGGTCGATGAAGGCGTCGAGGCTGCGCTTGAGGCCCGAGAACCAGAGGCCGTCGTAGACCAGGTTCGACCATTCGGCCTCGACCGAGCGCTTGTAGCGGTTGACGTCGCGCTCGAGGGTCAGCGACTCGAGGGCCTCGTGCGCGGCGATGAGCGCCACGGCGCCGGGGGCCTCATAGACCTCGCGGCTCTTGATGCCGACGAGGCGGTCCTCGACGACGTCGATGCGACCAACGCCGTGCTTGCCGGCGACCGCGTTGAGCTCCTCGATGATGGCGAGCGGCGAGAGCTGCACACCGTCGATCGCGACGGGGATGCCCGCCTCGAACGTGATGACGACCTCGTCAGCCTCCTGAAAGACGGACGGGTCCTGGGTGTATTCGTACAGGTCCTCGATGGGCGCGTTCCACGGGTCCTCGAGGAAGCCGGTCTCGACCGCGCGGCCCCAGACGTTCTTGTCGATCGAGTACGGGTTCTTGGCGCTCTGGCGGATCGGCAGGTTGTGCTCCTCCGCGTAGATGATCGCCTTGTCGCGGGTGAGGGCGAGGTCGCGCACCGGGGCGATGCTCGTCAGGTCGGGTGCGAGGGCTGCGACGGCGGCCTCGAAGCGCACCTGGTCGTTGCCCTTGCCGGTGCAGCCGTGCGCCACACTATCGGCACCGAGGGCCTTCGCCGTGAGGGCGAGGTGCTTGGCGATGACCGGACGGCTGAGCGCCGAGACCAGCGGGTAGGTCTTCTGGTACATGGCATTTGCCTTGAGGGCCGGCATCAGGAAGTCGGCGGCGAACTCGTCCTTGGCGTCGACGACGATCGACTCGACGGCACCACAGTCGAGGGCGCGCTGGCGGATGTCATCCATGTCCTCGCCGCCCTGTCCGACGTCGACGGCGAGGGCTACTACCTCTTTGCCCGTCGCGTCCTTGAGCCAACCGATTCCTACCGAGGTGTCCAGTCCGCCCGAGTAGGCGAGGACGACGCGTTCCGTCATTTCTGTGATTCTCCAAACGAGTGTTGTGGTTGTGATTCTAGCGAAGGGGTACCGGATGCCTCGTCGCGCGGCTCCGCGAAGCTCGCCGCCTGGCGCGACACGTCCGAGAGCAGGCGCTCGAGCGGTCCGCGGCCAAAGCACACGGCCCACGCGGAGCACAACACGAGTGCCCCGGCGATGAACCACCCGAGGGTCGTGTTGTTCTCCCAAGCGGCCTCGCCGAGGAAGGAGATGGCGAACACGTGCACCGAGTAGGCGGTGAGCGCCATCGAGCCGGTAGCGGCGATCGGGTAGAGGGCCCAGCGGGAGCCGCGCCATCCCGCGGCAAAGAGGCAGAGGACGATGACACACAGGGCGAACCCGGTAGAGCCCATGACCTCGGTCGTGGTGCCGGAGTGCGGTCGGGCGCTGAGCAGGCCGCCGAGCGCGCCACCCAGCGACTCGATGCCGTACTCGTCTTCGGGTGCGGTGACTCCTTCGTCGATCGGGCCGGAGAAGTCGGGCGGGTAGCAGGAGATGAACCCGTCGCCATAGTCGTCACAGACGAGGCCGTCGAGGTCGAGGTCTTTCGCGGGTACGCCCTCCTCGATCTCGCCAGACGAGGAGGAACTCGACGAGGATGAACTGCCGGGCGGCTCGGGCGAGAGTGCGTCACCGAGGGCGCCAATGCCGTAGCCGACGATGGCGAGCACCAGGCCGGTGCCCAGCAGCACCAGGCGCGTGCGCTTCGCCGCGAGGTCGAGACGCCCGACGCCCAGACCGGTGAGCAGGAACACGATCCAGATCATGCCCGGGTAGGTGCCGGAGACGAGCAGGGTGATGAATGCGCTCGACGTGTAGGAGGTGCTCGTGACCAGCGTGAGCACGAGTTGCAGGAAGGGCATGACCAGTGCGAGAACACCGGCGAGGGTGAACAGCATCCACGGCTTCCAGCGCAGGAAGGGCAGCGAGAGCACGAACAGCAGCGCGTACATCGGCAGGATCACAGCGACGCCCGTGCCGAGGAACTCGAGCACCCCGCCAATCGCGAAAATGAGCACTGCACGCGTGAAGATGCGGGTACGCGCCTGCAGCAGCGGCACACCCTCGAGCGGAACCCGGCGGCCCGAGATGAGGGCGATCGAGACCCCGGCGAGGACCGCGAAGAGGATGGACGATCGACCGTTGACCACGTCGAGCCAGGTCGAGGGCGTGCCCCAGTCGAAGTTCTCCGTGATGCCGATGTGCGCGGCGAACATGCCGAGCACGGCGAGACCACGCGCGATGTCGATGCCGATGATGCGACTCGTGCCCGGAGACCCGTAGGCGCGCAGCCGACGCTTCACCGAGACGCGCCAGCTGGCCTCCGCAACGGCCTCAGCCGTCGTCAATCCTGCTCCAGCAGCCAGACCATCAGCGCCTTCTGGGCGTGCTGGCGGTTCTCCGCCTCATCCCAGATGACGCTCTGCGGTCCGTCGATGACGTCGGCGGAGACCTCGAAGCCGCGGTCGGCGGGCAGGCAGTGCAGGAAGAGCGCATCGGGCTTCGCGAGCGCCATCAGCTCGGCGTTCACCTGGTACGCACCGAAGGTGGCGATGCGTGCGGCCTTCTCGTCCTCCTTGCCCATAGACACCCAGGTGTCGGTGACCACGACGTCCACGCCCGCAACTGCTTCGACCGGGTCGGTGTAGAGCGTGACCGATCCGCCGGTTTCGGATGCCACAGCGTCCGCATCCGCGACGACCGCGTCATCCGGCGTATAGTCGGCCGGGCTGGCGACGCGCACGTGCATGCCCGCGACGGCGCACGCGAGCAGGTACGACTGTCCCATGTTGGAACGGCCGTCGCCGAGGAAGGTCACGGTGAGACCCTTGAGCTCACCACGGTGTTCGCGGATGGTGAGCAGGTCGGCGAGCAGCTGGCACGGGTGGAAGTCGTCGCTGAGCGCGTTGATGACGGGGACGGTGGTGCCCGCAGCCATCTCCTCGAGGCCGGCCTGGCCGTAAGTGCGCCAAACGATCATCGACACCATGCGCTCGAGCACACGCGCGGTGTCGGAGGGGGTCTCCTTGCCGCCGAGCTGGCTGCTGGCCGTCGAGATGATGAGCGGTGAGCCGCCGAGGTCGGCGACGCCCACGGCGAAGGAGACACGCGTGCGGGTCGAGGACTTGTCGAAGATCACGGCGACCGTCTGCGGGCCGGCGAGCGGCTTGGTTGCGTAGCGATCCTTCTTCAGCTGTTCGGCGAGGTCGAGGATCGCTGTCTGCTCGGACTGGGTCAGATCGTCGTCGCGAAGGAAGTGGCGGGTCATGCGGAGGCCTCCAGTGCCTGGGTGAACAGTGTGATGAACTCGGCGATCTCGGCGTCGCCGATGATCAGGGGTGGTGCGAGGCGGATGCTCGTGTCGTTGGCGGCGTTGACGATCAGGCCGAGCTCGAGGGCGGCGGCGCTCACGCGCTGCGCGACGGGTTCGCTGAGCCCGACGCCGATGAGCAGGCCGGAACCGCGCACCTCGGCGACGAGCGGGAGACCGGTGAGAGCAGCGCGCAACTGCTCGCCCCGCACCTTTGCGTTCTCGACGAGGCCCGCGCGCTCGATCTCCTCGATGACCGCGTTGCCCGCCGCTGTCGCGAGCGGATTGCCGCCGAAGGTGCTGCCGTGCTGGCCGAGCTCGAACAGGTCCGACGCGTCGCCGAACGTCACGAGGGCACCGATCGGCACGCCTCCCGCCAGTCCCTTGGCAACCGCGATCGCGTCGGGCACGATGTCGTGCTGCTGGAACGCGAACCAGGAGCCCGTGCGTCCGATGCCGGTCTGGATCTCATCGAGGATGAGCAGGGCGCCGTGCTCCGCGGTGAGTTGGCGGGCTCGCTTCAGGAAACCCGCCGGCAGCTCGACGACGCCGGCCTCGCCCTTGATCGGTTCGAGAACGAGAGCCGAGACATCCGCCCAGTTCACCGCCTCGAGCGCTTCGATGGTCGAGTCGATGTGGTCGACTCCCGGCAGCAGGGGCATAAATGCCTCACGCAGCGCGGGCTTGCCGGTGAGTGAGACGGACCCCATGGTGCGGCCGTGGAACGAGTTGGTGAGCGCGACGATCGTCTTGTGCTGGCCGTTGCGGCGCGCGAGCTTGATGGCCGCCTCGATCGCCTCCGCACCCGAGTTGCCGAAGAAGACGCGACCGCGCTCCCCCGCACCGCTGATGCGGCGCAGGTTCTGGGCGAGCGCGATCTGCGGCTCGGTCGCGAAGTAGTTGGAGACATGCGCGAGTGTCGAGATCTGGCGGGTGACCGCCTCGACGAGCGCAGGATGCGCGTGGCCGAGCGAGTTCACCGCGATGCCTGCGAGGAAGTCCAGGTAGCGCTTGCCGTCGACGTCCCACACGTAGGCGCCCTCGCCTCGCTCGAGCAGGGTGAGCGGTGACGGGGCGGAGCCCATCATGGCCGTGCTGAAATCGTTGCGCCAGGTCATGCGGGTACTACCTCCGTGCCGATGCCGCTATGGGTGAAGATCTCGAGCAGGATCGAGTGCGGGGTGCGTCCGTCGATGATCGCGGCCTTCGCCACTCCCCCGTTCACTGCCTCGAGGCAGGCCGTCATCTTCGGGATCATGCCCGATTCGAGGCTCGGGATGAGCTCGGTGAGCTCGACCGTATCGATGATCGAGATGAGCGATTCGCGGTTGGGCCAGTCGCGATAGAGGCCGGCGACGTCCGTGAGCACGATGAGCTTGGCGGCACCCAGCGACACGGCGAGCGCGGACGCGGCCGCATCGGCGTTGACGTTGAGCGGTTCACCCTCGGCGTCATGGGCGACAGAGGAGATGACCGGGGTGCGGCCGGAGGCGATCACGTCGAGGATGGCGCTCGGGTCGACCGCGACCACGTCGCCGACGCGGCCGATGTCGACGAACTCGCCGCCCACCACCACACCGCGCTTGACGCCGGTGAAGGTGCCCTCCTCGAGCACTGCGGCGAGGTCGCCGTGCTCCTCGATGAGGTCCTTGAGATCAACGCTGATCTGCTCGCTCAGCACCTGCTTCGCGACGGCCATGACCTCGGGGGTCGTCACCCGGTAGCCCCCGACGAACTCGCTCTCTATGCCGAGCTCGGCGAGACGTGCCGAGATCTGGGGTCCTCCGCCGTGAACCACTACGGGCTTGACCCCGACGAGGTTGAGGTAGGCGATGTCCTCAGCGAACGCGCGCTTGAGTTCGTCGCTCACCATCGCGTTGCCGCCGAACTTGATCACCACGATCTGGCCGTGGAAACGCTTGAGCCACGGCAGCGACTCGATGAGCACCGCGGTCTTCACCGGCACGTCGAGCTCCTGGGCTTCCCGAAAGACACCCATCAGCTGGAGTAGGCGCTGTTCTCGTGCACGTAGTCGTGCGTGAGATCGTTGGTGAGGATCGTGGCCGTTGCATCGCCGACCTTGAGGTCGATGAGCACGTGCACGTCGCGTGGCGTGAGGTCCACGTCTTCGGCGGGCCGGTCAGGCTCGCCCGACGCGCACACCCGCACACCGTTGATGGTGACGTCGATCGCGTAGGGGTCGAACTCGGCGCCGGTGGTTCCCACCGCGGCGAGGATGCGTCCCCAGTTGGGATCGTTGCCGAACACCGCCGCCTTGAACAAGTTGCTGCGGGCGACCGAACGGCCCACCTCGACGGCGTCGTCCTCGGTCGCGGCGTGGATTGTCTCGATGGCGATGTTGTGGCTCGCGCCCTCGGCGTCGGCCTGCAGCTGGCGGGCGAGATCCGCGCACAGGGCGGTCACGGCGGCCGTGAAGTCCTCGGCACTCGGTGTGATTCCGGATGCCCCACTCGCCAGCAGCGTCACCTGGTCGTTCGTCGACATACAGCCGTCGGAGTCGAGGCGGTCGAAGGTTGCGCGCGTGGCGGCGCGGAGCGCCCCGTCGAGACCCGGGGCGTCGACGTCCGCATCGGTCGTGAGCACCACGAGCATGGTGGCGAGTCCGGGGGCGAGCATACCCGCACCCTTCGCCATGCCGCCGATCGACCACCCGTCGCCCTCGACGACGCCGAGTTTCGGCACCGAGTCGGTGGTCATGATGGCGTGAGCGGCATCCTCACCACCGGTGTTCGTCAGCACCGACGCGGCCGAGTCGACACCGGCGAGAACCTTGTCGCGGAAGTCCTGCCCGCCGACCCCGATGAGGCCGGTCGAGCAGACGACGACATCGCCCGCGCTGACCCCGAGCTTCTCGCCGACCCGCTCCGCGGTGAGGTGCGAGGTCTGAAAGCCAAAACTGCCGGTGAAGCAGTTGGCTCCCCCGGAGTTCAGCACGACCGCCTCGACGATCCCGTCGCCGAGAACGACCTCTGACCAGAGGATGGGGTTGGCCTTCGCGCGGTTGCTCGTGAAGACGGCGGCCGCGGCCTTGCGCGGGCCGAGGTTCTGCACCAGGGCGAGGTCCCGTTTGCCGGTCGACTTGAGGCCGGCGACGACTCCTGAGGCGGCGAATCCGGCCGCGTGGGTGACGCTCATGGTGCAACTCCGTTGACGCTGAGGCCCGCAGACTCGGCGAGGCCGAGGGCGAGGTTGGCGGACTGCACGGCGGCTCCGGCCGTGCCCTTCACCAGGTTGTCGATGGCGGTGATCGTGACGACGCGGCCGGCGGCCTCGTCAACGGCGAGACCGATGAGGGCGACGTTGGCGCCCACGGTGTCCGCAGTGCGCGGGAACTGGCCGGCCGGCAGCAGGTGGACGAACGGCTCGTCGGCGTAGGCGTTCTCGAATGCGGCCCGCACGCTCGCGGCGGTCGCGCCCGGGGCGAGCTTCGCGGTACTGGTGGCGAGGATGCCCCGGGACATCGGCACCAGAACCGGCGTGAACGAGACGGTCACACCGACACCACCCGCGACGGCCAGATTCTGCCGGATCTCGGGGGTGTGACGGTGCACTCCCCCGACGCCGTAGGCCGAGGCCGAACCCATCAGCTCGGACGCGAGCAGTTCAGGTTTGAGCGCCTTGCCGGCTCCCGACGGTCCCACGGCGAGCACGGCGACGATGTCCGTGGGCTCGAGCAGACCGGACTGGATGCCAGGGGCGAGACCCAGCGTGATCGCGGTCACGTTGCATCCCGGAACCGCGATGCGGGTAGCGCCGACGAGCTCATCCCGCTGCTTCGAACCGTCGGCGTGAACCAGCTCGGGCAGGCCGTAGGTCCAGGCCCCGAAAAAGTCGCCGCCGTAGAAGTCGGCCCAGTCCTGCTCGCTCGTCAGGCGGTGGTCGGCGCCGCAGTCGATCACGAGCGTGCCCTCGGGCAGCTGCGCGGTGATCGCACCCGACTTGCCGTGCGGGAGGGCGAGGAAGACCACGTCGTGTCCGGCGAGGTTCTCGGGGGTGGTGTCGACGAGCGTCAGATGCGCGAGCGAGCGCAGGTGCGGCTGCGCGGCGATGAGCGGCTGGCCCGCGTTCGAGAACGCGGTGACGGTCGTGACGACGAAGTCGGGATGGTCGGCGAGCAACCGGAGAAGCTCACCTCCGGCGTACCCACTGGCGCCGGCAACAGCAACGGAAAGAGGCATGGCTCTACCTTAAATCGAGGAGGACGAGGGGAAAGGCGGCGACGGGCGCTCGATCGGGGCCAGGGGCCACACCGATCACGAACCGACGCCTAGGATCGCTCGCTCGTGCCACGACGTCGCGAAGGGCGCACGCGCGAGGAGCGGCGTGCGTCTGCGATACGAAGGGTGGTCACAAGCCCACCGTACTACCCGTAGCGCCCAGAAACCCAATTGCTATCGTGAGCGTTACGGGTTGCGACTCGCGCACCCCTCGTTGCAAGGAGCCCATCATGTCTGATCTTGACGGCCTACTGGCCACCATCCCCGTCGGTGACATCGCGAAGAAGCTCGGAGTCGACGAAGCCACTGCGGAATCTGCAGTGAAGCAGATTCTCCCCGCCCTCGTCGGGGGTATGGCAGCCAACTCGACGGACGAGGCCGGAGCGAAGTCGCTCGAGAAGGCCCTCGGCAAGCACTCGGGCCGCTCGGTCAGCGTCGCGGACGTCGACGAGGCCGACGGCGAGAAGATCGTCAACAATGTCTTCGGCGCGAAGAAGCGCGAGGTCGTCACGGCCGTCGCCGCGAAGAGCGAGAAAGCCGACGAGTCGCTCATCTCCAAGCTCCTGCCGATCCTCGCCCCGATCGTTCTCGCCTGGCTCGCCTCGCAGTTCTTCAACAAGAAGGAAGAAGCCGCCGCGCCCGCCACGCCCGCCGCGAAGAAGGAGTCCGGTGGTGGCGGCATCGGCGACCTGCTCGGCGGGCTCGTCGGCAGCAAGCAGGGCCAGGACATGCTGGGTGGTCTCCTTGGCGGCCTGCTCGGCGGCGGCAAGAAATAGCTATCGAAGCAGGATGACGGTCCCGGACTCGACCAGCTCGCGGGAATCCAGGGTCGGATTGAGTTGCTCGAGTTCGGCGACCGTCATGCCGAATCGCTCGGCGATCGCATCGACGTGGTCGCCCGCCGCGCTCGTGTAGTTCAGCGGCGAACCGTTCTCGTAGTCGACCGCGCCGGTGGCTGCATCGGCCACGCCCGAGTCGGCGACCTTCGCAGCCGCGGACGCGGCGACCTCCGGTTGCACCGGCGCCGGCTCGTCCGCCGCGGCGCAGCCCGCAAGCGCGAGCAGAACCAGCAGCACGGTCATCGAGCGGATCATGCCGAAATGCTACTGCTGCGGGATGTCGCGGCGCGCGTCCTTCGACAGGTTCAGCGTCTCCTCGGCGTAGGCCATCGTCGGGTCGAGCGACAATCTGCGGCCCGGGTTGAGGTAGACGAGATCCGCGACGGTGATGCCGAAGCGCTGAGCGATCTGGCTGAGCTGGTCGCCCGTGGCGGTCCAGTAACTCAGCGGCTCCCCCGACCCGGTGAGGGCTACCTCGCCCTGCGCTCCCTCGAGAACGCCGCCATCCGTCACGGTGAGCCACGGCCGCTCGTCGGGTAGGTCCCACTCGAGCTCGGCCCAGGCGGCACCCTTCTCCCAGCACTCGCCGGCGATGGGTGAGCCGGTCGGGTAGTAGATCACCACGGCGGTGTCGAAGAAGCTCGGGTCGGCGTACTCCAGCCTCATTTCGCCGTCCGGCCAGGGGCTGCCCAGGGCGAAGGCCGTCTGGTACTTCTCGTAGGCGCAGTCACCGGGGGCGAGGAGCTCGTCGGTGAATCCGAGACTCAGGGCGCCCGTATACGTCGTCTCGTAGTCCTCGAGACGAGCGAAGTACCCGTCGCCGTCGAAGTTCACCGTGATCGAACCGGACGTGGAGCCGTCCGGCGAGACCAGCTCGCCGCGGGCCACCTCGCCAACCGGCACCACGACGGGCTCCGGCGCCGAGACTGCCCGCTCGGGTGTCTCGGCGGGGGCGGGCGGCGGAGAGGTGCACGCCGTGAGCGCCAGCAGCGCCACTAACGCTGCGGTCAGAGTCGTCGATCGAGCCACGATGCCCCCAAGAGTGAAGTTTCCATCACTATAGACCGGTCGGTCTGCGGTGGGGAGCTTCGTTACTCGCGGAGGGTGGCCGCGAATCGGGAGGTTGCGAGCGCGACGGCGCCGTTCTTGGCCTCGGAGGCCTCGGCGGCGGTCAGCGTGCGGTCGGGAGCGCGGAAGCGCAGCGCGAAGGTGAGCGACTTGCTCCCCTCGGCGACACCTTGGCCGCGGTAGTCGTCCACGAGTCGGGCGTCCTCGAGCAGGTCGCCGGCACCCTCGACAACCGTCGCGAGCACCTCGGCTGCGGGCACGTCAGACGGCACCACGAGCGAGAGGTCCTGGGTCGCAGCCGGCATCGACACGATCGGGGTCGGTGCGACCTCGGTGGCGGCGAGCGCCATCATCGCGTCGAGGTCGAGCTCGAGCAGGGCGACAACGCGCGGCAGGTCGAGGTCGTCGGCGATCGAGGGCAGCAGTTCGCCGGCGAATCCGACCGACCGGTCACCCACGAACACCTCGGCCGTGCGGCCCGGGTGCAGCGACTCGTGCGAGCCCTGGGCGAAGCGCAGGTCTACCGCGAGCGCAGCGGCGAGGAGGCGAGCGGTGTCGAGCGCATCCACCAGTCCACTCGCGACCACGGGCTGCCCGGGCTGCTTCGAGACGGTGTCGCCGGTGAACAGCGCGGCGACATGCCACGGCTGCTTCGGGATGCCCGCATCGAGTGCCGAGAGCACGTCACCACCCGGGTGCGCGTTTCCGACGGGGAGAGGACCGCTCCCGTAGGTCGCGCCCGAAGCGGGCAGGAAGACGTGGCCGATCTCGTACAGGGCGAGGTCGGTGAGGCCACGACCGAGATTGCGGCGCGCGATCTCGACGAGGCCGGGCAGCAGCGAGCGGCGCATGAACGGCGCCTCGGAATCGAGGGCATTGGCGAGGCGCATGAGCGGCTCCCCCGCGCCGAACAGGTCGGCGGCCTTCTGGGTGAGGAACGGGTACGCGAGCACCTCTGTGAGGCCACCGGCGGCGAGTGCACGGGCTGCGTCACGACGCTGGCGCTGGGTGCGGGTGAGGCCGCGACCGGGAGGGGCGACCGGCAGCACCGATGGGATGCGGTCGTAGCCGACGATGCGCGCGATCTCCTCGACGAAGGTCGGTGCGTCGCTCAGGTCGGGGCGCCAGCTCGGCGGCGTCACGGAGAGTCCGCCGTCGGCATCCTCGACCGTCGCGCCGATCATCTCGAGCGCCGTGCGCTCTTCCTCCGCGGTGTAGTCGACTCCGATGAGGGATGCCGCGTAGCCGTCGCGCAGGAGCGTCGCGTCGGCGGGAACGGACTCGTTCCAGCTCGAGCCGAGCGTGTCGAGGGTGCCGCCAGCGAGCTGAACGAGCAGCTCGGCCACGCGGGAGGCCGCGGCCGCCGCAACCTGCGGGTCCACGCCGCGCTCGAAGCGCTTCGATGCTTCGCTCGGCAGTCGGTGACGACGGGCACTGCGCGCGATCGACACCGGGTCGAAGTTGGCCGCCTCGACGAGCACATTCTTCGTCGTCGGGGTGATCTCCGTCTTTGCTCCACCCATCACGCCGGCGAGGCCGATGGGGCCGGAGTCGTCGGTGATAAGCAGGTCTTCAGCGCTCAGCGTGCGCTGCTTGCCGTCGAGGGTCTCGAATGTCTCGCCTGCGGTCGCTCGGCGCACGGTGATGCCGCCGGTGAGGGTGTCGAGGTCGTAGCCGTGGGTCGGCTGGCCCAGCTCGAACATCACGTAGTTGGTGATGTCGACGGGCAGCGAGATCGAGCGCACACCCGCGAGGGCGAGGCGGGCGACCATCCACGGCGGGGTCGGACGGGTCGCGTCGATGTTTCGCACCACACGGGTCTCGAAGACGCTCGCACCACGCTCGCCACGGATGGGAGCGTCATCGGTCACCACGACGGGGAAGCCGCTGGCCTCAGTGATCGTGACGGCCGCGGCGGGATCGCGGAAGGCAGCTCCGGTCGAGTGCGAGTACTCGCGCGCGACACCGCGCAGCGAGAACGCGTAGCCGCGGTCGGGAGTGACGTTGATCTCGACGGCCGCGTCATCCAGCCCCAGAAGGGCGATGGCGTCGACGCCGACCTCGGGGTCGAGTCCCAGGGAGGAGAGCAGCAGGATGCCGTCGTGCTCCTCTCCGAGCCCGAGCTCGCGGGCCGAGGCGATCATGCCGTCAGAGACGTGACCGTAGGTCTTGCGCGCGGCGATCGGGAACGGGCCGGGCAGCACGGCACCGGGCAGCGAGACCACGACCTTGTCGCCGACGGAGAAGTTGTGAGCGCCGCAGACGATGCCTCGGGGGATTCCTTCACCGACGTCGACCTGGCACCAGTTGATGGTCTTGCCGTTGGACTGCGGTTCGGGGTCGAAGGCGAGAACGCGTCCGACGACGACCGGGCCGGTGAGGTCGAAGCCGTGCACATCCTCTTCTTCGAAGCCGACCTTGACGAGTGCTTCGTGAACGTGGTCGAGCGTGGCGGTTTCGGGCAGGTCGACGTACTCGCCGAGCCAGCTAAGCGGGACGCGCATCAGACCACCATTCCGAACTGCTGGCTGAAGCGGATATCGCCCTCGACCATGTCTCTCATGTCATTCATGTCGTTGCGGAACTGCAGCGTGCGCTCGATGCCCATGCCGAAGGCGAAGCCCTGGTAGACCTCGGGGTCGATGCCTGCCGCGCGCAGAAGGTTCTGGTTGACCATTCCGCAGCCGCCCCACTCCACCCAGCGCGCGCCGCCCTTGGCGTTCGGCTGCCACACGTCCATCTCGGCGCTCGGCTCGGTGAACGGGAAATAGTTGGGGCGCAGTCGGATCTGCGCGCCTTCGCCGAAGACCTGGCGGGCCAGGTGCTCGAGGGTGCCGCGCAGGTGCGCCATGGTGAGTCCCTTGTCGATGGCGATGCCCTCGATCTGGTGGAAGACGGGGGTGTGCGTCGCGTCGAGCTCGTCGGTTCGGTAGACGCGACCGGGCGCGACGACGTAGACCGGCAGCTCGCGCGTCAGCAGCGAGCGGATCTGCACGGGGCTCGTGTGGGTGCGCAGCACGAGGTGCGAGTCGACGGGGTCGAGGAAGAAGGTGTCCTGCATGGCGCGGGCCGGGTGGTCCTCGTCGAAGTTCAGCGCGTCGAAGTTGAACCACTCGTTCTCGAGTTCGGGGCCCTCCGCGATCTCCCAGCCCATACCGATGAAGATGTCGCCCATCTGCTCCATGAGCAGGTTGAGAGGATGACGTGCGCCGGCGGTGAAACGCGACGGGAGAGCCGTGACATCCACGGCCTCTGCATGGAGCCGGGCACTCTCTTCGGCGACGGCCAGCTGCTCTTCGCGAGCGGCGACGGCCTGGGTGACCCGGGCCTTGGCCTGGCCGACGAGCTTTCCGGCCGCGGCCTTCTGGTCGTTCGGCACGTTGCGCAGGGCGCCGCCGAGCTGCGCAAGGGTCGAGGTCTCACCGACGTGCGCGTTGCGCACGGCCTTGAGCTCGCTGACCGTCGCAGCCGTGGCGATCGCGTTGAGCGCGGCATCGGTCGCGTCGGCTACCGACTTTTCGGAGATTTCGATGTGTTCTGACACAAGAGACGAGTTTAGCGGCGGTTAGGCGGGCCCTCCGCCGCCGGTTCCGCTCATGCCGCCGCCCATCCCGGCATCCGGCGCGCGAACGACGGCGAGGCCTGGGTCCGTTTCCTTGCGACGCCAGCGTGAGACGTATCCACCGGAGGTGCGACGCGCGATGATGCGCGCGAGCCACGACAGCAGCAGGTTCACCGTCAGGTAGACGACGAGCACCACGAAGAAGAGCGTGAAGAAGTAGCGGTTGCCATAGGTGTTCTGCAGCTGGCGCACACCGATATTGATGAGCTCCTGGTAGCCGATGATGAACGCGAGCGAGGTGTCCTTGAGAAGCACGACCAGCTGGGCGATGATGATCGGCAGCATCTGGCGGAAGGCCTGCGGGAACTCGATCATCATGCGGGTCTGCACGGGGGTCAGGCCGATGGCCAGACCCGATTCGCGCTGGCCGCGGGGCAGCGACTGGATTCCGGAGCGCAGGGCTTCGCCGATGATCGCGCCGTTGTAGACAGCGAGGCCGGCGACTCCCGCCCAGTACTGGCCGGTGCCGAAGACCAGCAGCGTGAAGAACATGAGGAGCAGCACGGGCATGCCGCGGAAGAACTCGAGCAGTACGGCGACGGGAACACGGATCCAGCGTGAGCGCGCCGTGCGGCCGAAGGAAAACAGGATGCCGATGAGAATCGCGAGCACCGCAGCGGCCGCAGCCATGCGCAGGGTCGCGGCCAGACCGCGGAAGATGATCGCGTTCCACATGCGCCCGTCAAGAATGATGTCCCAGCGGATCGGATCGAACATGCCCGGGATGACGGCTCCAGCGGCCGTTGTGCGGGGAGCCGCAAGTACCATCACGAGGACGACGAGGCCAACCGCGATCGCGATCGTGCCGACGATGGAGATGATGCGCGAACGCAGGCGGGCTTTGGGCCCGGGTACGTCGAAGAGAACACTCGTCATCGGAAGACCGCCACCTTGCGCTCGAGTCGGGCCGCGACCTGGCCGAGCGGCACGGTGATCACGAGATAGAAGACGGCAACGGCGAGAAGAATGGCGATCACGGCGTCTCCGCGGAGGTTGATGACCTGCCGGGAGGAGGCGATGAGCTCGACGACGAAGAAGCCGCCGGCGACCGACGTGTTCTTGGTGAGCGCGATGATGACGTTGAGCAGCGGCGGGATGACCATGCGGATGCCCTGAGGCATCACCACGAGGCGCAGGGTCTGAGCGAAGTCGAGGCCGATGGCCCGAGCGGCCTCGGCCTGTCCGATGGACACGCCGTTGATTCCTGAGCGGATCGCTTCGGCGATGAAGGGCGAGGTGTAGGCGGTGAGGCCGATGACGGCGAGCACGAAATAGTCGAGTTTGATCTCGAGATACGGCAGCAGGAATGCGCAGAAGAACAGCACGAGGGTGAGCGGGATGTTGCGCAGGATCTCGGTGTAGACGGTCGCGAACGCACGGAACGCCCCGACGGGTGAGATGCGCATGGCAGCAATGATGACTCCGAGCACAATGGCACCGGCGCCCGAGAGTACGAGCAGGCGAATGGTTGCCCAGAAACCGCCCAGAAAAACCGGGAAGTTCTCGATTACAGCGTCCACGTCACCTCCTTGGTAGTTATTCGGTCAGGCTGGCAAGTGGCCCGCCCGGTGTCGGGCGGGCCACTCGTTGTTCAGTTGCTTAGTAGCGGTCGACGGCCGGCGGCGTCGGGGTGTCGAGCACCTTGCCCGCCGTCGCCTCCCAGGCTGCTGCCCATGAGCCGTCCTCGTAGGACTCCTCGAGCACATCGTTGATGAAGTCGCGGAAATCGGTGTCATCCTTGGCGAGACCGATGCCGTAGGGCTCCTCGGTGAACGGGGCGTTGACGACCTCGAACTCCGGAGCGTTCTGGTCAGCGAGACCCGCGAGGATCACGTTGTCGGTCGTGACGGCGTCAACGGTTCCCGAGCGCAGCGGCTCCAGGCAGTCGGCGTAGTCGGTCGCGGCGATGATGTTGTCCGTGTACTCCTTGATGTTCGCCTCGGAGGTCGAACCGGTGACGGTGCAGACGGCGAGTCCCTCGAGGTCCTCGGGGCCTTCGATGCCCTTCGGGTTGCCCGCGAGAACCAGGATGTCCTGGCCTGCCGAGTAGTACGGTCCAGCGAAAGCGATCTTTTCCTTGCGCTCGTCGTTGATCGTGTAGGTGGCGATGACGAGGTCGACCTCGCCCGCCTCGATGAACGGCTCGCGATTGGCCGAGACAGTCTCGGTCCACGTGATGCCGTCAGCAGGAATACCGAGCTTGGCAGCGATGAGCTTGCCGATCTCGACGTCGAAGCCCTGCGGGTTTCCGTCGGCGTCGACCTGGCCGAAGAGCGGCTGGGTGAACTTCGTTCCGATGGTGATCTTGCCGGCTTCGTTGAGCTTGGCCATGGTGGTACCGGCATCGAAGCTCACGTCTTCAACGGGAGGTGCCGTCTCTTCGGGGGTACCTGCACATGCGCCGAGCGTGAGTGCTGCGGCCATCGCGATTGCGGATATGGTGAGAGATTTTTTGATTCTCATCGTGCTCCTTGTTCTGCTGTGCTTTCCCACCGGTTAGTGGGTAAGGATTTTCGAGAGGAAGTCCTGCGCTCTCGGGGACTTCGGGTTGGTGAAGAACTCCTCGGGAGTTGCCTCTTCCACGATCTCGCCCTCCGCCATGAACAGGATGCGCTGCCCCGCCTTGCGGGCGAAGCCCATCTCGTGGGTGACCACGACCATGGTCATGCCCTCCTCGGCGAGGCCGACCATCACGTCGAGCACCTCGTTGATCATTTCGGGGTCGAGCGCGCTGGTGGGCTCATCAAAGAGCATGACCTTGGGGTCCATGGCGAGGGCGCGGGCGATGGCGACACGCTGCTGCTGGCCGCCGGAGAGCTGAGATGGCATCTTGCTGGCCTGGTTGGCCACCCCGACGCGCTCGAGAAGTTCCATGGCACGCTTCGTCGCGTCAGCCTTGGAGCGCTTGCGCACGTTGATCTGTCCGAGGGTCACATTCTCGAGCACGGTCTTGTGGGCGAAGAGGTTGAAGGACTGGAAGACCATTCCTACGTCGGCCCGCAGCTTCGCGAGTTCCTTGCCCTCTTCGGGGAGCTTCTTGCCGTCGATGGTGATCGTGCCGTTGTCAATGGTCTCGAGGCGGTTGATGGCACGACAGAGAGTCGATTTGCCGGAACCGCTCGGGCCGATGACCACAACCACCTCACCCTTGTGAACGGTGGTCGTGATGTCCTTCAGAACGTGTAATTCGCCGAAATGTTTGTTGACATGGTCGACGACTACGAGGGGTTCCATTTGTCCACCCAACCACATCCCGCTTTTGGGGGGCAACTTATCGGTCAGACCTTAACCCGTTTGTAACACCTGAGGCTGTGGTCAGGAGCGCTGGGCGAACGCAGATTCGTAGAGGCACACCGAGGCGGCCGTCGCGAGGTTCATTGACTCGGCGTGACCGTAGATCGGCACGGTGATGGCGCGGTCGGCGAGAGCGAAGTGCTCGTCGCTGAGTCCCCGAGCCTCGTTGCCGAACAGCCACGCGGTGGGAGCCGCGAGAAGCCCACTGGTGCGCGCGCCGAGCAGGTCGTCGCCCTTGATGTCTGCGGCCAGGACCTGCATTCCTGCGGCGGTGACGCGATCGAGCACCGACTCCAGGTCGGGCATCAGCGCCACGGGCAGGTGGAACAGCGAACCCGTTGTGGCACGAACGACCTTGGGGTTGTACAGGTCGACACTGCGACCGGTGAGGATGACCCCATCGGCTCCAGCAGCGTCCGCGGCCCTGATGATCGTGCCCACGTTACCCGGGTCCCGAACTTCCTCGAGTATCGCGATCAGCTTGGGGCCGTCGGCGAGGATGTCCTTGAGCGAGGTGGGGAACTGCTTGCACACCGCGATGATCCCCTGCGGGGTCACGGTGTCGGCCATCGAGTCGAGCACGTCCTCGGTGACGAACTCCACCTCGAGGTCGGTGTCACGGGCCAGGCTTGCGATCGCCGGGTACTTGTCGAGCGCGGTGGGCGTCGCGAACAACTCGACGAGCAGCTCGGGACGGTAGGTCAGTGCTTCGGTGACGGCCTGTGGGCCTTCCAGCAGGAAGAAGCCCGTCTGCAGGCGGTGGTCACGCTTGGCGAGCTTGGCAACGCCGCGAACGCGGGGTGAACGCGGGTTATCGATCATGGGTCAAGACTAGAGGGAGCGGGGGTACGCGGCCGCGCACCGCGCGGGGTACAGCGGGTTAACGAGGAAGGGCCCGAGCCTTTCGGCTCGGACCCTTTCTCAGAAAGCTGCTTACGCGCTGACCTTGGCGTTCACATCGGCGGGCAGTGCTGCCTTGGCCGTTGCGACGATCGCGGCGAACGTGGCCGGCTCGGTGATCGCGAGGTCGGCGAGGATGCGACGGTCGACCTGGATGCCGGCCAGGTTGAGTCCCTGGATGAGGCGGTTGTAGGTCAGGCCGTTGGCGCGCGACGCGGCGTTGATGCGCTGGATCCACAGGCGACGGAAGTCACCCTTGCGGGCGCGTCGGTCACGGTACGCGTAGACGAGGGAGTGAGTGACCTGCTCCTTGGCCTTGCGGTACAGGCGCGAACGCTGGCCGCGGTAACCCTTGGCGCGCTCGAGGATGACGCGACGCTTCTTGTGAGCGTTTACTGCCCTTTTTACTCTTGCCATTTTTCTATTCCTTCAAATTCCGTCGGACTACTTGCCGAGAAGCTTCTTGATGCCCTTGGCATCTGCGGGGCTGAGGATGGAGTCCATGCCGAGGGCGCGCTTCTTCTTGCCCGACTTGACTTCAAGGTTGTGACGGAGGCCGGCCTGCTGCTTCTTGACCTTGCCGCTACCGGTGATCTTGAAGCGCTTCTTGGCGCCCGAGTGGGTCTTCTGCTTAGGCATCTCTTCCTCTTTCTTGTGAGCTACGCCGGCGGGTACGCCGGGTCAGTCTTTCTTGGGCGCGGGCTTTGCGGCGGCCATCTTGGCCATTGCTGCAGCGTTCGCGGGCTTTGCGACGATGGGGGCCGGTGTGGCCACCTTCGGAGCGACGGACCTGGGGGCCGGCGCGGACTTGGGAGCTGCCTTGGGAGCAGCGGCGGCGGGAGCAGCTGCTGCACTGGGTGCCGCGGACGCGCTCGGCGCGGACGAAGTGCTCGGTGCAGCTGAACGCGACTCAGTGGACCGCGACTCAGTGGACCGGGCCGAAGCCGAGGTGCGCTGGGTCGGAGGAGCCGTACGGGCCGGAGCACGCTCAGAGCGCGGAACGACGACGAAAGTGTCCTCGACAAGCGGCGTGGTGTTCACGGGCTCGGCCGGAGTCTCCTTGGCAGCGGCCTTGGGGGCCTCTTCCTTGGCGTCGGGATCGACGTCTTCCTTGCCTTCGCCGCGAGCGGGCTTGCTGGCCGCACGACGCGCGTCGGCTTCGGCCTTCGCCGCTGCCTTCGTCTTGTGCGGGCCGATCACCATAACCATGTTGCGACCGTCGATCATCGGCGTCGACTCGACGGAGCCGAACTCGGCGACATCCTCAGCGAAACGCTGCAGGAGACGCACACCCTGGTCGGGGCGCGACTGCTCGCGGCCGCGGAACAGGATCATGGCCTTCACCTTGTCGCCGGCGGCGAGGAAGCCCTCGGCGCGCTTGCGCTTGGTCTCATAGTCGTGCACGTCGATCTTCAGGCGGAAACGCACCTCCTTGAGGATGGTGTTCGCCTGGTTGCGGCGTGCTTCTTTAGCCTTCTGGGCCTCTTCGTACTTGAACTTGCCGTAGTCCATGATCTTCGCGACCGGCGGCTTGGAGGTAGGAGCAACCTCAACCAGGTCCAGGTCAGCTTCCTGGGCGAGACGAAGTGCAACGTCGATGGAAACGACACCCACCTGTTCTCCAGCGGGTCCGACGAGGCGGACTTCAGGGACACGGATGCGGTCGTTAGTACGGGGATCGCTGATGCGAGGCTCCTTCTATGTTTCGGTCGGCTACAACTCACGCACGGTTGTGCGGCAGCGACGAAAGAAGAAGTTCACGCGAGAAATTACACACGTCGCCCTGTTTGTCTATCTGTCGCAAGCTGTGCTCGAAACAGACGGGGCGTAACTACCCGGTAACCTTGAGAAGCGGTCGACGGGTGGGAGATTATCCACTTTCGTATCAGGGCAAGCCCTGAAGCCTGCACAAGAATAGCAGATCGTCGGCCGCACGCCTACCTACCATCCCAAGGACTCCCCCATGGCTCAAGACAGCTTCGTCGAAGAAGACACCCGCGACATCTCCGAGGTTCCGGCCGTCGAGGTCATCCAGACGGTCTCCGTGCACCTCATGACGGCCGCGGCGGTCAAGCTCGGCCTCGCCGACGACCCGAACGCCGCCGACCAGATCGACCTCGACGAGGCGCGCACCCTGATCGAAGCCCTCGCGGGGCTCGTCACGGCAAGCGCATCGAAGATCGGCGACCACCACGCGCTCGCCCTGCGCGACGGGCTGCGCACGCTGCAGCTCGCGTTCCGCGAGACGTCATCCATCCCCGATGCCGTCGGCAAGGGACCCGGCGAGAAGTTCACCGGTCCCGTCAACTAGACGCGGTTACTGGGCAAGCGTCGCGACCGGGGCGCCGAGTCCGAAATACTCGGTGATGAACGTGGAGGCGTCCATGCCGCTCTTCGCCTCGACCGGCCAGATGTGGCCGCCGTCCTTGATCGTCACGACATCGACCTTCGCGCCATCGGTGCAGGTGGTGAAGCTCACGTGGGTGAGGCCCCCCGCGACCTTGGTGGTGGAATTGCCGCAGCCGTCCTGGCCGACCCAGAATGCGACGGCCGAGGAAAGCGGCGAGTTCGTCCAGGTGCCGAAGCGCTTCGCGGTGCGCTGGTTGGTCGCGCCGCCCTGGAACGGCACGGTCAGGTCGCCGGTTCCATGAATCATGAGCACGGATGTCACGCCCTCCGCCGCGCATTCGGGCACGTTGAGCGCCCCGGCGACGACCGCGATGCCCGCGATCCGGCCCGGAAGCTCACACGCGAGCCGGTGCGCGAGCATGCCCCCGTTGGAGAAGCCGGTCACGAAGATGCGGGTCGGGTCGACGGGCTCCTTCGACTCGATGTCGGCGATCGCGGCGGCGATGAAGGCGACGTCGTCGATCTGCTCGACCACGGGTCGGCCGCAGCAGACTCCCGCGTTCCAGGACAGCTCGCCCGGGATATTCGCAGCCTGAGTGCCGTTCGGGTAGGCGACGATGAAGCCGTCAGCGTCGGAGAGTGCGGTCAGCGCCGTCGCGGTCTCCGCGCGCGCGGCGTTGCCACCGGCGCCGTGGATCACGATGAGCAGCGGCATCGCATCGTCGGTCGCGCGCACGGGAGTGCGCAGCAGGTAACTGCGTTCAATGCCGCCCACGGTGATCGTGTTCGTGACGGCGGCCCCGGTGGCGGCGGCCGCGGCGATCACGGGAGCGGAGGCATCCGGAGTTGATACCGGAGCGCAACCGGCGACCAGCAGGGCGACGACCGCGAGCGCGCCGAGCAGCGCGGAGGGGGTGCGGAACCCTCGGGCACGGTCCGGAAGCATGCGTCATTGTAGGCATGGAATTCATCCGATGTTGACCACTATTCACGTGGCCGTAACACGCTGTATGCGCGCCGTGGCTTGGCTGTACGGCTAGCTCGACGCGACGAGCTGCACTCGCAGCGAATCGACGCGGGTGGCGATGATCTCGCTCGCCGACCATCGCTCCTGCATCCGGGCGAGCAGGGCGGCCAGGTCCTCGCGAGCAAGGCCGTTGGCAAGGGTCAGGAGAACAACGAGTTCGGGGCCGGCGAGCCGGGCATCCGGATCACCAGCGGCGAGACCGATCGACTGCACTGCGGCCTCGCCCTCGGCCCCCGCGGCGAAGGCGTCGAGCACCGCCTCGTCGGCATAGCTCGGCAGCCACGACTCGGACTGCGCAATCGACCACAGTGCGGGGCGGCGGATGACGTACTCCGTGTCGGAGGTCGGGTCGATGACCACGAGATCGGTCTGCTCGCTCGCCGCCGCAAGGGCGATGCGCACCGCGTTCGCCGGAACCGGCCGGGCGACCGGGTTCCACTCCCCCATCGAGGTCACGGAAGTGAACACCGGCAGGATCTTGCGCCCGTCGGGGGCCGTGACGGTGACGATCGACAGCTCCTGCGTCTTGTCGACGAGGTGGCCGTGCTCGCCCACTTCCGACTCTCCGAGTGTTGCGAGCAGCGGGATGAGGAAGCGCGACTCGCGTATCGCCTCGATCACCTCGGGTTCGCCGAGCTCCCGGCTGCGGAACCGGCGGAGCGCTTCGATGAGACGCTCGGGAGCCGAACCGTCATCCTCGGCGCTGTCGTTCGGCTCGAAGTGCCGGCCCTCCCAGGGAGTGCCGGCCGAGTCCGAACCGCCCGCCACTAGTCGCCCGCGACGTCGAGGGCTTCGGCGAGCGTAAACGCCTTGTTGTAGAGCGCCTTGCCGACGATCGCACCCTCGAGTCCCTGCGGCACGAGTGCGCGCAGGTCGGCGATGTCGTCGAGGTTCGCGATGCCACCGGAAGCGATGACCGGCTTGTGGGTGTGCTCCATGACCTGCTGCAGCAATTCGAGGTTCGGGCCGAGCAGCGTGCCGTCCTTGGTGACGTCGGTTACGACGTAACGACTGCAGCCGGCGCGCTCCAGGCGGTCGAGCACGGCCCAGAGGTCGCCGCCCTCCTGGGTCCAGCCGCGGGCCGCGAGGGTCGTGCCGCGAACGTCCAGGCCGACCGCGATGGCTTCGCCGAACTCCGCGATGACGTGGGCCGCCCACTCGGGGTTCTCGAGGGCAGCGGTACCGAGGTTGATGCGCTTGGCACCGGTCGACAGTGCGGCTTCGAGGCTCGCGTCATCCCGAATTCCACCGGACAGCTCGACATTGACGCTGCGGGGGGTGTTCTTGATGACCTTCTCGATGGTGTTGTGGTTGTTGCCACGGCCGAAGGCCGCGTCGAGGTCGACGAGGTGGATCCACTCGGCGCCCTGGTTCACCCACGCGTTGGCGGCTTCGACGGGGTCGCCGTAGTTCGTCTCCGAACCGGCCTCGCCCTGCACCAGTCGCACGGCCTTGCCGCCAGCGACGTCGACCGCCGGGAGGAGGGTGAGACCCGGGGTTCTGCTGAACTCGCTCATTGCCGTTCTTTCTTCTAACCGGTACGCGTTGTTCCGCGGACAAACAATCGATAGTACCGGCACTCACGCTACGCCGATTGCGCGCCGTTAGAGCGTGGCAAGCCAATTCTTGAGCAACCGGATGCCCGGTTCGCCCGATTTCTCGGGGTGGAACTGAGTGGCGGTCAGCGGGCCGTTCTCCACCGCGGCGAGAAAACGGCTGCCGTGTTCGGCCCAGGTCAGCAGCGGCGCAGGGAAGGGCGGCTGCACGTCGAGCTCCCAGGTCTGCGCGGCGAACGAGTGCACGAAGTAGAAGCGCTCGTCTTCGAGGCCGGCGAAGAGGCGGGTGTCCTTGGGGGTCTCAACGGTGTTCCAACCCATGTGCGGCAGCACCGGCGCTTCGAGCTCGGTCACACTGCCGGGCCATTCGCCGAGGCCCGGTGTGTCGTTGCCGCGCTCGACACCGTGCTCGAACAGCACCTGCATGCCGACGCAGATTCCGAGAACCGGGCGGGATCCGGTGAGGCGTCGCTCGATGAGCGCACCACCGCGCACTGTCGCGAGCGCGTCCATTACCGCCGAGAACGCACCGACACCGGGCACGAGCAGGCCGTCGGCGGCGTCCACGCGATCGCGATCGGCGGTCAGCTCGACGCGGGCGCCGGCCAGCTCGAGCGCCTTGGCGGCCGAGTGCACGTTGCCGGAGCCGTAGTCGAGCACAACAACGGTGGGTGAGGCCACCGTCACAGCTTTCCCTTTGTCGACGGGATGCCGCTGACGCGGGCATCGAGCTGCACGGCCTGGCGGAAGGCGCGCGCGAATGCCTTGAACTCAGCTTCGGCGATGTGGTGCGGGTCGCGCCCGCCGAGCACGGTGACGTGTACGGTCAGGCCCGCGTTGAACGCGATCGCCTCGAAGACGTGGCGCACCATGGAACCGGTGAAGTGTCCACCGATGAGGTGGAACTCGAACCCGGCCGGCTCACCCGTGTGGACGAGGAAGGGGCGCCCCGAGACATCCACCACCGCCTGCACCAGGGCCTCGTCGAGGGGAACGAGCGCGTCGCCGAAACGAGCGATGCCGGACTTGTCGCCGAGGGCCTGGCGGATTGCCGTGCCGAGCGCGATGCCGATGTCTTCTACCGTGTGGTGCACGTCGATGTCGGTGTCACCTGTCGCGCGCACGGTCAGATCAACGAGCGAGTGCTTGGCGAACGCGGTCAGAAGGTGGTTGTAGAAGGGCACCGACGTCTCGATGTCGGACGTTCCGGTGCCGTCGAGGTTGATCGACAGCTCGATGCTGGACTCGCTCGTCTCACGCTGGATTCGGGCGACGCGGGGCTCGGTGCTCATGCCCCAATCTTAGGCGGGCCGGGCGAGCTGCTCAGAGTCGCGCAAGAGCCTCGAGGAACACCGTCGTCTCGGCCGCGGTCCCGGCGGTGACGCGCAGGTGGTTCGGGATGCCGACATCCCGAATCAGGATGTCCTGCTCGAGCAGGGCCTCGAACACGGCGTTCGGGTCGTCAACCCCGCCGAACAGCACGAAGTTGGACCAGCTGGGCAGCGGCGCGTAGCCTAGCTTCTCGAGTTCGACGATGAGGCGGTCACGCTGCTCACGGATGTCGCCGACCATGGCGAGCATCTCGGGCGCGTGCCGCAGGGCTGCGACGGCGGCCGCCTGGGTGAGTGCGGACAAGTGGTACGGCAGGCGCACGAGTCGCAGCGCATCGGAGACGGCCGGGTCTGCGGCGAGGTAGCCGACGCGGGCTCCCGCGAAAGCGAAGGCCTTGCTCATGGTGCGGCTCACGATGAGGCGCTCGCGCCCCTCGAGCAGGCTCACGGCTGTGGGCAGCTCGCTGGGGGCGAATTCGGCGTAGGCCTCGTCGACGACAACAATGCCTCGGGAGGCCGCATAGGCGGCCTCGATGGTCTCGAGGCTGAGCGGTGTTCCGGTGGGGTTGTTCGGAGAGCAGAGAAACACGAGATCGGGGTCGGTCTGCTCGATCCAACGGGTCACCGTCTCGGGGGTGAGCGTGTACTGCTCGTCGCGCTCCCCGGCGATCCACTGGGTTCCTGTGCCCGCGGAGATGATCGAGTGCATTGAGTAGGTGGGCGGGAAGCCGAGCACGGTACGTCCGGGACCGCCGAAGGCCTGCAGGATCTGCTGCAGCACCTCGTTGGATCCGTTGGCCGCCCAGATGTGGTCAGCGCCGAGCTGTGCGTCGGGGGTTTCTTCGTTGAGGTATCGCGCGAGGCTCTCCCGCAGTTCGGTGAACTCGCGGTCGGGGTAGCGGTTGACGGTGAGGATGGCGCCTGCGATCGATTCCACGATGTCGCGGGCGACGTCTTCGGGGATCGGGTGCGTGTTCTCGTTGACGTTGAGCGCGACGCGCACGGTGTTCTGCGGCGCGCCGTAAGGCGTCAGTCCACGCAGGTCATCACGAATGGGAAGTTGGGAGAAGTCAGCCACCCGACCAGCCTATGGGCTGGGTTAGCGGGTGCACTGCGCTCGTTCGCGTGCTGATCCCGTTCGTGTACTGCGCTAGTTCGTGTACTGCGCTGGGATGTCGACGACCTGGCCGGCCTCGAGCACGTCGACGATGCCGTTGAGGTTCACGACGTCGGCGACGAAGTCGCGAGGGTCGCTGTGCGGCGCGTACTGCTCGGCGAGGCCCCACAGGGTCTGGCCGGGTTCGATCGTGACCTGCTCGAGCGCGACGCCTGCACCGTTGCCGGCCATCGCTCCCCCGCCGTTGAGGGCGAAAAACAGGGCGGCGATCACGATCGGGATGGCGATGAGCGTCATCAGCACGGCACGACCGCGGCGCGTGATGCGGAGGCGGGGCTGGGCAGCAGAGCGGGGCTGGGCAGCAGGTGCGAGCACGGGTGCGGCGTTGATGTGCGAACGCGCCGACACGGCGGTTGGTGCGAACTCGGCTACTGCGCTCATGTGCTTCTCCCTTACCTGCTGCTGGCTGCCTGTGTGAGGCGCTGTCTGACGCTCGAATCAATCTGGGTCGAAATATTCGTATCCGGCACTCGGCCGGGAGTGCCGGATACGAAGTGGTCGAGGAGCTAAGGAAGGCTGTGTGGCGATTCCCTAGAACCTCTGTTCCGAACATACCTTCGAATCACGGCGAAATGCAAGCCGATATTCGAAGATGTGGATAACTTCTGGTCCGACACACTCGAACAGGTGTTTGTTTATCGGCCTGAAGGCAGATATTGTTTCGAATGTCTGGTTCATACGTAACCAGCACCCACTGACATTGGAGGGCTCATGGCCGACATCGACAACACCGAAGCGGCTTCCGAGCGCCCCGGCACGCGTCGCCGCAAAAGCCTGAGCGAGAAGCAGATGGCGATCCTCGAGGTCATCCAGCGCGCAGTGTCCAGCCAGGGTTACCCGCCGAGCATGCGTGAGATCGGTGATGCCGTCGGCCTCGCCTCCCTCTCGAGCGTGACCCACCA
This sequence comes from Glaciihabitans arcticus, assembly GCF_004310685.1. Classification (NCBI taxonomy): domain Bacteria; kingdom Bacillati; phylum Actinomycetota; class Actinomycetes; order Micrococcales; family Microbacteriaceae; genus Glaciihabitans; species Glaciihabitans arcticus. The sequence continues at coordinate 279,601 of NZ_SISG01000001.1, read as the reverse complement.
GCTCAACCAGCTGGAGCTGAGCGGCTACCTGCGACGCGACCCCAACCGTCCGCGTGCGCTCGAGATCCTCATCGAACTGCCCTCGCAGTCCGAGGACTTCGAGAACAGCACCCCTGTTGGCGACGCCGCCATGGTGCCGCTCGTAGGTCGCATTGCCGCCGGCATCCCGATCACAGCGGAGCAGCAGGTGGATGAGGTCTTCCCGCTGCCGCGCCAGCTGGTGGGCAAGGGCGAGCTCTTTATGCTCAAGGTCGTCGGAGACTCGATGATCGACGCCGCGATCTGCGACGGTGACTGGATCGTCGTACGCCAGCAGAAGACCGCGGAGAACGGTGACATCGTCGCGGCCATGCTCGACAACGAGGCAACCGTGAAGGTGTTCCAGCAGCGCGACGGCCACACCTGGCTGCTGCCGCGCAACAGCCAGTTCGCGCCCATCCTCGGCGACTACGCCGATGTGCTCGGCAAGGTTGTTGCGGTTCTGCGCTCGCTCTAGGTTCTCGGCGGCTCTGTTTGAGGTCGGTTCGGCGCTGTCGGCTCGGTGTGTGGATTAGCGACCGACGCGCGGGTCTGATCCCCCGCCCCAGTCGCCACCCCACGCGCTGACGGTCACTGACGCCTGCCGTAGGGCGTCTCATCGTGTGCCATCTTGTCCTCCACAATGCGGGTTGAACCGAGGCTTTCCACATTTTTTTGTGCTGGTCAGGGATGCTTTACTCAATGTCGGTGGCCGTTGCCATAGTTCCGTCATGACCCACACCGGCACACTTCTCGACCAGCTCGCAGCACTCGCTGCCGAGCCCGTCGGTGTGCTTCGAGATGGCGATCTGCTGACCCGCGTCAGCTACGCGGAAGAGCTCGGCCGACTCGCTGACGCCTTGAGGGTCACGGCCGCGGCGGAGGTCGAGGCGCGCTCCCGCATCGAGCTGGGACCGGAGGGGCTATCCCGCCGCATGGGCCACGCCCGCGCCTCGCACCTGGTTGAGCAGCTCACCCGCGCGTCGGCGTCGTCGATCGCTTCGCGGCTCACGGTCGGGCGGATGATCGCCCCACGCGCCACCCTCGACGGCACCCCGCTCCTTGCCCTCTATCCGCGAGTGGCCGCCGCAGTGGGTTGCGGCGAGATCGGGATCGATGTGGCGAGAGTGATCACCCACAACCTCGAACAGGCGGCACCCTCCTGCTCCGTCGACGACCTCGCCACCGCCGAGACCGCACTCGTCGATCAGGCACTGTCATCATCCGCCGACCTGGTCGCGATCCAGGCTCGTATCTGGCGCGACACCCTCGACCCTGACGGCACCCTGCCCCGAGAAGAACGACTGCACACCCAACGCTCGCTTCGCATCGGGCGCGAACGCGACGGCATGGCCCGCGTCACCCTCGACACCTCCGGCGTCAACCTCGCCGAGATTCGCGCCATCTTCGGCGCCTACGCCTCACCCCGCATCACACCCCGGTTCCGCGACGAATCCGACATCGACCCCGCCTCCCCCGACCTCGAGACCCGCACAAACGCCCAACGCGGCCACGACGTCTTCATGGGACTCGTGCGCGCCGGCCACCAATCCGACGCAACCCGTCCCGGACCTCGCGTCGCGGTCCACGTCACCGTGCGCGAGAACGACCTGCAGACCGGAACGGGTGTCGCGTGGCTGGACGACGTGGACGAGCCCATCGCGGCGAGCTCAATCGATGAACTCGTCTGCTCGGGAGGCACCCGCAAGGCCGTCATCGACGAGAGCGGCGCCGTGCTCCACCTCGGACAAACCGAACGCTACTTCACCCCCGCACAACAAACAGCGCTGGCAATCCGTGATGGCGGCTGCGCGTTCCCGGGCTGCACCGCGCCACCCGCCTGGACAGACGCCCACCACGCACTCTTCTGGAAAGCCCACGACGGTCCCACGGACGTCGACAACGGAGTCCTGCTCTGCCCACCGCACCATCGACTCCTCCACAGCGGAGGCTTCCACCTCAAGATGCTGAACGGAGTCCCCTACTTCCGAGCACCCGCACACCTCGATCCCACCCGCGCGTGGCGCCGCGGCCAACAGAATCGCGCACTGACCGCGCTGCGGCGGTGAGAATCAGGCAGCCACAGTTGCGAAGGTGTGCAGCCAGCGGAACCGGTGGCGCAAAGCGGACTCGCGGGAAGCGGAACCGGTGGCACAAAGCGGACTCGCGGGAGCGGACCTGATGGCACAAGCGGACTCGCGCTCAGCGGACCCGCTGGCAGAACGCGCAGAAGTGCGACCCGCGGTTCATGAACTGCTCGCGCACGATCGGCCGACCACATCGCGGACACGGCTTACCCTGCTGCCCATAGGCGTTCAGCGAGTGGGAGAAGTACCCCGAGTTGCCGTTCACGTTCACGTACTGGGCATCGAAGCTGGTGCCACCTTCCGCCAGCGCCTTGATCAGCACCGACCGCACCTCCGCGAGCAGCAGCTTCGCGCGGGGCAGCGTGAGAGCCCCGGTCGGCTGGTCGTAGTGGATCTTCGCAGCCCAGAGCGCCTCGTCCGCGTAGATGTTGCCGATTCCGCTGACGAGAGTCTGGTCGAGCAGCGCACGCTTGATCCCGGTATTGCGCTTCCGCAACCGCGTGAAGAAGAGCGCGTCGTCGAACGAGGGGTCGAGGGGATCGCGAGCGATGTGCGCGACCTGCGACGGAACCAGCTGCGCCGCGACATCCAGAGTCGGCTGCATGGTGTCGATCGCCATCGAGCCGAAGATCCGCTGGTCGACGAAGTTCAGGCGCAGCGGCCCGTGATCCGGGTGCTCGAGCTCGATGCGGATGCGGGTGAGCGAGTCATCCGTGAACCGATCGCGCAGCAGCACCTGCCCGCTCATGCCGAGGTGAACAACAAGGGCCTCGGGGGCGCCGACGGGCGTGCCAGCCTCGACGAGCGGCAGCCACAGGAACTTGCCCCGCCGCTCCGCCGACAGGAACGTGCTGCCGGTCAGGCGCTCCACGAAATCCTCGGGGGGACCCGCGTGCCGGCGCAGGGAGCGGGCATCCAGAATCGACACGGATGCCACACGCGCACCGGTCACGGCAGGCTCGAGCCCCGCGCGCACAACTTCGACCTCGGGAAGCTCGGGCATCGACGAAGGGTTAGGCTGTGCCGGCCTGGAGCAGCGTCCAGGCCTCGAGCGCCGCAGCCATCTCGGCGTGCTTCTTGCTGGAACCGTCACCGGCGGCGATCTCGTCCGAGCCGAGGATCACGATGGCGTGGAAGCGCTTCGAGTGGTCCGGGCCGCTGTCGGTCACGAGGTAGGTGGGCAGGCCGCGACCGAGACGGGTGGAGAGCTCCTGCAGGCTGGTCTTCGGATCCATTGCGGCGCCGAAACGCTCGGGGTTGTCGAGCAGGGGAACGATGAGGCGAAGCACGAGTTCGGTCGCGGCATCCCCACCGAGGGAGATGTAGGACGCTCCGATGATGGCCTCGACCGTGTCGGCGAGAATCGATGACTTGTCGCGACCGCCGGTGAGCTCCTCACCGCGACCGAGGCGCAGGTGCTCGCCTAGCCCGATGCGACGGGCGACCTCCGCGAGGGCGACACTCGAGACGAGCGAGGCGCGACGCTTGGCCAGGTCCCCCTCGTCGAGGTCGGGGTGTGCGGTGTACAGCATGACCGTCACGGCCTGCCCGAGAATCGAGTCGCCGAGGAACTCGAGGCGCTCGTTGTGCGGGGAACCGGGGTGTTCGTAGGCCCACGACCGGTGGGTGAGAGCCTGCTCGAGCAGCTCGGCGCCGATTTCGACACCGAGGATGGCGTGGAGATCGGGCAAGGCATTGCTTAACGACGAAGAGACCGGCGCGCTACTCATAGCGCCGACCGGCCTGCTCGCCCATAACGATGGGGAGGACTATACGTCCGCGACCTTGCGGCCCTTGTACTCCATGTACAGGGGAGTGCCGGTCGAGTCTTCGACAACCTTCGCGCGGTGCGGGAGGCTGTAAACGGTCTTGCCGTTCTCGATGGTCTTGACCAGTGTGGGCGCGGTCGCCTTCCACTGTGCACGGCGCATGCGGGTGCTTGCCCGCGACATCTTGCGCTTCGGTACGGCCATTAGCTTCTCTTCTCTCTATCGGCAGCGGCGGCATCCGCCACGGCACTGCCTTCAACATCTTGTTCAGTCAGCTGAAGTCCGGCAAGCGCAGACCATCGCGGGTCAATCACTTCTCGGGGCTTCCTGTCCGGAAAATCGGCCAGACGCTCACCCGTTTCGGGATCGAGACCTGGGCAATCCGGCCGGCAGACCGGTTGAAACGGCAGTGACATCACTACCGCATCCCTGACCAACGGTTCCAGGTCGACATGATCGCCGACAACCGTGTAGTCAAAAGCTTCGTCCACAGAATACGCGAAAAGTTCCTGAATCTCGACTTCAATCGGCAGAGAGACGTCGTCGAGGCATCTAACGCACTCGCCGAGCGCGATTGTGTCGACATCGGCGGACACCAGAATGCCGTCGTGGAGCGATTCGAGCCGCACATCCAGGTGCACCTGGGCACCCTCGCGAACTCCGATCACGGCGTTGCCGTAGCCCTCTGCGACCGTCACGTCGAGAGCGCGCTCGCGCATCTCGCCGGGGCGGTGCATGAGGTCGAACACCGGAACGGTGTACAGGGTCGGAGTGAAATGGGACACAAGGGGATATTCTACGCGGTTGCCGCGGTTCTGCGCTCCTCGATCAACTTTCCCACCCCGACGACGGCTCCAACCGCGAGCATAACCAGAGCGCCCATCAGCACGATCGAGGGGTCGACGGGGGTGCGGGACATCCACGACCACGCGAAGGCGAGGGATGCAGCGAGCGCCACGATCGACGGAATGCTGAACAGTGCCGCCCTCGAGTGACGAACCGCGAGCACCACAATCATCATGGCGACAACGGCCACGGCCGAGCCGAGCGTGTAATCGCGCACCCCGGTCTCCCGACCGCCGAGCCGCAGCGCCAGCAGCATGACTCCCACCGACAGTAGTGCGGCGAAGATGACCGAGCGGCCCAGCTCCCACGAGAGCGGAAGGCGCCGTTCGGTGTCCTGGCGCTTGCGTGGGATGTACTCCCACGCCCGGCGGTCCGACCACGCCGCGGCGAAGTGACCGATGACGGCGAGAGAGAGGAACACCACCACGGGAACCACCCAGCTCTCGGCCAGGAACCAGACCAGCGCCGCGAGCACAAGGCCCGTGCCCGGGTTGGTGAGCGCGCGGATCCAGAACGCGAAGCGGAAGTGCGCCCGGGCCTCCGGCAGGTCGAGCGGGTGCACAAGCGGCTGTAAGGACGGATCGGGCAGGGTGATGGTTTCGGTGATCATGATTCGCTCCAGGGGACTGTCTCGATGAATGGTGTGGTGGAGCCGCCCTTGCCGATGTCGTAGACCTTCTGGCGGGAGACCCCGAGCGCGGTGGCCACAGCCACGGCGGAGTAGTCGTCGAGCAGAAACTCGACGGCTATGGCCCGCACGGCAGACGCACGTGAAACGAGATGAGCGGCGAGGGTGGAGACCTCGGCCGCGAGGAGGGCGGCGCCGAGGTTTCCCCCGAAGCCGTGGAAGCGGTCGTCCCCGCCCGAGCTCGCGGCTGCGTGCAGGGCGTCGCCGCCATCCGCCAGGGCGCTCTGCACGAGCTCGACGGAGATGCCGGCCGCGCGGAAGCGCTCGGTGGTCGCCTCACGCTGGTGTTCGGGGCGGTGAGCGAGGACATCCCGCCATCTGTCACCCCGGGGTTGTCTATTCATGCGTCGACTCTCCCACGAGCGGGAATACCTGTCAACCCCGGGATGACAGATAGGTGACACTCACCTCGCGGTCTAACGTGTGTTCTGACCGAGGAGGTCACATGGGCACATTGCTGTATGGCAGCAGTGGCATAGAGATCGACTTCGACGACCGGGCCCTCGCGCATCTCCAGGTCGCCATCACGGCGAAGCTACGCCGCAACGAGTCCTTCACCTTCTCCTGGGTGATCGAAGCGAGTGCCGGCGGAGGGCGAAACGCGGTCTGGCTGCACCCCGCCGTTCCGCTGTTCTACCGCTTCCGCGGCACCCGGCAGCCGTCCATCAACCCAGACTGGGTCGATCAGTTGTTGCAGTCAGCGAACCGCCCCGGAGGCATGGTCTACATCGACGAACCGACCGGTGCACACAAGGATGAACGATGAACGACGCCCTTCCCTGGACAGTCGAGCTGTCCCACGCGGAGCGGTCGCCACGAGACTCGGCGTGGTCAGCACCGCGCTCGTGACCGACGCGATCACGACGTGGACGCTCCGCACGAGCTACGTGCCCTCCGCTGACGGCTAGATGCCCTCGGTCGACGTCTTCGCGCCGCACCTCATCGGATGAGCCGTCTCGGTGCCGCAGCGCACCATCGAACTATTCGCGGCGTGCGCGGTCGCCGGGATGATGGCCCGCAGGACCCGGGCCGTCCCCTTCGCGAGTGCTTTCCTGACGATCTTCATCGGCTACCTCGCTCGCTACGAGATCATCCACGACCGTCGGGCCAGGCCGCCGACCTCGGTCGCGGTCGCCTCAACAGAAGAGGCCGTCGCATCTTCCGATACGACGGCCCCGACTGATTCGCAGAAGCTACTTGAGCAGCTCCTCGAGCTGTGCGCGGTTGAGCGAGCTGTAGCCGGTCTTGCCCGCGGCCTTGGCCTGCGCGCGCAGGGCGGCAACCGTGGGGGCTGCTGAGGGGGTGGCGGCGGGCACTGCGGCCTGGGCGGGCGCAGCCTTGGGAGCAGCGGCCTTGGCGGGCGCAGCCTTCGCGGGAGCGACCTTGGGAGCAGCGGCCTTCGCGGGCGCAGCCTTGGGAGCAGCCGCCTTCGCGGGAGCGGCCTTCGCGGCAGCGGCCTTCGCGGGCGCGACCTTGGGAGCGGCAACCTTTGCTGCAGGAGCCTTGGAAGCTACGGCCTTGCTTGCAGGAGCCTTCGTTGCGGCAGCCTTCTTCGCTGGCGCAGCCTTGGCGGCCTTCGCCTCGGACCTGGCCTCCGCCTTGTCGGCGGCCTTCTGGGTGGCGGCGGCATCCTGAATCTGCTCGGATGCTGCCTCGGTCGCTGCGACGACGGCGGCACCAGTAGCGGCGGCCGTCTCGACGACGCGCTTGCCCGCGAGCTTGGCATCGCGCTTGAGCTGCTTGGCAGCGAGACGCGCGGCCTTCTTCAGCTTCTTCTCGACCTGGGCGGCTTCCTTCGCGGCCTTCTTGGCTGCGCGCTTGAGCTCACGCTTCGACAGCGTCTCCGCCTTCTCGTTCTTTGCGGACTTCTTGGACTCGGCCATTGCAATGCTCTCTTTCAAAACTGTGTGAGGTTCAAGTTTCCCATGAGCACGCTGCCGAGCCCACCACACGGATCAGGTGTCGTAGCCTTCGCCATCCCAGGGCCAGTAGTAGACCATGTCATCGTTGGGCATGTGCGTCACGGATGCGATGTCGTAAAGTTTCGAATCCGGACCACGAGCGATGAAGCCGAAGGTGATGCCGTCCTGCTCGATCGAGAACGGTGCAACGGTTATGGGCTCGATCGTTGCACCCGCGAGCTCCTTGTGGCGAGCGTCGACCGCAGCAGAGAGACCACCGGATTCGATGTCGGCAAGCTCTGCGAACTCATCGATATCGGCGCTCTCGAACGAACCGTCCGCCGCCCAGTAGTAGACGGAGACGTAGCCCTTGTCGGTGAGGAGGTCGACATCCGCCGTCGCGAAGTACTGCCTGCCGTCGTCGAGCACACCCACATACCTGGCCTGCCAGGGGTCGGGGATGATGGTGAACCGCTCCGGGACTACCAGCTCTTCGGGACTCGGCACGTACGGCTCCTCTGGTCCGGGCTCGGGAAAGACGACATCCAGCACGTCCAGCGCCGAGACGCAGCCGCCCAACGCAGGCAGGAGCGCCACGGCCAGCACCACTGCGGCTACGCGTCGCATCAGGCGGTGACTGCCGTGAACGCCTCGTCGTAGATGTCGAGTGCCTGGGCGACCTCGTCCGGGGTGACGATGCACGGCGGCACCACGTGGATGCGGTTGTCCGCCGCGAACGGCAGCAGGCCGCGCGTCTTGAGTTCCTTCTTCAGCTGCCCGATGACCGCCGTGGAGATCGGGGCACGGGTGGCCGGGTCATCCACCAGGTCAAGCGCCCAGAACACGCCGACACCACGTACCTCGCCGATCATGGGGTGCTTCTCGGCCAGGGCCGCGAGACCCGGCCCGATGTGCTCGGCACCGACGGACGCTGCATTGCGCACGATGCCCTCGGACTCCATCGCATCCAGGGCGCCGACGATCGACGCCATCGCGAGCGGGTGCCCCGAGTAGGTGAGCCCGCCCGGGAACACCTCGTGCTCGAACGCGTTCGCGATCGACTCCGAGATGATCACACCACCGACGGGCACGTAGCCCGAGTTGACGCCCTTCGCAAAGGTGATCAGATCCGGGATGACCGGGCTCTCGGCCACGGCCGAACCCTGCCATGCGAACCACTCGCCCGTACGGCCGAACCCGCACATGACCTCGTCGAAGATGAGCACGATGTCGTAGCGGTCCGCGAGGGCACGCACGCCCTCGAGGTAGCCGGGCGGCGGAACAAGCACGCCGGCCGTGCCGGGAATCGTCTCGAGCAGGATCACGGCGATCGACGAGGGACCCTCCGACTGAATCACGCGCTCGAGGTGGCGCAGCGCGCGCTCCGACTCCTGCTCGGGCGAGTCCGACCAGAACTCGGTGCGGTAGGAGAACGGCCCGAAGAAGTGCACGTGTCCACGCGCGAACTCGTTGGGAACCCGACGCCAGTCCCCCGTCGCGACGACGGCGGCACCGGTGTTGCCGTGATAGCTGCGGTAGGTCGAGAGAACCTTGTCGCGACCGGTCGTGAGCCGCGCCATCCTGATTGCATTCTCATTGGCATCTGCACCGCCGTTGGTGAAGAAGACCTTGCCGAACCGGGGACCGGCAAGGCCGAGGATGCGCTTCGCTGCCTCACCGCGGGCGAGGTTACCGTGTGCGGGGGCGACGGTCGTCAGCAGGTCGGCCTGCGCCTTGATGGCGTTCACGACGGCGGGGTGCTGGTGGCCGATATTGGTGTTGACGAGCTGGCTCGAGAAGTCGAGGTAGTGCTTGCCGTCGTAGTCCCAGATGGTGCTTCCGGAACCGCCCGCGATGACGAACGGGTTGAGCGCCGCCTGGGCGCTCCAGGAGTGGAAGACGTGGGCCCGATCGAGGTCGTGGGCGAGGATGCCGTCAGCCGGATTCAGGTCGGTCATGGTGTGCTCCCGTGTTGGATCAAAGAGAGGGGGTGGACGACCCGAAGGCCGCCCACCCCAAGGGTATTTGTTACTGCCCGCCCTTGGTGAGCACAACGTCGAGCGGGGTATACTCGCCGCCGACGGTCACGCCCTCCTCTTCGAGCTCAGCAAGTGCCTTCGTGGTGTAGTCGTTCGAGTACGCCGACTCGAGCGGCTCCTCGGTGATGAGCGGGAGACCGTCCTGGTTGACCGCAGCGAGTGCGCCCTTGACGGTCTTGGCCCAGGCTGCCTCGTCGATCGTGCCGAAGTCTCCACCGGCCCAGATGAGCTTGTTGACCTCGTTCATCTGCCACAGCTGGTGGTTCGGTCCGACCGGGAAGGCCCCACCCTCGCCAGCGGCAACAGCGGCGTCGTACGTGATGGTCGCTGCTTCCTCGGGGTTGTCACGGGCGAAGATCCATCCCTTGGTGACGGCCTTGAGGAAACGCACCGACGCGTCGGCGTAGGCCGGGTCGTCGAGGCGCTCGGTGTCGGCCCAGATGGCGTCCTGGAGCATGGCCCCCTCGGTGTCCTCGTACGACACGACGTCGAAGTCCTCGGGCTGGTAGAGCTCGCCCGTCGCGGGGTTCTCCACCTCGAGGATCTGCGCCCACTCGTTGTAGGTCATCGCCTGTGCGGCGTCCACGTCTCCATCGAGCAGGGCGTTCATCGAGAAGTCCTGCGTCGTGACCTTCACGCTCGAGGCGTCGAGTCCGTCGGCGGCCATCGCGGCGAAGATCTCCCACTCGTTTCCGAAGCCCCACGAACCGATGCGCTTGCCCTCGAAGTCTTCGACCGACTCGACACCGTCACCCTTGAACGACACCTGCAGGGTGCCGGACTTCTGGTAGACCTGCGCGATGTCGGTAAGCTCTGCACCGGTCGCCTCGAGGGTTCCCAGGACCTTGGGTACCCAAGCGACTGCGAAGTCGACGTCACCGTTCACGAGCGCGTCCTGCGGCACGATGTCGCCACCGCTCGGGATGATGTCGACCGAGTCGAAGCCCTCCTCCTCGAAGTAGCCCTTATCGAGTGCCACGTAGTAGCCGGCGAACTGCGACTGGGGCAGCCACTGCAGCTGCAGCTTGATCGAGGTGAGCGGCTCGAAATCCTCGGAGGATCCCGGGTCGGCGGCCGGGCCGGCACATGCGCTGAGTGCGATTGCCGATACAACGGCGACGGATGCGACGGTGAGGCCGCGTCGAATGCTGTGTCTCATGCTGTTCCTTTCGTGGTGCGGATTGGGGGTGATGCGGGTGGTGCCCGGTCAGACCGGTCTTCTCCTCGTCACCAGGCGCTCGAGCAGCCCGGTGACGAGGAAGAGGGCGAGGCCGATAGCGATGCCGCCGGCGACGTAGGCGAAGGCGAGCGATGCGCGCCCCGACTTGGCATAGGTGGCGATAGCGGTGCCGATACCGTCGGCGGGACCACCGAAGTACTCGGCGACGAGGGCCGCGATCACGGCGACCGAGCTCGCGATGCGCAGGCCGGTGAGCAGGTAAGGCAGTGCGGTCGGCAGGGTCAGCACACTGAAGGTCTGCCACGGCGATGCCGCGGATGCACGCAGCAGGTCGCGGTGCACGGGCCGCGTCTGGCGCAGGCCGCGCAGCACGTTCACGAACACCGGCACGAAGGCCGCGATCGCCGCGACCGACATACGGCCGAACTGGCTGGACGCCCCGAACATGGTGTTCAGGATGGGGGTGAGCGCCACGATCGGTACCACCGCTATCGCGGCCACGAGCGGCGCGAGCATGCCGTCGATGGGACGGAAGGTGGCGGCGAGCGCGGCCAGCAGGATCGCGACGACGGCGCCGAGCGCGAGCCCGAGCAGGGCGTTGGTCGCGGTGATCGCCATGTCTTCGGTGATAATGCCGAAGCGCAGCCCGATCTCGGTAATGATGGCGAACGGACTGGGCAGGGCGCGCGGTGCCGCGTCCAGCACGTCGACGACGAGCACCCAGAGGCCGAGCATCAGTACGCCGACGACGACCGGCGCCGCGAAGCGCACCCAACCCGGCAGCGACTGCACAGCGTTCATCGCTCGTTCGCCCTCTCCACGGGAGTGCCGTGCAGTGCTTCGCGAACGGCGGTCACCCGCTCGAAGTACTCGGGCGACTCGCGCAGCGCCTCATCCCGGGCGTCCCCGAGAGGAGTCTCGATGATGTCGGTGATGCGCCCGGGTCGAGGGCTCATGACAACGACGCGGTCGGAGAGGAAGACCGCCTCAGGGATCGAGTGGGTGACGAACACCACAGCGGCGCCGGTCTCCTTCGCGATGCGCGTGAGCTCGCCCTGCAGGTACTCGCGGGTCATCTCGTCGAGTGCGCCGAAGGGCTCGTCCATCAGCAGCAGTCGCGGCTGTTCGGCGAGCGACCGCGCGATCGCCACGCGCTGCTGCATTCCGCCCGATAGCTGGTCGGGAAAGCGATCGATGAAATCGGAGAGCCCAACGAGCTCCGCGAGATCGGCAACGCGTTTCGCCCGGTCGGGCTTCGCCATGCCGTGCAGTTCGAGCGGCAGCGCGATGTTGCCGCCGACCGTGCGCCACGGCAGCAGTCCCGCCTGCTGGAAGGCGATGCCGTAGTCCTGGTCGACGCGCGCCTTCGCGGCCGGCTTGCCGAAGATCTCGAGCTCGCCGGTGGTCGCACCGTCGAGGTCGGCGATGAGCCGGAGGAGCGTGGACTTGCCACAGCCGGAGGGGCCGATGAGGGAGACGAACTCCCCCGCCGACACCGTCAGCTCGACCTCGGTGAGAGCGACGACGTCCCCAGCCTTCGTGGGGAACGTCTTGCCGACCCCTGTTGCGCGTACTGCGTATTCGGTGGTCATGCGGTCTGTTCTCCCCTGCGGTAGTTCTTCAGCGTGAGGCCGATGAGGGCAACGGTGCCCGCAGCGACGAGTCCGAGCGCGACCGACCCGATGGTCGGCCCCCAGGGCGCAGCGGGGTCGCTCGATCCCTGCCCGGCGAGCTGGATGAGCATGCGGCCGATGCCGCCCTGCATGCCGATTGATACCTCCGCGACGACCGCACCGACGACGGCGCTCGCCGCCGCGAGCCGGAGAGCGGGAAGCAAGTGCGGGATGGCCGCGGGGATGCGCAGCCGGAACAGCGTCTGCCAGTACCCCGCAGCGTACGTGCGCATGAGGTCGAGGTGCATCCGGTCGGGCGACTCGAGGCCGCGCAGAACGCCGACGGCGATCGGGAAGAATGACAGGTACGAGGCGATGATCGCGACCGAGAGCCACTGCGGCCAGTCGAATGCCGAGCCACGGCTGGCCTGCGTGCCGATCGTGTTGATGATCGGCGCGAAGGCGATGAGCGGAATCGTCTGGCTCACCACGATCCAGGGCAGCAGTCCCGCCTCGGCGAGACGCCAGCGCTGCATGACGGCACCGAGGAACGATCCGACGACGATGCCGATGATCCAACCGACCGCAGCGATACCGAGGGTCGTGAGACCGGCGGTGATCACCGCGACGTACAGCGGCGGCGTGTTGCCCCCGCTCGCCGACGCACCGAGGCGAGCGATCATGTCCCAGATGTGCGGCATCGCGCGATCGTTGGTGCGCGGCAGCAGCATCACGCCCGAGCCGGTCTCGCCCTCGGTCGCACCGACGACGAATCCTGCGGCCGGCCCGAGAAATTTGTAGAGCTCCCACGCGCCGAGCAGCGCGACGACACCGAGAACCCCCCAGAGCGCACCCCTGGCGCGGCCGGTCATACCTTCGCCACGATGACGTCGCGCATGGCCGGGATGACGGTCTCGCCGTAGACGCGGAGGGTCTCCTCCTTGTTGTCGTGCTGCAGGTATCCGGCGAACTGGTCGACACCGATCGCCTTGAGGGCGGTGAGCTTCTCGATGTGCTCCTCGGCCGTTCCGAGCACGCAGAACCGGTCGACGATCTCGTCGGGCACGAAGTCGGCGTGCGTGTTGCCCGCGCGACCGTGCTCGTTGTAGTCGTAGCCCTCGCGACCCTTGATGTAGTCGGTGAGCGCGGTGGGCACATCCGAGCCCTCGCCGTACTTGGCGACGATGTCGGCCACGTGGTTGCCCACCATGCCACCGAACCAGCGGGACTGGTCGCGGGCGTGGGTGAGTGCCGCCTCCGAGCCGTCCGTCACGTACATGGGCGCCGCGACGCAGAACTTGATCGACATCGGGTCGCGGCCCGCATTGGAGGCCGCCGTGCGGACTGTCTCGATCATCCACTTCGCGACATCGAGATCGGCCATCTGCAGGATGAAGCCGTCCCCGACCTCACCGGTCAGCTTGAGCGCGAGCGGGCCGTACGCGGCCACCCAGACGTCGAGCTTCGACCCGCGGCTCCACGGGAACTGCAGCTGCGCGCCGTTGTACTCGACCGAACGAGAGTTCGCCAGTTCCCGGATGACGTGAATCGACTCCCGCAGCGTCTTGAGCGTCGTCGGGGCGCCGTTGGTCACACGTACAGCCGAGTCGCCGCGGCCGATGCCGCAGATGGTGCGGTTGCCGTACATCTCGTTGAGGGTCGCGTAGGTCGAGGCCGTCACGGTCCAGTCGCGGGTGGCCGGGTTGGTGACCATGGGGCCCACGATGATGCGGTTCGTCTCGGCCAGGATCTGGCTGTAGATCACGTAGGGCTCCTGCCAGAGCAGGTGCGAGTCGAAGGTCCAGACGTACTCGAACCCGTGCTGCTCGGCGAGCTTGGCGAGGTGCACGGTGCGTGAGGCGGGCGGGTTGGTCTGCAGTACTGCGCCGAATTCCATGTGGTGCTGCTTTCTTTGTGTCGCTGATTGAGTAGGCCGTTCACGGCCGTATCGAAATCCGGTTTCGATACGGCGCTGGAGCGCCTACTCAACCAGCGAGGAAATCAAATGAGGTACTGGCTGAGGCCGCGCTTGACGAACTGGCCGTCACCCTTGGCGCCGAGGTACTGGTTGCCGTCGACCACGACCTTGCCGCGCGAGAGCACGGTGTCGACGTGTCCGTCGATCTCGAAGCCCTCCCAGGCGGAGTGGTCCATGTTCATGTGGTGCGTCTTGCCCTCGCCGTAACCGATCGAGGTGTGACCGTTCGGGTCGTAGATGACGATGTCGGCATCCGCACCGGGCTGGATGACGCCCTTCTTGCCGTAGAGACCGAACATGCGGGCCGGGGTGGTCGAGGTGATCTCCACCCAGCGCTCGAGCGAGATCTGCCCGTCGACGACGCCCTGGTAGAGCAGGTCCATGCGGTGCTCGACCGAGCCGATGCCGTTCGGGATCTTCGAGAAGTCGCCGAGGCCGAGATCCTTCTGGCCCTTCATGCAGAACGGGCAGTGGTCGGTGGAGACCATCTGCACGTCGTTGGTGCGCAGGCTCTGCCACATGGCGTGCTGGTGGCCCTCCTCCTTGGAGCGCAGCGGCGTCGAGCACACCCACTTGGCACCCTCGAAGGCGCCCCACTCGTCGCTCGTGGCGCCGAGCTGCTCCTCCATCGAGAGGAACAGGTACTGCGGGCAGGTCTCGGCGAAGACGTTCTGGCCGACATCCCGGGCAGCAGCAAGCTGTTCGACGGCCTGCTTCGCGGAAACGTGCACCACGTAGAGCGGCGCACCGGTGAGGTTGGCCAGCATGATGGCGCGGTGGGTGGCCTCCTCCTCCATCTGCCAGGCGCGGGCGACGCCGTGATAGTACGGGTCGGTCTTTCCCTGCTCGAGCAGCTGCTTGACCATAACGTCGATGACGGGGCCGTTCTCGGCGTGCATCATCGTCATCATGCCCGTGTCGGCCGAGACCTGCATCGCCTTGAAGATCTGGGCGTCGTCACTCATAAAGACACCCGGGTAGGCCATAAAAAGCTTGAAGCTCGTGATGCCCTCGTCGGGCAACGAACGCATCGCCTGCAGCGAGTCGTCGGTGACGTCGCCGATGATCTGGTGGAAGGCGTAGTCGATCGCACAGTTGCCCGCCGCCTTCTGGTGCCAGGTGGCGAGGCCGTCCATCACGCGCTGGCCGTAGGTCTGCACGGCGAAGTCGATGATGGTGGTCGTGCCGCCCCACGCCGCGGCGCGGGTTCCGGTCTCGAAGGTGTCGCTCGCCGCAGTGCCGCCGAAGGGCAGCTCCATGTGCGTGTGCGCGTCCACGCCGCCCGGGATGACGTATTTTCCGCCCGCGTCGATCACCGTGTCGACGCTCGACGCGATGTCGAAGCCGAGCAGGCTGGAGCCGGGAGCGAGCACCGCGGCGATGGTCTCGCCGTCGATGAGCACGTCGGCCAGTGAGCGGCCGGTTGCGGTGACGACGGTTCCGTTCTTGATGAGTGTCTTCATGAGTCGGCCCTTCGGGATTACGGCTTCGGGATGCTCGTGTACGAGTCGGGGCGACGGTCGCGGTAGAACTGCCAGTCGTCGCGCATCTCCTGCACCATGTCCATCTCGAGGTCGCGGATGAGGATCTCCTCGTCGGCACCCGAGCCGCGCTCGCCGACGAAGTTTCCGCGCGGGTCGATCACCTGTGACGTGCCGTAGAAGTCGACGGCGAGTTCGCCGTACTCGTTGTCCTCGCGTCCGACCCGGTTGGGCTGCAGCACGAAGTAGCCGTTGGCCACGGCCGCTGCCGGACCCTCGACCTCCCACAGGCGGTTGGAGAGACCCGGCTTGGTGGCGTTCGGGTTGAAGACCATGTGGGCTCCGTTCAGGCCGAGCTCGCGCCATCCTTCCGGGAAATGCCTGTCGTAGCAGATGTACATGCCGATCTTGCCGACCGAGGTGTCGAAGACCGGGTAGCCGAGGTTGCCCGGACGGAAGTAGAACTTCTCCCAGAAGCGGTCGAGGTGAGGCAGGTGGTGCTTGCGGTACTTGCCGAGGATGGTGCCGTCAGCCTCCACGAGAACCGTCGTGTTGTAGTAGACGCCGGTGATGTCCTCCTCGTAGATCGGGAGCACCATCACGAGGTTCAGCTCTTTCGCGAGGGCGGCGAAGCGCTGCACGATCGGGCCGTCGGCCTGCTCGGCGTAGCGGTAGTACTTCTTGTCCTCGGTGATGCCGAAGTACGGACCGTAGAAGAGCTCCTGGAAGCAGATGATCTGGGCGCCCTGCGCCGCCGCATCCCGGGCGAATTGCTCGTGTTTGGCGAGCATCGACTCCTTGTCGCCTGTCCATGTCGTCTGGGTGATGGCTGCGCGTACAACGGTCATGCATACCTCCTGGTCAGGTCCTCATCATCGAGGGCGAACGTTTCACCATTGTTTCCCTTTGTGACCTGCGCGTAAATAGAAGCCGGTCGCGGGCCTGATTTCGCGGGGCTAACGTTGACCGGTGATCATCACCATTCTTTCCGGCGGGGTCGGCGGGGCGCGTTTCGCCCGCGGCGTCCGTGAGCACCTGCGACGTTCTTTGCCCGATGCGGAGCTCCGCATCATCGTCAACACCGGCGACGACATGTGGCTGGCTGGCCTCCGCATCACCCCCGACCTCGACTCGGTCATGTACACCCTCGCCCGGGCGAACGACGAGGAGCGCGGCTGGGGACGCATCGGCGAGACCGAGCGGGCGAGCGCCGAGCTGAACGCGTACGGCGTGGGCTGGCCGTGGTTCACCCTCGGCGACCTCGACCTCGGCACACACATCGCGCGCTCGTCCTTCCTGCGCGACGGACAGACGCTGTCGCAGGCAACGGCGCGGATAACGTCGCGCTGGGACCTGGGCGCTTTGCTGATCCCAGTCACTGACTCCGAGGTCGAGACGCACGTCACGGTCGAGGGCGGCGAGCTGCACTTCCAGGAGTGGTGGACCCGCCACCGTGCACGACTGCCTGCCCTGGGGTTTGTGCAGCGCGGCATTGAGGGCGCTGTAGCGACTGACGCGGCGCTTGCGGCGATCCGGGATGCGGACGTGGTTCTCGTCGCCCCCTCCAACCCGGTCGTCTCGATCGGCACCATCCTCGGCATCCCCGGTATTCGCGACGCTCTCGCCGCGACCGCGGCTCCGATCGTCGGGGTCTCCCCCATCATCGGCGGTGCCATTGTGCGGGGCATGGCCGACGCGTGCCTCACGGCGATCGGTGTCGAGACGACGGCCCCAGCGGTCGCGGCGCACTACGGCGCCCGCTCGGCGGGTGGCCTGCTCGACGCGTGGCTCGTCGACACCGTCGACGCTTCGGCTTCCTACGATGTTCCGACGACCGCGGTGCCGCTCTGGATGCGCGACCTCGACACCAGCGCTCAGCTCGCTAGTGACGCGCTGGCGGCAGCGCGGCTCTAGTGGCCGCACCCAGGCGCTCGCCGAGACCCGCGAGCTGCTCGGGGGTGTCGACGTCGCGCCGCAGGCCCGAGTCCGCCGGGAGCTCCAGCTCGACGTAACCCGCCTCCCGATGGCGCTGCGCCGAGCCCTGACCGAAAGCGGGGGTGTGGCCGATCGTCGAGGTGAGCAGGACCGTGCCGGCGCCCTCGGCGTCGGGCACAAAGGCGCGGGGATGGGCGCTGGCCGCATCCAGAGCCGCACGCAGCTCGGCGGGCAGCAGCGCGGGCAGGTCACCGAGCAGGACCGCGACGGGGCCGTCGGCGGCCTTTATGCCTGCGCCGATGGCGGCGTTCAGGCCCGTGCCGGGATCGGCGACGATTCGGGTGCCCGCGAAGACGGATGTCGAGGCCGTGACGACAATCACCGGGGCGACCTCGAGGGCCGCCCGGATCGTGTCGAGGGCGATGGCCTCGGCGAGCGCGGCCGACGCTCCGAGCCGGGATTTCGCACCCACCGTGCCCTTTACGGGAATCACTATCGTCCAGTCGACCACGCACCCAGTGTCGCACCGCCGCGCGCTAGGCTTGTACCGACCCCCTGGCCGGTTTTGGCCGGGTGTGCCCGCCCCGGTTTTGGAGCGGCCCGGTTTCCGCTCGTGCAGTCTCGCCGCGAGCCGTGCCCTGCTGCCTGCTTATGCCCACCCGGAGGTCCCCGTGTCCCGTCTTGCCATCGCCGTATCCCTCGGCTCCGCCGCCCTGCTGCTGAGCGGCTGCGTCGCCGTCCCCGCGAACGGCACCGGTCCGATCGTCTCCAGCGTGTCGATCGACAACTGCGGCACGAAGTTCAGTGTCGACAAGGCACCCGAGCGCGTCATCACGATCAAGTCGACCTCGACCGAGATGCTGCTCGCGCTCGGCCTCGGCGACCGCATCATCGGCACCGGCTTCCAGGACGGCCCGCTGCCCGAGGAGTGGGCCGACAGCGACATCCCCGTGCTGAGCGAGATGGTGCCCGGGCAGGAGGCGGTGCTCGAGGAGGAGCCCGACTTCGTCTACGCCGGCTGGGAGTCGAATTTCTCCCCCGAGGGTGCGGGCGACCGCGCCGAGCTGCAGGACCTGGGCGTCAACACCTATGTCTCCCCCGCCGCCTGCAAGGAGGCCGCCTACAAGCCGGCCAAGCTCGACTTCGACGAGATCTTCGACGAGATCACCGAGGTCGCCATGATCTTCGAGGCCGACCCGAGCACGCTCATCGAGGCACAGAAGGAGACCGTCGCCGGGATCGACGCCGACGAGCGTGGCCTCAGCGCCCTCTGGTACTCGTCCGGCACTGATGTTCCCTACGTCGGCGCAGGGATCGGAGCCCCGCAGCTGGTGCTCGAGACCCTCGGCCTCGAGAACATCGCGGGCGACATCGACGACACCTGGTCGCCCTTCGCGTGGGAGGCCGTCGTCGACGCGAACCCCGACGTGATCGTGCTCGTCGACGCGACCTGGAACACTGCTGAGTCGAAGATCGCGCTGCTCGAGTCCAACCCGGCCACGAAGAACCTCGACGCCGTGAAGAACGCGCGCTACCTGTACATCCCATTCGCCGCGGGAGAGGCGGGCGTGCGCACGGCGCCGGCCGCAGCCGACCTCGCCGACCAGCTGAAGGCGCTCGACTTCTGATGAGACGGGGGCCGTGGATCTGGGGTATCGCGCTCGGCGCGGTGCTCGTGGCATCCATCACCCTCGCTGTCACGATCGGGCCGGCCGAGATCCGCTTCGACGAGGTGTGGGGGTCGATCGCGAGCCACCTCGGGCTCGGCATCTCTCCGCTGACCGAGCTGCGCGACGGCATCGTCTGGGAGCTCCGGATGCCCCGAGTTCTGACCGCAGCCGCTGTCGGCGCGGGCCTCGCCCTGAGCGGCGCGGTCATGCAGGCCCTCACCCGCAACCCGCTCGCCGACCCGTACCTGCTCGGGCTGTCGTCGGGTGCCTCGTTGGGTGCGGTGAGCGTGATCCTGCTGGGGGCATCGCTGCTGCTGCCCCTCGCCGCGTTCCTCGGCGCCCTGCTCGCCCTTGCCGCGACACTCCTGCTGGCGAGCGCACTCGGACGCATCACCCCGACCCGCACCGTGCTCGCCGGGCTCGCCGTCTCCTCGCTCGCCGGCGCCATCACGAGCTTCGTCATCTTCTGGACGGTCACGGGCGACTCCTACCGCGAGATCCTGAGCTGGCTGCTCGGCTCGCTCGCGGGAGCCCGCTGGCCTGCCGTTGCCATCGCGGGTATCGCGCTGATCGTGGTCGGAATCCCGATTCTGTTCACCGGTCGCCTGCTCGACTCGTTCGCGTTCGGCGACACCTCGGCCGCCGCGCTCGGCGTGAACGTTCAGGGCACCCGCTGGGCGCTGCTCGCCGCCACGGCACTGCTCACCGGCGCGATGGTCTCGGTGAGCGGGTCGATCGGATTCGTCGGGCTGATCCTGCCGCACGCCGTGCGCCTGCTCGTCGGACCGGGGCACCGCGCGCTGCTACCGCTCTCCGCGCTGGTCGGTGCGATCTTCCTGGTCTGGGCCGACACCCTCGCGCGCACCCTGTTCGACCCGCGTGAGCTGCCGGTCGGTATCGTGACGGCGCTCATCGGAGCACCCGTGTTCGCGCTGCTGCTCGCCCGCAGGAGGGCCGACGCGTGAGCGGGCTGCAGGGTTCCGACATCCGCGTGAGTGTCGGCGGCAAGTTGATCATCGACGGCATCGACTGCACCGTGCCGCCCGGCAGTCTCGCCGCCCTCATCGGCCCGAACGGAGCGGGCAAGTCGACACTGCTGCGCGCGCTTGCAGCCGTCGAGAAGCCGCAGTCGGGCAGCGTGAGCTTCGACGGCTCCGAGCTGTACGGCATGCCGCGGCGCGAGCGCGCGAAGCTCGCCGCCTTTGTGGAGCAGGACGCGGCGACCGAGCTGTCGCTGACCGTCGAGGCGGTCGTCGCCCTCGGCCGGATGCCGCACCTGTCGCTCTGGCAAGCGCCGGATGACGCATCCCGAACCGCCGTCACCGACGCGCTCGACGCCGTCGGCATGCGCGAGTTCGCCGGCCGCGACGTCACCACCCTCTCGGGCGGGGAGCGCCAGCGCGTGCTGCTCGCCAAGGCCCTCGCCCAGCAGGCCAGGCTGCTGCTGCTCGACGAGCCGACCAATCACCTCGATATCCGCGCGCAGCTCTCCACGCTTGCGCTGCTGCGCTCGGTCGCCTCGACCGGTGTCACGGTGCTCGCGGCCCTGCACGACCTCGGCCTCGCCGCAGCATGGTGCGACTCGGTGATCGTGGTTGCCGACGGGCGGGTCGTCGCTGCCGGCGAGACCGCGGCGACGCTGACCCCCGAACTGATCCGCGACGTCTACGGCGTGCGCGCGACCGTGTTCACCGACCCTGCGAGCGGTCGCCCGGTGATCGGCTTCGGCGAGCTGTAGCTGCGCTACTCGTCGCGCAGGGAGGGCGGGATGACGTCATCCGCGAACACCTCGGTACCACGACGCGACCACGCCCGGGCGCGGCGGTCGGCGATGCTGTTCGCGACGCCCCAGGCGAGCGACGCGGGCGCGACCCAGCCGCGAACGCGGGCCGGCCATCCGGATGCCCTGCGCACAGCGGGCAGCACCTCGTCGAGATCCTCGACCAGCGTGGACGACCGCGCCGAACCCGTCTCGTCGTAGACGGCGGTCTCGACCGCGGCCCGCAGGCGCTCGAGCGCGTCGATCCCACCCGAATCACCGAGCCTCGCCACCAGCACCGCCTCGAACTCCCGAGGTGTGGCCGAATCACTCGGGTCGAGGCGCAGGTCGCGCGCCGTTGCATCCAGTTCGGTCCAGGCGGCAAGAGCATCGCCGCCGGCCGCCGCCGCTCGGCGCCTGGACCGCAGCAATGACCGGATGCCCGCCGGCACCACCATCAGCAGAACAAGCAGCGCAGCAATCGTCGCCAGCCAGATGGGGAACGGCGATTGAGTGGGGGCGGAGGAGCTGCCGTCCGCCTCGTCGGGTGCGACGGTCGGCGTCGGTGTCGACGTGGGAACGGGATCGGCCGGATCGAGCGACGGCGTGGGCTCAGGCGTGTTGGGTGCCGGAGTAGGCGCGTTCGGGTCACCCTCGCCGAACACGGGAACCTCGCCGCGGCCCGGGGTCGGCTCGAAGCGCACCCAGCCGACACCGGTGAAGTACAGCTCGGGCCACGCGTGCAGGTTCGCCGTGGTCACGAGGAAGAAGTCGCCCTCATTGCTGGTCTGCTGCTGCCCAGGGGTGAACCCGACGGCGACCCGGCTCGGGATGCCGAGGGTGCGTGCCATGATCGCCATCGCCGAGGCGAAGTGCTGGCAGTACCCGGTTTTCTCGCCCAGGAAGCGGGCGATGATCTGGCCGTCATTGCCGTCGAAGCCGTCTTCGACGGGCGCGGTCTCCGAGTACTGGTACGCCCCGGTGCGGAAGGACCGCTGCAGCGCGAGGGCCTGGTCGAAGCGCGTCTCGGCATTCGCGGTGACCTCGAGCGCCCGGTCGCGGATGATTGGGGGCAGGTTGATCGGAAGGTTCAGGTAGGCGGCGGCGGCGGGGTCCTCGACGTCATCCTGCCGCTCCAGGTCGGCGACCGTGGGTTGCGCGTCGACGGCGGTGACCACGTACTCCTGGTTGCGCATCGACGAGTTCTCGGTGCGGATCGTGAGCGACTCCGGATCCCAGGTCCACTCCCCCTGCACGCCGCTGATGCTCGTCGGCGCGTACGGCACCGGCAGCCACTTTCCGCCGATGTTGCCGACGGTGTAGATCGACGAGGTCGTGTCGCGGGGAATGGTGTCGCCGAGGCCCGGAGGGCGCCCGATATTGCCGAGGTCGTTGTTGTTGTCTGACGGTTCAGACGGTACCCAGCCCTCGGAGTCGAAGTTGTCGAGGATCGAGAACGTGATGTACGACTGCTCGATCGCGTCGGTCTTGTAGGTCAGCGCCGTGATCGGCTCCTGCCGGCGCAGGTTCTCGCCCAGGGTGAGGATCGGGTTGATGCCCGTGACGTAGCCGATGCCGTTGCGGTCGCTGATCGGCTCTGGCGGGATCGGGAAGATGAACAGCTGCAGCACGAGCGACAGGGCAAGACTCAGTCCGCCGATCGCCACCGCGTTGCGCAGGTGCGCGAACGGCGAGCTGACGTGCAGCACGACCAGCCAGGCGATACCGGCAAGCAGGAAGAAGAACGGGTCGCTGAGATCGGCGCCGATGAAGGTCGGGGTGAGCACGATGAGCAGCAGCAGGGGGCCGGTCAGCGCGGGTCGGCGCAGTGTGATGGCGACCGCGTCGAGGGCGATCGCGAGCAGCCCGAACGACGACGCCACGAGGAAGAGGATGCCGGGTATCGGGTCGGCCGGCACCTTCTGCGTGGCGATCGAGCGGAGCCCTGTCTGCACGAGCTCGGAGAACCTGTCGATGGTCTCGGGAGACGGGATGATGCCGAGCACCGACGCCGGGGCCGCGAAGAACAGGCTGAGGGTGACGAGGAGCGCGGCGAGGCCGACGAGCACGGGCCATCCCCTGCCCGTCAGCAGCAGGCGCGTCACGGCCATGGCCGTCGTGACGATCAGGGCGGTGGCCATCGCGACCACCCACCACCAGATTCCCTCGAGGATCGGGCCGAGGGCCACCGCCGCGACGCCGAGGGCGATCAACAGCGTGACGCTCAGCCCCCAGCTCGTGATGTCGCCGCGCGGCTGCCAGGTCGGCTTCGCCTCGGGGGCACGCAGCGCCTGCCGGATCGGGGTGTCCCGCTTCACTTCAGCGGCCATCGTGCACCGCCGTGAGCTCTGCCCAGACGTCGGCCGCAGAGGAGTTCGGTTCGGCCTCGATGCACTGCCAGCCCGCCGCCTCGAACTGCGCCCGCGTGCTGAGCGCCTCGGGGTTGAGCAGGTCGCGCATCATCGGCAGACCTGTCTGCAGGATCACGGCGATGCCCGGCTCGAACGCTCGGCGGTGGGCGATCGCCCAGTCGATGGTCGCGTCGCTCGGCTGGCAGAGCACGGCGAACACGGGGGCAGCGGTGTCGGGCTGGTAGTGGTCGAAGCCGTCGAAGTCGTCGCGCACGAGCCGCACACCCGCGAGGCTCTCGAGGAAGGCCGCGCTCGAGTGATCCCCGGTCGCCGTGCTGCCACGGAACGAGACGGCCGGCGACGAGACCTGCTGGCCGCCCGATTCGATGGTCGCAACCGAGAATCCGGATGCCTCGAGGTGCACGCCGAGCGATGCGACGAGTCGCACCACCCACTCGAACGACTCGCTCTCGATCTGCGGGCTGCTGCGGTTGGGCGCATCGGTGGACACGTCGCGATATCCGTCACCGCGGGTGTCGAACAGCAGGCGCACCTCGGGCCGGCTGCGCTGTTCTTCCTGCCGCACCATGAGCTCACCGTAGCGGGCCGAAGCGCGCCAGTGCACGCGGCGCAGGGCGTCGCCGCGGCGGTACTCGCGGGTCATCAGGTCGTCATCGCTGCCGCTCGTCGACCGCTGGATGACGCGGGATGACCCGTCTCCCGCCTCGAGCGGCATCCCGTTGCCCGACAGGTCGACAACGGGTGGGGTCACAAAGAGCGAGTGGGTTCCCGCGAGGGAGACGGTTCCGACCACGAGCCCGAACGGATCACCCGTCACCACGCTCAGCGGCCCGATCTCGAAGACACCGCGGCGGGGCGGCGTGAGCTCGTAACTGAAACGGGCCGAGGTGCCGGAGTTGGCGTAGCGCCCGGTGTGGGCGGTCAGCGCGGGCAGCACGCGCATCTCGGTGCGTCGCTTGCCCCACGGAATGCCGTCCTGCCAGCGGGCCGTCGCACTCTTCGACCTGGCCCGGTTGGTGATGACGAGCGTCGCGCGGGTCGTGTCGCCGACCGCGACGTTCGGCGGGTTGAAGGTGCGCACCGCGTCGAGCTCGAGGGTGCGCGCGCGCATCAGCAGCCGCCCGATGATCACGAGGGTCGCGGTAAGGAACGACGCGAGCAGCAGCACCGTGTTGCCGAGGGCGAAGGCCGCGACGAGGAATCCGATCGACGCCGCGACGAACAGGCGGCCGCGCACGGTGAGCGTCGTCTTCCCGGTCGCGGTGCGGGTCGCCGCCTTCTTCGAACTGGCCATTGCCGTCAGGCCCCGGTGGCCGGCTCCAGCGGAACGGGGGTCTCGGCGACGATGCGGGAGATGATGTCCGGGATGCTCGTCGCGACGCCGATGCCGCCGCCGCTCGAGGAGCGGCTCGCCGGGATCAGGCGGTGTGCGAACACGGGGATGGCGAGCGCGTCGATGTCGTCGGGCAGAACAAACGCGCGGCCGTCGAGAGCTGCACGGGCCTTGGCGGCTCGCATGAGCTGCAGGGTTGCGCGGGGGCTCGCGCCCAGGCGCAGGCCCGGGTGGTTGCGGGTCGCGTGCGCGATCGACACCGCGTACTGCTCGGCCGACCGGCTGGCGTGCACGTTGTTGGCCGTTGCGATCATGGAGATGAG
The DNA here is from genome assembly GCF_004310685.1 of Glaciihabitans arcticus. Taxonomy (NCBI): domain Bacteria; kingdom Bacillati; phylum Actinomycetota; class Actinomycetes; order Micrococcales; family Microbacteriaceae; genus Glaciihabitans; species Glaciihabitans arcticus. The sequence goes on along the minus strand of NZ_SISG01000001.1, from coordinate 254,609 downwards.
TTCTTCGTTGCTGACGACGGCGGTGACCGCGTCGAGGGGGCGGGCCGTTGCCCTATCCCGCAGCATCTTCATCTCGGCTTCGGCGTCGGGGTAGCCCATCGACATGCGCACCATAAAACGGTCGCGCTGCGCCTCGGGGAGGGCGTAGGTGCCCTCCATCTCGATCGGGTTCTGGGTGGCCACCACGGTGAACGGGGTGGAGAGCGGGTACGTGTGCGCGTCGACGGTGACCTGGCGCTCCTCCATGCTCTCGAGCAGGGCGGACTGCGTCTTCGGGCTCGCGCGGTTGATCTCGTCACCGATGACGATGTTGGCGAAGATCGGCCCGGGCTTGAACTCGAACTCGCGCTCGGCCTGGTTGTACACGGAGACGCCCGTGATGTCGGCGGGCAGCAGGTCCGGTGTGAACTGGATGCGGGTCACGGAGGATCCCACGCTCTGCGCCAGCGCCCTCGCGAGCATCGTTTTGCCGACGCCGGGCACATCCTCGATGAGAAGGTGGCCCTCCGCGAGCAGAACGGTGAGCGCCATGACGACGGCGCTGCGCTTGCCGTCGATCACCGTCTCAATCGATTCGACGATGCCGTGGCTTGCGGCCTGGAACTGCTCGAGTGGCATTGCTGAGGTCACCTCGCCACTCTGCCATACCGTCGTCAGATTTCGGCCTCTTTGCGGGCAGCTTCCAGCCGGGCCGCTTCGAGACCGGCGGCGTATCCCTCCGCGTAGGCCTCGGCAGACCCCAGGCGGAACATGTCCTCGCTGGAGTCGCGCACGAGGGAGCGGGCGCCCGGGGCATCCAGTTCGGCGACGAGGTGACCGAGCCCGCGCACCACGGCGACCGGCATGCCACTCGCCTTGCCCTTGACGAGGTCCGCGGCGGCGGCGATCTCGTCGGCGACGGCCGTGATGGTCGCCTCAAGCGGTCGGCCTGCGGCGTCGGTCGTGCCGCGCAGATCGTCGACGACCCGGATGCCCGCCGCCCCGATCGCGACATCGGTCTGTCCGGTGCGCCAGGGTCGCCCGAGTGTGTCGGTGATGACGACCCCGACCCGCACGCCGTGGGTGCTTCGCAGCGCTGCGGCGATCGCCCGCGCAGACGCGTCCGGGTCCTCGGGCAGCAGCAGCACGGTGCCCTCGGGGGTGTTGCTCGCGTCGACGCCGGCCGCGGCCAGCACCAGCCCGAGCGGGTTCTCGACGATGCGGGTGTTGCCACGGGTGGCCACGAGGCGCACGGTCTGGCTCGTGATCGCGTCCTCGCGATCCGCGGCGAGGATGACGCGTCCCTCCGCCTTGCTCACGATCTTGGAGGTCACGGCGAGGATGTCCCCGTCTTCGAGGATCGACCCGACCGCCTCGCCGAGGATCGTCGGCAGGTCGTCGCCGGTGGCGAACTCGGGCAGCCCGGCGACCGGGAAGACCAGCATCTACTTCACCAGCTTCGGCAGTACGTCGCGGCCGAAGACCTCGAGCCACTCGCGCTGGTTGCGGCCGACATTGTGCAGGTAGACCCGGTCGAAGCCCAGGTCGAGGAAACGCTGGATGTGAGCACGATGCGCGTCGGGATCGGAGCTGACGAGCATCCCGCCCTCGAAATCGCTGGGCTTCACCATGCGGGCGATCTGTTCGAGCTCCCACGGCGAGCGGATGTCGCTCTTGCCGAAGCGCATGCCGCCGTTCGGCCACTCGGTCATGGCGTTGCGCATCGCCTCTTCATCGGTGGGCGCCCAGGAGAGGTGCACGCGCAGCACCTTCGTTCCGGTCTCACGGCCGACCTCGCGCGCGCCCTCGTGAAAGCGCTGCAGCAGGCTCGCGAGCTTCTCGACCGGAGCGGCCTCGGTGATGAGCCCGTCGACGGTGCGGCCGGCGCGCTTGGCGGTGACCGGTCCGGCGGTCGCGACGAGGATCTCGGGGGCGACGGCGGGCATCGTCCAGAGCCGGGTCGATTCGAGTTTGTAGAACTGGCCGTCGTGCTTCACGTCACGCTGGGTGAGTCCCGACACGAACAGCTTCTTGATCACGTCGACCGCCTCGAACATGCGGTTGATGCGCTCGGGAGCCTCCGGCCAGTACTGCCCGGTGATGTGCTCGTTGATGGCCTCGCCACTGCCCAGCCCCAGCCAGTGCCGGCCCGGGTACATGGCGGCGAGCGTCGCGGAGGCCTGCGCCACCATCGCCGGGTGCCAGCGGAACGTCGGTGCCGTCACTCCGGTGCCCAGGTCGCCGGTCGTGACCTGCCCGAGGGCGCCGAGCACGTTCCACACAAAACTGGCCTGGCCCTGCGCGGGCACCCACGGCTGGAAGTGGTCCGCAGCCATCACCCCGGTGAAGCCGTGCTTCTCGGCCTCCTGCGCCAAAGCGATCGCCTCGGTGGGATGAAACCGCTCAAGCATCGCGGCGTAGCCGATGTGGGGTGGGGTGGCCATGGGTCTATTCTCGCGCTTTATAGGCGCGCGCCGGTCCTACTCGCTGGCGGTCTGGCCCTTGGCCTTGAGCTCGGCCTCGAGCCGACGGATGCGGTCCTGGTTCTCATGGAACGCAATCTCGCGCTCCAGGGCGGCGAGCTCGTCCTCAGTGGACGAAGGTGCTCCGAAACCGACGGCCTCCGCGCGACGGGAATCGCCGAAGGAGCCGAGGTTCTCAGCGGTATTACCCCACTCGCGACCGACCAGGAACCAGAGGATCGCACCGACGAGCGGCACGAGGATCACGATGAAGATCCACGTCATCTTGTCAAGGTTTTTGATGTGGTCGCCGTGCCCCGAGATGATGTCGGCTAGCGCGAAGATGAGAAGGGCGAGCGTCCCGACGGATCCCAGCAGATAGATCATGGCCACAGCATAGGCAACTCGAAGCTGCCAGTCGAGGGTTACTCCACAACAGTGCCGATCGCGTAGCGAAAGTGATTGAGCAACCGGTAGCCGTCACCCTGCCGGAAGGGCGCCGCCGCCGCGAGCACCGTCGGCCCGAGCTCGCGTTGCACCGACGCATCCTCGCCCAGCAGCACACCCCGCACGAGATCGTCGTCGCTCGCGAGCACCCACGGCACCGCGACGGCTCCGGATGCCACGAGCTCCAGCCCACCGTCCGCGAGCAGTTGCTCGAGCCCGCCCGGCAACCGCAGGTCACCGTCGGGCGACGGCTCCCCCTCATCCACGGACCGCTCCAGCACGTCGAGGTCGTTGAGTTCACGCTCCGCCCAGTTCACGATGGCGACGAAGCCAGCCGGGGCGGTCACGGCGACGAGCGCGGCCAGGGCGTCATCCGTGTCATCGGCGAACTGCAGTGCGTTGAAAGCGGTCACCACATCGAACGGGCCGGCAGGCAGCGAGCCGAAGTCCCCGAGCTCGACGTTGGTCACACGCGTGCGAGCAAGATCGACCATGCCCTCTGCCGGGTCGACACCGGCGACCGTCGCGCCGAGGGACGCCGCGTACGCGAGGAACTCGCCGCTGCCGCAACCGACATCCAGAACCCGCGAACCGCTTCGGATGCCCGTGCTCTCCGCCACCGCAGCCCACGCGGGTCGGCCCAGCTCGCCCCAGAGCTCCGCCCACTCCGTGGCGAGTTGCGACCAGCTCACGCTCGCACCAGAGGTCTCGTCATGGTTACATTCTTGCGCGACACGCCCGGGATGCTTGCGCCCCGCGCGGAGCTCGCGCTATGGTTTTGCTCGCGCCATTGAACAGAAAGGAGTCGGCGAATGTTTATTTTCAAGACGGGAATTCTCCCAGTTTCTGCCGGCTTCGACCGCGCACTCACCGCCTAATCGGCTGACGGATTCCGCCACCCGATTTCTGCGGTGGTGACGCTCTCGAAGCCCGACCAGCACGACTCTCAGCAGTCGCGCGTCTGGTCAACCACCCTCTTGCGGTGACCTCCAGGTAGTTCGCCGCACCCCTTTTGCCGCGCCGTGCTGACACGCACAGCGGCTCCTCCGTCGCGCTCGCGACAGTTCCAAAGGATCACCTCTCATGAGTACAACCACGTCGACTCGTCGACTGCAGCACCCTCCCCAACAGGAGACCACCGTCCATTCCGTCAGCCGCGTCGGCCTGCTCGACCGAGTAGCCCTGCACGTCGGCCTGGCCCTGATCACGTGGAGCCGCCGGACCCGTTCCATCGAATCCCGCGAACGCCTGGCACTCCTGCACGAGCAGCGTCTCGCCCGTGTGGAGCGCGAAGCCGCGGCTGCGCGCATGCAGCTGCTGCTGCCCCGGCAATTCTGATGTCAGCCGGTTCGTCAGTAACAACAAAGAAGGCCGTCGCCGAGGTTCGCCTGGGCGGCGGCCTTCCGCCTGTTCTGGATGACGCTGCGCTTCGCCGAGTTGCCCGAAAGCGCTGTCTCTTCGAGTGGACAGACAGCGTTTTCAGGCACCTCGGACGTGGTCGGGTTACAGCGCGCGCAGCCTCGGCGCCAGATCCTTCTCGAACAGCTCGAGGAAGCGGCGCTGGTCTGCACCCGGGGCGTGGAACACGAGGTGGTTGAGACCGGCGTCCGTGTACTGCTTGATCTGCGCCACAACGGCGTCTGGATCGGTGCCCACGATGAATCGTGACGCGATCTGTTCGATGGGCAGCGCATCCGCGGCCTTCTCCATCTCGATCGGGTCGGTGATGTCGTGCTTCTGCTCCTTGCTGAGCGCGAGGGGCGCCCAGAAGCGAGTGTTCTCCAGGGCGACCTCCTCGGTGGTCTCGTAGGAGAGCTTGATCTCGATCATGCGGTCGATGTCGTCGAATGACTTGCCGGCCTTCTCGGCCCCCTCCTTCACACCCGGCAGCAGCGCCTCGGTGTAGAGCTCCATTCCCTTGCCCGACGTGCAGATGAACCCATCCCCGACGCGACCGGCGAAGCGCGCGACCTGCGGGCCGCCCGCCGCGACGTAGATCGGCACCGGCTTCTCGGGACGGTCGTAGATGTTGGCGTCGACGGTCTGGTAGTACTCGCCCTCGTAGCTGACGCGGTCCTCGGTCCAGAGCAGACGCATCAGTTCGATGGATTCGCGCAGACGCCCGATCCGCTCCTTGAATTCCGGCCACTCCCCCTTCCAACCGGTCGCGATCTCGTTGAGGGCCTCGCCGGTGCCGACACCGAGGAAGATGCGCTCCGGGTACAGCACGCCCATCGTCGCGAAGGCCTGGGCGATGACGGCCGGGTTGTACCGGAACGTCGGGGTCATGACCGAGGTGCCGATTGTGATGGTGGATGTCCGCTCCCCCACCGCTGCCATCCACGCGAGCGAGAACGGGGCGTGGCCACCCTCGTGGCGCCAGGGCTGGAAGTGGTCGCTCACGGCGACGCTCTCCATGCCGTGCGCCTCGGCGGCGACGGCGATCTCCACCAACTCGCGGGGGTCGAACTGCTCTGCCGATGCCTTGTATCCGAGTTTCAGGGTCATGGTTCTATTCTGCTCTGGTTCCGGTGCCACCCGGCGCGCGCACAGCAAAGGCGCGGCGCCCCGAGGGGTGCCGCGCCTTTCGCGGAGGGTTTACTTGCTGTGGCTGACAGCCCAGGTGAGGGCGTAGTCGGCGATCTCCTCCCAGCCGTCCTGGCTGACCAGACGGTGGGTGCGACCCGCGTACTCCTTCTTCGAGACGACCGCCGGGCCGGTGTACTTGGCGGCGATCGCGTTCACGATGGCCGGCGGCACAACGTGGTCAATGCCACCCGCGATCAGTAGCAGCGGAGCACGGTCAGCCCGGGCGTAGTCGACGTGCGAGACTCCGCCCTTCTCGTTGAAGGCGCCCGCAACACCCTCGAAGAAGACCCGGTTGTACGAGTTCACCGCCGACTGCTCCCAGAGCGCATCGGACGCGTCGCGGTCGAGGTCATTCGCAAACGTGTAGTGGAAGTGTCCCTTCGAGAACGGGGACGCGTCACCCTTGGCCCACGGCTTCGACAGGATCGGGAAACCGGTGCGGAGCGTCGAGAACGGCAGCGTCGTGATTCCGGCCGGCTGGCCGGGGGCGACACCGACGTAGGCGGAACCCAGCCCGCGGTCCGCGAGCATCTGAGTCATCAGGCCACCGAAAGAGTGGCCCATGATGATCGGCTTCTGCCCCTCGGCGAAGCCGGGCAGCGCGCGGATGATGCGCTCGTAGTTGTCCACGATCTGCTTGATGCCGATGCCCTTCAGGGCTGACGGGTCGCGGCGGATGTCCGCAACCGTGCGGTCATCGATGCCGGGCCAGCCCGGAACAACCACGGTGTGGCCGGCGGCGCGGTAGCGCTCAGCCCAGGTGTCCCAGCTGGAGGGGGTCATCCACAGGCCGTGGATCAGGACGATGGTCTTGGGGGAATCGATAGTCATTTCTTCAATCCTTCTGATCGGAGTGCCGCTCTCCCCAATGAGAGAACGATCGTTCTTTCTGCTACCTGAGAAGTTACGCCGCGCTGTCGAAGTTGTCAAGCAAAAAGAGAAAGATCGTTCTATCATTTAGGACATGTCCACAACTTCCGCCCAAACTCGCACATCGCAGGCACGTGAGCGCCTGTTATCCACAGCTGCGGAGCTTTTCTACCGCGAGGGCATCCACGCCGTCGGCGTCGACCGCATCGTCGCCGAGGCCGCGGTCACCCGCGCGACCTTCTACCGCCACTTCCCCGGCAAGGAGGATCTCGTACGCGCCTACCTCGACCTGGAAGACGGCGCGCTGCGCGGCTACTTCGCACAGGTCGAGGGAGAGCCCGACGTCATCCTCGAACAGATCATTCAGGGCATCGCCGACGACGTGACCCGCAACCACACCCGCGGCTGCCCGTTCATCAATGCGGCCGCTGAGTATCCGGATGCCACGAGCCTCGTTCGACAGACCGTGCGAGCCCACCGCGACTGGTTCGCTCACACGCTCGAGACCACACTTGAACAAGCCGGACGCGATGACGCTCCCGAGCGCGCCCGCGCCCTCGTGCTGCTGCGCGACGCCGCACTCGTCGGCGGCTACCTGGACGGGCCGGACACGATCCGCGAGACGTTCATCCGCACGGCGCGACAGGTCGCAGGGCTCTGAGCCGCTAGTCCTTCTCGAGGTACGCGAACACGGCGGGCGGAACGTACGGGCTCACGTCACCGCCGAGTGCCGCGACCTGGCGCACGAGCGAGCTCGACACGTGGGCGTGTGCGGGGTTCGGTAGAAGGAACACCGTCTCGACCCCGGCGAGGTTGCGGTTCACGATCGCCATCGGCGTCTCGTAGGCGACATCGATCTGCGAGCGGATGCCCTTGACGAGCACACTGGCCCCGACATCGGTGCAGTAGTCGACGAGCAGTCCGACACTCCAGCTGGTGACCTTGATGTTGCCGGGCAGTCCCGCTTCGACGATCGACTGCTCGATGAGCGACACCCGCTGGGCGATCGGCAGCAGCGCGGTCTTGCCCGGGTTGTGCACAACCAGCACGTGCAGTTCGTCGAAGAGTCCGGCGGCCCGCTCGATGACGTCGAGGTGGCCAAGGGTGACGGGATCAAACGACCCCGGAACAACAGCGATCCGGCTCATGCGTTCACCCTAGCCGCTGAGTGTTACAGGCTCGTGAATTGGTCAGTTCTTGGCGAGGAACGCGGCCTCGGCCTCATCCAGACGACGATCGAGTGCCTCGCGCAGCGCCGGGTGCCCCGCGAGTGACGGGTCATCATCCAGAATGGATGCCGCGAGCTCGCGGGCCTCGGCGATCAGCTCGCCGTCCTTCGCGACACGCAGCAGCCGCAGGCCCGTGCGACCGCCCGACTGTGTGCTGCCGAGCACGTCGCCCTCGCGGCGGAGCTCGAGATCCTTTTGGGCGAGCTCGAACCCGTCGAGTGTGGCGGCGACCGCTTCGACGCGTTCACGGGCGAGGGTGTCATCCGTCGCCTTCGTCACGAACAGGCACAGTCCGGGAACCCCGCCACGGCCGACGCGACCGCGCAACTGGTGCAGCTGCGAGACGCCGAACCGGTCGGCGTCGAGGATGATCATGGTCGAGGCGTTGGGAACATCCACGCCGACCTCGATGACCGTCGTGGCAACGAGCACGTCGATGTCGCCGGCGGCGAAGGCGCGCATCGTGGCATCCTTCTCGTCGCTCGTCATGCGTCCGTGCAGTGGCTGGATGCGGGCACCCGCGAGCACCGGATTGGCCTGCAGCTCGGCGAGGGTGGCGGTGACGTTGGCGGGTTTGGTGGGCGAGGGCTGGTCAGGGGCGACCTCTAGCGGCTCCTCCACCTCGGCCTCGTCGATCGCCGGGCACACGACGAAGACCTGGCGGCCCTTCGCGATCTCCTCGGCGGCGCGCTGCCACGCCCGGTCGTAGAGTCCTTTGTTCGAGACGACGTGCGACACGATCGGCACACGGCCCGAGGGCAGCTCGGCGATCGTCGAGATGTCGAGGTCACCGAATACGGTCATCGCCACGGTGCGCGGGATCGGCGTGGCCGTCAGCACCAGCACATGCGGGGGTACCGCGCCCTTGGCCCGGAGTGCCTCGCGTTGTTCCACGCCGAACCTGTGCTGTTCATCCACCACAACAAGGCCGAGGTCGATGAACTCGACCCTGTCGCCGAGCAGCGCGTGTGTGCCGACGACGATGCGCGACCCGCCCGCGACGATGTTGAGCAGCGCCTTGCGACGCTCGGGAGCGCTGAGCTGGCCGGTCAGCAGGGTCGGCCGCAGGCGCGCGGAGAGGTCGGGGCCGAGCGTCTTCACGATCGAGCGCAGATGCTGCTGGGCGAGCACCTCGGTGGGGGCGAGCAGGGCTGACTGTCCGCCGTCCTGCGCGACCGCGAGCATCGCCCGCAGCGCGACGAGGGTCTTGCCCGAGCCGACCTCGCCCTGCACGAGCCGGTTCATCGGAATGCCCTCGGCCAGGTCTCGGCTGATCTCGAAGCCGACCCGCTCCTGGTCGCCGGTTCGGGTGAACGGCAGCGCCGCATCGAAGTCGTCGAGCAGCTGGCCCTGGATGCGCGGCTTCGCCGCTGCCTCCCGCAGCCGGGCGCGCTGCTGCAGCAGTGCGGCCTGCAGCACAAACGCCTCCTGGAACCGCAGCGACTTGCGCGCGCCGGCCCAGTCCGCGTCGGTGAGAGGTCGGTGGATGAGCTCGACGGCGCGCTTGTACGGCATCAGCCGGCGGCCCTTGCGCACGCTGTCGGGCACCGGATCGTCGAGCTCGGGAAGGGTGTCGAGCACGATCTCGATCGCCTTCTGGATCTGCCAGCTCGCCATCGTCGAGGTCGCCGGATAGATCGGGATGGGCAGCTCCGCCCAGGCCTTCGCCTTCTCGGGGTCGGTCTCGATGGTCTCGTCAAACAGTTCGTAGTCGGGGTGCGCGAGCTGCAGCGTGCCGCGGTACTCGCCGACCTTGCCCGCGAAGATGCCGCGCACGCCGACGCGCAGCTCTTTGTCGCGCCAGGCCTGGTTGAAGAAGGTGAGGGTCAGGATTCCCTTGCCGTCGCTGATGCGCACCTCGAGAATCGATCCGCCGCGCGCCCGCATCGGACGGCTGCGCACCTCGAGCACCTCGGCGACGATCGTGACGTTCTCGTCGAGCGGCAGAGCTGTGAGTGCCGTGAGCTCGCCGCGCTGCGCATAGCGGCGCGGGTAGTGGCTGAGCAGGTCGCCGACAGTGCGCAGGCGCAGCCCCTTCTCGAGCGCGGTCGCCGTGCGCCCGCCGAGGGCGTTACTCAGCTTTCCGTCGAGCGGGGAGGTCACCGCTCAAGATTACCCGCCACGGCCGTCAGTCGAAGCGAGCGAACGCCCGCAGGGACCCGCCGACGAGCGAGTAGCCGAGCGACTCGTAGAACGCCTGCTGCGCGGGTTCGTCATCCGTCAGCAGCACCTTCTGGCGTACGTGCGCATAAGGCTGCAGGGCGAGCTCGACCAGGGTGCGGCCCACTCCCCTGCGCTGCTCCGCGGGATGCACGAGCACGTCCTGCAGGTAGGCGATGGTCGCCCGGTCGGAGATGACCCGTGCGAGCCCGACGATCGCCTCACCGCGGCGGGCCACAACGACCGTCGTGGATCCGGCGAGCGCCAGCGACAACGTGCCGGGGTCGTTCGTGTAGACCGTCCAGCCCACGGCGCCGTAGAGGTCCAGAACGCGGGACAGGTCGAGGGTGCGGCCGTCGACCAGCTCGAACTCGGGCGCAGAAACATCCATGCCCCATTGTCTCTTGTACCGTTGGTGCCGTGACCCGCATCATCTCCGGTTTCGCCGGCTCCCTCACCCTCGCCGTGCCCTCGACCGGCACGCGCCCCACGAGCGAGCGCGTGCGCGAGGCGATCTTCTCGGCACTCGAGGCGCGCGATGCTATTTCGGGATGCGCCGTGCTCGACCTCTACGCCGGCTCCGGCGCCCTCGGGCTCGAGGCTGCGTCCCGCGGCGCCACGCGGGTGACGCTCGTGGAGTCGGGGGCGCAGGCTGTTAGGGCATGCCGGGCCAACGGCGCACTGCTCTCCAGGAAGGCGCCCTTCCCGCTCAGCGTCGAGGTCTCGGGGGCTCCCGTGCAGTCGTTCCTGGAGTCGTCGCGCGACACCTGGGATCTCGTGTTCATCGACCCGCCGTACGAGCTCTCCTCGGTCGAGTTGGCCCGGGCGCTCGCGCTGTTGCTGCCACGGCTCTCGCCCGACGCCGTGGTGATGCTCGAACGCGCGTCGCGGGATGCTCCGCCCGAGTGGCCCCCCGGGCTGGTGCTCGACAAGCTCAAGAAGTACGGGGACACGGCGGTGTACTGGCTCGGGCTCGCCTGATCTCGGCTTCGCTCGATCGCCGGTCAGCCGGCGTTGCCGTCCCAGCCCTCGTACGGGTCCCAGCCGCCGCGCGACTCGTAGGGGACGCCGTCGACAAGCACGCCCTCGCCGGTGGTGGCGACCCCGATCCGACGGAACCCTCCCGGCAGTTCCGTCCCCGGCGGGAAGGTCGCGAGCAGGGAGTGGTCCTCCCCGCCGTCGAGGGCTTCACGCGAGCCGATGGACGCGGCGTCGAAGTCGATGGCGATCCCACTCGCGGCAGCCACACGGCGGGCGTCGAGGGCGAGGCCGTCACTGAGGTCGAGCATGGCGGTGGCTCCGGCGAGCGCCGCGAGCACGCCGTCCGCGATCGGCGGGCGCGGGGCGAGTTGAGCCGCGACCTCGGGGTGGGCCTGGCGGAGAGCTGCGGCATCCCGCACGCCGTGTTCGAAGAGGATGCGCAGCCCGGCCGCAGCCTGGCCGAGGGCTCCGGATACCGCGACAACGTCACCCGGGCGCGCGCCCGAGCGGAGCACCGGGGCTCGACCCTCGAGGTCGCCGAACGCGGTGACCGCGATGGTGAGCGTTTCGGAGACGGAGAGGTCGCCGCCCACGACGCCGCAGCCCGGGGCGAGTTCGGCGCAGGCGTCACGGAAGCCGTCGGCGATGCCCTCGAGCAGGCTCACCGGCGAGTCGGCGGGCACCGCAAGGGCGACGACGAGGGCCGTGGGGCGCGCGCCCATGGCGGCGACATCGGCGAGGTTGGAGGCGGCGGCCTTGAAGCCGAGGTCGTGCGGGCTGGACCAGGCGAGGCGGAAGTCTGGACCGTGGATCATCATGTCGGTCGTGACCACGAACCGCCCATCGGGTGCCGCGACGACTGCCGAGTCGTCGCCGGGGCCGAGCAGAGCGGCATCCGCGTGGGGAAGCCGCGGGAAGATGCGAGCCAGGGTCGCCGACTCACCGATCGAGCCGACTGTGTCCATGCCCCTACGGTAACAGCGCGGGCTTCTGCCAACCGCGCGAGGCGGGCCGAGGGCGCGCTGTTGGCAAACCGGCGCATTGTCGGCACACAGGCGCCACGGGATACCCTGAACCCGATGAAGAAGTTGCTCGCGATCGCCGCCCTCGCCGTTCTCACCCTCACCGGCTGCGCGCAGTCCCTCGCCTACGAGCCCGCCGAGTTCGCGGCCGACCCCGGCTGCGCGGACGTCATCGTGCACACCAACTACGACGTCGCCGATCTGCCGCTGCGGGAGACCAACGCCCAGGGCGTCACCGCGTGGGGAAGCCCGGCCGCGGTGATCCTGCGTTGCGGCGTCGCCGAGCCCGAGCCGACCTCGACCCTTCCCTGCGTGCAGGTGGATGACGTGTTCTGGCTGCGCGACGACACCGACGCGCCCAACTACGTCTTCACGACCTATGGCCGCTCCCCCGCCACCGAGGTCGTCATCAACCGCGATGTCGTCTCGCCCGGTGCCGCCCTCTACGCCCTGACCGGCGCGATCGGCTACACGGAGTCCACGGGCACCTGCACCGAGGTCGAGGACACCCTCGGCAACCCCACCGACGCCGACTGACCCGTCGCCGCCCGGTCTACGGACGCCCGCCCGGGTCACACCCCGGGCGCCGGTCGCTAAGGCGGGCGACGAGAGTCGGGCGACGAGCCGGATACGCTGAACCGGTGACGACCCAGCCGCTGAAGAGACTCGCGCTGCTGGCCGCCCTCGCCCTGACCCTCACCGGGTGCGTGCAGACCGTGTCGCTGCGGCCGGCCGAGTTCGCCGTGGATCCGCTCTGCGCGCAGGTGATGGTGGATGCGCCGAGCGACGTCGCCGAGCTCCCGATCCGCGAGACGAACGCCCAGGGAACGCTCGCGTGGGGCAGTCCCGCCGCAGTGCTGCTGCGCTGCGGGGTTCCCGAGCCCGATCCCACCGCAACGCTGCCCTGCTACGAGGTCGGCGGGGTCTTCTGGCTGGTGGATGACGCGGGCTCCCCCAACTACGTCTACACGACCTATGGCCGCTCTCCAGCGACCGAGGTCATTCTGAACCGGGATCTCGTGGCCCCGGCGCCCGCCCTGCTGGACGTGTCACGGGCGGTGGCGGCGACCACGGCGACGTCATCCTGCACCGAGGTCGCGGACACGCTCGAGTAGCAGCTACGCGCGCGGCCCGTCGAGACCGACGAGCTTGCCGGCGATACCGCCCGCGGCGCGCAGCGCGGCGCCCGAGCCGAAGCCGGAGGCGGGCAGCACAACGCGGTGATCCCGTGCTTCGACGAGGGCATCCTTCAGCACAACCGCGGCAGCGGCCTGCGGAGCCCAGAGGTAGAGCGACATCGCACCGGGGATCGAGTTGACCTCGTTGACGAAGAGCTCGCCGGTCTTCTCGTCGAAGAGCAGGTCGAGGCGGCAGACACCGGTCAGGCCGGTCACCGCGGCGACACGGCGGGCCAGTGAGGCAGCGAGGTCTGCAACGGAAGACGGGATGTCGGCCGGGAACTCCCGCGGCGCGCTCGTGAAACCGACCTCGGCACCCTCGCCACCGGAGAGGTACTTCTCCGCGTACGAGTACAGGGCGCCCGCCGTGTCGCCGCGCAGCGGCTTCTCCACGGCGGTGACCTCGAGCGCCGGGTAGGTGCGGAAGGAGATGTTCAGGTCGACGAGGTCGGGGCGGTAGGGCTCCACCACGGCTCCGGCGCGCAGGTGGGCGCTGGCCTTCGCGATCGTGAGGGCAGTCTCGGCATCCTCGACGATCTCGATACCGATGGACGAGCCACCGAAGCGCGGCTTGACGATGTACGGACCCGCGAAGGTCGGCGGGACGTCCGCGGACAGGTGTTCGCGAGTCAGTGACGGGATGCCCGCTGCCGCCATGAGCCCACCGAAGGCGAGCTTGTCCATGCCGACCGCACCCGCGAAGAGCGAGGAGCCGGTGGCTGGAATCCCGAGCAGCGTGAACAGCGCGGCAGCGCCCCCGCCCTCGCCGACACCACCGTGCAGGGTGAGAAGCACGGCCGAGATCGGCAGCGCCTTGCGCTTGACGTAGAGACCGGAGTCGCCGGACAGGCGCACCTCGATCGGCTTGGAGCCCTTCGGCACGCCGTCCAGGTAGTCCTTCGCCTCGGTGCCCGATGGCACGAGGAACCACTCACCTGAGGGCGACCAGTAGATGGGGGTGACCTTCTCGCCCGCGGCGGTCAGAACCCGCTCGGACTGCAGACCCGTGAGGATCGAGATCTCGTGCTCGGGCGATGGCCCGCCGAACAGAACTGCCCACGGTGAACTCACGCTAAAAACTCCAAGGATTGCCGGTCAGGCTGCCACGATCAGGGGTAGTGGTCGGGCAGGTCGTTCTCATAGAGGATAACGCCTCGGTCGCCGGCCTGATCGAGTGCCGCGGCGACGGCCTCGACACGTCGCTCGAAGACGCGCACGGTTCCGCCCGCGCTGCCCTCGACGAGTGCCGCCCTGTTGGTGCGGGCGACGGCGAACAGGTCCCCGCCCTTTTCGGCGATGGATGCAGCGAACGCCCGGTTGCGCGCGAACTGCACGCTGCCAAGCTCCACCATGCCCGGCGTCACGACGACGAGGGGTCCGCCGCGTTCCTGCGCGAGGAGTGCCGCACCCTCGAGCGCACGCGCGGCGCCCACCGGGTTCGAGTTGTAGGTGTCGTCGATGATCAGCACGCCGCTCGGCGCCTCCTGGATCTCGGCGCGGTGGCGGGAGTCGGGCAGGTGGCTGAGGCGCTTGGCGATCGTGCTGAAGTCCATGTCCAGCGAGACTCCGATGCCCACGGCGATGGCGAGGTTGACGGCGTGGCCCACGGCCGGGATCGACACGGGCGCGGTGACGGCGGCGACCGTGACGGTACCGGCCGCGGCATCCACGATCACATCAGCGTCCGTGCCGGGCACGGTGGAGACGGTGACGACCCGCTTGCCCTGGGTGCGGCAGAGCGCGGCGAGCCCGGCGAGCTCGATCTCGTCGACCGGCAGCACCACGATGCGCGCCTTCTCGGTGATCTCGGACTTGGCCTGGAAGATGACCTCGCGCGAGCCCATGCGGGCGAGGTGCGCCTCTCCGATGGTGGTGATGGCAGCGATGTCGGGTGGGAAGCTCTCGCTCAGCTCGCGGATTTCGCCGCGGCCGTAGACGCCCATCTCGGCGATGAACACCTCGGTGCCGGGAACAACGCGGTCGTTGACGGCGCGCGACAGGCCCATGAGATTGTTGAAGCTCGCGGGCGAGGCGACGGTCGTGAAGGCGGCGCCGAGGATGTGCGCGACGTAGCCCTTGGTCGAGGTCTTGCCGTATGAGCCGGTGATCGCCACGATCGTCGGGCGCACCTGCTGCAGGCGCTTGCGCGCGCTGACGAGGTATTTGCGCGAGAGCGCCTTCTCGATCGGCTTGAGAATGACGAGTGCCAGATCCGTGATCGGTGCGAGAGCGAGGATGACGATCGGCACCCCGGGCAGCCCGATGAGAAGCACGAGAGCGGCACCGATGACGGCCACGAGCAGCACCCAGACGACGACCAGGCGACGCAGTCGCGCGGTCCACGCGAGCTTGGCGCTCGTGCCGCGCACGCCGAGCCCGATCGGCACGGAGGCGAGGGCGGCCACCGCGACGGCGGGCAGCGCGAGCTGAAGCGCCGAACCGTTCTGCGGGATCACGATCGCGAGCACCGTGAACAGCACGGCGCCGCCCACATAGGCGAGGTTGACCGGCACAACCCGCAGCCAGAGGGCGGCGATGATCGAGACCCACGGCGCGATGTAGTGCTCGCGCTGGGCAACGCGCAGCCAGCGGAAGCCGGCCACGACGGCGACGATCACGCCGACGACGAGGGTGCCAACGTAGATGATGGTTTCCGGGGTCACGCTTCAGTCTCCTCGATCATGGCGGTCAGTTCTTCGCGCACCGCGGTGCGCAGCTCGCCGTCGAGCAGATGTCCAGCTCCGGGCACGACCCGGAACCGCGCGCCGCGGACCATCGCAGCGGCGGCCCGGCCTGCGTCGGCGGGTGCAGCGGTGTCGTTCTCTCCCCAGACCATGCGCACGGGCGTGGAGAGCCTGCGCAGGTCGTCGTCGTAGTTCTCACCGACGGTTCGCACGAGGATGTCCCGCATCACTCCGCGAGCAGCGAGGTAGTCGGCCGAGCCGTGCTTACGTCGCTGCTTCTCGAGCACCGACTGCGGAACGAGCTTCGCCTTCGCGAGCGAGCGCACGATGCGGAATCCGAGCGCCGGCTTCTTCGCCGCGGTGAGCCGCACGAGCGGAACCCCTGTGAGCACAACACCACGCACAAGATTGGGGCGCGAGGCGGCGAGTCGCACGGCGACCCTTCCGCCGAACGAGTGGCCGACGAGGATGACGGGCCCGAAGCCCTCGATCGCGTCGGCGACGGCCTCCGCGTACCGCTCGGTGCCCCAGGCCTCCGGCGGCTCGGGTGTCACACCCATGCCGGGCAGATGGATGGACACGGCGTCGAGGCCGCTCACGATGGCGGCGAAGTCGGCACCCGTGCGCATCCAGCCGTGCAGGGCGACGACGGTGGGCGGGGTGGCGCCGGTCTTCTCGGCGAGCAGGGCGCCATCTGCGAGGGCGGTCAGCATTGGCGCATCTCCATAAGCACTACTCCCCCTGCGGCATCGGGTCGGTGGTGAGGTGCGGCGCGATGTCGCGCGGGTCGAGGGTGCCCGCGAGCACCTCGGCGACCTGCGAGACGATCGGCATCTCGACGCCCTTGGAGAGCGCGAGTTCGAGAATGGGTGCCACGGACGACAATCCCTCGGCCGTCTGGTTCATCTGCTTGACGACGTCGGAAAAGCTGTAGCCCTGGCCGAGGAGACGACCGGCGGTGTTGTTGCGGGAGAGCGAGGACTCGCAGGTGGCGATGAGATCGCCGAGACCCGCAAGGCCGGCGAGCGTCTCCGCGCGCCCCCCGAAGGCGACCGCGAAGTCGGTCATCTCGACGAGACCGCGGGTGATGATCGAGGCCTTGGTGTTCTCGCCGTAGCCGACGCCATCGACGATGCCGATGGCGACGGCGATGAGGTTCTTGAGCACTCCGCCGAACTCGGTGCCGATGACATCCGTGTTGACGTAGGAGCGGAAGTACGGGTTGGTCGCGGTCATCGCGACCGTTGTGGCCGTCTCGAGGCTCTGCGAGGAGACGACGGCGGCGGTCGGCTGCTCCTTGGCGATCTCGAGGGCGAGGTTCGGGCCGGAGACCACGGCGACGCGGTCGGCGCCGATGCGCAGCTCCTGGTCGATGACCTGGCTCATACGGAAGCGGGTGCCCTTCTCGACGCCCTTCATGAGCGAGATGACGATCGCGTCGGCCGGGATCAGCTCCCGCACGATCAGCAAGTTCTCGCGCAGTGACTGCGCGGGCA
This sequence comes from Glaciihabitans arcticus, assembly GCF_004310685.1. Lineage (NCBI taxonomy): Bacteria > Bacillati > Actinomycetota > Actinomycetes > Micrococcales > Microbacteriaceae > Glaciihabitans > Glaciihabitans arcticus. The sequence continues at coordinate 237,512 of NZ_SISG01000001.1, read as the reverse complement.
CGGAGACGTAGACCTGCTCGGCGCCCTCGAGCACCTCGGGCAGGCGTGAGCTCGCCCAGATGCTGCGCGGCAGGTTGATGCCGGGCAGGTAGTCGGAGTTGCGCTTTGACTGCGAGATCTCGCGCGCGAGCTCGGGGCGTCGGGCCCACATCGCGACATCCGCACCACCGTCGGCGAGGATCTTGGCGAAGGTGGTCCCCCATGAACCGGAACCGAGCACGGCGACCTTGCGGGCTGCTCTCGGCTCGGTCTGCACGTCACTGTTCAAAACGGCCGGTCTCCTTCTGGTTGTTCTTGATCGGATCCCAGCGTTCGGCCGGAGCCTTCTCGCCGCGCAGGTCCTCGAAGAGCACGGTGATGGCATCCATGAGCACGGCGGTCGCCTCGGTGAGGGTCGCGTTGTCGAGGGGACGGCCCGCGAACGCCGAGAGGTCGACGGGCGGTCCGAAGAGGATCGTGATGGTCTTGCGCGGAAACAGGCTGATCTTCTTGCCGTAGCGCGGCATGACCAGCTGGGTTCCCCAATGTGCTGCGGGCACGATCGGTATGCCTGCCTCGAGCGCCATGCGCACCGCACCCGTTTTGCCGCGCATCGGCCACAGGCCGGGGTCGCGCGTCAGCGATCCCTCCGGGTAGATCACGACGGCGAGGTTGTTCTTGACGATCTGCCGCGCGGCCGCGAGCGGGTCACTGTTGCGGGATGCCCCGGCACGCTCGACGGGAACCTGCCCCGACTTGCGCATGAGCATCCCGAGAAAAGGCAGCTTGAAGATCGAGGCCTTGGCCAGGAAGCGCGGCATGCGGCCGACCTTCCACATGGCGACACCCATCACGAGCGGGTCGATCTCGCTGTAGTGGTTCGGCGAGAGCACAAAGGCGCCCGTCTTCGGCACGTTCTCGACCCCCTGCAGCTTGTAGCGCGCGAGAAAGTGCATCGGTGGAAGCACAAGGGCCGCAATGAAGCGGAAGATCGGAACCTTCTCGGACTTCTGCTTCTTGTCGGGCGTCGTTGTCACCTGAGGATTATCCCTCGTAGACGAAGTCGGCTCCAAGTGCGGCCAGCTTGTCGGCGAAGTTCTCGTAGCCGCGCGAGATGATGCCGACGTTCGTGATGGTCGACTGGCCCTCGGCCGCGAGGGCCGCGATGAGGTGGCTAAAGCCACCGCGCAGGTCGGGAACCTCGATGTCGGCGCCGTGCAGCGGGGTCGGACCGGTGATGACGGCGGCCTGCTCGAGGCGGCGGCGCGGCACACGACGGGTCACCGACTCGATGCCCTCCTTGTGCACAACGATGTTCGCACCCATCTCGATGAGCGCATCGGTGAAGCCGAAACGGTTCTCGTAGACGGTCTCGTGCACAACGGAGATGCCCTCGGCCTTGGTCAGGGCGACAATGAGCGGCTGCTGCCAGTCGGTCATAAATCCGGGGTGCACGTCGGTCTCGACGACAACAGGCTTGAGTGGTCCGCCCGGGTGGTAGAAGCGGATGCCGTCCTCCTCGATGTCGAACGCACCGCCCACCTTGCGGAAGATGTTGAGGAAGTTCATGAGTTCCTGCTGCTTCGCGCCGCCGACGAAGATGTCGCCCTCGGTCGCGAGAGCGGCCGACGCCCAGCTCGCTGCCTCGTTGCGGTCGAACAGGGCGCGGTGGTTGTAGCCGTGCAGCTTGTCGACGCCCTCGATGAAGATCACGCGGTTGGGCTCGACGTTGATGATCGCGCCCATCTTCTGAAGGATCGCGATGAGATCCATGATCTCGGGCTCGATGGCCGCGTTCTTGAGTTCGGTGACGCCCTTGGCGAGCACCGCGGTCAGAAGTACCTGCTCGGTCGCGCCAACGCTCGGGTAGGGCAGGTCAATGAGCGCACCGGTAAGGCCGTTCGGCGCGGTCAGGCGGATGCCCTCGTAGCTCTTGTCCACGATGGCACCGAAGGCGCGCAGGGCGTCGAGGTGAAAGTCGATCGGGCGGTCGCCGATGCGGCAGCCACCGAGGTCGGGGATGAGTGCCTCTCCGAGGCGGTGCAGCAGCGGGCCGCAGAAGAGGATCGGAATGCGGCTGGAGCCGGCGAGCGCATCGATCTGGGCGAAGTGCGCCTTCTCGACGTTGCTCGGGTCGAGCACGAGCACGCCGGGGGCCGTCTCGGTTACGGAAACCCCGTAGGCCTCGAGCATGCCGGTGACGACACCGACGTCACTGATGGTCGGAACGTCCTTCAGCGTCGACGGCGAATCGGCGAGAAGTGCCGCGACCATGGCCTTGGTGGCGAGGTTCTTCGCGCCGCGGAGTTCGATGCGACCGCGCAGCGGCTTGCCGCCGTTGATGACGATCTTGTCGGACTTCAGTCCCACACGCTCACCAGCCTTGCTGGAATCGATGCCGAGAGAATTCATACACGTACCTTCAATGACTTGTCGAACGAATTGTCGCCTGGTGGGCTATTCGCTCTGTCGTGCCGGGAGAGTCAACGGCCGCCAGGATTCCCGGCGAGCTTCGAACTCCGTGATCTGCGCTTCGTCGCGCAAGGTTAGGCCGATGTCATCCAGCCCCTCGAGCAAGCGCCATCTAGTGTAATCGTCGATCTCGAAAGGAACACTCAGGCCACCTGCTGTGACTGTACGTGCAACAAGATCGACCGAGACGGATATTCCGGGCTCGGCGTCGATGAGGGCCCAGATCCGCTCGATGTCGGACTCGCTCACCTGGGCCGCGAGCAGCCCCTGCTTGCCGGAGTTGCCGCGGAAGATATCGCCGAAACGTGCGCTGATCACCGCCTGGAAACCGAAGTCCCGTAGCGCCCAGACCGCGTGCTCGCGGCTCGAGCCGGTACCGAAGTCCGGGCCGGCCACGAGGATGCGGGGTTTCTGGAACGCGGGCTGGTTGAGGATGAACTCGGGGTCCTGGCGCCAGCCGTAGAACAGCGCGTCCTCAAATCCGGTCTTCGTTACGCGCTTGAGGAACACGGCGGGGATGATCTGGTCGGTGTCGACGTTGGACCGCTTGAGCGGAACCGCGACGCCGGAGACGGTGGAGATCTTGTCCATTACGCACCCACCTTCTCTGCGGTCGAGCTCTCGGCGGCCAGGTCCCACGGGCTGCTGAGAGTACCCCGAATGGCTGTCGCGGCGGCGACGAGGGGCGAGACGAGGTGCGTGCGGCCACCCTTGCCCTGGCGCCCCTCGAAGTTGCGGTTACTCGTGGACGCGCAACGTTCACCCGGCGCAAGCTGGTCGGGGTTCATCCCGAGGCACATGGAGCAGCCGGCGAAACGCCACTCCGCTCCGAAGTCCTTGACGATCTGGTCGATGCCCTCGGCCTCGGCCTCGATGCGCACGCGGGCAGAACCCGGGACGACCATCACGCGAACGCCGTCGGCCTTTTTCTTGCCCTTGATGATGCTCGCGAAGGCGCGCAGGTCTTCGATGCGGGAGTTGGTGCACGAGCCCATGAACACGGCATCCACGCGGATGTCCTTCATGGGGGTACCGGCCTCGAGGTCCATGTACTCGAGCGCGCGCTCGGCGGCCGAGCGCTCGTTCGGGTCGGCGACGAGGGCCGGGTCGGGAACCGGCTCACTCAGCGAGACGCCCTGGCCGGGGTTGGTGCCCCAGGTGACGAAGGGTTCGAGCTCGTTCGCGTCGAGGATGACCTCGGCGTCGAAGGTCGCGCCCTCGTCGGTGGCGAGGGTCTCCCAGTAGGCGACGGCGTCGTCCCAGTCCTGGCCGGTCGGCGCATGCGCGCGACCCTTCAAGTAGTTATAGGTGGTCTGGTCGGGGGCGACCATGCCCGCGCGCGCGCCGGCCTCGATCGACATGTTGCAGATGGTCATGCGGCCATCCATCGAAAGGGCGCGAATGGCGCTGCCGCGGTACTCGAGCACGTAGCCCTGCCCGCCTCCCGTACCGATCTTCGCGATGACGGCGAGGATGATGTCCTTCGCCGTCACGCCCGGACGCAGCTCGCCTTCGACGGTGATCGCCATCGTCTTGAAGGCCTTGAGCGGAAGGGTCTGCGTGGCGAGCACGTGCTCCACCTCGCTCGTGCCGATGCCGAAGGCCATGGCGCCGAACGCGCCGTGTGTGCTCGTGTGCGAGTCGCCGCAGACGACGGTGATGCCCGGCATGGTGAGGCCGAGCTGGGGTCCGACGACATGCACGATGCCCTGCTCGATGTCGCCGAGCGAGTGCAGGCGAACCCCGAACTCGGCGGCGTTGTTGCGCAGGGTCTGGATCTGCGTACGGCTCGTCAGGTCGGCGATCGGCTTGTCGATGTCGAGCGTCGGGGTGTTGTGGTCCTCGGTCGCGATCGTGAGGTCGAGACGGCGCACGGGGCGACCGGCGAGGCGCAGGCCGTCGAAGGCCTGCGGGCTCGTCACCTCGTGCACGAGATGCAGGTCGATGTAGATGAGATCGGGAGTGCCGTTCTCGCCCTTGACGACGAGGTGGTCATCCCACACCTTCTCGGCGAGGGTGCGCGGCCGAGTGGCCTGCTCGCTGGAGGCGGTTCCGGCAGAGGTTGTTTCAATCACGATGTGCTCTTTCTCCTCAGAAGTATTGCCAGCCCATGACTAACACCGCGACGAGGGAGGCCTGGAGATTAGGACTCGTCGCGGCGACTAAGAAGAAGCCCGGCGTACAGCACCGATACAGCTTAACAGCTATCCGGCGGTAGTGCCGTCGGTCACAGCGCCGGCTCCCGGGAGACGAGGATGACGAACTGCCCCAGATGCACTCGATCGCCCGCCGACGCCCGCTCGCGCTCCCCCGTAACGAGCTGCACGGGCTCGGTCCTGCCGCGCGCGATCGACATGCCGTTGGTGGAGTCGAGGTCGGTGAACCACAGTGCGTCGCCGTCGGCCTCGACGAGCGCGTGTGTCTTGGAGACGGTCTTACCCGTGTCGGTGACGTGCACGAGCAGGGCGTCCGGCCACCGCGCATCAGCTGCGGCACCGCGTCCGATGATCACACGACCGGTGACCTCGACGTGGCGCCCGCTGTCGAGCACGAGGTACCAGGGGACGGCCTTTCGACGACGGCGCACCACGACCGTATCGTCAGACACGTCTTCCCACGCCACACTGAATCGCCCCCAGGGACCCGACCTCACCGGCTTCCGCCTTCGGGTGGCGGGCGCGGGATCGTGTCGCGTCAATCCTTCCAGCCGGGTGCTCCGCGAGGAAGTGTCGCGGAATCCCCCTTTCGGGGCGACGATCGTCTATCCGAGCGGGAGGGGCCCTGCCGCTGGGCGTCATCCCGCCTCTAGAATGCGAGGGTGGCGCCCACAAGCGCGCCCGCCACCGCGAGCCCATAAGGCTGCATTCGAAGGAGTTTGCCCATGTCTGCTGAACCCATCCCCGTCATCGACTTCACGCACGAACGAGTGCTCGTCACCACCGGCTCCCGCTCCGGTCTGGTGATCATCGTCGCCGTGCATTCAACGGTTCTCGGACAGGCCCTCGGCGGCGCCCGCGTGTGGCAGTACCCGAGCTGGACGGACGCCCTCGCCGACGCGCTGCGCCTCTCCGCCGCGATGACCCTGAAGAATGCCGCGGCCGGACTGCCCCGCGGCGGCGGCAAGTCCGTCATTCATCTGCCACTCGGCACCGTGCTGAGCGAGGCGCAGAAGCGCGACGCCATGCTCGACCTCGGCGATGCGGTCGAATCGCTGAACGGCGCCTACATGACCGCCGAGGATGTCGGCACGAGCGCCGAGCTCATGGCGATCGTCGCCGAGCGCACCACCCATGTCTGCGGCTTGCCGCCCGAGCAGGGCGGCGTGGGCGAGCCCGCCGATGCGACGGCCGCCGGTGTGCACGCGAGCGTTCTCGCGACCCTCGAGGCGATCTTCGGCACGCGCGAGGTCGAGGGGCGCCACATCGTCATCTCGGGTCTCGGCCAGGTCGGCGGACGACTCGCCCGATCCCTCGCCGCGGCCGGTGCACGTCTCACGGTCAGTGACGTCGACCTGACGAGGATGACCCTCGCCACCGATCTCGGAGCGACCTGGGTCGACGTGCCGAACGCCCACTCCGTCGCAGCCGACCTGTTTGTGCCGTGCGGTCTGGGCGGCGTGCTCACCGAGCGCGTGATCGACGAGCTGCGGGTGCCCGGCGTTGTGGGTGCCGCGAACAACCAGCTCGCCGAGCGCGCGGGAGCGGATCAGCTCGCGGCGCGCGGCATCCTCTGGGCGCCCGACTTCGTGGTCAACGCGGGCGGGGTCATCTACCTCGACCAGGCTGCGCTTCCGGGCGCGAGCCAGGTCGCCATCGAGGAGCGGGTCGCAGCGATCGGCGACACCATCGCCGAGATCTTCCGCGACGCCGCAGCCACCGGCATCACGACCCTCGAAGCGGCCGAGCGGCTCGCGAACGGCCGCCTGCGCGGAACCGTCGGCGTTGGCATCTAGCCGAGCAAACAGCTAGTCGAACGCGACCTGTACGCGGTACTGGCCGAGCTCGATCGAGCTTCCGGCCGGCGCGTAGACGGGGGCGCCGGGTTCCACCCGTGCGTCCCCTCCGGTCGGCGTGCGCACGAACGTGCCGTTAGTGGAGCCGAGGTCGGCGACCCAGAGTCCGGTGCCGTCAACCCCCAGCAGGGCGTGCGACTTCGAGACCGAGCGGTTCGGGTCCACGATCTTCGCGAGCGCGGCCATCGGGTACTCCGGCAGCGCTTCGGGATTGCGCCCCAGCAGCACGGCCCCCTCGACGGCGAGCGGATCGGCATTGGGCAGCACCAGCCGCCAGGTCGCGGCGGCGACCACGGGCACACCGGCGGCGGGCAGCTCGTGCGCCGAGGTGACCTCGGTCGGGAGCGCGGCCTCGGTCGTGATGGCCTCGGGCTCCTCACCGACCACCTGCGGGACACCGACCGGCAGGATCGCGGCCCCGGGAGTCGGGAACAGGGCGGAGTTGATGAGCGGGGCATCCGACGTCTCGACACCTCGGCTGGGCGCCACCTTGTAGGTGACGGTCTCGAGCCCCGGCGGCAGGTGGATAACCTCGGGCTTCTCCACCTTCTCAGGCTCAGCGGCTGCGGGCGGCGGCGTGATGAATCCGGGCGGGGCGCCGATGAGGAAGGGGTTCTCCTCGCTCATGGTCGTCTCCTTTGCCGTTGCGTAGCGTTTCCCATCGTACCGATTAGGCGCGGCGCTTGCCCCTGCGTGGCAGTCGCTCCGACTCGGCGGCGGCCCGTGCGACGAGCGAGGCGAACCAGGCGCGTGCCGTGCTCACCCGGTAACGGGCGAGCAGTCGCCGACCCTTCGTCACGGTCGCGCGCGCGGCCTCGACCGCGCCCATGGCCTCGGTCCAGATGTCGACGGACCGCTCCGGCTCGATCGTCTCGCCACCGAATACGAGTTCGTCGGTGCGCCGCGCGATCAGCGGAAGCGGTGCGCCGGCCTCGCCGACCTGCGTCACGAGATCCGTAGCGACACCCTTGCGAGTGCGATTAGCCGGGATGACGTAGCCGAGCTCGGAGAACCGGTCGACGAGTTCATCCCACGCGCCGGCCGCCGCGACGTCACCGCTGGCCGCGTTGCGCCGTTGCTTCTCGCGGCGGCTCTTGATGAGCATCACGAGCAGCAGCGGCACGAAGACCAGCAGCGCAGGGATGAGCAGGGAGACGAGCACCACCCAGACCCATCCCGGAATCTGCAGGAACCAGTCGTCCTCCTTTTCGCTGTCGTCGATCTCGACGCCGGCGACCAGGTCGTTCGGGTCCTTCTCGGTGCGCGGGGGCTGGCGCACCTGCGGCTGCGGCTCCGACTGGGGCTTGGGGTTCTGGTCCTGCGGGATATCGGTGTCGTCGGGCGTCGGGTAGAACGGCACCCAGCCGACGCCCTCGAACGCGACCTCGGCCCACGCCGTGACGTGCGCGCCGAGCACCTTCACCTCGCCGCCCGAGGTCTCGATCTTCGGGTCGAAGCCCATGACCACACGGGCCGGATAGTTGAAGCTGCGGGCCATGAGCGCGAACGCGGAGGCGTACTGCTCCTCGTCGCCGATGAAGGGCTCCCGCGTGATGAGGTCGACCATGCGGTCGGCGCCGTGGCCGGCGCGCGAGTTCACGGCGTCGTCGGCCGCGCCATGGCTCAGGTAGCCGGTGGTCTGCAGCGCAGTCTCGATCGCCCGAAGCTGCTCGATGGGGGTCGTCGCGTCGCCCGCGAGCTCCTTCGCCTTGGCCGTGAGCACGTCGGGGATGTTGGACACGGGCGGCAGCGCGAGGCCTGCGACCGGGACATCCAGAAGCTCATCGGTCTCGTAGTCGCGCTGCAGCCTCGCGGTGAGACTGTAGCTGTCGCCCTCGCTCAAGCCCGAGGTGAGTACTGCCGTGCCGGTTGCGGGGTTGTAGCGCAGCGCCTCGGCCGCGGCCTTCGCCTCGGAGCCCGCGAACTCGAGGTTCGAGATGTAGCCGATGTCGGGGATCCAGTAGTCCTCGTAGTCGTCGACGGTGATGGTCAGTTCGCTCGCGCCGTCTATCGTGGCGAGCGGTGCACGAGGGAAGTTGCGCCCGACGAGGCTGAACGCGCCCGAGCCGTCGCTCGCGACCTCGGAGCCGGCGACGCCCCAGATGATGCCGTCGTAGGTGTCGAGGGTGGCGAGGCGCAGCTTCTGCCCCGGCTTCAGCCCCTCGACGGTAAAGAGCGTGGTCTCCTCGAGGGTCTTGGTGTACTTGCGGTACGCCGCGAGCGGGCTCGGGTAGTTGAGCGGCTCGAACGGCGGCTGCACCTCTTCGCGCAGCACAAAACGGTTGTCGGGTGCGGGGGCCAGCAGCGCCCCGCCGAAGATTCCGACGACGATGGATGCCACGACCAGCACGCTCGTGCCGACGATCTTGTTGCGCAGCAGCAGTCGGTTGCCCTGCGCGCCGACCTTCGAGGTGACGGTGTGCCGCCAGCCGAGCCAGACGAGCGCGAGGGCGGCGAAGGTGATGCCGCGGAGGGCGGCGAAGAAAGGCTCCTCGGTGCCGAACAGCACACCGACGATGTAGAGCGCGAGCGGGCCGAGCAGCAGGAGGCCTGCGCGCCAGGCCGTGCGGCGGCGCACGGGGAGCCAGCGCACGGCGAGCGTTGCGGAGACGACACCGACGAACCAGGTCGCGACGTAGGGCACGGCCGTGACGTATTCGGGCAGGCTAACGGGGGCGCGCAGGGTGAGCACGTCGGCCCAGCCGAAGATCGTGCCGATCGAGAGGGAGGCGAGCGACTGCAGGGTCGGCAGGAAGCCGAAGAGCGCGACACCGGGGGCGGCGAACGCGCTGCCGAACAGGAAGAACGCGATGATCGCGAGCAGCATCGTGGTGATCGCGCCGAGCCGCAGGAAGTACGCGCCGATGGCGGCTGCGGTTCCGACGAAGAGTCCGCCGAGGCCGGCGAGGATCCAGCCCTCGTCCTGGTACGCGGTCGCGAAGCCGAGGATGCCGATCGTGGACAGGATGGTCAGGACGACGACGTCGACGATAGCGCGCCCGCCGATGCGGGTTTTCGCGGGGGTGATCGGCTCGCTCATCGCACCCTGCCCATCAGTCGGGGCAGGTCGGAGAGCGCACCCACCGTGACGAGAGTGAGACCGGAGACACGACCGACGCGGGAGGGAGCACCGAACTCGGCCCGGAAGCCGATCGTGTTCACCTCCTTGCCGAAGAGTGACTCGACCGCACGCACCTCGACGGGGGCGACGCGGGAACCGGTGACGAACATCGCGACACTCGGCGGGGGCAGGCGCAGGGTCGCCTCGCGGGCGAAGGCACGCGCCGATGCGTACGGGGAGTGGATGGGAGCCAGGCGGCACATGTCATCCAGAAAGGCCGTTGCGTTCAGCGAGCGCAGCGGAACGGTGTCGCTCACGACACTGAGGCGCGTGCCATCCCGAAGCACCTGTGCACCGATCGAGGCGGTGATCGACACGGCCAGTTCGAACTCCTCATCGGAACCGTAGGCACTGCGATCGGTCGAGTGCATCATCGTCAGCTGCGAACGGCGGGTCTCCTCGAACTGGCGCACCATCAGCTGACCGGTGCGGGCCGACGTGCGCCAGTGCACGTAGCGGCGGTCGTCGCCGGGCTCGTAGGCGCGCAGCGCGTGGAAGGAGATGTCGTTGTTGGTGATCTTCTTGGTGATCTCGCCCTCGAGGTCGCGGATCAGCCCGGCAGCCGACGGCGCGAGACGCGCGGTGACCGGGTGCACGAACAGCTCGACCGGGTCGGTCCAGCGCACCGTGCGGCGCAGCAGCCCTAGCTGGTCGCCGCGCACCGAGACGGCCGGACCCGCGACGATGACCGCCCGCTTGTGGGTGGGCACCGCGAAGAGCTCCTCGTGCGATGCGCCCGCATCGAGAGACGGGATGACGAACTCCGCCACTCCCGCACCCACCGGCAGCTCGAAGCGCGACGGTGACGACTTCTTCGAGCCGCGGTTGGTGACGTCCATCTGCCCGAGCGCCCGCTCCCCCGCGACCACACGGCGCGGGTTCAGCTCGATCTGCACGGCGAAGGCGGAGCGCCCGAAAATGAAGAACACCGAGACCAACAGGCCACCGAGCAGGGTGACGGCGACGTAGACGAACTCCTGCCAGCCGAAGGCGAGGCCGACCCCACCGAGCACGAGAACGACGAGCAGCACGAGCCATCCGGTGCCACTCACGACCGACAGCACTGGCGCGAGAACGGCCCAGACCCGGCGCGCGAGAAGCGCCAGAACGTTGCCGGAGACGCGCGCGACGCGGAGCGCCGTCGTCGAGTATCCCCGGAGTCTCGTGCCGAAGGAGGTCATGCGGCGCGGTAGGCGGGCGGTGCGATCGAGACGAGGATGCGGCTCACGATGTCTTCGGCCTTGACGCCGGCGAACTCCGACTCGGGGTCGACGATGATGCGGTGAGCGAGCACGGGGACCGCGAGGTCGCGAACGTCATCCGGAGTCACGTAGGTACGACCCGCGGAGATGGCCCACGTCTTGACGGCACGGGAGAGCGCCATGGCGCCGCGCATGCTCACGCCGAGGGTGACGTCTTTGTCGGTGCGGGTGGCCGTCACGATCTCGCTCAGGTACTGCATCACGCTCACGTCGACGAAGACCTCGGAGGCCAGCTGCGACATGGTGGGGATTGAGCTCGACGCGATGATCGGGGTGATCTTCGAGGCGCGGGCGCGGTTGCCGGAATCCATCAGCAGGGTCACGGCGGTTGCGTGGTCGGGGTAGCCGAGGCTCGTCTTGATGAGGAAGCGGTCGAGCTGCGCCTCGGGCAGCGAGTAGGTGCCCGCCTGCTCGATCGGGTTCTGGGTCGCGATCACCATAAACGGGCTGCCGACGGAGTGGCCGACACCGTCGACCGTGACGACGCCCTCCTCCATGACCTCGAGCAGCGCGGACTGCGTCTTCGGGCTCGCGCGGTTGATCTCGTCGGCGAGCACGATCGAGGCGAAGATCGGTCCCTTGTGAAACTCGAAGAGACCCTTGCCCTGGTCGTAGATTGTGACGCCGGTGACGTCGGAGGGCAGCAGGTCGGGCGTGAACTGGATGCGCGAGTTGGTGCCGTCGAGCGTGTTGGCGAGCGCCTTCGCGAGCACCGTCTTGCCGGTACCCGGGAAGTCCTCGAGCAGCACGTGCCCGTCACTGAGCAGCGCCGTGACCACGAGGCGGATCACCTGGCTCTTGCCGAGGATGGCCTGGTCGACGTTGCCGACGAGCTTGTCGAACGCGTCGGCGAACCAGGTCGCCTGCTCCTGCGTTACGGGCATTTCTCTCCTTGATCGGGGTGTACAGAAAAACTGGGGTCAGCAGGCGGGAGGGTTGCCGTTGACGGTGATGGTATCGCCCTTGACGAGCCAGCCCTCACCGCGCGTGTAGCCGTCGCCTTCGAATTCGTACCAGGGGCCGCGACCGCTCGACGTGTTGTAGGTCGAGTAGCAGAAGACCGTGATCGCGTTGTTGACGAAGCCGTGCGCCGACGAACAGGTGGGTCCGCTCGGGTTGTAGTGGGATGCGGAGAGCCCACTTCCACTCCGTCTTTCCGGGCACGAACCCGCACCCGCATTGGCACTCCATGACGTGGGGGCGGGAACACCGGGAGTCGTGACCGAGCGGCTCGCAGAATTGCTCACGCCGCCGACCGTCGCGGTGACGGTGAGCGTGTAGCTGCTGCTCGCGCCGCCGGTGAAGCTGAAGGTGTGCGGGGCGTTCTGGTTGCCGCTCGGACCGCCGCTCACGCTCCATGAGTAGGTGGGATTGGCGCCGCGCGCAGTCGCCGCCGTATACCCGCCGTTGACCGTGTAGTCGCCCGGTCCACCGGGTGCCGACAGGGTCACTCCCGGCTGACCCGGCTTGGGCGTCGCGCCACCGGATCGACCCGAGGGGTTTGAGTCACCACCGGTCGCGAGAGCCACCACCGAGAACGTGTAGGCGGTACCGACATTGCCGGCCCAGGTCGCGTTCGCGGCGCCCGCGGTCTGTCCCGTTGCGGCCGCCGTGCTGCCCGCCCAGACCGTCCAGGTGTAGCCCGTGATCTCACCACCGTTGGCCCCCGCACCATTCCACGACATGTTGACCTGGCCGTTGCCCGAGTCGGTCGCCGAGAGGTTGAGCGCTGTCGGCGCCGTCGCCTGCCCCTTGGGGCGTGCTGCATTGCTCTCGTCGGAGATCGTGCTCGGTCCGAGCAAATTGTGCGCGACGACCCGGAAGCGGTAATCGGTGCCGTTGGTCAGGCCGGTCACCGTGTGGCTCGCGGAGTTGCCCGGCACGGTTGCCGTTCCGCCGCCCGCGCCCTGGGCCGGAGTCCAGGTCACCGTGTAGCTGTCGATGGGCTCGCCGTTGGTGTCCGGGGTCCTCCAGGTCACGCTCGCGCGCAGGTCACCCGGGGTCGCAACCGGCGGATCCACCTTGCTCGGCACGTCGCGCACCGTCAGGAGGTAGCGACCCTGAGTGTCGCGGGTCGGGTCGTCCGTCGCATCCCGAACCGTGTAGACCACGCTGACCACACCGATGAAGGTCGGCCCGGGCACGATCGTCACATTGCCGTCGGGCGTGTGGCTGACGGTCGCACCGCTTTGGGCGGCATTGTCGATGCGGGCGTCGGTGAGCCGCAGCGGCTCGTTGGTCGCGGCGAAGGGGTTGTAGTCGTTCGCGAGCACGTTGAGCGCGCCCTGCTGCACGCCGCGCTTTCCCTTGGCGGCGTCCTCGACCGGCTGCGAGAGCGGCTTGGTCGAGCGCACCGTCGACACGGTGACGACGCCCGGCACCTCGAAGTCCTCGTACTTGATCACAAAACGCAGGGTCGTCTTCTGCCCCGGCTGCACACCGCGGTCCGACCTGATGAGCAGATTGCCACCGCTGATGTTCGCCTGGATCGCCGAGGTTGCGCCGCTCAGTCCCTCGTAGCGCAGCTGCCCGATCACCGAAGGATTGGGGTGCGAGCTCGAGGCGCGCAGGTCGACGGTGGTCTCCGGCTCGCCCGCCTCGATCGTCACGTTCTGGGTCGTGAACTCGGGCGGGGTGTCGGTGAAGTTCGGGTCACCGACGCTGAAGCCGAAGACGATGGTCGCCTTGTTGCCGTTGATGTCGTCGGCATCCTTGCCGTCCGTCACCTCGAAGGTGATGGATGCCGCGCCCCGATAGTCCTCGAGAGGAGCGAAGCGAATCGTGCTCTTGTCGACATACGGGCTCGAGCCGTCGCTCCGTGGCGCCTTGACCGTGCTCTTGGCCGTGATCACCGCGGGCCGACCGGAGGGGACGACGAGCAGGTCTTCGAGCTTCCACTCCGTCTCGCTGTTCATGTCGACGACGACATCACCGAGGTCGGTGCGTAGGTACGGCGGTGGTGAATAGCTCGCGCTGACCTTGGGCGGGATCACGATGAACGCCGTGCCGCTGAGGTTGTCCTCTTCGTTGGTCACGCGATAGGCCACTGCCGTGCGCAGCTCCTGCGGCGTGACCGAGACGGTGCGGGTGTCCTGGTCGAAGGTCGCGATATCGGCGTTCGGGCCCTCGAGCGAGATGATCAGGTCTTCGTCGAGACCCGACGGGTTGGCGATGAGACCGTCGAGGTCGACCACCACGGCGTCGCCCTCGAGCACGTCGTCGATCGGCACGTAGTAGTCCTCGGCCGTCGGGTAGATCGGCTTGGCGTCCTTGGTGACCCGAACCTGCAGGAAGGCCTGGTCAACGCCGCCCTTGCCGTTCTCAATCTGGTACCGGATCGAGAAGGTGCCCTCGACGTCGGGCGCCTGCAGTACGACCTTGTTGCTCTTCGAGACCCGGGCGTCGATGCCCTTGTCCACCTCGACGAGCGGGTCGGTCACCGAGAGCGAGGCGCCGTTCGGGTCGGAGTCGTTGAGCAGCACGTCGACGGACGCGGTACGACCCGGACGGATCTCCACACTGTCGTCGACGGCGTTCGGCGGTTCCTTCGACTCACCCTGCGGGATCACACCGATCTGGATCACGCCCTGCGCCTTCGCGCCGAAGGTGTCCTCGACCTCGTAGCGGATGGTGTCCGTGCCGGTGTTCGTGACATCGGCCTTGTAGATGAAGGAGTTCTCGGTCTGCTCGCTGGGCACGCCCTTGGTGGGCGGCTGTACGAAGCGGGTCAGCATGACCGAGTCGCCATCCGGATCGATCGTGTCGAGCGGGATGGTGATGAGCACCTTCTCGCCTGCGAACACGCGCGCGGTCTGCGGTTCGGGCAGCGGCGGCTGGTTGCTCTCGAGATCGGGAGCCTTGACGACGAAGGTGACGGTCGCGGTCGCGGACTCACCGAACTTGTCTGTCACGCGATAGACCGCGGTGTAGTCACCGGGTTCGCGCGGCGCCTGGTAGCGCACGTTCTTGCCGTTGACGAAGGCGAGGCCGCCACCGGTGTTGCTCACGTCGACGAGGTCGGGGTCGAGGATCAGCTGCGAGTCATCGGGGTGGTAGTCGTTGCTCAGAACGTCCACGCTCACGATGTCGCCGGCGCGCACGCTCACCGCCTCGTCCATCGCGACGGGAGGCTGCCGGTTGACGATCGGAGCGACCGGCACGACGGTGACCCCCGCGAGCGCCGTATTCGCACCGTCGGAGATCGTGTAGGTGAACTGGGTCTGTTCCGTCAAAGCAGAGGATGACGTGATGCGGATGTTCGTGTTGTTCAACACTTCGACCGAGAGTCCGGTCGCCGTGCTGTCGGTGTCGGTGCCCTGGATGGCCAGCACCAGGCCGGTGGGCGAGACGTCGTTGGCGAGCACCTTCACGACGGTCGGCTCGTTGGCCCGCAGGTAGGCGGTGTCCTTCACGGCGATCGGCGGCAGGGGTTCTTTCGGCTCCTCGCGCACGTCGACACGGACGAGCCCGATGCTCGACTTCGCTCCCGCGCCCACCCCGTAGAAGAAGTAGTAGGTGCCCGCCTTGGGGGCGGAGAAGCCCACGGTCTGGCGCTCGAGGTTGGGTGAGACAGTTGCGTTCTTCGGCAGCTTGTCGACGTTCAGCAGCACGAGGTCCTCACCCGAGGGCGTGACGTCGTTGTCGATCGGCTTGATGACCACCGTCTCGTTCACAAAGACCTCGGCGTAATCGGGAGTGCCGATCGGCGGGAGGGTTCCGGGTGCCTTGACGTCGACGAGGAAGGTGCCGGTCATGGTGAGGTCGCCATCGCCGACGACGAGCCGCACCTCCTTCTCACCCAGCTGGGAGGACTTGCTCTCGAAGGTCAGGAAGCCGTCGGGGGTGAAGCGCACGTCGTCGCCGCTCACCGGGGCGGCAGAGATGAGCGTCAGGTCGTCGCCGTCGGGGTCGATCCAGTCGGTGAGCACGTTGTAGTTGATGGTGCCGCGTGCCTCGACGCTGACACTCGTGGTGCGCTTCTCCTCGGGTGCCGTATTGGCGGCGGCATTCGGCACGACCCGAAGGGACACGTAGGCCTCAGCGACGCCGTCCCGCCCGTCGTCGACCGTGTAGCGGAACGAGGCGGTGGAGGTGCCCTCGGCCGGAGTGAACTGCAGTGCGCGGCCACCGTCGATGTAGTCCAGCACCCCAACGCTCTCGTCGAGGGCGCTCGTCGCGGTGATCGTGAGCACATCGCCATCGGGGTCGGTGTCGTTCTCGAGTACCGGCAGGATCGTGGTGCGGCCGGGGCGCAGGCCGAACTGGTCGTCGCGGGCCAGCGGCACGCGGTTCTGGTCGGTGCGCTCCGCGAGGGTGTCTTCGAACGACTGGGTCGACGACTTCTCGTCGCCCTCCTCGGTCTCGTCTTCGAGCGGCGGGGTGACCTCGTCCCAGTTCTCGACGAGACGCATCTCGTTGTCGACCAGCCAGACGTTTCCGTTGTTCAGGTTGTTGAGTGCGATGACCGACTTGTTGACACGGAACTCGACGATCGAACCCTGGGTCGGCTGCGGGATCTTGTCGGATACGGCCTTCTCGTCGTCGCAGGAGAGCAGGTACTGCTGCGCACCGCCCCACGCGCCGTGCGCGCAACCGTCGAGCCAGACCGGCGAGGAGACGCCGTTCGGGTCGACGAGCGGGCTGTCGATCGGCGCCTTGGAGAGCTCGGGGGTTCCGCCGCCGAGCGGCACGCGCAGCAGTCCGTCGCCGGTCGCGACGATCACCTGGTCATTCGGCTTGCCGGGCTGCTGCAGCTTGAGGCCGGTGTTCTCGCCGAGCTCGGTGCGGGTGCCGTCATCCGTCACCAGCACGTTCTCGTCGGTGTCGAGGATCACCGCACGCTCGCCCACCGCGGTGAGCTGGTGGGCGGCCCCGAACTCAAGCTGGCGTTCCGTCGGCTTCGCCCCGACGCCATCGATGGTGAACAGTGTCTGGTCGGTGCTGGATGTCGCGAACACCCGTCCCTCGGGCGACACCGTCACCCGCGCGCCCTTGCCCAGTTCAACGGCCGGCGGATCGCTCGGGCTGAAGTCGAGCCCGTTCGCCACGTCGACGACCCACAGCTCGCCCTTCGCAGGCGAGAGGATCGCGAGGCTCGTGCCGCCCAGCACCACAGTGGAAGAGGCGGGCAGGTCGACGCGCTCGACGAGGCGCGTGAACGCGGGATCGATGCGTTCGAGCGACCCGGAGACGTTGTCGACCAGGAAGACGTTGGTGCCGTTCTGCACCACGTCGAGCCCGTTCGAGGCGGCGGAGACCGCGCCGTTGAGCTCCTCGATCTGGCGATTGAGGCGGCCGGCCAGGAACTGCTCGCCATTGGTGACCCACACGTCACGGGTAGTGAGGTCGACGTCGGTGATCGGGAAACCCTCGTGCAGCACCGCGAAGGTAGTGGGTACACCGATGACGACGAGGATCGCGGTGGTGGACGCTATCGCCTTACGGCTGCGCTTCCACCAGTTCGAGACAGCCACCGCCTAGAGCTCCGAGTTCCGTGTGACCCCTACGGGGGTGAGACCAGTCGTTCTCACCTTAACAGAATCATTCCTTACAGCGGGACAGGAGCGGGCTGTCAGGAAGGCGCTACTCGGGGTAGCAGATCTCTAACGGGACGGCCGAGAGATCGCCCGCACGGGTGATGTACACCTCGATGCACTGGCGCTGCCCGGCCGCGAGTCCGTCGATGGTCACCGACGCCTCGGCGAGTGGCATCAGGCTGCCCGGCTGTTCCGAACGCGCATAGCGGTAGGTGTCACCATCGAGCGGCTCGGGGTTCGACCAGGAGTACGTGACGCTCGTGCCGTTCGCGGACGGGGTGGCCGTGCCATCCACGGGCTGCGGCACGATCTCGCCACCGATCGCAGAACCCGGTCCGCCACCAGGCGGGGTGTTCGACGGCTGGGTCGCCTCGCGCAGGCCGCCGCCCGCGCCGAGGATCGCCGCCGTGACAACGCCACCCACGATCAGCACCGCGGCGGCCGACACAAGCCCGACGACGAGTCCCCGCGTGGATTTAGGTGCACTGGATGCCGCGGGCACAGGTTCCGCGACAACCGGCGCCGGGCGCGGCCGCACGATCGTCTCCTCGTTACCGGTGAGGGAGGCGGAGCCGGTGAGCGAGGGTTGGGCAGGCGCGACCGGAGAGGCGGGCACCGCCGGCGGGGCGATGACCGTGACAGGCCGGATACGAGTCTCCTCGTCCTGCTGCGGGGACGGCGCCTGCGCGTTGATGGTCGACACCGAGCGCACGCGGGTCTCGTTGTCGTCAGCGCCCGGTGCGGGATCGGCGACACGGGGCGCCTGCACGATGTCCAGATTCGGCACCTCGATGCCGGTGGGCGTGTAGCCGAGCTCGAGCTCCACCCGCTGCAGCGCGCGGGCGAATTCGACGGCGCTCGCGAAGCGGTCCTCGCGGCGTGTCGCCATACCTTTCTGCAGCACGGCGAGCAGGGAGCGTGGAACGTCATCCCGATCGATCGGCGTGATCTGGCCGTGCTCGATGCGCGACACGAGGTCGAGAGCGCCGTTCGACTTGCCGAAGACCTCGAACGGCGTGCGGCCGGCGAGCAGGGTGTGGATCGTGGCGGCAAGCGAGAACACGTCGGAGCGCACGTCGGGTTGCGGGTCATCCTCGAACATCTCGGCGGGCGACCACGGGATGCTCATGCCGACCGACTGGCTGCCGGTCTCGCCTGCCGCATTGGAGGTGCCGGTCGAGTCGATGTCGCCGACCGCGGCCCCCACGGTCGGAAGGTCCTCATCGACCGCCGAGGCGATGCCGAAGTCGGTGAGCGCGGGCCAGCCGTAGTCGTTGGTGAGCACGTTCGCGGGCTTGATGTCGCGGTGCAGGATGCCCGCGGAGTGCGCCGTCGCGATTGCGCTCGACAGGCGTACGCCGGTACGGAGCGCGTCGGCCACGCTGAACGGCTCGCGCTTGTACAGCTCGGCGAGACTTGGGCCCGAGCAGTACTCCATCACGAAGTAGGGCCGGCCGTCGCGCGCGACATCCGCGTGGTAGATCGTGACGATATAGGGATGCGCGGACAACTGCGCCATCAGGTTCGCCTCGGCGACGAACGCCGCGCGGCTCGCCTCCCCGAGTTCATCGGAGAGCAACACCTTCACGGCAACCCGCCGCTTCGGGAGACGCTGCTCGTAGAGGAACACGTCGGAGAATCCGCCCGCGCCGAGCAGTCGAACGTGCTCGTAGCCCTCGATTGCCGGAGGCGAGGAGGGCGCGCGGCGCATCAACGCTCCTGCACGGTGATCGTGATGCCGCCGCCGAGATCGACGACCGTGCCAACGAGCACGGTGGTCGGCTCGCCCTGGCGCAGGCGCTGCGGCGGGCGTCCCGGAATCGCGATGGAAGTGCCGTTGCGCGAGTGCAGGTCGGTGACGGTGACCGAGTCGCCCTCGACGGCGAAACGTGCGTGATTGCGCGAGATGTCCTCATCGCCCGGGATCGGCACGAGCAGCGGGGACTCCCCCGCACCGCCCGGCATCACACTCGGCGCGCGTCCGACGACGATCGGGATCTCGAGATTCTCGGTGAAACCGGTCGAGAACTGCAGGCTGTAGCGCGGCACGCTCGGAGCCGCGGGTGCGACCGGAGCCGTGGTGCGGCGCGAGCGCAGCTGGGCACGGTCGACGCTCATGATGGTGGCGCCGTCGTGGTCGGGATCCTCGACGGGAACCGGCGCGACGTGCGTGCCGTTCGCGGGCGCGATGCGCGGCCGCACGATGGTGGCGTCGAACGGGTCGTCGGTCGGCGCCTCGGCGGCAGCGCGCTCGGCGCGGCTCGGCATCACAACCGTGTGGTCGTCGAGCTCCTCGGGATCCTCGGGCTCGGGGGCTGGCAGCGCGGCCTCCACGACCGGCACGGCGACAGCGCCGGCGACCTCGAGCGTCACCGAGGTCGCCCACGCCGCACCCGTGCCCAGCGGAAGCGGGGCGCCCGTGGCATCCCCGGTCGTCGTCACGGTGAATCGGCTGGCGGCCGCAATGCTGCGTTCGACCCAGGTGCTCGCGCTCGAACCGTCGATCACCACCGCGCCCGCGGGCGTCTCGACGCCGAGTGATGCCGCCCCGCGCACGATGCAGAGCAGGGCGAGTGTGTCTGGCGCCACACCGGGCGTCCAGGAGACGAGGGCGAACGACGGCGTCGCACCGAGGCCGCTCGCGGTCAGCTCGTCGAGCACGGCCTGCGTGCCATCGACGGCGAGCTGCGTCCAGATGCGGTCGGCGGATGTCGCGGCGCCCGCCTCGACGAGCAGCACACGGTCGGCCGTGGCAAACGCCAGCCAAGTCCGCTCGGCGGTCGGAGCGTAGTGGAGCATGGTCCAAAGCTCCTCAGCCTGGCTGGTGGAAAGGGATCGTACAAAACGGGTTCCAGACTAAGGGAACAGCGGGGTGCGACCCAAGTTGCCTCAGGCGAACACCCGTTTCACCATGTCGGACGTGTAGCCGTACGGGCCCTGGCCGTACCAGCGGGTCGCGAACCAGAGCCCGTCGCGCAGGAAGTGCGACTCGCCGGTCTTCGTTCCGTCGGCGTCCGTGCCCTCGGTCACCCAGCGCTGTCCACCGTTCTCGCTGAGCCGGGTGAGCCCGAGCTGGCTCGCCCGCTGTTCGACTGCGGCAGCGAGCTGCGGCGTCGCCTCGGCCACAACCGTGAGCACACCGCTCTGCTTGCCTCCGGCCGAGTCCAGCCAGACGCACTCGATGAGCGGCCGCTGGAGCATCAGCTCGCGCAGGGTCTGGTCACCCGAACCACTGTCGACGATGTCGGCCGGGGTCGCCTCGAGCTGCAGGCGCAGACCGGCGTCGATGAGCGTGCCGACCATGGCGGCGCTGTACAGCCCACTGCACTCATTCGGCACCCGGCTGTCCCGTTCAGGAACTACTGCGGTCGAGGTGGGTCGCGGCGGCGGCGGAGAACTCGCCGACCCGCCAGGGCTGGCCACCGGCGTGGAGTGACTCACCCGGAACTCGACGATCTGCGTGGCTCCCAGGAGCGCGAGGCCGTCCACAATGACGGCCGCACAAACGGACACGATCCAGGCGACGACGACGCGGCCGCGGCTGGGCCGGGCGTGCGCCACGGCGACGTCGGCCATCAGCCCCTCCCGCCCAGCTGGAGCGGCCAGAGCAGCGACGCGATCAGCATGACCGCAGCGATCACCAGACTCCCGACGAAGATCGCCGTCGGCCACGGGTAGCGGGCGAACAGCCGATCCGATCGGCCGAGCACCCGCCCGCGGTGTTTGTCGCCCTCGGCGGCGTCGAAATCGGTGAGCCAGTCCAGATCCCCGGGCGGCACCGGCGGCTCGTCGTGCTGGACGTCGGTCGGCGGTGCCATGGGCTGCTCCTTGCTATTCGGGGGTGGTCGACTTGTCGGGAGAAGTGGATGAAGCAGTGGCGTCGGTAACGGCGGTCGCGGAGGTGCTGCCGTCGCCGGGGGTCGGCTCGTCGGCTGCTGTGGCCTGCACGGGCGCGGGCGCGCGCCGGGCATCCACTCGCAGCTTGACGAGGCTCGCGATCGTCGCGATGGCCATCGAGGCGAGGATGACGCCGAGCGAGGTCCAGGTGTCGATCTCGGGCGCCCACTCGATGTGCTGGCCGTTGTTGATGAACGGCAGCTCGTTCTCGTGCATCGCGTGCAGCACGAGCTTCACACCGATGAAGGCGAGGATGAACGCGATGCCGTACTTGAGGTACACGAGCTTGTCGATGAGGTCGCCGAGCAGGAAGTACAGCTGTCGCAGGCCCATCAACGCGAAGACGTTGGCCGTGAAGACGATGAACGGGCTCTGGGTGATGCCGAAGATTGCCGGGATCGAGTCGAGCGCGAAGACGAGGTCGGTGGTGCCGAGGGCGATGAACACCACGATGATCGGCGTGAACACCTTCTTACCGTCGATGACGGTGCGCAACTTGCCGCCGTCGTAGACGTCGGTGATCGCGATGCGGCGACGCAGGAACGCGATGAGCTTGTTCTCGGTCTCCGCCTCGTCATCGTGGTTGGTGAACGCCTGGTTCGCGGCGGTGTAGAGCAGGAACGCGCCGAAGATGTAGAAGACGAAGCTGAACTGCTCGATGACGACGGCACCAAGGATGATGAAGATGCCGCGGAAGATCAGGGCGAGGATGATGCCTACCATGAGCACCTCCTGCTGGTACTTCCTCGGCACCGAGAAGCGCGCCATGATGATGACGAACACGAAGAGGTTGTCGATCGACAGGCTGTACTCGGTCACCCAGCCGGCGATGAACTGCCCGGCGTGCTCCGCATCGCCGATCACGAGCATCAGGCCCGCGAAGATCAGGGCCAGCAGCACGTAGAAGCCAACCCACAGCGCAGACTCACGGGTCGAGGGGATGTGCGGGCGCTTGTAGGCGAGGATGAGGTCCGCGGCGAGGATCAGCAGGAGAACGACGAACGAGCCGATCTCGAACCATGCGGGCAGGGCGAGGGTTTCCATGAAATCCGTTTCGGGGAGGAGTGGGCGTGCAACAGCTCGAAAGTCTCTCCCGCAACCACAGAAGTGATTGCCGCCGTGTCCGGGGCCGCTGCGCTGCAACCCGTGTTGACGTTCACGGCGAGGTGGGATACTCCCCTTCGCCCTTCCAGCTTACCGGCTCCGCGGCCGCTATCCGGTGCGTCCGGCCAACTGTGCGTCAAGCCTCAGCTCGAGGTCGTTCATGACGAGAGCCGCGAGGTCCTCGAGGGTGGCGATGTCGTCGGCAGAGAAGGTGCGCGGAGTGGCATCCAGAACACAGAGCGTGCCTAGCGCGAAGCCCTCGCGGGTTCGCAACGGAGCGCCGGCGTAGAACCGCATGCCTGAGTCGAGAGTCAGCTGGTTGTCGCGCGAGCGCGGGTCGAGGTGGGTGTCCTCGATGACGAGCGGGGTGCTGCGTTCTATCGCGGTCGAGCACAGCCCGGGCTGGCGCGGCACCTCGTCGAGGTCAAGGCCCAGATTGGTGCGAAAACGGATGACGTCGCGCTCCACCGAGCTCACGAGCGCGACCGGGGTGCCGAGAAGGCGTGCGGCAAGGCCGGCGACCCGCTCGATCGTCGAGTCGGCGACACCGTCGAGGGAGCCGTAGCGCTTCACCGCGGCGAGCCGCGCCTCCTCCCGCTCCTCCGCGGTCGGGAACTGGCTCACCGAGACCTGCTCGGTGGTGAGGATGGCTGGCACGGTCAGCTGCGTCGCGGACGAGACGACCACCGGCATCGGCTGGGTGTTCGCGGCACGGTGCTTGCCGAGCTCCTCGACCACGAGACTGCGCAGGGACACGATCACATCGCGCACCCGCGGACGGTCGGCGGGCTCGCGGGCGGTCATGGCGGAGAGCAGCACGTCCCAGCCGAACGGGAGAGTGTCGGGGATGCGGGGATCGCGGGCCAGGCGCTCTGAGACCGACTCCAGCGGCTGGCCGGGGAAGGCGAGCTCGCCGGTGAGCGCCTCGAGCAGCACGAGACCGAGCGAGTACACGTCGCTCGCCGGGGTCACCGGCTCACCCCGCGCCTGTTCGGGACTGAGGTATGCGGCCGTGCCCACCGTGCGCCCGTTGATGATCGCCTCCTGCGCCCCGCTGAACACGGCGATGCCGAAATCGGTGAGCTTGGCGCGCGGTCGAACGTCATCGTCGCTGTACTCGACCAGCAGCACGTTCGCCGGCTTCACGTCGCGATGCACCACGTCACGCGAATGGATGTACTCGAGCCCCTCGGCGAGGTCGAACCCGAAGTAGGCGACCTGGCGCGGAGACAGCGGGCCTTCGAGCAACTTGCGGCGCAGGTCCGTGCCCTGCACGTACTCCATCACCAGGAAGATGTGCGGGTCATCGGGCGTGGAGTGGTCGACGCCCGCGTCGAGCAGGGGGACGAGCGCATGGTGGGTGAGGCTCGCGAGCACCTTGAGCTCCTGCTTGCCCACCTCGATCTGGCCCGGCGCGGTGGCCTGGAAGATCTTCACCGCGACGTCGCGGTCGAGCTGTTCATCCCGCGCTCGGAAGACGGAGGCCATGCCGCCTCGCGCGATCAGCTCGGTCGGTCGGTAGCGCTCGCGGAGGAGGATGCTGCCGGGGCCGCTGGTGGGTGTGTCCATCGGGCGGTCCCTTCTCGCTGAGACTGGTCGGTCTTGTATATCCTTCATCCTGCTGGGTGAATAGTGCAAACCCTTGCGTTTGGATGCGCTGCATGTCGTAATAGTCGGTCAGCCGAACCCCCAGACAGCGCACTCTAAGATCGCTGTGTGAGCGAGATCCCTACACCCAGCCCCCGCCAGTTCCGCGACCAGTCACCGTGGGTGGCCGGCGTCGGCTACCTCATCTTCTTCAGCCGGTGGCTGCAGGCGCCCCTCTACCTCGGCCTCATCGCCGCCCAGGTCATCTACGTCGTGGTCTTTATGACCGAGCTGTGGCACCTCGGCGAAGAGGTCTTTGGCGGCCTGTTCACCGGCGAGGGCATCCATATCGACGAGGCGGACATCATGCTCGCCGTGCTCGGCCTGATCGACGTGGTCATGATCGCGAACCTGCTGATCATGGTCATCATCGGCGGTTACGAGACCTTCGTCTCCAAGATCAAGATCGACGGACACCCCGACCAGCCCGAGTGGCTCTCCCACGTCAACGCGAACGTGCTCAAGGTCAAGCTCGCCATGGCAATCATCGGCATCTCGTCGATCCACCTGCTCAAGACGTTCATCGCGGTACACGACCTCTCCGACAGCAACCCCGCGACCGAGGACGGCACCACCTATACGTCGGACGGCGTGTTTTGGCAGGTCATGATCCACCTCGTGTTCATCCTGTCGGCCGTGGCCCTCGCCTGGATCGATAAGATCTCGCAGTCCGGCCCGCACCCGCGCGCCATCCCCGCGAGCTCGTAGCGCGCAGAACGTCACGAAAAGCAAAAAGCCCGTTCTCGGACAATCGAGAACGGGCTTTTGCTGTGTTTGTGACAAACAGGTTTGTGACAAACACGGTGTTGGTGACCCCAACCGGATTCGAACCGGTGTTACCGCCGTGAGAGGGCAGCGTACTAGGCCGCTATACGATGGGGCCGTCAGAGCAACTAGACGAGTATGCCATATGACTGGCGCCCTCACCAAAACGAGCGTGGGTTTCCCGATCGACACCCCAGAACGCGGGGACGATATCCGCTCGCGCTCCGGTTACGATGACAATTACACAGCTCTGTTACGTCATCCGAAGAGGAACCATGCGATCCGCCCTGCGCCACTCAGTCATCGTCAGCACGCTCGCCGCAGCGGCAGTGCTCCTCTCCGGGTGCTCCCTCCTCGGACTCGGCGAGATCGAGCGCGACGCGAGCGGCCAGGTGCTCGAGAGCACGGTCATCGACTCCCCCGACCTGCTGCCGGGCGACTGCTTCTCGTACATCGGTGACGGCACGGATCTCGCGACGGTCACCGTCATCCCCTGCACCGACGATCACACCTCGAAGGTGCTGGCCGAGGGCCAGCTCACGACCGCGCAGGTCGAGGCGGCCGGTGGACTGCAGAACGCGGTCTCGGGCGCGTGTGACGAGCCGTTCACGACCTTCAAGACCGCCCTCACCGAGAGCGGGCTGAAGACCAAGCAGCAGTTCTTCGTGAGCAAGCAGACCGTCGACGAGGTCGAGGTGCAGGCCTACTCCTGCGTCGCGCTCGACCCGAAGGCCCCCGAGGCGGCTCCCACCGATGTCGAGACCGGCGAGGCCGAGACCACCGACTAGACGGTCGACTCCGTGCTCTCGGCGGCCAGCACCCTCAGCGCCCCGGGCATCATCTCGATGTCGATAGGCAGGGGTCCGACCCTCTCGCCATCCGCGTAGGCGACGACACCCTCCGCCTCGATCACGACGCGCCTGGCCCGGTGCACGGCGACCCGCGGGTCGCTCAGGTGCTCGCCCTTGAACACGCGCGGGAAGACCCTGAGGAACGCCGTTCGGGACAACGGCTGGACGACGAGCACGTCGAACAGGCCGTCATCCAGAATCGCGTTCGGGGTGACCTTCATGCCGCCGCCGAGCGAGATGTTGTTGCCGACCGAGACGAGCGCGGCCTCGGTCACCGTCTCGACACCGTCGAGCACCAGGCGGTAGCGGATCGGCCGCAGCTTCACGAGCTCGATGCCGAGGGCGAGCAGGTAGCGGCTCGGTCCCTTGGGGTGGCGCAGGATGTTTGCGCGCTCGTTCACGATCGCGTCGAACCCGGCCGAGAGCACACACGCGAACCAGGTCGTGGTCGGCTCGCCCGTCTCGTCGTTCTCGTGGTGCACGAGCCCCGCGTCGATGATGCGCGGCGGCCTGCCGAGCGCGTCGACGAGGTACTCGATCGCAGCCTCGGTGTTGCCGATCGGGATGCCCAGCCCTCGCGCCATGTCATTGCCCGTGCCCGACGGCACGATGCCGAGAGGCACGCGCGTCTTCGCGACGAGATTGGTTCCGAGGCTCACCATGCCATCGCCACCGACCACGACGAGGGCATCGGGTTTGGCGGCAACCGCCCGGCGGCCCGCCGCGACGAGCTGTTCGAAGTCGGGCTCGGTCAGGCTCGTCACCTCGTGGCCCAGTGCGCGGAGCGTTGCCACGACGGCCGGCCCGACCTCGCGCCCCTTGCCGAACGACGCTGTGGGATTGATCGCCACCACAATGGACAGGGGCTTCTTCGCGGGCATGGGGATCATTATGCCGCTGTCGCGGAACCCGGGCGC
Organism: Glaciihabitans arcticus; assembly: GCF_004310685.1. Taxonomy (NCBI): domain Bacteria; kingdom Bacillati; phylum Actinomycetota; class Actinomycetes; order Micrococcales; family Microbacteriaceae; genus Glaciihabitans; species Glaciihabitans arcticus. The sequence goes on along the minus strand of NZ_SISG01000001.1, from coordinate 210,949 downwards.
GCGGCTCGGGTGCGGCTGCCGTTCACTAGAGCTTGAGCCTCCGCAGCAACTGGGCATTGAGCGCCACCACGACTGTCGACGCCGACATGAGCACCGCGCCGAGCGCGGGCGACAGCAGCACCCCTGCACCGAACAGCACGCCCGCAGCGAGCGGAATGCCGATCGCGTTGTACCCCGTCGCCCAGAACAGGTTCTGCTGCATCTTGCGGTAGGTGGACCGACTCAGCGTGATCGCCGCGAGCACACCGCGCGGGTCGCTCGACGCGAGCACGATGCCGGCCGATTCGATCGCGACATCCGTGCCCGCACCGATCGCGATGCCGACGTCGGCCTGTGCCAGGGCCGGAGCGTCATTGACACCGTCGCCCACCATAGCCACCCGGGTACCGTCCGACTGCAGCTTCTTCACCACGTCGGCCTTCTGGCCCGGGAGCACCTCGGCGAAGATCTCGGTGATGCCGAGCTTCGCGGCGACAAACGCTGCGACCGCGTGCGAATCGCCCGTGAGCATCGCAACGCGGATGCCGCTCTTGCGCAGCTTCGACACCGCCTCGACCGACTCCGGGCGGATCACGTCGGCGAGCGCGATCGAGCCGAGCACGCCCGACTCGTCCACGACGAACACCACGGTCTTGCCCTCGCCGGTCGCGGCGCGCGTCGAGTGCACGAGATCGACCCCGATGCTGAGACCTCGCTCGGTCACGAGGCGCTGGCTCGCGACGGTGACGCGACGATCGCCGAGGTTCGCCTCGGCGCCACGGCCCGCCAGGTTCGCGAACTGTGTTGTGCGCTCGATCCTCAGCTTCCGCTCCTTCGCCTCAGCGACGATCGCCCGTGCAATCGGGTGTTCCGACTTTGCTTCGATGGATGCCGCGAGCGCGAGCACCTCGTCCACCTCGAGCCCGGCTGCCGCTGTGACCTGCGCCACGCCCTGGCGACCCTCGGTCAGCGTTCCGGTCTTGTCGAACAGCACCACCTGCACGGTGCGGGCGTCCTCGAGGGCTGAACGGCTGCGCACGAGGAGGCCGTTCTTCGCCCCGATCGCGGTGGAAAGCTGCGCGACCAGCGGGATCGCGAGTCCGAGTGCGTGCGGGCAGGCGATGATGAGCACGGTTACGACGCGCTCGATGACGAACGCCGGGTCATCGGGAGAGATGAGCGCCCAGGCGATCAGGGTCAGCACGGCGGCGCCGAGCGCGATGTAGAAGAGCCAGGCGGCTGCCCGGTCGGCGAGCACCTGCGCGCCGGACTTGCTCGCCTGCGCCTCGGCGACCAGCTTCATCACGCCCGCGATCGCCGTGTCCCCGCCGGTCTTCGTGACCCGCACAGTGAGCGAGCCGTCGCCGTTGATGCTGCCCGCGATGACCGATGCGCCGACGGTCTTGCCGACCAGCGTCGACTCGCCCGTGAGCAGCGCCTCGTTGACCTCGGATTCGCCGTCGGTCACCTCGCCGTCCGCGGGGATCGCCGAACCCGGTCGTACGAGCACGAGGTCGCCGACCTTGAGCTCCGAGACCTTCACGGTCATCTGGTGGTCCCCGTGCATCATCGTCGCTTCGTCGGGGATGAGTTTTGCCAGTTCACCCAGCGCGTTCTGCGCGCCCATGATCGCCGACATCTCGATCCAGTGGCCGAGCAGCATGATGGTGATGAGGGTGGCCAGCTCCCACCAGAAGTCCATGCCTGGGAAGCCCAGGGTAACCGCGAGGCTGTAGCCGAAGGCGACCACGATCGCGAGCGAGATGAGGGTCATCATCCCGGGCTGCTTCGCCCGCAGTTCCTGCAGGCCGCCTTTCAGGAAGACGAGTCCGCCGTAGAAGAACAGCACGATGCCGAAGACGGCCGGGATGTACTCGCTGAACGGGAAACGCGGCCCGCTGAGACCGAGGATGTCCTGCAGCCCGTGCGAGAAGACCATCGTGGGAATCGTGAGCACGAGGCTCAGCCAGAACTTGCGCTTGAACTGAGCGGGGTCGTGGTGCGAGTGGTCGCCGTGCCCCGCATGCTCGTCGTGGTCGTGGTGCTCGTGCCCGGTCGCTGAGCCTGTCGAAGCGTGGTCGTGCTCCATCGTGGAATGGTCGTGTGACATGGGTGCTTACTCTCCGCGGTTGTTGTTGAGTTCGTAGACCTTGAGCAGCTCATCCACCGCGTGCTCCTGCTGTTCGCCGCCAGCCGCGAACATGTCGCTCACGTGCGTGCGCAGGTGGTTCTCGACGAGCAGCTTGTTGAGGCTGCGCAGCGACTTCTGGATGGCGAGCGACTGCGTGATGATGTCCATGCAGTAGTCCTCGTTATCGATCATCTTCTCGAGGCCTCGCATCTGGCCCTCGAGGATGCGAGTGCGGTGGAGTGCGCGCTTCTTGATATCTGCGATCATGCCCAACAGCATACCCCCCGGGGGTATTCCGCGCCAGCGCTCGTCGATAGGCTTCGACCATGAAGCTCACCAAGCACGAACACGCCTGCCTTGTCCTCGAGAAGAGCGGCGACGTGCTCGTCGTCGATCCGGGCAGCTTCACGATGCCCCTTGACGACCTGCGTGGCGTCGTTGCAATCGTCATCACCCACGAGCACCCCGACCACTGGACCCCGGAGCAGCTCGACCGCATCCTCGAGGTGAACACTGATGCGAGGATCTTCGGCCCGGCCGGAGTTGCGGCCGCGGCATCCACCTACAACATCACGGTGGTCGCAGACGGCGACACCCACGAGGTCGGCGCCTTCACGCTCGCCTTCTACGGGGCCAAGCACGCGATCATCCACTCGAGCATCCCGGTCATCGACAACGTGGGCGTGCTCGTCGACGACACGCTCTGGTACGGCGGCGACTCCTTTACGATCCCGCCCGTGCCGGTCGACACCCTCGCGGTTCCCGCCGGCGCGCCGTGGCTGAAGATCGCCGAGAGCATCGACTACACGATCGCCGTCGCCCCGAAGCGCTCGTTCCCGACCCACGAGATGGTGCTCTCGGTCGCTGGAAAGACCATGTCGAACGGTCGCATCGAGGCGGCAACGCGCCAGGGTGGCGGGGAGTTCTTCCCGCTCGAGCCCGGCGAAACGCTGGACCTCTAAGCGGGGTCGGCCACGGCTGGCGCCGACCGAGTCGGCGCGAACAGCACTGCAATAGCTGCGACGAGGGATGCAACAGCCACCGCGACCCCCGCGACGAGCACGGCGCCCGAGGGCTGCACGATGGACTGCCCGCTAAGCGCCTGCCAGGTCAGCACAGCCAGCGTGGAGCTGAAGCTCACGATCGCGACGAGCACCAGCCGCGCGCGCACCCGGCCGTCGGCGAGCCGGGGGACCCGGCTCGCGAGCAGCTCGAGCCCCACGACGAGCAGCGGGAATACCTGCAGCGCGTGCATCCCGACGAAGTGCGGGATGCGGAGGTCACCGGCGACCGTGCTCCAGCCGAGGAGGAAGAGGCCGGGTCCACCGTCGGCCACACCCACGGCATGAGCTCCGGCGATGCCCTGGAAGCTGGCCAGCTGCTGGGCGCTCGGCGAGGTCATCAGGAATGCGAGGCCCATCCCGATCACGGCCAGAACGGCGCCGGCTCGAATAGCGAGGCTTCTCGCGGGATCACCGAGGTCGGTGCGGAGCAGCGCGATTGCGGCGACGAGCGTCATCGCCCAGACGACGACGATCGATACCGCCATCGTCGACCACAGGGCGGCATGGAAGGGGGTCGAGACGTTGAAGTGGCTCGTGAGGCCCGCGGCCGCAGCGCCCACGATGATGACCATCTCGATGACGAGCCCGATCACGCTGACCGTGCCGATGATGCGGCCGAGGCGGGCGCGTTTCTGCAACAGGCCGATCACCCACGACAGGGAGACCGCATATATGCCGACCGAGATCGCGAATTTAAGCGGCTTGATCCAGAGGTTCACGCCGAGTACCTCGCGAGTGTCGACGAGCGAGCCGACCAGTGCGATAACCGCGAGCACCCCCATTGCGGCGGCGAGCCACAGCAGGGGTCGGTGCCAGGTGCTGGTGGCCGGGATGATGGTGGGTGAACGAGTGATGGTGGCGGTGGTGGTCATTGCGCTTCCTCGCATTCTGAACCGGTGGGGTCGAAGAGGGTGTGTGATCGCTGCTCCTGGGCGATGCGGCGGAGTCCGGCAAAAAGAGAATCGCCGAGCACGGTGCCGACGACGACGGTCTCGACCTGGGTCGAGCGATCGGGTGACGCGATGACCGAGTCGAGGTCGGCGGCCGCGACTATCTCGGCTGCGCGCAGGTACTCCCCCGCCGTCTGGCGCAGGTGGCCGAGGCCGAGGCTCTCATAGCGGGAGAGCACGCGGGCAGCGGTTGCACGTCCGGGATTGTTGGGGTCGATGCGCCAGCCGCGCTCGGCGATCAGGTCATCGATGGCTCGGGCGGAGGCCGCGTCATCCTCGTCGGGAAGAACAGCGGGGAGCGCCTGCTGGGCGATGCCGAAGGCCCAGTCGAGCGGAAGCTCCGTGTTGTCGATGGCGGCGAGTACTGCCCGCACGGCGGTGACGCTCAGGCCGCCGACGTCGAGCAGGGCGCGCACGAGCCGCAGCCGATCGACGTGACTCTCGTCGTAGGCGGCCTGGTTGGGGCTGGTGCGCTCCCCCGAAGCGAGCAGTTGCTCACGCAGGTAGAACTTGATGGTCGGTACAGCGACGCCGCTGCGCTCGCTCAACTCTGCCATTCTCATAATCGATAGTGTAACTATCGATAGCGGTTGTGTCTATAAGTAGGCGGACAACAAAAAAGCCCGCTCGATGAGCGGGCCTTGTCAGGAAAGCTGGGGTACCTGGACTCGAACCAAGAACAAAAGAATCAGAATCTTCCGTGTTGCCAATTACACCATACCCCACCGGTTCCGGGCTAAGCCCGGGCCGACTGTCTACTTTAGCGCATCTATCGGCACTCGCGAAACGCGCCCCGGCAGTACCGCGAGCGAGCACGCTGCGGTGACCGTGACCGCCGTCAGAACCATCCAGAGAATGGATGTCCCGCCCGCGACTTCCGCGATCAGTCCCGCAGCGACCGTGCCGCCCGCCGCGCCCACGTTGATGGCGGACACCGCCCACGCGTTCGCCTCAGTGAGCTCCTGCGGCCGCGTGATCTTCTGCACGAACTCGAAGACCTGGGCGAGGGTGGGCGGCAGCATGACCCCGGCGAGCACAGCGAGCAGCACCCAGACGATCTCCGGCGCCCCGAATAGGGCGAGTGGCAGGTAGCCGAGCGCGAGCAGCGCGCCGTAGCCGGCCAGCAGGCGGTACGGCGGCAGTGCCGAGGGGCGCAGCGCTGAGACCGTGGCCCCGATGAGCGCACCAACGGCGTTCGCAGAGAGCGCCCAGCCCGCCAGTTCCGGCAGTCCGCGCTGTTCCCCGTAGGCCGTGACGGCGATGGTGATCATGCCGAGCGGAAAGCCGACCCCGAATTGGAACAGCACCACCCGGCGGAAGACGCCGTCGCGAACGGGCGACCGGCGCGGTCCCGACTCCACAGCCACCGGCTCCATCGTGCGGGAGAACCGGTCGAGGGCGAACGCGAGCGTGCCGCCGAGCCCGAGGGCTGCGGCGAAGAGCAGGTTGCCCGTGGCGCCGAAGGCGGTGATACCCAGCACGGTGAGCAGGGGGCCGGCGATGAAGACGAGCTCCTGGGCTCCGGCGTCGAGGCTGAAGGCGGCCTTGAGTTGCGGGCCATCCGGCACCAGCCTCGGCCAGAGGGATCGCAGCGCGGGCTCGAGCGGTGCCGTGGCGAGCCCGGACAGCAGGGCGCCGGCGAGGCCGAGAGCCGGGGCATCCGCTGTGCTGGCGGCCATAACGACGAAGCCCGCGGCACCCGCCACGCCGGAAACGACCAGCACGAGGGTCTGCCCAGCCGAGTCGATCCAGCGGCCGAGCAGCGGCTGGCCGATCGCCCCCGCGACCACGTAGACCGCGGTCATGGAGCCTGCGAGCGCGAAGTCGCCGCCCTGAAGGCGCACGAGCTGCACGATGGCGAGCGCCGCCATCGCCGTAGGCAGGCGACCGACGAGCGAGGTGACGAGCAGGTAGACCGTGTGCGGCGTGCGGAGAACGCTGCCCAGCGGTGACGTCACGCGAGCAGGTCGCGATTGACCGCGGACGCCACGCGCGCGCCGGCACCGGCCGCGACGATGAGCTGCTGCGGTCCGGGCGCGGTCGAGTCGCCCGCGGCGTACACGCCGGGCACACTCGTGCGTCCGGAGTCGTCGATCTCGAGCCAGCCCTCGGCCGTCGTCGCGAGCCCGAGGGATGCCGCGTAACCCAGGTTGGTCGAGTACATCGGCCGCACGAATGCCGCGCTGCGAGGGATGACGTCCCCGTCGGCCAACACGATCCCGCTGAGGCCGTCCCGGTCTCCCGCGACATCGGCCACTGCACGTCGATCGACGCTCACGCCCCGTTCAGCGAGCCGGGTCTCCTCGTCGGCGGTTATCCGACCCACAGCGTTGGTGAAGACGATGAGGTCGCGGCTCCACTGGGAGATCAGCAGCGCGCGCTCGGCCAGGTCGTCCGTCTCGCCGATGAGGGCTATGGGGGCGTCGGCGTACTCGTAGGCGTCGCATTCCACGCAGCTGTGGATGCTGGTGCCGTAGAACGTGCGCAGGCTCGGCAGGGCGGGGAACTTCTCGGTGAGACCCGTCGCGATGACCACGGCGCTGGCTTGGTACGAGGCCCCGGCGGTCACCACGAAGCCGGGCTCGATGGCGCTCACCACGGCCTTCGCGAAGGTGGCACCCTCGTAGGCCTCGAGCTCCTCGCGGCCGAGGCGGCGCAGCTCGAGCGGCGAGATGCCGTCCCGCGTGACAAAGCCGTGCGAGGCGAACGTCGCCGCATTGCGCGGACGGTTGCTGTCGAGCACAAGCACCTTCCGGCGGGCGCGCACGAGGTTGAGCGCGGCGCTCAGCCCCGCGGGGCCGGCGCCGATGACGACGACGTCGAACTGCTCGGTCACAGGCCGCTCCGTCACAGCACGGCGCGCAGTCTCGCGAGTCGCGCGAGCGACGACTCCTTGCCCAGCAGCTCCATCGACTCGAACAGCGGCGGGCTGATGCGCTTTCCGGAGATGCCGGTGCGCAGCGGGCCGAACGCGTTGCGGGGCTTGAGGCCGAGCCCGTCGATGAGCGCGGCGCGCAGGGTTGCCTCGATCTCGTCGTGCCCCCACTCCGCGAGCTGCTCGAGCGCTGCGATCGAGGCGTCGAGCACGTCGACTGCTCCATTACCGGGGAGGGCGTCGGCGTCAAACTCGAGAGCGTCATCCGACGTGAACAGGAAGGCCAGCAGGCCGCCCGCCTCACCGAGCAGCTGCATGCGCTCCTGCACGTAGGGCGCGATGCCTGCCAGCAGGTGCTCGTGCTGGGCGTTGCCCGCCTCGAAGCCCGAGTCACTCAGGTACGGCACCAGGCGGGCCGTGAACTCCTCGACCGGCAGCAGTCGGATGTGGTCGCCGTTCAGCGACTCGGCCTTCTTCTGGTCGAAGCGCGCGGGATTCGGGTTGACGTCGACCACGTCGAACGCGGCGACCATCTCGTCGATCGAGAACACGTCGCGGTCGTGCGTGAGCGACCAGCCGAGCAGGGCGAGGTAGTTGATGAGACCCTCGGGGATGAACCCGCGGTCGCGGTGGTGGAACAGGTTCGCCTCGGGGTCACGCTTCGAGAGCTTCTTGTTGCCCTCCCCCATCACGTACGGCAGATGTCCGAAGCGCGGGATGACGTTCGCCACCCCGACCTCGATGAGTGCCGTGTACAGCGCGATCTGTCGCGGCGTCGACGAGAGCAGGTCCTCGCCGCGGAGCACGTGGGTGACACCCATGAGCGCGTCGTCGACCGGGTTCACGAAGGTGTACAGCGGGGCGCCGTTGGGGCGAACGACGACGAAGTCGGTGAACGATCCCGCGGGGAAGGTGATCTCGCCGCGCACGAGGTCGTCGAAGCTGAGGTCGGTATCCGGCACGCGCAGGCGCAGGGCGGGCTCGCGGCCGTCGGCCTTGTAGGCGGCAACCTGCTCGGCGGTCAGCTCGCGCTCGAAGTTGTCGTAGCCCTGCTTGGGATCGCGACCGTTGGCCACGTTACGGGCCTCGATCTCTTCGCCGGTCGCGAAGCTCTCGTACAGGTGGCCCGAGGCCTTGAGCTGCTCGATGACGCCGAGGTAGATGTCGGTGCGCTGCGACTGGCGGTACGGGCCGTGCGGGCCGCCGACGTCCACGCCCTCGTCCCAGTCGATGTTCAGCCAGCGGAGCGCGTCGAGCAGCTGCTCGTAGCTCTCCTCGCTGTCGCGTGCGGCGTCGGTGTCCTCTATGCGGAACACGAGCTTGCCACCCGTGTGACGCGCGTAGGCCCAGTTGAACAGGGCGGTGCGGATGAGCCCGACGTGCGGGGTTCCGGTCGGCGAGGGGCAGAAGCGCACGCGCACGTCGGCGCCGGTCGCGGTGCTGAAGGTAGGAGTAGACATCGCGAGCAATCTTACCGGCGACGACCCGCGCATCCCGAGTTCAGCTGAGGTGCACGAGGGCGAGCGCGAGGCCGAGGATGAGCAGCCACGAGACCACGCCCGCACCCACCGTGCGGGCACCGCTTCGGGCGAGGGTCTCGAGGCGCAGCGATGCACCGATCGCGAACAGCGCGGCAGCGAGCAGCACCGACTGCAGCAGGTCGGCGATCGCCAACACGGCTTCCGGCACTGGCAGGACGCTGCGCACGAGCACCATCGCGATGAAGCCCACGATGAACAGCGGCACGATCGGCGGTCGCTTCGTGCCGTCTTGCCGCGCCGGTGCCGTGAGGGCGGCTACGGCAACGATCGGGGCGAGCATCAGCACGCGGGTCAGCTTGATGACGACAGCCGCGGCGAGCGCGGCCGCGCCCGCGACCTGCGCCGTCGCGACGACCTGCCCGACGTCGTGCACACTCGCGCCCGTCCAGCGGCCGAAGTCGACCGCGTCCAGCCCGAGCAGCGGTGCGAGGGCCGGCAGCACAACGATCGCCGCGGTTCCGAGCAGCGTGACGAGGGCGATGGGCGGCCCGGTGTCCTTCTCCGAGGATCCACGCGCCGCCGCCATCGCGCCCACCGCGGAGACCCCGCAGATGCTGAAGCCCGCCGCGAGCAGCAGCGGCTGGTCGCCGCCCAGCCGGAACGCTTTGGCGACGAGCCAGGTCAGGCCGAACGAGAGCAGCACGAGCACCACGATGCCGAGAATCGCGACCCAGCCGAGGGCGGCGATCGCCTCAAGGCTGAGCTTCAGCCCGAGCAGCACGATACCCACCCGCAGCGGGCGCCGGGATGCCACGGCAAGCCCCGGCCTGAGCGCACCGTCGAGGGCGACTCGCGCGCGCGGAACGCATCCCGTGATCACACCGAGGACAAGAGCCACGGTGAGCCACGGCACGACGGGGACGACGAGATGAACGATGTAGCCCGCGCCCGCTGCGGCAAGCGCGACCGCGAGGCCGGGAAGCCAGGCGGCGCGGGTCATGCGAGGTCGCGGCGAGAGCGCAGCACCAGGCTCGCCACGACCACCACGGCGACGAGCACGCCGCCCGCGATCGAGAGACCCGGGTATCCGGATGCCGCGAGCACCGGGCCCGCGAGCGCTCCACCGGTCGCGCCCGCAAGACTCATCACGAGATCGTTGCGGCCCTGGTTGCGCGTGCGCAGTGCGGAGGGAGTGGACTCGGTCACGAGCGCGGATCCCGCGATGGTCGCCGCGCTCCATCCGAGCCCCACGAGCGCGAGCCCCACCGTCACCCACAGGTGCGAGTCGGAGCCGAGCGCGGTGGCCAGCACACCGAGGGCGAGCAGCCCCTGGCCGATGAGCACGGTCTGCACCTTGCCCAGGCGGTCGGCGAGGATTCCGAAGACCGGGGAGAGAGCGAACATGCCGGCGACATGCAGGCTGATCGTGATGCCGACGAGGGTGAGCGACGCCCCGTGCTCGGTGAGGTGCACGGGCGTCATCGCCATGATCGCCACCATGACCGCGTGACTGCACGAGACGGCGACCACCGCGAAGATGTAGAACCGGCGCGGCTTGCCGTCCGACTCGGCCGTCGTCTTCGTCGCGGTGAGGCTCAGCTCGTTCGCGAGCAGTAGCGGGTCGGGGCGCAGCACCGTGAGGTACACGACCACGGCGACCAACTGGGTGAGCAGCGTGAGCACAAACGGACCGGTGAGGTGCGGAAGGCCGAGGGCGAAGCCGAGCGCCTCCCCCGGCTCGAGCAGGTTCGGACCCACCACGGCGCCGATCGTCGTCGACCAGACCACGACGGAGAGGTCGCGGCCGCGGTGCTCGGGAGCCGCGAGGTCCGTCGCCGCAAAACGCGCCTGCAGGTTGGCGGCGTTACCCATGCCGATGAACGCGATGCCCACGAACAACAGGGGAAGCGAGGGGACCGCCGCCGCGAGCACCGTGAGAGTCGCCCCGACCGCAGCCAGGGCCGCGCCCGTGCTGAGCGAGAGGCGGCGTCCCGAACGCTGCGCGAGGCGGGCCAGCGGGATCGCGGCCAGCGCTGCACCCAGCGTGCTCATGGTCGAGGCCATGCCCGAGAGCGCAGGTGTGCCCGACAGCTCGGCGAAGAGCAAGGATCCCATCGACACCGTCGCACCGAACCCCAGTCCGCCCAGGATCTGGCACGCGACCAGCGCGAGCAGGGTTCGACGGTGCACGGCCCGAACCCGGGCGCGGGCATCCAGTGCCGACATTGCTATGCGCGGTCGCGCGCGGGATTGCTGAGCGTGCCGATGCCCTCGATCGTGATCTCGACGGTCTGACCGTCGAGGAAGCCGCCGAGACCCGCGGGCGTACCGGTCATGATGATGTCGCCGGGCAGGAGCGTCCAGACGTCGGAGACGAACTCGATGATCTCGGGGATGCTGTGGATCATCTCGCTCGTGTTGCCCTTGCGGCGCGGTTCACCGTCGACGAAGGTCGTGATCTCGACGTTCTGCGCGTCGAGCTCCGTCTCGATGTACGGGCCGATCGGGGCGAACGTGTCGAAGCCCTTGGCCCGCGCCCACTGCCCGTCGGTCGCCATCAGGTCGCGCGCCGAGACGTCGTTGCCGATCGTGTAGCCGAAGACGTAGTCCGCGTAGTCCGCGGCCTTCACCTGCTTCGCGATCTTGCCGATCACTACGACCAGCTCGCCCTCGTGCACGATCTTGCCAACGCCGACCGGAAGCTGGATCGCGTCACCGGGGCCGACCACCGCGGTGTTCGGCTTGAGGAAGATCAGCGGGGCCTTGTGTCCCTGGTCGCCCATGTCGGCGGCGTGCGCCGAATAGTTGAGGCCGACGCAGACCACCTTCGAGCGCGGGATGACGGGCGCCAACAGCTTGACGTCCGCGATCGGAACACGCTCCTCGAGCGGTTGAAAGCCCGCGAACATCGGGTCGCCGGCGAGCACCACGAGGTCGTCGCCGTCGACGATGCCGAAGCGGGGGTCGCCGCCCTGCTGGGAAAAACGCGCTACCTTCATGCGTCTAGCCGAACCATCCAGCCGCGGGTGTCTTCGCGACGCCCGTACTGGATATCGGTCAGCTCCTCGCGCAGCGACATGGTGAGCGGTCCGGCCTCGGCATCCGCCGATCCGATCGTGAACTCGGCACCCTTGATCTGGCTGATCGGCGTGACCACCGCTGCGGTGCCGCAGGCGAACATCTCGACGATGTCGCCGGATGCCACACCCTCGCGCCACTCGTCGATGCTCACTCGTCGCTCCTCGACCTTGTGCCCCCTGTCGCGGGCGAGATCGAGGATCGAGTCACGCGTGATGCCCTCGAGGATCGAATCGGACTTCGGGGTGACGAGTGTGCCGTCCTTGTAGACGAGCACCACGTTCATGCCGCCGAGCTCCTCCACGTACTTGCCCTCGGCCGAGTCGAGGAACAGCACCTGGGCGCAGCCGTTCTCGGCTGCCTCCTGCTGGGCGAGCAGCGAGGACGCGTAGTTGCCGCCCGTCTTCGCGGCACCCGTTCCGCCCTTGCCCGCACGCGCGTAGTCGGTCGACAGCCAGATCGACACGGGGGCAACACCACCGGTGAAGTAGGCGCCCGCCGGGCTGGCGATCACGTAGTAGTTGACCTTCTTCGCGGCGCGCACCCCGAGGAACGCCTCCTTCGCGAACATAAAGGGTCGTAGGTAGAGGCTCGTCTCGGGTGCGGACGGCACCCAGTCGGCATCCACCGCGAGAAGCTGCTTGAGCGAGTCGATGAAGTACTCGGTCGGAAGCTCGGGCAGCGCGAGGCGCTTCGCGGAGCGCTGCATACGCGCGGCGTTCGCCTCGGGGCGGAACGACCAGACCGAGCCGTCGGCGTGACGGTAGGCCTTCAGACCCTCGAAGATCTCCTGCGCGTAGTGCAGCACGGCAGCGGCCGGGTCGAGCGCGATCGGGCCGTAGGGCTGCACGCGGGGGCGGTGCCAGCCGCCGTGCTCCGACCAGCAGATGTCGACCATGTGGTCGGTGAAGTTCTTGCCGAACCCGGGGTCGGCGAGGATCGCGTTGCGCTCCTCCTCGCTCTTCGGGTTCTCGTTGCGGGCCACGCTGAAGGTGAGGTCGCGCTGGGCCATCTGGAGGAGGTTCGTCATGGTGCGGCTTTCTATCGAGGCTGCTGTCAAGCTTACGTGTGGGGCGGTTACAGGGCTCCGGCAATGGCATCGCCGATGGCGGCGGTGCTGCGTGCGCTGTCTCCTCGGGCGGCAAGGTCGACTGACACCGCCGCACGAACCCGCGCCGCTGCATCCGCCAGTCCGAGGTGATCGAACAGGAGTGCAACAGACAGGATCGCCGCGGTGGGGTCGGCGAGCTGCTGGCCGGCGATGTCGGGCGCGGATCCGTGGACCGGCTCGAACATGCTCGGGAAGGTTCCGTCCGGGTTGATGTTGCCGGAGGCCGCCAGTCCGATGCCGCCGCTGATTGCGGCAGCGAGATCGGTGAGGATGTCGCCGAAGAGGTTGTCCGTGACGATGGTGTCAAACCTACTCGGATTTGTGACCAGGTGGATAGTCGCGGCGTCGACGTGCTGGTAGTCGACGGCGACATCCGGGAACTCAAGGGCGACGCGGTTGACGATGCGCTGCCACAGGCCGCCCGCGTGCACGAGCACGTTCGTCTTGTGCACGAGGGTGAGCTTCTTCGCCGGGCGCGACTGGGCCGTTGCGAAACCGAAGCGCACAAGACGCTCAACACCGAACGCCGTATTCACCGAGACCTCGTTCGCGACCTCCGCCGGCGTATCGATCCGGATGCCCCCACCGTTGCCCACGTAGGGACCCTCCGTGCCTTCCCGCACGACGACGAAGTCCACGAGTCCGGGCTCCCGCAGCGGTGACTGGATACCGGGGAACAGCGCCGTCGGACGCAGGTTCACGTAATGGTCGAGCGCGAAACGGAGCTTGAGCAGCAGGCCTCGTTCGATGATCCCACCCGTGAGGCGGGCATCCCGAGGATCGCCACCGACAGCGCCGAGCAGGATCGCGTCGTGCTGCTTGAGCGAGTCGATGTTCTCATCGGACAGGATCTCCCCCGTCGCGATGAAGTGTGCGGCGCCGAACGGGTACTCGGTGGTGTCGAAGGTCACGCCCTCGGGAGCAGCTGCGCGGACGACCTTGAGCGCTTCGGCGATGACCTCGGGGCCGATCCCGTCGCCGGGAATGACTGCGAGGGAGACTGTGCGGGGGCTGCTGGGCATGGCTCCAGATTACTGGGTTGCCGCCCTCGGCTCTTTCTGAGTGCTGCCTGTGAGCCTGCTGGCGGACACCCCCTTTCGAGGGTGCCCCGTGCCACGATGTTTCCCATGAGTATAGGAACCGGAATAGTCCTGCTGGTCATCGGCGCGATCCTAACCTTCGCCACGAGTTTCCAGGTCCCAGGCGTGAACCTCGTTCTGATCGGCCAGATCCTGATGGCCGCCGGAGCGATCGTGACAGTCATCGGCATCATCCTCGCAACGCGCAAGCGCCAGTCGGTCACGACCGTCCGCTCGGCCGTTGACCCCGCCAGCGGCGAGAACGTCGCCCAGCGCTCCACCAGCACCACCAACGACGGCCCCGTCGCCTAGCGACGACCCCCATGCTCGCGGGGATATCGGGCAGATAATTTCCCCGCGAACGAAGAAGCCAGGCTCTCTCGAGAGCCTGGCTTCTTTATTGTGTTCGTCACCAGCGCGTTCGGGATGCCCGCGCTCCCCGAACCAGCGCGAAAGGGCTACTGCGTGATGTCGATCTCGCGCAGGAGGTCGGCATCGATCGCAAGGCGCACCTTCTCGAGAAGACCCTCGGGAACGGGCTGGTCGACGGTCAGCACGCTGAGCGCCTGGCCACCCGCCTCGCGGCGGGCGATCTGCATTCCGGCGATGTTGATCGACGCGTCGCCGAACTCCTTGCCATAGACCGCGACGATGCCGGGTCGGTCGGTGTAGACCATGACGATGAGGTGCTGTGGGATCGGCAGCTCCACGTCGTAGCCGTTGATCTCGACGATCTTCTCGATCTGCTTGGTGCCGGTGAGCGTGCCGGACACCGAAATCTGCGATCCGTCGCTCAGGGCGCCCGAGATGGTGAGCAGGTTGCGGTATTCCTCGCTGGCCGACTCGGTGAGCAGGCGCACCGTGACACCGCGCTGCTCGGCGAGCAGGGGCGCGTTGACGTAGCTGACCGACTCGCTGACCGTGTTCGAGAACAGGCCTTTGAGCGCGGCCAGCTTGAGCACGCTGACGTCGAGTTCGGCGATCTCGCCGCGCACCTCGACGTCGACGCTCGTGACGGGGCTGTCGGCGAGGCCGGCGAACACCTGGCCGAGCTTCTCCATGAGCGGGATGCCGGGGCGCACGAGCGGGTCGATGACGCCTCCGGCGACGTTGACGGCGTCGGGCACGAGCTCGCCGCCGAGGGCGAGGCGCACCGAGCGGGCGACGGAGACGCCGGCCTTCTCCTGGGCCTCGTCCGTGGAGGCGCCGAGGTGGGGCGTGAGTACCACGTTGTCGAGCTCGAGCAGGGGGGATCCCAGCGGCGGTTCGTTGACGAACACGTCGAGGCCCGCGCCCGCGATCCGGCCGGATTTGACTGCCGCGTAGAGCGCATCCTCATCGATCAGTCCACCGCGAGCCACGTTGACGATGAACGCCGTGGGCTTCATGAGCGAGAACTGGGCCGTGGAGATCATGCCGGTCGTCTCGGGTGTCTTGGGCATATGGATCGAGATGAAGTCGGACTGCGCGAGCAGCTCCTCGAGGCTGAGCAGGGTGACGCCGAGCTGCTGCGCGCGAGCGCTCGTGATGTAGGGGTCGTAGGCGACGACGTTCACGCCGAAGGCCTGCAGGCGTGCGGTGATCAGCGCGCCGATGCGGCCGAGGCCGATGATGCCGACCGTCTTCTCGTACAGCTCGACACCGGTGTACTTGGAGCGCTTCCAGGTGCCGGCGGCGAGCGACGCGTGGGCGGCCGGAATGTGACGCGCGAGGCTCAGGATGTGGCCGACCGTCAGCTCGGCCGCGGAGATGATGTTGGAGGTCGGCGCGTTGACGACCATGACTCCGGCATTGGTCGCGGCCGGGATGTCGACGTTGTCGAGGCCCACTCCCGCGCGCGCGATGACCTTGAGGTTCTTCGCGACGGCGATCGCCTCTGCATCCACGTTGGTCGCGGAGCGGATCAGGATCGCGCTCGCCTCCGGCAGCTCCGCGAGCAGCACGGCACGGTCGGTGCCGTCGATGTTGCGGATGTCGAAGTCTGGGCCGAGGGCCTCGACTGTCGCGGGTGAGAGTTCTTCTGCGATGAGCACGATCGGCTTGGCCACGAATCGTTCCTTCTGTGTGAGGCGGGGGTTCGCCGCGCGTGACGCGACCCTGCGAGTTTAGTCCAGTGGTGAGGCGCGGCCCGCCGGGTTACGTCCCGCTGCGAGAATGATGCGATGGATGCACCGGCGCTCGCCCAACTGATCCTCACCATCGCGCTCGCCGCGGTCTTCATCGGGATGGGGATCAACCACTTCCGCCCGGGTCCCGCGAAGATCATGGCGAAGATGATCCCGCCCTACCTGCGGCGTGAGGGCTTGCTCCGCCCCCTGAACCTCGTTTACTTCACGGGCGTGTGCGAGGTGCTGGGCGGCATCGGACTTCTGGTGCCGCAGACCCGGCTCGCGGCGGTCATCGCGCTGATCGTGTTCCTCGTGGCGGTATTTCCGGCAAACGTCTACGCCTCGCAGCACAAGGAGACGTTCCGCTCGCTCGCCATCCCGTTCTGGCCGCGGCTCGCAGGGCAGGTCGCGCTGATCGCGGCGCTCGTAGTGACGGTGCTTTAGACGAACAGGATGAACCGGTAGATGTCGAAGGTCAGCACGGCGACGACGGACAGTCCTACGAAGAAGAGCAGCACCTTGTCGATGAACGAGCGCTTCCATCCGAGCCACAGCGCAAGCCCGAACAACAGCACGGGCAGCGCCAGGTTCGCGATGAGGAGCCACCACGGCACATCCGCCTGATCGACGTACACCTGTGGGAATTGCAGGAGATTGCCGATGGCCTCCCACACGTCATAGGCGTAGAGCAGGCCGAACAGCACGATCACGGCTATCGTCAGCCAGCCGAAGCGCTTCTTCGCTTCCACGGTCTCGTCGGTCATACCGCGCCTCCCAGCAGGAAAGGCCAGGGCACGAGAACTATCGCGCCCACCAGCAGCAGTATGAGTCTTACGGCCGGCCGAACACCTCGGGCGAGCACGAACACCGCAGCAAACCAGAGAGGGGCCGCCGCGATGGCGAGGAACTCGCCGAACTGGTACATGACCTCGTCGAGCACGGTCTGGGCCGGGGATGGGCTGCGCGCGACGGCGATCGCCCAGCCGATGGTGAAGAGCAGGTAGGCGCCCGCGAGGATTCCGTAGCTCACCAGCAGGAACGAGCTGGTCGGTGCGTTGGTCGACTCAGCCGCTACCGCGCCGCGGGGAGCCTTCTCCACGGGATCAGGCTCGTCGCCGTCCCAGCGGAAGGCCGCCTCGTCGTCATCCACAGCCATGGGTCAGCGGGCGAGACGCAGTTCGACGACCTCGACGAGGTGCGGGAAAAGAGGATGCTGCGGCTCGAGCCCCGAGATGGTGGCAGCGATCTCGACCGCGGGTGTGCCGCTCGCGAGCAGGGCCTGCAGTTCGACGCTCTCCGTGTCGTCGGGAACATCGAAGCGAAGGGCTGCGCCCATCGCGTTGAGCAGGTCCCAGGCCGGCAGCCCGAGCTCCGCCAACTGGGCGGCGGGCCCGATGAACCGCTCGTTGCGGCTGAGCTTGCGCAGAGGGTTGCGTCCGACGCGCTCGCAGGTGTCGGGCAGGTGCGGGTTGGAGATGCGCACGAGGGTCTTCTCGATGTATTTCTGTTGCTCGTCGGGCAGGAATCCGTGCTTCTTCACGAGCAGGGTCTTGGTCTCCTCGAGCACGGCGCGCACTTCAGCCTGCAGCTCGGGGGTCGCAAGCGCCTCGCGGATCGACACCCAGCCGCGGTCGATGCCGTGGTAGGCGGCAGCGGCGTGGGCCGTGTTGACGGTGAACAGCTTGCGCTCGATGAACGGTGCGAGGTCGTCGACCCAGGTCACGCCGAAGATGTCGGGGGTTTCACCCTTGAACGGCGTGCGGTCCACGACCCACTCGAAGAACGACTCGATCGTGACATCCAGCCCACCGTGCTGTTCGGGCACGATGCGGTCGATGGCGCAGTTCGCGAAGACGGCGTGGTCGACCGGGCCGAGCGCGCGCACCTCAGTGGCCAGTAGGTCGGTGCCGTTGATGGCGTTCTCGCACGCGATGATCACGAGCGGTGCGGCGTCAGCGGCACGGGCGGCGAGGCCGGCCGCGATGACGGGGGCGACGAAGCGGAGGATGCGGGCACCGACGGCGGTTGTGACGATGTCCGCTTTGGCGATCTCGGCGATGACGTCGGCCTCGTGCGACTTGGAGTTGATGGCGCGGTAGCCGTCGACGACGTGCGTCTTCGCGTTCTCGCCGACCTCGATGACCTCGTAGCTCGACTGCGACTGGAGCGCGCCGATCAGCTCCTCGCTGACATCGGCGAAGACCACTTCGTAGCCGCTCGCGTGCAGGAACTGCGCGACAAAGCCGCGCCCGATGTTGCCGGCACCGAAGTGCACTGCCGTCTTCGTCATGCCTGAATTCTAAGCGCGGATGGGTCACCCCAGCGCCGTGTACCACGCCGAACGCAGGAATGCCTGCCACCCGAAGAGGGGCATGGAACGTTTTATGCCGCACCCGCACAATGGGAGGATGACGACAGACCTGCGCGAGGGCACCACCGCCGGCATCCGTGCCGACTACGCACCCCGCGCCAACGCCCACCGCCTGCGCGCCTTCGCCGTCGCCGTGGTGCTGTCCCTCGCACTGTGGGCCGCGATCGGCTGGGCCATTCTGCAGCTTCTCGACCGCTAGCCAGCGGCACCTCCGCTAGTTCAACAGCACGTCCGCCGTCGCGAAGGTCGCCGGCCGGTATCCGATCCGCGTCGCCGTGAACACCGCACGGTAGGTCGTTCCCAGGTCTACGGCTGTCGTTGTGTGGGTCACTCCCGTCGCACCGGTGATCGGGCTGGCCGCTCCCCCGCTCACCGTGAACCACCGCACGGAGACGGTGAACCCGGGCGGAAGCGCGCCGAGACCCGCGGTGAAGGTGCCACCCAGGCGCGAGATGCTCGCCAGCTTCGCGGGCGTCGGAGCGGTTCCGTAGTCGATGGCCACACGGTTGCTCTCGGCTACAACCGGCGTGAAGTAGGGCTTCGACGCGGTCACCCGCACAAAGACGCTTGCGCCGGCGAGCTCGGGGGTGGGAGAGAAGGTGGAGCCCGTCGCACCCGCGATGGCGAGAGCCCCGCCATCCGCTGTGAACCACTGGTAGGAGTGGCTGGTGCCCGGGCTGTTCCAGCTGCCCGTGGTCGCGGACAGCTTGCCGTCGACCACGGCCGTTCCCGATACAACGGGCCGAGCGGTCGCCACCAGTGGTGTGATCGACGGGATGCGGTACGGCAGCGCGAAGGACCGGCTGGTCGTCGCGTAACCCGGGGAGCCCTTGGTGATCTGCACGGCAACCGTGGCTCCCGTGTCAGCCACGGTGAAGGGGTAGAGGACACCGGTGGCGCCGGGGATGGCCTTGCCATTGCGGGTCCACTGATAACCGGTGGTGACGGCGTCGAGGTCCCAGAACATCGGGTTCGCGACGGTGGCCGCCGAGGCGACTGCTGCATCGGCGATGAGCTCGGCTCCGATGCCCGACAGGAACGCGGCTCCCCTGCCGGTCTGCGCGGCGACCGTCTTCGTCGCTGCGGCATAGCCCGCCAATTGCGCCGTGAGGGTGACGGTGATGCGTTTGCCCGCGTGCGCGGCCACGTTGAGCTTCGGTGCCGTCACCACCGTCGCGATGCCGGTGGCTCGGTCGTAGATGTTCCACGAGGTGACGACGGCTGTCGGCTTCTTCGACCAGGTCGGCGCGGAGACGGAGAGAACCGTGCCCTTCTTGCTGACGACGGGTTTTTTGGTGGCGACGAAGGTACCGGGCTGCACAACGGTCGAACCACCGCGCAGCGCGCTCGCGAGACCCGGCACGGATCCCGTCACGGTGACCGTGAGCGTCTGGCCCTGATCGGACGGCACAGGGGTGTAGGTGGCCTTGCTGCTGATGACCGTCGAGCCGCGCTTCCACTCATAGGCGAAGCTGGCGGGTTCCGACCACGTGCCGCCCGGGGTGGCTGTGATCGGCACACCGACCACGGCGTCGACGCCCAGAACCGGATCGAGTCCGGGGTTGAGCCCGAAGCCCGGAGCTACGACATCCGTTTCGACAATGGAACCCGAGCTGTTGTAGCCCTCACGGTGCCCGTACACGTACACGGCGAGGGTGCGACCGACGTAGGCGCGCGCCGGGGTGTAGGTCGGGTTGACCGCGCCGGGGATGTTCTTGTACGAGCCGGCGTCGCTGTATGCCCACTGGTAGCTGACGGCGGCGGGCTGCACACCCGTGAAGGTCGCACCGCCGACGCTGAGCGCCTGGCCGACGCGGATAGCACCGCCGGGAACGGTGAGAGTTCCGGGGCTCGACATCGAGAGCCAGGCCGGCGAGGTGCCGACGACCCAGGTCTGGTCGTTGCCGTACTTCGGTCGACTCATTGTGACGAAGGCGAGAACCTGGCGGCTCTCGAGTCCGGCGGCAGGCACGGTCAGCCCCGTTCCGGGAACGGCAATCGTGGATCCCCCAGGCTGGTTCGCAGACCACTGCACCGAGGTCAGGGTCGCCGCGCCCTCGACGAAGGTCGGCAGGGTCAACCGGTAGACGTCACCCTCAGTGCTGATCTCGCCCGGCACCTTGATGTGCAGGCTGCCGTTGCCGACGACGCCAGCTCCACCGACGACGCTCGCCGGGGCGTAGTTCAGTTTTGTGCCGTGCACGATCACGCGCAGCTCCCGACCGAAGTCGACTTCGGTGGGGGTATAGCTCGCGGATTTCGCCGCGGCAATGGTCGTCCACACACCGCCGGTCGCGCGCGACTGCCAGCTGTAGGTCGTGGCGACACCGGGCACCGTCCACGATCCGGGGGCTGCCGTGAGCGGCTTTCCGACGGCCGCCGAGCCGGCGCCCGTCACATTCAGAGGTACATCAGGTGCGGGATGACGCACCACGACGCTCGCGTTCGTGGTGAGAACCCGGGGCGCGAAACCCGCGGTGCGCGCGGTGACGACCACTCGAAGCGAGCGACCGATGTACGAGTCGGGTACCACGAGCGTCGCCGCGGTCCTGCCCGCGAGCGCCAACCATTTCTTGCCCTTCAGGTACTGCCACTGCCAGTTGACGGTGGTGTCGCTCGAGTTGGTGTCCGACGACCAGACCGGCACGGGTGCGGTGAGCGTCGACGGGGACACGGTCGCGGGCAGGGTGGTGGCTCCGGTCGGAGCACCCGCCGTACCGACCTGCGCGGTGACCTGTGATGTTCCCGAAACGAAGCCGCCCTGCGTCGCCGTCACGAGCACCCGCAGCGCACGTCCCGCGTACGGCTTGACGTTGAGCGAGGAGGCGCTCACGCCCAGTCCGACCCAGGCCTGCGCCGCCGGGTCGAAGATGCTCCATGCGTACGAGAAGTTCGAGCCGAGGGCCGACCACGTTCCGGGGCTGGCCGTCAACACCGTGCCCTTCCTGGTCACCGAGGGCAGCTTCACCACGGTCAGCGTGCCCTGCCCGATGACGCCGATATAGTACGAGCCGATCGTCGATGTGTACCCGGCGCGCGACGCCGTGACGCGAACCAGCATTTCGGCTCCCTGCTGGGCCGAGGAGGGCGTGTACGACGTCCCGGTGCCGAGAATGGCCCCGTCGCAGTCCCCGTTGTCGTTGGTGTCGACGCACCACTCGTATCCCACGGTGGTTCCGGGCAGGGAGTAAGTGCCGGCGGTGGCGACGATCGGCGTGCCGACCTTCCTCGCCGTGGTAAAGGCCGGCGGTGTGATCACCGCGGGCGCTGCGCCGGTCGCCACCGTGACCGGCGCCGAGTCCGAGCTCTGCCAGGGCCGAGTCGTGAAGAAGTGGTGGATGCGGGCCGAGACCTGCGCCCCCGCGTCCGCGCCGGTGAGCGTGTAGCTGGTGCCGATCGCCCCGGGGATGGCCCGACCGTTGCGCAGCCATACGGCGAGGGTCGGCGCGCTGAAGAACTCCGTGTCGCTGACCGGTTCCTTGTAGACGGGCGGCACAGCCGTGAGGGTCTGGCCGACCTGTGCGGTGCCGGTGACGGTTGTCGGCGTGAACAGGGCGGGCTCGTTGCCTGCGTTGACCGCCGTGGCGAAAAGACTGCTGCCGAGCGGCGTCGACTGCCCCGCGACAACGGTGACGGTGGTGATCGCCGGATACCGGTTGCCGTTGAGCGTCGTCGAGAGCCGAACCTCCTCCGCCGAGGAGCCGGCCTGGATCGCCCAGATGCCTTCACCGAGCCCACCGACCGTGAAGGTGCCATCGGCGGCGGTGCGGGTGAGTTCGGTACCGGGAAGCTGGGCGGAATTTCCGTCGTAGGTTCTGCGGGCGAAGATGGGAACGTTCGCCGCGGGAAGGAATCCCGGGTACTCGAGAACCGTGCCCGTGACGCTGCCGGCCTCGGTCAGGGTCTGTGTGCCCACGGACTGCACAGCTCCGGCCGTGACCGTGAAATGGTTCGCCTCCCACAGGAGGTTGGTTCCCCCGAGAAGCGTGGTTCCGTAGCGGGGGTCGAGGGGAACCCCCGCTACGGTCTTCTGCGGCGGATCGAATCGCAGGGTGTAGTCGACACCGGGCAGAAGTCCTGTCGCCGTGAAAACGCCGGTCGGTCCCGTCACCGTCGAAGTGACGGAGGTCGCGAAGTTGTAGTTGCCCGGGGTGCCGACGAGGCGCAGCACGGTCACCGGGATCCCGGCGAGTTTCGGCACGGCAACGCCGTCGTGCAGCCCGGCAACGGTGCCGCTGACCCCGCCCGTCGTCGGTGCGGTGAAGGCAAAGCTCGTAGCGAGGCCACGGGTGACGCGAACCTCCGTCGCCTGCAGCAGGGTCTGCACACCACCCGAGTAGACGGGCGGGAAGGCCGCACCTCTCGCATACAACCGGTATTGGCCGGGGGTGAGAGCGAGGCCCGCGACGCCGGTCTTGCCCGTCACCGCTGAGCCGCGTGCCGTCCACTCGTCGCGGTCATTGCGCGCGAAGGCCGTGACGCTCACACCCGCGACTGCCGTGTTGGTGAGCCCCTTCACCGACACGGAGAGGGTGCCCGGCGCGACCAGTCCGGCGCGCAGGTAGCTCGTCCGGTTCTCGCTGACGGTGAACGTGTCGGCCGCCGCGATTGTTGTGGCTCCCCCAAGAAACTGCATCCCGTGCCCCGAAAGAGCCCCGAACTCGAGGGTGTACTCGCCCGGCGCGACGCCCGGAATACTGAAGGCTCCAGACGCGGTGGTCACCCTTTGAGAAACATGGCGGGCGAGATCGCTGCCGTCTCCCGCGATTGCAACAAGCTGCACACTCACGCCTTTTCCGACGGCGCCGGTGCTTAGCGTCACGACCCCGGCAACACTTCCCGAAACTGCGGCACTCGCCGCGACGGGGCTCAGCAGCGCGGCCAGCAGCGCGAGCACAACGGCGATGGCACCCGCGCCGAGGGCGCGGGCCGGCAGCAACTTCGTCATAACTACAACCCCCAGGGCCACCGGTCACGCGCCGGTTGCCACATTCGAGGGCAAATCTATTCCTCGGCGGGTTCTGGTAGGGAGGGGGTTATTCGTTAACTACCGCGAGCTGGCGGCCGCCACCGCGCCGACCTCGAGTGCTGCGGTGTGCACCCGCTTCGGGTGCTGGAAGGTGACGCGTGCCTGGAACTCGTCATCCGTGGCTGAATAGCGACCCTGCAGGCCGGACTCGATGATGCGCCACGGACGCGCATTGGACGCGGAGAGCGGGGTGCCGTTGTCGGCCACGAACTGCTTGTAGTCGTACTCGTGGCTCGCATTCGCGGCGAGGCGCACCGAGAAGGTGTCGACCGCGATGGTGCCCGCGTCGAGGTCGAGCTGCAGCAGGCGCTGGAAGCCGGTCGCCCGCTCCCCCGTGTGCGTGCGGAACTCCTGGTAGTCGGCGAGCAGCTCGACGACCGTGTGGCCCTCGATGTCGCCGGCGTTCTCGGTGACGAGGGATCCGATGCCGTGGAAGTGGCCGGAAAGCACGACCGTCACGTTGCGGTTGGGGGCGATCACACGGTCCCACAGCTCCTGCCCGCGCGATACCCAGCGCGAGGTCGACGAGCGGTGCGCCTTCTCAAACTCGGTCTTCGGCGTGACGTGCTCGTGCGTGGAGATCACGACATTGTGGCCGGGATGCGAGGTCACCACCTGCTCGGCCCAGGCGATCTCCCGCTCGCCGTAGGCGTAGGGCAGCGACAGCATCAGGAACCGTGCGCCACCGCGCTCGAAGGTGGAGAAGTTGGCCGAGTTATCGTCCGGCGCGATGGATCCGCCGTACCACTCAGTGCCCGCGTAGCGCTCCGGGCCGAAGTACTCGTTGAACAGGCTGTCGTCGACACCCCGCTTGTTGTCGTGGTTGCCGGGGAGCACGCTGTTGGGAACGCGAGCGGCATCCAGAACCGCTTGCATCTTCGATGCGGTCTCGAACTCGCGACGTGCGCGCACCTCGTTCTGGTCGGGGTCCACCCAGTTCTGCACGAGGTCGCCGGTGTGGGTCGCGAAGGCGATCTTGCGGTCGTCGGCATTCTGGGCGATCCAGCCAACGACGCCCGCGTAGACCTCGGGATAGCTCTCCGAGAGGTACTGGGTGTCGGTGAGGTGCGAGATCGCGAAGTCGTAGTCCTCGGGGGCGGCGAGCGCGCCATCGCGGCCATCGAGAAGGGTCGCTTCGATGCGTGGCCCGTCCTGCACAAGCAGCGTCACCCTCTGAGCCCGGATGTCCCCGCTCCCCAGAACCCCGCCGAGCGACAGTCCCGCGCCCGAGCCGGCATCGAGGAGGCGCCAGGTCGAAGCACTCCAGTCCCACACCGACAGCTGCAGCTCGTTGCGCGCGACGCTCGAGCCGCGCCACACCACTGACGAGCCCATTCTCAGTTTCGTCGCGTCGATGACGAGGCGCTGGTAGGGCGAGAGCCAGCCGTCGTCGATCGCGTCGACCGGCTTGCTCGCGTCGAGCCGACGTTCGCCCGGGCCGGTGCGCTTCACCAGGGGCCCGTCTGACGCGCCGGCCCACGCCTCGATCACGCGGGCGGCGCCGTCGGTCGCGGGCAGCGGCTTCTGCTCGGCCACCGAGACGGGGCGAACCGTCGCACCCTCGATCTCGAGCGGCTGGGCGGCGGTGATGGGCTCGGCGGCTTCGACGAGCGCGGCGCTGCCCGGGGTGGACTTCGCCGCCACGAAGTCCGTAGCGTCATCGCCCGTGAACGCGGTGCGTTGGAACGTCTCGCCGAGCATACGGTCGACCCCGTAGGTGGTCAGCGCGACGCCCTTCGTGCACGGGCTGTCGGTGACGTTGCTCGAGTCCATCTCGTTCGCCGCGTAGATGCCCGCACTGTCGACCCGGATGCCGCGAGCGTCCTCCACCCAGATACCCGCTCCGAGAAAGTTGAGCGCAGTGTCGTAGGTCGCGTCGGCGTTGCCCGCTTCGTCGGTACCGGCGCGCGCGGCGAGCCAGGTCTTGCCGGGCTCGAGCACGGTGCCTGCAGGGACGGTCGCCTGCAGGTCGGGACTCCGCGAGCCGGTCAGCTCGCAGCGCCTCAGCGTCCAGCCTCCGATATCGACGCGAGTCGCCCCGAAGTTGGACAGTTCGATGAAGTTGCGCTGGCGCATCCCGGGCAACTGTCCGGCGGGGGCCGGATCGGTCCCGATCTCGCTCAGGGCGACCCCGCGGGTGGCCGGGTAGCGCAGGTGTCGCGCGAGAATACTGTTCGCGATCGTGGCGTTGGCGCGGCCGGGTGTGCGCGGCGCGATGATGAAACCGTCGGCGGTGCGCTGGTGCGACTCCCCCGCGACCGCGTCGAGCACCGCGGGGAGCTTGTCGTCGCCGTCCTGGCACGCGCTGTCCGCCTGGGTGGCAACACTCACGCGGTCGACCAGCCGGTCGTCGGACGTCCGCAGCAGCACGCCGAACTCGATGTTCGCGAGGGGCGTACGGTACGTGGCATCCACCCGGCCCCGATAGCTTTGTGATGCAGCAACCCAGCGCTCCCCCGGCCGAAGCACGGTGCCGTTCTCGACGACCAGCTGCCGCGTGTTCTCGCGCAGCCGCCCCTCGGCCGTACAGCGGAACAGCTGCCAGCCGGAGATGTTCTCGTCGACCGTTCCGGTGTTCTGCAGCTCGACGAAGTCGTCGTTCGGGCCGTCGGGGCCGGCACCGGTCAGCTCGGAGATGACCACGTTGGAGCTCGCCCGCGGCTGCCCTCGTGTTGCATTCCTCCCGGCGATCGTCGCGGGAGCCTTCACGAAGTCCGCAGCCTGGTCGCCGGTCGCGGCCACCCGCTGCCAACTCTCGCCGAGCGAGAAGTCGAGGCTGTTCGGAAGGTTGCGGCCGAAGGTGCACTCGGTCTGGGTCTGCCACGGCTCGTTCGGGTAGACGGCGACGGCGTCGACGCGCTCCCCCTCGGGGTTTTCGAGCCACAGGCCCACGCCCTCGCTCGAGAACGGCTGCGTGGTGTGTTGGTCGCCGGCCATGCCGACCTTGCTGAACGTGAAGATCTCACCCGGCTTCAGGATGACGCCAGCCAGCTCACCCTCGGTGCGTCCCGTGTTCGCCCGCAGCCCCATCGCGCTGCAGCGGTAGACGCTCCAGCCGGTCAGGTCGACGGCGTCGTCGCCCCAGTTGCGCAGCTCGAAGAACGAGTCGGAATCTGACCGCTGCCCGCCGTTGGCTATCTCGTTGATGAGCACGGTGCCGTGTCCGCCCCCGCCCGTCGCCTGAGCCGGCGGACCTCCCGACAGGACGGTGGTTCCAACCAACAGGGCGACGAGCGCGGTGCGGATCACGCGTCAAGCGTGCGGGGGCCGCGTGAACCGAGTGTGGCCGTGAGTCACACGGGGGGTTAATTGCTGGCTCTACCCCGCCGCGAGTACGCGATGGCGAGCGACGCGATGCCCACCACCAGGGCGGCGATCGCGAGCACGTAGATCGCGATGCTCAGGATGCCGGTCGCGGGCTCGAGGAACGGGTACGGAAACCACCCCGTCGCCGCCCCCTTGAGGAACGTGTAGACGAGCCAGGCGATCGGGTACACGATCACGATCCGCAGCGCCTTCCACCGCAGCGGCAAGCGGCCCGGCGAGAGCAACCAGTCCACAAGAATCGCGATCGGCACCCACACGTGCATGAGCTCTCCGGGCCACGGGAGCCCCACGTACCCCTCGGCGGGGATGCCACGCAGCAGGCCGTTATAGACACCGGCCGTGACGATCGCGTAGGTGAGCACGGACATCCGCACACTCGTCAAAAATGGCCCGTCGAGTGGATGACGCAGCGCGACCACCCCGCCCCACACCAGCACGGCGGCAGCAAGAAAACTCGACTGGATGGTGAAGAAGCTGTAGTACTCGCTCGCCACCATGTCGTTGTGCGTGATCTTGTCGACGATCTGGTAGCCGAGGGCGATGAGAAGGGTCGCGGCGATGGCCAGGCGGAACAGGCCGGCGAGGGTTCGGGATGTCACGTGTTCACGCTACCCGCGAGTTGCCGCAAGTGGCCCGTGCTCGTGTGCGCCCACGGGCACTTTGCGGCAACTCACGCGAGGTTCGGGATGCCCCTGCCACGAGTTGCCCAAAAACGTCCCCTGACTCGGGGTTTGGGCAGCAGAAGTGGGCAACTCGGCGGGTCAGACGCACAACGGCCGCCCCGCGCGATGCGGGACGGCCGTGTAGTGGTGCGGAGCCGTCGGCGTGGCGGAGCGAAGCGGAGACACTGACAAGCACAGTGTCGGCTTGCCGACTGCGCCGACGGCGCACCAGCGAGCTCTAGCGAGCTGCGGAGCCGTCGGTGTAGTCGGCGTCCTGCTGCTTCCACGCGAAGAGCGAGCGCAGCTTCTGGCCGGTAGCCTCGATCGGGTGCGCGGCACCCTTCTCGCGGAGGGCGAGGAACTCGGGGGCTCCGGCGTCCTGGTCGGCGATGAAGCGCTCGGCGAAGGCACCCGACTGGATGTCCTTGAGCACTGCCTGCATGTTGGTCTTGACCGAGGGGTCGATGACGCGCGGGCCGGAGACGTAGTCGCCGTACTCTGCGGTGTCGGAGACGGACCAGCGCTGCTTGGCGATGCCGCCCTCCCACATGAGGTCGACGATGAGCTTGAGCTCGTGCAGCACCTCGAAGTAGGCGATCTCGGGCTGGTAGCCGGCTTCGATCAGGGTCTCGAAGCCGTACTGAACGAGCTGCGAGGTTCCGCCGCAGAGAACGGCCTGCTCACCGAACAGGTCGGTCTCGGTCTCTTCGGTGAAGGTGGTCTTGATGCCGCCGGCACGCAGGCCGCCGATCGCCTTGGAGTACGACCAGGCGAGGTCCCAGGCGGAGCCCGAGGCGTCCTGCTCGATGGCGACGATGACGGGAACGCCACGGCCGGCCTCGTACTCGCGGCGCACGGTGTGACCCGGTCCCTTGGGGGCGACAAGGAGCACGTCGACACCGGCGGGGGCGGTGATGTAGCCGAAGCGAATGTTGAAGCCGTGGCCGAAGACGAGCGCCTTGCCCTCGGAGAGGTTCGCGGCGATGTCGTCGGCGTACAGGTGACGCTGGCTCTGATCCGGTGCGAGGATGACGATCACGTCGGCCCAGGCCGCCGCCTCAGCCGAGGTGAGCACCGTGAAGCCGGCCTCCTCGGCCTTGGGCTTCGACTTCGAGTCGGCCTTCAGGCCGATGACGACCTCGACACCCGAGTCGCGGAGGTTCTGCGCGTGAGCGTGGCCCTGCGAGCCGTAGCCGATGACGGCGACCTTCTTGCCCTGGATGAGCGCGAGGTCGGCATCTTTGTCGTAGAAAATCTCGGTCACTTTTTTATCTCTCTGTTCGTTGGTTGATCGTTAGTTCTTGAAGACGCGCTCGGTGATGGACTTGCCACCGCGACCGATCGCAAGCAGGCCACTCTGCGCGAGTTCCTTGATGCCGAAGGGCTCCAGGATGCGCAGGAGGGCCTGGGTCTTGCCCGAGTCGCCGGTCGTCTCGATGACGAGGGCGTCGGGTGCGACATCCACAATGTTGGCCCGGAAGAGCGACACCGCCTCGAGCACCTGCGAGCGCGTGGTGTTGTCGACCCGCACCTTGATGAGCAGGTGCTCACGGGTGACGGACTGGGCGGGATCGAGCTCGACGATCTTGATCACGTTGATCAGCTTGTTGAGCTGCTTGGTGACCTGCTCGAGCGGCAGCTCCTCGACGTCAACGACGACGGTGATGCGCGAGAGTCCGGGGATCTCGGACGCACCGACGGCGAGTGACTCGATGTTGAAGCCGCGGCGGGCGAAGAGCCCGGCGACGCGGGTCAGCAGACCCGGTTTGTCCTCGACGAGGAGGGAAAGTACATGACTCATGTGATTACTCCTCTTCCCACTCGGGGGCGTGGTCGCGGGCGTACTGCACCTGGCTCATGCCGACGCCCTGCGGCACCATCGGCCAGACCATGGAGTCGCGCGAGACGATGAAGTCGATGACGACGGGTCGGTCGTTTGTGTCGAGCGCGAGCTGGATGGCCGCGTCGATCTCCTCGGGTTTGGTGACGCGGATGCCGAGGGCACCGTACGCGTCGGCCAGCTTCACGAAGTCGGGGATCATCGCCGTGCCGTGCCCGGTATTGAGGTCGGTGAAGGAGTGGCGCCCGTCGTAGAACAGCGTCTGCCACTGGCGCACCATGCCGAGCGAGGAGTTGTTGATGATCGCGACCTTGATCGGGATGTTGTTGATGACGCAGGTCGCGAGCTCCTGGTTGGTCATCTGGAAGCAGCCGTCGCCGTCGATGGCCCACACCACGCGGTCGGGCTGGGCTACCTTCGCACCCATGGCCGCAGGCACGCCGTAGCCCATGGTTCCGGCGCCGCCGGAGTTGAGCCACGAGTTGGGGCGCTCGTACTTGATGAACTGCGCCGCCCACATCTGGTGCTGCCCGACGCCCGCGGCGTAGACGCCCTCCGGCCCGGTCATTTCACCGATGCGCTGGATGACGGCCTGCGGGGAGAGCAGTCCATCGTCGGGGAGGGTGTACCCGAGCGGGAACTCCTTCTTGAGCTTGGTGAGGCGCGCCCACCACTCGGTGATGTCCTGGTCGCCGGACGCGGAGACGTCTGCCCACGCGGCCGTGAGGTCAACGATCACATCCCGAGCGTCACCCACGATCGGCACGTCGGCGGCGCGGATCTTGCCGATCTCTGCCGGGTCGATGTCGACGTGCACGATCTTGGCGTTCGGGGCGAACTCGCTCGTCTTGCCGGTGACCCGGTCGTCGAAGCGCGAGCCGAGGGCGATGATGAGGTCGCTCTCCTGAAGTCCGAGCACCGCGGGCACCGTGCCGTGCATGCCGGGCATGCCGAGGTGCTGCGGGTGCGAGTCGGGGAATGCACCGCGGGCCATAAGCGTCGTGACGACCGGCACACCGGTCTTCTCGGCGAGCTCCAGCAGCTCGGCGGATGCCTGCGAGCGGATCACGCCCCCGCCCACATAGAACACGGGACGCTCAGCCTGGAGCAGCAGCTCGGCCGCGGCCAGGATCTGCTTGCCGTGCGCCTTCGTGACGGGGCGGTAGCCGGGCAGGTCGAGCTTCGGCGGCCAGATGAACGGCGCCGAGTTCTGCTGGGCGTCCTTCGTGATGTCGACGAGCACGGGTCCGGGGCGGCCGGTCGAGGCGATGTGGTACGCGCTCGCGATGGCCGCGGGCACGTCGGCCGCGTTCTTCACGAGGATCGAGTGCTTGGTGATCGGCATCGTGATGCCGATGATGTCGACCTCCTGGAACGCGTCGGTTCCCATGAGGGTCGAGAAGACCTGGCCGGTGATGGCGAGCAGCGGCACCGAGTCCATGTAGGCGTCGGCGATGGCGGTGACGAGGTTGGTCGCACCGGGGCCGGACGTCGCGATCGCGACACCCACCCGGTTGGACGAGGCCGCGTAGCCCTCGGCCGCGTGACCGGCACCCTGCTCGTGGCGCACAAGGATGTGACGGATGTCGGTGTCAGCCATCAGCTCGTCGTAGAACGGGATGATGGCACCGCCCGGCAGTCCGAAGACGTCGGTGATGCCCAGGTTCTTGAGCGAGCGCAGCACGGCACCGGATCCGGTGAGGATCTCCGGCTCCGGGCTCTTCGGCGCTCGGGCCTTCGCTGTGGGCACGGGGATGAATTCCGTGGACATGGATGAATCCTTCTGGACGATGGTGGAAAACCCGGGTCTAACCCGTGACTGCGCCCTCCGCAGCGGAGCGCACGAGCTTCGAGTACTTGGCGAGAACGCCACGGGTGTAGCGGGGAGGAAGGGGAGCCCAGCCGTTTCGGCGAGCTTCGAGCTCAGCCGGATCGACAAGTAGGTCGAGCGAGCGAGCTGCGATATCGACCCTTATTAGATCACCATCGCGCACGAATGCGATTGGACCTGCGTCCACCGCTTCGGGAGCTATATGGCCGATACACAGTCCGGTTGTGCCGCCTGAGAACCTGCCGTCCGTCAACAGTAGTACATCTTTTCCGAGGCCCGCACCCTTGATGGCGGCGGTGATGGCGAGCATCTCGCGCATTCCGGGGCCGCCCTTGGGGCCTTCGTAGCGGATGACGACCACCTCGCCCGCCTTGATCGTTCCCTCGGTGAGGGCGTCGAGTGCCCCGCGCTCGCGCTCGAACACGCGGGCCGGACCCTCGAAGGTCTCGGCGTCGAAGCCCGCGGTCTTCACCACGGCACCCTCGGGCGCGAACGAGCCCTTGAGGATGGTGAGGCCGCCGGTCGCGTGGATCGGGTTGTCGAGCGTGCGCAGCACTTCGCCGTCCAGCGGTTCCGGGCCCAGGTCGGCCAGGTTCTCGGCGAGCGTCTTTCCGGTGACGGTCAGCGCGTCGCCGTGCATGAGCCCCGCATCCAGAAGCGCCTTCATCAACACGGGGATGCCACCGTGGCGGTCGACGTCGTTCATCACGTACTTGCCGAAGGGCTTGAGGTCTCCGATGTGCGGGATCTTGTCGCCGATGCGGTTGAAGTCGTCGAGGGTGAGCTCGACCTCGGCCTCGTGTGCGATTGCGAGCAGGTGCAGCACGATGTTGGTCGAGCCGCCGAGCGCCATGCCCACGGCGATGGCATTCTCAAAAGCCTTCTTGGTAAGGATGTCGCGAGTCGTGATCCCGAGGCGGAGCAGGTTGACCACGGCCTCGCCGGAGCGGTGCGCGTAGTAGTCGCGTCGGCGGTCGGCGGCTGCGGGGCTCGCGGATCCGGGGAGCGACAGGCCCAGCGCCTCGGCGACGGATGCCATCGTGTTGGCGGTGTACATGCCACCACAGGCGCCCTCGCCCGGGGCGAACGCGCACTCGATGCGCTTGGCGTCCTCCATGCTCATCTTGCCGGCCTTGACCGCACCGACCGCCTCGAAGGAGTCGATGATGGTGATGTCCTTCTCGGTGCCGTCGCTGAGCTTGACCCAGCCCGGAGCGATCGAGCCCGCGTAGAGGAACACGCTCGACAGGTTGAGCCGCGCGGATGCCATGAGCATTCCGGGGATCGACTTGTCGCAGCCGGCGAGCAGCACGGAGCCGTCCAGGCGCTCGGCCTGCATCACGACCTCGACGGAGTCGGCGATGACTTCGCGGGAGACGAGCGAGAAGTGCATGCCCTCGTGGCCCATGCTGATTCCGTCGGAGACGGAGATGGTGCCGAACTGGAGCGGGTAGCCGCCGCCGCCGTGCACGCCCTCCTTGGCCGCCTGCGCGAGGCGGTCGAGGCTGAGGTTGCAGGGAGTGATCTCGTTCCACGAGCTCGCGATGCCGATCTGGGGCTTGTCCCAGTCCGCGTCGCCCATGCCGACGGCGCGGAGCATTCCGCGGGAGGTCAGCGCCTCGATGCCGTCGGTGACGGTGCGGGAGCGGGGCTTGATGTCGATCGTGTTCTTCTCGACAGCGGTGTTCTGGGCAGGCGTTTCCGACATGTTACGAGTCTAGAACTCTCGGGCGCTTCGGGATGACGCGCGGTGGAGCCATGACAATCGCGCCAGCGATTGCGCGACCCCAGCGCCGACTGAGCCTGCGAAGGAGGGTAGCTACTTCCCCGTCTTCTTCCGCACGCTCTTCTTCACGGCGAGACCGCCCTCGGCCTTCTCGTCCTCGGAGGCGCGATCCACGGCCTCCTCGAGTTCATCGACGAGCAGGGTGCCGGGCTTGAAGTTGCTGGTGCGGTAGCCGGCGCGTCCCACCATGTGTGCGGAGATCGGCGCCGTGAACATCTGGAACAGCAGCACCGGGATCAGCGCGAGCAGCGTCGTCCAGCTGCGGGAGTCGAGAGCTACGGCCGTCACCACGAACAGGAGTCCGAGGATCTGCGGCTTCGTGGCGGCATGCAGGCGGCTCAGGGCATCCGGGAAGCGGAGCAGGCCGATACCGGCGGCGAGAGTGAGGAAGGCGCCGAGCAGGAGGCAGACGGCTGCGGCGAGGTCGAGGGCGTCATCCAGAGTCATTTGGGCTGGTCCTCCGGCTTGTCCTGCTTGCTCACGTAGCGGGCTACGGCGATCGTGCCGAAGACCGCCGTCGCGGCGATGACCACAAGGATCGGGATAGTGCGCGTGTGGTGGTTGTAGACCATCTCAGCGCCCAGCACGAGGATCGTTGTGGTGACCAGCACATCGGAGGCGATGACCCGGTCGAGAATGGACGGGCCGGTCACCATGCGGTAGAGCGCGAGCAACGCTCCCGCGGCAAACAGCACGGTCGTGAGCACGGTGATCACCGTGAGGGCTATCGTCATGGCTTCACCCGATCCATGTCGTCGCGCGACCCGAACGCCTGCACGAGGCGCGCCTCGGTCAGCAGGGCGTTATCCCGCGCCTTCTCGACCTCGGCGGCCGAGGTGACGCCGAGGGTGTGCAGGTACAGGATGCCGCGCGCGCGATCCGCCTCGACCACGATCGAGCCCGGTATGAGGCTGAGCGCAATCGCCGTGATCGTCATGATGAAGTCGGAGCGCGTCGCGAGCTGCACCCCGATGACCGCGTTCGATGTCACGCCGCGCGGCGCGAAGGCCTGGGCCGCGACCTGGAACGACGCCACCACCAGCTCGCCGAAGAAACGACCGAGAAAGACCAGGAACCAGAACGGGTGAAACCGCCCCGAGAGCTCGACGGCCGGCAGGTAGAACACCCGCGTCACACCGAAGGCGAGCACGATGCCGGTCACGATGGTGAGCGGGGTGAGTGAGCCCCACAGCAGCATCCAGAGCACTACGAGCACCACGAGCAGCGGTGTCTGCTGCAGCAGGGTGATGCGGTGCGCCTTTGTGTCGATGGCCTTCGTCTCGGTCGCCTTCTGGTCAGTCATTGCTGCCCTCCCCGAAGATCAGGTCGACGTAGAAGCCGGGGCCCTCGAGGTTCTCCCCTGCGCGGGCGGCAATGCCGTAGAGCGGTCCGGCGAAGATCGTGAGGGCGAGGCTCACCGCGACCATGCCGCCGGTCGCCGCGATCATCAGCTTCGGAGTGGTGCGGGTCTCGACGACGGCCTTCTCGTTCGGCGCCTCCGACACGTTGGCGAGCAGGTCGGACTCGTAGTCGGCAACGTCGGCGGCCGGCCGCCAGAACGCCATGTTCCAGACCCGGATCAGCGCGTACAGGGTCAGCAGCGAGACGAGCGCACCCGCCGCGATGAGCGTGTACGACAGCACCGTGCCCTGCTCGGCGGCCGCCTCGAAGAGCGCGAGCTTGC
The DNA here is from genome assembly GCF_004310685.1 of Glaciihabitans arcticus. Lineage (NCBI taxonomy): Bacteria > Bacillati > Actinomycetota > Actinomycetes > Micrococcales > Microbacteriaceae > Glaciihabitans > Glaciihabitans arcticus. The sequence goes on along the minus strand of NZ_SISG01000001.1, from coordinate 176,563 downwards.
CGACGAAGCCCGAGAACGGCGGGATCCCACCCAGATTCAGGGCCGGAATGAAGAAGAGGATGCCGATCGCGGGCGCGGCTGCGAGCAGTCCGCCGAGCTTGCTGATCGAGGTCGTTCCGCCCTGGCGTTCGATGAGTCCGGTGGCGAGGAACAGGGTCGTCTGCACGACGATGTGATGCACGATGTAGTAGATCGCCGCAGCGGTACCGGCGGCCGTGCCGAGCGCCACCCCGAGGATCATGTAGCCGATGTGGCTCACGAGGGTGAAGGACAGCATCCTCTTGATATCGGCCTGGGCGACCGCGCCCAGCACACCGACCACCATCGTCAGCAGGGCAAGCACCATCAGGTAGGGGTTCAGCTCCGAGCCCGGGAAGATCACCGTCTCGGTACGGATGATCGAGTAGACGCCCACCTTGGTGAGCAGGCCCGCGAAGACGGCGGTCACGGGAGCCGGCGCGGTCGGGTAGGAGTCGGGCAGCCAGAACGACAGCGGGAACACCGCCGCCTTGATGCCGAAGCCGACAAGCAGCATCACGTGCAGCAGGATCTGCACGTCGACCGGGATCTCGGCCATGCGCTGCGAGATCTGCGCGATGTTGACCGTGCCGACGGCCCCGTAGATCATCGCGATCGATGCGAGGAAGAACATCGACGAGACGAGGCTCACGACGATGTAGGTCACACCCGCGCGGATGCGCGCCTCGGTACCGCCGAGCGTGATGAGCACGTAGCTCGAGACGAGCAGGATCTCGAAGCCCACGTAGAGGTTGAACAGGTCGCCGGCGATGAACGCGTTGAAGACGCCGGTCGCGAGGATCAGGTAGGTCGGGTAGTAGATCGACACCGGTGTCTCGTCGTGGCCGTCGGCCAGGCCCTGCCCGAAGGAGAACAGCAGCACGGCGAGCAGCACGATCACCGAGACGACGACCATCAGCGCACTCAGTCGGTCGACGACGAGCACGATGCCCCACGGTGCCTCCCAGCCACCGACCTCGACGACGAGGGGCGAACCGCCGTCGACGACGATGAGCAGCACGATGCCGACGATGAGCACACCGACCAGGGCCACCAGGGTGACGAGTCGCTGCAGGCGGGGACGCTTCGCGAGGATCAGCGCGGCCGCGGCCCCGATGAGCGGCAACAGCACCACGAGGGGAACGAGGGCGGTCATTTCTTCGCCCCCTTCGTCTTCTCGCGTGGCGGTTCGAGGTGGTGCTCGAGCTCGGCGGCCTCGCTGATCGCTGCCTGCGCACGGGTTCCGAATTCGGTGTCGCCCTCGGTGCCGTCATCCCGCTCCTCGAACAGCAGGCTCTCGCTGCCGACCCGCATCGCCACGTCGTCCTCGTCGTCGTCGAGGTCGTCCTCCTTGGCGAGTCGCCACGAGCGGTAGATGAGGGCGAGCAGGAACGCGGAGACCGCGAAGGTGATGACGATGGCGGTGAGGATGAGCGCCTGCGGCAGCGGGTCGGTCATCTCCTCGGCGCCGTATTTGCTATCAGCACCGACCCCGTCCTCGACGATCGGGGCGACTCCAGCCGCGCCCGCCATGATCAAGATCAGCAGGTTGGTGGCGTTGCCGACGAGCAGGAAGCCGAGCAGCACACGCGTCATGCTGCGTTCGAGCATGAGGTAGATGCCGCACGCGTAGAGCACGGCCATCACGACGAGGAGCACCAGGGAGACACTCATGACTTCACCGCCTCCGCTTCCTCTTCCTGCTGGCGGTCGACCTCAGCGCCCAGGCTGCGCAGCACGTCGAGCGTCAGGCCGATGACCACGAGGTAGACGCCGACATCGAAGATGGTGGATGTCACGAACTCGACGTGACCGAACAACCAGATCTCGGCCTCGAAGAACGTCGAGGTGAGCGCTTCTACCCCGAAGAACAGCGGAACGAGCGCCGTGCCGACAGCGAGTGCGAGCCCCGTGCCCAGCAGCTTGCCCGCGTCGATGGGCGCAGCGGCGCCCAGCTCGAAGCGTCCACCGGCGAGGTAGCGCGCCACGAGTGCAAGCCCCGCGACGAGCCCGCCCGCGAAGCCGCCGCCGGGGGCGTTGTGCCCCGCGAACAGCAGGTACACGGAGACCACGATCATCGAGTGGAACAGGAGCCGCGCGACCACCTCGAGCAGGATGGAGCGGTTGCGGGGGGCGAGGGTGCGTCCGGCGAAGAGCCACGAGGAACGGCCGTCGGGGCCGGACTCGGCCGACGCGCGCAGCCGTACGGCGATGTCTTCGCGAGCCTTGCGCCGCGGCATCCGGGGCAGGTTGTTCGCACGGCCGCTGATGAAGATGAGGCTCGCGACACCGGTTGCCGCGGCGATGATCACGGACAGCTCGCCCATGGTGTCCCACGCGCGCATGTCGACGATCGCGACGTTGACCACGTTCCGTCCGTGGCCGCCCTCGTAGGCGAGTTCCGGCCACTCGAGCGAGATCGGCAGGCCGGTGCGGGCACCCAGGGCGACGACAGCGATGACGGCGATGAGGATTCCGACCGCGGAGCCGAGCAGCGCGCGGCGCACCCGGTGAACGCTGCCGTGCTTCTCGCCGAGACGGGCGGGGAGGCGACGCAGCACGAGCACAAAGGCCACGAGTGTGACGACCTCGACGAGGATCTGGGTCAGGGCGAGGTCGGGTGCACCCTGCAGGGCGAACAGCACCGCCATGCCCGAGCCGGTCACGCCGACCAGCACAACGGCCTGGTAGCGCTTGCCCGCGCGGGTGGCGGCGAACGCGGCGATGATCATGACGAGTCCGATGGCGGCCTGCGCGGGGTAGTCCCACGGGCGGATCTCGGTCGGCCAGCTGCGATTGAGGGCGAGGGCGACGCCGGTGACAGCGACGAAGACGAGGAAGATCACGCCGAGGTAGAACGGCAACGAGCCGCGCTGGGTCAGGCTCGTGGTGCGCGCTGCGAGCCGGTCGATGAAGCGCATCGATGCCCAGTAAGAGTTCGCGGCAGACACACCGCCACTGAACCGGGACTGGAACGCCTCCACGCGCGAGCGCTGCCAGAACAGCGCGCCACCCGCCAGGATCGTGAACGCCGAGATCGCGAGTGCCGGCTCGAGGCCGTGCCAGAGAGCAAGATGGTAGGGATGCGCCACGGGCTCGAACTGCTCCGCGTAGCCCGCGAGCCAGCCGTCCACGAGAGGGGCAAGCAGGCCGAGCACCAGGCCGCTCGCACCGAGGATCGCCGGAGCCACGAGGAAGCCCGGGCTCTCTGTGACGGGTCGCACCTGCTCGACGTCCTTCTTGCGGCAGAACGCACCCCAGAAGAATCGGCAGCTGTAGGCGACGGTCAGCACGGAGCCGATGACGATGCCGCCGAGCGCGACCCACGCGAGCGGCGATTCGGTGGTCGCCTCGAGCAGGGCCGTGAGCACTCCCTCCTTGGCGACGAAGCCGAGCAGCGGCGGCAGGCCCGCCATCGAGGCGAGGGCGAGTGCGGTGATCACGGCGAGGATAGGCGCCTCGCGGCCGAGGCCGGAGAGGCGGCGCAGGTCGCGGGTGCCGGCGCGGTGGTCGACGATGCCGACCACGAGGAACAGCGTGGACTTGAAGAGCGCATGCGCGAGCAGCAGGGCGAGACCGACGAGAGCGGCGTCGCGTGTGCCCCAGCCGACGACGATGGTGAGGAAGCCGAGCTGGCTGACGGTGCCATAGGCGAGCATCAGCTTGAGATCGCTCTGGCGCAGCGCCGTCCAGCCGCCGATGAGCATGGTGATCACACCGAGCACAACGAGGGTCTCGCGCCAGCCGGGTGAGTCCGCGAAGCCGGGCGCCATCCTCGCGATCAGATAGATGCCGGCCTTCACCATGGCGGCCGCGTGCAGGTACGCGCTCACCGGGGTGGGAGCTGCCATCGCGGCGGGGAGCCAGAAGTGGAAGGGGAAGATCGCCGACTTGGAGAGGGCGCCGACGAGGATCAGGAGTACCCCGGCCACGACGAGTCCGCCCTCGGGCGGAGCGTCGAGCAGGGCCGAGATCGAGGATGTGCCGGCGGTGACCGCGAGGATCACGAGACCGACGAGCATCACGAGTCCGCCCAGCGTGGTCACGAGCAGGGCCTGCAGGGCTGCGCCGCGACTCGTCTTGCGCGCGGTGTAGTGGCCGATCAGCAGGTAGGAGAGCACGCTCGTGGCCTCCCAGAACACGAACAGCAGGTAGACGTCATCCGCCAGCACGAGTCCGTACATGGCTCCGGCGAAGGCGAGCAGGATGCCGGAGAAGCGGCCGAGGCCCTCCTCATCGCGACGGAAGTAGCGCGAGCAGTAGACGAACACAAGGGCGCCAACACCGGTGACGACGAGGGTCAGCACCCACGACAGCACGTCCATGCGGAAGGCGAGAGCGAGATCCAGCTCGGGAACCCACGGCAGCGATTCGGTGACGTCCCCGCCTGCGAGCACCGCGGGCGCGACCATCAGTGCATGCACGAATGCCCCTGCGGGCACGAGGGCACCCACAAGGAAGACGCCACGGCCTGCGAATCTCGTGACAAGGGGAAGCGCCACCGCAACGACGCCGAACAGAAGAAGGAGGGTGATCACTGATTACCTCCTTGCCCCAGTCTACCAAAAGCGGTCAGACCAACGACTGACGGTTAGCCCGCGTCTTTCGGCAGCTTCCGAACGCGAGCGCGGCTGCGTCGGTTGGGGATCATCGAGCGCATCTCCTCGAGCTTTCCGAAGCAGAGCAAGCGGTCGCCCGCCTCCAGCACCTCGCCGCGACGCGGGTTCGGGATGACGTTCGCGCCGCGATGCAGCGTCAGCACGGTGATGTCCTTCTCGCCCAGTCCCGACTCGCCAAGCTTCATCCCGACCAGGTCCGCGCCCGAGTTCACGACGATCTCGGCGACCCCGTAGCCGGTGGACACGGCGAGACGCTGCCGCACGTCGATGTCGGGGAACGCGACCTCATTGGCGATGTAGTCGATGATCGCCCCGGCCACGTCGAGCTTCGTCGCCGCCTCGATACCCTCGAGCCCGGGCGAGGAGTTGACCTCCATCACGAGCGGGCCGTCCGCGCCCTCGAGCATGTCGACACCGGCCACGCGCAGGCCCATGATCTGGGCCGAGCGAACGGCGACCCGCTCGTACTCCGGGGGCAGGTCGATCGCCTCGACCGTTCCGCCGCGGTGCACGTTAGAGCGGAACTCGTCACCGATCGCCGAGCGGCGCATGGCAGCGACGACGCGGTCGCCGACGACGAGGGCCCGGATGTCCCGGCCGCGGCTCTCCGCGATGAAACGCTGGATCAGCACGTTCTGGTTGGTGGAGTGCAGTGTCTCGATGATCGCCTCGGCCACCTTCGCCTGCGGGGCGAGGATCACGCCGATGCCCTGAGTGCCCTCGAGCAGCTTGATGACGACGGGCGCGCCGCCCACCCGGTCGATCGCCGGCCGCACGTCGGCGCGGTTGCGCACAAACGCCGTCGCCGGCATCGCGATGTTGTGGCGGGACAGGATCTGCGTCGCCCGCAGCTTGTCGCGTGCGTTGCTGATGCCGTTGGCGGTGTTGGGCGTGTAGACGTCCATCTGCTCGAACTGGCGCACAACGGCGGTGCCGAAGTAGGTGATCGAGTTGCCGATGCGCGGCAGGATCGCGTCGTACGACGACAGCGGACGACCACGGAAGTGCAGGTCGGGCAGGTCGCCGGTGAGGTCGATCGCGAACCGCAGCGTATTCAGTACCTTGACGTCATGCCCGCGCTGCACTGCCGCCGCCCGGAGACGAGTTGTGGAGTACGAGTGCGGGGCACGCGACAGAATAGCGATTTTCATGGGGCCCCTGCGATGATGGTGGAATGGCGAAGCCCTCCCATTCAAACACCATTGCGGGGTGGCGAGAGTGGATCGCTCTTCCCGAGGCCGGTGTGCCGTGGATCAAGGCCAAAATCGATACCGGCGCCAAGACGTCATCCCTTCACGCATTCGACGTCGAGGATGCCGGCAAGTCGGTCGCGTTCTGGGTTCACCCCTGGCAGGAGTCGGTCCAGGACGCCGCCCGGATCGAACTGCCCGTGCACGACCGCCGGGTAGTGCGCAGTTCGTCGGGCCACGAGGAGGAGCGCATCGTTGTGCTGATGCCGGTGACGTTGGTCGGTCGCACCATCGACGCGGAGCTCACCCTCACCAACCGCGACTCGATGGGGTTCCGGATGCTGATCGGCCGAGAAGCGCTGCGCCAGGGGTTCGTCGTCGACCCGTCGGAATCCTTCCTCGGCGGCAGGGCTCCCCGCGAGATCCGCCTCGCTAACCGAGGTCGCTGAGCGCTCTCGCGGGCCGCCCGCGGCCAACCGAGCTGATTGAGTAGGCCGCCCGCGGCCGTATCGAAATCACGCCTTGGGGAACACCTTGCGACTGAGGCCGATCAACGCGTCGTACTCCCCGGCGATGAGCGCCTCGCGCTTGCGCCTCGACCAGCCCTGCACCTGCTTCTCGCGGGCGTATGCGTCGGAGACACGGTCGTACTCTTCGGCGTAGACGAGCTCGATCGGCAATCGAGTGCTTGTGTACTTGCAGCCATTGCCTGTGGAGTGCTGCCAGAGCCGGTGGTCCAGGGAGTTACGGGTGCTCCCCACGTAATAGCTGCCGTCGGCGCAACGAAGGATGTACATGAACGCCATCGGAGAAGGGTGCCCGGTTGGGCGTGGGCGCGGCTCACGTCATCCACAGGGCGGGGTTTCGATACGGCGCTGGAGCGCCTACTCAACCTGCTAGCGCAGTTTCGATACGGCGCTGGAGCGCCTACTCAACCAGCCAAGCGTTACTGCTCGTGGACGTCGCCCTCGCGGAGGTCGGCGAGCAGGCTGAGGGCGCGCGCGATCTCGGTCGGCCCCTTGACCCGGTAGTTGGCGAGCGTCGAACCCTCGCCCGCCTTGAGGCCGAGGTCGTCTGCACCGAGGGCCGCGAAGCCGTCCTCGTCGGTCACGTCGTCGCCCGCGAAGAACACGGCGGAGGCACGGGTGTACTCGCGCAGGTGCTCGATCGCCTCGCCCTTGGTCGTCGAGCGCACGGAGAACTCGAGCACGTTCTTGCCGTTGCGCACCGTGAGGTCGTCGAGCTCGGCGGCCGCCTCGCTGCGCGCCACGAGGTGGGCGACGCGGGAGTTGTGCTCCGTCGCGAGGCGCGTGTGCAGCGCGAAACCCGCAGGCTTCGGCTCGAGCCAGACCTGGTCGATCGAGTCGGCAACCTCCGCGAGCACCTCGTGCAGGAGATCCACGCGCTTGAGCTCGGCGGTGTTCAGGGACAGGTGATCGGCGGGATCGTCGAGCCGGATCTCGATACCGTGCGAGCCGATCAACAACGCGTGGTCCGGCAACTGCGACACGTGTTCGAGGCTTGCGAGGGAGCGACCCGAGACGAGGGCGACGCGGGTGCGGGGCATCCCGAGCAGGCGCAGCACGGCGGCTCGCGCCTCGGGCAGAGCGCGTGCGCGGTCCGGTTCATCCACCTCGGGCGCGAGGGTGCCGTCGAAGTCGAGGGCGACGAGCAGGCGCGGGGTGCGCGCGAGTTCGCGCAGCGCACCGACGAGCGGCTCGGGCAGTCGCGAGAAGCGCGGAGGCGTGTCGACGTCGACCATCAGCGCGCCGCCCGGGGGCGTTCGATGGTCCACTCGAGTTCGCCGAGCGGGCTGTCGGCGTAGTCGTCTTGCGCGGCACGCGATTGGGCGAGGGTGGTGAGGAAGGTGGACGACCAGCGGGACACGTCGTACTCGAGCACACGTTTGCGCAGCGAGCGCATCCTCGTCGCACGCTCCTGCTTGGGCATCTGGATCGCCTGCAGGATGCTCTCCTTGAGGCCGTCGATGTCATGCGGGTTGATGCGCAGCGCGCGCTTCAGCTCGTCGGAGGCGCCGGCGAATTCGCTGATGATCAGCACACCGTCGTTGTCGAAGCGGGCGGCGCAGTATTCCTTGGCGACCAGGTTCATGCCGTCGCGCAGGGCGGTGACGAGCATGACGTCAGCGGCGAGGTAGAGCGCGACCATCTCGTCGCGCGGGTAGCCGTGGTGGTGGTAGCTGATCGCGGTGTGGCTCATGGTGGCGAAGTCGCCGTTGATGCGGCCGACCGTCAGCTCGATCTCGTCGCGCAGGTCCATGTAGGCCTTCACGCGCTCGCGGCTCGGGCTCGCGACCTGCACGAGGGTGACGTCTTCGACGCTAACGCGGCCCTCGGTGAGCAGTTCGCCGAAGGCCTTCAGACGGTGGCCGATGCCCTTTGTGTAGTCGAGTCGGTCGACGCCGAGCATGATCGTCTTCGGGTTGCCGAGGCCCTCGCGGATCTCCTGCGCGCGAGCCTGGATGTGCGGCTGGCGGGCCAGCTCCTCATAGCTCGAGGCATCGATCGAGATCGGGAACGCCTTCGCGATGACGCGACGAGTCGCCTGCCCCTCGGTGACGACCTCGATAACGGGATTACGCGTCACGTTGGTGGTGAGTCTTCGCACTGCGCGGGAGAAGTTGGACGCATCCGCCACCCGCTGGAAACCGATCACATCGGCACCGAGCAGCCCCTCGATGATCTGCGCGCGCCACGGAAGCTGCGAGTAGATGCCGTAGGGCGGGAAGGGGATGTGGTTGAAGAACCCGATGGTCAGGTCGGGGCGCTGCTCGCGCAGCATCTTCGGCACGAGCTGCAGCTGGTAGTCCTGCACCCAGACGGTTGCGCCTTGCGCGCTGATCGCGGCGGTCGCATCGGCGAAGCGCTGGTTGACGGCGACGTACGACTCCCACCACTCGCGGTGGTAGCTGGGGGCCGCGATCACGTCGTGGTACAGCGGCCAGAGCGTGTCGTTGCTGAAGCCCTCGTAGTAGTTGGCGATCTCCTCGACGGTAAGCGGCACCGGCACGATGCGGATGCCCTCGTTGTCGAAGGGGTCGAGGGCGACGTCGGGCTGTCCGGCCCAGCCGACCCAGGCGCCGTCCTTCTCGCGCATGACCGGCTCGAGCGCGGTGACGAGGCCACCGGGCGAGCGGGTCCAGCCGGGGGTCCCATCGGGCGCGGTCACCCTGTCGACGGGAAGGCGATTGGAGACGACAACGAAGTCGTAGTCGTGGTCTTCGGAGGTTTTCGAGGCAGTCATGGAGTTGCGTTGTTTCGTCTCGGTCGTGCAGCACAGCCGGGTCGGTAAGCCGTGTCAACTTTATCAGTCGCCGCGCGGCTAGCATTTCCCCCATGGCGACTACTCGGCTGTACAAGAACGGCGTGCTCGCCCTCGACGACTTTCCGGTCGCCGACATCTCCGACCACATCGCGCAGAAGGGTTGCGCGGTCTGGGCGGACTTCATCTCCCCGACCGAAGAGGACCTTGCCGCGATCAGGGAGGAGCTCGGCCTGCACGAGCTCGCTGTCGAAGACGCCGTGCACGACCACCAGCGCCCGAAGCTCGACCACTACGACTCGCACCTGTTTCTCGCCGCCTACTCGGTAAAGCTCGATCCCGATACCGGCGAGCTGCACCGCACCGAGGTCAAGGCCTTCATCACCCCTACCGCCCTCGTCACCGTGCACGACGGCAGCTTCGACATCGCCGACGTGGTCCGCCGGTGGGACGATGACAGGGAGCTCGCGAAGAACGGCGTCTCCTACCTGCTGTGGGGCCTCCTCGATTCGATAGTGGATGGGCACTTCGATGCCGTGCAGCAGCTCGACGCCGAGATCGAGTCCCTCGAAGACGCCCTCTTCGACGAGCGCCCGCGCGATGGCGAGGTGCAGCGCCGGTCGTTCGAGCTGCGCAAGAGCCTCGTGCTGCTGCGACGCGTGGTGCTTCCGATGCGGGAGGTGGTGAACACCATCCTGCGCCGCGACCTCGAAGTCATGTCCCCCGCGATGCAGCCGTACTTCCAGGACATCTACGACCACGTGCTGCGGGCGACGGAGTGGACCGAGTCGCTGCGCGACCTCGTCACAACGATCCTCGAGACGAACATCTCCATCCAAGGCAACCGGATGAACCTCATCATGAAGAAGGTCACGAGCTGGGCGGCGATCATCGCCGTTCCGACCGCCATCACGGGGTTCTTCGGACAGAACCTGCAGTTCCTCGGATACGGCACGGGATGGGGTACCTGGCTGTCGCTCGGGCTCATCGCCGTGACATCCCTGTCCCTGTATCTGTCGTTCAAGAAGCGGGACTGGCTCTGAGCGCTGGCTGGACGAAAGCTGAGTGATTCGCCGAACCGTTCGGTACACCCCCCCTTCCGGGGGGTAGGTTCTTTCTTGGCCGTCGCTTACCTAGCTATCCGGCCATAAAAAAACCCGCTCGTACGACCCATCTCCGTGCGAATAACCGCGCCCGAACGCGCGCTGAGGAGATTCACCCGTGAAGATCACCCGGGCCACTTTGGCCAGCCTTTTTATCGCCACCCTTGCGGTGGGAGCGCTTGCCCTACCGGCAAGCGCGCACACCCCTTCGGCGAGCGCCGACTGTGAGAACGTCACCGTCCACCTCGTGTCATACCAGACCACCAACGAAGACCCGACGCCGAATGTCGTGAAGGTCAGCGTTGGTGGAACCGAGGTCGCCAACACCCGCTTCGGCGGCTCGTTCGACGCGAAGTACTCGCTCGGCGACAAGACCGTCGCTCACGAGTGGGTCGTGCAGATCGATGCGCTCGGCACCCAGTACGACCGCAACTTCTACGGCACCAGCACACCGTGCACGCCGCCGCCCGTGCAGCTCACGGCGAGCGCCGCGGTGAACGTCAAGGCCGCCACCTGCGATCTGGGCGAGCAGCTCGAACTCGGCGCGATCGAGAACGCCTCGTGGAGCGAGCCGGTTCTGACCGGCACCACCTACTCGGTGACCGCGACGGCCACCGAAAACGCGCTCTTCGAGGACGGCAAGAACACGCACCTCTTCGAGGGATCCCTCGCCGAGAAACTGCCCGAGAGCGAGTGCGTCACCACTCCCCCGCCGACGACACCGATCAAGCCGGCCGACACCGTGACGTCGAGCTTCGTCGATGACGTCGACTGCGACACGGACACCGTGACCCGCACCACCACAACGGTCACCACCGGCACCGTACTGAACACCGCGGGTGACGCCTGGGTGCCCACCGCACCGGTCAGCGCAGTCACGACAGCCGTGACCCCCGCGACCGCCGTGCAGTGCCCGAACGTGGTCACCACACCCGTCGACCCGCCCACGACGCCGACCGACCCGCCCGTCACACCGGTCGACACTCCCGTCGTTCCGACGGCTACCGGAGTCACCGGCGGACTCGTCACCACGGGTGTCGACCTGCAGGCCGGACTGATCGCCGCGGGCGCTCTTCTCGCAGCGGGAATCGCGCTGCTGATCGTGCGAGCACGCCGCCGCATTACCGTCTAACCGGCAAAACATGAGGGGGGTGGGTTCTACCCACCCCTCCTCCACAGATCAAGCAGTTGAGCGAGTTTTAGTTTCATATTGACGCGTCCCCCGAATAGGGGATATGTTCATCTCGCTTGCCGTCGCTCTACCTACAATCCCCGTTCCGGCACGCACCCGATCACGAGCCTCCCCCGGGCTCTGGTCACCGCGTAGTCCCCCGGCTGCGTGATTGCTCGCGCCCTGAAACGGCGCTATCCCCTGGAGCACACACAAGTGAAGACCCGTCCCCTGATAGCGGCTGCCCTAACGGCCGTTATCGCCTTCAGCATGACCCTGCTCGCCTCCCCCATCACAGCATCAGCACACACCCCCAGCGTCAGCTCCACCTGTTCGACCCTCTCGGTCAAACTCGAAAGCTACCAGTCGAGTCGCGATAAGCCGACCCCCAACTCCGTGCGCGTCACCATCGACAACACCGTCATTGCACAGGACTGGTTCGGCAAGTCCTACAACCGCCAGTTCACGTTCTCCAACCAGGCAACCGCCCACCGCTGGGAGGTCGTGGTCGACGCGGTCGATCACGGCTTCGACCGCACCTTCACCGGCACGAGCACCCCGTGTACTCCGCCACCGCCTCCTCCTGCGGTTCGGGATGCAGCGGCAGCCGTCACCACGACGCCCTCGGCCTGTGGCACGCCGAGCACCCTCGTGCTCGGAGCCATCGCCAACGCGACCTGGGGCACGCCGACCGCGACCACCGGGCTGGCCAACTACTCGGTGACCGCGACGGCCACCAGGAACCATCTGTTCGCCGACGGCAACCCGACCCTCGTGCTCACCGGAATGCTCGCCGGTCCGCTGGATCCGAAGAAGGCGCCGTGCGTCACGCCGCCGCCGACCCCACCGACTCCACCCACCCCGCCGACTCCACCCACTCCCCCGACTCCACCCACCCCGCCGGTGCCGCCCGTGCCTCCGGTACCGCCGACCCCTCCGGTGCGGCCGCTCGCGACCACGGTCTCCGTGCCGACGTCGACGGTGAGCTGCTCGACGTCCACGGTGCAGGTGCGCACCGTAACGACGACGACCGACTGGGAGCTCGATGTGCCCAGCAACACCTGGGTCAAGGCGAAGCCGATCACTATCGTCACCGTCGCATCCCACGCCGCGAGCGTGCGTGAGTGCCCGGTGCTCAGAACCCCCGTGGGCGGTGGTGGAGGCGGCGCAGCATCGGCTGCCACAGGCCTCGCGCACACGGGCTTCGACCCGACGCTGCCGCTGCTAGGTGCGGCACTGCTCGTCCTCCTCGGCCTTGGCGCCGGGGTATGGGCAAGGCGTCGAGTGCAGCCGTAACACCCAACGGCTGCATCCAGCAGCGGCCGGCCCCGTCCACGTGGTGATCTCCGTGGGCGGGGCCGGCCGTCGCTGTGCGGTGTGCGGTGCCCGACGCGCCGCTCGCCCGGGTTACTGTCGCCCGCCCGGGTCACAACCCGGGCGAGCGTCTGCACACCGGGCGACGAACAGCCCCACGGTCAACGCCGTTTGCCGCTCAGGTCCGGCGCGTTACGCCGTGACCGGAACCAGCCCGAGCGAGACGGCCCGTCGCGTGCGGCGCATCGCGAACAGTGCGACAGCGACCGAACCCGCGCCGAATGCGAACAGTGCTACCGCAGCGAGGATGACGCTTCCCGTGTCTCCACCCGAGATGATGCCCTGCATGCCCGAGACGCCATAGCTGAGCGGAAGGAATGGGCTGATCACCTGGAACGGTTTCGCGAGCAGCTCGATCGGGTAGAAGCTTCCCGTCGAGGTGATCTGGATCGCGAGCAGGAACAGCGAGATCACGAGACCCGCGCGGCCGAATCCGATCGTGAGCAGGTAGTGGAACGCCGTGAACGCGAGCGCCATGAGCAGTGAGAAGCCGAGAGTCGCGGGCAACAGCGACCAGCTCACGCCCAGGCTTACATGCAGCAGCACGACCAGCAGCAGGGCCTGCGCGACAGTCACAATGCCGGCGCGCACGAGCGAGGCGAGCACGAGCCGGCCATTGTTCGCCGTGGAGGCGAGCAGACGGTTCGTGGTCGGGCGCAGCACGAGGAATACGGCGAGGGCGCCGATCCAGAGTCCGAGAGGCACGAAGAACGTCGCGATGCCCTGGCCCACATCCGTCACGGCGTTGTCGGTCGTGACGTCCACGGCCACCGGATCAGAGGCGACTTCTGCGGCAGTCTTCGACGTGTCTTCATCGAACACGGGAACCGCCTCGGCGCCGTCCGCAAGACCGGTCGAGAGTTCGCCGGCTCCGTCCGCGAGCTTGGCTGCACCCGACTCGAGCTGGGTGGCACCGCTGCGCAGGGCGGCCGATCCACCGGAGATTTGCGCTGCACCGGACGCGCTCTTCGAGATGCCGCCCTGGATGCCGTAAACCGCAGTGCCGACGCCGGCGACGAATTTCTTGCCGCTGGCGCCCTGCGCCGAAACGCCCTGCAGCCCCTGTGTTGCGAGATTCAGGGTATAGACCTCGGTCGGGGTGAGGGGGGTTCCGGCCTGGATCTTGGCGTTTATGGGCTGAATGATCGCGTAGAGCTGGCTGATCCCCGACGTGTACTGGCGCGCCCCGGCGGTGAGCTTGTCGAGCCCCGCGGCTCCCGTGTTCAACGTGCCCAGTCCCCCAGCAAGCGAGTCGACGCCACCGGTGTATTTGTCGACGCCTTCAGAGTAGGAGCCGATGCCGTCGGTGAGACCCTCGGCACCGTCCGCTAGCTCCCCCGCACCGTCCGCTGCCGTTTGCAGCGCCTTGCCGACGTCGCCGAGGCCCGAGTACAGCCCCGTGATGTACTGCGCGGTGATGGCGTTGCCGAAGGTGGCCGCCATGGTCGAGCCGACCTGCTCGGCGACCGCACCACCCAGGTAGGAGTGCGCGTCGTCGGTGCGGATCGCGATGTCCGCCTTTACCGGGTCGTCGCCCGAGATCGACAGGATCGATTTCGAGAAGTTCGACGGCACGGTGAGGATCGCGTACACCTCGCCGTTGGCGAGCGCCTCCTCGGCGTCGTCGGCGTTGGTGATCTTCCAGTCGAAGCCCTCGGCGTCGCTTGCGGTGAGCTCGGTGACGAGCTGGCGACCGGCGAACACGTTCTGCTCGGTGCCGTCCGCCGCGGTGGTCGTCACAAGGGAGTCCTCGTTGACGATCGCGGCCGGAATGTTCTCGAGCGCGTTGTCAGAACCGGAGAGCGCTCCGACGAACAGACCGGCGAAGGCGAGCGGCACGAGCACCACCGCGCCGAGTGCGCCCCAGCGCAGCCACTGCCTGCGGCGGGCCGGGGGGTTGGTGGTGAGAGCGAGCTGGCTCATCGGGCGTCGCCTTTCGTGAGGACTTCAGATTCGAGGGCGAGGTGTCGCGCAGACGCCTCCAGTTGGTGTGATTCGTCGAGATCGAGCACGGCAACCTCGCGACGGGCCATCGACACGTCGAGTGCGCGGGCCGGCACCGGAGTGCCGATCACGACGGTCGTCGTGGCAGGGGCGAGCAGGTCGATCGCCGTGATGAAGGCCCGCTCGTCCTCGGTCGACGCGAAGGCGTCGAGCTGGTCGAGCATGACCACCGGAGTCCGCTCGCACAGGGCGAGGGCCGCCAGCGTGATCGCGCGCTCGAGCTGCGGGAGTTCGAGGAGCGTGCTCTGGGCCGTGATGCGCGAGTTCGTGGCATCCGTCACCTGCTCGATCGCCGAGTTGATGCGCTCGAGCCAGCGCTCACTGCCGCGCCCGGTTCGGAACATGCTGTACCAGGGCTGCGTGAGTTCGATGCGCTCGGCCAGCAGTTCGCCGACGGTGACCGAGGCCTCGGTGCGTTCGGTTCCCCCGAGGTCGGCGAGGGCGACGAGCCCTGCGACGCTCGCGGCTTCTGAGGGCAGCGGATGTCCCGCCACCTGCGCCAACCCGGCAACCGGGTCGAGGCGTCCCCCGAGCGTCGCGGCGAGAAGCCGTCGCTCGCCGGGCTCGCCCGACGCGACCACGAGGGACCCAGGGCTCACGCGGAAGGTGAGCGGCCCGATCGGGTTGGCACGCGACCCGACGACGAGGTTCTCTGCGCTGATGACGGCCCCGTCCTGGCCGCGCGCCCACTCGACGGCGTCGCGGTGCTCGCGCAGCTGCTCGCCCTCGACGTCGACGTTGGGCAGCAGGTTGGAGAGCCAGCGCGGCATCCACCAGGCGGCTTTGCCGAGCAGGGTCATGATCGCGGGCACGAGGGTCATGCGCACAAGGAACGCGTCGACGGCGATGCCGACGGCGAGGCCCAGGGCGATCGGCTTGATCGCGCCGGAGCCCTCGGGCACGAAGGCGAAGAACACGAAGAACATGATGAGCGCGGCGGCGGTGACCACTCGGGCGCCGTTGGCGAATCCGTGGGCGACGGCGTAGCGCGCGTCGCCGGTCTTGACGAACTCCTCGCGCATCCCGGAGACCAGGAACAGCTCGTAGTCCATCGCCAAACCGAAGAGTACCGCCATGAGAAGGATGGGCAGGAAGCTGAGGATCGGGCCGGGCACGTCGATGTGCAGCAGGTCGGCGAACCAGCCCCACTGGAAGATCGCGACGACGACACCGAAGGAGGCGCCGACCGAGAGCAGGAAGCCGAGCGCGGCCTTGATCGGCACGAGCACCGAGCGGAAAACCATCATGAGCAGCAGGATCGACAACCCGACGACGATCGTGCCGAACGGGATGAGCGCGTCACTCAGGCGGTTGGAGATGTCGATGCCGATGGCCGTCGCACCGGTGACGGTGATGGGGGTGTCGTATTCGTTCGCGATGGTGGGGCCGAGGTCGCGGATCTCCTGGACGAGCGCCTTCGTCTCCTCGGAGTTCGGCGCGTTCTCGGAGACGACCTGGCAGATGGCCGTGTCGAGCGTCTCGTCGGGGAGGCACTGGCCGACGTAGGCGACGCCGTCGAGTCCCTCGAGGTCGGAGCGCACGCCCTCGAGGTCGTCGAGGATATCGATGGTCTGGGTGATGTCGACAGACACGATGAGCGGGCCGTTGAACCCGGCACCGAAGCCGTCGGCGATGAGGTCGTAGGCCTCGCGCTGCGTGGACGCGGCGGGCTCCGAACCGTTGTCGGGAAGGCTGAGCTGCAGGCTGAACGCGGGGATCGCGACCACTCCGAGAAGGGCGACGACACCGATCGTGGCGAGCACGGGAACCTTCATCACGCCCTTGACCCAGCGCATGCCCATGGTGGTGGTGCCGGTCTCGCCATCATGCGCGACCGCGCGCTTGTACGCCCGGCTACCGGGCTTCGGCGCGAGCCGGCCCTTGGCGAGTCCAAGCAGAGCGGGCAGCAGGGTCGTGGCGATGCAGATCGCGACGAGCACGGCGAACGCCGCGCCGACACCCATCGTGCTGAGGAAAGGGATGCCAACCACGAGCAGACCGAGCAGCGCGATGATGACGGTGATGCCTGCGAAGACGACGGCGCTTCCGGCCGTGCCGACCGCCATGGCGGCGGACTCCTCGGGATCCTCGCCGCGGGCGAGTTGCGTTCGATGCCTCGAGAGGATGAACAGCGCGTAGTCGATGCCGACCGCGAGGCCGATCATGAGCGCGAGGAGTGGTGCCGTGCTGGACACGCTCGTGAAGGCGGCGACGGTGGTAATGCCGCCGACGACGATGCCGACTCCGATGAGGGCGGAGAGCAGTGGCATCCCGGCTGACACCAGCGAACCGAAGGTGATGAACAGCACAACGCCCGCGAACACCACGCCGAAGACCTCGATGATCGTGATGCCGAAGGTATTGTCCTGGAAGACCTGGCCACCGAAGGCGACCTCCATGCCTGCGTCCTCCGTTATGGAGCGGGTGTCCTGCAGATCTGTGAGCATCTCGTCGGTGACGTCGGTTGCCGCACCGTCGAACTGCACGCGGATGAAGCTCATGTTTTCGTCGTCGGAGATCGCCTTGCCGGCGTACTCGCTGAACGGGCTGACCACGGCCTCGACGCCGTCGAGCTTCTCAATCGCGTCGGCCTGGTCCTCGATCGCGTCCTTGTACTTGTCGTCGTTGACGGACGCGCCCTCGGGTGCCACGGTCACGACCTGTACGGCGGTGCCGGCGACGGCGGGGAAGACGGCACTCAGCTTGTCGAGGGCGTCCTGCGACTCCGTGCCGGGAATCGCGAAAGACTCCTGGGTCGAGCCGCCGAGGGCTATCGACCCGCCGAGTATGCCGACGAGCACCACGAACCAGACGGCGATGATCGTCCAGGCGCGGCGGTAGGAGAACCGACCGAGACGGTAGAGGAGAGTGGCCACGGGATTACTCCAGAGATGTGGGTGGACGGACGGGAACGGGTGCGAGCAGCTCGGTGAGGATGGTGATGAGAGCAGCTCTGATCTCGTCGTCCGGAATCTCGGTCTTGTGTTCGGTGCCCGGCTGCGAGCCGAGGATGTACGCGGATCCACCGAGGGCGATGCCAAAACGCAGTCGTGCCTCGACGGTCGGTGCGGCGCGGAAGAAGTAGTCGGCGAGGCGTTCGACAAGGGCGTTGGCGCGGTCGATCACCGGCACGTCGACGAGGGACGGCCCCTGGCTGAGGAAGGTGCTGATCTCGAGCCGGTGGCGCAGCAGGAAGTCGACGAAGTCGCTCACGAAGGCCGCGCGCCGGGAGTCGGTGAGTTCGGTGTCGGAGATCGAGTCGAGGATGTCGCTCATGAGGTCGATAGCGGGGCCCACCGCGGCCTCGAGCAGGGCCTCCTTCGACGCGAAGTGGTACAGCACACTCGACTTCGACATTCCGGCGATCTCCGCGATGCGCTGCAGCGATGTGCCCGCGTAGCCGGCGCGGGCGAACTCGGCGAGGGCGATGAGGCGCAGCTCTTCGTGGGTGGTGATCGACATAGAAGTCGATGGTAGCTGACCGATCGGTCAGCTCCTGTCCGATCGGTCAGTTTCCCAGACTATTTTGTGATTAGGGATGCACCAGCGTTAGCCCTACGGTCGCCGCCGCCACCGTGACCGGAGCCACGACGAGGCCGAGCAGCGCATATCTGCGCCAGGAGATCTCCACCCCGAGTGCTTTGAGGCGCTCGTGCCAGAGCAGGGTCGCGAGCGACGCCCACGGCGTGATGAGCGGGCCGACGTTCACCCCGATGAGCAGCGCGGCGATCCGCAGCGGCGAACCGGCCACCGGCTCGAGCGCGAGATAGGCGGGGAGATTGTTGACCAGGTTCGCGCCCACTGCACCCGTGCCCGCGAGCCGCAGCAGCTCGACGGGCCCCTCGCCGTCACCCGAGACGGCGGCGAGCACCGTGGCCAGGCCGAGCGCGTGCCCGGCCTCGACGACGAGGAAGAGCCCCGCGGCGAGCAGCAGGAGCTGCCACGGCAGCAGCGAGAAACGCAGCACGCTCGGGCGCCGCACGAGGAAGAAGCCACCGAGTACAACCGCGGCGGCAACGGCCGGCAGCCAGACCGGCAGCCCCGAGACGAGGAGCGGGATCACGAGCACCACGACGATTCCGCTCGCCCAGAGCAGCACGCGGTCCTCCCGCACCTCCTTCTCCGCGAGTTCGTAGCGCACCAGCAGGTCACGCCGGTAGATGAGGAAGAGCGCGAGTGCGGGAACGACCACGGCGATCGCGGCAGGCACGGCCATGAGCGCGGCGAATCCGGCCGGGCCCAGCCCGTTCAGTTCGTGCTCGGCGAGCAGGTTCGTGAGATTGGAAACGGGGAGCAGCAGTGACGCGGTGTTCGCCATCCAGACACTGGTCAGCGCAAAGGGCAGGGGCGACAGTCCGACGTGACGTGCGAGCAGCACGACCACCGGTGTGAGCAGCACCGCCGTAGTGTCGAGCGAGAGGAACACGGTGCTGAGCACGGACAGCGCGAGCACCAGCAGCCAGAGCAGCCAGCCCCGACCGCGTCCCCAGCTCGCGGTGCGCTCGGCAACCAGACCGAACAGCCCGGCTTCTGCGGCAAGCTCGGTGACCACGGTGATGGCGACCACGAACAGCAGGATCGGCCAGACGCGGTCCGCCACGGCGGCCGCCTCGGCGAGGGGCAGGATCCCGACGGCAACGGCAACCAGACCGAGCACAAGGAGGATGCCTCCGAGAATTGCTGAGCGCACGACATCCTCTCTTCGCATGTCAGAGTAGACCTTCGCACGGCTGATTGCGGCCTGAACGCGACCTGTGAACAGTTCGGGCGAATGGATGCCACGCACTAGCGTTAAATAGTTGGCCCGGCCCGGTTGCCGTGCCCGTTACAACAAGCAACATCGTGGAGGCGACATGCGCAGGTTCATTTTCAGCGGTACGGTTCTCAGCGCACTCTTCGGTGGCCTGAGCACCGTACAGGCATCCCGCAAGGGCCCGCGTGACTGGCGACTCGCCCTCATGTGGATCAGCTGGGGTCTCACAGTGGCGATCGCCGTCGGCACCGTCATCAAGGACAGTGAGAACGCCCCGCTCGACGAATTGGAGTAACAATGAATGGCTTCGGAAACTACGGCGGACACATCGCCCAGTTCATCGGAACGGCCGTCTGGGGCATTGTGATGCTCGCCCTTCTCGTCGTCGGGCTGGGGCTCGCGTTCCTGCTCGCACGCTTCCTGCTCGTCGCCACCAAGGCCGCGCAGCACTACCTCGACAAGAACGGCGTGGCCTCGACAAAGCCCGCCAAGCCCGCGCCGACCGGCCTGTACAGCCCGGGACGTCCCGCGGAGGAACCAGCCTCGAGCGTCGTTCCGCCCTCGACCACGCCGTCCGGTGGGCCGGAGACCGTTGTTCCGCCAGCAGCTCCTTCGGTGGCACCCGAGACCGCGACCACCGCGGTCCTCCCGCCCAAGGCCGCCAGGCCGAAGGCCGCAGCCCCGACCACTGGCGCACCCAAGCCGGCCACCACGCGCAAGTCGCCCACGGCCACGACCCCGATTCCTCCGGTCGAGCCGCCCACCGTGGTCTCGCCGAAGCCGGTCACCAAGCCGCGCACGCCGAAGACGCCTCCGCCCGCGGTCTAGGTTCTCCGGTTCACGGACGCCGTCCCAACTTCGGTCGGGGCGGGGTTTCGCGCTCAGCCCAGGAACCCGCGCAACAGCGCAGCCGAGCCCGCGAGGTGCTCGAGGGTCGCGGCCGCGGCACGATTCTCGTCGCCGGTAAGGATCGCGACGATGATCGCCTCGTGCTGCTCGTTCGAGTGCTCGATATTGCGCGTGATGAGCGGGATGTGGTCGAGCAGGTCGTTGACCGCCGTGCGGTTGTCCGCGATGAGGGTCACGAGCGAGGGTGTGCCGACGACCTCCGCGATGGCCAGGTGCAGGCGGGAGTCGAGCCGGCGGTAGTCCGTCGCGGAGGCTCCGGCGGTCTCGCGCAACCGTGTCCAGAGCATGTCGCGCTCGGCGGCGCTGAGCGAGCGGTTCGCCGCAGCCCTCGCGGCGCCCATCTCGAGAATCTCGCGCAGCCCCAGCACATCGTCGATCTCGGCCGGGGTGGGGGCGGGTGCAGCGACATCCCCTCGCTCGAAATCACCGGGAACAGGGATGGGGTCGCTTACGAATGTTCCGCCGTACCGACCACGACGGGACGCGAGAAAACCCGCTTCGGACAGTGACCGGATGGCCTCCCGCACGGTATCGCGCGACACCGAGAAGCGGCTCGCGAGGTCGCGCTCGGGCGGGAGGGCTTCGCCCGGCGCCACGAGCCCGAGTCGGATCGTCTGCAGCAGTCGCGCAACCGTGTCTTCGAAGGCGTTGCCATTACGCAGGGGTCGGTACAGCGACTCACTGACCAGACCCTCGTAACTGACTTCCTCCGCCGCGGCCATGGTTACAGCGGTGTCACGTAGGCGGAGCTGATGCCGCCGTCGACCAGGAAGGTGGAGGCGGTGATGAACGAGGCGTCGTCGCTCGCGAGGAAGGCGACGGCAGCGGCGAGCTCCTCCGCCTGCGCGAACCTGCCGACCGGGATGTGCACGAGGCGGCGCTGGGCGCGCTCGGGGTCCTTGGCGAACAGCTCCTGCAGCAGCGGGGTGTTGACCGGCCCCGGGCAGAGCGCGTTGACACGGATGCCCTGGCGCGCGAACTGCACACCCAGCTCTTTGGTCATGGCGAGCACGCCTCCCTTCGACGCCGTGTAGGAGATCTGTGACGTGGCCGAGCCCATGACCGCGACGAACGAGGCGGTGTTGATGATCGACCCGGACTGCTGCTTGACCATGTGTCGCAGTGCCGCGCGCGAGCAGAGGTAGACGCTCTTGAGGTTGACGTCCTGCACCCGATCCCAGGCCGGCAGCTCGGTGGTCTCGATCGAGTCGTCCTCGGGCGGCGAGATGCCGGCGTTGTTGAAGGCGATGTCGAGCGAGCCGTAAGTGGCGACGGCGGTGTCGAAGAGGTTGTTGACCTGGGCCTCGTCGGTCACGTCGACCTTGATGAACAGTCCGCCCACGGCGTCGGCCGCGGCCTGCCCGGATTCCTCGAATAGGTCGCCGATCACGACGGTCGCGCCTTCGGCGGCAAAACGCTGGGCGGTCGCGAAGCCGATTCCGCCCGCGCCGCCGGTGATCACCGCCACCTTGCCGGCGAGGCGCTGCGTGAGGTCGATCTTCGTGATGGTCATTCGGTTCCCCCTGGTCAATCGGTGCTGATGAAGACGTTTTTGGTCTCGGTGAAGGCCGAGGCGGCGTCCGGCCCGAGCTCGCGACCGAGGCCGCTCTGCTTGAACCCGCCGAAGGGCGTCGAGTAGCGCACACTCGAGTTCGAGTTGACCGACAGGTTGCCGCTGTCGATGGCGCGTGACATCCGGATGCCGCGACTCAGGTCCCGCGTCCACACCGAGCCACTCAGGCCGTAGATGGAGTCGTTCGCCAGCGCGATCGCGTCGGCCTCGTCGTCGAACGCCAGCACGCTCACCACGGGACCGAAGATCTCGTCGGTGACGACCCGATCGGTGCGGGATCCGGGCAGCAGTACGGTCGGCGCGAACCAGTACCCGTCACCGGTCGGGGCACTCCCCCGGAACGCGACCTGCGCGTCGTCGGGCACGTAGGAGGCGACCTTGTCGTAGTGGGCCTTTGCGACGAGCGGCCCCATCTCGGTGGCCTCATCGCCGGGGGCGCCGACCACGACACCCTTGACCGCGGGTTCGAGCAGTTCCATAAAGCGGTCGAGGGCGCTTCGTTCGACGAGGATGCGGCTGCGCGCGCAGCAATCCTGCCCGGCGTTCTCGAAGACGGCATAGGGCGCGGATGCCGCTGCCTTCTCAAGGTCGGCGTCGGCGAAGATCACGTTGGCGCTCTTGCCGCCGAGTTCGAGGGTGACGGCCTTCACCTGTTCGGCGCAGCCCGCCATCACCTTCTTCCCGACCGCGGTGGATCCGGTGAAGACGACCTTGCGCACGTTCTCGTGGGTGACGAAGCGGGTGCCGACCACGTCTCCGCGACCGGGCAGCACCTGGAACAGGCCTTCGGGAAGCCCCGCCTCGAGGGCGAGTTCGCCGAGGCGGATCGCGGTGAGCGGCGTCCACTCCGCGGGCTTCAGCAGCACCGCGTTGCCTGCGGCGAGCGCGGGCGCGAAGCCCCAGCTCGCTATCGTCATCGGATAGTTCCACGGCACGATGATGCCGACGACGCCGAGAGGTTCGAGAAAGGTGAGGTCGATGCCGCCGGCGACGGGGATCTGCTTGCCGATCATCCGCTCGGGCGCCGCGGAGTAGTAGTTCAGCACGTCTCGAACGTGGCCGGCTTCCCAGCGCGCCTGGCCGATGGGGTGGCCCGAGTTGAGCACCTCGAGCAGCGCAAGCTCCTCGATCGCTCCCTCGACAGCGAGCGCAAAACGGCGCAGCCCTGCGGCGCGTTCCGCCGGGGCGAGCGCCGCCCAGGCCTTCTGCGCGCTGAGCGCGTGCAGCACGGCGTCGTCGACCTCGGCGAGCGAGCGGTGCTCGACATCGCGGATCACCGACTCGTCAGCGGGGTTGATGAGTGTGGTCGAGGTCATGCGACGGTCACTGCCCGGTGCGCGCGGGCCGCTTCCACGAGTCCCGCGAACAGTCGCAGGTCTTCGGGCGTGTGCTCGGGATGCCACTGCACGGCGATCCCGAAGGGCATCCCGTCCACCTCCACGGCCTGCACCGTTCCATCGTCGGATCGCGCGGTCACGGTGAGGCCGTCCCCCACCGCATCGATGGCCTGGTGGTGGTACGACTTGCCGATCAGCGTCTCGCCGCCCCCGAGGAGGTCGCCGACCTGGGTTCCCGAGTCGACGAAGACCTCGTTGTCGGCGAAGACTCCGCCGCCGAGGCTGTACCGCTCGCTGCCGACGACGTCGGGCAGGTGCTGGTGGAGGGTTCCGCCGCGGTTCACGTTGAGCATCTGCAGCCCGCGGCAGATGCCGAGGAACGGCACCTCGTCTTCGATGGCGGCGGCCAGCAGCGCGTTCTCCCAATCGTCGCGGTCCTCGCGCGGCTCGTCGGTGGTGAGGAGTCGCTCCTGGCCGTAGAGCGCCGGGTTCACATCCTTGCCGCCCGCAATGATCACGCCGTCGAGTCGGCTCAGCACAGCGTGGGCGATCTCCGCGTCGACCGGCTGCGGCGGCAACAGCACGGCGATGCCGCCCGCGTTGTTCACCGCGTCGAAGTAGACGCGCGGGAGGTAGGCCGCCTGGGTGTCCCACACTCCGGTCTGCGCCTGCTCGAGGTAGGTGGTGACGCCGATAACCGGCTTGGCGGACTCAGAAACGTTCAAAACCACGGACTCTTTCCCAATCGGTGACCGCGGCGTCGTAGGCCGCCTGTTCGATGCGTGCGTTGTTCAGGTAGTGCTCGACCACGTCGGCGCCGAAGGCCTGCAGGGCGATCTCCGAGGAGGCGAACAACGAGGTGGCCTCGCGCAGCGACGAGGGCACGCGCGGGGCGTCCGAGCCGTAGGCGTTGCCTTCGAAGATCGGCTCCAGCTCGAGTTCGTGCTCGATGCCGTAGAGCCCGCCCGCGATGATCGCGGCGGTGGCGAGGTACTGGTTGACGTCTCCGCCAGGCACGCGGTTCTCGACGCGCAGACCGGATCCGTGGCCGACGACGCGCAGTGCGCAGGTGCGGTTGTCGAGGCCCCAGGCGACCGCGGTCGGCGCGAAGCTGCCCTCGACATAGCGCTTGTAGGAGTTGATGTTGGGGGCGAAGAACAGCGTGAGCTCGCGCATGGCCTTCAGCTGCCCGGCGATCCAGTGCTCCATGGGCTTCGAGAAGCCGTGCTCACCGTCGCCGGCCATCACCGCCTCACCCTTCGTCGAGCGCACCGAGAGGTGTATGTGGCACGAGTTGCCCTCGCGCTCGTTGAACTTGGCCATGAAGGTCAGCGACTTGCCGTGGCGGTCCGCGATCTCCTTGGCACCATTCTTGTAGATCGAGTGGTTGTCGCAGGTCGCGAGCGCGTCTGTGTAGCGGAACGCGATCTCCTGCTGGCCGAAGTTGCACTCGCCCTTGATGCCCTCCGAATACATGCCCGCCGCATCCATCGAGTTGCGGATGTCCCGCATCAGCGGTTCCATCCGGGTCGACGCCAACAGCGCGTAGTCGATGTTGTAGTCGCTGGCGGGGGTGAGCCCTTCGTACTTCTTCGCCCAGGCGTCGCGGTAGCTGTCGTCGAAGACGATGAACTCGAGCTCGGTGCCGACGAACGCCTCGAGCCCCTTCTCGGCGAGGAGTGACAACTGGTGCTTGAGGATCTCGCGTGGGCTCTGAACGACAGGGGTTTCATCCAGCCATGTCATATCGGCGATGACCATGGCCGTCGCGGGTAGCCACGGAACGAGGCGCAGCGTGTCGAGGTCGGGGATCATGGCCATGTCGCCATAGCCCTTCTCCCACGACGAGATCTTGTAGCCGTCGACCGTGTTCATCTCGACGTCAACCGCGAGCAGGTAGTTGCAGCACTCGGCGCCGTGAGCGGCGATCTCCTCGACAAACAGTCGGGCGGATGCGCGCTTTCCGACGAGTCGGCCCTGCATGTCGGTGAACGCCACTATCACCGTGTCGATCTCACGCTTGTCGACGAGCGCGGTGAGCTCGTCCATCGTCAGCATGCCGGAACGCGAGGTCGTCGAGGTGCTCATCCGACCATTACACCACAGCGTCACCAATGGAAGGTGGCCTTTCCGTAACGCGTTGTTTACACCCAAAGGTAGACACGAAGTACCAATAAACGGGAGGATCAACCACACGACCCTGGAGGATTGCATGGCAGACACCACAACCAAGTCATCGGGCGCTACCTATACGACCGCTGAAGCCGGCTACTTCGAGAAGCGCAGCCTCAAGCGCACTGCGGGGGTGTGGGGCCTCTGGGGCATCGGCATCGCCGCCGTCATCTCCGGCGACTTCTCCGGCTGGAACGTAGGGCTCGCCACGACCGGCTGGGGCGGCCTCTTCATCGCGATGATCATCATCATCGTTATGTACTTCACCATGATCTTCTCCATCGGTGAGATGTCGGCAGCGATGCCGCACACCGGCGGCGCCTATTCCTTCTCCCGGGCGGCCATGGGGCCGTGGGGCGGCTTTATCACCGGCCTCGCCGAGACCATCGAGTACGTGGTCACCACCGCCGTGGTCGTCTGGTTCTCGGCCGTCTACGCCGACTCGGCACTCCTCGCCCTCACCGGGATAACCCTCCCCGCGCCCCTCTGGTGGGCGATCCTCTACGTTGCCTTCATCGGTCTCAACTCGCTCGGCGCCTCGATTGGCTTCCGCTTCGCGCTGGTGGTCGCCATCATCTCGATGGCCGTCATCCTGCTGTTCGGGATCCTCGCCTTCGCGGGCGGTGCGGTGAACTTCGACAACCTGCTCGACATCGCCCCGACCGAGGGCAACTCGGCATTCCTGCCGTTCGGTGCGGCGGGAATCCTGTTCGCACTGCCGTTCGCCATCTGGTTCTTCCTTGGCATCGAGGAGCTGCCGCTCGCTGCGGAAGAAGCGACCAACCCGACGAAGGACATCCCGAAGGCCAGCGTCTGGGGTGTCATCACCCTCGCCTTCTTCGGCCTGCTGGTGCTGTTCCTCAACCCGGCGGTCACCGGCAGCAAGGCGATCAGCGAAGGCCTCGACAGTGGCGAGCCGCTGCTGGCCGGCTTCCGCGTCTTCCTTCCGGATGACGTCGCCGCCATCCTGTCGATCGCCGCGCTCATCGGCCTGCTGGCATCGCTGCAGGGCATCATGTTCGCCTACGGCCGCAACATGTACTCCCTCTCCCGCGCTGGCTACTACCCGAAGTTCCTGTCGCTCACCGGCAAGAAGCACCAGACGCCGTGGGTCGCCCTCGTCGTGGGTGGTGTGATCGGCTACGTCATCCTGCTGCTCGTACTCCAGGTGCTGCCGGCAGTGAACGAGGAACTCGGTGCCTCAGCGTCGGGCATCATCCTCTTCATCGCTGTCTTCGGAGCGGTGATCTCGTACATCATGCAGATGGCGTCCTACGTGATACTTCGCCGGAAGTTCCCGAACGCGGTGCGGCCCTACTCGAGCCCGACCGGAATTCCGGGTGCAGTGGTCGCCGGCGTGATCGCGTTCGCCGCGTTCCTGGGCATCGTGCTCGCGCCGCCGTTCCAACTCGCCGTGCTCACGTTCGTGGTGATCTTCGTGATCGGCATCGCGCTGTTCGCCCTCGTCGGCCGGCATCGCCTGGTGCTGTCGCCCGAGGAAGAGTACGCACTCTCGGGTGGCCTCAAGGATGGACCGGGGGACGTGGCCTAACCTGTCACCAGTACGGCCGGTCACGTGGGGTGGCCGGCCGTTCTGCTTTAACCGCTAGAAGAAGGTGCGGATGACGTCGACCACGCGCGGGTCATCCGTCGACGCAATCACCGGGATCAGCGTCCAGCGGTCCAAGGCCGAGCAGGGGTGGCTGAGCCCGAGGCGCACGACGTCGCCGATGGCGAGCTCGGCACTTGCAGGCAGGCGCAGGAACGCGTGTTGGTCGTTGAGGGCGGTCACCTGGCTTTCGGGAATATCGAGGGCGACGGGCATCCCCTCGTCCCACGGAAAGTCGCGGCGACCACCATCGAGCAGCGCGAGGCCCGGCTCGGGGCGCGAGACGACGCGCGCCCAGCCGTGCATCGCAGACCGCAGGGGCAGCGGGGAGATCGAGTCGTAGAAGCCGTCGTCATGCACCTGATACGCGCCCGATCGCAACAGCGGGATGCCGTCCACGCCCTCGAGCGCCTCCGCGACGAGTTCGACGTAAGCGCTGCCGCCCGCCGTCACGATCGGCTCGCGATCGTCGTAGTGGTCGCGCAGTCTCTCGTGCAGGCCGAGAAGGAGCCCGAGCCAAGTGCGCACCGCCTCCAGTGATTTCTCGGAGCGGTCGTGGGCGATCGATCCCTCGTAGCCGCCTACTCCCCGCACGGTGAGCGAAGGACTCTCGCGCACGGCGTCCGCGACGCGCACCGCTTCATCGATACTGCGCGCCCCGGTGCGGGCGCCCGGCGAACCGAGCTCGATGATCACCTCGACGGGGCGCGGCAGTTCACCGAGGGCGGCCGTCATCAGCTCCACCGTCCGGGCGTTGTCCACCCAGCAGACGAACTCGAACGCGGGGTCGCGCAGCTCCTCGGCGAGCCACGCGAGTGCCACCGGGTCGACGAGCGAGTTCGCGAGCATGATGCGCTCGAGCCCGTGCGCGCGGCCCAGCTGCACCTGCCAGGGGGTGGCGAGGGTGATCCCCCACGCGCCCGCGTCGAGCAGGTCCCGCCAGAGTTGCGGTGCCATGGTGGTCTTGCCGTGGGGTGCGATCTGCAGCGATCGGGCGCCGAGCCATCCACTCATCACCGCGGTGTTCGCATCGAGAGCGTCACGCGTCAGCGTCAGCAGCGGTGTCTGGAAATCGGCGAGGGTCGGCCCGGTCGCGAGGAACTGCTCGGCGGTGCTGCCCCACGCGGAGGGCGGGAAGGACTTGTGCTCTGGCCCGATCATCACGAGCCCACGCTAGCGCGACCGGGGAAGTCGCGAGCAAGACCGACGTCGCCGTGCAGACCACATGGGGCTGCACGGCGGCGACGTCCTGCCGAGCCGCACAACGGTGTTCACCGGGCTGCCTCTCCCCCGGATGCTGATCAAGATCGACGGGCTCGCTGTCGTGTAGCTAGCTCTTCGAGCCAGACGCCGCGAGGCCCACGCCGAGCCCGATCATCGCAACACCTCCGGTGGCGGCGAGCCGGGACATCCTCTTCGGGGATCGACCGAACCACTCGCGCGCGTAACCGGCACCGATCGCCCAGACGCTGTCGAGCAGCAGGGCCATGGTCGCGAAGATCGCGCCGAGTTCCAGCAGCTGCAGGGGCACGCTACCCACGCTCGCGTCGACGAATTGCGGCAGCACTGCGACGAAGAACACAATCGACTTGGGGTTCGTCACACCGACGACCATGCCCTCGAGAAGCGAACGCAGGCGGCCGATGGATGCCCCGCCCTCGGGAGCTTCGACGTGCCTGTTGCGGTGCCGGATCGCCTGCACTCCGAGATAGACGAGGAACGCGGCGCCCGCGAACTTGATCACCGTGAGGGCGACTATGGACTGCTCGAGCAGCAGGCCGAGTCCCGCGGAGATCGCCACCACCTGCGCGAACATGCCGACCGCGTTGCCCGCGACGCTGAGCAGGGCACCGACGCGACCGATAGAGAGGGCGCGGCCGACGACGAACAGCACACTCGGACCGGGCAGCGCGACGAGCACAAGCGCGGCGAGCGCGAAGGCGACGAGGTTCGCGACAGGGACCATGCTGCGATGCTAGCCGGTTCGCAAAACCCTCCGCGCTAGAATTCCGAGCGTGAAGATCCTCCTTACCGGCGGCGCCGGATACATCGGAAGCACCATCGCGAACGCCTGTGTCGACCAGGGGATCGAGCCGATCATCCTCGACGACTTCTCCAAGGGGCGACGCGACTGGGCCGGCAAGCACGTGTTCTTCGAGGGCGATGTCGCCGACGGCGACCTGATCGACAGCATCTTCGCGGCGCATCCCGACATCTCGGCGGTCATCCACTGCGCGGCGAAGATCGTGGTGCCCGAGTCGGTCGAGCAGCCGGTCGATTACTACGCGAACAACGTCGGCAAGGGCATCAGCATGCTGCAGCACCTGCGTCGCAACGGCTGCGAGCGCGTCATCTTCTCCTCCTCGGCCTCAATCTACAGCGTGAGCGCCGACTTCACCGTCGACGAGAACTCGCCCATCAACCCGACCAGCCCGTACGCTAATTCGAAGGCCATCTTCGAGAGCGTGCTTCGGGATGGCGCTGCGGCCGGCGAATTCCGCGCCATCGCGCTCCGCTACTTCAACCCGATCGGCGCCGACCCCCAGTTGCGCACCGGCCTCCAGGACCCGTTGCCCAGCCACGTGCTCGGCAAGCTGGTCACGGCTGCCCGCACCGGCGTGCCGTTCACCATCACGGGTATGGACTGGCCCACCCGTGACGGCTCCGGCATCCGCGACTTCATCCACGTCTGGGACCTGGCCCTCGCGCACGTCGCCGCGCTCAAGCGCTTCGACGAGGTCGCCACCCCGTCGGCGCCGTACGCGGTGCTCAACATCGGCACCGGCCTCGGCACCACGGTGAAAGAGTTCACCGACATGTTCATCGAGGTCTCCGGATCCGACCTCGAGGTTCTCGTCGGACCGGCCCGCCCCGGCGACGCGGCCGGCGCATACACGACCAGCGACCGTGCACCCCAGGCGCTCGGCTGGACCCCGCAGCTCACGATCGAGGACGGCATCCGCGACTCGCTGCGCTGGGCCGAGAAGTTCGCGGGCTGATCGGAATACGTCGACGCCCCTCGGCCTTCTACCCACGTGACCACCGACAGACTCATCCACACCACACCGCTTGATCCGCTCGTCGTCGAGGTGCTCGCCGACCTCGAGCGCGAGTACGACGACCGGTACGGCGACATGTTCGGCCAGCCGGCGTCAACGGAGATCAATCGCTACCCCGCCTCCACCTTCTCCGCGCCGGACGGCGACTTCGTGGTGCTCGTGCGCGACGGTCGGGCGGTCTCGGCCGGGGCGTTTATGCGGATGAGCGAGACGACCGTCGAGGTGAAGCGCATGTGGACCCACGCGGACTTCCGCGGTCAGGGCCTTGCCCGGCTGATCCTCGCCGAGCTCGAGGCCGAGGCCGCCCGACGCGGCCACTCGATCGTCGAGCTCAGCACAGGTCCGCGCCAGCCGGAGGCAGTGCGCCTCTACCTCGCCACCGGCTACACGCCCCTGTTCGACACGTCGCTGACCGCCGACGAGATCGTGTTTCACTACTTCCGCAAGGAGCTCGCCTAGCCCCATGTCTGGCGCTCATACACCGCAGCTGGGGTCTGGGTAATTGACGAACCTAGCCTTTCCGCGCGGCGAGGAATCCCAGGCTCCTACCGCTGATTCTCAGAGTGGTTGTCAACCTCATCGGAGCCAACGGGGATGGAGACCGTTGCTGCCCTGCGTATCGGGTATCCATTCCACATCCGCGAAAATTCGCTTTCGAACCGCTGCGTGAATCGAAGGACTTCGTTTGGCTCTGCAAAACCTGCCGAGCGGACAATGTATTGCGGTTGATTCAGACCCGGCAGTCCCATCCAGTCGTAGCTTGATGGGCGCGCAAATAGATGCTCAACGCTTCGCGGACCGGAGAATTTGTGCTGACTACGGCCCCAAGCGTCGGACTCGAAACCGGATGGAGCACATAGCAAGCGCGCCAAACCGAGGTTCTCAATCTCCCTGACCGCGGTGCCAATCGCGTCGAGCGCGTTGGCCATTCGATCTATCTCTGGCGAGGTGCGTCGATAGTGCGAGTAGTCGTTTCGCACCTGATTGACCTCAACGGGAGAGATCATTTGATTCGTGATCTGAGAAAGTCCTTCTCGTAATCGCACCCTAGAAGCATCCGTCAGGTCTAGGTAAGGCACGGTCGACCGAAAAACGAAGGATTTCAACTCCGTCTTCCCTTCAAATTGAGGGAACGACCCTGCGCTTCGGGCAGATGCAGAGCGATCTTGCTCGAGACGAGCGAGCTCCTTTGAAAGGATCCCAAACCCACGTACCAGGGAGTATAGATCCATCTTGTCTGACGTAAAGTCGAAGTTCTCATGTTCGTTGCCGGACAGGTCATGAGCGACTTGAAGCCGAGAAAGGCCGAGCAATCGGTCATGCTCATTGTCGTAGCTGAACGGCGAGAACTCAGAAGTGTGGTCGGTCAGAAGCGCCCACGTCCCGAATGCGAGACTGTCTATGAGAAGGCCCTCGAGTTCAGTGAAATAGAGACTTGCTACTCCCCGAAACGTTTCGGATTCGCCAATGCCGGAAATTCTAGAGGATTGCGTCAGCGCAGAAATCCTTTGATGGAGGTCCCAAAAATATCCGTGCGGATCGTCCTCGAAATGCACGGCAAACCCAAGCTTCCAAAGAATGGTCTCGACGAGATCGCTATCAGATAGGTGCTCGCCATCTTCCAGGCCGACCTCCTCGCACGCCATTATCATGTTGGTCTTTCGTGCCAGGACCATTCGTCTCAGTGCGCTTCGCGGGTCGGTCGATCGGAAGAAATTTTCGAGCCGCTCGTCGAGGTCGTCAGAGTCGAAGCCACGGAGTTGCCAGTCGAGCTCTTCCGTGTCTGTGAGGTCGTCTTTGAGATAGAGCTTGTGTAGAAGCCGACGTTCTCGGAGCGAGGCGAATCCTGGATCACTCGAAACGAATCGCACCCCGAAATGACCCAACTCGGGGACCAAATTGAATGCCCCTGAACTCCTACGGATGTTGGTCACCGGACGACGTATCTCGCCTTTTGGTATGTGAATTTCTCCGGCTCGAACTAGATAGTCGAGTCCCTGCGTCAGCCACGATTCTTCAGCTAGCAGCGCGATTTGCTGCATTTCCGCGCGAGTCAGTTTGGCAACCATGTCGCGGGCTGAACCCGTCCCAAGCGCGTCCTTCACAACCTCGCGGAAAGCGCCCTTCGTGCTATCTAGGAGGTAGACAAGCAAACTCGAAAACTCGGTATCGCTGAGACAATCTCCAATCAGCGCAACGACTGTGCCGGAATGATGATCGCCATAGTACGAACCAGCAAAGTCCCGCACTTCAAGTGCTAGCCCCCACCAATCGGCTGTCTGATCGGATTCCTCATCCAGAATTCGATGAAGCTTCTTCCGCTCGTCATTGATAGTCGCGTCATATCCGGTGGTCAAACGAATGGGATGGACGGCGTTGCAGGTTGACTGCGCGCAGTGGAAAGCGGGGACTTGCCTGCTGAAATGCACAAAGCGAGACGTTGCACTGTTCAGAATTCCGTAGGGGCCAAGCACGAACGTGCCGTACTGGAACACTCCCGCCGGCACCTCGTCTATCAACCTGAAGGTCTCATCGAGTGTCAGCACGTCTTTTTCATCTTCAAACAAGACGGAGTACGCGTCGTATATGTCGCGGCCGTAACTGTAGGGAAATCTGATCTTGCGCTCGACCAACTGCGAAGAAATGGCTGATGCTAGTTTTTCGACATCCGTCAGTTCGACGTCGATGAACAGTTCTTTATGCCCAAACGTTAGAGCGCACATCAAGTGCGCCTCCATCGCGGGGATGTGCTCCTTACGGATAAGCCGATCTTTCATCTTCGCGCCCTCCGCGCTAAGAGCGAGCGCAGAGTTGATGTCGCCCGAGACGGCGTAGTCGTTTGGGATAATACAGTCGCCAAGAATTTGGAGAAGATCACTTATTTTGGAATAGCGCTCACGCCAAGCTGGATCGGCGTACTGAGTCGCGAGTTCCTTCGCCGTGTGTCCCAAAATGCTCACCCTCGTCATCGAAGTCGTGTGGATCGTCGGGACCAGCCAAACACGATTTACATTCGAATCAACATCCCAGTTCGGGGCTACTTTCAGATCTAGCGGCCCAGCGAGAACAGCGCGGGCGCCGCGCGGCGCTCCACCAGGTCGGCGAGCACCCGCCCGACCGCGGGCGTGAACTTGAAGCCGTGACCCGAGAAGCCTGCGCCGATCACGAGCGGCCCGATCCGGTCGAGTACGAAGTTCGAGTCGGGGGTGGTCGTGTACGTGCAGCTGATGGCGGCGAACTCGTCGGGGTCGACGCCGGGCAGCCAGTCTCGCGCGTAGCGCTGCAGCGCGGCGAGCTGCTGGGGCTCGGGCAGGAAGTCGCGGGCATCCGGATCGACCACCGGGCCGACCCCGTGCCAGCCGGCCTTCACACCCTCGCCCGGTGTGAGCATGCCGTAAATCGGCGAGCGCCAGTAGTCGTAGTCGGCGTCGCCCGCGGTCGGAGTGTGGTTGAAGCTCGGCCAGGCGATCGAAGCGTCGCGCACGGCGAAGTGCGCGGGCTGCTCCTGCGTGACCACGAGCCGGGGATGTGCCACGGTGCCGAGGAGCTTGTCGGTCCACGCACCCACGGTGACGACCGCCGTTCGGGCGGTGATCTCGTGCACGCCCTGCGGGGTCTCGTAGCGGAGAAGGACGTCATCCACACCTCGCACGGTGAGTTCGAGAACGCGCGCATTGTGCAGCACCGTCGCGCCGTGGGTCGCGGCCGAGCGCTGCAGAGCAGTCACGGCAGCGTCGGCATTGACGCGACCACCCTGCGGCGTGAACAGCACCCGTCCGTCGAAGCGGATGCCAGGCCAGCGTCGCGAAGCCTCGGCCGGGTCGAGGAACTCGGGTTCGAAGCCCGCGTGATCCATCGCTGCGAACGTGTCGTCGAAGTCGGGGTTGGCCCCGTGGTTCACGAGGCCGACGAGATCGAGCAGCGGAGTTCTGGTCTCCCGCTCGAGCTCGCGCCACGCGGGCAGCGCCTCGACCAGCAGGTCGACATAGTCCGGGTCGGCATAGGCGGTGTTGAAGTTTCGGGATGCGCCGTGCGACGCCCCGTTCTTGTGCCCCGGCCCGAACCGCTCGAGCAGCAGCACCTCGCGACCGCGCAGGGCGAGTGCCCGCGCCGCGGCCGACCCCATCGCGCCACCGCCGATGACGACGACCTCCACCTGCTCGAGCATGGATCCTCCGGTCGTTATCGAACTGTCGCCTCTCACGATATCGTCCGGGTCTAGGGTGGTTTTCCATCATGAACTTCACGGTTGAAGAACTCATCGTCCCCGCCGAGATCACTCCTGACTGGGTCGCCCAGGTCGATCTCCGCAACGACGTCATCGCCGAGTTCGTGGGCAACCGCGACCTGTCACGTGAGCCCGAGGAACTGCTGCCCAGGTGGCAGAACCCGCTCGAGGTCAAGCACGGGGTGCTCGCCCGGGTCGACGGCGAGATCGTCGGCCGCGGCGTGTACGAGACCGAATCGGACGCCTCGGCGGCGTGGGTCTCCGTGGAGGTCCTGCCAGAGTTTCGCGGGCACGGCATCGGCTCGGCCCTGCACGAGCAACTCGTGGCGTGGGCCCGTGAGGAGGGCAAGACCTCCATACAGAAGTACGCGACGGAGGCGTTCTCGGACACGACTGACGTCATCCCGTCGCCGACCGGCTTCGGCGCCGTGCCGCGCGACACCGCGTCGAGCGCATTCCTGCTGAAGCACGGCTACGTGCTCGAGCAGGTCGGGCGCATGAGCCGCCTGGACCTCCCCGTCGACGTTACGGCGCAACTCCAGCAGGCGCGGGATGCCGCCGGCCCCGACTTCACCGTGCTCACCTACACGGGCCGCACCCCCGAGCACCTGCTCGAGGACATGGCACAACTGCGGCAGAGCATGGGAACCGATGCCCCCAGCGCGGGCATGGACACCGCGAGCATCTGGACCGCCGAGCGCGTGCGGGCCGACGACGACGCGTACGAGCTGTCGCCCAGCACGATGGTCGTCGCGATGGTGCACCACGCACCTTCGGGTGAGGTCGCCGGCTACACCGAGCTGGACGTGCCACCCGAGACCGAACGTGCCGTGGCGCAGGGCAACACGATCGTCATGAAGGCGCACCGTGGTCACCGGCTGGGCATGCTGCTCAAGGTGGCGAATATCGCGGCTCTCGACGAGTTCGCGCCGGGGCATCCCGCCATCACGACGTCGAATGCTGTGGATAACGTTCACATGCTCGCCGTCAACGAAGCAGTCGGGTTCACCCCCTGGGCGACCATGGGCGCGTGGAAGACGGAGCTCTAGCTCGTTTGTCATTCGCGGGGATGACGCGCCTCGGGATGACGCGTGCTCAACTTATGGGATGATCTCCCGGCTGCTCGTCTCGCTCGTGTTGAGCGGAGCGTTGCTGATGACCGGGTGTTCACCTCTTCCGCAGCCTCCTGCCCAGTCCGTCGCGGCGGCGCGGGAGTTCGAGGCGGAGATCCGCGCACTGCCCGGCGTCACCAAAGTCGTCGCGGAAGTCGACGCGGTAGACGAAAAGGACAGGCCCGGCGAGTTCTACCTTCGTCTGGTCGTCACGGCGGCCCGTGCGGATGACCTGGCGACACTTCCCGATCTCATCGCGGCGGTTCCCTCGCCGACGGGCCTGCGACTCAGCAGCACGCTCTTTGTGCCGAAGGGTCCGGGCGTGGCCGCGGTCACCCTGGAGAATTCGCGGGAGGTAGAGCGAGCTGCGGTGCTGCGTGCGCTTCCCATGGTCGACTCGGTCAGGATGGATCCGACAAGCGATTCCGTGCAGGTCGCGTCAGAGATTCGAGTGGCCTCCGCGGTCGCCGCCCTTCGCGAATCCGGCACGCTCACTTCCGACCCCTTCGATGCGGTGTCGGTCAGTTGGGAGGGGTTCGACCTCAACGTCTCTGTCTCGGCCGCCGGACCCTCCGACGCTCTGATCGATTACCTCGAGGAGGCACGGCCTCGCGTCGACCGGATCAGTTCAGTGGAACCGCGCGAGCAGTCCCCGCGACCCCACCTGACGGTGAACGCATCCTCACCAGGGGTGATAGCGCGATCGCTCGCTGCGCTGACCGGCGACGAGACTCCGGGACGACCGCGAACCGTATTCTTCGTCCACTCCGACACGGAGAGCATCACCGGCTACGTCGGACTCCCCCTCGGCTCAGCCGAACCCGACGACCTGGCCCTCTTCGAACCCACCCCGGCCCCGATTGACGAAGTGGCCCGGGCGGCGCAGGTCGCGGCCGACACGGAGCTGCTCACGCAATTCCTCCTCAATTCGGCCGAAGCCTCCGGTGTCCCCGGAACTCCCGAGGTATTCGTTGGTGAGTGCTCCACCGGAGCTGACGGAGTGCAGGTGCAGGGCACCCTCCTGCTGCCCGTCTTCGAGTACGCGGATTCCGCCGAGCCCGCCTACAAAGCCGTCACACGGTTCTGGAAGGCGAGTGGCCTCGAACACACCGAGCAGGCGACGGGCACGTCGATCTACTCGCCCAGCACCGTGCAGCGGATTGAGCAGGCAACCATCCGTGGCACCACCGAGGGCGTTCGTATCACGGCGATGACGACGTGCCTGGAGCAGGGGAAATGAGCCGACTCGGACGGATCGCTCTCGCGACCACCGCGGGACTCTTCTCGATCGTCGTGGCCTTCGGAATCGTCATCCAGCAGAGCGTTGGTGATCCCGGCGAGAATTGCTACTCTAAGCAGTTTCCGCCGGAAGGGTTGCATCCCAGCCCCGAAGGCCAGTTCAACGGACAGGCGATCAGCTACTTCCCGTTCGGCATGGCCTGCAATTGGACGATGGCGGACGAGTCCAGCTACGAGCAACCGAACCCCAACCCTCTGCCGACGGTTTTTCTGTACGGCGGTCTGATCTCGGTGCTGTTCGGCCCGACGCTGATCACGCGCCGCATGCGCACAAAGGTCCCCTCCACCCCCTCGCCCGAGTGAATGACCTCGGACGTGGGGATTCAGACCGCCGTTCCCCGGTTCATGCCGGGCTGGATCATGAGCAGGTCGTCGCGCTTGTGCCTGCGGCACTCCTCGTCGACGCCGAGCGAGTAGCGAGCCTCGCGATCGAAGAATTCGTCACGGGGTTTCATGCTCCGACTGTACGGGACGCAAAACGACCGAGCGGGACACAAAAGGGCCCCGCCGAAGCGGGACCCGTTGGTGCACCCCCCCGGACTTGAACCGGGAACCCACTGATTAAGAGTCAGTTGCTCTGCCAATTGAGCTAGAGGTGCGTAGTTCGGGATACCCGAACCGACTAGCAAGATTAGCATGGGAAAAACCCCCTCGCGAACCGCAACTCAACCAGGAGCATCCATGACCGGAACACGACTCGAAACCGGTGCTGTTGCCCCCGCTTTCTCCCTCAGCGACCAGGACGGCAACGCCGTCGCCCTCAGCGACTTCGCCGGGCGAAAGGTCATCCTCTACTTCTACCCGGCGGCCTCCACGCCGGGCTGCACCACGCAGGCCTGCGACTTCCGCGACAACCTGAGCGCGCTCGAGCGCGAGGGCTACAGCGTGCTCGGTGTCTCGAAGGATCCGGTCGCCGACCTCGTCCGATTCCGCGACGAACAGCACCTGACCTTCCCGCTGCTCAGTGACCAGGACCTCGACGTGCACAAGGCCTACGGCGCGTGGGGCGAGAAGAGCCTCTACGGCAAGATCGTGACCGGCACGCTGCGTTCGACCTTCGTCATCAACGAAGACGGCACCGTGCAGCTCGCGCTATACAACGTGAAGGCGACCGGCCACCTCAGCATGCTGCGCAAGAAGCTAGGCCTCGTCGTCGCCTAGCGGCGGGCGAAGGTGCGCCCGCACCGGTGACCTGAAGAGCAGCACAAACACCGCGATCGCGGGCAGCAGCAGGATCCAACCGATGTCCGGTCGTGGCAGGAAGCCCTGAAAGCTGCCGAGCGCGACCGACACCAGAAGCACCTGCACGACGATGGATGCGCCTCGCGTCCACGACCCGCCGCGCCACGCGCCGACGACGATCGCACCCAGCCACAGGGCGGCCAAAGCCACCACGACGGTCAGCGCGATGGCGCTCGCGTAGCTCTCGGGCGCGGCCACGAGAAGCTCGAAGACCAGGAACACCGTGATTCCCACGAGGGCAACGAATTCGAGAGCGAGCACAACGACGAGCGCCACAACCTGAGGGTGACGAGGCCGTAGTGGCGGGGAGTCCCCGCTGTCCAGCACGCTATTGGGGGTCACGTTCACAGCCATATCCCATACAAAACCATTGATTTGCTTTCTCCGTTATGAGAGTCTATTGGAGGTTGATTTGACTCCTACAAGGTCGTGGGTGGATCCCAAACTCTTGCCCTTCCCATCCGAAGCACAGGGCATCACCCATGCAGACGCGTAGATTTTTTGGCGTGCGAGCAAACTACACCTAGGAGCATCATGGACTGGCGCGACAAAGCCGCCTGCCTCACGGCCGACCCCGAGCTTTTCTTCCCCGTCGGAAACACCGGACCGGCCGTCGACCAGATCGACAAGGCCAAGGCTGTATGCGGTCGTTGCACCGTCACCGAGATGTGCCTGCAGTACGCGCTCGAGACCTCACAGGACTCCGGCGTCTGGGGCGGCCTCAGCGAAGACGAGCGCCGCGCCCTCAAGCGTCGCGCCGCACGCGCCCGCCGCGCTTCCTAACCACAAATTTCTACGAAGATCACAACCGCCTAGCAGCAGCAACACGGCCCGCAGTCCCCTTACCCGGGGCTGCGGGTTTCTTCGTTGGCGGCGCGTTGTTCTCGGAGCGGCTAGGTGCGGGTCAGCCAGGTCGCCGGGATCTCGATGGTCACCTCGGTGCCCGAACCCATCAGCGTGTGCCAGTCGATGGTGCCGCCGAGCTCGCCCTGAATGAGCGTGCGCACGATCTGCGTGCCGAGACCCGAGCCGACCTTGCCCTCGGGCAGCCCCACACCGTTATCGCGCACCTTGACGCTGAGCATCACGTCATCCCGATGCGCGACGATCTCGACTTCGCCATCGGTCTTGCCTGCCAGGCCGTGCTCGACCGCGTTGGTCACGAGCTCAGTGAGGGCGAGGGCGAGGGGGGTGGCGTACTCGCTGGGCAGGTTGCCGAAGCTGCCGCTCGATTTGGGATGCACGGTGGTGTTGTGACTGGACGCGACCTCGGCGATCAGCAGCAGCACCCGGTCGAACACGACGTCGAAGTCGACGTTCTGGTTGAGGCCCTCGCTCAGGGTGTCGTGCACCACGGCGATGGCGGCGACGCGACGCATGGCCTGGCCGAGCGCCTCGCGCGCGACGTCGCTGTGGGTGCGTCGGGCCTGGATCCTGAGCAGCGATGCCACGGTCTGCAGGTTGTTCTTGACCCGGTGGTGGATCTCGCGGATCGTCGCATCCTTGGTGATGAGCTCGCGCTCCTGGTGCCGCACCTCGGTGACATCGCGGCAGAGCACCATGGCTCCGATGCGTTCACCGCGATTGCGAATCGGGATGGCGCGTACCGAGACGGTTACGCCGCGAGCCTCGATATCCGTGCGCCACGGTGCGCGTCCCGTGACGACGAGCGGCAGCGATTCGTCGACCACGAGCCGGCCGTGCAGCAGTCCGGTGGTGACCTCGGCGAGGGACTCGCCCTCGAGCTCGCCGGCGAAGCCCATGCGGTTGAAGGCGCTCAGCGCGTTCGGTGAGGCGAAGGTGACGTTGCCGTCGATATCCAGGCGAATGAGGCCGTCGGATGCGCGTGGGGCGCCACGGCGCGGGCCGGTGGGCGCCCCCAGGTCGGGGAAGTCGCCGCTCGCGATCATCAGGAACACGTCGTTGGCGCACTCGTTGAAGGTGAGCTCCTGGCGGCTGGGGGTGCGCGCCTCGCTCAGGTTGGTGTGGCGGGTGATGATGGCGACGGGCGCGTCGGAGACCTGCTTGCCGCTCGGCGAGAGCCGGCGCACGACGGGAACGGCGCGCACGCGCGTGGGGGTCTCCTCGTACCAGGTGGGTGCACCGGAGTCGATGATGCTACAGGTGTCGAAGCTCTGGGTGACCTGCTGCTTCCACTCGGGCTTGATGGCCTGGCCGACGAAGTCGCGGTAGAAGAGGGTGGCCGAGCTGGAGGGGCGGGCGTGCGCGACGGCGACGAAACTGCCCTCGGCGCTGGGCACCCACAGCACGATGTCGGCGAACGCGAGGTCCGCGATGAGCTGCCAGTCCCCGACCAGGAGGTGCAGCCACTCGATGTCGGCGTCGGTCGAACGCCCCTGGGCCTGGACAAGATCACTGAGCGTCGACACAGTCTCAGGCTAGTCGGTTACAAACTTTTGGCACGCTCGTCGCATGTTGCGCATGCAACTTTCGAATCGCGCCAAAGAATTAGCCCTCCGCATCCAGCCCGTGAACAAATCCACCATAATTTGACAATGCCCCACTTCGCGCCCATTCCACAACGAGAAGAGTCGAACTGGGGCCTGGAGGATCCACGTGTCACTGCGCCTCCTTTTCCACATTCGCATCAGCCGACTTGTTAGAACGCAACTGAATATGGATTCAAGGGAAGAATTAGAAGACCGGCGGGCTAAAGAGCGCGCGGATGCTGAGAAACGCGCCGCTGATGCGGAGTTTCAGCTAAGCGCTGAAGCCCACTCCAAGGCAAAGAAAGCCAGGCGCGCAGCCGCTCTCAACGTTCTGAAAGCGAAGTGGGGTCGGTGGCTTCGTGGTCATCGCTTGTGGTGGATGATCGGTTCCTTCTTCGTAGGCGTAGTCTTCGTTTTCGGCTCCTACTTCTCAGACGTGGCGTCTCCCGCCCGGGAATGGCGAAATCCGTGGCTCAGCAACCTACTTGTAAACGCCGGTACGGCTTTTGTACTCTTTGGCCTTTTCTATGTTTTGACGGAGCGGCTCTCTGCCCGAGTGAAGTTGACCGAGCGTGATGTGGGACAGACGCAGTCAGACTTGCAAAATATTGAAGATGATCGGCTGGCGCCAAGAACAGATTCAACCAGACGAGGAAATGGGCTCGCTGTAGAAGCCGAACGACCGGGGCCCCAAGATGACGACACGTTATCGCACTCCGCATCGATCGATGCAGCCCCATCGATCGCAGAGGTTGTGCAGGCAGGCATGGCGAGGCGCCGTCTCGAGGAAGAGGCGCTCTATGAGAAAGTGGCAACCCAGCCAACATCGAAGCTGGTTCACATGGCACTTATGAAAGCCAAGCTGTCCGGTGTTATCAGCTCCACGGGACCAAGATGCGAGCTAAGGGAAACCGACTTGCATGTTAGATTCTTGGCCTCGGTCGATAGTGCGCAGGTCATTCTGCAACTGGAGACGGCTGATGGGGTGATTCTTGCGACTCTTGCGTGGGGCGAAAGCAACGACGCTGGCGCGGTGATCATCGCACTGGGAACTGTCTTGATACGTCTAGATCTCTATCCTGGAGACCAGCTTTACTTCGGCAGTGATCTACTCACGCAACTCTCGGACTTATTGATGTATGCCTCTCGTTATCGACAGAGCGTCACAGGCGAGAGAGATATTCATGGTGTCATCGAAGTTCTCGATTCGGGATGGGTGATTATGGATCGTGGCATGGTGCCCAAGACCTATCGCGCGTACCTAGTCGCGTCATCGAGGTTGGACGAATCGGATTGGGCCAGCCACATTCGGAATAAGGCGTGGCCGGAGAGCCGGTACGTTGAGGAAGCGCTAGCTATCGCTCGCGGCCTGCACGGCGTAGTGCTCGACCAAGATTAATAGTCAGCGCATCCGCCTGCTATCTAAATTCCAGCGGGCACCGAAACGTGGATATTGCCCGTCAAGTCGACTAAAACATGCGGGTCAAATCTTCTATCCGGCTCGATATTGAGTGCAAGATTAGGCATAGCGGGAGATTGATAGAAGTGTCGGACGAGGAAGTCCATGAAGGCCCATGGCGTGACGGGAGCTGCTACGGGGATC
Source organism: Glaciihabitans arcticus (assembly GCF_004310685.1). Taxonomy (NCBI): domain Bacteria; kingdom Bacillati; phylum Actinomycetota; class Actinomycetes; order Micrococcales; family Microbacteriaceae; genus Glaciihabitans; species Glaciihabitans arcticus. The sequence goes on along the minus strand of NZ_SISG01000001.1, from coordinate 134,456 downwards.
CGACAGTGCTTGTACTGACCAAGGGTTAGGTGAGTCGCATGATGGTCTATCGATACTCCCTGACCCTGGCGGACATCAAAATCAAACCGCATTGGAACAGCTAGTCCTTGCGGCCCAATCACGTCTGCATACAAATGCTCGCGGAGATAGAGCTCCGAATCATTCTGAAACTCGACCAGATGGGGTGAAGGGAGAAACACAACACGGTGTCGACTCAGGCGGTGACCTTGGAACTCATAAGCGAAGTGGACCAGCGCCTTGTCTAACATGACGAAGTTAAAAGCTCTTCTTTCCGCCTGCTCGTTGTAAAGTGCGTCGTACGAGGTCGCGTTTATAACCGAGCGATTAGGCGGATGGGCCGTGGAGACCGTGGTCGTCGCGGCGCTGCGAGTGAGAGTCGGCCATTCTTGGTCATCCGTCAGGCCTATTCTCGCCAGTTCAACGGTCAGGCGATTGATGCCATCGCGCAACTCGGCCGCCGTGGGCTCACGAACCGTCACTTGAGAGAAGTCTTTCGATCAGCCGCGCGCGGACTTCTGGATCCAAATCCTCGGGGAACATTCGCTGTTCTTCGAGATCGTCAAGCAAGTCTCGCGCGGACTTCTTTCGCAATCTAATCGTCTCCGCAAGCTCCGGAGAGACATCGCGATGAAGCATCGTGAGTTTTTCCCTCTCGGTTGCAGTCGGGTACCTGAAGTGCAACTTGAAGTTCTCTGCTTTTGCTCGTTCAAATTCCGCAACGAGTAGGTCCATTTCATCACCTACGCCCACCACTCTCACCCACGCCTTACTGCGGGTGATAGCGGTGAAAAGACGATTCCGTATCGAAGAGAGGTTGTATATTGCCTCGACCCCCTCTTCGGCGTTTACGATGTAGACCATTCCAGCTTCGTTACCTTTGGCGCGATAAATGCCTGTAAAAGTGACCGATTTACCCTCTCGGTCGAAGAAGACGTCCGCCGATGTATCGATTCCGGCGAGATGGTTGGAGATACCTCTTTCTAGAAGGTCGGCTCGCAAAGGAGCGAGGTTCTTTCGTGCCGTAATACCATTTGGGTTGATGACGATGATGTCGTCATGCCGCAGCTCATCTTCACGAATATTCGATTCGATCTGAGCTGCCACCCACGCATTCTGGTCTTCCTTCGAGTCGAAGCGGTGAAACTGGATCAGATCGTCAATCGGCGAGTGCCGCTCCAGGAGGGGAGGGCTGGAACGCTCCGTCCGAGAGAGAACGACCTCCCTATTCTCTTCGAGCGGGCCCTGATCAACGTCGTACCCAATGTCCTCCCACAGACTCGCGTGCTCGAAAAGCTGAACCAATCCAGTTTCTTGCCCCGGGGGTGACTGACGATAAATTCCGAACCCTAGAGCGTGTGCTGTCACCAGAACTGGGCGCGAGTTTCGGTAGCACTTCTCGAGGACCACATCCCGCTTCGAACCCTCTGGGGATTCGAATTCCACTAGTGGCCTACCCAAGCGATCCGATCCAAAAACTTCTTCGGGCGAAGGAAGCCCACCGCCGTTGAGATTCTGAAGTTCGTCATATGCGTAAACAAGGCGCTTAGGCTCCTTGAGCATTAGGTGGCACATCTTCAAGAAACTAGCTGGCAGGTCCTGCGCCTCGTCGACGAGTATCGCGTCGTAGGTTTCTTCTATCTCTACAGTTTGCTTCAGCGCTGCGTTGCAAGCTCCGGCAAAGGCATTCGATGAGCCCCAGTGATTTGCCGCTTCGGAGAAGTTGAAATAGTTGGCTCCGCTCATCGCGCAAAATTCGCTGTATATGCCGCCACGCTCAGGATCTTTTCCGATGCCACCCCACGCATTGAGAATTCTGAGTTGCTTCCAGTCCGGTTCCTCGCCGGTCGCCTCGAAGGAAAAGCCGGAGATCAGACGTCGGAACTGATCCTTGAGCGATCGGGTGTTGAACGTGACCGCGATCTTCCACTCGGGATGTTGAGTGTGGAGATAGGCGGCCTTCATCGCCAGGACGACCGTCTTTCCGCTACCTGCCAAACCGCGGATACGCTGAACTCCGTCAATAGGTTCAATAACCGCTCGGCTTTGAAGTCCATCAAGCGTTGCTATCGAGCTCTCCAACTCGAGCAGACGCGCCCCGCGGGAAGTCGCGTTGCTGGGGCTCCTCGGAACTCTGGCCCGCCGCATCGGAAGCAGATTCTGAACCGCAGACAAAAGGACTTCGAAAATCGCCGTTTGGCTTGCGTCCGTTGGCAGCGCCGAAAGTGTTGCAAGAACACCATCTCCGTTGAGGACCGGGTAGTCCGCCGTTGAAAGGCGGGCGGCCAAGTCATCGCTAATGCCTGGGGCAAAAGTCACTGCTGAGATGTGCGGAATGAAATCACGGCGTGAATTTAGTTCTCGGTGCCCAGACAGACGAGATTTCAGCACCCGGACAAGGTCGTCTTGGCGAGTCTCGAAGTCACCTAACTCGTTCCCCTCAACTACATCGAACGCAACTACTCCGAATAGCGGCGAGACGAGTAGTGAGTCGATCGCGAACGCGTGTGAGTCACCGGCTACGACAGGGAAGCCTGTCGTCATTTCGCCACTGATCTCCGCTTGGTTTCGAAGAATCCTTACTAACTCGCCGGTAGCAACGGGCTTAGAGACAGCACCTTCGACAACGTTCACACTCATGCTCGAATGGTAGTTGTAAAAGCTCTTACTATTGCGGGAGACTCAGTCGTCGAGTTCGCGACAGAACGGGATTTGTTCCCACCACCCTAGACAAAGGCCGAAACGTGGCGATCCGTGGAGAAACCGCTCGCGTAGTCGTCACGGTGAAAACTTCACCCCAACCATCAGCCAAGTACGGAGACACAGTCTGCGTAGCCGGTATCCGCATCGATGGGGGGCGATCGGAATGGATCCGCCTCTATCCGATACCGTTTCGCTATTTTGGCGCGGAGCGAAAGTTTGCGAAGTACGACATCATCGAGTTGACGGTGCGCCGACGCCATGAAGACGGTCGCAACGAGAGTTACTCTCCGGAGTGGGACTCGATCGAGACGATCGAACATTTGCACACCTGGGCGGATCGCGTCCCGTATCTAAGAGATGTCGACCAAACATCGACCTGCGAACTCCAATCTGGCACTGCGGGCAATCCGAACGGCCCGTCGCTAGGACTCGTCCCGGTGCTAGATGTCAGCAAGATGGAGTTCGAAGATCATCCGGGATGGACTGTCGCAGAGCAAAGCAAGATCAGCAACGCGCTTTCACAAGTGGATCTCTTCGGGAACGGTTCCGTGCCGCCGCGCCTCGAATCACCGAGATTCAAGGTTAGATATCGATACCGCTGTTCAGACCCCCGATGCACTGGTCATCAAGGCCAGATCTTGGATTGGGAGATGACCGAGCTTCAGAGACACCTCAAGTCTGATTCGGATGCGACAGCGAAAAGGAAGATTACCCAGAAGTACTTGGAGATGATGTTCGCATCCAAGCGTCATACAAGTTTCTACATGGGCAACTTCGAAAACGCGAGACGCCGCGAGAAATTCAGTGTGCTCGGCGTTTACTACCCGGAAAGGTCGACTGCATCGACCCTAAGCCTCTTCTAGTCATCCAGCGCTCTTCTGACTTCAGCGAGCACTTCATGCCTATGACAAGCAAGTTCACTTTTTTCGAAACAAAGCACTGCCACATGTGTGGTTCGCGCCAACGAGGCAAGCATGTTCACAGCCGCTACGGCGTCTGGAGTGCCGAGCAGCTGACTGAACCTTGCCCGCGCTTGCTCGCCCTCTGGGGTGGAGGTCTCCGCGTATCCAGCGCGGTTGTCACGCGGGTTGCCCAATTGCGGCAGGTGCAGGTACGAGATGTTGTTTGCCACCATCAGCTCGCTTAGCCGCTTCTTGGAAAAGCCAGGCTTCCTAGAAATCGCGTTTAGCCGGACGTCAACGAGGACGGTGACACCCCACCCGATTAGTTGAGACGTCAAGTCTTCTACCGAGGCGCCCTCATATCCGATGCCGATTATTCCGGCGCTCTCATCCCACACGACTCAATCCTGTCATGGGTTGGATAGCCGCGATTCCGATCTACGTCGCGACTCCCGCCCAGTGCTGAAGAGTGCACCGAGACTGCCGTAAAGAGTAGTGCTGTCGCGCCGCCCACGCGACCGCGATCAATGCGCTCTGACTTCGGCTTCGCTTGATTTAGTCTCGGCTTCGCTCGACCATCGGCGAGCTAAACTCTGGGCACTAACGCGAAAATGCGGCAATCGGGGAGCCTGAGAACCAGAACTCCCCGATTGCCGCAATTCGAGGGGTGAAACTAAGGGGCGGGGCTACTTCTTGCCCTGGGCGCGACGCTGGGCACGGTTGACGGGAGCCTGCGCTTCGGGGGCACCGTCATCCAGCTTCTGGCCGAACGCACCGGTGCCGCCACCGGCCGGAGCCTGCGCGACAGCCTGCTGGCGCTGGGCACGAGCGGTCTCGGCCTTCTGCACCTGGCCGCGCTGGTTGCGCACCTCGACCTCGCCGTTGGCATCAGCAGACGGTGCCGAGTACGACAGCTTCTCGACCGGAGCGCTGTTGTTCTGCAGGCCGCGGGCCGCGATGGCGTTGGCGCCGTCTCCGGTCACCTCGACCTCGAGGTTGAACAGGAAGCCGACCGACTCCTCGCGGATCTGGCCCATCATGCTCTGGTACAGGGCGAAACCTTCGCGCTGGTACTCGACCAGCGGGTCGCGCTGTGCCATGGCACGCAGTCCGATGCCGTCCTTGAGGTAGTCCATCTCGTAGAGGTGGTCGCGCCAGCGGCGGTCGATGACCGAGAGAACGACGCGGCGCTCGAGCTCGCGCATCCCGGGCTCACCGAGCTGCTTGGTGCGGTTCTCGTAGGCGACGTGCGCGTCGGAGAGGATCTCGTCGCGCAGCATCTTCTCGCTGATCTTGCCGCGCGAACCGGCCTCCTGTACGACCTCGTCGATCGTGATGCCGACCGGGTACAGGGTGCGCAGCTCGGTCCACAGGGCGTCGAAGTCCCAGTCGTCGGAGTGGCCCTCGGCCGTGTGCACGTCGACGACCTCGGTCACGACGTCATCCAGGAAGCGCGTGACGCGATCCTGCAGGTCGTCACCCTCGAGGATGTGTCGGCGGTCACCGTAGATGGCCTCGCGCTGGCGGTTCAGAACGTCGTCGTACTTGAGCACGTTCTTGCGGATCTCCGCGTTGCGCCCCTCGACCTGCGACTGCGCCGACTGGATGGCCCGGCTCACGATCTTCGACTCGATGGCCACATCGTCGTCGATGCCGCCGCGGCCCATCAGGCTCTCGGCTGCGCCGCTGTTGAACAGGCGCATGAGGTCGTCCTGCAGCGACAGGTAGAAGCGGCTCTCGCCCGGGTCACCCTGGCGGCCGGAGCGACCGCGCAGCTGGTTGTCGATGCGGCGCGACTCGTGGCGCTCGGTGCCGAGCACGTAGAGGCCACCGACCTCGACCACCTTCTGGGCTTCGCTCTCGACGTCGGTCTTGACGGTCGCGAAGACGTCATCCCAAGCAGCTTCGTACTCTTCGGGGGAATCGATCGGGCTGAGTCCTTTGTCGTTCATCTGGGCGACGGCGAGGAACTCGGCGTTACCGCCGAGCATCACGTCGGTACCACGACCGGCCATGTTCGTCGCGACGGTGACGGCGCCGAGGCGACCGGCCTGGGCGACGATCGCGGCCTCACGCGCGTGGTTCTTGGCGTTGAGCACCTCGTGCTTGACGCCGCGCTTGGCGAGCATCTTGGAGAGCAGCTCGCTCTTCTCGACGCTGGTCGTACCCACGAGCACCGGCTGGCCGGCAGCGTGGCGAACGACGATGTCTTCGACGACCTGCTCGAACTTGCCCAGCTCGCTCTTGTAGACGAGGTCGGGCTGGTCCTTGCGCAGCATCGGCTTGTTGGTGGGGATCGCGACAACGCCGAGCTTGTACGTGCTCATGAACTCTGCGGCCTCGGTCTCGGCCGTACCGGTCATGCCCGACAGCTTGCCGTAGAGGCGGAAGTAGTTCTGCAGGGTGACGGTTGCGAGGGTCTGGTTCTCGGCCTTGACCTGAACGCCCTCCTTGGCCTCGATCGCCTGGTGGATGCCTTCGTTGTAGCGGCGGCCTACGAGGATGCGGCCGGTGTGCTCGTCGACGATGAGCACCTCGCCGTTCATGACGACGTAGTCCTTGTCCTTCTTGAACAGGGCAGAAGCCTTGATCGAGTTGTTGAGGAACGAGATCAGCGGCGTGTTGGCCGACTCGTAGAGGTTGTCGATGCCGAGGTAGTCCTCGACCTTCTCAATGCCGGGCTCGAGCACACCGACGGTGCGCTTCTTCTCGTCGACCTCGTAGTCGACGTCGGCGACGAGCTTCTTGGCGAGGCCCGCGAACTCGGTGAACCAGCGGTTCGCCTCGCCCGATGCGGGGCCGGAGATGATGAGCGGGGTGCGGGCCTCGTCGATGAGGATCGAGTCGACCTCGTCGACCACGGCGTAGTAGTGGCCGCGCTGCACCATGTCCTGGGCCTGCCACGCCATGTTGTCGCGCAGGTAGTCGAAGCCGAACTCGTTGTTCGTGCCGTACGTGATGTCGGCCGCATACTGCTGGCGACGCTCCTCGGGGTTCTGTCCGGAGAGGATGACGCCCGTCGTCATACCGAGCGCCCGGAAGATGCGTCCCATCAGCTCCGACTGGTAGCTGGCGAGGTAGTCGTTGACCGTGATCACGTGCACGCCGCGCGAGGCGATGGCGTTGAGGTAGGCGGGGAGCACGGCGACGAGGGTCTTGCCCTCACCGGTCTTCATCTCGGCGATGTTGCCGAGGTGGAGCGCGGCGCCACCCATGAGCTGCACGTCGAAAGGGCGCATGCCGAGGGTGCGGCGCGAGGCCTCGCGCACGGCGGCGAAGGCCTCGGGAAGCAGGTCGTCGAGCGACTCGCCGTTCGAGTAGCGCTCGCGCAGCTCAACCGTCTCGTTGCGGAGTTCGTCGTCGGTGAGCGCAATGAAGTCGTCTTCCAGCTGGTTGACGGCTTCCGCATAGTTCTTGAGGCGACGAAGAAGTCGTCCCTCACCTACACGAAGAACGCGTTCGAGAACGTTGGCCACGGGTACTCCACAACTGTTGCGTGTCCACGCGAGACGTCGCGGGACTCCTGAGTTCTGCACATCCGCACTGATCCGAGGTGTCTGTGACAGCCGTCGGATCAGTGCGGTGCAATCTTACTCAGCCCCGCGCTGGGTTTTCTCTGCGCGGGGCGCCTTTCGCCGTGGGCGTACCGGCTTCAGCGAGACGCAGCCGTGCGGTTCGACGCCTCGGTGCGTGCGACGTCGCGCGCGTCCTCGGCGTTCTCATCGAGGCCGATGATTCCGTAGTCCCAGCCCTTGCGGCGGTAGACGACGCTCGGGCGGTGGTTCTCCTTGTCGATGAACAGGTAGAAGTCGTGGCCGACGAGCTCCATGTAGTACAGCGCGTCGTCGACGGTCATGGGCTCGGCGGCGAACACCTTGGAGCGGATGACGACCGGCGAGTACTCCTCTTCGTCTTCCTCGACGGCGGCGCCGTCCACAACGGGGATGGCGCCGGTGCGAACCTTCTCGAGCAGCTCGGGTGCCGCCGGCGTGATGTCGACGACGCGGAAACCGTCACTGGATGCCTCGCGTAGCGACACCGGACGGTGCTTGCCACGGTGGACCTTCTTGCGGTCCTTGGCCTGGCGTACGCGCTCGATCAGCTTCGCCATGGCGAGGTCGAAGGCGACGTACTTGTCTGAGCCACTCGACTCGGCGCGCACGAGCGGGCCGGGTCCGATCAGGGTGAGTTCCACCCGGTCGTCGCCGCTCGACCCGCGAGTCTCGTGGTGACGGCTGACCTTGATTTCGAACGCGATGGCCTTGTCGGAGAGGTTGCCGATTTTCTCGGCCTTTTCAGTCGCGTAATCACGGAATCGATCGGTGACGCCCAGATTGCGTCCAGAAACGGAAATTTCCATGGTGACCTCCCAGCCGTAGGACGCGCTGCCTGGGGTACCAGGCGGTCGAACTTTCGCGCCTTTTCGTTCACCGTAGTCCTGCCTTGTGGCAAAGTCACGAGAACCTTCTGGGAGTCGTCGATGAGGCACCGAAACGCTTGGGGGTGAATGCTATGACGGCTGCTCCGCACACCTCGCCGCCCGCCGCCCGCACCGCGCGGGCCGCTTCGACGAGGGTCGCGCCGGTGGTGAGCACGTCGTCGACGAGCAGCACCGAGACGCCGGCGAGGGAGCCACGAGCGCGAAACGCACCCTCGCGGTTGGCCCGTCGCTGGTCGACGGTGAGGGTCTTCTGGCGGGCCGTCGGGGCCGCGGAGACGAGGCCGGCGGCCCGGCCGTATCCTGCGCGGCGGAGCAGGGTCGCGATTGGCAGGTACCCGCGGCGACGCCAGGCAGCGCGACCCGACGGCACTGCCAGGAGCTCGACGGCGACGTCGGGCGGCAGGGCCGCGAGGGCGTCGGTGATCGCGGCCGCGAGGGGGCGGGCGAGGTGCGCCGCGACATCCGTTCGCCCCTGCTCCTTGAAGAAGAGGATGCACCTGCGCACGACCCCCTCGTAACGCAGTGCGGCGCTCACGCGCGTTCCGTCGTGCAGGAGGTGCCGGGTGGGCTCGGCGACGAACGCCGGACGACAGCTCGCGCACAGAGCACGGTCGGCCTCACCGCAGCCGGCGCACTCGACCGGCTGCACAACGGCCCACGCGTCGAGCAGCGCCTCACGGATCCACATGGGTCAAGCGTGACGGCGCTCCGGGCAGCAGGGCGCGCCGGGAGACGATCTGTGCACACCCGCTACTGCTGGGTGGCGACGAAGGAGCCGGAATTGCCGGTGCCCTGCCAGACCGTTCCCCGCGGGTAGAACAGCTCCCCGCTGTCGGTGAGCACCCGCAGGCCGTCCTCGCCGCCGTTGCCGCCGACGATCGCGCTGCCGTCGGGCACGTTGCCGAGGTTCTCGCTCGGGCCGCCGATCATCCAGGTCGAGACCGTGGTGTCGTCGCCGCTGCCGGAGAGCGTTGCTACGGTGCGGTCGTCCACCCAGGTCGCGTCGATCGGCGTCGCGCCGCCGACCGGCAGGTCGACCAGTTCGCCGAGCGAGACCGGGATGGACTCGAGTCGGCTGATACCCGCCATGAGCAGGCGCGGGCCGCCCGCCGTGGAGAGGTAGAGCAGGATGCGGGCTCCATCGCGGGAGACGTCGATCGAGAGAACGCGGGCGTCGGCGGGCAGGTTGGTCTGCACTTCCTTGCGCTCGCCGTCGAGGCTGAACACCTGGATGGCGCGAGCGCTCGACCGGGGCGCCGACCAGATGAAACCGAAGGTGTCGATCGAGGGGACGGCCAGGCCGCCGCGCTCGTCGACGCGCAGCGGCTCCACGCGCCCGGGCCGCACAGCCCAGACGTTGCCGTTCGCGAGAACGGCCATCGCCGAACCGCCGCGGGATAGCGCTCCGCCCGAACCGTCGATCTCGATCACCTTGGCACTCAGCTGCCGGATCGGCGTGACCTCGTCGTTGGTGATGAAGCCGAAGTCGTTGCCCTTACGCACAAGCGGCAACGGGTTGACCTGCAGCGAGGAGCTCGCCGCGGTGCCACCCGAGTCGGGAATGCCGAGCGGCGATCCCTCGACGGTGAGAGCGACGTTGGTGACGCTCGCGAGGCTCGAGAGGCTGGCAGACAGCTGCTGCCGCATGCGTTCCCTGTCGCGTTCGTTGGCAGAGGATGCCACGTCGCTCAGGTCCACCGTCGCGACACCCGACTCGACGCTCACCCTGCCCTCGCCCACCACCGTTCCCGCCGGGAAGGCGGAGAGCAGGATGCCGTTGGCGTACCAGGCCGACGGCCCCGTGAGCAGCGAGGCGACAACGCGGAATGAGATGTCGGCACGGTTCGGGAACCAGCGGAGATCCGGCACGAGGTAGTTGAAGCTCGGGTCGAAGAAGTAGAGCGCGTGCTCGCGGAAGACCTGGGCGAAGTTGTCCTCGAGCAGAACGATGCCGGGCGGCGCCTGCGCGATGCGCCACTCGCCGTCCTCCTGCACGAACGTGAAGGGCAGGGTCGCGTTGGCGGACTCGCGCTCCTGCTTGTACTGCCCCTCGCGGTTGACCGAGGCCGAGGTGCGGAACGAGTAGTCGACCCGGGTCTCGGAGACGGTGACCGGCGTGCCGGCACCCGTGCGGATCGAGACGCCCGCATCGGGGTCCCACTCCTCGGCGAAGTCGGCGGCGAGGAAGCTGCGCGAGAGCCCGTAGTCGTTCTGCGGGTTGGTCGCGGCGAGCACGAAGTTGGTGACGATCTCCTCCTGCGTCGCACCCTCGCGCGGACCCTGCGGGGAGAACCCGATGGTGACATCGACGTCGTCGGTGATCTCGGGGCCGGCGACGGGACTGCTGGAAAGCGGGATGCCGCCGCATGCGGCGAGCGCGGACATCCCGACCAGCATCGCGAGAATCGAGGCCATGCGCCTGACAGGCTTATTCATCGGGACCCACCTCCACGGGCGGCAGTTCGAGTGGTGAGGACACGAGTTCGACACCACGCTGTCGCGGAAGGGTCAGGCGGAAGCAGGAGCCCTCGCCCGGAGCGGACCAGACCTCGAGCCAGCCGCCGTGCAGCGCGGCGTCCTCGAGCGAGATCGCGAGTCCGAGGCCGGTGCCGCCGGTGACGCGCTGGCGGGACGGGTCGGCGCGCCAGAACCGGTCGAAGACGCGTTCCATGGCCGCGGGCGTCATCCCGACACCGTAATCGCGCACGGCTATCGCGACGGCGGCTTTGTCGCTGTCGACGAACACCACGATCGGCTTGCCCTCGCCGTGGTCGATCGCGTTGCCCAGCAGGTTCTGCAGGATGCGGCGGATGCGGCGCGCGTCAACGTCGGCCTCGAAGTATCCGCCCGGCGCCTCGAGGCGCAGCTCGGAGCCCTTGGAGGTGGCGAGGGTGTCCACCGACTCGATCGCGTCCTCAACGAGGCGCACCAGACTCGTGGGCTCGGTCTCCATGTCGACGGCGCCCGCGTCGTAACGGCTCATCTCGAGCAGGTCGGCGAGCAGCAGCTCGAAGCGCTCGACCTGGGTGTGCAGCAGCTCGGCGGTGCGGGCCGTCGCCGGCGGGAAGGTGTCGCGCTGGTCGTAGAGCACGTCGCCCGCGAGACGGATCGTGGTGAGCGGTGTGCGCAGCTCGTGCGATACATCGGACACGAACCGCTGCTGCACCTGGGACAGCGCGGCGAGTTTGGTGATCTGCCGCTGCATGCTGTCGGCCATGCCGTTGAACGATCGGGCGAGCGTCGCGATCACGTCTTCGCCGCGCTCGGGGATGCGCACCTCGAGCTGCCCGGCTGCCAGGCGTTCACTCGTCTCGGCGGCCATGCGCACGGGACCGACGACGAGACGCACCACGATGTAGGTCACCCCGCCGATCAGGATGATCAGGGCGGCTCCGCCGAACCACAGCGTCTGCTGGATGAAGGTGAGCTGGTCCTGTGTGGAGCTGAGGTTGAAGACCAGGTACATCTCGTACCGGCCCGAGCGGGGCACGTCGAGAGCCGAGCCGACGATGACGCCGGGATCGGTGCTCCCGTCGGCCTGCGGCATCGGGATCGATTGCCAGTACAACCGACGCTCGGTGGAGTCGGCGACGAGCGCGCGCAGCTCCGGCGAGATGTCGCGCTCCACGTTGATGGCCTCGCTCACCTGGTCGATCGGCAGGTTGGCGCCCGGCTGCCCTTCCGTGCGCAGGATGGCTATGAGCGTGTCCCCCGGTTCCGGACTGGACGAGGCCTGCAGCGCGCCCTGCGACGCGAGGCTCATGGCGCGCTCGAGGTCGATGTCCTGGTTCTGCTCCGATCCGTCGAAACGGAACTGCGCCGCCACGTTGGAGCGCGCCGAACTCGCGAGCACCTGGTCGAGCCGCGACTCGAAGGCGTTGTTGCCCACGCTGAAGGACATATAAGTGCCGATCACACCCACGGCGATCGCCGAGAGCAGCACGGTGATCGCCACGGTGCGCAGTTGTAGGGATGACCGCCACAGGCCTGCGAGGCCGCGGAGCCACGCTCGCCAGTCGAAGTCACGCATGGTCTGCTCAGGCTGGGGTGGGGCCGCCGGCGCGATAGCCGACACCGCGCACGGTCATCACGATCTTTGGGTTGTCGGGGTCGAGTTCGACCTTCGCCCGCAGTCGCTGCACGTGCACGTTCACCAGCCGGGTGTCGGCCTTGTAGTGGTAGCCCCAGACCTGCTCCAGCAGCATCTCGCGCGTGAACACCTGCTGCGGCTTGAGCGCGAGGGCGAGCAGGAGTTCGAATTCGAGAGGCGTGAGGTTGATGCGCTCGTCGCCGCGGCGCACCTCGTGCCCCGCGACATCCAGAAGCAGGTCACCGACAGTGAGCGAACCGGTGGGCGAATCGGGCGTCGGACGCAGGCGGGTGCGGATGCGCGCCACCAGCTCCTTGGGATTGAACGGCTTGACGACGTAGTCATCGGCACCGCTCTCGAGCCCGCGCACGACATCGGACGTGTCGCTCTTTGCGGTGAGCATGATGATCGGCACCCCCGACACCTCGCGGATGCGCGCACAGACCTCGATGCCGTCGATGCCCGGCAGCATGAGGTCGAGCAGCACGAGGTCGGGCTTTGCGGCGTGGAAGGCGTCGACCGCACCCGTGCCGTCCGCGCAGAAGAACGGTTCGAAACCTTCGGTGCGCAGCACAATGCCGATCATCTCCGCGAGAGCGGTGTCGTCATCGACTACAAGAATTTTGGCGTTCATAGCCCTCATCATTGATCGGACCGGCATGTCGGGCATGCGGGAGCTTTCGCACAAGAGTAGCCGAGTGTGAAAGCATGAATAACGAGTACACCGTCATCGGCGTCACCAGGGGGCACAGCACAGTGACTGACAACACAGAATGGCACGCACCAGGGGGCGCACCCGTGCCTTCCCCGGACCAGCCGTTCGCACCGCCGGTCGCCCCCGGATTCGGACCGCCCGCCGCCTACGCCGCCCCGATCGGGCAGCCCGGCTGGACCCCGCCGCCGCGCCCGGGTCTCATCCCGCTGCGGCCGCTGAACTTCGGCACTCTGCTCGGCGCCTCGTTCCAGGTGCTGCGCCGCAACCCCCGACCCACCTTCGGTGTCGGCCTGCTGCTCAACGGCGGCGTGACCCTGCTGTTTGCTGCGGTCGTCGGCGTGATCGCCTACTTCACCTTCAACCGCATTCAGGCCGCGAGCGTCTCCGACCAGGACACCATCATCGCGGGCGGCCTCGGCACCGGGCTGCTCGCGAGCCTCGTACCACTCGTGCTGTCCCTCGTGGTGAGCGCGATCATCCAGGGCATCGTCTCGCTCGAGGTGGCGCGCGCGACACTCGGCGAGAAGCTGACCTTCGGCGGACTGTGGCGTCTTGCCCGCGGCCGCCTCGGCGCGCTCATCGGCTGGTCGTCGATCCTCACCGGTGTGCTGCTCGTGGCGATCATCGTGGCCGCGCTGCTGCTCGGACTCATCGCGGCCCTCGGCGGTGACCTCGGTGTCGGGGTCGCAATCGTGCTCGGCCTGCTGCTCGGACTGGGCGGTGCGGTCATCTCCGCGTGGATCGGCACGAAACTCTCGCTCGTGCCGAGCATCCTGATGCTCGAGCGGATCACGCTGATGCAGTCCATCCGCCGGTCGTGGACCCTCACCAACGGCTTCTTCTGGAAGACCTTCGGCACCCAGCTGCTCGTCAACGTCATCGTCAATGCCGCCGCCCAGGTGGTCTCGGTGCCGGTGTCGATCCTCGCCGGCTTCGCGACCGCGCTCACCAACCCGAACGGCGACGAGTCGGCGGCCATCGCACTGCTCGCCGTGACCTACGGCCTCTCGTCGATCATCGGGCTCATCTTCGGCGTCATCGCCGCGGTGGTGCTGTCAGCGGTCACTGCACTCATCTACGTCGATATCCGCATGCGCAAGGAGGGGCTCGACCTCGAGCTGTCCCGCTTCGTCGAGGCCCGCCACGACGGCGACACGAACGCGCTGAACCCCTACGAGCGGCTGGCCCAGAATGCGGGCTACCCCGCCCCCTCCACGGCGCAGTACCCGCCACCCACGACCGCGCAGTACCCGCCACCATCGGCGACACCTCCTGGATACGGCCCGCCGACCACCACGCCCATCCCGCCGACCGACCAGTCGCCCTGGGCATGAGGCCCCACCAGACCGTTCTCGCGAGCGTTCCCGTCGATCCCGATCGCCCCGAGGCGCAGCAGTGGCTGCTCGACGAGCTCGCCAAGCCCGAGTACCAGGCCGCCCGACCTACCTGGTTCGACCTCGCCGCGCGCGCGGTCATGGACTGGATCACCTCGCTCGAGGTCTTCGGCGTCTCCGGTCCGCCCGGGCTGGTACTGCTCGTGGTGCTGGGCATCGCGGTCATCGGGCTGGTGCTCGCCTTCCTCATCTTCGGCGTGCCGCGCCTCGGCCGTCGCAGCCGCGTGACCGGCAGCCTGTTCGGTTCGGATGACGATAGGGATGCCGCCGCCATCCGCCGCAGCGCGGAGAGCGCCGCGCGTTCGGGTGACTATTCGCTCGCGATCGCCGAGATGTTCCGCTCCATAGCCCGCGGCCTCGCCGAACGCACCGTGCTGACGACGAGCCCGGGCACCACCGCCCACGAGTTCGCGACGCAGGCGGGCCGGGCCTTCCCCGCCGAGGCCACAGCACTCTCCGCAGCCTCCGCAGCGTTCGACGGCGTGCGCTATCTCGGGCAGGACGGCACCGCCGAGCAGTATTCCGCGGTCTCCGCACTCGAGATCCAGCTGCGCTCGGTGCGTCCCCAATTCGACACGGTCGACGCATGACCACGACGCTCGACGGGCGGGTGATCACGCCGACGGTGTTCGCGACCATTCGCCGCTGGCTGTTCTGGGTGGGCGCGGCGGTGCTCGCCGTGCTGATCGTGCTCGGTGGGATTCTCGTGCAGGGCGCTGCGACCGAGCAGGAGTTCTTCTCGGCCACCAACCCCGGCCCCTCGGGCACGCAGGCGCTCGTCGAGGTGCTGCGCGACCGCGGGGTGGATGTAGTGGTGACCGACAGCCTTGCCGGCACTCTCGCCGCATTCGAGGGCGAGGATGACGCGACCCTGCTGTTCTTCGAACGCGACGTGTTCCTCGACGACACGAAGCGCGAGGCCGCGCTCGAGCTCGGCTCCTCGGTGGTCCTCGTGACTCCGGGATTCTCGTCGGTCGACGCTCTTGCCCCAGGCGTCACGCTCGCGGGCGCGACCGACGCAGACACCCTCGACGCGGGCTGCGCGCTGCCGGTCGCCGAGCGCGCGGAGACGATCAGCGCAGAGGGTGACGGCTACCGCCTGCTCGACGACGCGGAGGGCGTCACGGAGTGCTTCACCGACGGCGACGTGTCCTCCCTGCTGCAGCTCGACAACGACGACCGCACGATCTCGGTGCTCGGCGCCGCCGCCGCGCTCACCAACGAGCACATCGGCGAGGTCGGCAACGCCGCGCTCGCACTCGGCCTGCTCGGCGAGAACGACACCCTCATCTGGTACATCCCCGGACCCGGCGACGTCGACTCGTCCACCGCGACCCTCGGCCAGCTGAGCCCGCCGTGGGTGCTGCCCGCGATCGGCGTCGTGGGGCTCGCCGTGCTCGCCGCGGCGTTCTGGCGTGGCCGCCGCTTCGGTCCGCTCATCGTCGAGAACCTGCCGGTCACGGTGCGGGCCAGCGAGACCATG
Organism: Glaciihabitans arcticus; assembly: GCF_004310685.1. Classification (NCBI taxonomy): domain Bacteria; kingdom Bacillati; phylum Actinomycetota; class Actinomycetes; order Micrococcales; family Microbacteriaceae; genus Glaciihabitans; species Glaciihabitans arcticus. The sequence goes on along the minus strand of NZ_SISG01000001.1, from coordinate 118,710 downwards.
ATGGGTCGCGCACGCCTCTACGCCTCGATCTCGGCGCGCCTCCGCGCGCTCGATTCCCTGCGCATCGGCAGTGTCACCCGGATCGGTGCGCTGTGCGGCCTGCCGCGCGCCGCGACCGTCGAGGAGATCGTGGGGGCGGCGGCCGTGGCATCCCGTCGGCCGATCGCCGAGGTTCGGCACCTGCTGCTCGAGGCGGAGCCCGCGAACGATCGCGAGCTCATCGCCCTCTCCGACGACCTTCTCGACCTCGAACGCAGCATCGCCGAGAACATCCGGCCGAGCTGACCACGCACGAGCAATGCTCCGCAACTGAAAGAATGGGCGAATGACTGAATACCACCTGCGCGAATCCTTTGCGGCAGTGCGCACCGAGGTCGGCAAGTCCGTCGTCGGACAGGACGCCGCCGTGACCGGCCTGATGATCGCGCTGCTCGCGGGCGGCCACGTGCTGCTCGAGGGTGTGCCCGGTGTCGCCAAGACGCTGCTCGTGCGCACCCTCAGCCACACCCTCAAGCTCGAGACCACGCGTGTGCAGTTCACGCCCGACCTCATGCCCGGCGACGTCACCGGATCCCTCGTCTACGACGCGAAGGCCGGCGAGTTCGTCTTCCGCGAGGGCCCGGTGTTCACCAACATCCTGCTCGCCGACGAGATCAACCGCACGCCCCCGAAGACGCAGTCGGCCCTGCTCGAGGCCATGGAGGAGCGCCAGGTCTCGGTGGACGGCGATAGCCGAAAGCTACCCGTTCCGTTTATGGTCGCCGCGACGATGAACCCGATCGAGTACGAGGGCACCTACACGTTGCCCGAGGCGCAGCTCGACCGCTTCCTGCTCAAGCTCGTGCTCGACGTTCCGGAGCGGGACACCGAGATCGAGGTGCTCACCCGCCACGCCGCGGGCTTCAACCCGCGCGACCTGGCCGCCGCGGGCGTGACCCCGGTGCTCGACGCGAGCCAGCTCGCCGCCGCGCAGGCCGAGGTGCAGCAGGTCGGTGCGAGCGCCGACGTGATCGCCTACGCCGTCGACCTCGCGCGTGCCACGCGCCAGAGCCCCTCCGTCAAACTCGGCGTGAGCCCCCGCGGAACGACCGCCCTGCTCGCCGCGGCCAAGGCCTGGGCCTGGCTCAACGGCTCAAGTGCCATCACCCCCGACCACGTGCAGGCCATGGCGCTGCCCGTGCTGCGCCACCGCCTGCAGCTGCGCCCCGAGGCCGAACTCGAGGGCGTCTCCGCCGACGCCATCCTGCGCTCGATCCTCCAGCAGGTGCAGGTTCCGATCTAGCCGATGGCCATCTCCGGAATCTTCGTCGCACTCGTCGCCCTCGGCGTGGTGCCGATCATCGTGACGGGCCAGCCCCTCTGGCTGCTGCTCTGGGTGATCGTGTGCATCGTGCTGCTCGTGATCGACCTCTCGATCGCCGGCTCACCGCGCGCGGTGCGCCTCTCCCGCGAGCTGCCAGCGGCGATCCGACTCGGCGAGACGGCCACGGCGCGACTGCTGCTGACGAACACCGGCCGCCGTACCGTGCGTGGCCTGGTGCGCGATGGATGGCCGCCGTCTGCTGGCGCCGGCCGCACCCGGCAGGCCGTGTCCCTCCCGAGCGGTGAGCGGCGCGCGCTGGAGACGCTGCTCACGCCCTTCCGTCGCGGCGAGCGGCACGCCGAGCACGTCACGGTGCGCTCGTTCGGGCCGCTGCACCTCGCCGCCCGGCAGGCCACGATCCGACTCGGTGGCGCGATCACCGTGTTGCCGCCGTTCAACGCCCGCAAGCACCTCCCCTCGCGGCTCGCCCGCCTGCGCGAGCTCGACGGCATGACGAGTGTGATGGTGCGCGGACAGGGCACCGAATTCGACAGCCTGCGCGACTACGTGCGCGGCGACGACGTGCGCTCGATCGACTGGCGCGCCACAGCACGCCGCACCGATCCGACCGGTGCTGCCGGACAGCGCCTCGTGGTGCGCACCTGGCGCCCCGAGCGCGACCGCCGTGTCGTCATCATCGTCGACAGCGGACGCACCTCCGCCGCCCGTATCGATAACGAACCCCGCATCGACACGGCCTTCGAGTCGGCACTGCTGCTCGCCGCTCTCGCGAGCAAGGCGGGCGACCGCGTCGACCTCGTGGTCTTCGACCGTCGGGTGCGCGGGCGCGTGCAGGGCACCACGGGCGCCGAGCTCATGAGTCGAATGGTGTCGACGATGGCTCCCATCGACCCCGAGCTGATCGAGATGGACTGGAGTGCGGTACCCGGGCTCGTGCGGTCGGTGACGTCGCAGCGCGCGCTGGTCGTGCTCGCGACATCCATCGACGCCGCCGGCGCCTCGCGTGGCCTGCTCTCGGTGCTGCCGCAGCTGACCCGCCGCCACACGGTCATCGTCTCCTCGGTCACCGACCCCGACGTGCTCGAGTCGACCCTGCACCGCGGCAACCGCGCGGAGGTCTACGAGGCCGCCGCCGCCGAACGCGCCCTGCTCGACGTGGCCCGGGTGTCGGCGGCCGTGCGCCAGCTCGGTGGCGAGGTCGTCACCGCGGCCCCCGCCGATCTTCCGCCCGCCCTCGCCGACGCGTACATCGCGCTCAAGGCCGCCGGCCGGCTCTAGCTTTCTGCATCACCCCACACCCATCACAGGAAGCAGCACCCCCATGACCACTCCCGTAGTGAACGCCGACGTCGAACTCGACGAGACACCCGGACTCCACCACCGCATCGCCGCCGAAGCCTTCGGTACCTTCGTGCTCGTCTTCGGCGTGATCGGTACCGCCCTGTTCGCCTCCGGCAACACCGGCCTGCTCGGCGTCGCCCTCGCGGTCGGACTCACGGTGATCGGCGCGGCCTACGCGGTGGGCCACATCTCCGGCGGGCACTTCAACCCCGCCGTGACGCTCGGTGCGGCAGCCGCCGGCCGTTTCGCCTGGAAGGACGTGGTGCCGTACATCCTCGCGCAGGTGCTCGGCGGCATCCTCGCTACCACGCTCCTGTCGGTCGTGCGCTCGAACGGTCCGGCGAACCTCGGCACCTTCGGCGATGTCTCCAACGGATTCGGGCTGCACTCCCCCGGCAACTTCACCCTCGTCGGCGTGATCGTCGCCGAGGTGATCCTCACCGCGATCTTCCTGTTCGTGATTCTCGGTGTCACCGACCGTCGCGCGCCGAGCGGCTTCGCCCCGCTCGCGATCGGCCTCACCCTCACCCTGATCCACCTCGTCGCGATCCCGATCAGCAACGCGTCGATCAACCCGGCACGCTCGATCGCGACGGCGATCTACGGCGGCGGGGACGCAATGGGCCAGCTCTGGGTCTTCCTCGTGGCACCCGTCGTCGGTGCTCTCATCGCCGGCTTCAGCTACAGCCCGCTGTTCGAGAGCCGCAAGGCCTGAGCCTGATAACGAGAGGATGCCCCGGGCTCAGGCCCGGGGCATCCCGCGTTTAATCGGCCAGTGTCAGCCCGCGACGAGCTCGCGCGCGCCGGCCTCGAACTCGTCGAGGTCACCGGTCTGTCCCGCACGCACCGCGCGCCGACCCACCACCCACTGGTAGAGCAGGAACGAGACGAGCGCCACGGTGCCGATACCGATCTTGATCGGCCACGGCCAGTCCTGGCGCGTGACGAAGCCCTCGATGACGCCCGAGACGAGCAGCGCGAGTATCAGCCCGATGACGACGGCGAAGAATGCCCGGCCGTCCTCGGCGAGGGCGCGCACGCGGGTGCGGTTGCCGGGGGCGATCAGCGTCCAGAAGATGCGCATGCCACCGGCGCCCGCCACGAAGATCGCGTACAGCTCAAGCTGGCCGTGCGGGGCGATGTAGAGGAAGAACACGTCGAGACGGTCGTACTCGGCCATGATGCCGGCGGTGAGACCCAGCTGCTGCGCGTTGCTGAACAGCAGATAGGGCGTGTACAGGCCGACGATGCCGTAGGCGATGCACTGCGCCGCGAGCCAGGCGTTGTTGGTCCAGACGAAGCCGGTGAAGGCCTGGCCCGAGTTGTTCGAGTAGTAGTCGACGAAGTCCTCCTTCGCGTACTGCTCGAGGGCGCTCGCCTCGCCCATCGTCGCGATCACGCGCGGGTCGGACATCGCCCACCAGCCGTAGAGGAAGCCCACGAACAGCGTGCCGAGCGCGATCGCGAAGCACAGCCAGCGGATGCGGAACAGCGCGGCCGGTAGTTGGTAGACGAAGAACTCGGGAATGCGGCTCAGCACGTTGGTGGTCGTGCCGGTGAAGCGGAGTCGCGCGCGGGAGAGGCTCAGCGAGAGCCGTTCGCCCTCGATCGAGCCCGCCGTCGTCGTCTTGATGGCCGAGAGATTGCTCGCACCCGACTGGTAGCGCTCGATCAATTCGTCGGCTTCGGTGCCCGAAACAGTGCGCTTTTTGCCCAATTCGGCAAGGCGTTGCCACTCATCGCTGTGCGCGGTCGAGTAGGCGTCGAGATCCATCTGCTTAAATGATGCCATGGTCACCCCCTCCCGTGTCGACGCCGTTGCTCACTACGAGCTGCAGAACGAGCTGATGACGGGCGAGGCAGTCGCCCTCGACCTGCGTCCCGCGAGCTTCGTGATCCGCGCGGCGGGCTCCGCCATCGACTTCGTGGTCTACCTCGGCAGCTACCTCGCGCTCGCGATCCCGCTCGCCACGGGGGCGTTCGGGCTCGATGACGCGACGGTGCAGGCGCTGCTCGTGTCGACACTCGTGCTGTGCCTCGTCGTCATCCCGACCACGGTGGAGACGATGAGCCACGGAAGGTCACTCGGCCGCCTCGCCCTCGGCACCCGGATCGTGCGCGACGATGGCGGTGCGGCGGGCTTCCGGCACGCGTTCATTCGCGCGCTCGTCGGTGTGCTCGAGATCTTCACCTCGTTCGGCGGATTCGCGACGCTCACCGCGCTGCTGTCGCCGCGCTCCAAGCGCCTCGGCGACTACATTGCGGGCACCTACAGCCAGTACGAGCGCATCTCGGGTGCGAAGGCGCAGGTCTTCGGTGTTCCCGTCGAGCTTCAGCAGTGGGCGCTCACCGCCGATATAGCCCGGATGCCCGACCGCCTGGTTCGCCGCATCGCCCAGTTCCTCGGCCACGCGTCCGGGCTCACCCCGATCACGCGGGACCGCCTCAGTCGCGAACTCGCCGCGGAAGCGTCGGTGTTCGTCTCCCCCATCCCGCAGGTGCAGGCTGAATTGTTCCTGGCCGCCGTCGCGTCACTGCGTCGCGACCGGGAGCTCACCGCCCTGCAGCTCGAGCAGCAGGGTCTCGCCCGACTGGCCCCCGTGCTCGAGGGCCAGCCGCACGGTTTTCCGAACCGCTAGGCGTGCTACTCGGCGATCAGTGCCCGGCGCCGGATCGCGAACAGGATCGCTCCCCCGGCGAGAAACAGGAGCAGCAGCCCGCCGACGACCCAGGCGTAGACCGGAACACCGTCGCCCAAGGTCGATGCGGCCCTGACCGTGCCATCGGTGTCGGGATCGCTGCCGCCGGTGCCCGTGTCGGGGTCGGTTCCCGTCGTCGAGCCGCCAGACGCGTCATCCTCGTCGTCGACGACGGCGGCGGCGGGGTTGATCGTGAGGGTTCCCGGAACGTAGCTGATGGTGTAATTGCCGTCAGCCGCGCCCACACACTCGGTCGCATAGTCACCCGCGGTCGATGAGGGACTGGCATCCACGAGGCAGTTCGGCGGAGTCGACGGCGACGTGTCACGGGCGGCCAGCCCGGCGTACGACGGGTTGATGGTCGGGACGACGTCACCCTCGACCATCCCGGCGTCGGAGGCCGTGATGGTGAGCGCGCGCTTCGTGATCGACAGCTCTGCGGTGCTTCCGGTCGCGAACGCGTAGTTCGCACTCGACAGGGAGCCGGGAGAGCAGGTGATCGTGCGGTCGCCTACGTTCTCGCCGGTCGTCCGAGAGCAGTCCGCGTCTCCGCTGAGCGCCACGGTTTCCGAGCGGTCTGAGCGCACGTAGCCCGAGGTCGTCCAGTCGAAGGCGGGGTCGGCGTCGCCGTAGGTACGGGTGGCGTCGACGGCGTCGATCGCAAGCGTGGCTTTCTGCGCCACCGTGACCGAGCCGGCCGTCGCCGGCTCGTAGTCCGCATCGCCCGCGCGCGTCGCCGAGACCGAGCAGTCGCCCGCACCCGCCACGAGCTCGAGGGTTGCCGTCGTCGCGTCGGTACCGGTGATCGCGCAGACCGCAGGATCGACCGAATCGAAGGACCAGACGCCCACTCCCGATCCACCGCTGGCCGTGACCGTGATCGACGTGCCGTACACGGCGTTCGCCTGGCCCGCGAGGGCGACGAGCGCCTGTGCGATCTTCGAGGCCATGACGGTGATCACGACGTCGTCCGCGGCGACGTGATTGCCGTTGCCGGGCTGGCTCGCCGTCAGCACGCAATCGGTCGTTCCGCTGGTCATGGTGACCGTGTCACCCGTGATCGAGCAGCCGCCGGCGGCGACGACGGTCACAGGGAGTCCAGAGGCGACGGTCGGCGTCACGGTGAACGAGCTGTCGAACGGAGCAGGACTCGTGGGCTGAGCGAAGGTGATGACCTGCTGGGCTTTGACGATTCCCACGGTGCCGGTTGCGTAGCTGACGTCGTAGTTGCGGTCGACCGCACCCGAGCAGCGCGACTCGTAGTCTCCGGTGTTCGCGGTGCTCGTGGCATCCGTCTCGCAGACGGGCGGAGTTGCGGGGGCCGTGTCGCCGTTCGCGAGACCGTCGTAGCTCGGCGTGATCACGGGGACCGTCTCTCCGTAGACCATCTCATCGCCGGACGCGGTGATGAGCAGGTCGCGCTGGACGATCGTCAGGTCGGCGGCCCCGCCGGTCACGATCCGGTAGTTCGAGTTGGCGAGGGTGCCGGGTGCGCAGGTGATCGCGTAGTCGCCCACGTCTTCCCCGGTCTCGCGGGTACACACCGGGTTACCCATGATGGAGCCGCGACCATCGCCGAGTGCATAGTTGTCGAGGGTGAAGGCGAAGGCCCGGTCTGCATCACCGTAGGTCTTCGTCTTCGGAGTCGCGACAACGCGCAACTCGCGCGGTACGGCCTGGATGACGACCGAGCGGGACGCCACGACGTAATCGTCATCGCCCGCCTTCGTCGCGCCGATGACGCACGAACCGGTTCCGGAGACCATCAGGAGCGTCACCCCTGAGCCGCTCGAGGCGCTGATCACACAGACCGCCGGGGTCGAGGTGCTGAGGCTCCAGCCTCCCGAGCCGGAGCCGCCACCGAAGACCGCAGTGACCTCGTCACCGTAGGTGGCTGACGCATCGACGGTCACCGACAGCGCAGCCTGGGCGACCTTCGTCGCGGAGACGGTGCGGATGACGTTCGTCGCGGCGAGGTAGTTGGTTCCGCCCGACTGCGACGCGGTGAGCACACAACTCGCGCTGCCGCTGGTCATCGTGACGGTGAGGTCGGACACGGTGCATCCACCACCCGCATGGACCGTAACCGGCAGGCCGGACGTCGCGGTCGGGGCGACGACGAAGCTCGATCCGAATCCGGCCGGGCTGGCTGGCTGTGCGAAGGTGATCATCTGGTCGGCCTTCGTGATCGTGACCGTGCCCGCCACGTAGCCGAACGTGTAGTTGCCGCTCACCGCGCCGGAGCAGGTGATCGGGTAGCTGCCTACCTGCGCCGTCGAGGATGCGCCGCTCGTACACGTCGCGACACCCGAGGGCGCGGTCTGACCGTAGACGAGGCCCGAATAGGCCGGCTGCAGGCTCGGCGCCTGTCCGTAACGGATCTCCTGGGTCGGTGCGGTCACGGTGACCGCCGCCGGGGTGATGGAAAGGCTCGAGGTGCTGCCCGCGACGAATCTCAGGTTCGCGTTCGCGAGGGTGCCCGGCAGGCAGGTGATCGTGTATGACCCCACGTTGGTGCCCGCCGCACGACTGCATGCCGCGGAGCCTGTGAGGGTGAATTCGCTCCCGACCGTGCCGGTGGGAAGGTTCGACAGGTTGAAGCCGAGTGAGGGGTCGGCCTCGCCGTAGACGACGGTGCGCGGTGCTGCGTCGACACTCGCCACGTGCTTGACCGTGGCCAGCGTCACGGTGAAGGAACGTGCTGTGTAGTTCGCGTCGCTCGAACGGAGGACCGTGACGGGGCAGGAACTGCCCGCCTCTGTGACTCGGTAGCTGAACGTGGTATCCGTCCGCCCCACATAGCTGCATGGGCCGGCCCACGCGTAGCTGAAGGTTCCCGAGCCGGAGCCGCCCCCAGCGGTGAACGTCACGGTCGACCCGAAGGCCGCCGAGGCGGGCCCGGTGACAGTCACCGCCGCCTGCGCCGCCTTGGCGGTGGTCACGCTGATTGCGGCGTCCGGTGCGGCCAGGAAGGTCTCGCTGCCCGCCTGGCTCGCGCTGAGCGCGCACGGAGTGGTGCCACTCGTGACGGTGACCGTCGTGCCGGTGATCGTGCAGCCCCCGGTCGCGGTCACGGTGACGGGCAGACCGGAGCTCGCCGTAGGAGCCACGGAGAAGGTCGTGCCGTAGACGCCCGATGTGGTCGGCTGCGGGAACGTGATGGTCTGCGCGCCCTTCACGATCGTGAAGTTCGTCAGCGTGTAGGGGAATCCGGGCATGTAGCCGGTGATGTTGAGATTGCCCAACGCCGAACCCGTCACGGTGATCGAGGCGACACCGGCGACCGCCGCTACGTTCTCGAGGTAGCCGGTCACGTCGCCGGGGCCGCTGTTCTGGCCGAAGCTGACGAGGCGGGTCGAGTCGGGACCGGTCGTCACGGTGTTGCCCGCGCTGTCGGTGATGACTCCCGAGATGACGCGGGTGCTGCCGATTCCGAGGTCGCCGGTCTGCGACTGAGTGAGTACGAGTTTCGTGGCCGCGTGGGTGATCGTGATGCGGCCGTTGCCGCCGTTGCTCGAGCCGAGGAAGGATCCGCTGAGGTTCGTGGGGCTGAACCAGCTGGAGCCGCCACCACCACCGCCGCCCATGTCGCCGCCGCCGCCACCACCGCCGCCGTAGTAGCCGGCGCCGCCGCCACCGCCACCGGAACCGGAGGAGCCGCTGCCACCGCCGTTACCGCCGACCCCGAGCGCACCGGCGGAACCGACCCGGGCACCACTGCCCGATCCACCACCACCACCGCCGCCTGCTGTGGTCGCCGTCGCTCCCCCACCGGCACCCGGCCAGCCATTGGCCTCCGTGTACGAGCAACCGCGGGTGCCCGAACCATCGGCGTTCGCGCCACCGTTGCCACCGCAGTGCGAGGTCCGCGGATCCTGGCCCGTGACAGCACCCGGTCCAGCACCGGCACCCGCGACCACCACGCGGTCGGTAAGGGCGCAGGAGCTCGTGGCTGCACAGGCACCGACACGGATATCTGACGCCCCACCACCGGCACCCGCCGGAACGTAATAGGAGGCTCCGCTCGAGCCACCGCCACCGACACCACCAACCGTCACCTGCAGCACCTGGCCGGGCGTCACGGCGAGAACCGAGCTCACCCCGCCGCCCGTGCCGGGTGCGCCGTTGCCATAGGTCGGCTTCTGACCCGCCGCACCCCACGCCTCGACGCGGATGCTCGACCAGCCCTGCGGAACGGTGAAGGACCGCGTGCCGGGGTTCGCGAAATTCGCGGTGATCGCGGAAACGACCTGCGAGAGGCTCGCCGAAGAACTGGTCACGTAGTCGTCCGCGCCCGAGTACCGCGCGACGATCGCGTTCGCTCCGACCGAGGTCGGCTTGGCCAGGCAGCGGGCGATTCCGTTCGCCGGGTCAACGGCAATCGCGCCACAACCGACCAGGGTCACACCGTTGTCGGTGAATGCCACCGTGCCCGCGGTGGGCGCGGGGCTGACCGTCGCAGTGAACTCCACACCGACACCGACCGCGCTCGGGTTGAGGTCGGAGACCAGGGTCGTGGTGGTCGGAGCGGCCGTGACGGGCTGCGAGAACGCGGCCGAGGTGCTGGTCGTGTAGTCGTCGTTGCCTCCGAACACGGCCGTGACGGTACGGGTTCCGGATGAGGTGTAGGTGCGGGAACAGGTCGCAACGCCCGTGGTGGTGTTTAGACCGACGTTGGTGCAGTCGGCGACGGCGACGCCGCCCTCACGGAACGTGACGCTGCCGCCGGTCGGTGCCGGGTTGACGGTGGCGGTGTAGACCAGCTGTGTGCCGGCCGGAACCGTCGCCGCGCCCGACGTGACGACGGTGACCGTGGATGCCTTGGTCGTGGTCTGCGTGATCGCGGCCGACTGGCTGGGCAGCGAGGTGGCGGAGCCGGAATAGACCGCGCGCACCGTGCTGGTCCCGACGGAGCGGAACGACAGGGTCGAACAGGTTGCGGTGCCGGACGTGACGGGCGCGGCGGTGCATCCCGTGATCGGCGCACCGTTCATCGTGAAGCCGACGGTTCCGGTGTGCGTTCCTGTCGCGACGGTCGCTGTGAGTACCACGGCGTTGCCAGCAGCGTTGGTGGTGGGCGAGGAGGTGACCGTGGTGGTCGTGACCGCGGTCGCCGGCAGTGCGGTGATGGTCACGCGACCGTCTCCGCCGTTGCTCGAGCCGAGGAAGGATCCGCTGAGGTTCGTGGGGCTGAACCAGCTGGAGCCGCCTCCACCACCGCCGCCCATGTCGCCGCCGCCGCCACCACCGCCGCCGTAGTAGCCGGCGCCGCCGCCACCACCACCGGAACCGGACGATCCGCTGCCACCGCCGTTACCGCCGACCCCGAGCGCACCGGCGGAACCGACCCGGGCACCGCTGCCGAAGCCACCACCACCACCGCCGCCTGCTGTGGTCGCCGTCGCTCCCCCACCGGCACCCGGCCAGCCATTGGCCTCCGTGTACGAGCAACCGCGGGTGCCCGATCCATCGGCGTTCGCGCCACCGTTGCCACCGCAGTGCGAGGTCCGCGGATCCTGGCCCGTGACAGCACCCGGTCCAGCACCCGCACCCGCGACCACCACGCGGTCGGCAAGGGCGCAGGAGCTCGTGGCTGCACAGTCACCGATACGGATATCCGATGCGCCACCACCGGCACCCGCCGGAACGTAATAAGACGCGCCGCTCGAGCCACCACCACCGACACCACCGACGGTCACCTGCAACACCTGGCCGGGCGTTACAGCGAGAACCGAGCTCACGCCACCACCCGTCCCCGGAGCGCCGTTGCCATACTGCGGCTTCTGACCCGCCGCACCCCACGCCTCGATACGGATTCCGTACACGCCCGCGGGCACCGTATACCGCTTGGAAGAGTTGTACCCGGCGGGGTCGGAGGTGACCGTCTGGGTCACCGTCCCCGAGGTGCTTGCCGCGTAGTCGACGGATCCGGAGTAGACGGCGATGATCGCATAGCCGCCCGTGCTCGTGAAGGTCGTGCCGCAGACGGCCTCACCGTTCGCGGCGCTCACCGCTACCGTCGCGCAGCCGGGGATGGTCGTGCCGTTGGAGCTGAACCTCACGGTTCCGGCCGTGGGCGCGGGGAGGGTCGTGGACGTGAAGGTGACCCCGCCGCCGAGACCGGTCGGCGTGGCATCCGTGCGAAGGCTGGTCACCGTCGAGGCACCCGTCACCTGCTGGGAGAATGCGGGAGAGGTGCTCGCCGTGTAGTCCGCGTTGCCGCTGTACTGCGCGGTGATCGAACGGGTTCCCGCCGTGACGTTGGTGAAGGAACAGGTCGCAATACCGGTGGTCGAGTCGATGCCCACGCCGGTACATCCCGGAATCGCCGTAGCGCCCTCGAGGAAGTTCACGGTGCCACCGGTGGCCGCAGGCGTGGTCTTCGCGGAATAGACGACCTGCGCGCCCGCCGACTGGGGATTGGCGCTCGAGGTGACTGCCGTCGTCGACGTAGCGCGGGTGGTCGTGCTGGTCACGGTAGAGGACTGACTGGCGAGCACAGTCGTGGTACCGGAGAAAGTCGCACGGATGACCCGGTCGCCGAGGGTGCGGAAGGAGGTGGTCGCACAGCTGGCGACGCCGGAGACGACCGGCACGGCCTGGCAGTCGAGAATGGGCGCCTGGTTCTGTACGAAGGAGACGGTTCCCTCTGATCCGTTCGGAGTGACCGTCGCCTTGAGGGTGATCGGCTGGGATGCCGTTCCCGTGGTGGGCGCCACCGCGAGTACCGTCGCCGAGGAGACGGTGGGAGTCAGGGCCGTGACAGTCACCGAGCCGGCGCCGCCGTTGCTCGAGCCGAGGAAGGATCCGCTGAGGGTCGTGGGGCTGAACCAGCTGGAGCCGCCACCTCCACCGCCGCCTGCATCGCCGCCACCGCCACCACCGCCGCCGTAGTAGCCAGCGCCGCCGCCACCGCCACCGGAACCGGAGGAGCCGCTGCCACCGGCGTTGCCGCCGACGCCGAGCGCTCCGGCGGAACCGACCCGGGCACCACTGCCGGAACCGCCGCCACCTCCACCGCCGGCCGCGGTCGCCGTCGCGCCACCACCGGCACCCGGCCAGCCGTTGGCCTCGGTGTACGAGCAACCGCGGTTGCCAGAGCCATCGGCGTTTGCGCCTCCGTTACCGCCGCAGTGCGAGTTGTTCGGGTCGGTGCCGGTCACTGCACCGGGGCCACCACCGGCGCCCGCGACGATGACACGGTCAGCGAGCCCACATTCGCCTGTCGCGGCACAGGCACCAACGCGCACGTCCGTCGCGCCTCCGCCCGCACCGGCGGCAACGTAATATGAGGCACCGCTCGCGCCACCGCCACCAATGGCGCCCTCGGTGATCTGCAGCACCTGCCCGGGTACCACCGCGAGGGTCGACCGTACGCCACCGCCCTTGCCGGTGGCGCCGTTGCCGTACTGGGGCTTCTGCGCGCCGGCACCCCACGCGACGATCTCGACAGCGTGGACACCTGAGGGAACCGTGTAGAGCCGAACGCCGTCAGCGAGCGCCGCGGCTTGGGCAGCGAGCGCTGTCGCGCCCTTGGCCACCTTCGCGGGCAGCTTGCCGATTGTGGGCGGAGCGGTCGCTTCCGGGCTCGGGATGACGGTGGGCGCAGCCGTAGGTTCCACGGGTGCGGCAGGCGACGGCTCGGCCACGGGCGTCTCGACCACGGGTGCCGGAGAGGGTTCGGGCTCGGCCGTCGGCTCTGCCGCGGGCGTCTCGACGACGGAGACTTCGGGGGCTGCGGTCGGTGCCTCATCGGCGAGCGCTACAAGGGGAACGCTGAACGATGCGGTGACGAGGGCAAACGCGAGAACCGCGCTCAGAAGGGGACGAACAGTTGTCACGGGATGCCTAGCGTCGGGTGCATCCGACGGCCCTCGACGGATGACTTCAGGCTAGTAAACGCGACGAAACATCACACCCCCGCAACCGGGGGTAGACCCGCCAACACGGGTCTCGATACGGCCCTGGCGGGCCTACTCGACCGGCTCGTGATCAGTAGCGGTAGTGGTCCACCTTGTAAGGACCGTTCACATCCACGCCGATGTACGCGGCCTGCTCCGGCGTGAGTTCGGTGAGCACAACGCCGAGCGCGTCGAGGTGCAGGCGGGCGACCTTCTCGTCGAGGTGCTTCGGCAGTACGTAGACGCCGATCGGGTAGTTCTCGCCGCGCACCCAGAGCTCGATCTGCGCGAGCACCTGGTTGGTGAACGAGGCGCTCATGACGAATGACGGGTGACCGGTGGCATTGCCGAGGTTCATCAGGCGTCCCTCGGAGAGCACGAGGATGCTGCGGCCATTCGGCAGGCGCCACTCGTGAACCTGCGGCTTGATCTCGACCTTCTCGGCACCGGCGAGCTTCTCAAGCCCGGCGATGTCGATCTCGTTGTCGAAGTGGCCGACGTTGGAGACGATGGCGAGGTGCTTCATCCCGAGCAGGTGGTCGACGGTCAGCACGTTCTCGTTGCCGGTACCCGTGACGAAGATGTCGACCTGGTCGAGCACGTTCTCGACGGTGGTGACCTGAAAGCCGTCCATGGCGGCCTGCAGGGCGTTGATCGGGTCGATCTCGCTCACGATGACGCGAGCACCCTGTCCGCGCAGCGCCTCGGCCGCACCCTTGCCGACGTCGCCGTAGCCGACGACGAAGGCGACCTTGCCGCCGATGAGCACGTCGGTCGCGCGGTTGAGCCCGTCAGGCAGCGAGTGGCGGATGCCGTACTTGTTGTCGAACTTGCTCTTGGTGACCGAGTCGTTGACGTTGATGGCCGCAAACTGCAGCTCGCCGTTCTTCGCCAGTTCGTACAGGCGGTGAACGCCGGTCGTGGTCTCCTCGGTGACGCCCTGAATCTCGGCGGCGATCTTCGTCCAGCGGTCGGGCGAGACGTCGAGGGACGCGCGCAGGGTGTCGAGGATCACGCGGTACTCGTGGCTGTCGGACTCCTGCGTGGCAGGCACGGCACCCGCGAGCTCGAACTCGCGACCCTTGTGAACGAGGACCGTGGCATCGCCACCGTCATCCAGGATCATGTTCGGGCCTTCGAAGCCTTCCGCCGACCAGTCGAAGATCTGCGAGGTGCACCACCAGTACTCCTCGAGGGTCTCGCCCTTCCAGGCGAAGACGGGAACACCGGCCGGGGCGTCAACCGAACCGGAAGGCCCGACGGCGACTGCGGCCGCTGCCTCGTCCTGGGTCGAGAAGATGTTGCAGCTCGCCCAGCGCACCTGCGCGCCCAACGCGACGAGGGTTTCGATGAGCACTCCGGTCTGAACCGTCATGTGCAGGCTGCCGGCGATGCGCGCGCCGGCGAGCGGCTGGGATGCGCCGAACTCCTCGCGCAGGGCCATCAGGCCGGGCATCTCGTTCTCGGCCAGTCGGAACTGGTGGCGCCCCGCCTCGGCGAGCGAGAGGTCGGCAACCTTGAACGGGAGCGTGGAGACAGGTGCGAGAGTCATGCCTGTATTCTCCCATGGCTCACGCGCCGGGTCGTCGAAAATGACCCCGACCGCCAGACTCCCAGTCGATAGGCTCGACCCACTATGCGCTCCCGATCGAGAACCGGCTGGCTGGGGCTCTCGGCGCGCGGTGCGGTGTCGCACTCGGGCCTGCTCGGTGCGCTGGGCGCCCTGGTGTTCGGGGTCGCGCTGCTGTTGGCGGGGCTGGGCGGGTATCTCGCGGTCTCGGCGACGAGCGCTGCGACATCCACTCTCGATTCGGTCGGCGACTCGCAGCGCAGCTTCACCATTCAGGCGCGGCGAGCGGATGACCCCGCCACCCAACGAACCGCAGCAGACGCGGTCATCGGGCTCGGGCTCGACCGCGCGGCGATCGAGGTCACCGTGGAGGACCGCTCCGAGGGTGGGCAGGACTACGTGCGGTGGACCATCGTGCCGCACCCCACCGGTTTCACGGCCGCGGCGATCCCCGGAATCATCGAACGGGTGGACGACCTGCAGCGCGCGTTCGGCGACGACCCCGCGATCGGCGCGGGCGGTGTCACGGTAGACGGGAGCCTGACCACCACCCTGAACGACATCCAGCGGCGCATCGGCGCAGAGCAGGGCGCGAGCCTCGTGCCGCTCGCCCTCATCGGCATCATCGGGCTGGTCGCGCTGGGGCAGGTCGCCCGACTGCTCGCGGGTGCCCGCGGCCCGGAGCTCGGGCTGATCCGCTCGCGCGGAGCGACGCTGCGCCGGTTGGGACTGGGGGCGGCTCTCGAGGCGCTCGCTGTCGCGCTGCCCGCCGCGCTGCTCGGCACCGGCACCGTACTGCTCGCGTTCACCCTGGTCTATCCCGCGATCGCGGTGAACCCGTCCCTCTGGATCGTGCCGCTCGCGACAGCGCTCGCTACGGCAGGGATCGTCGCCGCCTCGACGGTGAGCACCGCGCGCACGGCCTCGCTCAGCGCCCCAGCCTTCGGGTCGCGCGGACGCACGGCGATCGGCGCCGTGTCGATCGTGCTGGTGCTGGTTATCGCGGGGGTCTCCTTCCTGCAGTTCCGCGTCTACGGTTCCCCGCTCGTCGTCACCGACAGTGGGCAGACCCGCGTGGAGCCGTTCATCGCCGCAGCCCCCGCGCTGCTGCTGCTCGCCTCGGTTGTTGTGGGTCTCGCGCTGTTCGCCCCGCTCGTCCGTCTCGCCGAGCTGTCCACCGCCCGCGGTCGCGGCGCCCGGCCATCCTTGCCGCTGCGCCAGGTCGCGCGGCGGGTCGGACTGCACGCGGTTTCGGTCACCGTCGTCGCCCTGGCGATCGGGTCGATGCTGCTCGCGACCGGCTACTCGGGGACGCTCGCCCGGGTGAGCGGTCTCCCACCCGCCCTGCGAGCAGGCGGTGACCTGCGAGTGGTGGGCGATGGCCTTCCTTCGCTCGACGAGCTCGCCGATGCACCCAGCGTGACGGCTGTCGCGCCGGTGCTCGCGACTTCCGCCCAGCTCGGAGGCGACAGCGCCGAGCTCGTGGCCATCCCCGCCGCCCGCATCGCCGAGGTGATGAACGACCTCGACGGATCCCTCGATACGGCGCGCATCAGTGAGCTGCTGGCCGCCGACCCGGGCGGCATCGGGCTCGGGTCGAATGAGCTCGAGGCGACCCTGACCGTGGATGTCGGTGCCGAGATCGAGGCCGACTTCCCCGAGGCGGAGCGCGGCCCCGCCACGATCACCGTCACGCTCGTGACCCTCGACGAGTCGGGCACGGTGACGACCTCCACCCTCGATCCGATCGAAGCCCCGGCTCCGGATGCCTCGGCCACCGTCACCCGCATCGTCGAGCTGCCCGCGGGAGAGCACCGACTGCTCACCATCGGCGTCTCGGTCGGCCCCGACCGCGTCGTGCGCCGGCACACGGTCACCCTCGATGCGCTCACCGGTGTTCCGGAACTCGCTCTCACCGAGTGGGGCGCCGAGTTCGGCACCGAAGAGGAGCTCCCTGCCGAGTACTTGCCCGCCGTCGCGACGACCGGTGTCGGAGTCGAGTTCACGGGCTACAACTTCCTGTCGTCGGTGCGCCTCATCGCGCCCGGCGTCGGAGTCGGCACGGGGGTGCCGGTCGTCGCGAGCGAGGCGGTCGCGACCCGGCTCTCCCTCGAGGTCGGCGACACCGTCTCGCTGCGCTCGCCCCTCCTCGGTGAAGCATTTGACGTCGTGATCGTCGGCACGGTGCCCGCCGTTCCGGGCACAACCAACGCGCTCGGCTTTGTGGCCGACCTCGCGACCGCGACCGCAGCGCTCTCGGCGACGCCGGACTCTGAGGGCACAGCAGCGAGCAATCAGTACTGGCTGGCGAGCGACGACCCCGCGGCGACCGCCGCCGCCCTGAACCTGGGCGACGCGGCCGAGGTGACCGTGGCGACCCCGGGCGACGACGCCCCTACCTCCACGACCATCGCCCTCTGGCTCGGTGCCCTCGGAGCGTTGCTGCTGGCCGCCGCGACGGTGTACTCGGGCAACGTGATGGTCTCCCGTGCGCGACGGGGCGAGCTGCGTGTGCTGCACGCCCTCGGCATGACGCGACGGGAGATCGGAGCCGCGAGGAGACTCGAGGTCGGTGTGGTCGTGCTGTTCGGGGTGCTGCTCGGCGGGGCATCCGGATACCTGGCCGCACTGCTCACGATCAGTGACCTCGCCCGCTCGGCCACGCTCGGCCTGCCGCTCAGCCTGCCGGTTCCGCTGCTCTTCGACCTCATGCCACTCGCGATCCTCGCGGGAGCGGCCC
Organism: Glaciihabitans arcticus; assembly: GCF_004310685.1. Classification (NCBI taxonomy): domain Bacteria; kingdom Bacillati; phylum Actinomycetota; class Actinomycetes; order Micrococcales; family Microbacteriaceae; genus Glaciihabitans; species Glaciihabitans arcticus. Next base: position 101,135 of record NZ_SISG01000001.1, on the reverse strand, counting down.
TTGTGGTTCTCTCCGCCGTCGCAGCGGTCGCCGGAACCTCCGCAACGCGCGGGCCGGTGACGCGATGAGCCGGTCGAGACGCAAGGGACTGCTGCCGCTGCTCTGGCGGCAGTTCGGCTCGGAGCGCGGGGCGTCGGTGGCGATCGCCGGCGTGGTGCTGGTCGTGTCATTCCTCTGCGCGGCGGCCCCGCGCGCCCTCGAGGTGATGACGAGCGCCGAACTCGCGGGCACCGTCTCGTCGATTCCCCCGACGACCCGCGACCTGCGATCCAGCCTGTTCGACGGTCCCCCGATCGGTCCCTCCGCCGCGGGCGACGCGTTCGACGGCGAGCTCGACCCGATCTGGGGCGTGCTGGATGACGGCCTCCGCGCGGTGCGCGCCGACGTCCCGGAGCCCGCGCGCTCCCTGCTCGGCGACCCGCGGTTCGCCGTCAACACCACCGCGCTGCAGGCGGAGGGCTACGACCTCGGCGACGACCCGTTCAACAAACTCGTGCTGCTCGCCGACCCGCTGATGGCGGAGCAGATCGAGATCGTCGAGGGTGCGCTGCCCGCCGTGCCCGACCCGGCCATCTACGACTTCGACCGGGACACGGTGTTCGCCGACGACGAGCCCCGCCCGGGAGAACCGCTCGAGTTCGTGCTGTCGGTGGAGACAGCGGAGCGGATGGGGTGGCCGGTCGGCGCCGTGCGCTCCCTGAAGCTCGCCCCGCCCGGGCTGCAGGCCGTGCGGCTGTCCGGCACCTTCGAGGCCGTCGACGCGGAGAGCGATTACTGGCAGCTCACCCCGACCACGCTGACCCCCGACGTCTTCGATGACGGCAATCGCCGCGCCACCATCACCGGGGGTGCCTTTGTGAATCCGGCCGGTTGGGACGCCGTCTACTCCCTCACCACCTCGACCAACGGCGTGATCCTGCAGACCCGCATATGGTTCCCGCTCAACGGCGGCACGATCGAGGGGGCGAGCGCCGAGCGGGTGCTCGGACAGCTGCGCCAGGTCACGAGCAAGGCCGTCGCCATCACCGCCGACGTCGAGATGCCGACGCGGGTCAAATTCTCCACGGGCGTCGTCGACGCGCTCTCCACGATCATCGCGCGCTCCACCGCCACCACCTCCGTGCTGCTGATGGCCACCGCCGGGCCACTCGGGGTATCGATCGCCGTGCTCGCCCTCGCCGCGCGCCTCGTCGCGGACCGCCGGCGCCCCACCCTCGCCCTCATCGCCGCGCGCGGCGGCTCCAACGCGCAACTGCGCTCCGTGCTCGCGCTCGAAGGGCTCGTGCTCGGGCTGCCCGTCGCCGTGCTCGGGATCTTCGCGGCCGTGCTGCTCATCCCGGCCCGCGCAGCGCCCGGGAGCTACCTGCTGCCGATCCTCGTCGGGCTCGCCCCCGCCGCCCTGTTCGCGCTGGCCGCCGCTCCCGGATCCCTGCGGCAGGTGCGCAGCGACCTCGGTCAACGCGGCAGCGGACGGCGGCGGGTGATCGTCGAGCTCGTCGCGATCGTGCTCGCCGTGGCATCCCTCACGCTGCTCCTGCTGCGCGGCACGCAGGCTTCGGAGACCGCCGGGGTCGACCCGCTGCTCGTCGCCACTCCCCTGCTGCTCTCGCTCGCGGCGTGTGTTGTGGTGCTGCGTGTCTTCCCGCTGCCGCTCGCCGCGCTCGAGAGGCGGCTGCGGGCACGCAAGGGGGTCGTCGGCTTCGTCGGCGCCGCTCGCGCGCTGCGCGACCCGGTCGCCGGACTCGCCCCGGTGCTCGCTATGGTCGTCGCCGTCTCGGTCGCGGTGTTCTCGGGTGCAATGTTCGCCACGCTGACCGTGGGCGTAGACAGCGCCGCGGAGTCGACAGTGGGCGGCGACCTCCGCGCGCGCGGGCCGATCTTCTTCGACGAGGGGGTTGCGGCGGCGAACGGAGTGGCCGGCGTACGCGAGGCTGTCGCACTGCAGGATGCCGGGACATCCTCTCTCACGGTCGGTCGGTCGAGTGCCCCGGTCACGGTGCTGCTCGCCGACACGGCCGCCCTCGCCGCCCTGCAGTCCGGGCTCGCCGACGCCGCACCCGACCGGGCCGCGCTTGCCGAGCTCGACGGCGACGCCGTGCCGATCGTGATGTCGAAGGATCTCGCGGCGCAGCTCGGCGCCGAGGTCGACGAGGGCCTCACGATGAACGGCCAGAAGCTCGCGATCGTCGCGACGGCCGACCGCATTGCCGGGTCGGGTGTCGCCGACAACTGGATCTACCTCGACCGCGCGTTCACCGAGACGGTCGTCACCGGCGGCTTCGTCCCCCGAATCCTGATTGTCTCCCTCGATGCGGGGGCGGATGCCACGGCCGTCGCCGAGGCGATCGAAGACGCCACCACCTCAACCTTCTCGGTCTCGACCCGCGCGCAGGCTGCGGCCGACATTCGCTCCTCGGCCTTCGTCAGCGGACTGCAGCTCGCGCTCGCGGCGGTGCTCGTGCTCGTCGCGCTGCTCACCGCCGTCGCGATCATCCTCGTCTCGACCATCAACAACCGCTCGCGGTCCCGGCTGCTCGCCGTGCTGCGCACCCTCGGCCTGTCGCGCCGGCAGACCGGGCAGCTGATCGCGTGGGAGCTGGCCCCGATCGCCGTCACGGCCTTCGTCGGCGGTGCCCTGCTCGGCGTCGCGCTGCCGCTCATCGTGCTCGCCGGAATCGACCTGCGCCCCTTCACGGGTGGCGCGGCCCAGCCCGCACTCGTCATCGATCCGCTGCTCACCGCCGCCGTGCTGGGCGGATTCGCCCTCATCGTCGCCGTCGCGAGCCTGCTCGCCGCGCTCGGATCCCGTACCACCACCCTGGCCGCAGCACTGAAATCGGGAGAAGAATGATGTCCATGACAACCGAGCCGGACATCCTCTGCCTCGACCTCGTGCGCATCTTCGCGGTGCAGGGCATCGAGGTGCAGGCACTGCAGGGGCTCAACCTGCGGGTCGAGAAGGGCGAGCTCGTCGCGCTGGTCGGCGCCTCCGGCTCCGGCAAGTCGACGCTGCTGTCGATCCTCTCGGGGCTCGACGCACCCACTGCCGGAAGCGCGGTCGTTGCCGGAAGCGACCTGCCCTCGATGACCCCGAAGCAGCGCGTGCAGTACCAACGCCACTCGGTCGGCTTCGTCTGGCAGCAGACCGCGCGCAACCTGCTGCCCTACCTGAGCGCGGGCGAGAATATCGCGCTCGCCATGGCGGTCGCCGGCAGTTCGAAGCGCACCGAGCGCATCGGCGAACTCCTCGACCTGCTCGGAGTGAGCGAGCTGCGCGACCGCCGCCCCGAGGAGCTCTCGGGCGGCCAGCAGCAGCGCGTCGCCATCGCCGTGGCCCTCGCCAACTCCCCCAGGGTGCTGCTCGCCGACGAACCGACCGGCGAGCTCGACGAGGCCACCTCGGCCGAGGTGCTCGAGTCGATGGAACGGGTCAATATCGAACTCGGCGTCACCACGCTCATCGTCACGCACGATCCGACCGTCTCCGACCACGTGCGAAGAACCGTACAGATTCGGGATGGCCGTACCTCCACCGAGGTCCTGCGCAGCACCCACACCGACGAACACGGCGAAGAGCACCACCTCGCCGAGGAGTTCGCCGTGCTCGACCGCGTCGGCCGCCTGCAGCTCCCCACCGAATTCGTGGGCAGCCTCGACCTTCGCGACCGGGTACGTCTGGCCCTCGAGCCGGATCACATCGGCGTCTGGCCGGGCGAGCGCCGGGCATCCGGAACCCCGGCTGAAACGTCGACGGAGGAGGAGTCATGAGCGACGCTGTACTCAGCGCACGGGGCGTCGGACGCACCTTCGCGACCGGGGCGGGCCCGCTGCACGCGCTCAGCGACGTCAGCTTCGAGGTTCACGCGGGCGAGCTGATCGTGCTGCGCGGGCCGAGCGGGTCGGGAAAGACGACGCTCCTCTCAATTCTCGGCGGGCTCGACACCCCCACGACCGGCAGTGTCTGGTACGGCGACCAGGAGCTCACGGCGCTCGGCGAGGCGGAGCTCGTGGAGGCGCGGCGACGACGGCTCGGCTACGTGTTCCAGGACTTCGGGCTCATCCCCGTGCTGTCGGCGGCGGAGAACGTGGAGCTGCCGCTGCGGATCCAAGGCGTTGATCCGGCATCGCGCGCTACCCGCGTGGCGGAGGTGCTCGATCTCGTGGGGCTCTCCGGCCAGTCCGGGCAGCGACCCTACGAACTCTCAGGCGGCCAGCAGCAGCGCGTCGGCATTGCGCGTGCACTCGTCGCGCGGCCGGCGATCCTGCTCGCGGACGAGCCAACCGGCCAGCTCGACAGCGGCACGGCCGAGGCCATGATGGACCTCATCGGATCGCTCGTCGCCTCGCAGGGTGTCGCGGCGGTGGTGTCCACACACGATCCGCTGCTCATGAAGCGGGCGGATGGCGTGATCGAGATCCACGACGGACACCTGGTGCCGCAGGCCCGCGGTCGGCACGCCGTCTGAGGCGAGTTGCTCCCTCCGGGCAACTCGCGCGCGCGTTCGGGTCGGTCCGGGCGAGGCCAGGCAGCGAGTCAGCGCCGATTCGCGAGTTGCGCAGCTTCCCACCGTGTTCGGGATGCGTAACTCGCAACTCGAGCCCGAGTTGCCCGATTCTGCTGCCTCCCGGCCCCCGCAGGGGACGTTTGCGGGCAACTCGGCCCCGACCGCGCGGATTCACGCGCGGCCTGGCAGCCAAAACACCCGAGTCAGCGCCGATTGAGCCGGCCCATTAGCCGCGGAACTTCTCCACGAGGCGGTCGATCGTCTGGCCAAGGCCGTCGCGGATACCCGTGTCGAACCACTGCTGCACACGCGCGTCGCTGACCCCATCGGGGAACGACACCGTGACCAGCATCTCGGTGGAGCCGACCAGCTCGTTCAGCTGCACCGTGATGATCGGCCCATCCGACTCGACGGCCAGGTCCGGCCAGCCCCCGACGGCACCGAAGCGGTAGACGATCCGCTCGGGCGGAACGATCTCGAGGTAGACCCCGCCCGTGATGTACTCGGTGTCCTCATCGATGATCATCTGCTGCCGCCACTCCCCACCGACATGCAGGTCGAGCTGGATCGGCTGGGTCACCTCACCGTTGCCGCTGTAGAACCAGTCGAGCTGGGTCGGGTCGGTCCATGCTTCGAAGACGAGTTCGCGCGGAGCATCGAGGATGCGAGTGAGGGTGAGAGTGCGTTCCATGTCAGTTGCCTTCCTTGTCGGCCATTCGTGTTTTCAGGTGCTGTTCGAGGCGATCGAGTCGCGGTTCGAAGAAGTCGCGGTAGGGCGCCATCCACTCGTCTGCGCGCTTCAACTGATCGGCTTCGAGGCGGCACGGCCGGAACTGCGCATCGCGGCGCTTGCTGATGAGACCGGCTGCCTCGAGCACTTTGACGTGTCGGGATGCGGACGGCAGGCTCATGGCGTGCGGAGCGGCAAGCTCGTTCACGGTCGCCTCTCCCCGCGCAAGCTGGGCGACCATGGCCCGCCGCGTGGGGTCGGCCAGAGCGAAGAAGACCGCGTCAAGTTCGTCGTCCATAGTTGCGCTCCCTGCTAATTAGCTTATGGACTTAATAGCACCACAGTAGAACGTCGCTGTCAAGACCGGCCGCCTCAGGCGCGGATGAGCGCGAGCACCCGGTCGCGGATGCGCTCCATGTCGGCGCGTGTCGCGGCTTCCACGTTGAGGCGCAACAGGGGCTCGGTATTGGAGGGTCGCACGCTGAACCACCAGAACGCGTCATCCTGAACCTGGTTGCCGGTCACGGTCAGCCCGTCGAACTCGTCGAACTCGGCGGTGGATGCGAACGCCTCCACGATGCGCGAGTAGGCGGAGGGCACGTCGGCGACCGTTGTGTTGATCTCGCCGCTCAGCGCGTAGGGCGTGAATCTCGTGCCCAGTTCGGAGAGCGGACCGTCGTAGTGCCCGAACTCGGCGATGATGTGCATCGCCGCGAGCATGCCGTTGTCCGCACCCCAGAAGTCACGGAAGTAGTAGTGCGCCGAGTGCTCGCCGCCGAAGATCGCACCGGTCGCGGCCATCTGGTCCTTGATGAGCGAGTGCCCGACCTTGGTGCGCACGGCCGTCGCACCCGCGGCCTCGATCGTCTCGGCGACGATGCGCGAGGTGATGAGGTTGTGCAGCACGACGATGTCCGCATCCGGCGTGGCAGCGCGTACGCGGGTGATCTCGCGCAGCGCGACGATCGCGGCGACGGCAGAGGGGCCGACCGGATGGCCGAGCTCGTCGACGACGAAGCAGCGGTCGGCGTCGCCGTCGAAGGCGAGCCCGAGGTCGGCGCCGTGTTCCACGACGGCGTTCTGCAGGTCGACGAGGTTGGCGGGCTCGAGCGGGTTGGCCTCGTGGTTCGGGAAGGTCCCGTCGAGGTCGAAGTACAGCGGAATGATTTCGAGCGGCAGCGCGGGCAGCCCGGCGGCGGTGCCCAGCACGGCCGGCACGGTGAGCCCGCCCATGCCGTTGCCGGCGTCCACGACGATTCTCAGGGGCCGGATGTCACCGAGCTCCACCATTCCCCGCAGGTATTCGCCATACCCGGCAACCACGTCGAGCTGCCGAAAGCCACCCGCGACGGGAGCCGGGGTGATACCCGTGGAGAGATAGGCCGAGGCCCCATCCCGGATCGCCGCCAGCCCGGTGTCGAGGCTGATGCCCTGTGCGCCAGCGCGGCTGAACTTGATGCCGTTGTAGGTGGCCGGGTTGTGCGAGGCGGTGAACATGGCGGCTGGGGCGTTCAACGTGCCCGAGGCGAAGTAGGTCTCGTCGGTGGAGCACAGGCCGATCGATACGACGTTCGCGCCGCGCGCCTGGGCTCCGCGCGCGAAGGCTTCGGCGAACTCGGGTGAGGAGTCGCGCATGTCGTGGCCGACGATCACGTCGGAGCCCGCACCGTCTACCTCGTCGACGAATGCGGCGGCGAGAGCCTCTACGACCTCCGCGGTGAGCTGGGATCCGACCAGCCCCCGAACGTCGTATGTTTTGACGAACTGGCTCAGGTCGATCGGGGTGGGGCTCATGCCCCCAAAACTACATGACGGATAACCTGCCACCCCTGCGGCACCTTGAGGGTCTCGGCGTGCCTCGTGCACAGGTCGTAGCTGTGCGGTTCGGCGCTGCGGCTGAGCGGCCCGAGCACGGCCATGGAGTCGGCGTAGACGTAGGTGAGCGTCGCCACCGCGTCGTTGTTGCACGCGACTTTGCTACAGGGTCTGCCGGTCATTGTGCCCCCAGCCTAGAACTCCGCGGGCGGCGGGCGCGCAGCCTCGCCGAATAGACTGGCCCCATGGTAAGGACGAGGCGCAGCGGCTCCGCTCGGGGTCTCGCCCGCGACAGGCACGGACGCGGCATCCGCGCCGCCGTGACCGGCCCCCTGCTGCCGCTCTTGCGCAGCCGGGCCGACCTCTTCGACATGACCGTCGCCTCGACCGCCGAATACCTCAAGGATCTGTGGCCCCAGGAGCTCTCGGGGGTCTCGTTCGAGGTCGCGGGTCTTCCCTCGGACCTCGGCCGCTCATCCGGTGTGGACCGCTGGCGGGTGCTCGCCGACGAGCGCCGGGTGATCCTGTACCGCCTGCCGGTCGAGCGCCTCTCGCGCCTGCACCGCTACGACGACCTGCACCGCCGCATGATGATCGAGTCGTGCGTCTTCCGGGCGGTCGCCGAACTGCTCGGCAAGGATCCGTGGGACCTTGCGCCCGAGCGCTTCCGCCACTTCTAATTACGGGAAGATCGTGACCGCGCTCGAGGACAGCGCCGGCGGCTGAACCCCGTAGCCGCCCAACTGCCCCGGTGCCGCGAAGCTCACCGCAGCGTAGAGCGCGCTGAATCCCGAGAGACGGTACGCGCTGCCCGGGTTCACCGGCGTGGTGGCCGATGACCGTGCGCTCACCGTGACGGTCGAGCTCGTGCCATCCAATTCAGCGACGTCGACGGTGATCGTGGATGCGCCCGGGTTGGACAGGTGCAGAACCGGCTGCGGGCCGTCGGCGACGGTGAGGAGCGTGTCGCCGCCGAGCCTGGTGGTCGCGCCCAGCCAGGCGAAGTCGGATGTCGCAGGCAAGAGCCCCTGCGCGGGAGCGACGGTCGAGGCGCGGAGGCCGGCGACGATCGGCACGCTCGACGAGACGGTGACCGTGTAGGTGCCGTCGAGCAGCCCCTCGACCGGCACCTCGGTGACGCGGCCGATCTCGACGTCGGCCGTGAACGACGCACCTGTGCCCACGCCGTCGGAGGAGACGATGTTGACGGTGGCGCCGACCGAACCCTCGTCGATGGCGTCGTCGCCGGGAACGTAGACCCGCAGGCTCGTCGCAAGGTCCTCGTTGCCGTCCTGTGCGAGCGAGCTCTCGAGGTCCTCCGAGCCGAGAACAGTGAGGCCGGGGATGACCTGCGACTTGGCCGGGGCGGCCGTCGCACCGACGATGTCGACGCCGCCGGTTGTGAGGCCGCGCACGACCGACTGCTGCAGGTTGGCGACCACGGCACCGCCTGTCGCCGTGACGTGGATGACCGGCGAGGCGAGCCCGGGCGCGAAGCTCGCGAGCGAGAGCACCCGCTGTGACTGCGGCTGGACGACGATGCCCGAGGCGCCGGGAGCGGCGATGGCGCCGTCCGCGCCGAAGATCTCGAGGGTCACCTCGGAGACGACCTCGGTCGGGTTGGCGAGGGTGATGAGGGTGGTGCGACCGACCTCGGCAGAACCGCCGACGAGCCAGGAGTCGGTCGCCGCACCCGTGCACTCTGCCGTTGCGAAGCCGACGAAGTCGCCACTGTTGACGAGCTGCGACTGGCTGCCGGCAAGCAGCACTGCGGCGTTCGGGTCGGCCTCGCCAGGCGCGGCGCTCAGCACGGTCGGCGCGGCACGGGATGACGATTCCGGGCTGTCGGACTGTGCGAGATCCGCGGTGTCCACGTCGCCGGTCGAACGGAACTCTACAACGGGGCGGCCGATCGCCGTCGCGTTGGTGGCGTCCTGGCCCGACTCGTCCCCGAGTCGCAACACTCCGCCCGCGCACACGCGCAGCTGCGCCGTGGGCACCGGAATCACGTCGACCGAGGGCGCTGTCGACTGGATGCCCGGCAGCGAGATGAACGTCGCCCCGAGTATCGCCACCGCGGCAACGGCCAGGCCGACCGTGCCCGAGACGATGCGCGCGCCGACGAGGGCTGCTCCGCGCCCGGCTCGAGCGGAGGGCGGGCTCGTGGTCTCCACGGCGGGTTCCACGACGGTTTCTTGCACGGGCTCGATCTCAGACATTGTCGTCCTCCTCGAACTCGGCGTCAGTGTCGGGCTCGTCGTCTGTGGTCGAGGTGGAGCGACGGCGACGCGAGGTGGGCACGGCGAGAAGCAGCGCCATGACGAGAACAATCGACTGGGTGAGCAGGATCGCGAGCCCGACGGGGGTCGTCGCCCCCTGCTCGGGCTGCCGCTCGGCGTCGGTCGCCGCCCCGTCGTAGCGCCAGAGGAATCCGTTCGACGACTCCCCCACCGCGGTGAAGATCGGGTTGGCGTCGAGTGCCTCGCCGGCTCGGCTGCGCACGGTGCGGGCCTCGGTGCTGTCGCCCGGCGCGGTATCGGGGGCGAGGATGAAGCCGATGCCGAGGGCGTCGAGCTCTGCGATCGAGTCGTAGCCGCTGCGCGAGGCGAGGTTGCCGGCGAGCACAGCGATGCGTTCGCGCGCCGCGCCCGCATCGGTGGCCGTCGAGGCGAGGGTCGAGTAGTCGTCGAGGGTGGCGCCGGCGCCGCGGTGCAGGGTGGCGGCGAGCGAGCCGTCGGCCTGCGGCACGAGTTCGAGGGTGCCGAGCGTCGGACGAGCGGCGGCCTCCGCCGTGACCAGCGCGGGCAGGATGCGCCCGTTGCCCTTGGTCACCACGGTGGTGCCCTGCAGTGGCGCGACGAGCAGTGGCACCGCAAGGACGAGCAGGGCGAAGCTCGCGGCGAGTGCGGGGGCGACGGCGGCGCGACGCAGGGTGTCGAGGGCGACGGCCGCGGCTCCGACGAGCCCGAGCCAGTACACGCTGAGGCCGGAACCCGCCCACACCGTGACGCTGTCCGAGCCGGCGAAGGCGACCGAGAGGTGCGTCGAGAAGACCGCTGTGACGAAGCCGACGAGCGCGACGGCGAGCGACGGGATGGAACGGCGCAGGCCCGGAAGGAACAGCGCGAGGCCGGCGAGTCCCGCGAGCGGGAGCAGCAGCACTGCCACGGCGATCGGCGCGACGAGCGACGGCAGGCCGAGCAGGGCCCCGAGGCCCGCCCAGCCGTTCAGCTGCCCGGCGGGGGCTCCGAGGGCGAGCTGCCAGCCGACCGTCGAGCCGCTGAGCACGCTCACGCCGGGGTCGGCGAGGATCGCGAGGGGGTTGCCGCGCGCGACCTGCTGCACCACGAGCGGGACGAAGAGGAGCACCGCGGGAAGCGGCACCGCGAACAGCCGCGGGATGCTCGTGGTGTGCGCGGCGGCCCAGGCGATCCAGCCGAGCACCATGGCAGGGGCGAGGATGGGCGCGCTCGCCACGATCGCGGCGAACAGCAGGGCAGCGGCTCCCGCACTCGACCAGCGACGGGTCGACCCGAGCAGGGCGAGAACGAACCACGGCAGCAGCAGGTGGGCGATCACCGCGCCGAGGCGGCCGTCCATGAGGCCCGCGAGGAAGGGAGGGGCGAGCGCCCACGCGATCGCGGCGACGGCAGGAGCCCAGGCCCGCTCCGTGATGCGGGCCGCGCACCACCAGGCCGCGAGGCCGGCGAGCGGAAGCGCGACCAGATAGAGCGCCACGACGCTGAGTGAGGGAGCCCAGAAGGTGAGGCTGCCGAGCACCGCGAGCACCCACGCAAACGGGTCAGCGGCTCCCGTGAAGCCGCCCGCGATCTCGTGCCAGCCATAGGTCACATTCGTCCACAGGTCGGACACGGTCGCGCTCAGCGGGAGCAGGCCGCCACCGGTGAGCGAGGTCGCATTGAGGTACGGCCCGAACATGACCACACCGACCGCGGCGAGGGCGAGGGTGATCCAGGCGCCGCCGCCGGAGAGGAATCCGGCACGGGGGCGCAGGGCTTCCCCCTCCTCCGCGACCGCGAGGGCCTCGCGCCGATTGACGCGCAGTTCGCGGGCCTCGGCGGCGGGCATCCGGAGCGGTGTGATGGCGCCCCAGCCGAGCGTGCGCGTTCGACGGAGGTTGCGGCGGGCGGGCGCGACACCCGCACCGAACAGGGCAGCGAAGGCTGCGGAGAACTCGCCGCCGATGGCCGCCGGGTTCTTGGTGAGCAGGTGGGCGATCGAGCGCGTGATGGCCAGGGGAAGCAGGGTGAGCCAGTGCAGCGGAACCGCGGCGCCCGGGGCGTAGACCAGGCGGCGGTGCAGCTGGGCTGCGCGCGCGTGGCGTGCGGTGGCGCTCTTCGACACGTCGCTCCGGGAGCCGAACAGGTCGGGCGCACCGGCGCTCGCGACATGCGCGGCGGGCACACCGACGATGCGGTGGCCGGCGAGGCGCACGCGCACGCAGAAGTCGAGCGCCGCGTCGACGTGCGGGAGGGCGGGATCGAATCCGGCGAGTTCGTTCCACACCCGGCGGCGCACGAGCATGCCTGCCGCGGCGACGGCGAGCAGGTCGCTGCGCCGATCGTGCTGGGCCTGGTCCAGCTCGTTCGAGACGAGATCGACGGTCGTGCCGAGGCCGGTGATCGACTCGCCGTACGACGAGATGGTGTCGGGGGCATCCCAGCGCATCAGCTTCGGGCCGGCAACCGCGACCGACGGTGCGATCTCAACGGCACCGAGCAGGGCGGCCAGGGCTCGTGGCGCCGGCGCGTTGTCGTGACCGAGGAGCCAGAGCCAGTCGTCGTTCGAATCGGTCGGGGCCGCAGCCTTCAGGCCCTGGATGACCGAGTCGCCGAACGTGGGGCGGCCTGCGCTCGCCACGAATTGGGTGGGGTGCGCTTCGGTGAGAAGGGCTGCGGATGAGTCGCTCGAACCCGCGTCCACCACGACTAGTGAGTCGGGGCGACGCGTCTGCTGCGCTAGGGCAGCGAGGGTGCGTTCGAGATACTGCGCGCCGTTTCGGGCAACGAGGATCACTGTGACTCTGGGTTGCATCCTTGCGAGCCTAAGTCGCCCAGCCTGTTAGCGGGCCCTGACACGCTCCGGAGTGCGGGATGCGCCGCGAACTGGGGGCGATGCTTTTCCTTCAGGCCCTCAAAGCTTTTCCCTCAGGCCATAAATAGACCTTCAGGCCTTGAAGAAGTTTTTCCTTCAGGCCTTAAATAAGTTCAGGCGCGCTTGCGAAGCTTGCGACGCTCGCGCTCGGAGAGGCCGCCCCAGATGCCGAAGCGCTCGTCGTTCTCGAGTGCATACTCGAGGCACTGGGTGCGCACCTCGCAGGTGCCGCAGATCTTCTTGGCCTCGCGGGTCGATCCGCCTTTTTCGGGGAAGAACGCCTCGGGGTCGGTCTGCGCGCAGAGTGAGTCGGACTGCCAGGCGAGAGCCTCGTCCTCGTCTTCGGCGACCCGCTGGCGCACGCCCGGTACGCCGAGGCGTATGGGATCGACGAACCAGTTGTCGGGTACAGCCGCACGCGGAGGACCGGAAACGGGGACGTCGTCAGTAGCGGAGCGGTACTCGCTGTTCGCCATGGTGACTCCCCTTCACGCCGGGGCCGAGAGTGGCCGGAGATGCGTTAGAGATAATTACACCGGTGTAGTTCCCCAGAGTCAAGTCGTGGATGATAAAACCCTCGACCGGTTAATCAGGGTTGCGACGCGCGGCGTGTTGCGGTACCGCTAGCGCCGAGGGCGAACGGGCTGCTGGTGGTACCCATCCCGCACCGTCTGTCGAATTGTCGCCGCGATTCCCGCGACTGCCGTCAGGATTATTGCTGCAATGAGAATGGTCATGGCAGTAAATCTACGACTTGGCAAAAACTGCCGACAGTGGCAGACTAGCCACATATCGGCTCATTACTGCCAAGGGGTTTCTATGTTGAAGAACGTCGTCCTGCTCGCCCTGCCCGGCGTCGCGCCCTTCGAATTCGGCGTGGTCTGCGAGGTCTTCGGCATCGACCGCAGCGAGTCGGGCGGACCCTGCTTCGAGTTCACGATCGCCACCGCAGACTCCGGCCCCGTCAGGACGAGCCTGGGCTACGACATGATGATCACCGAGGGCCTGGATGCCGCGGCGCACGCCGACCTCATCGCCGTGCCCGCGCACGACACGTCGAACATCGATCCCCGCTACTTCGACGTGATCCGTGCGGCCGAGGCGCGTGGAGCGTGGGTGCTGAGCGTCTGCAGCGGGGCCTTCGCGCTCGCGCAGGCCGGAATCCTCGAGGGTCGCCGCGCCACCACCCACTGGATGCACACTGACCGCCTCGCAGCGGAGTTCCCCGGCACGACCGTCGACCCCGACGTGCTGTTCGTCGAGGACCGCCGCGTCGTCACGAGTGCGGGCACGGCGGCAGGCATCGACGCCGCGCTGCATATCGTGCGCAAGGAGCTGGGGGCCGCAGCCACCAACGTCATCGCCCGGCGCATGGTCGTTCCCCCGCAGCGCGACGGCGGCCAGTCGCAGTACATCGACTCCCCCGTGCAGGAGTGCACGAGCGACTCCTTCGCCCTCGTCGCCGAGTGGATGCTCGAGCACCTCGACGAGGACCTCACCGTCGACCAGCTCGCCCGCAAGGCGCTGATGTCGTCTCGCACCTTCGCCCGGCGCTTCCGGGCGGAGATGGGCACAACACCCGCCGCCTGGCTCAACCGCCAGCGCATCATGCGCGCGCAGTTGCTGCTCGAGTCCACGGATTACTCGCTCGAGACCGTGGCTCAGGACACCGGTTTCGGAACCGCGGCGGTCATGCGACACCACTTCCTCAAGGTGCTGCAGACCACCCCGACCGCCTATCGCCGCACGTTCGGGGCGCTGCTCGCGGGCTAGTCGAGCGCGGTTGCGAGTCCCGCGACCACGGCGGGCGCTGCAGCGAGCAACTGGGCCTCGAGTCTGACTACCGCAGTTCGTTCAGCGCGGCCAACAACTTCGGCACCGCCGGATAGAGCTCGCTGAGCGGCCCCTCGTCGGTGCCGATCTCCATCGCGTTCGACCCGCTGAAGACCCAGATGCGATCGGCGTTGCCCTCGACCGATGGCCGCGAGAGGAGAACGGCGCGATCCGCTCCGGCAAACTTCAGCTCCGACACTGCGCCATAAGAAGTGAGGTATTTCGCGATCCACGCCGAGTCCGCGAACACCTGCACACCGACGATGTCGACGCCGTTCCTCGATCCTGCGGGCCTTACGGTGTCCCAGGTACAGGACGTCCAGCCGTGGCCCTCGGCGAGCGAATCCGTCGCCGAGAAGGTGAGCGGTGCATTTCCGCCGGTGGTGACCACTGGCGAGCCCATGTCGAACAGCGCGGTGAGATTCACGCTGGCCTCGAGGTCGTCACAGTCGACGGAGAGGGGCCAGGCGCCCGCCGTCGGCATCCGCACACCGGGCACCGTAACCGCGGCCGTCTTTGCGGCAAAGGCATCAGACATCTCGGCGAGCGCCGAGATCGCCTTCGATTTGGTGGACCCGACATCGAGCGTCAGCTTCCTGGCGAGAGCCAATCCGCCGGAGAGAATCGTGAAGTCGCAGGTGCCGTATCGCTCCTCGGGCAGCCCCTCGAGACGACAGTCACTGGCTGCAGCCGCCTCCGGGATCGCCGCGTGCGGGATTACTGTGGCGTACACACGCAGCGCCTCGTCTGATGCTGCGAGATCCCCCCACGCGCAATCCATGCCGCCGTTCTGGGTGAGGATCCGCGACGCGCCGGCGAGGTCTGCCAGGCCGCCCTTCGGATCCGGCACCGTTGCGCCGATGAGCGCCGACAACTCGGCACCGGTGAAGAGCGCCGCGCAGTCGCCACCGAAAGCGATGTCAGGAACGGTCGCCGGGTCGAAGTCGAAGGGAGTCGGCGTGGGGGCCGGAACGACGACCGGAACGGTGGGCTTTTTGACCACTCGGTCGGGCGCCGACGGCGCGCACGCCGTCATCCCGAGAATTGCGACGGCGACAAGGATGGGTACCGCGCGCTGTTTCATGAGCGAACCGTACCTTCTCGTGGACCGCCCGGTCTACCCTCGTGACGCGGCCAGGCCCGGCACGCCGGCGATGTCAAGGCGCGGCTCGAGTCTCCGTCGCGAGCTACCCCGCCGCCTGCCACCATGCACGAAGCCCCTCGACCAGCACGGGCGCCGCAGCCAACAGTTGCGCCTTCGACATGGATTCGCTGTAGCTTCCGTCCACAAGCCCGGAGAACGAGAAGGCATTGTTCCCCATTCTCCCGTCGAGGGAGCAGCCAAAGTCGGTGCACCGCAGGGCAGCGTCGTCGGCACCCGCGACGTCGACAACCTCGACTGTGACCGGGTAGTCCGTTTCGTCGTCCCAGTACCAGGCACCTCCGGCCAGAGTCTGCAATGCGACATGAGACACGGCGCCCGGCACGCGACTGTCGTCCTTGTTGTTCCACCAGCAGAGAGTCGAGCCGCCGATCGCGTCGATGTGCTCGGCTGGCGCCGGGCTGTCGGCGCCACTCGCTCGGAAGGCCAGGCTTGCCTCGTTGCCCAGCATCCGCGCAGTCCCGGCAGCGAATATCGCCTCACAGTCGGCCACGAGCGGCCAGGACCCAGCCGGCGGTTCCCACAAAGCTGGTGGCGGGTCGACGCTGATCGACGCCACCGCCATCGATCCGATCTTCCTCGTCAGCGCGATCCGCTCTACTCTCGAGAGATCCGCTTTTTTGCCGGACAGCGATCCCCGCATGACATAGCCGTCGGTGACGGCCATGAAGCTGCACCCAATGGGCTCGCCTTCCTCTCCGCACAGCAGCGCGGATTCCCCGGGCCCCAATGTGTTCTCCTCGTCGGCGTAGGGACTTCCCAGCAGGTCGTATTCCTGGATAAGTTCACGTCCGCCGCGAGAAACCTGCACATACAGCCTGATATCGATGCCTGTCCACGCGCAGAACATTCTGCCGTCCTGCCTGCGAACGGCGTTATCGAACCTCGCCTCCGGTTGCGGCGAGAAAACAAGGCTCGCGGCCGCCGTACCGACCAGCGCCGCTGTCGGCACGAGATCGTCGCACGAGAAAGGAGTCAGCGTGTCGGGGGCGGCGGTCACAACGGGCGTCTCCACCGGTGTTGACGAAGGAGTGGTCGACGGCGGCTCGGCGACCGGTGCCGGTGCATCCGTCGCGCAGCCGGCGAGCAGGAGAATGGCGATGCTTCCGCCAGCCAGTGTGGAGCGCAGCCTCAACATGAGGCCTACTTGTGGTCGAGTGTGGACACGATGAGCTGGACCGCCTCGACATCCGCGTCATCGTCGAAGAACACGGCGCTCAGCCAGTTCGGTCCGTCGAATACGTCCAGGCGCACTCCGCCGTACGCCGCGGGCGAAGTGATGGCCAACTCGATGCCTTCGAGCTCGATCACTTCGGCATCCTCGCGGGCCCGTACCGTGCTCTCGGCCCAGCGCCCGCCGCCCAGCCACTGAACGGACAGCATCTCGGACTCCTTGAACACCACGCAGGAGCCGCTGCTGCCGCCCCAGAGCGCGCGGAGTGCGGGCGGATAGTAACCGTCGTTGACGCCGTCTTCCCAAGCAGCGGTTCCCGCGCCGTAGATGGCCGTGAAGTCCAGCGGAATGAGCGTCGCCTCACAGTTCATGGGGTGCGACCAGCTGCCCTCCGGCAGCACTGGTAGGGCGACGGCGGATGTTGCAGCCGCGCTTGCGGCCAGAACCGCAGTGAAGGCCTTGGTGGCCGCGACGGTCGCCTTGTTCGATGAACCGCTGCCCCACAGGAGGCCGGAAACCTGCACACCGGAAAGCACGGTCTCGATCGCGCAGCTGTACTGGCCGCCCGCCTCGATCCCGCTGTTGCGACAGGCACTCGCACCCACGGGCGCCGCCGCTTCGGGCAGAACCAGAACCACCGCGCCCCAGCCCTGCTTGGCCGTCATCCACGAGCACTCCAGCGCGCCCCGCTGTTCCTCATAGGCGGCCTTCGGGTTCTCCACCGAGTCGAATGCCTTGCGAGCGACAACCGCCTCACCGAAGATCTTCGACATCTGGGCGTCGGTGGCGACCGCGGCGCAGTCGCCACCGAAGAGCTGGTCCGGCTGCGCGTTGGCAACGGCGGTGGCTGTCGGAGTGGGGGTGACGCTCGGGGGAACGGACGGTGCGCCGACCGGAGCTGCCGGCGCGGGCTGCGCGCACCCGGCGAGGAGAACTACTGCGGCGGCGGCGGCGAGAAGCCGCAAAGGTGAGGTCATGTCGAAACCGTATCGCGCCGCGGAATGCGCGTCTGTAGCGCCAGATCACGTTCTCGCAACGAGTCGGTCTACCCGCGCGACGTCGCCACGAACAGCTCGCCCTGGCCGGTCACAACGACCGGAGCCTCGTCGGCCGAGATGTACACCGATTCGCCGCGCGCGAGCTCGAATGACCCGAGCGTGAATGCCCCCTCCGTGCACAGCGCGATGGCACCGGCGCGCAGCGGCAGAACCGTGTCGCCGGTCACGTGCAGCAGCTCGAAGTCGGGGACCGGCGGGCGGAAGACGGTGAGCCCGGGCGACTGCGAGATTCCTGCAAGGTAGGGCACGGGCACCGGGGTGAAGTCGAGCACGGAGAGCAGTTCCGGCACGTCCACGTGCTTGGGAGTGAGGCCGCCGCGCAGTACGTTGTCGGACGCGGCCATCAGCTCGATCCCCAGCCCCTCGACGTAGGCGTGAATGTTGCCGGCCGGCAGGTACAGCACCTCCCCGCGGCGAAGCGTGACCAGGTTCAGCAGCAGCGACACGACCACACCGGGATCACCCGGGTACTCGGCGTGCAGTTCGGTGACGAGGGTGAAGTGCGGGCTGTCGGTTCGGGATGCGCCCTGTACAACGGCCGCAACGAGCTCGGCGACACCCTCGCCGCGCGACACGAGCCATTCGAAGGTCGGACGGATCGCGTCATCCGTCGACAACCGCGCCAGCAACCCCGAGAGGGCCGCGTCGCCCGGCGAGACCTGCAGCAGTCGCTCGAGGGATGCCCGCGTCTCAGTCACCGGACGGAAACCGCACAACGCCCGGAAGTCATCCGAGAGCGCGAGGATCAGCTCGGGCTTGTGCAGTTCGTCGCGGTAGTTGCGGTTCGGAGCATCGACGGCGATGCCGAGCGCATTCTCGCGCGCGAAGCCCACCACGGCCTGCTCGATCGTCGGGTGCGCCTGCAGGGAGAGCGGATGCGCCGCGGCGAGCACCTTGAGCAGGAAGGGCAGCTCGCCCACGAGCCCCCGCAGGTCACCCGAGCCATCGGTCAGCGCACTCGGCGAACCCGGGTGGGTGCCGAGCCACAGCTCGGCCTCGGGGGAACCGGAGGCCGGAGTGCCAAGCAGACCGGAGATGGCCGTCGTCGAGCCCCACGCGTAGTCGCGCGGCGTATTGGTGATCCCTACAAACATTGAGTCCTGCCCCCTTGATGGATAAGACCAAAGTACCAACCCCTCGGGATTCGCCCGATCCGGTGCCTTAGGCTGCGGGGGATTTCCTTTCGAGCAATGGAGCACCCGATGGCCTTCGAGCAACTCAGCAGCGACTTCTACGGTTTCGAGAACACCCTCACCGAGGTGGAGAAAGACCACATTATGAAGTTGCGCGCCTACCTCGAGTCCGAGGTGAAGCCGATCGTCAACGACTACTGGAACCGGGGCGAGTTCCCGACCGAGATCGTGAAGGGCCTCGCCGCCCACGGCGCGACCGGACTCAGCTGGGAGGAGACCCGCCCGTTCTACAACTCGGCGGTGTTCCGCGGCTGGATGGCCATCGAGCTCGGTCGCATCGACGCGAGCGTGTGCACCTACATCGGTGTGCAGAACGGCCTCGCCATGGGATCGATCGCCACCTGCGGCAGCGCCGAGCAGCGCGTCGAATGGCTGCCGCGCATGAACTCCGGCGAGATCGTCGGCGCTTTCGGCCTCACGGAGCCGCTCAGCGGCAGCGACAGCGCCCAGGGCCTCCGCACCACGGCGAAGCGCGACGGCGACACCTGGATCCTCAACGGCTCGAAGCGCTGGATCGGCAACGCCACCTTCAGCGACATCACCGTCATCTGGGCGAAGGACGTCGAGGACGGCCAGGTCAAGGGCTTCATCGTGCCGGCCGACACCCCCGGCTACACCGCCACCAGGATCGAGAACAAGATCTCGCTGCGCATCGTGCAGAACGCCGACATCACCCTCGAGAACGTGGTCATCCCTCACTCGCTCAAGCTCGAGAACGCCAACTCGTTCCGCGACACCGCGAAGGTGCTGCGCCAGACCCGCGCCGAGGTCGCGTGGGGTGCCGTCGCCACGTCGATCGGCGCCTACGAGGCCGCGGTGAAGTACACCTCAGAGCGCGTGCAGTTCGGCAAGACCATCGACAGCCACCAGCTCGTGCAGGACCTGCTCGCCAAGAGCCTCGGCAACATCACCGCGTCGCTTGCCATGTGCATGCGCGTCTCCCAGATGCTGGATGACGGTATCCAGAAGGATGAGCACTCGGCTCTCGCCAAGTCCTTCACCACGAGCCGCATGCGCGAGACCGTCGCATGGTGCCGCGAGGTGCTCGGCGGCAACGGCATCGTCGTGGATTACGACGTGGCACGCTTCTTCGCCGACGCGGAGGCGCTCTACAGCTACGAGGGCACCCGCGAGATGAACACGTTGATCGTCGGACGGGCCATTACCGGTAAGGCTGCGTTCATCTGACGTAAACCCCGCTCAGCGACCATGAGCGGATGAAGCTTCTCGACGAGCGCCGATTCCGCCTGGGCTACGCGATCGTCTCACTCTTCACCGTGCTCGCGGGTGACGCCGTGCGCTACTCGGTCGGCTGGTGGGGCTTCGGGGCCGCTGCCATTGCGATCACTGTCGTTTCGGTGCTGCTGCTCTGGAGGCATCGCGACCGCTGGAGCATCGGCGGCCTGCCCTTTCTGCTGCTCGCCTTCCTCGCGTTCGCCACGGCCTCCATCGTCTGGTCGTACTATCCGGGCGCCACCGCCCTCGGCACCCTCGTGACATGGATGACGGCTGCCGTCGGCCTGGGTATCGCCGTCAGCCTCGACTGGCCCGGGATCCTGCGCGCGCTCGGCTGGGCGATCCGCACCATCCTCGTCTCGTCGATCCTGTTCGAGCTCTGGGTGTCGATATTCGTCGGCAAACCGATCTTCCCGCTCGTACCCGCCCCCGGCATGGACTACTCCACCCTCGACGAGGTGCCGGACCTGTACTACTGGTCGCGCAACCTGCTTCTCGCCGGCGACAAGATCCAGGGCATCGTGGGCAACTCCGCGCTTCTCGGCTTCGTCGCGCTGCTCGGGCTCATCGTGTTCGGCATCCAGCTGGTCTCGGCCTCCGTGTCGAAGCCACTCGGCATCGCGTCGCTCTCGCTTGCCACCCTCACCGTGCTGCTCACCCGCTCGGCGACCATCACCGTCGCGATCGTCGTGCTGGCCGCCGTGGTCGTCGCGGTGGTGCTGCTGCGGCTCGCCCGCACCGGCCAGCACCGCGGATTCGGGTACGCCGGCCTCCTCACGGTGGTCGTGAGCGGCATCCTGACCGCGCTGACCTTCCGCTCCTCTTTGCTGGGCCTGCTCGGCAAGGACGACACGCTCACCGACCGCACGAGCATCTGGGCGGACGTCATCGATCTCGCCCAGCAGCGGCCGGTGCTCGGCTGGGGCTGGGTGAGCTTCTGGATCCCCTGGGTCTCACCCTTCGACACCCTGCACACCGCCCACGGCGTGCGTCAGCTGCACGCGCACAACGCCTGGCTCGACCTGTGGCTGCAGCTCGGCATCGTCGGTGCCGTGATCGTCGCTCTCGTAGTACTCGCCGCTCTCGTGCGATCGTGGGTCTTCGCCACGAACAGGATGACGCCGGGCGCCGCGGGACCCGCGCGATTCACCGCGCTCTCCTTCCTGCCGCTGCTGCTGCTCACGGCCCTCGTGGTGCAGACCTTTGCCGAGAGCCGGCTGCTGGTCGAGTACGGCATCGTGCTGCTCGTGATCGCCGCGGTCAAGACGCACCACGTGGCCGCCGAACAACCCGATCCGGCGCTGGTCGTGAAGCGCGCCCTCAGCGGCCGGGCCGCATTCGTTTAACCGCAAGGCGCCCCTCGGTAGTCTTGAGCGTATGAAGTTCCTTGACGACCGCCGATTCCGCATGGGGTTCGCGGTCGTCGCCCTGTACACCGTGCTTGCGGGTGACTCGATACGCTACTCGATCTCCTGGTACGGCTTCGGGGCCGTCGCCGTGGTGCTCGCCGTGATCTCGGTGCTGCTGCTCGTGCGCGACCGTCATCGCTGGACCGTCGGCGGACTGCCCTACCCGTTGATCGCCTTCCTCGCCCTCGCGACCCTGTCCATCACCTGGTCGTACTACCCGGGCGCGACGGCCGTCGGCCTGCTCGCCACCTGGATGACCGTCGCGCTCGGCCTGGCCATCGCGATATGCCTCGACTGGGCCGACATTCTGCGCACCCTCGGCTGGGCGCTGCGTGCCGTGCTCGGCCTCTCGATCGTGTTCGAGCTCGTCGTCTCGCTGCTCATCCGCAGGCCCGTGCTGCCGATCTTCCCCTCCCCCGGCGTGGACTACGACTCGCTCGACAAGATCCCCCAGCTGCTCTACTGGTCGCGCAACCTGCTGCTCGAAGGCGACAAGATCCAGGGCGTCGTGGGCAACTCGAGCCTGCTCGGCTTCGTCGCGCTGCTCGGCCTCATAGTGTTCGGGATCCAGCTCGTCGCGCGCACGGTGAGCCGGGCATCCGGAATCGCAGCCCTGCTGCTCGCGGCGCTCACCGTCTACCTCACGCGCTCGGCCACCATCATCGTCGCCATCGTCGTGCTCGCGGTTGTGGTCGGCGCCGTCTGGCTCATTCGCCGCGCGACGGCTCGCGGCACACGCGGGCTCGCCTACGCGAGCCTCACGCTAGTGGCCATCGCGGGCTCGACTCTCGCGATCATGTTCCGCTCGCCACTGCTCGGCCTGCTCGGCAAGAACGACACCCTCACGCACCGCACCGGCATCTGGGAGGCGGTCATCACCCTCGCGCAGGAGCGCCCCGGGTTCGGCTGGGGCTGGGTGAGCTTCTGGGCGCCATGGGTCGCACCGTTCAACGATCTCGCCTTCAACTCGGGCGTGCGCCAGTTGCACGCGCACAACGCGTGGCTCGACCTCTGGCTGCAGGTCGGCGTCATCGGCGCCGTGATCTTCGCCCTTCTGGTGCTGAGCTCGCTCGTGCGGTCCTGGCTGCTCGCCACCGATCGCGTGATCACCAGCCCCGCCGACACCGGTCACTTCACCGTGCAGTCCCTGCTGCCCCTACTGTTGCTCGTTGCCCTCATCGTGCAGAGCTTCGCCGAGAGCCGACTGCTCATCGAGTACGGAATGGTGCTGCTCGTGATCGCGGCGGTCAAGACCAAACGTGATGAGCCCGTGGCGTGACCGCTTCCACCACAAGCGCGGTCCGTTCTGACATTCAGGGCCTGCGCGCGATTGCCGTGCTCCTGGTGCTCGGCTTCCACCTGTGGCCCGATCAGCTCACCGGCGGATACGTCGGCGTCGACGTCTTCCTGGTGATCTCCGGCTACCTGATCACGAGCCACCTGTTGCGGTCTCCTCCGCGCAGCCTGCGCGATGTCGCCGACTTCTGGGGTCGCCGGCTCCGGCGGCTGCTTCCGGCGAGCCTGCTGGTCATCGTCGCGACGGTGATTGCGGGATGCCTCGTGCTCCCGCCCACCCGGCTGCTCGACCTCGGCCGGGACGCCGGGGCCGCCACCCTGTATTTCGTCAACTGGGTGCTCGCCGCGAGCTCGGTCGACTACCTGGGGGCCGAGAGCGCGCCCTCCCCGCTGCAGCACTACTGGTCCCTCTCGGTCGAGGAGCAGTTCTACTTCGTCTGGCCTCTGCTCATCGCCGGCGCGCTCTGGCTGCGGTCACGCACGAAGAATAGTGGCCGTCGCGTGAACGACCCGGGAAGCTGGGGACTCGTGGCGGTCATCTCGGTTTTCGCGGGGGCCTCGCTCGCGACATCCATCGCCTGGACCAGCATCGCGCCGGCGTCGGCATACTTCGTGACGCCCACGCGGCTGTGGGAACTCGGAGCGGGCGGCATCCTCGCCGCGGTAATCGCCGCGCGCGGTCCGGTCGCCCCGGTATCCCGGGCGATACGGACGACGACCGCCTGGCTCGGCCTGCTGCTCATCGGAGTGTCAGCCGTCGTCTTCACCTCGGCGACCCCGTTCCCCGGCTTCGCCGCGCTGCTGCCGATCACCGGCGCCGTGCTCGTGATCGCCGCGAACAGCGACGGTGTCGGATCGCCCTCGCAGGCTCTGGGAATCCGCCCGATCCAGCACCTCGGCGACGTCTCCTACTCGCTCTACCTGTGGCACTGGCCGCTCATCGTGCTGCTGCCGTTCGCGATCGGCGGCGAACTGACCCTGCCTTGGAAGCTCGGCATCATCATCGCTGGAGTGCTGCTCGCGACCGCGACGAAGCTGTTCGTCGAGGACCCGGTTCGGCGAGCGCGCTGGCTCAGTGCGCGACTCTCCCGCACGTACGCCCTCGCCGCGGTGGGGATGGTGCTCGCGGTCTCGGTCGCGGTGATCCCGGTTGCCCAGGTCGCCGCGGTCTCCGCAGCCGCCCAGGCGGAGCTCGAGCAGATCGAAGAAGCCAACGCCCGCTGTTTCGGAGCAGCCACCCTGGGAACCGACGACTGCGACCTGCGCGGCACCGGCATCGTCCCCGCCCCGGCCGTGGCCATCGACGACGAGTCGGACGCCTACTCCGACGATTGCTTCGCGTTCCCGCCGTTTGACGATGTCGCGACCTGCAGCTATGGAGACAAGGACGCGACGACGCGCATCGCGCTCGTCGGCAATTCGCACGCCGGACAGTGGCTGCCCGCGATGCAGGAGTACGCCCGCAGCCACGACGCTCGGGTCATTACCTTCCTCGGGTCCGCCTGTCGACCGTCATCCGCTCTCATCGAATTCGACACCGCGGCGATCGCGGAGAGTTGCCGCGAGTGGGGCCAGGCCGTCGTCGAGGCCACGGAGGGCGATTCCTTCGACCTCGTGGTGCTCACGGCCGCCTCGAACGGTGAACTCGTCGGCGTGCCCAACGAGGACTTCTTCGACGCTTCGGTCGAGGGCTACGTCGAACCGCTTCAGGCCTGGTCCGACGCGGGAACCGAGGTCCTCCTCATTCGCGACACCCCGATCGCCGGCTTCAACGTGCCCGACTGCGTGGCGCTCAACCCCACCGATCTCACCGAGTGCGACGGCCCGCGGGCCGACTGGCTCACCCCCGACCCGCTCGTCAAGGCCGCCGAGCGCGTCGCGAGCGACACTCTAACCCTCGCCGACTTCAGCGACCGATTCTGCGACGACAAGACCTGCTACAGCGTGATCGGAGGAGTACTCGTCTACTTCGACGCCATCCATGTGAGCGCGACCTTCAGCACCACACTCGCCCCCTACCTTGCCGACGAGATCGACGCGGTGCTGCCGGATGCGCCGTAACCTGTAGTGACAATGACCAGGCCTTCGCGACCCGCACCGCTCCAGCTCGCCTCAGCGATGCTCGGCTCCCCGCGATTCTCCTCTGCGCTCACCATGGCTGCCGTCGGGCTAGCGGTGATCGCCTACGCGGTGCGGCAGACCATCGGCTGGGCCGGTTTTCTCGCCGTGCTGTGCTCCCTCGTCGTGCTCGCGCTCGCCTCCCTCGCCTCGCAGTGGAAGGAGGTCGGCTGGCGTGCCCTGCTGCCGATCTCGCTGCTCGTGTTCGCCGCCTGGGCGGGGCTCTCCATCCTGTGGAGCGAGTACCAATGGGCGACCCTCGGCGGACTCGCCTACCTCGCGGCGTTCACCATCCTTGGCGTGTACGTCGCGCTCGTGCGTGACACGATCCAGATCGTGCGCGCCTTCGGAGACGTGCTGCGCGGAATCCTCGTCGCCTCGATCGTCATCGAGATCGTCGCCGGCCTGCTCATCGACACCCCGATCCACCTGCTCGGCATCACCGCGAATCTCGATGCCGGCGGTCCGATCCAGGGACTCCTCGGCACGCGCAACCAGTTGGGCATCGTGTCCGTCATCGCTCTGGTTACCTTCGGCACCGAATTGCGCACCCGTTCCGTGTCCCGCCAGCTCTCCGTCGGCTCGCTCGCCCTGGCCGCGATCATGCTCTTCTTCACCCGGTCGCCCATCGCGTGGGGCATCCTGCTTCTCGTGCTGCTCGCCGGCGCCGTGCTCTACGGCCTGCGTCGTGTGCCCTCCGGCCAGCGGCGGTACTGGCAGGTGGCGACACTCGCCTTGTTCCTGGTCGTCGCGGGCGTCGCCTGGGGGCTGCGCGGCCAGATCGTCGCGGCGTTCAACGCCGGCGGCGAGCTCAACTACCGCCTCAACGTGTGGCAGCGCGTCTGGGACCTCGTGCCGGTGCACAGCCTCGAGGGCTGGGGCTGGATCGGCATCTGGCGCACCGAGGTGCCACCGTTCCTCGTCTTCGATACGTTCTCCCCGCGCGTTCCCACCGCGGCCCTCAACGCCTACCTCGATGTCTGGTTCCAGCTCGGGCTCGTGGGCGTCGTGATCTTCGTGGGTCTGCTCGGTCTCACCTTCGTGCGGTCCTGGCTGCTCGCATCCCGACGCCGCAGCATCGTGTTCGCCTGGCCGGCCCTCGTGCTCGTGGTGCTGCTCATCAGCGGGCTCTCCGAGAGCTCGATCCTCATCGAGTTCGGCTGGCTCGCCTTCGTGGTCTGCTCGGTCAAGGCCGCACGGGAGCTCAGCTGGCGCAACGCCTTCGATGCCGCGAAGTCCGACGGCACGCTGCCCGATAACTAGGCGGTCGGCCCCGTTGTCCAGCGGGTGTCGACCACGGTGACATCCTTCTGGGCGAGAGATCCGTTGATCCGTGCGATTTCGGGATGCATCCGCGCAACCTCGAGCACGTCGCGCCAGCCGAACGGCTCGGGACCCACGAGTTCGGCGATCGCCCGTGCCGCCGCGAGATCCTCGGGGGTGTCTACGGTCCAGCGGTAGCCCGACAGGTCCTCGTCAAGCTGAACCACTCCGAACCGGAATCGGTCCCCACTCTCGTACAGGTACGGCATCACGTGCTCGCGGTGGTGGGGAGCCGTCGCCTCGGCGCCCGCCCGGCGCAGTGCCACGACGGTCGCCACTTCGACGTCGAGGCCGACCGGGTAGGTGCGAGCGTGGGGCGGCGGGAGCCGGTTGGCCGCGAAGTCGAGGTCGCCCTCAGTGCGAAAGGCGATGACTCGGTCGACGATGTCCGGGTCGATGAACGGGCAGTCGGCCGTCACGCGCACCACGACGTCGGCGTCATCCCGATCGGACACGGCCTGTAGATAGCGTTCGAGCACGTCGTACTGCGCGCCCCGAATGACCCGGAAGCCGGCGGCTTCGACGGCCGCCGCGACCGCGACGTCGGCGGGCTGGTCGGTCGTGGCGACCACGATCTCGTCCAGTTGAGACGACCGGCTCAGCCGCTCGAGCACGCGCTCGATCATGGAGGAGTCGCCGATGCGCTCGAGCACCTTGCCGGGCAGGCGACTGGACGAATATCGCGCCTGGACGACGCACACGGTGCTCATGAGGCTTCCAGCGTACCGAGCGCTCGACGCGCGATGTCGGGCAGGCGAGCAGCGGTAACGTCCCAGTCGGCGCGGTCGTGCACCCGCCGGGTCGCGGCTTCCGCAAGAGTGGCCAGGCGCGTCGGATCGGAGGCGGCGCTCACCAGCAGGTCGGCGAGGGCGGACGCGTCACCCGAAGCGAACGACAACCCGGTCGACTCATCGATCCACTCCGCGTTGCCGGGGATCGCGGAGACACACGCGGGGGTGCCGCACGCCATCGCCTCCAGTAGGGAGATGGAAGTGCCGTCGACGAAGCTCGAGCTGACGTAGAGGTCGGCGGCGCGATGCGCATCCCGAAGCGCCTTCTGGTCGAGGCGACCGAGGAAGGCGACCCGCTCGGAGACCGGTGCAACGAGGGCCGCGAGATTCTCCGTCTCGGAGCCGCTGCCCACGAGCACGAGGTGCAGGCGCGGCTCGACGGCTGCGGCGAGTGTGAACGCCTCAGCGAGCACCTCGACGCCGTACATCGCCTCATGGGAGCGTGTGCAGAGCACGAGAAACGCGTCGTCGCCCCAGCCGAGCTGCTCGCGCACGGGCGAATCACCGGGCGCCCAGAACGACAGGTCGACACCCCACGGGAACTGCACGATCTGCTCGGCCGTGGCCCCCAGCTCGAGCGCACGATCGCGCGGTGCGTTGTTGTCCACCACCAGCAGGTCGGCGCTCTGGATGACGTAGCGCGCCGCCTCGAGCGCCTCCCCCGAGTTGTCGACCTCGTCCATGAGATCGAAGCCCCATGACATGGCGATGAGCGGGCCCTGCCACACGTCGCGCACGGTGCGCGCGACGTCCGTGAGGGGTCCGGCGTGCACCACGTCGGGCGAGAAGCCCTCGATGGCCGCGCTCAGTCGCTCGGCGAATTCAGCGCCCGGGTAGGCGGCGTCATCGGGCGATGTGCAGTCGACCGCGAGCGCAATCACCTCTACGCCCTGCCCACGCCAGGCCGCGACGAAACGGCGGTCGTGCTCCGACCACCAGCGCGACGCGTAGAGGATTCGCACTCAGGCCGGTCCGGAGACGTCTGCCCAGCTGACCGTTTCGGCGGTCTCGAGCGGGCGCGTCGTGGTGCGTCCGAGGAGCTCGGCAACGTGTGCGGCACCCACGGCACCCACCGTGGCGGGACGCAGCACGGTGAGGTCTTCGCGGGTGATGACATGCCCGGCGGGCAGGTCGTAACGCGCGCGAACAGCACGACGCTGTACAACGACGGTCTCGGACTCGTTCGGCGCGACCTCCTTGAGGGTAGAGCCGAGAGCGGACTCCAGCTCGCGCGAGCGGTCGACCATGTCGCGCCAGGACGTCGGGTCCATGGAGAAGGCGTGGTCCGGTCCCTCGCGGGTGACGTCATCGGTGAAGTGCTTCTCGATGACACGCGCGCCGAGCGCAATCGCGCCCAGGGTGGACGCGTGGCCGGGGGTGTGGTCGGAGAGGCCGAGGATTACGTCGGGGAACAGCGTCGAGTAGGTCTTGAGAACGTTGAGGTTCAGGTGCTGGAAGTTGTCGAGGGACGCGGTGTAGTTCGTGTTGCACTGCATCAGCACGAGGTCACGGGTGTACTTCTGCACCGCACCGACGACGTCGATGACCTCGCCGAGGGTCGTCGCACCCGTCGCGACGAGCATGGGCTTGCCCTTCGCCGCGGTGTACTCGACCGCCTCGAGCCAGTTCACGTCGCCGCTGCCGATCTTGTAGGCGGGAACGTAGGGCTCGAGCATGTCGATCGCCGCGAAGTCATAGGCGGCCGAGAAGTAGTCGATGCCCGCCTCGTCGCAGGCCTGCTTGAGGATGGGTGTCCAGGCGTGCGGAATCGAGGCATCGCCGTAGACCTCGCTCACGGGCTTGGTCCACTTCGCCTGGTGGCTGAGCTTGGCGCCGAGCTCGCGGAATCCCCGGTCGGACACGATCTCGTCAGCGGTGAAGTTCTGGAACTTCGCTGCGTCCGCGCCGGCCTCGGCGGAGAGGTGGATGAGCTCGACGGCGCGGTCGAGTGACCCGTCGTGGCTGGCCGCGATGTCGGCGACGAAGTAGGTTGGGTGCTCGAGCCCGATCTGGTGCTTTCCGATGCTGAAGGTCATGTCACACTGCTTTCTGTGGGGCGAACTGGCGGACCGCTGCCGGCCTGCCTGAGGTGAATTCTGTAACGAGCCGATCGATGCCGGCCTGCTGGCCTGCGAGAGGCGCGCCGAGCATCCCGGACGCACGCCCGGTCGACAGGCTGATGTCGGAGCCGCGCTTGACGGCGAGCACGTCGGTGGAGAGCGCGGGCTGCACGAGCTGGGGGTCGAAACCGAAGCCGGCCGCGATACGTCGGCCGAAGTCGAACTTCGATGTCGCCTCGCTGCTCACGACATGGGTCACGCCGCTCGCTCCCGCCGCGACGAGCGCCGCGATCGCATCGACGAGGTGACCGACATAGAGCGTGCTGACGACGGTGTCGGTGAATCCGCGAACCGTCTCACCGAGCGCGAGTCGAGTGTGGAAGAACTCGGCGAGACTGCGGGTGCCGCTCGGGCTCCAGCCGTAGAAGTTGACCCGGGCGACGAGCGCCTCGGGGTTGGCCTCGAGAACGGCTCGCTCGCCGGCGAGCTTCGTGCGACCGTACTCGTTGGTCGGGCTCGGCTCGGAGCCCTCGTCGTAGGGGCCGTTCTCGCCGTCGAAGACCGCGTCCGTCGAGATGTATACGAAACGCGACCCGTTTTCTGCGGCCTGCGCGGCGAGGTCCGCGGACGCCTCGACGTTGAGTCGCCAGGCGAGCTCGGGCTTCTGCTCGGCCTCCTCGATCGAGGCGATGGCGGCGGCGTGCAGCACAACATCGGCCTCGGCGCGGTCGACGAGACCCGAGCGTCCGGCAGCCGAGCTGATGTCGGTCTCCACGAAGGGCACTGGCGCACCCATCGGGGCAGTGCGGGAGACGCCGGTCACGTCGTTCGCCTCGGCGAGCGAGATCGCGGCGTTGCTGCCGAGCAGCCCCGTGGTTCCGGTCACCAGCCAGCGGGTCACCGGTTCACCGATCCCTCGATCATCGTCACGCGGATTTAGAGGTCCGCGGAGAGAATTTCGCGGATCTCCTCGACGGAGAGCCACTGGTCGTTCGAGTCGGACTGGTAGGAGAAGCCGTCCTCCACCGCGTCACCTTCGGGGTCTACGTAACCCCAGCCGGCGAGGTGCGGCTTGACGACATAGCGGCTGCCGAGGGAGACCGTGCGACGCGAATCGTCGGCGGCGATCATCTCTTCGTGCAGCTTCTCACCGGGGCGGATGCCGATTTCGTGGGTTGCGGCACCGGGCGCGATCGCCTCGGCGAGATCGGTGATGCGGATCGACGGGATGCGGGGAACATATAGCTCGCCGCCCTCCATCGACTCGAAGGAGTCGAGCACGAACTTGACTGCCTGGGGAAGCGTGATCCAGAAACGGGTCATGCGCGTGTCGGTGAGCGGCAGGGACTTGCCCTCGGCGGCGAGCTGGCGCCAGATCGGAACGATGCTGCCGCGGGAGCCGCTCACGTTGCCGTAGCGGACCACGCAGAAACGGGTCTCATAGGAGGCCGCGTAGTGGTTGCCGCTGATGAAGAGGCGGTCCGCGCACAGCTTGGTGGCACCGTAGAGGTTGATGGGGCTCGACGCCTTGTCGGTGGACAGCGCGACGACCTTCTTGACGCCGCTGTCGATCGACGCGTCGATGACGTTCTGCGAGCCGCGAACGTTCGTCTCGATGTACTCGAACGGGTTGTACTCCGCCGTGTCGACCTGCTTCAGGGCGGCGGCGTGGATGACGTAGTCCACACCGTGGAACGCACGCTGCAGGCGCTTGAGGTCGCGAATGTCGCCGATGAAGAAACGGAGGCGCGGGTCATCCTCGAACAGGCGGCGCATCTCGAGCTGCTTGAGCTCGTCGCGGCTGAAGATGATCAACCGACGAACATCGTGGTTGTCGAGGATTTCGCGGGTGAGAGCCTTGCCCAGCGAGCCAGTGCCGCCCGTGATCAGTACGTCGGATCCGGAAAGGATGCTCATTCAATACTCCATGCGACACACGGAAGCGTACTGCTGCGTGCGAACGCGATATTCGAGGGTGGGGTTATCTGTGCTGCGTGACATTCTCGCAGAGAAAGGCCACGAACCTGTAACGCGCGGGAGTTCCGGCGCATCAGGCAATCGGTCGGGCGGACTCCATCTGCCACTTGACGATGTCGAAGTCGTGCTCGCTGTCGATATCCTGCGAGCGCTCCTGCGGCATCTCGTAGATGATCGTGGAGGGAAAGAACACCACGGGATTCTCGATGAGCGAATTCCGCTTCCAGACGTAGATCGAGCCGTTCATGTCGAACGACCGCGGTGCATCCTGGCGGCGCAGCACGGCGGCATCCGGAGTCTTGGAGACGGCGACGGTGCCGTCAGGCTGCAATTCGACGAGGTTGAAATAAGGATTGCGACGGGCTTCGGACCCGGTGATGAGGGAGTCCACGTCGGAGGCGTCGAAGAGTGCGACGGCAGCGCGGATATCGTCCACGGTTCGCAGCGGTGACGTGGCATCGAGGTCGACGGAGGTGTCGAAGCGCACACCGCGACGCTCCTCGATCTCGAGCACGGCGTGAGCGATGGCCTGCACCTTGCCGGCCGTGTCCGTGGCCATGTGCGGCGGGCGAACGACGATGTCCGTCGCGCCGAAGCTCGGTGCGAGGTCGAGGATCTCCTGCGAGTCGGTGGTGACGACCACCTCGTCGAAGAGGCCGGACTCGGCCGCCTGCCTCACCGAGTGACCGAAGAGCGGAACACCGGCGATGACGCGCAGGTTCTTTCCCGGAACACCCTTGGAGCCGGCGCGCACGGTGATGGTGCAGATTCTCACGAGTTCGTCCACTTCTCGGAGTCGCTCCGGGCCTGGTTGAGGTCTTCCGGGCGTCCCACATCGAGCCACTGCTCGTGGATCGGGAAGGCGCTCACCGTGTCGCCCTGCTGCATGATGAGGCCGAGCAGGGTGGGCATGTCGCAGTACTCGTCTTCGGGAAGCAGCGCCAGCGCCGACGGGTCGAGGGCGTAGATCCCGGCATTGACGAGCGACCGGTGCAGCGGCTTCTCCACCATCGACTCGACACGCGCGCCATCGAGGTTGACCACTCCGTAGGGGATCTCGAATACGTGCTCGCGAACGCCGACCGTACCGATCGCCCGCTGCTTCAGGTGGAAGTTCAGCAGGCGTCGCAGGTTCACATGGGTCAGGAGGTCGGAGTTCATCACGACGAACGGTTCACCGATCACGCCGTGCAGCTGGGCGAGCGCCCCGGCAGTGCCGAGCGGCTTGTCCTCGTGCACGTAGGTGACCTTGAGTCCCAGAGCGCTGCCGTCGCCCACATGCTGCTCGATGACTTCGGCGAGGTAGTTGACCGAGATGTAGACATTCACGAAGCCCTGCGCCGCGAGGTTGCGCAGGATGATCTCGAGCAGCGGAACGTCACCGATGGGCAACATCGGCTTCGGCACATCCTTGGTGAGCGGGTAGAGGCGTTGGCCTCGTCCGCCCGCCATGAGCACCACGGGCGTGGAGACGACATGACTGCGGCCGTCCTCGCCCGCGAACAGGTCGACCAGTCGACCCGCGACATCCAGAACCGGTAGGTGACGGATCTCGAACTTCTTCATCAGCGCGACCATGTCGTCGTGCTCGTCCAGCACCGTAGCGGTGTGCGGCTTCGGGTTCATGATCTCGGTGGCGGGAGCTTCGAGCGATACTCCGCGCAGGATGCCCCGGCGCACGTCGCCGTCGGTGACAACGCCCTGCAGGCGGCTGTCTGCGTCAACGATGAGCGCGATCTGGCGGCGGCTCGCGTCGATGGCGGCGATGACGTCGCGGACCGAGGCCTCGGGGGCCACCGACACAGCAGTGATGTCCATACCGGGCGAATCTCACTTTCCTACGAGTGCGGTCAGGTGCTGGAGCGGCTGGTGGCGGGAACCCCCACTGCCGTGGACCGGTCGGCCACATCCGAGAGGACGACTGCGCCTGCTCCGATTGTGCTTCCCGAGCCTACCGTGATGCCCTGTATCACCCGAGCGCCGAGCCCGATGTGCGAGCCGGCGCCGACGGTGACTCCGCCGGCAAGGGCTGCCCCCGTCGCGATGTGGGCGTGCGGTCCGACCACGCAGTCGTGGTCGACGATTGCCCCCGTGTTGATGATCGTGTCAGCGCCGATGCGGGCACCCGTGCCGACGATGGCACCGGCGAGCACCTGGGCGCCCTCGCCGAGGTCGGCACTCGCCTTGACGATCGCCGTGGCATCCACGATCGTCAGAAATGTGAAGCCGAGCGCGCGGGCGTTCTCGAACACCGTGCCGCGCGCCGTCGAGGCCTTCGCCAGCCCCAGGCCGTTGACGAGCGAGACGGATGCCGCGTCCAGCCCGTCGAGGGCGGCGTCGGGTCCCAGCCACGGCACGTTCCCGAGCCGGCTCCCCTCAGCGGAGGGCGCGATGTAGCCCTCCAGCGGAATCCCCTGCTCGAGCAGGATCTCGAGGAGCACGCCCGCGTGCCCGCCCGCACCGAGCATCACCACCGTTGGCTTCATCTCAGCCAAGGTACTCGCCGACGGCATAATCCTGCTGTGCTGCGGTGCCGACGACCTCGTAGAAGTCGAAGGAGGTGCGGCCGGCGCCGGGGCGGCGGCTCTCGAGGTGGTCCGCAGTGATGGTCTCCCCCGCCGCGATGGGTACGCGGGCGACGAGGCTGCGGCGCACCGCTGCACGGTTCGACACCTCCTCAGGCTGGCACGCCTTGACGGGGCTGCCGAGCGCCACGCCCACCTCACGCAGTCGGGCGACGAAGGCGTTCAGCTCGGGCACGTCGAGGGAGGCGGCGTGATCCGGTCCCTCGAGTTCCTTGTCGAGCGTGAAGTGCTTCTCGATGACCGTCGCGCCAAGAGACACGGCAATGGTCGAGGCGACACCGCCGAGCGAGTGGTCGGAATAGCCGACCGGAATGCCGAAGGCCTCGGAGATCGTGACCATGGCCCGCAGGTTGAGGATCTCCAGCGGCGCCGGGTACTGGGTCGTGCAGTGCAGGATCGTCACATTGCCCACGAGAAGCGCGCGGATCGCGTCGTTGTTCCACGCGAGTTCGCGCGTGGCTGCCGTGGGAACGGCATCAGCGTCGAGAAGTCCGTGCTTCACTCCGAAGCCCACGGCGATGAAGCCGAGTGCCTTCTCGATCTCGGCGAGGTCGGCCATTCCGGTCGAGAGGATCACCGGCAGGCCGGTGAGCCCGGCGTCGAACAGCATGGGCGCGAAGGTCAGGTCACCCGACGCGATCTTGACCATCGGGATCTCGATCTCGGTCACCAGGAAGCGAAGCTCATCGAGGTCGAACCCTGTGGAGAGGAACACGATGCCGCGCTCGGCGCACCGCTCGCGAATGGCGAGGAAGTCGCTGTGGCTCAGCTCGAGACCCTTGAGCAGGTCCCACTGGCTGCGGGTGTCACCGTCGGAGGTCTTCTGGTACTCGGCGAGTTGGGCGTCCTTGCGGGCGAGCTTGTCGGCCGAGAAGGTCTGGAACTTGATCACGTCGGCACCGGCGTCCGCCGCGACGTCGACCATCTCCAGCGCGCGGTCGAGCGACCCGTTGTGGTTGACGCCGGCCTCGGCGATGATGAGCAGGTCGGTGGTCATTGACTGTCCTTTAGATCGTGGAACTTCTTTCGAGGCGGGCGCGGGATGTCGTGCGCCAGCAATTCTGCAAGGGTGCGTCGGGCGAAGCCCGGTTCACCGAACGGCGAGGGGCTGCCGGTGCTCTCCGCGCGGAACTCCGCCGAGGCGGCCCGTTCGATCGTGACCCGGATCGCCTCGCGATCGGGCGCGGGAACGAGCACGCTCGCGCCGATGGGGCGCCCGGCCTGGCGGTCCCCCACGAGCACGGAGGGGATGCCCAGCACAGGCGCCTCGAGCACCGTGCTCGACGAGTTGCCGGTCACGACATCGACGAGGGCCATCGTGCTGAGGTAGCCGAGCTGGCCGAACGACTCGACGAAGTCGACGCGGTCGGGGTGGGCGGCCACGAAGGCGGCCATCGCCGCACGGATGCCCGCGCTCCCGATGTCGGAGTTGGTGCCCGTGAAGATGAGGTGCAGGTCGGTGGCCTCAAGGGCGGCGAGCAGTTCATCGAAGAGCTCGTCCGCGGGAAGCACGTCCATGCCCGCCGGGTGGAAGGTCATCAGAACTGTCGGGCCGGAGAGGTCGATGCCGAAGCGCTCCTCGAGTGCGGCTCGGCCGAGCAGATCGAGCTCCGCGAGGGCGTCGACGACGGG
Organism: Glaciihabitans arcticus; assembly: GCF_004310685.1. Taxonomy (NCBI): domain Bacteria; kingdom Bacillati; phylum Actinomycetota; class Actinomycetes; order Micrococcales; family Microbacteriaceae; genus Glaciihabitans; species Glaciihabitans arcticus. The sequence goes on along the minus strand of NZ_SISG01000001.1, from coordinate 66,123 downwards.
AGCACCGAAGAAGAACACGCGCTCGGGCGACTCCCCGAGCTGGATCACGCGACGGCGGTGGTCCTCGGTGGAGGTGAAGTGCAGGAAGGCGAGTTTGGTGATGGCGTGGCGCAGGGCGTCATCCATGGCACCCTCGGTGATCTCGCCGCCGTGGATGTGCGCGACCGGAATGCCGAGGATCGTCGCAGCGGTGGCCGCGGCCAGCGCCTCGAGTCGGTCTCCGAGGATCACCAGCACGTCGGGGGCGAGCTCGTCGAGAGCGCGGGAGAACGCGGTGATCGCGCCTCCCGTGTCGACCGCGGCACCGAGCGCCGAGTCATCCCCCGACCAGATCCGAACGGAGGACGCCGGCGCGATGCCGTCCGCGGCGATCTCGGCGGTCGTCGCACCATGCTCACCGGAGAGGTGGGTGCCCGTGACGAGCAGCTGAAGCTCCGCGAGCGGTGACGCCTCGATCGCGCGCACCAGCCCGCGCAGCAGACCGTAGTCGGCGCGGGTGCCGGTGAGAACGCAGATCCTGCGCGCGGTCGTCACGATCAGCCGAGGATCGCCGGAGAACTGGGGATGGAGATGACGCTCGCGTGCAGGCGGGTCGCGACGGTCAGGTCGCCCTTCGGGCAGGAGCTGTACATGCGCTGCTCGCTCAGCAGGTTCCAGAACGGGCGGCACTGCAGGCCGTCGTCGTTGCTCGCGCGCAGCAGCTCGTCGCGCAGCTCGAGGTCGGCGCCGTCGACGCGCACCGCGCACAACCAGTAGTTGCTCGTAGTTCCCGCGGGCTCGCCCATGAAGGTCAGGCCCGGGATGTCGGCGAAGTTCGCGGCATACCGTGCGGCGATCTCCCGCTTCGCAGCGAGGTAGCCGTCGAGCTTCGTGAGCTGGGCGACACCCATCGCGGCATTGAGGTTGGGCATGCGGTAGTTCCAGGCCACTTCATCGTGCTCGAACTCCCACGCGTGCGGCAGCTTGGCCGTGGTGGTGAGGTGCTTGGCACGGCGGGCCAGCTCGGGATCGTCGGTCAGGATCATTCCACCGCCGCCCGTGGTGACGATCTTGTTGCCGTTGAAGCTCAGCACGCCGAGCAGTCCGAAGGTACCGGTGTGCTTCTCGCCTACCCAGCTGCCGAGCGACTCGGCGGCATCCTCGACGATGGGCACGCCGCAGGCGTCCGCGACGGTGAGGAGCCCGAGGATGTCGGCCGGGTGACCGAGGGTGTGCATCGGCACGATCGCGCTGACCCGGTTGCCGGTGACGGGATTGGTGAGTCCGTTGGCGTCGCGCCGCAGCGACGAGAGGGCCACCTCGAGGGCGGCTGGGGACATCCCCATCGTCTCTTCATCGGAGTCGATGAAGTAGGGCGTCGCTCCCGCGTGCGAGACGGCGTTGGCGGTGGCGATGAACGAGAGGCTCGGCACGATGACCTCGTCGCCGGGCAGTACGCCCGCGAGCACGAGCGATACGTGCAGCGCGGAGGTGCCGTTGGAGACGGCGATCGCGTGGCGGGCACCGGTGAAGGCGGCGATCTCCTCCTCGAAGCGCGTGACGAACGGGCCGACCGAGGAGACGAAGGTCGAGTCGAGGCACTCGGCCACGAAGCGCTTCTCCGCCTCGCCGATGTCGGGAACGTGCAGTCCGACCTGCGGGGCGTCGCCGACGACCCTGCGGATCGCGTCGACGAAACCAGTGGCGAGGGTCATCAGACGGTGTACGAATCGGTGCGGTAGCGGGCGAGATTGGCAGGGTCGAGGAACCAGTCCACGGTGTGGCCGAGGCCGACACGGAACCCGTCGAGGCCCTTGAGCGACGGCTCCCAGCCGAGCAGCTCCTTCGCCTTGGAGTTGTCGGAGTACAGGCGCTCGACCTCGGAGTTCGCGGGGCGGAGGCGGTTCGGGTCTTCGATGGCGACGGCGTCGCTGCCCATCACGTGGGCGATGCTGGCGAAGGTCTCGCCGATCGACACCTCGAAGCCCGCACCGAGGTTGATCGTCTCGCCGACGCCCGCCGTGGAGGTGAGTGCCGTGGTGAAGCCACTCACCGTGTCGGCGACGTAGGTGAAGTCACGGGTAGGGGTGAGGGAGCCGAGCTGGATCTCTTTCTTGCCGGCCGCGAGCTGGCTGATGATGGTCGGGATGACGGCACGCGCCGACTGGCGGGGACCGAACGTGTTGAACGGGCGGATCGTCACCGTCGGCAGCTCGAACGAGGTGTAGAACGAGTTCACCATCTGGTCGGCGCCGATCTTGCTCGCCGAGTACGGCGACTGGCCCTGCAGGGGGTGGCCCTCGTCCATCGGCACGTAGCGTGCGGTGCCGTAGACCTCGCTCGTCGAGGTGTGGATGAAGCGGCTCACGCCCGCGGCCTTCGCCGCGTTGAGCAGGTTGAGGGTGCCCTGAATGTTGGTCTGCACGTACAGGTCGGGTGCGACGTAGGAGTATGGGATGGCGATGAGTGCCGCGAGGTGCAGCACGGCGTCACAGCCGGCCACAGCGGACATCATGAGCGCTGGATCGCGGATATCGCCGGGGATGATTTCGATCTGCGAGGTGATCTCGCGTGGGGCGGTATCGAGCCAGCCCCACGAGTCGAGGGAGTTGTAGATGACAATGGCGCGCACCTCGTGTCCGTCACGGACGAGCTGCTCGGCAAGATGGGACCCGATGAAGCCATCGGCTCCGGTTAGCAAAACCTTCATGCGTCAAGGGTACAGTCGTCGGGCGGCGAGGGCCGCACGCCGCTAGGGGGTGGTGAGCGTGCCGCCCTTGAACGCCTGCGTGCAGACGTTCGCAGCTGTGCACACCGCGTTGGCCTTCGGCCAGCCGAGCACGCCGCGCACCCACTTCTTTGCGCTGTACTTGGCCATCATCGCCTTGCTGACGACGAAGGTCCCGAGAGCACTGGAGTGGATGGCGCCGCCCTCGAAGGACTGGTAGACGCCGTTGCCGTTCGTCTTCTCGATCACGTTCGCGGCGACGGTGATCGCCTTTCCGAGAGATCCGGCCTCACCACCGGCGGCGGTGTAGGCCGCCTTGATCTTGGTATTGACGACCGTGTAGGTCGCGAAGGGAACGCCCGACGCCGGGTCCTGGATGGTGCCGCCGGCGAACGGCTGCGCGCAGGATCCATCCGACCCGCACACCTGCGGGCCGGTCGGCCAGCCCAGGGGGCCGCGCACCCACTTTGTCGCACTGAAGGTCGGCATGATCGTCGCCGGCACCGCGAAGGTCCCCTTGGCGCTCGAGTGGACGATGCCCTGCTCGAACTTCTGCATCACGCCGTCGCCGTTGACCTTCTCGACGACAGGGCCGGACTGGGCCACGGGCTCGCCGAGCGAGCCCGACTCACCACCGAGTGATGAGTAGAGCGTCGCGATCTTCGGATCGGTCACGCTGAAGCTGAGGAAGGTCGCACCCGTCGTCGGCACGTTCAGCGTCGCGCCCGCGAACGGCTGCGAGCAGGTGCCGTCGGAGGCGCAGGTCTCGGCGGCGATGGGCCAGCCGAGCGGTCCGCGCACCCACTTTCGAGCGCTATAGGCCGTCATCATCTTGGTGCTGCTCGAGAACGCTCCGCGTACGGAGGAGTGGATCCACCCGCCCTGGAACGACTGGGCCGTGCCGTTACCGGTCACCTTGTCGACGACCGCCGACGGGGCTGCGAGCGGCAGTCCGATCGCACCCTTCTGTCCGCCGGCTGCGGTATAGGCCGAGGCGACGGCCGCGCTGTACCTGAGCGCCGCACCCGTGGCGGGCGCGTAGATGTAGCCGCCCGTGAACGTCTGCACGCATCCGGAGGTTGCGGTCGCACACCCGCGGTCGGTCGTGGGCCAGCCGAGGGTGCCGCGCAGCCATCCGGCGGCGCTATAGGCGGTGAGCACCGCCGTGGAGACGAAGAACGTTCCCGCGGAGCTCGAGTGCACCATGCCCTTCGCAAAGGGTTGTACGGTTCCGTTTCCGTTCGGGTCGGTGACGGCCGCGCCGGGACCGGTCGGGATTCCGAGCGCGTTGATCCCTCCGTTGGCAAGGAAGTAGGTTCCGATCGCACCGGAGATGACGAGCGGCCCACCCGAGAGCGTCCAGTAGATCATTCCGTTGGTGTAGACCTGCGAGCAGGTCGCGCGATTGTCGACACAAGACGTCTCGGGTCCCTTCGCGCCGAGCGGGCCGGCGGCGCCGCCGCTCGCCTCGTAGGCGGAGTCGATGGCGAAATTGCCCGGTCCCGCGAGGCTGTTGCCGAACCACGAGTTGAAGTAGACCCAGAAGTTTCGATTGCCGTATGACGAACAGCTGTCGCCGAGCCCCGTGAGGTTGGCCAGCGCCTTCGCGTTCGGGGTGTACGGCGTGTAGTAGTACAGCGCGGTGGTGGCCTTGCTCTTCACCGTCACGGTGCGCGTGCCACAGGTCGAATTCGGCTTGTACGACACCTTGTAAGGCACGCCGATCTGGTACTTGGTGCGGAAGCTCACGTTATCCGCGGTGCGCAACCCGTAACGCTTGAGCTGGCTGGCGCCGTAGTAGACCTGGTTGAAGAAGCCGTAGTACTTGGAATCGCAGACACTCGTGTCGGGGCATCCCATGCCCATCGCCTTACGGAGCTTCAGGTCGGTCGGGTTCTGCAGGTTGAGCAGCCCTTGCTCTTTCTGCAGGGTGACGAGGATGACCTTGGCGCTGATGCCACAGGACCGCTGCACCTTGTAGATGATCGCTGCGAAGGTCTCGCTCGCGCTTGCCGCGTACGGCGAGGGACACATGTTCGTGGCCGCCCGTGCGGTGGTCTTCATCTTCTTCGTGTCGATGCAGTTGTTGGTCGGGCACTTGGCGTCGAGGAAGGCCTGGATCTTCGCCTGGCTCATCCCGTTCGCGTTGTAGAACGACCAGTCGCTGACGATGTATCCGGGGTTGAAGTTCGTGCCGGAGAGGGCCGCGGCGGCGCGGGAGATCTCTTCGACCTGGGTCACGACCGGAGCTGCATCGACGGCAACGGACTCGGGAGCGGCGCTCGCGGAGGTCACACCGACGAGCCCGGAAGACAGCACGACGGTCGCGGCGAGTATCGCGGTCACTCGTACACCGAGACGGCGGATCCTCGAAGAAATGATGGTCATGATGGCCCCCTGCGCAGTCAACAGCACTTCCCACTGTAAGCGGATTCTGGGAAAAGACCAGCCTTTGGCAGCTTGTGGGGTCGAGACCGGAAGTGCTAGTCCGTCGGCGGAGTCGTCTTGTCGAGTGCCTTCGCCTGCACGAGCGCAAGCTGGCGGGAGAGCTCGGTCACGTCGTTCTCGAGATGACGGAAGCGGCGATAGGTGGTAGCGACGAAACCGAGGAAGATCAGCACAGTCAGGTAGAGCAGCAGGTCAGCCCCGCGTCCGATGCCGACGATGTTGGCCACGGCGGTCCAGAGTCCGGGAAAAAACACCGACGAGGCCGCCGCCACGATGAACAGCAGCATCAGGATGCGACGGATCGCCTGGTGACGCGCGCCGCCGCCGCGCAGCATAAAGAAGGCGGCGATCACGATGACCACAACGGCGAGAATCTGGAAAACGATCATGACGGTCATCACCTAAAAAGTAGTTCGACGAGGATGTTGACGGAGTTGAGCAGCGACTGCCCCTTCGCCCGCGAGTAGTCGGTGTAGACGATGTGCGTCGGGTACTCCGACCACCTCGCCTTGTGCCCGCCGATCTGGTCGATCAGTTCGGACGCGTGGGCCATCCTGTTCTGACGCAGCTTGACCTTCTCGAGAAGCGGGCGACCGAGCACGCGCAGGCCATTGTGGGCGTCGGTCAGCGCCATGCCGGTCGTGATGCGCGTATAGAGGGCAGCGGCGCGCAGTACGAGTTTCTTGGCAGGTGCGAGCTGGGTGCGGTCGTCGAGGAAACGGGATCCGACCACGACATCGAGGTTCTCGGCTCGCAGCTTGGCGACCATGCCGATGGCGTCTTCGACGAGGTGCTGTCCATCGGCGTCGAACGTAACGACGTCGGTCATCAGCGGGTCGGAGAGCGCGAACTCGAAGCCGGTCTGCAGGCTGGCACCCTGGCCGAGGTTGATGGGGTGCTCGACCACCGTGGCACCGGCCGCTCGCGCGATCTCCGGCGTTCCGTCGCTCGAGCCGTCGTCGACGCAGACAACGTGGGGAAAGTGTGGGAGGAGCCCCTCAATGACGCTCGCAATGACTGTCGCCTCGTTGTACATCGGGATGACGACCCACGTACGGAACATGGGCTAAGTCTGACACACGGCCGCTCTCGTTCAGGCGTGGGGCGAGTGGGCCCCTCGCTATGATTGGTGTTTTCGACTCGGAGGATCCGGATGAACTCCCGACCCGTCACCACCGCTCCCCAGCGCCGGGCATCGTCGCCGCTCGAGCCATTCCAGCTGTTGCACTCCGTCGGCGCAATTCTTCGGGATGACGGTCGCCTCAAGCTCAAGCACCCGTCGGCGGTCGACCTCTCCCGCGGCGAGGAGACGATGCTGTCCCTCCTCCGCGCCAATCTCGTGACCCGCGATGAGGCGCTGTACACGCCGCGCTGGAAAGACCGTGCCATTCGCCTGCTCGCAGCCCGCAGTGCGAGCGCTGTCGAGCACGGTCCCGCGACGACGGAGTTGCTCGAGATCATCGCCGGGCTGACGCCGCGCCGACAGAGCGCCAACAAGTACTTCGCGCTTGCCCGTGCGACCAGTGCCATCGGGCTCTTCGAGGCCTCGTACGGATTCACCGAGCTCGCCTACGACCGGGTCGACAGGGACGCGCGAATGCGACCCGACCTGCGCAATCGGCTGAAGTCGGTTCTCGTCGCCCTGCACCGGCAGGACCGCGACCTCGCCATAGAGCGCTGGGCTCCCCTCGAGGGTGCCTCTCCCACCGCGGCATCAACACTGCGGCTGCATCGGGCCATCGGCCGGTACATGTCCGTCTGGGCACCCGACGTCTTCGGGCCGTCTCCCGTCCGACCCGGATCGGACCGCTGGAGATCCGACCTCGCCGGCAAGAAGCTCGTGATGGTCGGCCCCGCGCCCACCGAGATCGACTACTCCGACCTCACCGCGTTCGACTACGTAGTGCGGATCCTTCGCGGGCCGTCGCTTCACCTGCCCGCGGTCGTGCCTCCTCCTGGTCGCGAGATCCTCTACAGCGCCACCGGCTGGTACAAGACCTTCGCCACCTACGATGCCGCAGAGCTCGAGCATCGCTTCGGCAGCTTCGTCCACTTCGTGGTCAAGGGACGCCCGCCGTCACTCGCCGCACCGCTCGCGAACATGCGCGTGACGGACAACGATTATCGGCTGCTGTTCTTCCACGGTTCACCGAACATGGTCCCCGTCGCCGCATTCGACATCCTCGAGGCGGGCGACGTGTCGCTTCACGTGGTCGGGACCAACTTCTACGCCTCCAAGGAGCCGTACGCTCCCGGCTCGGTGAACGGGCTGCACCGGTATGAGATGACGCGCTCGCTCGCCAACCACAATCCGCTCGAGAACCGCGCATTCGTCGCCAACCTGGTGACCTCGGGCGCAATCACCGGCGACCAGCAGCTCACGGAGGTCGTGCGGCTCAGCGACCTCGAGTACCTGCGCATTCTCGACGAGCATTTCGGCGCCCCCCAGCGCTGAGCGCACGAGGTCGCCCCGAGGGGGTGGTCAGGGAGGAGCGGGTAGACTCCCGGAGGGTTTCCTACGGCCCAGCACTGGAGATAATGCGATGAAGTCAACCTGGGCGCTCTACCGAGAACTGCTGACCGTGCTCCCCGCGGGCGCTCAGCGATTCCTCGCCGGCTACTCGGTCACGCTCGGCCTGCTCTCCATGCTCGACGCCCTCGCCCTCGGCCTGCTTGCCCTCGTCATCACCCCGATCATCTCCGGCACAACGCTGACCCTCCCGATCATCGGTCAGCTCAGCGAGCTCGGCCTGCTGCTGATGCTCGGCCTCGCGTGTGTTCTCATCGTGCTCAAGGGCGTGCTCGCGGTCGCCCTGCTCTGGCGTGCCACCCGCCGCTTCGCGAAGTACGAGCTGGCAATCGGATCACGCCTCTTCGGCAGCTACGTCGTCTCCCCGTGGGTCGAGCGCCTGAAGCGCAACTCGTCGGACATCGTGCGTCTTGCCGACGGCAGCGTCGGCGTCACCGTCTCCGGATTCATCCTTCCCGGTTCGACGCTGTTCGGTGAAGTGCTGAGCTTCCTCACCATCGTGATCGTGCTCGCCGTTGTACAGCCTCTCGTTGCGGTGATCTCCCTCGCCTACCTGGGTGCCCTCGGCGCCATCCTGTTCTTCTGGGTGACCAAGCGTTCGCGCCAGGCCGGCCGCATCAACCTGCAGTACACGCTCAAGACGTCGCGCATGATCACCGAGATGATCGGTGCCCTCAAGGAGGTGACGCTGCGCAACAAGGCCGGCGAAGTCGCCGAGATCGTCAAGGCGAACCGTTTCCACTCGACGCGCGCCCGCTCGAACATCCAGTTCCTCGGCCAGGTTCCCCGCTACGTGCTGGAGTCCGGGATCATCGGCGGCTTTGTGCTCGTCGGTGTCGCCGGTTACCTGAGCACGGGCGATGCCGCCGGAGCAATCACCGCCGTCGCCCTGTTCGGCCTCGCCGGATTCAGGATGGCACCGTCGGTCGTGCGTTTCCAGGCCGTGGTTTCCCAGGTGACGTCGAACATGCCCCACGCCAAGGCCGTACTGAACGAGATCCGCCGGTCGGAGAAGTCGATCGAGCACCTGGCCAACCGCACGTCGCTTCCGGTTCCGCCGAACCCGAAGAGCCTCGATTTCGAGGACGTCACGTTCCGCTACGCGCCCGACGCGCCGGATGCGGTGACCTCGGTCTCCGCGTCCATCCCCTTCGGCTCGAGTGTCGCCTTCGTCGGTGCGTCCGGTGCGGGCAAGTCGACGATCATCGACCTCATCCTCGGCCTGATCGAGCCCACCGAGGGTCGCATCGCGATCGACGGCACATCGCTCACCGAACTCACCACCTCGTGGCGTTCGCAGGTCGGCTACGTTCCCCAGGACGTCTCGCTGTTCGATGCCACTATCGCCGAGAACGTGGCGCTGAGCTGGTCGGGCGAGATCGACGACGACCGCGTGCGGTCCGCCCTCGCGCAGGCGCAGATGCTCGACATCGTCGAGGCCCGCCCTGACGGCATCCACGGCACCATCGGCGAGCGCGGACTCGCGCTGTCCGGCGGCCAGCGCCAGCGCCTCGGCATTGCGCGCGCCCTCTACGCCGAGCCGCTCGTGCTCGTGATGGACGAGGCGACCAGCGCCCTGGACACGGCCACCGAGGCCGCGGTGACGGACGCCATCCGCGCACTCCGCGGCAAGATGACCATCATCACCGTGGCGCACCGGCTCGCGACGATCCAGCACTCCGACGACATCTTCTTTATGTCGGGGGGACGGGTTGCGGCTCACGGCAAGTTCGATGAGCTCGTGGCATCCATGCCCGAATTCGCCATCCAGGCCACCCTTGCCGGTCTCGCCGAGCGCGGCGGCGACCCGATCTTCTAGAGCCCGACCAGCTCCGTGTAGTGCTGCTCGAGTTCTGCGCAGCTGAGCGCCAGGCTGCGCTCCCGCACCACGAAATCGCGGGCGGCGACGCCCAGAGTAGCGCGCTCTGGCGCGGAAAGGGCGAGCATCGCGGCGACGGCCGACGTCAGCCCGTCCACGCTCGATTCCGGAACGAGCTCGCCGGTGACGCCGTCGACCAGCATCTCGGAAACGCCCCCGCTGTTGTAGGCGATCACGGGGGTGCCGCAGGCCTGCGCCTCGAGCAGCACGAGCCCGGCCGCCTCGCGTCCACCGTTGTGCGCCTGGGTCGGCAGCACCATCGTGAGCGACTCCCGCAGCGTCGCGCGCACGGTCTCGCGCGGAACGCCGCCGAGCACCTCGATGTGGGGATGATCCGCAGCGAGCGCGCGCAGCTCGGCTTCGAGCGGCCCGCTTCCGATGAGCCGCAGGCGGTGCTCGAACCGGCCGACCACCGCGAGGGAAGCGGCAACGAGGTCGCGGGGGCCCTTCTGCTCGTTGAGCGCGCCGACGAAACTGATGAGGGGTGAGCCGCTCGGCGCCGAACCACCGGGCGTGAAGTAGTCGGTGTCGATGCCCTGGTAGTGGACCTGCAGCCTGGCCGGGTCGAACCCCACGGCGATCGCCTCGTCGGCGAGGTAGCGGCTCACCGCGAGAACCCGGGTGCTGGCCGCCTGCATCGCGCGAACGTTGCGCCTGTGCCACGCGTTCATCGGCCCGCCGCCCGCGTGCGCGAGCACCCGCACGTCGTAGCCGTGCAGGGTGGTGAGCAGGGGCGTGCCGCCGTGACGCGAGGCCGCGATCGCCGGCCCCGACCAGGTCGCGAAGTGCTGGTGGATGACGTCCGCGCCGAACCGCTCGATCCCGCGACGCATCGCCGGTCCGGCGAACGGTGCGAAGAACATGCGCCGCTGGCGTGGGAGCCCGCGGCCGGCAGCGTAATCGTGCACGGGGATAGTGATCGCGGCATCCCGCACATCGGCGAGGAGGGCGAACATCTCGAACTCGTGCCGATCGGCGAGCCGCAGGGCGTGGTTCACGGCGAAGTAGGTGGGCGGAACCAGTAGCACGTTGGTCGTCAGTGCAATGCGCATGTTCTCGTCTCCATCGGGGCGCCGGAGCCCCTCCACAGCCTAGCCAAGCGCCGGCAGCCCGGCTGGTAGCGTGGCACGGTGACAACCCCCGTTCTCGTCGATGCCATCCTGCCGGTGCACGACGCCACCCGCCCCCTCGACCGGGCTCTCGCCTCGTTGCTCGTCTCGGGTCTGGAACTCGGCAGCGAACTGCGCATCACGGTGGTCTGCCACAACATTAGCGCCGACGAGATCCGCGCGGCGTTGCCCGCCGAGCTGCGGGATGTCGCCCGCTTCCTCGAGCATCCCGACGGACTCCCCAGCCCCGCCGGCCCCAAGAACCTCGCCCTCGACCAGACCGACGGCACCTACATCGCGTTCCTCGACTCAGACGACTCCTACGACCCGGGAGCGCTGCGCGACTGGGTCGACCGTGCGGAGGCCCACAACCTCGACGCTGTGATCCCGCCGGAGCGCCACGACGACGGCCGGGTCATCCGCACCCCCGTCGTGCGGCGGCTGCACTCGGGCGACCTGGATCCGATCCGCGATCGCCTCAGCTACCGCACAGCACCGCTGGGCCTGCTGCGCCGATCGACGGTCGAGCGGCTCGGACTGCGTTTCGCCGGTGGATTGCGCAACGGCTCCGACCAGATCTTCGGTCTCACCCTGTGGTTCGACAGCCCTCGTGTGCGCTTCGCCCGGGGCGGCCCCGGCTACATCGTCGGCGGTGACGCCCAGACGCGCGTCACCACGCAGACCCATCCCGTCGCGAGCGAGCTGAAGGCCACGCACGACATGTTCGCTCACGAGTGGTTTTTGCGCCAGTCGCTGCGAGTTCGACGGGCGATCGTCGTGAAGTCGGTGCGCATCCTGTTCTTCGGAGCGCTCGCGAAACGCCTCGACACCGGAACCTGGACGACTGAGACGCAGCGGGATTCCGCCGCCTTCCTCGAGCTCGCGGCGCGCTCGGCTCCGGGCTACGAACGCTCGCTGTCGATCGCCGACCTGCGGGCGATCGACGCGGTGCTCGAGCCCGGGACATCCCTCGATCGACTGACCGAACTCGCGCGCGCTCGCCGGGCGTTCGGCCACCCGACGACGGTGCTCACGCGCGATCTGCGCGGGATGCTGCTGCCCGACGCTCCCCTGCGGTTCATGGCAGCGTCGCTCCTGCACTGACCGGGCGTCAGCCGAGGATCGCCTGCACAGCGGCGAACCACACTTTGACCTGCTCCTCGGAGGAGAGCTCGGGTGCCGCGCGGTGGGCTGACTGCTTCCAGCGCTCTACCTTCTCCGCATTCAGGCCGTTGAGGGTCGCCCGCAGTGCCTCGACCGAGTAGTCGGCCGAGCTCTCGCCGAGGTCGTACTTCTCGAGCAGGGGGGTCATCTCGGGCCCGGGGCCGATGATCACGCCGACGCGCGCCTGCACGCCCTCAAAGAATTTGTTGGGCAGGGCGAGCGCCTTGCTCGCGTTGGTCGGCGGGATGAACGACAGCGCGACGTCGTACTCGGCGACCGTGTCGACAAGGCGGTCGTAGTCCACCGGGTCGCGGAAGGAGACACCCGGTACACCCGCTCCGAGCTCCTTGAGGCTCGCGACATAGTCGGGCTCGTTCGGCATCACGATGAGATCGAGCACCACGTTCGAGGTCACGCCGCGCATCGCCTCGATAATGATCTCGATCTTGCGGGCACGCGCGCCCGCGGTCGTGCAGATCATGCGGATCGGATCGCCGACCGAGGTGGGCTCGCGGTCGGCAAAGGGTGCGGCGTTGGTGACGACGCCGAACGGGATGCCGAGGTCCTCGGTATAGCGGCGCGCGAAGCCTGCCGAGCCCGCCGTGCGTGACGTTGCCTGCGGCAGGTAGGTGGCGCAGAGCCACTTCATGTAGGGCGAGACGAAGAGACGCCACTGCAGGTCGTTGTTCTTCAGCTCCGGGAAGTACTCGTGCAGGTCGGCGTGCGTGCCCTTCTTCGCCTTGAGCGAGAGGGCGACCGGCACTGAGGCGATGTCGTTCGCGAAGACGGCGTCGAAGTGATCGACGGGCAGCAGCTCCTGGGCGAGCTTCACGGCGGGAAGGTCCCAATAGGCGCGGTGGTACTGACGGGTCACCATGGCGAAGCGGTCGAGCACCCAGTCGCGGGTGCCGAACGGAATCTCGTAGTGGTGCTTGACCCCCTCCGGTGCGGGCCCCATGCCACAGGTGTAGAGGTCGTATCGGTCCTTGAAGATCTCGATCTGCTTCGTCACCCGGGGGTCGGAGATCAGGGTAGAGAAGGAGATGATCAGCAGGCTGGGGCGCGAACTCATGGTGGCTCTTCACGTGTGGGGCGGATGTACGCCCCAAGTTTAGACTGGGGGAACTCGGCGGTTCCGCGCGAGCCGGTTTCTCGGAAGGTGCGTCGACGGTGGATTCTGCAGCAGGAACACGGGCACTGGTCGAGCTCGAGGATCGCTCCCCCGCCGTGCTGTTCGAGCTCTTCGACGGCAGCGACGTGCACGCGTGGCCGTACCTGCGCTGGCCGCTCACCCAGTCGATGGCAGAGATCGAGCTCGGCCAGGTCGCAATCGCCAACCCGGTCAGCATGGGCGCCCGGCTCGGCAAGCTCGCGAACCAATTGCTGCCGAATCCGTTCTCCCCGTCACGGCTCCCTCGCCCCTCGCCACTGCTGTTCGTCGTGGCCGGGCGCACCCAGGCCACAGTCCCCGGAGGGCACCGCAACTGGCTCACCGACGACTTCGCCGAAGACTTCGCCGGTGACGCCGCGGTGCTGCAGTACCGCCTGCTCGACCGCACCACCCCCGACGCCGAGCGCCCGACCCTGCCGCACACCTACTCCTTCCACGATGCGGAACTCGCGAGCGACATCAATGCCCGCCTCCGTCCGCTGAGTGCCGCGAAAATCGCCGCCACCACCGACTTCGTGCGGGCCGTGTACGCCGAACTCGACTTCGAGGTCGGCGAGGGCTCCATCCGGTCCGCGCTGAAAAAGGTCCTGCGCCACCAGGCGCGGGTCGCCTTTATGCGCGGCCGGTACGAGCGGGTGCTGGATGACGCCGCGCCACGCCTCATCGTCATGGACGGCGCCTCGTACGGGGGCGCGCGCGCCATCCAGGTGCGGCTGGCGAAAGAACGCGGCATTCCCGTCGCCGAGCTGCAGCACGGCTGGATCGGCAGCTCGCACGGTGCCTACAACTTCGGCGCCGCCATGCGCACGCCCGAACTCTTCGCCTACCTGCCCGACACTCTGCTCACCTTCGGCGACTACTGGTCGCGGTCGATCAACACCCCCTCCACGACGGTCGCCATCGGCAAGCCGCACCTCGACACCCTCGCAGCGCGGGCCGAGCCGTGGGAGTCGCGGCCGCGAGTCGCGCTCGTGGCCTCGAGCACACGAACACCGGACGCGATGACGGCGAGCACCCTCGAGCTTCGGGACGCCCTGCCCGCCGAGTGGGTCGTGCGATTCCGACCCCATCCCTCGGAGCGGGCAACAGTCGAGGCGATCTACCCGGGCCTCGTCGGGCAGCCGCGAGTGGAGATCGACATGAGTCTCGACGTGTACGAGTCGCTCGCTACATCCCGTGCCGTGTTCGGACACTCGAGCACAGTGCTGTTCGAGGCGCTCGCGTTCGGCAGCCCCGCCTTCGTCATCGACTCACCGCTCGCCGACCTCTACACGAGCCGCGACCTCTTCGGGGACCGCATCAGCGATGCGGGGAGCCTTCGCCGGGCCGTCGAAGCGGTACTCGCTCATCGACCGGTCGCGGCAGACAGGAACGACCTGTGGAAGACCGGAGGCGTTGCCGCGTTCCGGGCCTTCGCACAGGCCGCCGTGTCGAACGGTTAGAGCATCTCCACCTTCTCGCGCGACAACCGGTTGCGGGTGTCGAGCACGAGGGTCTCAGTGTCGTTGAGCAGGTCGAGTTCGAACTCGTCGTGATCGGTGATGAGCACGGCCGCGTCGATTCCGGCCAGCATCTCAGCGGTGAGGTCGACCTTCTCGACGCCGGCCGGCCAGCGGTGCGCCTCGACGTGATCGTCGACGGCCAGCACCTCGGCGCCGAACTCCTCGAGGATCTCGATGAGGCGGAGGGCCGGGGATTCGCGAATATCGCCCGAGTTCTTCTTGTAGGCGAGACCGACGAGTGCGATGCGTGAACCGCGCACGGCCTTGCCCTCACCGTTCAGCAGCAGCATGAGGCGCTGCGCGACGTAGTTGGGCATGTGGTCATTGATGTCGTTGGCGAGCTCGACGAAGCGGAAGTTCTGGCCGAGCTTGCGACGCACCTGCCAGGACAGGTAGCTCGGGTCGACCGGGAGGCAGTGACCGCCGACGCCGGGGCCGGGAGTGAACTTCATAAAGCCGAAGGGCTTGGTGCTCGCGGCCTCGATCGACTCCCAGACGTTGACGCCGAGCTGGTTCGCGAAGATCGCGAGCTCGTTGACCAAGGCGATGTTGACGTGGCGGAAGGTGTTCTCGAGCAGCTTGGTGAGCTCGGCCTCCTTCGGGGTGCTCACCGGAACGGTGGTGTTCACGAGCGAGTCGTAGAAGCCCTTGACCGACTCGAGCGAGGCCGGGGTGATTCCGGAGACGACCTTGGGGGTCTCGACGAAGCCCCAGGTCTTGTTGCCCGGGTCGATGCGCTCGGGGCTGTACCCGACATGGAAGTCGACGCCCGCAACGAGGCCCGAACCCTTCTCGAGGATTGGCACGAGCAGCTCCTCGGTCGTGCCGGGGTAGGTGGTCGACTCGAGGACGACCGTGGCGCCCTTCGTCAGGAGACCGGAAAGCGACTCGCCCGAGCTCTCGATGAAGCTCAGGTCGGGGATGCTCTCGCGCAGGGGCGTGGGGACGGTGATGACCGCGTAGTCGAAGCCGGTGGCCGCGGAGTAGTCGGTGGTGGCCGTGTAGGTGCCAGCGGCGAGAGCCGCGGCGACCTGCTCGTTCGAGATGTCGTCGACGAAAGACTCGCCGGCGTTGAGGCTGTCGATGCGACGCGTGTCGAGGTCGATGCCGACGACGCGGTAGCCCTGTTCGACGGCCCGCATGGCGACGGGGAGTCCGACGTACCCCTGGCCGATGACAGCCAGGAGCTTCTTGTTTTCAGTCATGTTCGTGAACCCATCACTCTTTCGTTGATTACAGCGGCACAGGCCAACCTATAAAGACTAGTCGGGATGACGTTCGCGCCGCCGCGCCACCGACCCGACGACGGTGACGGCTCGCGCCGCGACCGCGCCCAGTGAAACCGTATCGACGGCCCACCGCGCAATGCCCTCGCGCTGCTCGTCGGTCGCGTCCGTGCGCAGCGCCTCGAGCATCGCGGCGGCGACGGCATCGACCTCGTAGTCGACGGCCCAGCCCATGCCGTTTGCTCCGGCGAAATCCCTGCCCGGGCCGGACCCCGCGTAGACGACGCGCGTGCCGCACGCGGCTGAGGCGTACATCTTGGTCGGGAAGGCGCGGTGGTAGCCCTCGGGCCGCACGCTCGCGAGTGTGGCCCGCGCCCCGCGGATCCAGGCGCTGACCTCGTCGGAGGACAGCCGTGGTTCGAAATGCACGGATCCTGCAGGCAGCTCCCCCGCGCGGCGCTCGAGCTCATCGCGCTCGGCTCCCTGGCCGACGAAGACGAGTCGGGCCTGCGGCTCACTCTCGAGCACCCGCGCGAAGGCATCCATGAAGATGACCGCGCCGTGAACTTCGGAGGCAGTGCCGGCGTAGAGCAGGTACGGCGCCCCGATCTCCTTGCGCGCTCCCGACGGACCGAACGACGTCGTATCGACGCCGTTGCCGATCGTGGTGATGCGGGCATCCCCGAACAGCTCGTGCATGCGCTCGGTGAACTCGGGCGAGGCCGACACGACCTCCGCCGCCCCACGGATGGCCCAGCGCTCGAGCACGCGCACAACGCGCGCGACGGCGGCCGGGGCATCGGTGGACTCGACGGCATCCGACCAGATGTCCGCAGCGTAGTAGACGTAGGGCACCCGGCGGATGGCGCAGGCGATGCGCATGAAGAAACCGGTCGTGGGTGGCGGCTCGACGACTACGACATCGAGGTGCCGGCGGAACAGCACCCGGAACATCGCGGGGATGTCAAAGCTCATGTACTGCACGTACCCGCGCACGTACCCCATCGCGTCGCGCAGCACCGGGAAGCGCCGCACGTCGATTGCGTCGTGGCCGGGGAGCACGGTCGAGTACTCCGCCGGAACCGCGGTCGTCAATACCGTCGTCGTGGCCCCCGCGTCACGCAGGGCGCGGGCGAGCGCCCCGAGGCGGAAGGACGCGGCCGCAGGCTCGGGCAGGTAGATGCGACTCACCACGGCGACGTGCAGGCCGCTCAGGTCGGTCACGCGAGGGAGCTCCGGGTGGCGAGCTCGCGCTCGAGGGCCGACCGTCGCGAGAACTCCCGCAGCAGTACGAAGACGAGGGCCGCGTAAGCGAGCGATCCGAGAATCCAGACGCCGTTCGGCGAGATCGGGATGTCCCACCACCACTCGATGCCGGCATCGAGGTTGGCGCTCGCCCCGTCGGTTCCCGTGACATACCGACGGAGGTTCATGTGCAGCGCCACGAACTGGACAACCGCCAGTGTGGTTCCGACGAGCACCAGCTGGGCCCGCGTGAACTCGATGCGCTGGGCGCCGCGGGTGAGCATGAGCAGCCCGCCGAGCAGCACGATCAGGGGAAGGATGTAGCGCGGCTGCACGGATTCTCCGACAACGTCGCCGCCCTGGTAGAGCACGAACGCGGGCAGCACCCACACGGTGAGGGCGAGCAGCAGTACGACCAGCGTCTTGCGCGGGGAGAGCCGCGAGAGGCCGCCGAATCCGATCGCGACGAAGACCGCGACCGAGCCGAAGAGCACCACGGCGGGCATCGAGGTGTCGAGCCAGCCGAGACCCCAGTCGCCGAACACGCCCGCCCAGATCTTGGGGATGTTGAGCAGGTTGTAGGCGAGCAGCCCGAAGCCCTCGAGCGAGTCGCTCGCGCTGCCACCGACCGCATCAGTGGGGGTGATGCCGGCGCCGCCGAAGCCCTGCGTTCCCGACGAGGACTGGCGCGAGGTGAGGAAGAACACGGCCGCGACGATCGTCATGGCGATCGGCAGGATCGCGTCGAGCCAGAAACGCTTCGTCCACGACAGGCGGAGCAGCAGCACGGCGCCGATGCCGATGATCGAGTAGAGCGCCGCGTCGCCGCGCGCGCCGGCAGCCATCAGCACGGAGACTGCGAACAGCGCGCCCAGGGTGATGCGGCGCTTGCCGCGGGTCTCGAACCAGCCGAGCAGTGCGAGCCAGGCCGATCCGACCCCGATGACCGCCCACGAGCTCGGGTTGTTCGAGGTGATGAGGAAGATGCCGAGCGGGATGGTCGTGATGAGCCAGCCCCAGACGAGGGTGGGTCGCCGCTCGATCGGCAGCAGCGCGTAGAGCGTCACGGTGATGCCGAGGAAGAGCAGCACGTTCACGATACGCATGGCCATGATCGCGGCGAGGATGTCCGGACCGACGAAGAGGCTCATGAATGCGTAGAAAACCGGCGGGTACTCGCCGATGAAGTTGCCGCGATCGGTCTCGAGGGTCGGGGTGGAGTCGAAGCCGTACTCGTCCTGACAGTCGGCGCTGGTCTCCGGCTTTCCCGCGTAGCACGGCGCCTCGTTGATGATCTCGGGAACGATGCGTTCCGTCGAGTCCGACCCCGGCAGGCACGCGGACGTGTTCGCGGGGTTCGCGCACCACGTGCTCGCCAGGTGGTAGTCGTCATCGGGACCGGCACCCATGGGCGAGGCGAGCGCCCAGGCAAGCAGAGCGACGAGTGCGAACACCGGTGCGAGCCAGATCAGCCGGAATCTCGCGAGCTGCGGGTAGCGCTTGAGCAGCGGGATCGTCATGCGGGCGGCTCCTCGTCGAACGACATGAGCTTCACATATTCGGCGACCATCGGCACGGTCTTCTTCACGGTCGGGAAGTCACCGAAGGCGACGATCGAACCGGCCTCGACGACGTGCACGACGTCAGCGTGCTGCACCGTCGACAGGCGATGGGCGATCACAATGACGGTGACCGATCCGTGCAGCTTCTTCAGGGTCTCCCCGATGAAGGCCTCTGAGCCGGCGTCGAGTCCACTCGTCGCCTCGTCGAGGATGAGCAGCCGCGGCTGCACGTAGAGCGCGCGGGCCAGCCCTATGCGCTGGATCTGGCCGCCGCTCAGCGCGTCGGCCTGCTTGCCGACCGAGGTCTCGAGACCGTTCGGCAGCGAGGAGATGAACTCCCCGAGGTAGGCGGCGTCGACCGCCTTGAGCAGCAGATCGCGGTCGATCTCATCGGCGGGAACCCCGAGCGCGATGTTCTCGGCGATGGTGCCCGAGACGAGGCCCGGCTTCTGCGGCACATACGAGACCGCGCCGGGAGCGACGGTGCGCAGCAGGTTGGGCTCGATGCCGCCGATCTGCACGGTGCCGGACTGCGGGGTGATGAGTCCGAGAATCACGTCGACGAGCGTCGTCTTGCCGGCGCCCGAGGGTCCGATCACCGCCGCGTACTGTCCGGCCGGGATCTCGAGGCTGATTCCACCCAGGGTGGTGTGGTCGTCGCCCGCATAGGAGTAGTCGGCGTTTGTGATGACCACCGAGAGCGGAGTGCTCGGTTCGAGCACGGGAGTGTCGACGACGGGCAGTGCGGATGCGACGGCGCGGGCATCCCGTGCCTCACCGAGCAGGCCCTGCGCGAGTTGCGCCCGTTCCACATTGATCTTGAGGGCGGCGACGGCGGTCTGCAGCGGCAGGATCGAGCCGATGATGCGCACGGCACCGGCGAGGAAGATGCCGAGTGTCGCGAGCCCGGTCGCGAGCTGACCGGTGAGCAGCTGCTGGCCGACGAAGACGACCACGCCGAGGATGAGCGCCGTCTCGACCACGTAGCGCGGCATGCCGCCGAGGAACTGCAGCGTGGATCCGCTGTGCGCGAGGCGCATGCGGGAGGTGTGCAGGCGGCTGAGGAAGAGGTCCTGCTTGGCGAGCACCGAGATCTCGCGGAAGGTGTCGAGGGTGTCGCTCACCGCGTTCGTGGTCTCGACCGTGCCGGCCGCTGCGTCGTTGCCGGCGCGCTTGAGCATGCGGCCGATGAAGGCCTGCATGCCGATGACGATGCCGGCGAAGTAGACGATCGCGAAGACCGCCACGATCGGATCGACGACGAAGAACACGACGGCGACGATGAGCAGCAGGAAGGTCTCGCTCACGATCGAGGCGACGTTGTTGAGCACACCGGTGAACGACCACATGGTCGACTCGGTGATCGCGTACTGGAACTCGGCCTTCGAGAGGCGCTTGGCCCGCTCGAGGGATCCGCGCAGCAGGTGGTCGGCGAGCAGATTGGCGTTGCGACCCTCGATGCGGGCGATGAAGCTCGTGAGCACGCGGGAGAGCGTTATCGCGACGACTGCCTTGATGAGGAACACCCCGAGCGTGAACACCACGAGCCAGAGCATGCCCTGGCCGTCGAGCTCGGGTAGCGTGATGCCGAACATCGAGGAGGCTCCGCCCCCGCCGAACTGGCTCACGCCGAGGCTCGCGACGAGCCCGACGAGGAGGATGCCGAACACATCCAGAACACCGACCAGGGCGCGCGAGACGACCAGCGCGATGTAGATGGTGCGCTCCCGCTTCGTCATGAAGCTCAGGGAGATACGCGCGGCGGCAAACATCAGATAAGAGTATCCGCTAGCGCCTGCGCGTGAGACGACCGCGAACCCGGCTCAGAACCGCGCCCGGCCCGGCGTTGACGAGGTGGTGCCAGGCCATCCGCACGTCGTGCGCGAGCCCGTAGGGCTTGCGAGAGGATGCGCCCTTCGGCGCCAGATCCCGTCGGTCCCCCGTGTAGTCGGCGGCGTGCTGCGCGGTGCGCACGAACTCGACGAGCGGGGCGAGCGTGCGCTCCCAGGTGAACTGCTCGCGAACGCGCTCGACGTTGGCGCGCGACTCTGCCACGAAGGCCTCGTCGAAGAGCACACGCTCGAGGGCGGCCTCGAGCGCCGCGACGTCCTGTGCCGGAACCGTGAGCCCCAGCCCCTCGGCCTCGATCAGCTCGGCGAAACTGTCGCCCTCGGTGACCACCATCGGCAGGTTCGCCCACAGGTAGTCGAGGATGCGCGTGCGGAACGCGAAGGTCGTCTCGACGTGCGACATGTGGGTGCTGACACCAGCCGCCGACTCGAGCAGAAAGTTGTGGCGATCGGCGAACTGCACCCAGGTCTCGTTGAAGAAGACCGAGGCGTCGAGGGCACCGAGCTCGCGGGCGAGATCGAACGACTCCTTGACGATCCCCATCTCTGCGACGCCGGGATGACGTGTTCCGAGGAAGAACAGCTTCACCTCGGGGCGTCGCTGCGCGAGATTCGCGACGGCACGGATCAGGGTTTTCGGGTCGAACCAGCTGTACAGCCCGCCGCCCCAGATCAGCACCCTGTCATCCGCGCCGATGCCGGGCAGCACGCCGCGCAGCACGTCCTTCGAGTGCACCGGCTTCGTCGACGACAGCCCGAAGGGCACGACGTCGATGAGGCGCGCGAGGTGCGGGTCGCTCTCGTAGGTGGCCGGGTTGATGCGCCCGAGCGAGGCGAGGTGCCCGAGGTAGAACAGGCGCTGGCGCTCCGAGGCGCAGAGGAAGAAGTCGGCGAGCGCGAGCTGCTCGTTGAGCGCGTCGCGGGCCTTCGTCACCTGCAGGTTCCAGGTGGCACGCGGCTGCTCGCGGCCCTGCTCGAGCATCTCCAGGTGCATGGGGTCGTAGATATCGGCGACCACGATGCGGTCGGTCGTGCGCAGGACCGGGAACTGGGACATCCCGTGCCCCTGGAAGACGATGACGTCGGCCCAGCGCTCGAGCTCACCGAACGCGTCGTTCTCGCCCGGACGCACCTGGCGCAGGGCGAAGGGCGCCTCGACGCCGTCTTCGAGATTGGTGGAGGTGACGAGGGTCACCTCGTTCTCCTTGGCGAGCTCGGTCGCCATGTTCCAGGACCGGATGGCCGGCCCCGCCATCTTCTTGCCGATCGGGTCGCCGGTGAGAATGACGACCCTGCTCATGCGCCGCCCGCCGAGGAGTCGCTGAGCAGAGCCTTGAGGTACACGCCGTACCCGCTCTTCTCGAGCGGTCCGGCCATCTCGGCGAGCTGGGCGTCGTCGATCCAGCCGGCGCGCCAGGCGATCTCCTCGATACAGCCGATCTTGTAGCCCTGGCGGGCCTCGATCACGCGCACGAACTCGCTGGCCTGCACCATCGACTCGAAGGTTCCCGTGTCGAGCCACGCGGTGCCGCGGTCGAGCACCTGCACCTGCAGCTTGTGGCGGTCGAGGTAGTGCTCGTTGACGGTGGAGATCTCGAGCTCGCCGCGCGCGCTCGGGGTGATGCCCTTGGCGATCTCGACGACCGAGTTGTCGTAGAAGTAGAGGCCGGGCACCGCGAAGTTGCTCTTCGGGTGGGTCGGCTTCTCCTCGATAGAGATGGCGCGGTTGTGTGCGTCGAACTCCACGACGCCGTAGGCGCGCGGTTCGGCCACGTGGTACGCGAAGATCAGCGCGCCATCGATGTCGTTGTGGGCGCGCAGGTTGGAGCCGAGGCCGACTCCGTGGAAGATGTTGTCGCCGAGCACGAGCGCGACCTTCTCGTCGCCGATGAACTCCTCGCCGATGATGAAGGCCTGCGCGAGGCCGTCGGGCGAGGGCTGCGCGGCATAGGTCAGCGTGACGCCGAACTGGCTGCCGTCACCGAGCAGGCGCTGGAACTGCGGCTGGTCGTCGGGCGTCGTGATGATGAGAATCTCGTTGATGCCCGCGCTCATCAGCGTCGACAGGGGGTAGTAGATCATCGGCTTGTCGTAGATCGGCATGAGCTGCTTCGAGATGCCCTTGGTGATGGGCCACAGCCGGGTGCCGGATCCGCCGGCGAGGATGATTCCGCGCATGAGTCTAACCAGCTCTCAGGGTGTCGTAGAAGGCGGTCACGTCGGAGTACTGCGGCAGCAGCCCGCTCGCTTGCGCCTCGGCGAGGGACGGGGCCTCCAGGTCCTTGGGCGAGAGCAGCGGTTCGCCCGCCGCCTCCGGGAAGACGAGGTTCACGTCGGGGTCGAGGGGGTTGATGCCGTGCTCGCGGGTGGGGCTGTAGACGTCGGAGACGAGGTAGCTCACCGTCGCGCCCTCGGTGAGGGCGACGAAGCAGTGGCCGAGACCCTCGGCGAGGTACACGGCTTTGCGGTCGACGTCATCCAGAAGCACGGAGTCCCACTGGCCGAAGGTCGGCGAGCCG
The DNA here is from genome assembly GCF_004310685.1 of Glaciihabitans arcticus. NCBI lineage: Bacteria > Bacillati > Actinomycetota > Actinomycetes > Micrococcales > Microbacteriaceae > Glaciihabitans > Glaciihabitans arcticus. Next base: position 43,211 of record NZ_SISG01000001.1, on the reverse strand, counting down.
ACGCGCACGTCGATGATGTAGTCGAGCACAGCGCCGTGCGGGGCAGTCACGTACTTGGCCTGGCCGAGCGGCACGTCGGCGAAGTGGATGCCGCGCACCACACCCTTGCGGGACACCGAGGTGTTGGCCTGGCGCAGCGTCAGCGGGTGGCCGACCTGTTCCTCGAGGCGATCGAAGCGGTACCACTCGAGAAAAATTCCGCGGTCGTCGGCCCGCTGGATCGGGGTGATCTCAAAGGCGTCGGGGATGCTCAGTTCGCGGATCTGCACGGGATGAATCCTACCGGGGGCGGTCCCGGAGCTCGTTGAGGGGTCAGCGCGCGGGCTGCACGAGGTCGCGCACCGCGTCCAGGGTGCCGCGGCTGTACCGGTTGTAGTCGCCGCGAGCCAGTGCGCGAACAGTGGATGCCACGCGCGCAAGCCGGAACGCCGGCAACGCGTACCGTGCGCGCTCGTGGGCGAGCTTGGCACGCGCCTTCTGCAGTACCTCGGCGGTCACGTCGAGCGCCTCGAGCTGCTGCACCAGGTCGGATGCCCGCGCGACGAGCCCCCGGTTGCGTTCCTCGCGCGGCACGCCCAGCTTGCGGGCCTTCTCGAGCGCACTCAGGCGGCGCGCCCCGATCTGGTTGGCACCGTGCTGACGGTAGTCGACGAGCTGCGCGCGGATCACGGCGGTACGCCCGGTGGCTGCGGCGATCGCGGCGAGCCATTCGTCGTGCACCCAGCTCTCCGGGAACGGCGCAGCGGTGGCTACGAGTTCGCGGCGCACGACCGTTGTAGCACCCGTGACCACATTGCGGCGCAGCAGTACGTCGAGGGTGCGGCCGTCGTCGATGGCCTCGAGCTCGGAGTCGGCGATCTCGAGCGACTCGAACAGCCCCGTTCCGAGCGGTGCACCCTCGCCGTCGACGAGGCTCGCGTCGGAGTGCACGAGCAGCACCTCGGGGCGCTGCTCGAAGAGGGCGGCGATGGTCGCGAGGCGCTCGGGATGCCAGACGTCATCCTGGTCACTCAATGCGACGAGGTCGCCGGTCGAGGCGAGCATCGCCTGCTCGAAGTTCTTGGTCACCCGCAGGGCCGGGTTGTTCTCAAAGACGGTGAACGCGATGTGTGGATGACGCTCCACAAGCTCGCGCACGATCGCGACGGTGCTGTCCGTCGAGGCGTCATCCGACAGCACGATCTGGCTGGGTTGCAGCGTCTGGGCGAGGATGCTCTCGACCTGTTGTGCCACATACGCGGCACCGTTGTGCGTGCACAGCGCCACCGAGATCTTCACGCGCCCAGCCTAGCCAGCCCCGCGAGGCCGACTCTCCCGTCGAGATAGAATTGCCCTACCGTGCCTAACTCGACTCCTGCCGCCGCGCCTGCCATCCCGCGGGTCACCGTGCTCCTCGCGACGCACAACGGGGCTCGCTGGATCGACGAGCAGCTCGACACGATCCTCGCCCAGACCGGCGTCGAGGTGAGGGTGATCGCCCTGGACGACGCCTCGACCGACACGACCGTCGCCCTGCTCGAAGCCCGCGCGGCGAGCGACCCGCGCCTCACGATCCTCACCGACCCGACGCCCGCGGGCGGTGCCGCCGCGAACTTCTACCGGCTCCTGCGCCGCGTCGACTTCACCGATGCCGGACTCGTGGCTTTCGCCGATCAGGATGACGTCTGGCTCCCCGGCAAGCTCGCTCGTCACGCCGAGTTGCTCGCGGCCGGCGCCGACGGCGTCTCCTCCGACGTCACCGCGTTCTCCGAGGGCGGGCCGCGCGAGCTGGTACGCAAGAGTTACCCGCAGCGCGAGTTCGACTACCTGCTCGAGAGCCCCGGCCCGGGCTGCACCTTCCTCATGAGTAACCGCCTCGTCACCCTCGCGCAGCAGCAGCTCGCCGATCCCGAGTCTGATGCCAGCCGCGCCGACTTCCACGACTGGCTGCTCTACGTGCTGTGCCGCGCGCGCGGGTGGAACTGGGTCATCGACGACGCGCCCTCGGTGGACTACCGCCAGCACGGCAGCAACGCGATGGGCGCCAACCTCGGCGCCGCCTCCGCGAAGCGCCGGCTGGGCCTGATCGGCAACCGGTGGCACCGCGGCGAGGCGACACTGCTCGCCCGCGCGGGTCTGGCAGTCGCGAGCGACAGCACTCGCCCCGGCCTCGAGCGCATGCTCGATCTCTTTGAGCGAACCGGCCCATCCGGTCGGGTCGCTCTGCTCGGTGTCGCCGGCCAGCTGCGCAGGCGCAGCCGCGACCGGGCGATAATTGGAACACTGGTTGCATTGGGCATCTGGTGAGTCGGCGGAAGCAGCGGAGTACCCCATGAGAGTCCTCGTTATCGGTGGGAGCGGATTCATCGGCTCACGCCTCATCGAAGCCCTGCTCGAGCGCGGCAACGAGGTCACCAACTTCGACCGCGCCGTATCCGAGAAGCCCCGCGTCACGTGCATCGAGGGTGATGTGCGCTCCGTCGACGAGCTCATCGCCGCGAGCGCCGACCATGACGCAATCGTCAACCTCGCCGCCGAACACCGGGATGACGTGCAGCCGCTTTCCCGCTACACCGAGGTCAACGTCGACGGTGCGTCAGCCGTGGTCGCAGCAGCGGTCGCCAACGGCATCACCCGGATCGTGTTCACGAGCTCGGTGGCCGTCTACGGTCTCGACAAGGTGAACCCCGACGAGACCTGGGAGCCGGAGCCGTTCAACGAGTACGGCCGCACCAAGCTCGCCGCCGAGCAGATCTTCGGCGCCTGGGCCGCGGAGGATCCCGAGCGCTCGCTCGCGATCATCCGCCCGTCCGTCGTATTCGGTGAGGGCAATCGCGGCAACGTGCACACCCTCGCCGCGCAGGTCGCCTCCGGGCGGTTCCTGCAGGTCGGCAAGGGCGACAACCGCAAGTCGATGTCCTACGTCGGCAACATCGTCGAGTTCCTCGCCGACCGCCTGAACGCTCCCGCGGGTGTGCACCTCACCAACTTCGCCGACAAGCCGGACCTCAGCACCAAGGAGCTCGTCGCCCTATTGCGCGAGACCCTCGGACGTACCCAGGGTTCGCGCATCGTGCTGCCGCTTCCGGTCGGTGTCTTCGCCGGGCACGTCTTCGACCTTGCCGGCAAGGTCACCCGCCGCACCTTCCCGATCAGCGCGATCCGCATGCGCAAGTTCGCGGCGGAGACGACGGTCAGCACCGAGCGCCTCGCGGCAACCGGCTTCACCCCGCGCTACTCCCTCAAGGAGTCTCTCGTGCGCACCCTGGCCGCGGAGTTCCCGCAGCTCGCCTCGTCGACGCACCCGCTCGCGCACGACAAGCAGTGACGCACCCGCTCGCGCACGACAAGAACTGATAGCTAGCGGCGCAGCGGCTCGATCCTCGGGTCGCGTTCGATTCCGAGCATGAACACAAAGCTCCGGATGACGACCGGCGTCGCAGCGGTTCCGACGACCGCGGTCGGGGTAACGACGGCCGGCGCGCTCGGCGCCTGGGGTGCCTTCACGGCGGGGGCGACCGGTGCGGCGGTGTCGGGCTCCGGCGTGACGACCCCGTTGGCCGCGTAGACCTGCGTAGCACTCGCGAGGCTGAACGGCGCGCCCAGGGCGGCGGACAGCGTCACGGCGTCGAGTTGCGGCCGCGCCATCCTCACCACTGTCGGGGCAAGGGAGTAGAGCCGCTTGACGAGAGCGTCGGTGACGGCTGTCGCGTCGCCCGCGATGACGATGCGCTCCGGGGCGAGCCGCAGGATCTCGGATGCCACGACTCCCGGCAGCGCGTCGGCGGGTGTCAGCAGCACGGGTCCGCCCGAGCGGGACGCGGCGGAGATCGCGGCGAGAGTGTCAGCCGTCGATGCGTTAGTGGTCAGGTAGACGACGGGCGCGGTGCCGAAATCGGACTGCGACAGGGCGACGGCGCCCGGAATCGGCGAATCACTCTCGAGCACCGCGTACAGCGGAGGCGCCTCGACGGTGACCGCTACTGGAGCGCTCAGCGCGCCCTTCGACCACGATCCGAAGCCGCCGCGTGCCCGAACCGTGTGGTCGCCCGGGCTGATGCCGCGGATGCGCACGCTCCAGGATCCGTCGGGGCCGACCGCGCCGGTGTAGGCGGTGGTTCCGCCGTCGACGAACAGGGCGACGTTGTGGCGGATGTTGCCGTTCGCCAGGGTGCCGCTGATCACGCCGTCGTATTCGACGCTCGTGGCGGGAGTGACCTGCGCGCTGCCGACGGCGACGCCGATCTCGAACTTCGACCCGAACTGGCGCTGCGCGGACGCCGCGCCGGCCTTGACCGAGTCGAGCGGGAAGAAGCCGGCGATGTCGCCGTCGGTGTTCTGCGGCGTCCACGGGTCGCCGCAGTGCACCGCGGACCCCCACGAATTGATGCCGATAGCTGCGTTGCCCATCAGCGCCGGTCCGCCGCTGTCGCCGCCCAGCATGCAGGCGTTGGTGACGATGCTGTTGATCTTGCCGGTCACGCCGCCGACGGACTGCGCGTAGTCGACCTCGAGGATCTCGCCACAGGTCCAGCCGGTGGTCGCCCCCGACTTGCAGACCGTCGCGCCCTTGATGGCGGGAACCCGGTCGAGGATCGCGGCCGACCCGCTGCTCTCACCCCAGGTCTCGAACTCGGGCAGCGGCGTGAACGCACTCGAGACGGTCATCACGCCGGCGTCGTAGCCGTTGCCGAGGCGGAAGGTCCCGGCCACGGTCTTGCCGATGTTCTTCGTCGTGAAGCTGAAGCCCGAGCCGGGCGCGGACTGGTCGAGGAAGGTGTAGTAGCCGCTGCGGTGACTGCCGTCGTTCTGGCAGTGTCCGGCGGTCGAGAGCTGGCGCGCCCCCGTCGCGACCGCATAGCCGGTGAAGCCGATCGAGCAGCGGTACATGCCCGCGCCCGACTGGTAGTAGAAAGCCTGTCCGCCGCGCAGCTCCGGCCCAGCCTTGAGCTCGATGTCCGGCACATCGAAGTCGAGCGTCGACGGGGCGCCGAGATCCGCTGTCGCGCCGGTCGCGGCCACGGCTGAGGCGTCTGCCGCCGTCGCGACGTTGACCACGAGGGTCGCGTCATCCAGTCTCGAACCGAGAACAGTGACGCCGTCGGACTCCAGCGACTCGAGAACGGCCGCCGCGTCGATGCCGGCCTGGGCCTGGGCGAGGTACTCGGCACCGGAGATTCCGGGGTTGTCGGCGAGCGCCTCGACGAGCTCGTCGGGGAGTGCTGCGGCCTCGGCGCGGAACTCGGAGGCAGGGTAGTCCGCCATGACGGGCGCCGCGTCATCCGCCATCGCCACGGCGGGCAGGCAGAGCGAGCCGAGCGCGAGCGCGCCCACGGCGAAGGTGCCGACGAGCCCCCTGAAAACCGACACGGTGCCCCCCGGCGCTGTCGTTTCGGGCACCCCACGCGCCCGTTCTGATCATTATGCGTGTGCCCGGCCGCACGCGCCAGTCCCCCGAACGGCCCCGATAGACTCGTGCGGTGAAGATATTGGTCACCGGCGGCGCCGGATTCATCGGGTCCAACTTCGTGCGACGCACGCTCGAAGACGCGTATCCGGGCCTCGAGGGCGCCGAGGTGGTGGTGCTCGACGCACTCACCTACTCCGGAAACCTCGAGAATCTCGCCTCGGTTGCCGACTCCCCCCGCTACCGGTTCGTGCAGGGCGACATCCGCGACGAGGTCATGCTCGACGCGTTGCTGCCCACCGTTGACGCGGTCGTTCACTTCGCCGCGGAGTCGCACGTCGACCGTTCCGTGCGCGACGCGAGCATCTTCGTCGAGACCAATGTGCTCGGCACGCAGAAGCTGCTGGATGCCGCCCTCCGCAGCAACCTCAAGCGTTTTGTGCACGTCTCCACCGACGAGGTATACGGCTCGATCGCCGAGGGCAGCTGGGATGAACAGCGTCCGCTCGAGCCGAACTCGCCGTACTCCGCGTCGAAGGCCGGCAGCGACCTGCTCGCGCGCAGCTACTTCCGCACCCACGGCCTCAACGTGTCGATCACCCGCTGCTCGAACAACTACGGCCCCTTCCACTTCCCCGAGAAGGTCATCCCGCTGTTCGTCACGAACCTGATCGACGACAAGCACGTTCCCCTCTACGGCGAGGGAAACAACATCCGCGACTGGTTGCACGTCGACGACCACACCCGTGGCATCGCGATGGTACTGGTCGGCGGTCGGGCCGGGGAGATCTACAACATCGGCGGCGGAACCGAGCTCACCAACAAGGAGCTCACCGAGATGCTGCTCGAGGCGACCGGCAAGGACTGGTCGTACGTCGACCGCGTCGCCGACCGCCTCGGCCACGACCTGCGCTACAGCGTCGACATCTCCAAGATCCGGGCCGAGCTGGGCTACGAGCCGCAGGTGCCCTTCGCCCAGGGCCTCGCCGACGTGGTGCAGTGGTATCGCGACAACCGCGAGTGGTGGGAACCGCTGAAGGACCGCGCCGCGCTGTGACCCGCTACCTGATCACCGGCGCAGCCGGAATGCTGGGCACCGACCTGGTCGCGGCCCTTGATGGTCGTGAGGTCACCGCGCTCACCCGCGCCGACCTCGACGTGACCGACTCCGCCGCTGTCGCCGTTGCCGTCGCGGGTCACGACGTGATCCTCAACGCTTCCGCCTACACGCGCGTCGATGATGCCGAGACGGATGAACCCGCCGCAACCCTCGTGAACGCGACGGGTGCCGGCGTGCTCGCGACGGCAGCCGCGGCCATCGGCGCGACGCTCGTGCAGTACTCGACCGACTACGTCTTCGACGGCACGGCCTCGGAGCCCTACGCCGAGGATCACCCGCTGGCCCCCGTCTCCGCGTACGGGCGCGGCAAGGCCGAAGGCGAGCGACTCGTGCGCGAGGCGAACGGTGCGCGCAGTCACGTCATCCGCACCGCCTGGCTCTATGGAGCAGGGGGCGGCAACTTCGCGAAGACCATCCTGCGCCTCGCCACCGAGCGCGAAACACTGTCGGTCGTGGCCGACCAGGTCGGGCAGCCGACCTTCACCCGCGACCTCGCCGAGCAGACCGTGCGCCTGCTCGACTCGGGCGTGCCGAACGGAACCTGGCACGGCACCAACGCCGGACAGGCGAGCTGGTTCGACTTCGCGCGCGCCATCTTCGAGCGCGCCGGGCTCGATCCCGAGCGCGTCACACCCACAGACAGCTCGCAGTTCACGCGCCCGGCCCCGAGACCCGCGTACTCTGTGCTCGGGCACAACGCCTGGACGGCCGCCGGACTTACCCCCATGCGCGACTGGCGTTCCGCCCTGGACGCCGCCTTCGCCTCAGGAGCTTTGGGAGCACCATGACAACCCTGCGCATCATTCTCGACGACATGCTCGCGCCGGTGCCGAACGGCATCTCGCGCTACACCGAGGAACTCGCCCGCGCCCTCATCGTGCACGCTCCCCTGAACTGCACGGTCGAGGGCATCGTCGCAGCGTCGACCGAGCCCGAGTACAACGTCATCGGCGACCGGCTCCCGGGGCTCAAGGGTCTGTACAAGTCGAGCCTCGCCCGTCGCGAGCTCGTGACGGCCTGGCAGCACGGCTTCACACGGGTTCCCGGCGGCGGAATGATCCACGCTCCGAGCCTGCTCGCCCCACTCTCCCGTCACGACCGCCTGCACGACGGCCACCAGATCGCGGTCACCATCCACGACGTCGTGGCCTGGACGCACCCCGACTCGCTGCCCGCCCGCCGCGTCGCCTGGCACAAGGCCATGGCACAACGTGCCTTCAAGTACGCCGACGCCGTTGTGGTTCCGACCCACGCCGTCGCCGTGCAGCTGAGCGAGATCCACGACTTCGGCGATCGCCTCCGCGTTGTCGGCGGGGCCGTCGGTTCCCGCCTCACCGTGCAGCCCGATGCGGATGCCCGTGCCGCCCGCCTGGGCCTCCCCGACCGCTACCTGCTCACCATCGGCGGGCTCGAGTCACGCCGCGGAATCGACCAGCTGCTCGCGGCCCTCGCGCTGCCCGGAGCCACTGACCTTCCGCTGCTCGTGGTCGGACCCGACTCCGAGGCGGAAGAGGGCGATGGCTCCGTCTCCGCGGCCGCCGCCGAGGCCGGTCTGCCCGAGGGACGCGTGCGCGCTCTCGGCGCCCTGAGCGACGAGGACCTCTCCGTGGTCCTCGACCGCGCGGTGATGCTCGTCTTCCCGACGCTCGCTGAGGGCTTCGGCCTGCCGATGCTCGAGGCGTTCCACTTCGGCACTCCCGTTGTGCACTCGGACGCACCCGCGCTCGTCGAGGTCGCGGGCGAAGCAGGCTACGGAGTCGAGCTCGAGGGCGACGGCTACCCGCAGCGCCTGCTCGACGCGATCAACCACGTCGCGCACGACCACGACCTGCAGCAGCGCCTCGGCACCTACGGTCGTGATCGCGCCGGTCTCTTCACCTGGCAGGCCGCCGCCGAGAAGGTCTGGCAGCTGCACGCCGACCTGTAGTTACTGGGGGTCGGGCGTTGGCGTCGAGCTGCTGAGCGCATCCTGCACCATCTGGTGGATCGACACGAAATCGGGGTGGATGACGTTCACCCCCGCCTCCGGAACCAGGTTGAGTGACGTGATCGGCTGCGACTTGGCCTTGCCCGCGAGCTCGACGAAATAGGGCAGCATTCCCTGCGGGATGTCGGTGGACGCGGCCTCGGATGACGCCTGCGCCACCGCCTGGAACTTGGCGAGGATCGTCGCGGGCTCCGCCTGCGCGAGGATCGCCTCCTGCACCTGGCGCTGGCGCTGCATGCGGTCGTAGTCGGTGAACCCGTGGCGGGCTCGCGCGTACCAGAGCGCCGAGTAGCCGCTCAGGTGCACCTCGCCCTTGGGAATCCAGTCGACGGGCGGTGCCTCAGGTTCATCCGAACCGTCGCTGCCGCCGATCGGGTAGCGGTTGGGCGAGACGACGTCGATGCCACCCAGAGCATCGATCAGGTTCTTGAAGCCGGCCATGTCGATGAGCACGTAGTACTGCAATTCCAGCCCGGTCACCGATTCCGCTGCATCCCGCATCGCCTCGATGCCCGCGTGACTGCTGTTGTCGAGCGCGTCCGGGTAGAGGTCGGCGTGCTCCTCGCCGTAGGTGTACAGGTAGCTCACGAGGCATTCGGGGCCGCAGTCATAGCCGGTTGGAAAGACCTCGTGCATCGGCGAATCCTCGGCGAAGGTCACGCGCTGGAGGTTGCGTGGGATGCCGATCATGGTCGCCGCACCCGAGGCCGCGTCGATGCTCATGATGGAGATGCTGTCGGGGCGCAGGCCCATGCGGTCCTCGCCTGCATCGCCACCGAGCACGAGAATGTTGTAGCGCCCCTCTACCGGTGGTGCGATGGTGGTCCCCGAAAACACGTCGCCTAAAAGGCCTCGAGCCGTTCCGGTCACCACGACGCCATAGCCTGCGGAACTGACGAGGCCCACCAGCACAAGGGCCGCGATGCCCGCGATGAAGCCGCGAGCCACCGGAGCGGTGCGCACCAGACGCACGAGGCGCAGCGTATCCAGGGTGAGCACGACCCACAGCACCCCGTAGAAGAGGAGCACGACCTGCGCGACGGTGAGGGCGATCGAGTTCGTGGCGATCGTGAGCACAACGAATCGAGCCGCGAACCAGAGGATCACCGCGACCAGCAGCACAGCCCACAGGGTGAAGGTCGCGCCGACCGCGAAGCGTCCGAGCCGGCGGTTGCCCGCGAGCAGCTGCGCAGAGCCGGGGATCAGGAAGTTGAGGACGACAAGCCACCAGCCGCGACGGGTCATCCCCTCGCGTGAGCTCGTGTCCGGAAACCGGACCGGATTCGTCGTCGTCACAGGCTCTTCTGCAGCGCCGCGTTCTTGTCGGCAACCATCTGCTCGAGGCTCCTCGCGTACGTCGAGAGCGCGTCGGCGAGCGCGTTGTCGCTGGTGGAGAGGATGCGCGCGGCGAGCAGGCCCGCGTTGCGTGCACCGTTGATCGACACGGTGGCGACCGGAACGCCCGCCGGCATCTGCACGATCGAGAGCAGGGAGTCGAGGCCGTCCAGCCTCGCGAGGGCGACGGGCACGCCGATCACGGGCAGGGTGGTCACCGACGCGAGCATGCCCGGCAGGTGCGCGGCACCGCCCGCTCCGGCGATGATGACCCGGATGCCCCGGGCCGCAGCCTCACGTCCGAACGCGATCATCCGCTCGGGTGTGCGATGGGCGGAAACGACCTCGACTTCGTGGCCGATACCGAACTCGGTGAGGGCCGCGGCGGCGTCCGCCATCACGCTCCAATCGGAGTCGGATCCCATTACAACGGCGACGAGGGGGCTAGGCACGGTGACCATGGTACGTCTCAGTCCTCGAAAAAAGCTGCCGCGGCACGCGCGCGGTACACCACCTCGTCGAGGTCGTCACCGCCTGCCGTGACGTGGCCGACCTTGCGCCCGGGGCGGGGTGCCTTGCCGTAGTTGTGGAACTTGACGGTCGGCTGCGACTCCATCGCCATGGCGGTCTGCTGGGCGAGGAGCTCGGCGGGTGGGCCACCCAAAATGTTGACCATTACGCTCCACGGCTCCCGGCTTCCGGTAGCGCCAAGCGGAAGGTCGAGCACGGCCCGGAGGTGCTGCTCGAACTGGCTGGTTGTCGAACCATCGAGCGAGAAGTGACCGGTGTTGTGCGGACGCATGGCCAGTTCGTTGATGAGGAGCCGGTCATCCGTCGTCTCAAAGAGTTCAACCGCGAGCACACCCGTCACGCCGAGGGACTCGGCCACGGTGGTCGCGATATCGGCTGCGACGTCGGCGATACGGCCGGCGGAGTTCGGGGCCGGAGCGATGACCTCTGCGCACACGCCGTCGCGCTGCACGGTCTCGACGACCGGCCAGAGCGCGATCTCGCCCGACGGGCGGCGGGCGACGAGCTGCGCGAGCTCGCGACGGAACTCGACGAGCTCCTCCACAAGAAGCGGGTCACCGGCGGCGAACCAGTCGGCGGCCTCGCTCGCGGCGCGCACAACGCGAACGCCCTTGCCGTCGTAGCCGCCGCGGGGCGTCTTGAGCACACCCATGCCGCCATGCTCGGCGAGGAAGGCGGCGAGCTCCGACTCATCGGCGACGCGGGCCCAATCGGGCACCGGAAGGCCGAGAGCGCTCAGCTTCTCGCGCATCAGCAGCTTGTCCTGGGCGTAGAGGAGGGCATCAGGGCCGGGATGCACCCGCACGCCCGCGCCCACGAGCGCTTTGAGGATCGGCTGCGGCACGTGCTCGTGGTCGAAGGTCACCACGTCGACCCCCTGCGCAAAACGAAGGACATCAGCCTCAGAATCGGCCCGACCGAGCATTGAAACGGCTAAATCGGCTGATTCTCCTTCGTTTTCGGCGAGCACACGGATGTCGATGCCGAGGTTGACGGCGGCGGGGATCATCATGCGGGCGAGCTGGCCGCCACCGATAACTCCGACAGTGAAGGTCATCTGCTGCCTTTCGGGCGGGCCGAGCGGCACTCAGCGAAGGGTCTGGTTGCGGCGATTAGACTGCCAACCGCTACAAACCCCTATTCTCGCCTATCGACCGGACGGATGCATGCGCGCACTGCTGGCCCAGCTCACCCGTTTTGGTCTTGTCGGCCTCGTGGGGCTCGTCATCGACGTCTCGGTGTTCAACGCGCTCGTGCTGACCGTGCTGAGCGCCGACACCCTGCACGAGGGACCGCTCGTCGCGAAGATCATCTCCACGAGCCTCGCCATCGTCGCCAACTGGTTGGGCAACCGGCACTGGACGTTCGCGAGCGTCGGCCGCCGCCACTGGCTGCGCGAGGGAATCGAGTTCGCCGTGGTGAGTGTCGGCGGCATGCTCATCAGCCTCGGCTGCCTGTGGGTCTCGCACTACGCCCTCGGCTTCACCTCGGTGCTCGCCGACAACATCGCGACCAACGTCATCGGCCTGGGTCTCGGCACGGCGTTCCGCTTCACGCTCTACCGGCTGTGGGTCTTCAGCGCCCTTCGCGGAAGCGAGAGGGTCAGCGTTCGCCCCATCGGGTGGTCTCGTCCCGCTGGATCGACTGCTCCTGCTGCCGACGTGCAGCAACAGGGTTGATACTCGCCTCCATCAGGTCGTGCAGCGCCGACTGGACGAGATCGGCGTCGGGCACATCGCGCAGCACAACCGGGTGGTCGAGCCCCGTGTTGATCTCCACGTCGCCGCTGCGGAACATGCTCTGCAGGGCGTTCTTGCGCACCGTGACGTCGTAGCCGCGACTGTGCAGCAGCTCCTGCCGCACGCGCAGGAAGAACCCGCTGCGCAACACAATCCGACGGGTGGTGATCGTGTAGTGGCGGCCGAGCCAGCTGAGCAGCGGCAGCATCCAGAACAGCAGCAGCGCGAGCACCGCAGCACCCAGGACCGCGAGATTCGCCCACAGCTCGGCGAAGCTGCCGAAGAAATAGAAGAAGGCACCGACGATGGCGAACAGGGCGAGGCTCGGCCAGGTCAGGGCGCGGGCGTGCGGGCGCAGCCGCGCGACGACCACCTCCGGAACCCTCGCCTCAGTCGACATGCCTCATTCATACCGCACATGCGTCACGTCACCGGCGGCGACAGCCGAGGAGTGGCCATCCCGTGACCCGCGTACGACGAGGCGCCCCGCGCGATCGATGCTGGTCGCGGTGCCGCGGAGCTCGTCACCCCCGGGGAGGTGCACAAGCACCTCCTTCCCGAGAGTGGTGCAGCGCTCGGTGAGCAGTTCGAGCAGGCCACTGCCCTCTGCGTCCGCCCCGAGGCGCACAAAACCCGTGTAGAGCGAGCGGAGTTCGTCGAGGTAGCGGGAGAGCGCGGCATCCACCAGCTCATCGCCGGAGAGGGTGGCACCGGAGAGGGCGAGCGAGGTCGCGGTCGGGATCGGCAGCTGCTCACGCGTCATCGACACGTTGAGCCCGGCGCCGATGACCACGGCGTCGGCGGTCGGCAGTAATTCGGCGAGGATCCCGCACACCTTCGCGCCGTTCACCTGCACGTCGTTGGGCCACTTCAGGCCGACCCGCTCCTCCCCCTGTGGCAGAAGGGATGCAACGGCGCGCGCCATCGCGAGCCCCGAGATCAGCGGGAGCCAGCCGTAGTGCTCGAGCGCGAGGGGTTCGCCATGGGGAAGCACGGGGCGCAGGAGGACCGAGACCGCGAGGGCTGCACCGGGCGGTGCGATCCACTCCCGGCCGAGGCGGCCTCGCCCCGCGGTCTGGTTGTCGGTCACGACGACGGAGAATTCGGGCAGGTCCGCCGCACGGCCCACGAGCTCGTCGTTGGTCGATCCCGCGACGGGCAGGATCTCGAGGGCTGTCGCCGAGGCGAGGCTGCGCGGAAGCTCCATCCTGCAAGGCTAGGGCCACATTCCTGTAGATATCCGCCAACGGACCGGCCCGTGAGTCGGCCAGTAGAGTGAAGCCGTGACCGCAGACAACACTCCCCCCATCTCCACGACCGCCGGCAAGCTCGCCGATCTCAAGGTCCGCTACCACGAGGCCGTGACCGCGAGCGGCGAGGCTGCGATCGAGAAGCAGCACTCCAAGGGCAAGAAGACGGCGCGCGAGCGCATCAACGAGTTGCTCGACCACGGCTCCTTCGTCGAGCTCGACGAGTTCGTGCGCCACCGCACCCACGCCTTCGGCATGGAGAACAAGCGGCCCTACGGCGACGCGGTCGTCACAGGTCTCGGCACGATCCACGGCCGCCAGGTAGCTGTCTACAGTCAGGACTTCACCATCTTCGGCGGATCGCTCGGCGAGGTCGCCGGCGAGAAGATCATCAAGGTCATGGACCACGCCATCAAGACGGGTGTGCCGATCATCGGCATGCTCGACTCGGGCGGCGCGCGCATCCAGGAGGGTGTGGTCGCCCTCGGCAAGTACGGCGAGATCTTCCGTCGCAACACGCAGGCCTCGGGCGTCATCCCGCAGATATCGATCATCATGGGCCCGGCCGCGGGTGGCGCGGTCTATTCGCCCGCTCTCACCGACTTCGTGATCATGGTCGACAAGACGAGCCAGATGTTCGTGACCGGCCCCGACGTCATCAAGACGGTCACCGGCGAGGACGTCGGCATGGAGGAACTCGGCGGCGCCCTCACCCACAACAAGATCTCCGGCGTTGCGCACTACCTCGCGAGCGACGAGGATGACGCCCTGGACTACGCGCGCTCCCTCATCAGCTTCCTGCCCGACAACAACCTCGCCGAGCACCCGGTCTACGAGAGCGTCGTCGAACTCGAGGTCACCGATGAGGACCGCAAGCTGAACACGATCATCCCCGACTCCCCCAACCAGCCGTACGACGTCAAGACGATCATCGAGCACATCGTCGACAACGGCGACTTCCTCGAGACGCAGCCGCTGTTCGCGCCCAACATCGTGGTCGGCTTCGGTCGCGTCGAGGGCCGCTCGGTCGGCATCGTCGCGAACCAGCCGAACGCCATGGCCGGAACGCTCAACATCGAAGCCGGCGAGAAGGCCGCCCGTTTCGTGCGCTTCTGCGACGCGTTCTCGATCCCGATCCTCACCCTCGTCGACGTGCCCGGCTACCTGCCCGGCACCGACCAGGAGTGGACCGGCGTCATCCGTCGCGGCGCGAAGCTGCTCTACGCCTACGCGGAGGCCACCGTGCCGCTCGTGACGGTCATCACCCGCAAGGCCTACGGCGGCGCGTACATCGTGATGGGGTCGAAGCAGCTCGGCGCCGACCTCAACTACGCCTGGCCGACCGCGGAGATCGCGGTCATGGGTGGCCAGGGCGCCGTCAACATCCTCTACCGCAACGAGATCAAGGCGGCCGAGGTCGCCGGCGAGGACGTCGCCGCGGTGCGCACCCGCCTCGCGAACGAGTACACCTATAACGTCGCCTCGCCGTTCCTCGCTGCCGAGCGCGGAGAGCTCGACGGTGTCATCGAGCCCGCGGCCACCCGCGTCGCCGTCATCAAGGCGCTGCGGGCGCTGCGCACCAAGCGCGCGACGCTGCCGCCCAAGAAGCACGGGAACATTCCGCTGTGACCCGGCCTGCAGATCATGAAGCAGCTCCGGATGCCGCGGCTCCCGAGTTCCGCATCGTCGCGGGCAACCCGACTCCCGCCGAGCTTGCCGCGGTGACGGCCGTTCTGACCGGGGTGCTCGACGAGCTCTCCGCGGAGCAGGGACGCCTCGCCCACACCGGGCCGAGCGCGTGGGCGATCTCGCAGCGACCGATCCGTTCCACGATCGCGCCCGGACAGGGCGCCTGGCGCAGTTTTTCGGCCTGAACAACGAAATCCGAAGCGACATCTGTTGTTTACGTGCAGACCCGTTGGGGTAGACGGACCATCCGCACCGACTTGGACGGTTTGTACCCCGGAATCAGCGGCCGTGTGGCGCGGGATTCCAATGAATTGCTGGGTTTTTTGACCCCGATGACCCCTTTTGTCCCCCTACTGTCCCCCTAAATGACGACTGTGGAGGGGGTTCCGACGTAGCACTATAGATCTTGCTAGGTGTCTCTCGTAAGAGTTACATCACCAGTTATTAGCCGACTAGGGTAAGCGGGCTAATAATTTGGGGGCGAGTCAGGGCGATATTCGGGTTATCGCCCTGACTCGGATCTTCGCGAAAGGCCGGAACATCGTTCCGGCCTTTTTGCGTTAAACGCATGCCGTGCCCGTGACCTCCCGGGCCGCGCTTCTCTAGGCACGTCGCGAGCGTGTCACGTACAGCGGATCGATCCCGCTCGCGGCTTCCCCCCGGACGCTCCGACCCACGCCCACGCTGGCGCACACATGATTCCCAGAACGTATTCGGTGACCCCGACCGGTCGGATTGGTCGAATCTCAGGAATTCTCGGTACGGGCGATCTCGAGCCAGAGGTCAACCTCGTCGTCCTCGTGGGCCTCGTGCCCGAGGCCGTCGGTCTCGGCGTCCGCTGCGGGGTCGGAGACACTCCGCAGGCCCACGACCGTGACGGCGGTCTCCGAGCTCTCGGAGGCCGTGCGCACGATGAGAGTGTCAGCCTCGGTCGAACGCACCGCAGCCGCGACACGGGTGTGCACGCGCTCGAGCTCGCGATCGGAGAGGTCGTCGAGGCCGCCCTCGTCGAGGAGGGTGACCGTTGCACCGCGGCGGCGCGCGAGGCGGACCGCCTCGCGCACGTCGTCGCTCAGGAGCTTTCGGCCGCGAATCTCATCCCGAATCGCACCCTCGAGAAAAAGGCACTCGAGGCGTTCGGGGGCATTGAGCTCGCCACCGCTCTCCTCGATGCGGCGCAACATCGGCAGGGCACTCGAGCTGGTTTGCCCGAGACGGAACTGCCGCTCGAAGACGTGGGCCTCCTGCGCGGCCTGCCAGTCGGTCGCCTCGCGCTCGGCGAGAGCGAAGCGCTGGGCGTCCTTCGTCGCCTTGGCCATGCCCCGACTGAGCACGTGGGAGACGGCGACCCAGGAGACGCTGCCGATGACACCGAGGGTGCCGAGCGAAGCGGGCCCGGCCCAGGCGAGACTCTGCAGCACGAGGAACGCTATGCCGATCCAGGCGAACAGGTGGCGGCGCCTCGTCGAGGTGATCGTCATGATCGTGCCCATGGCGGCGACGTACCAGGTCGCGTAGCCGTTGCCGCCCACACGCTCGGGGTCGAGTTCCTGGGTCACCAGCAGCGGGACGGCGACAACGACGGCCACGTTGAAGGCGGCCAGCCAGATCGGCATGCGGAACGTGCGGCCCGGCAGCAGGCTCAGCACGGTCGCCACGAGGTAGAGGCCCATGGCGACGAGGATCGGGTACGGCGAGCGCGGGATGCCGAGCGCGTAGATGCCGAGGATCACGTGATAGAGCGAGAAGAGTGCCGCCATGCCGACGATCAGCTGGCGGGGCACCCCGATCCTCACGGCTCGTCCTCGATGAGCGGCGGGGCGGGATCGTTGCGCGGCCAGCGGATGGTGACCACCGTGCCCTCGTTCGCGACGGAGTCGATCTCGGCGACGCCGCCCGCGTTCGCGACCCGCTCGAGGATCGACACGCGCACGCCGAGACGCTCGGTCGGCACGTCGATGAGCGAGAAGCCCGCGCCGGTGTCACCGACCTCGATCTCGATGCCGTGCGGTGTTCCGCCACGGATCGTCACCCAGCGGCGCACCGAGGGCGCGCCACCGGCGTGCTGGATGCTGTTGAGCATCGCTTGCACCGATGCCGCGTAGAGCGCCTCAGCGGCGAGCACGGGCATCGTCCACGCCGCGAGGGAGCGCGTGCGCACCTCGAACGGGGCGGCCATCGTCGCGGCGACCTCGGTGATGCGGGTCGAGACCGCGCTGATCCGTACCGTGCTGCCGTCATCGGGGCTCACGAGCGCGGCCTCGCGCAGGTGGCCGATCGCATTGCCCGCCATCCGCGCCGCGAGCGCCTTCGACTCGGGGGTGAACGCGCGGGCCGCGGAAAGCAGGGTCGTGAGCACGCTGTCGTGCACGATGGAGTCGACCTGCACGCGCTCGACCTCCGTGGCGTGCTGGCGCACGGCGTGCGAGTAGCGGTCGAGCGCTGCCGCCTGGGCCGAGTCGACCGCGGCAGCCGCGGCGCGCAGCATGGTGATGATCACGATGATGGCACCGCCCAGGATCATCGCGTAGATCGCATCCAGCACCGACTGCTCCCAAGAGCCGTAGCCGCCGGCCGCGGACATCCTGAACACCCCGTAGAGCGTCGGAACCACAAACAGATAGACGGTCGCGAGACGGGCCGGCAACCCGATCGCTGCGGTCGCCGTAGCGACGGTCAACAGGTAGTACAGCCAGTGGCGACCGAGCGGGTCAGGGGTCGGGTCGGTGACCGCGAGCGGCCAGGTGCACAGCCCGACGAGGTAGATGATCGCGACGCTCGCGTGGGCGATGCGCACCCCGCGACCGAGCATGGAGAGCGAGAGTGCCACGAAGATACTGCCGAACACGGCCGAGGCGATCGCCACGAGCCACACCGGATGCGCGTTATGCGACTGTTCCACGAACTGCGGGAAGGTCTGCAGAACGAAGACCACACCGAAAGCCGCGACCGAGCGCGAGATAACGGCCTCGACCTGGGTGCGGCTGATGGGCGTGCGCTGCGGCTTGCCCGAGGGGAGGCCGCGGAGGGCTGGCGCCCTAGTCGCCATCTCCGCCATCCGGGTCGAGCCCAGGCAGGATCCCGTCCTCGACGGCACGACGGAGCAGGTCGACCTTGGTCGGCGCGGGGCGACCGACCTCGACGTACTTCACCCGGATGCGGTCGAGGTATTCGCGGGCCGTCGAGTAGCCGATGCCGAGCTGCTGGGCTGCGAGCTTGAGCGGCAGACCCGAGGCGTACAGGTGCAGGATCTCCCGCTCGCGTCGACCCAGCTGCGCTTTGGCGAAGTCGCGGTCGGCATCGATCGCGGTCGCCCACTCGAGGTTATTGAGCACTTCGCCGCGTGCGACGCTCGCCGCAGCGGCGATCACGGTGCGGGTGGCGGACGACTTGGGGATCACGCCCGCTGCTCCGGCGGCGAGCGCCTCGCGCACGCTGGCGACCCGGTCGGCGATGCTGTGCACGAGTACTGCCGAGCCCATGGCCTGCACGCGTTTGACGTTGTCGGTGACGCTCGAACCGTCGCCGAGCGACAGGTCGAGTACAACAACGTCGCACTCGCGGCCGGCGAGGCCCTCGACGAGCTCCTGCACGTTCGCGGCGGCGAGGAGGAAGCTGTACCCCTCCTCGAGGAAGGCCGCCTTGAGTCCGAGTCGAACCGACTCGTGGTCATCGACGACCGCTACGCGCACCGTAGCCGCTGAGACTGCGCCCTGGGGCGTCGGGACTTCCAGCTGCACCATCCACCAACTCTCCTCCGGAGACACCTCGACATCCCGGCCTTATGTTCAACATCGTACTGTCTGGTCTACCCCTCGGCGCGTCCCACGCGGGCTCAGCTGCGCACGAGAGTGGCGACCGCCTCGAAGTGGTGGGTGTTCGGAAACAGGTCGTAAGCGCGGAGCCGCACGAGCTCGTAGCCGCGCTCGGCGAACAGTGCGACATCCCGCGATAGGGCGACAGGGTCGCAGGCCACGTAGACCAGCTGCGCGGGGGCGAGGGCGGCGAGGCTCGCCACGACCTCCTTGCCGGCGCCCGAACGGGGCGGGTCGAGCACGATCGTCGCGTTGCGCAGGCGCCCCTTGTCGATGGCAGTGGCGGATGCCGCGAGCTCACGCACCCAGCGCTCCACCCGACCCGTCTGCGCGTTGGCCCCGATCCACTCGACGAGGTTGCCCGCGGCGAAATCCGTTGCGGCGGAATCGCTCTCGACACTCGTGATCTGGGTGGCTGGTCCGAACCGGTCGGCGACGGCGGCAGCGAGCAGCCCGACACCGCCGTACAGGTCGAGGTTGTGGGCGCGCGGGTCGAACCGGTCGCCGTCGATCGCCTCCTGAACCGCAGTGGTGAGTGTGGATGCCGCATGCTCGTGCACCTGCCAGAAGCCCGAGTCGGCCAGTCGGAACTCCCTCTCCCCCACGACTTCGGTGATGGTGGTCGGCTTCTGCGTGCCCACGATGAGTCGGGCGCCTCCCGTGGACGGCGAGAGCACGTCCACGTGCTCCTCCCCCGCGAACAGCTGCCGGAGCGGCGCCGCCTCGTTCAGCGCCGCGGTCGCGAGCGGAAGGTCGTCGACCTCGATGACGCGGTGCGAGCGCGCCGCGTACGGGCCGACGCGGCCGTACTCGTCGACGTGCAGGCGCACGCGGGTGCGCCAGCCGGTGCCGTCGTCGCTTCCCTCGAGGCCCTCGACGGGCGTGTGCTCGATGGTGGTGCGGCCCATCCGCTGCATCGAATCCTCGAGCACCTGTCGCTTGAGCTCTCGCTGGTGATCGAGGGTGATGTGCCCGAATTCCGCGCCGCCCGCGCGCTCCTCGGGAACCCGGTCGAGCGAAGCAGCCGCCCAGACGTGCGGTCGTCGGTGCTCGCTCGGCTCCACGACGGACACGGTCTCGGCCCGCCAGAATGACTTCTTCGAGTCCTCGGTGATGCGCGCCTTCACGCGCTCCCCCGGGATCGCGTCACTCACGAAGATCACCCGACCGTCGTGACGCGCGACGGAGACACCTCCGTGCGCAATGTTGGTAACGTCGATCTCAAGCGTCTTACCCTGCATCTCACCCATCCTTCGAGCATAGGAGTTCACGCTGCGTCTCTATCTCGCCTCCACGTCCCCCGCCCGCCTCGCGACGCTTCGCGCGGCCGGCGTCGAACCGCTGCTCATCGACCCCGCGGTCGACGAGGAGATGGCCGTCGCCATCGCAGGAAGTCTCGCGCCGACCGACCACGTGCAGCTGCTCGCCCAGCTCAAGGCGGAAGCCGTCGTCGGCCGTACCGTCGACGGCGCACCCATCGACGGGTTCATCCTGGGCGGGGATTCCGCCTTCGAGCTCGACGGCGTCGTCTACGGAAAACCGCATACGCCCGAGGTCGCGCGCGAGCGCTGGCTCGCCCAGCGGGGCCGCGAGGGGCAGCTGCACTCGGGCCACTGGCTGATCGACCACCGGGGCGGGGCGTTCCGCGGGGCGGTGGGCGGGGTGTCGTCATCCTTCGTTCGATTCGCGGATGTCACGGACGCCGAGATCGACGCCTACGTCGCCACCGGGGAGCCGCTCGAAGTCGCGGGCGCGTTCACGATTGACAGCCTCGGGGCCGCGTTCATCAGCGAGGTGCGCGGTGATCCGCACGCCGTCGTCGGGCTCTCGGTCGCCCTGTTGCGCACCCTGTTGCTCGAATTCGACGTGAGCTGGCACAGCCTGTGGAACCGCGGCTTGTAGCTGTTCGCAGGTGCCGCCGCGCCTTTCTTGTAGCGGCTCGCCAAATTGACGGACCCGATTGCCCCATAGGCTAGGGAACTATGGCTCGAATCACCAAGGTCCTGATCGCAAACCGTGGAGAGATCGCGGTGCGCGTCATCCGCGCCGCGAAAGACAGCGGGATCGCCGCCGTCGCCGTCTACGCCGACCAGGATCGGGATGCCCGCCACGTGCGGCTCGCCGATGAGGCGTACGCCCTCGAGGGCTCGACCTCCGCGGAGACCTACCTCGTCATCGACAAGATCCTCTCCGTCGCCCGCCGCTCCGGCGCCGATGCCGTACACCCCGGATACGGCTTCCTCGCCGAGAACGCCGACTTCGCCCGCGCCGTCATCGACGCCGGCCTCATCTGGATCGGCCCCTCGCCCGACGCGATCGAGAAGCTCGGAGACAAGGTCTCCGCGCGGCACATCGCCGAGAAGGTCGGAGCGCCGCTCGCACCCGGAACCCTCAACCCGGTGTCGGGTGCGCAGGAGGTGCTCGACTTCGTCGACATCCACGGCCTGCCGGTCGCCATCAAGGCCGCCTTCGGTGGTGGCGGACGCGGACTCAAGGTCGCCCGCACACGCGAAGAGATCCCCGAACTGTTCGAGTCCGCGACCCGCGAGGCGATCGCCGCCTTCGGTCGCGGCGAGTGCTTCGTCGAGAAGTACCTCGACCAACCGCGCCACGTCGAGACCCAGTGCCTCGCCGACGCCTTCGGCAACGTCGTCGTCATCTCCACCCGCGACTGCTCGCTGCAGCGCCGCCACCAGAAGCTCGTGGAGGAGGCGCCCGCCCCGTTCCTCTCCGACGAGCAGAACCTCGCGCTCTACACGTCGTCGAAGGCGATCCTCAAGGAGGTGGGCTACGTCGGCGCCGGAACCTGCGAGTTCCTGGTCGCCAAGGACGGCACCATCTCCTTCCTCGAGGTCAACACGCGCCTGCAGGTCGAGCACCCTGTCTCGGAAGAAGTCACCGGCATCGACCTCGTACGCGAGCAGTTCCGACTCGCCGAGGGCGGCAAGCTCGAATACGGCGACCCCGTGCCGCAGGGACACTCCTTCGAATTCCGTATCAACGGTGAGGACCCGGGCCTGAACTTCATGCCCTCCCCCGGTCCCGTGCACGTGCTGCGCTTCCCCGGTGGCCCCGGCGTGCGCGTCGACAGCGGCGTGACCACCGGAGACGTCATCAGCGGCGCCTTCGACTCTCTGCTCGCCAAACTCATCGTCACGGGCGCCACCCGCGAGGACGCCCTCGAGCGCTCGCGCCGTGCCCTCGACGAGTTCGAGGTCGCGGGCCTGCCCACCGTGCTGCCCTTCCACCGCAAGATCGTGAGGGACCCTGCTTTCACGTCCAACCCGTTCTCGGTGTACACCCGCTGGATCGAGACCGACTTCGACAACGACATCGAGCCGTGGAGCGGGTCGCTGCAGGATTCGGCGGCCGCGGCATCCCGCCACAGCGTCGTCGTCGAGGTCGAGGGCAAGCGCATCGAGGTATCGCTGCCCACGAAGCTGCTGCCCGCGACCGGGAGTGTCGCCAACGCGGCCGCCCCGAAGCGTCGCGGCGGCGGTGCCGTGTCGACTGTGACCGGCGACTCGGTGAAGGCACCGATGCAGGCCACCATCGTCAAGCTCGCCGTCGCTGAGGGCGATGTCGTCGTCAAGGGCGACCTGATCCTCGTGCTCGAGGCCATGAAGATGGAGCAGCCGATCACCGCCCACAAGGACGGCACTATCACCGGCGTGAACGCGTCGGTGGGTGCGACGGTCTCGTCGGGGCACCTGCTGCTCAACATCTCGTAGCGCGCCGCATCCGCGCTGGCTTTTGCTCACCGCGCGGCTCGGGATGGTCGCGCCCGGTTCGCAAAACCCTGCATCGATTACGGGATGCCAGCCCGACGCAGCTGGTCGGCGAGCAGACGGGGCGAAAGTGCCGTCTGCCAACCCCAGCGGCTGAAGCCGTGCCCGGCCGCTCTGAGGTCGTCCTCGCGATACTTCTCGTCGAGGAGCACTTGATGCGGAGTGCGGCCACGCAGGAACTGGGGATCGACGTACTTGCTTTTCCCATCGAACTCCCCGATGTGGTTGAACTCCTCCCACCAGAAGTCGGCGAAATAGCGTCGTCCGCTGGCCCCGCGCAACTCCACCTGAAGTTCCGGCATCGGGATCCGAGCGAATCGCATGCTCACCCGGCTATGTGACTCACCCGGGCGATCCGCGAGTCCCGACGCGAAGGCCGCTACGGCCCGTGCGCGCGCGGAGCCGTGACGGAGGGGGAGTTCTGCCTGAAGCACACCCAGGCTTTCGGCGCTGAGAAGAGTACGCGGCAACCCCTCGACCGGATGCTCGGTGCGACGCAGAGCCGCATCGGCCAGCACCACCGCCTCGCGGAAGCCCGACGTTGCCGCTACGGCGGTGACAGTATGTCCGAGACCCACGACCCGAAGACCGTCGATCAGTTCGAGCCCGTCGGGCACGCCAGTAACGTGGCGCACCACAGACTTGTTTGATCGCCCTCCGGCGCTCGCGTCACAGGCAACGTGCACGGTGGTGGGCCAGATCCCACCCCAGGGCAGACGCCACAGCGCCGCCGCCGAGAGGTGCGACGCCACTATCGGCGGCGCACCCCGGGCCGCCTGCACATCCGCCGCGGCGAGCACCCGAACCCGGTGTTGGGCATCCTCCTTCAGCGGCTCCCACAGGTCGCGAGGCAGGTAGGCGCCGCGAGTGACGCACACGAGGGTTCCGGATCGCGCGGCGGCGCCAACCCGTGCGCGATCCCCGGGAGAGATGCAGTGCGCGGTGAGAACCGGAGTGGCGCGGATGACCGCTGCGTCGACGGTGTTCATCGGCCCATAGTTGCGCCGCCCGAAAGGGAACCTGAGCCGGGATGCCGAATCTGTGGACAACAAGCGCTCCGCGCATCCCGCTGAAAAGCCGATCAGCGCGGCTGTTTGCCAACGGACTGCGGTAGTCCATGCCCGCGCGGTGAGAAATAGCCCGCGCGGATGCGAGCGCGCTAGTTGACGATGTGCATTGCCCGGGCGGCATCCGTGATGCTGCCGGTGAGTGAGGGGTAGACGGTGAACGCGCGCGCGAGCTGGTCGACGGTGAGGCGGTGTTCCACCGCGATCGCGATGGTCGAGATCAGCTCCGAGGCGTGCGGCGCCACGATGACCCCGCCGATGACGGTGCCCGAGCCGGTGCGCGCGAACAACTTCACGAAGCCGTCCTTGATGCCCATCATCTTGGCCCGCGGGTTCGACGACAGCGGCAGCTTGTAGATCTCGCCCTGGGCGATGCCGTCCTCGATCTGCTTCTGCGTCCAGCCGACGGTCGCGATCTCGGGCTGCGTGAAGATGTTGGATGTCACGTTGCGCAACTCGGTGGGATTGACTGCATCCCCCATCGCATGGAAGACGGCCGTGCGCCCCTGCTGGGAGGCCACCGACGCGAGGGGCAGGAAGTCGCTGCAGTCCCCCGCCGCATAGATCGAGGGCACCGAGGTGCGTGCGACGCGATTGACGCGGATGTGCCCGCTCTCCGTCATCTGCACGCCCGCCTCTTCCAGCCCGAGCCCAGCGGTGTTGGGGATCGAGCCGACCGCCATCAGGCAGTGGCTGCCCTCGACGGTGCGACCGTCGGAGAGTGTGGCGACCACCCCGGTCTTGGTGCGGGTCACTGACTCGGCGCGGCTCTTGGAGAGCACGGTCATGCCGTTGCGGGTGAAGACGTCCTCGATGACGCGCGCGGCGTCGGCGTCCTCACCGGGCAGCACCTGGTCGCGGGATGAGATCAGCGTGACCTTGGAGCCGAGCGCCGTGTAGGCGGAGGCGAACTCGGCACCGGTCACACCGGATCCGACGACGATGAGGTGCTCGGGGGTGGTGTCGAGCGTGTAGAGCTGGGTCCAGGTCAGGATGCGCTCGCCGTCGGGCTTGGCGGTGTCGAGCTCGCGCGGGGAGGCGCCGACGGAGATCACGATGGTGTCGGCCTCGATCTCGTCGAAGTCGGTGCCGGCCTTGCCACGACCAGTGGCGACGACGATCTTGTTCGGGCCGTCGAGACGCCCCTCGCCCTGAACGATGCGCACGCCGGCCTTGATGAGCTGGCTCTTCATGTCTTCGGACTGCTGGCGCGCGAGGCGCAGCAGGCGGGCATTCACTGCGGCCAGGTTGACGGTGACTTCGGGGCGAACGGGGCGGCCACTCTCGCCGCGGGTGAAGAACTGTACGCCGAGGTCCGCTGCCTCACCGATCGCGTTGGTGGCCTCGGCCGTCGCGATGAGGGTCTTCGAGGGAACGACATCGGTGAGCACGGCCGACCCGCCGACACCGGTGCGCTCGACGAGGGTGACCTCGCCGCCGAGCTGGGCTCCCGCGAGGGCGGCTTCGTAGCCGCCGGGACCCCCGCCGAGGATTGCAATCCGTTGTTTGCGCTCGAATTCGTAGGCCATGGAGCAATTCTCGCAGGTTTGCCGGGTGCTCCGCGCGCTGGGCCGTGGCACGAATAGAGTTGGGGGATGTCAACGACGCACCCCCTGGACGACCCCGCCGCCGATCCCTTCGCGATAGCCGCCCAGGCCGCCGCGGACATCGCCGAGAAGACCGGTGTCGAGCACCACGACATCGCCCTCACGCTCGGCAGCGGCTGGGCGAAAGCCGCCGACCTGATCGGCGAGACGACGGCCACCGTGCCGGCCACCGAGATCACCGGCTTCAGCAAGCCCGCCCTCGAGGGCCACGTCGGAACCCTTCGCTCCGTGCTGCTGCCGAACGGCAAGCGCGCCCTCGTGATCGGTGCCCGCACCCACTACTACGAGAACCACGGCGTACGCCGGGTCGTGCACTCGGTGCGCACCGCTGCCGCGACCGGCGCGACGACGATGATCCTCACGAACGGCGCCGGTGGTATCCGCGAGAGCTGGAAGCCCGGCACCCCCGTACTGATCAGCGACCACATCAACCTGACGAGCGATTCCCCGCTCGAGGGCGCCACCTTCATCGACCTGACCGACCTCTACACGAAGCGCCTTCGGGATGTCGCGCGCTCCGTTTCGCCCGAACTCGACGAGGGCGTGTACGTGCAGTTCCGCGGACCGCACTACGAGACCCCGGCCGAGGTGCAGATGGCCAAGGCGATCGGCGGACACATCGTCGGCATGTCGACGGCACTCGAGGCGATCGCCGCCCGCCAGGCCGGAATGGAGATCCTCGGCCTGTCCCTCATCACCAACCTCGCGGCGGGCATCTCGCCGACGGCGCTCAGCCACCAGGAGGTCATCGAGGCCGGTCGCGACGCCGAGGCGACCATCGGTGCCATGCTCGCGAAGATCGTGGCCGAGCTGTGAGTGACTTCTCAGCGGAGGCCCGCGCCTGGATCGCTCAGGACCCTGATGACGTCACCCGCGCTGAGCTGGAAACCGTCCTGGGCAACGCCGAGTCCGGGGATGCCGACGCCATCGCCGACCTGCGCAACCGCTTCGAGACACGGCTCGAGTTCGGCACAGCCGGACTGCGCGGCGAGCTGGGGGCCGGGCCGAACCGGATGAACCGCGTGCTCGTGGCCCAGGCCGCCGCGGGATTCGCCGCCTACCTGCTTGAGCGTGGCGAGACTCCGAGCGCGGTTATCGGCTACGACGGCCGCCACAATTCGCAGGTCTTCGCGAAGGACACGGCCGAGATCTTCCAGGGGGCGGGTATCCGTGCGATCCTGCTGCCGCGCCTGCTGCCCACCCCCGTTCTCGCGTTCGCCGTGCGGCACCTCGGCGTGAGCGCCGGTGTGATGGTCACCGCAAGCCACAACCCGGCCGCGGACAACGGTTACAAGGTCTACCTGGGCGACGCCGACCGTGGCTCGCAGATCGTCGCCCCGGCGGACGCGGCCATCGCGGAGCAGATCGAGCGGGTGGCGTCATCCTCAAGCGTTCTCGACCTGCCCAGGGCGACCGATTACGAGATCGCCGGCGAGGAAGTACTTGACGAGTACGTGCGCCAGACCGCGGCCCTCGCGCCCGCTGGGGTGACACCGCTGAGGATCGTCTACACGGCCATGCACGGCGTCGGGTGGGAGACGGCGCAGCGTGTACTCGCCGACGCCGGCTTCAACGCACCGGTCGTCGTCGCCGAGCAGATCGAGCCCGACCCCGACTTTCCGACCGTCGCCTTCCCGAATCCCGAGGAGCCCGGCGCACTCGATCTGGCGCTCGCGAAGGCCGCGGAGGTCGGTGCCGACATCGTCGTCGCCAACGACCCCGACGCCGATCGCCTCGCGATCGCCATCCCCGATGCAGACGGCAGCTGGCGACGGCTGAGCGGCAACGAGGTCGGTTACCTGCTCGGCTGGCGCGCCGCCGAGCGTCTCGCCGGATCGGGAGAGCGCGGCACGCTCGCCGCCTCGATCGTCTCCTCCCCCGCCCTCGGCGCCGTCGCGAACGCCTACGGCCTCACCTTCACCGAGACCCTTACCGGTTTCAAGTGGGTCTCCCGGGTCGACGACCTCGCCTACGGCTACGAGGAGGCCCTCGGTTATCTCGTCGACCCCGCCAAGGTGCGCGACAAGGACGGCATCTCCGCCGCCGTCGAGTTCCTCGCCCTCGCCGCTGAGCTCAAGGCCGCGGGATCCAGCCTGCCTGCCCACGAGCTCGCCTTCGCCGAGAAGTTCGGCGCCTTCGCGTCGTCGCAGATCTCGATCCGGGTCGCCGATCTCGCCGAGATCCCGCGCATCATGGCCGGCCTGCGTGCCGCGCCGCCCACCGTTATCGGCAGCGTCACCGTCGACCGCATCGACGACTTCGAGAAGGGCTTCGGCCTGTTCCCGGCCGGGGACATCCTGCGCATCCACCTGCAGGGCAACGCCCGGGTGATCGTGCGCCCGAGCGGCACCGAGCCGAAGCTCAAGGTCTACATCGACGCGACCAGCGCCGAGGGCACCCCCGCCGAGCGCATCGAGCAGGCCCAGGCGATGGTCGACGAACTCGACGCCGCGATGCGCGTGCTGGTGGTCTGAAACCGGGCGAGCCTAGCCCAGCGCCGCCTCGAGCTTCGAGGTCAGCTCCTGGGTGTCGAAGTAGTTCTCGATCACTATGACGTCCGCAAAGGTCTGCCCGATCGCCTCGACGAATTCCGCAGAGGTGAGGATGACCTGCGCATCCCGAGCGATGTCCGCAAGCGAGTCGAGGTCCACGGCGGTGACCGTCGCCTCGATGTCCAGCTTCTTGAGCACACGCTCGGTGTTGACTTTGAGGATGCCGCTGCTGCCGATGCCGGCGCCGCAGATGGTGACGATCTTCACGCCGCCTCACCCGCGTTCATGATCGCCTGCACCTCGTCGACGGTGGTGGCGTGGGCGAGAGCGTCGATCGCATCCGAATCATTAAAGACATTCGCGAGCGAGGCGACAGCACCGAGGTGATCGCCTCCCGCGGCGATGGCGAGGGCCAGCACGATCCGCACCGGGTCGTTATGAGGATGCCCGAACGACACCGGTTCCGCGAGGGTGACGATCGCCAGCCCGTCCGCGAGCACGGCGGGTCCGGGGCGAGCGTGCGCGAGCGCGAGCCCGGGGGCGATCACGACATACGGGCCGTGCTCCTCGATCATCCGGATCATCTCGTCCGCGTACGCGGGCGTCGCCGAACCGGAACGCACGAGGGCGTTCCCCGCGAGCCGCACTGCATCGCGCCAGGTCGACGCCGCGGCGCCGAGCTGGATCGCGTCAGCGGGAAGCGGAGGAATCGGCACGGTTATGCACTCTCGAATCCGGCGCTGATCTGGTCGGCCAGGTCCTCGCGGTCCTCGAGCGGAAGGAAGGCTGCGGCTGCCGCGTTGAGCTGGAAGACCTGCAGGTCGTCGAGGTCGTAGCCGAAGGTCTCGGCGAGCTGGAACAGCTCGCGCGAGAGGCTCGTGTTGCTCATCAGGCGGTTGTCGGTGTTGACGGTCACCCGGAAGCCGAGCTGGTAGAGCAGGTCGAACGCGTGCTCGTGCAGTTCGGTGCCCCACGCGTTGGTCTGCAGGTTCGACGAGGGTGCGAGCTCGAGGGCGATCTCGCGATCCTTCACCCACTGGGCGACCGGGCCGAGCACGACGTAGCTGCCCTCCTCGTCTTCGCTCTCTACGGTGATGTCTTCGGCGAGACGCACGCCGTGACCGAGGCGCAGGGCGCGACCGTCGAACAGGGCGCCCTTGATGCTCTCGAGGCCGTCGGCCTCGCCAGCGTGCACGGTGGCCGGGAGGTAGTTGTGCGCGAGGAAGTCGAAGGCGTCGCGCAGGTTGCCCGCCGGGAAGCCCGCCTCGGCGCCGGCGATGTCGAATCCGACCACGCCGTTGTCGCGGTGACGCACCGCCAGCTCGGCGATCTCGAGACCACGGTCAGCGTGACGCATGGCGCTGATCAGCTGGCCGACGCGGATGCTCGCACCGGTTGCACGCACGTCCTCGACGCCCGCGTCGAGGCCGGCCTGCACCGCTTCGACCGTCTCGTCGAGGGTGAGTCCGCGCGCGACGTGCTGCTCGGGCGCCCACCGGATCTCGCCGTAGATGACGCCGTCGGAGCCGAGGTCCTGCACGAACTCGCGGGCGACGCGGGTGAGGCCTTCCTTAGTCTGCATAACGGCCGTGGTCACGTCGAAGGCCTTCAGGTATTCCACGAGCGAGCCGCTGTCGGACTGTGTGGAGAACCACTCGCCGAGTTCGACGGCGTCGGTCGTCGGCAGCTCGTATCCGATCGTGGCTGCGAGATCGATGATCGTCTGGGGGCGCAGTCCACCGTCGAGGTGGTCGTGCAGCGAGATCTTGGGCAGTGTGCGGATGGCCGTGGTGCCACCGGGCAGCACGTAGTCCTCGGTAACGGTGGTCATGCTCCCAATCTACTGCAGCTAGGAGATGCGCCCCGCGATGAGCGGCGCGCTCTCGAACTCCTCGGCGTTGCCGATCCGGTAGGAGCCCTCGAGCGCCTCGAGGGCGCGCACGAAGCGCTCCGGCTCGTCCGCGCTGAGCGTGAACAGGGGCTGCCCAGCGGTAACCGTCTCACCCGGTTTCACGTGCAGGTCGATGCCCGCCGAGTGCTGTACGGGATCCTGCTTGCGCGCGCGGCCAGCACCGAGCCGCCAGGCGGCGATGCCGAACGGGAGGGCGTGCTGCTCGACGAGCACACCGTCGGTCTCAGCCACAACGACGTGCGTCTCGCGGGCGACCGGGAGAGCGGCATCCGGATCGCCGCCCTGCGCGCTGATCATGGCGCGCCAGGTGTCCATCGCCTGGCCGTTCTTGAGCGCGCCCTCGACGTCGGCGTCGTGCACACCGGCCAGCTCGAGCATCTCTCTCGCGAGGGCCACAGTGAGCTCGACGACGTCGGCGGGGCCGCCACCGGCGAGCACCTCCACCGATTCGCGCACCTCGTTGGCGTTGCCGATGGCGAGGCCGAGCGGCACGTTCATGTTGGTGAGCAGGGCGACCGTGTCGACGCCGGCGTCCTTGCCGAGCTGCACCATGGTCTCGGCCAGTTCGCGGCCGCGCGCCGGATCCTGCAGGAACGCACCCGAGCCGAACTTCACGTCGAGCACGAGCGCCGCCGTGCCCTCCGCGATCTTCTTGCTCATGATCGACGACGCGATGAGCGGGATGCACTCGACGGTTCCGGTGATGTCGCGCAGCGAGTACAGCTTGCCGTCGGCCGGGGCGAGGCCGGAGCCGGCGGCACAGATCACCGCGCCCACCTCTTCGAGCTGGCGGTAGAACTCTTCGTTGCTGATGGATGCCCGCCATCCCGGAATGCTTTCGAGCTTGTCGAGGGTGCCGCCCGTGTGGCCGAGCCCGCGGCCCGAGAGCTGGGGAACCGCGACGCCGAACGAGGCGACCAACGGCGCGAGCGGAAGGGTGATCTTGTCGCCCACCCCGCCCGTCGAGTGCTTGTCGGTGGTCTTCTTGCTGAGCGTCTCAAAGCTCATGGTCTCGCCGCTCGCGATCATCGCGAGGGTGAGGTCGCGGATCTCGGTGCGCTCCATTCCGTTGAGGAAGATCGCCATGGTCATGGCCGACATCTGCTCGTCGGCGACGTAGCCGCGCGTGTAGGCGTCGATCAGCCAGTTGATCTGGTCGGTGCTCAGCGCACCCCTGTCGCGCTTGGTGCGGATGAGGTCGACGACGTCGAAGGGCTCGATGGCCATGGGTTTTCCTTAGTTGGCTGCGGCGGTGCTTGCTGCGTAAGCGTCGAGCTGGCGCGGACCGAACGCGTCGGGCAGCACCTGGTCGATGGTCCTGAATCCGGAGACGGTCTCGAGGATCATGCCCTCGGCCGAGAATTCATAGAGCAACTGGCGGCAGCGGCCGCACGGCATGAGCACGTTGCCGAGGCCGTCCACGCAGGTGAAGGCGACGAGTTTGCCGCCACCCGTCATCGCGAGACTCGAGACGAGGGCGCACTCGGCGCAGAGGCCCACGCCGTAGGACGCGTTCTCGACATTGCATCCGCTGACGACTCGGCCGTCGTCCACGAGGGCGGCAGCTCCCACGGGGAACTTCGAGTACGGCGAGTACGACTTGTGCATCGCCTCGTTGGCGGCGAGGCGCAGGGCATCCCAATCGATTTCAGTCATGAATTACTGCTTCACGTAGGGCTTGCCCGACGCCGCGGGGCCGACGACGCGACCCACGAGGCCGGCAACAGCGACGAGGGTGACGAGGTAGGGCACCATGGCGATCAGGTCCGGCGGAATCGACGAACCGGTCTGGCCGGCGAAGATGCGGAACTGCTTCGAGAAGCCGAACAGCAGGGCGGCGAGGGTCGTGAGCCACGGGTTCCAGCGACCGAGGATCACCGCGGCGAGGGCGATGAAGCCCTGGCCCGCCGACATCTCCCGCACGAACGCGCCGACCGAGCCGAGCGTCAGGGCGGCGCCACCGAGTCCGGCGATCATGCCGGCGAGGGTGACGCTCCAGAAGCGGGTGCGGTTGACGTTGATGCCGACGGTGTCGGCGGCGAGCGGGTGCTCGCCGACGGCGCGCAGGCGCAGGCCGATGCGGGTCTTGAACAGGATGAACCAGACCAGCGGCACGAGGATGAACATGAGGTACGTCGTGATGCGGTGGTTGAAGAACACGTCACCGAGCACCGGGATGTCCGACAGCAGCGGGATCGGCAGGAACGGCAGGGTTCCCGGGAAGTTGAGCTCCTTCGAGTTGTCGCTGAGGGCGGCGGCGTAGAAGAAGTTCGTGATTCCGATCACGAGGGTGTTGAGCACCACACCCACGATCACCTGGTCGACGAGGTACTTGATCGAGAAGGCGGCGAGCACCAGCGAGACGAGAGCGCCACCGATCAGAGCTGCGACGAGGCCGAGCATAAGGTTGCCGGTGACCGTCGCAACGACCGCGGAGACGAAGGCGCCGGCGAGCAGCTGTCCCTCGATCGCGATGTTGACGACACCCACGCGCTCACCGATGACACCCGCGAGGGCGCCGAACACCACCGGGGTGGCCAGCGCGATCGATCCGGTCAGCAGGAAGACGACGGGCACCTTCGAGCCCGCGCCCGTCCACAGCACGAGCGCGGTGATGAACAGGCCGGCGAAGACGATGATGATCCAGAGCGGCACCTTGCGGCGGCCGATCGTGTACCAGGCCGAGAGGCCGGCGAGGATCACGAGCGCCAGGCCGAGCACGAGACAGACGATCTTCGATGTGACCGGCAGGTCCGGCAGCACGATCGCGTCGCCGGCACCCGACCAGACGACGATCGACTCACGGTCGTCGCCGAGGATTCCGAAGAACACGAGCGCGACGACGGCGAGCAGGCCAAGCACGATCGTCGTCTTCCAGTGGCGCGGGACATCCGTGATCGACTGCACGGCGGTGGTCACGGGCGACGGAGTGGCTCCGGGAGCTGTGGCGAGGGCGTTCACTTCTCTACCGCTTTCTTCAGGGCGCGGGCTCTGCCACGGGCACCCGGAATCTTGGTCGTTGCTGCGGGAAGGCGGAAGACGGCGCGCACGAGGGGCGGCGCCGCGATGAAGAGCACGATGAGTCCCTGCACCACACCGAGCAGCTCGGGTGCGACGTCGGCGACCTGCATGGCGGGGCCACCGGCCTTCATTGCACCGAAGAGGATGCCGGCCAGGAACACACCCAGCGCGTTGGAGCCACCGAGAAGCGCAACGGTGATCGCGTCGAACCCGATACCGGAGTCGATGTTCGGCGTGAAGCCGGCCGAGCGACCGAGCGCCTGGTTGACGCCGGCGAGACCGACGAAGGCCGCCGAAATCGCCATCGCGAGGATGTAGACGGTGTTGACGTTGATGCCCGCGGTGCGCGCGGCGTTCGGGTTGAGGCCGACGGCGCGGAAGCGGTAGCCGAGCGTCGAGCGCTCCATAAGCCACCAGAACAGGAAGGTCGCACCGATGACGAGCGGGAATCCCCAGTGCAGCGCGAAGCTGTCACCAAGCAGCAGCGGGAACTGCGCGCTCTCGTCCGGCGCAAGGGTCTTCGGCGTTCCACCGGCGACCGGGTCCTGCAGGATCGGCGTGCGCATCACGTAGGTGAGCAGGTACAGCGCGATGTAGTTGAGCATGATCGTGACGATCACCTCGTGCGCACCCGTCTTGGCCTTGAGGAAGCCCACGAGGCTGCCGAACGCGGCCGAGGCGAGAATACCGATGATGATCGCGACGAGCAGGTGGATCGGGAACGGCAGGTGCAGCTGGAAGCTGACGAAGGCCGCGAAGCCCGCACCGAACAGCAGCTGGCCCTGGCCACCGATGTTGAACATGCCGACCCGGAAGCTCAGCGCGATGCCGAGGCCCGCCGCGATGAGCGGGCTCGCGAGACGCAGGGTCTCGGTGAAGGGTCGGATGCCGCCGATGAAATCGTTCGCGTTGAAGTTGTAGATGGAACCGCGGAATAGCGCGCCGTAGGCGTCACCGACCGCGCTGCCTGCGGCGCGGAACGCGTCGGAGGGGCGGGAGAAGATATAGCCGGAGGCCTCGATGAACTCCTCGTTGGTCAGAACGATGAGGATCGCACCGATCACGAACGCGGAGACGATCGCGAGCACGGTGCGCAGCGGGCTACCCGAAAGGATGTCGAGCATCACCCCGCGCCAGCGCGGCTGCTCCGTGTCGGGGTCGACGATCGGGTTGGCGACCGGGTCGATGGCCGGGTCGGTCGACGGCACGACCGTCGCCTTGTCGTTCTTGCTCATGCTTCGATTCCTGCCATCATCTCGCCGAGGCGGGTGCGTGTGGTGTCGGGGGTGACGATTCCGACGATGCGTCCGCGGTACATCACGGCGATCCGGTCCGCGAGGCCGAGCACCTCGTCGAGCTCGGTCGACACGATGAGCACCGGGATGCCGGAGTCGCGCGTCGCGATGATGCGATCGTGCACGAACTCGATGGATCCGACATCGAGGCCGCGGGTGGGCTGCGAGGCGATCAGCAGGCGCAGGTCGCGCGACAGTTCCCGCGCGAGCACCACCTTCTGCTGGTTTCCACCGGAGAGGCGGCCTGCCAGGGTCGTCGCACCCTGGGTGCGGATGTCGAACTCCTCGATCGCCTTGTCGGCGAACTCCTCGAGGTAGTCGAAGCGGATGTTGAGGCCCTTCGCGAAGGGCTCCCCCACGCTGCGGTCGAGCATGAGGTTCTCGGCGACCGAGAACTCGGCAACGAGGCCGTCCTTCTTGCGGTCCTCGGGCACGAACCCGATGCCGGCGTCGAGGCTGTCACGCACCGAGGCGCCGACGAGCTCGCGTCCGTCGAGGGTCACGCTTCCGCGTACGCCCGTACGAAGGCCGAGGATCGCCTCGGTCAGCTCGGTCTGGCCGTTGCCCTGGACTCCCGCGATCGCGAGCACTTCGCCCTCGCGGATGGTGAAGCTGACGTCGTCGAGGAGACGGTGGCCTGTTGCATCCAGAACCGTCAGGTTGCTGACCACGAACGACTCGGCGCCCAGTTTCGGGGCGTCCTTCTCGACGGTCAGGTCGACGGTGCGGCCCACCATGAGCGAGGCGAGTTCGGTGGTCGAGGATGACGGGTCGGCTGTGCCGACGATCTTGCCGAGACGCACGACCGTGATGCGGTCGGCGACCTCGCGCACCTCGCGCAGTTTGTGAGTGATGAAGACGATTGATGTACCGGATGCCGCGAGCTGCTTCATGATGACCATGAGCTCGTCGGTCTCCTGCGGGGTGAGCACGGCGGTCGGCTCGTCGAGCACGAGAACCTTCGCGTCACGGGCGAGAGCCTTGATGATCTCGACGCGCTGCTGTGCGCCGACCGGCAGGTTCTCGACCAGGTCGTCGGGGTCGATCTCGAAGCCGAAGCGGTCGGAGATCTCGCGCACCAGGGTGCGGGCCGTCGGCAGGTCGAGCACAACGCCGCCCTTGACGGGCTCGTGGCCGAGCATCACGTTCTCGGCGACCGTGAACACGGGGATCAGCATGAAGTGCTGGTGCACCATGCCGATGCCGGCGGCGAGCGCGTCGCCGGGGCCGTTGAAGTGGATGACATGGTCGTCGAGCAGGATCTCACCCTCGTCGGCCTTGTACAGGCCGTAGAGCACGTTCATGAGGGTGGACTTGCCGGCACCGTTCTCGCCGAGCAGGCAGTGGATCTCACCCGGCTCGATCGTGAGGTCGATGTGATCATTGGCCACAAGCGCACCGAAACGCTTGGTGATGCCACGGAGTTCAAGTTTCATTGTCTTCGAATTCTGCCAGTTATCCGCTCTAGTGCCACATCTTTGTGGTGAGGCGGGGGCGAGAGTGTGTGGGCTGTGACGAACATCGCCGGGGCGGCCCATGGCCACCCCGGCGACGTTACTTCGTGCTGTATTGCTGGTTACGCGAGCGGGTCGATGGATCCGTCGATGATGCCAGCCTTGATCTCGTCGAGCTTCGTCTTCAGGTCAGCGTCGATTTTGTCATCGAACGAACCGAAGTCGGCCAGGTCGGTGCCCTCGTTGGCGAGGGTTCCGACGTAGGACTTGCCGTCGAAGGCTGCGCCGTCGACGAGCTCCTTGATGATGTCGTAGACAGCCGTGGTCATACGCTTCTCAACCGAGGTCAGGACCTGGTCGGCGTACTCGGGGCTCGTCACGGCGATGTCCTTGTCGACACCGATGAAGACGACGTCCTTGCCGGACTCGTTGATGGCCTCCGACGAAGCGGAGAACAGGCCACCGGCGACGGGGAACAGAACGTCTGCATCCTGTGCGATCTGGCCGGCCGAGATGCTCTTCGCACCCTCGGTGTCGCCGAATCCATCGGTGAAGTCACCGCTCGGGGTCGCTGCGGTGGGGTCCCAGCCGAGAACCTTGACCGGCGTGCCGGAGTCCTTCTCGTAGGCCTTCGCACCGTAGTAGAAGCCGCTCATGAAGTCGGTGACGGCGTCGATCTGGAGTCCGCCGTAGGTTCCGACGACCTTGGTGGTGCTGTAGCCAGCGGCGAGGTAACCGGCGAGGTAGCTCGACTGGTTCATCGAGTACTGCACGGCCTTGAGGTTGGTGGTCGCGGGGTCGGCGACGAAGCCGTCGATCGTGACGAAGTTCGAGTCCGGGTTGGCAACAGCTGCTGCGTTGACGGCGTCGATGAGGTTGAAGCCGACGGCGAAGATGACGTCGCAGTTCGCGGCAACCATCTCGTCGAGGTTCGGGGCGAAGTCTTCGGTGGTCTGCGACTCGGCGTCGGCGGTCTTGATGCCGAGGTCGTCCTTCGCGGTGGTCAGGCCCTCGTACGCTGCCTCGTTGAACGACTTGTCGTTCCAGCTGCCCTCATCGGAGACTGCGCAACCGGTGAAGTCGACCTCGGGTGCTGAGGTCTCCTCCTCGGGTGCTGCTGCACAGCCGGCCAGAACGAGAGTTGCGGCGCCGACAAGCGCGAGGCCTGCCAGTCCACGCTTGCGTGTGATTACGTTCACTAGATTTCCTCCAGATGCGAGCCCAGGCGACGCCGGGGCGGTTGGAACCAGATTACATATTGTTACGGCTATCGCTGGTATGAAAAACCCCGGCCAAGCCAGACGTTACACATCTGGGACACAGACGTAACGGGACGGAAACCCTCAGGCCAGTTTTCGCGAGGGCGTGGTCTGCTTCGAGAACAGATCGGTCAGGTAGCCGGCGAAGCCGGCGGCATCCACGGCCTCGATGACCCGGGCGTTCTCCGCCAGGCCGTGCACTCCCCACGACATCGCGGAGTAGCCCCTGGTGAGTTCTGAGCCGGTCTCGATGTCGACGGCGAAGTTCGCCTCGGCGGTTACGAGCTCGGGGTGCAGCAGCACGGCCGCGGTGAGCGAGTCGGGGTGGGTGGAGCCGGGAATGCCCACGCTCTCGTCGAAGTCAAGGGTCGTCGAGACGACGCGCTTGAAGAAGCTGCCGAGTGGGGTGCCGAGCGCACCGATCTCCGCGATCTTCTCGCGCGAGAACACCGCATCGCGCAGGGTGAGCGGTGCCCACGGCACAACGGTGATGTCGAAGCCTGCCTCGAAGACCGTCTTCGCGGCCTCGGGGTCGACGTAGAAGTTGTACTCGGCGGCGGCGGTGATGTTGCCGCGGGCGTTGTTCGAGCCGCCCATGATGAAGAGCGACTTGACGTTGGACACGAACGCCGGGTCCTTCACAGCGGCCATCGCGATATTGGTGAGCGGTCCGATGCAGACGATGCTGACTTCACCCGGGGATGCCGCCGCCAGCTCGATGAGCGCGTCGACACCGTGCTGCGGCTCGGGTTCGAGCCCCTCGAAGTCCATGCTCAGCCCGCCCGCGCCGTCGCCGTGCACGTTCTCGGCGGACACCCACTCGCGCACCATCGGACGACGGCAACCGAGGTACACGGGCACCTCGCCGAGACGGCCAGCCACGCTCAGCGTCATCCACGCGTTCAGCACCTGGCGTTCGAAGCCCACATTGCCGGCCACCATCGTGATGGCACGCAGGTCGGCGAGCGGGTCGAGGAGCCCGACGAGGAGGGCGACGCAGTCGTCCTGTGCGGTGTCGGTGTCAATGATCATGGGGATGCGGGTGGTCATACCCATAAGGATGCCAGCTACAGAATGTCGGTTCTTCCCGACAGCTTGAGCGCGTCGACGACGGCCTTCACCCGCTGGGCGTTCGCGCTCGTGGTCACGAGGAGCGCGTCGGGGGTGTCGACGACGACGATGTCGGTCACGCCGATGAGCGAGATCAGCCGGTTGGTCTGGCTGATGACGACACCGCTCGAGGCATCGGCGAGCACGCGGGCGTTCTCGCCGAGGATCGCGAGGTCCTTCTTGCGCCCGCCCGAGTGCAGCTTGGCGATCGAGGCGAAGTCGCCCACGTCGTCCCAGTCGAAGTCGCCCGGGATGACGGCGAGGCGGCCGGCCTTCGCGGCCGGCTCCGCCACCGAGTAGTCGATCGCGATCTTCGTAAGGCCCGGCCAGATCTTGTCCACGATGGCGCCGCGCGCCGGGGTGTCCCACGCGTCGGCAAGTTCGAGCAGGCCCGCCAGCAGCTCGGGCTGCGACTTGCCGAGTGCTTCCAGCAGCACGTCGGCCCGGGAGATGAACATGCCTGCGTTCCACAGGTAGTCGCCGTCGTCGAGGTAGCGCTGTGCGGTCGCGGCATCCGGCTTCTCGACGAAGCTGTCGACGACGACCGCGCCGGGAGCACCGTCGATCTCGAGCGGACCCGCGCAGTGAATGTAGCCGAATCCGATCGCCGGCTCGGTCGGGGTGACGCCGATCGTGGCGATGTAGCCCGCGTTCGCCGCGGCGACCGCCTGTCGCACGGCGCGCGTGAAACCTCTTGTGTCCCGGATGACGTGGTCCGCAGCAAAAGATCCGATGATGACGTTCGGCTCGCGCTTCTGCAGGATCGCGGCTGCCAGGCCGATCGCGGCGGAGGAATCCTTGGGCTCACTCTCGAGCACGACGTTGTGGTCGGCGAGTGAGGGCAATTCCTTCTCGACGGCGGCGCGGTGGGCGCGGCCGGTGACCACCATGACGCGCTCCTCACCGGAGAGCGGGGCGAGCCGATCCCAGGTGTCGCGCAGCAGGGTCTGGCCGGACCCGGTGAGGTCGTGCAGGAACTTGGGAGCATCGGCGCGCGACAGCGGCCACAGGCGGGAGCCGATACCGCCGGCGGGGATCACACTGTAGAAGTTGTCGAGGCTGACGAGGGGTGAGGCCATGGCCCCCACTGTAGACCGCGCGCAGTTTTGGGCCTGAAAGTATCTTGAGGTCGAGCTAGTTAGGTAAGCCTGACCGGAAATCCCTAGCCGCGCGGAATAGACTGGACAGCGTTCGATGACCGAACAGCCACCGGCCGCGGCGCCTTAGCCCAGCGGTCCGAAATCATCCGCGAGGAGGGTACGTGCCGAACGAAACGGCTGAAACCCTGGCGCAGAAGCGCGCCGTTCCGACTATCAAGGCACCCCGGCGTCCCGCGGGCACCCTGTACCGAGGCCGCGAAGGCATGTGGTCGTGGGTGCTGCACCGTATTACGGGTGTCGCCATCTACTTCTTCCTCCTCGTGCACATCCTCGACACCTCCCTCGTGCGGCTCAGCCCCGAGGCGTACAACGCCGTGATCGGCACGTACAAGACGCCGATCATGGGCCTCGGCGAGATCGCACTCGTTGCCGCGATCGGGCTGCACGGCCTGAACGGGCTGCGGATCATCCTCATCGACTTCTGGAGTGTCGGCACCAAACACCAGAAGCTCATGTTCTACATCGTGATCGCGCTGTGGATCGTGCTGCTCGCCGGCTTCATCCCCCGCCAACTGATGCACATCTTCGGAGGTTGATGATGACGACAATCGATGCTCCCCGCAGCAAGGCACCGCAGCCCCGGGCCCGCCGGGTCAACTGGGAGAAGTGGGGCTGGATCTATATGCGCGCAAGCGGTGTGGTGCTGCTCGTGCTGATCTTCGGTCACCTGTTCGTCAACCTCGTCGCCGGTGAAGGCGTCAAGGCTATCGACTTCGCGTTCGTGGCCGGCAAGCTCGCCGACCCGTTTTGGATCGTCTGGGACACCCTGCTGCTCTGGCTGGCCCTGATCCACGGCGCGAACGGCATGCGCACCCTCGTCAACGACTACGCGTCAAAGCCGATCGTGCGCCGCATCCTCCTGGGCGCGATCGCCGGATCGACCATCGTCCTTCTATTGCTGGGAACCCTTGTGATCTACACGTTTGACCCCTGCCCCGCAGTCGGCCCCGCCGAACTGCTCCCGAGCTTCTGCCCGGCCAGGTAGCCGCAATGGGTATCGCACTCGGCACCACCGAGATTGAGGATGGCGCCGTCATCGACGGCGTGCACTACCACCAGCACGACATCGTGATCGTCGGAGCCGGCGGCGCGGGAATGCGGGCGGCCATCGAGGCCGGGCCGCACGCGTCGACCGCCGTGATCTCGAAGCTCTACCCGACCCGCTCGCACACCGGTGCGGCGCAGGGCGGCATGGCTGCGGCCCTCGCCAACGTCGAGGAAGACAACTGGGAGTGGCACACCTTCGACACCGTCAAGGGTGGCGACTACCTCGTCGACCAGGATGCGGCCGAGATCCTCGCGAAGGAGGCCATCGACGCGGTCATCGACCTCGAGAACATGGGCCTGCCCTTCAACCGCACGCCCGATGGCAAGATCGACCAGCGCCGCTTTGGCGGCCACACGGCCGACCACGGCAAGACCCCGGTTCGTCGTGCGTGCTATGCCGCCGACCGCACCGGGCACATGATCCTCCAGACGCTGTACCAGAACTGTGTACGCCTGGGAATCAACTTCTTCAACGAGTACTACGTGCTCGACCTCGTGATGACCAAGGTCGATGGTATCGACCAGCCCTCGGGCGTCGTCGCGTACGAGCTGTCGACGGGCGAGCTGCACGTCTTCCAGGGCAAGGCGATCATTTTCGCTACCGGCGGCTTCGGAAAGATCTACAAGACGACGTCGAACGCGCACACCCTCACCGGTGACGGCGTTGGCATCATCTGGCGTAAGGGCCTCCCCCTCGAGGACATGGAGTTCTTCCAGTTCCACCCGACCGGCCTGGCCGGGCTCGGCATCCTCCTCTCGGAGGCCGCCCGCGGCGAGGGAGCGATCCTGCGCAACAGCGAGGGTGAGCGGTTCATGGAGCGCTACGCCCCCACCATCAAGGACCTCGCCCCGCGTGACATCGTCGCGCGCTGCATGGCGACCGAGATTCGCGAGG
The DNA here is from genome assembly GCF_004310685.1 of Glaciihabitans arcticus. NCBI lineage: Bacteria > Bacillati > Actinomycetota > Actinomycetes > Micrococcales > Microbacteriaceae > Glaciihabitans > Glaciihabitans arcticus. The sequence goes on along the minus strand of NZ_SISG01000001.1, from coordinate 2,252 downwards.
GTCGCGGCGGTGGACCCAACAAGGACTACGTCTACCTCGACATCACGCACCTCGAGCCGGCCGTCATCGACGCGAAGCTTCCTGATATCACCGAGTTCGCCCGCACCTATCTGGGTGTCGAGCCGTACACGGAGCCCGTTCCCGTGCTGCCGACCGCGCACTACGCGATGGGCGGCATTCCGACGAACGTCGCCGCCGAAGTGCTGCGCGACAACACGACGGTCGTGCCCGGCCTCTATGCGGCCGGCGAGTGCGCGTGTGTCTCGGTGCACGGCTCGAACCGCTTGGGCACGAATTCGCTGCTCGACATCAACGTGTTCGGCAAGCGTGCCGGCAAGAATGCGGTCGAGTACGTGAAGACCGCCGAATTCACCGCGCTTCCGGATGACCCGGCTCGCGGCATCCGCGAACTCCTGTCCATGCTGCGCGACTCCACCGGTACCGAGAAGATCGCACTGATCCGCAAGGAGCTGCAGGACTCGATGGACCGCAACGCCCAGGTCTTCCGCACCGAGGAGAGCCTCATCGAGGTCACCAAGGTGATCGAGGGTCTTCGCGAGCGTTACAAGAACATCGCCGTGCAGGACAAGGGCAAGCGCTTCAACACCGATCTGCTCGAGGCTGTCGAGCTCGGCTTCCTGCTCGACCTCGCGGAGGTCGTCGTCTACTCGGCGATGAGCCGCAAGGAGAGCCGCGGCGGCCACTTCCGCGAGGACTACCCCGATCGCGACGACGCCAACTTCATGGTGCACACGATGGCGTACCTCGCCGGCGACGCCCATTCGACGGACGCCGGAGACCACATTCGCCTCAGCACCAAGCCCGTGGTCATCACGCGGTACCAGCCGATGGAGAGAAAGTACTAAATGAGCAACGCAGTTCTCGAGAACCGGCCCTCCGTTCCGGAGGAGATCCCGACCTTCACGGCAACACTCATCATTCGTCGATTTGACCCGGATGTGGATGAGGAGCCGCGCTGGCAGGACTTCGACGTCGAGGTGTACGGGACCGACCGCATTCTGGATGCGCTCCACAAGATCAAGTGGGAGCAGGACGGCTCGCTCACCTTCCGTCGCTCGTGTGCGCACGGCATCTGCGGTTCTGACGCGATGCGCATTAACGGACGCAACCGTCTCGCCTGCAAGACGCTCATCAAGGATCTCGACATCACGAAGCCCATCTACGTGGAAGCCATCAAGGGTCTTCCGCTGGAGAAGGACCTCATCGTCGACATGGAGCCGTTCTTCGAGTCGTACCGTCAGATCAACCCGTTCCTGATGGCGTCGGGCGGCACGAAGGATGGCAAGGAGCGCAAGCAGTCCCCCGTGGAGCGCGCTCGCTTCGATGACACCACCAAGTGCATCCTCTGCGCTGCGTGCACTTCGAGCTGCCCCGTGTTCTGGACGGACGGCCAGTACTTCGGTCCGGCCGCAATCGTGAACGCTCACCGCTTCATCTTCGACTCCCGCGATGAGGGTGCAGGCGTTCGTCTGGATATCCTCAACGACAAGGAGGGCGTGTGGCGTTGCCGTACGACCTTCAACTGCTCCGAGGCCTGCCCGCGTGGCATCCAGGTCACGCAGGCGATCGCCGAGGTCAAGCAGGCGATCATGCGCGGCAAGGCCTAGTCAGCAGCTGATTTCTTGAGAGCGGCGTCCGGTTGATCCGGGCGCCGCTTTTTTACATGAACGAAACCACGCCGGGATTCCCTGCTCGCGCCGCGCGGTGGGCGGGCTGGCGCCGGTCATCGTGCTCTCGCTAATAGTTCGGTGAGGGCGGCGCTTTTTGAGCGCAGGAGGATGGGGGTCTGGTCGGGGTCGATGTCCGGGGGCGGAACCAGCCAGTATTCGGCGCCGGTGCGGAGGATCTCCCAGTGGTTGTTGTGGAGCAACAGGTGATGGTGTTTGCAGAGCAGCATGCCGTCGGCGGTGTCAGTTGCGCCGCCGTCTCGTGCCCAGTGGTCGATGTGGTGGGCTTCGGTCCAGCAGGCGGGTCGGTCGCAGCCGAGCCACATGCAGCCACCGTCCCGGGCGGCGAGGGCCTGTTTTTGTCGTTTGGTGAATAGTCTCTGTTCCCGTCCGAGGTCGAGGATCTGACCGGCGCTGTCGAACAGGATCGGGACGGTGGTGCCGGTGCACGCCAAACGTTCCGCCGTCTGCACGGACACCGGCGTCGGTGAGCCCTCGATCCGGGCGTGACCGGTGCGGGTGTCGAGCGACTCAGCGGCCACGAGAATCTTCACCACCGGTCCA